>CAWCGJ010000039.1:0-115284 GCA_963795055.1 uncultured Actinomycetota bacterium
TTCTTGTCTGGTCTTAGATCAGCTGTAGGTCGATGGCGCGTTCGATGGCGGCGGTTCGCGAGGTGACTGCGAGTTTCTGGTAGATCGATCGCAGGTGGGTTTTGACGGTGTTGCGGGAGATGTAGAGGGTGGCGGCCATCTGCAGGTAGGTGCTGGTCGGCAGGAGTTGCAGGATGCGCAGCTCGGCCGGGGTCAGCGGCCCGGCGAGCGCGTGGCCGGGCGCCGAGCCGTTGGGCTGGGCGGCGCGTGCGTGCATGGCCGCGGCGATGAGCTGTTCCATGAGCGGGTCCGGGCGTACGTGGGCCCAGTGCTCGATCAGGTAGCTGGTCAGCGGGGGGGCGGTGGTGACGACGGTGTTGAGGAAGCCCCCGTGGCGGGCGGCGTGCAGGACGCCGCCGACGATGCCGGCGGTCATCGGGTCGGCGCGGTCGATGGCCACGGCGGCCTGCAGTACCTGGCGCTCCAGCGCGCGCCGCGGGGTGGGCTGGCCCGGCGCCGGGGCCTGCAGGCGGGCGGCGGCGGCCTGGTGGTCGCCGCCGGCGAGGGCGATCTTGGCTTGCAGCAGGCTGCGGCGGGCGCCGGGCAGCCGGGCGGCCAGCTCGGCGGCCCCGGCCAGGTCGCCGAGCGACAGGCGCAGCTGCGCCGCCAGCTCGTCGGCCTGTGCCAGCAGCACCGGCCTGGTCCCGGGCAGGACCAGCCGCGCGGTCTTGACGGTGGCCAGCGCGTCGCGGACCTGCCCGCGGGCGGCCCAGATCCTGGCCCGGTCCAGCAGCGCCAGGAACTCAAACAGCGGCCGCCGCCGCTCGGTTATCGACAGCGCCCGCTCGGTCAGCCGCTCGGCGGTGTCGAGGTCACGCCGTTCCAGCGCCAGCGCGGCCTGGGCGCGCAGGTGATCCACGGCGAAGAAGTGCTGGCCGAAACCCAGCCGCGCCGCCGCCGCGGCCGCGGCCCCGGCGGCCTCGGCCGCGGCGGCCAGGTGGCCGGCCTGGGCCCAGGCCAGCGCCCGCGCGCCCGGCACCAGCACCAGCCGGGCCGGCTCGGTGAGCCCGGGCAGCGCCAGCGCCCGCGCGGCCTCACGCTCCACCGCCTGGTAGTCCTCCAGGCACGGATAGACCCGCAGCAAGATCAGCGCGACAGCGGCGGGCCACTCGTCGGCGACCTGGACCCGGTCCTGGACGGCGCGGGCGGCCAGGGCCGCCGTCACGGCCTGCTCCAGGCGCCCGGCCTGCGCGTAACCGAACGCGCGCATGGCCGCGTACCGGGCCGCCAGCTCCGACCCGGGCGCGATCGGCGGCCGGGCCCGCTCCACCAGGTCCAGGTACTGGCCGCCGCGGACCGGGTCACCCGACAACAGCAGGTCACTGGCCAGGGCCAGCACCTGGTCCGGGGCCGCGGCCAGCAGCGCCGGGCCGGCCGCGGCCAGATCCAGCGGCGCGGGCAGCGCCGGGTCGCGCAAGAAACCGGGCACCACCCGGTCCTGCAACAAGGCCAGCGCCCGGCCGGGCTGCTGCGCCGCCAGGAAGTGCCGCGCCGCCCGCCGCGCGTCCCCCGCGGCCTCGAACCACTCGCCCGCCCGCAGCTGCACAGCCCGCTCGTGGTCCCGGTCCCGGGCCCGCAGCTCGGCGCGCAGCAGCCGGCGCACCAGATGGTGATACCGGAACGCGGTCCGCTCGTCATCGAGGCCCACCAGGAACAAGTTGGCCGCGCCGATCCCGCGCAACAACGCGGCCGCGTCCGCCCGGCCGGTGACCGCCGCGCACGCCTCGGCGGTCAGCTCCCCCAGCACCGAGGTCTCCAGCAAGAACCGGGCCACCTCGGGCGGCTGGCTCTGCAGCACCTCGGCGATGAAGTACTCGGCGATCGCGTGACCGCGGACATCCAGCGCCCGCGCCGCCCGCCCCGGGTCACCGGCGCCGCGCAGCGACAGCGCCGCCATCTGCACCGCCGCGGCCCACCCCTCGCTGCTCTGGTGCAACAACGCCAGCTCACCAGCGCCGACCCGCACGCCGAAGTTGGCCAGCAGCTCACCGCTCTCGGCCAGCGACAAGCACAGGTCCCGGTCCCGCAGCTCGCACAACTCCCCCGCCAACCGCAGCCGGTGCAACCGCAGCTGCGGGTCGGCCCGGCCCGCCAGCACCAGCTGCGCGGTACGGGCCGGCCACCGCTCCACCAGATCGGCCATATCCCCGGCCACCGCAGGCGCCGCGGCGTGGAAATCATCCACGATGACCGCCGACCCAGCCGGCAACCCCGCGGCGTCGTTGGCGATCGACGCGGTCACATCAGCCGACATGACACCGTCCATGGCCAGCAGCTCGGCGGCGTCAGCGCCGAACCCCGGCCCGATGACCCGCGGGGCCTCGACGAACCCGGCCCAGAACCGCACCGGGTTGCCGTCGCCCCGGTCACACGACAACCAGGCCGTGGTACCCGGCGCCCGGGCCGCCGCCCAGCTCGACAACAGCACGCTCTTGCCCGAACCCGCCGACCCGACCACCACCGTCAGCCGCCGGCCCGCCCCGGCCGCCAGCCGCTCATGCAGCCCCGGCCGGCCGACCAGCGTACCGGGCAGCGTCGTCGGCCGGAACTTGGCCAGCGCGAACCGGGCGCCCCGCCAGGCGCCAACCCCGGCCGCCACGCCGTCTGCCACGACAGCCCCTCCCGCCAGCTCGCCGCTCCGCGATACACCCGCTGATTTACCCAGTCATTACCCAAGCCCATCCGCCGCCCGGAAGGAAGGGACCAAAGCCACATCCCGGCGCGGAAACCCTCCCAGCTCACCCCGCAGGGGGTGATGACGCACGCCCGGCCGCCGGGCACGCTGGTCAACGTGAACCCAACCTGAACCGGCAGACAGTGAGGCGTAACCCGTGCGATCGCAAACCTACGAGATCACCTTCACGGGCCAGGCAGGCAGCACACTGCGCGCGGAATTCGACGACTGCGAGGTCACCCTAGGCCCGGGCACCACCACCCTCCGCGCCCAACTACCCGACCAGGGAGCCCTCTCCGGGCTCATGGACCGCATCACCAGCCTCGGGCTCGAAGTGATCGACATGCACCTGGTAGCGCCATCCCCCGGTGACTAGCCCCGAACCCGCCCGGCCGGCGGAGGTCAGGACAGCGCCGCTTTCCGGGACGCCGCGAGGTACCAGGGGGTACCGCGGCGGATCCTCGCATGCCCGCGGCCTGCGCGCCTCACCCCACCGAGGGTGATGACGCAGGCCCGGCCGCCGCAGGATCATGAAAGGCTGCGGTAGGGGGCCGATGGGGTCCCGGCTTGTGGAGATATGACGCCGATGTTCACACTGGGCCGCGGGCTCGCCCTCTCGTCCTTCCGCCGCGACTGGCTGACCAAGGACATCGTGGCCGGCGTGGTGCTCACCACCTTGCTGGTCCCGCAGGGCATGGCGTACGCCGAACTGGCGGGCCTGCCGCCGATCACCGGCCTGTACACGTCGATCACCTGCCTGCTGGGCTACGCGGCGTTCGGCCCGTCGCGGATCCTGGTCCTCGGCCCGGATTCCTCGCTGGGACCGATGATCGCGGCGACGGTCCTGCCGCTCGTCATGGCCAAGGGCAACGCCGAGCAGGCCGTCGAGCTGGCCTCGCTGCTCGCGCTCATGGTCGCGGCGATCATGATCGTGGCGGCCGTGGCCAAGCTCGGGTTCATCGCCGACCTGATCTCCAAGCCGACGATGATCGGTTACCTGAACGGACTGGCGCTGACCATCCTGGTCGGGCAGCTGCCCAAGCTGTTCGGGTTCAAGGTCGAGGGCGACGACCTGATCGCCGAGCTCACCGGCTTCGTCAAGGGCCTGGCCCACGGCGAGGCGGTGGCCGCCGCGGCCGCGGTCGGGATCGCCGGGATCGCGGTGATCCTGGTCCTGCAGCGCTGGCTGCCCAAGATCCCGGCGGTACTGGTCATGGTCGTGCTGGCCATCGCGGCGACGAGCGTCTTCAGCCTGGCCGATCACGGCGTGAGCCTGGTCGGGGTGCTGCCCAAGGGGTTCCCGCCGCTCACGATCCCGCACGTCCGCCTGTCCGACCTCGGGCTCCTGTTCGCCGGGGCGCTGGGGATCTCCCTGGTCTCCCTGGCCGACACGATCTCGACGGCGTCGGCGTTCGCCGCCCGCACCGGGCAGGAGATCAACGGCAACCAGGAGATGATCGGCATCGGCGCGGCCAACCTGGCCGCCGGCCTGTTCCAGGGATTCCCGGTCAGCACCAGCGGTTCGCGGACGGCGGTGGCGGAACGGTCCGGCGCCAAAACCCAGTTCACCGGGGTCACCGGGGCGATCCTGATCATTCTTATGATCGTGCTGGTCCCGGGGTTGTTCCGGAACCTGCCCAATCCCGCGCTGGCCGCCGTGGTGATCACCGCGTCGCTGTCGCTGGCCGACATCCCCGGCACGGTGCGGCTCTGGCGGCAGCGCCGGGCGGAGTGCCTGCTGTCGATCGCGGCCTTCCTCGGCGTCGCCCTGCTGGGCGTGCTGCCCGGGATCGCGATCGCGGTCGGCCTGTCGATCCTCAACGTGTTCCGGCGGGCGTGGTGGCCCTACGACACCGAACTCGGGCGCGTGGAAGGGCTGGAGGGCTACCACGACACGCACCTGCACCCGCAGGCCCAGCACCTGCCCGGCCTGGTGATCTACCGGTTCGACGCCCCGCTGTTCTTCGCCAACGCCACCACGTTCCGCGACGAGGTCCGGCGGATGGCCCGGGCGGACCCGCCGCCTTCCTGGATCCTGATCGCGGCCGAGCCGGTGACCGACGTGGACACCACCGCGTCCGACGTGCTGGAGGACCTCGACGAGGCGCTGAACGCCCAGGGCATCAGCCTGGTCTTCGCCGAGCTCAAGGACCCGGTGCGGGAGAAGATCGAGCGCTACGGGCTCACCCGCACGATCAACCCGCGCCACTTCTTCCCGACCATCGAAGCCGCCGTCGCCGCGTTCCAGGAGGAAACCGGAGCACGATGGGCGGACGGCCCGCTGCCAGCCGAATCACCCCAGGCGGGTGGCGACCGCGCCAAGCCCGGGCCGGCAGCCTGGACCGGTGACTGACACGCCAGCACGGCCCGGCGAGGGTCGCCCGCATGGGAAGCTAGGGTCATGACCAGCGCTACCGGTGTGCAGGCTTCGGCCACGTCCCTGCGCAAGATGCTGATACCACTGGCCCTGGCCCAGTTCATCTGCAGTTTCGCGGGCTCCAACATGAACGTCATGATCAATGACATCAAGGACGACCTGCACACCAGCGTCCAGGGGGTGCAGGTCTGCATCACCTTGTTCCTGCTGGTCATGGCCGCCTTGATGATCCCCTGCGGCAAGCTGACCGACCGCTGGGGCCGCAAGCGGTGCTTCACGCTCGGGCTGGCTATCTACGGAGTCGGCGCGGTGCTCAGCGCTGCGGCGCCCGGGCTCGGCGTGCTCATCCTGGGCAACTCGATCCTCGAGGGAGTCGGCACCGCCCTGCTGATCCCGCCGGTCTACATCCTCGTGACCATCCTCTTCCATGACATAAAGTCCCGGGCGCGGGCGTTCGGGGTGGTCAGCGGCATGGGCGGCATCGGCGCCGCCACCGGGCCGCTGATCGGCGGCGCGATCACCACGGCGATCACCTGGCGGGCCGCGTTCATCTTCCAGGCCCTCATCATCGTGATCATCATGCTGCTCGCCCGCAGCATCAACGATCCACTGCCCGCCGATCCCACCCGCCCCTTCGACATCGTGGGGGCGGTCCTGTCCGCCGTCGGCCTGGTGGTCCTGGTCGGGGGGATCATGGCCGCCGACAGCAATCTTGCGCTGATGGCGGTCCTGCTCGTGGTCGGGGCGCTCATCCTGGCCGGGTTCTTCGCCTGGATCCGCCGCCGGGAGCGGGCCGGGAAGGAGGCTCTGCTGTCGACCAGCCTGTTCCGCAACCGCACCTCGAACCTGGCCCTGATCACCCAGAACGTGCAATGGGCGATACTGCTGGGCACGTCGTTTGTCGTGTCCGCCTACCTCCAGGTAGTACGGCACTACAACGCCATCCAGACCGGCGTGATCTTCACCGCCGCCACCGTCGGCATCTTGCTGTCCTCGCTGGCCGCCGGCCGCCTGGTCAAGAGGTTCCAGCAGCGGACGCTCATCCTGGCGGGCTTCGTGATCACTATCGTCGGCATCATCGTGCTGCTCGTGCAGGTAAAGGGCCACCCCGGCGCCTGGTATTTCGCCCCCGGGCTGTTCCTGATCGGCACAGGCGTCGGCGTCATGCTCACCCCGTCGGTCAACATCGTGCAATCCGCCTTCCCGGAAAACCTCCAGGGAGAAATCTCCGGGCTGTCACGCAGCGTCTCCAACCTGGGGTCCTCGCTCGGCACCGCGATCGCGGGCACCATCCTGGTCGCCGGCCTCGCCGACGCCAACCGGTCCTACGGGATCGCCATGATCTTCCTGGCGTTCATCGGCCTGATCGGCCTCGGCGCCACCATCCTGCTCCCGACTACCCTCGAAACCCCCGGGGCCCCCGAGCCAGCCGGTCCCGCTGCGGCCGCCGCGGCGTGACGGACACGAGCGGTTTGGTTCTGACCGGTTATCACCGGCAAAATCCGAACCGCCAAGTTCATCAGGTGTTGCGGGACGCGGTTTCAGGAGGCACGAGGTGAGCGAGCGGGACGTCGTGCTGCGCGGAGGACGCGTGATCGACCCCGAATCCGGGCTGGACGCCGTGCGCGACGTCGCGGTCGCGGCGGGCCGGGTCGCGGAGGTCGGGACCGGGCTGCCTGCCGCGCGGACCGAGGTCGACGCCACCGGGCTGGTGGTGACGGCCGGGTTCATCGACCTGCACAGTCACGTCAACGACGTCGCCGGCCTGCGGCTGCAGGCCCTGGACGGCGTCACCACCGCGCTCGAACTGGAAGCGGGCGTCACGCCGGTGGACGCCGCCTACCGGCGGGCCGCGGCCGAGGGGCGGCCGGTCAACTACGGCTTCGCCACGTCCTGGGCGCTGGCCCGGATGGAGGCCGTGGCCGGGATCGCGCTCGACGGCCGGCTGGACACGTTCCTGGCCAACATCGCGACCCCGGCCTGGCAGCGCCCGGCCACGCCCGCGCAGGTCACCGCGGTGCTGGCCCGGCTGTCCGCCGACCTGGCCGACGGCGCGATCGGCGTCGGGGTGCTCCTCGGGTACGCGGCCGCGTCCGATCCCGCCGAGTACCTGCGGGTCGCCGGGCTGGCCGCGGAAGCCGGGGTGCCCACGTTCACGCACGCGCGAGACCTGATCGAGATGGTCCCCGGCGCGGTCATCGACGGCGCGGAGGAGATCGTCCGCGCGGCCGGGCAGACCGGCGCCCACATGCACTACTGCCACGTCAACAGCACCTCGCAGCGGCACATCGACCGGGTCCTCGGCCTGGTCGGCCGGGCCCAGGCCGAGGGCGCCCGGGTGACCACCGAGGCCTACCCGTACGGGTCCGGCATGACCGGCATCGGCGCCGCGTTCCTCGCCCCGGAGCGGCTCGGCGAGCGCGGCCTGACCCCGTCGTCGCTCACCTACGCGCCGACCGGCGAGCAGGTGGCCAGCGAGGCGCGGCTGCGCGAGCTGCGGCGGGCCGACCCCGGCGGGCTGGTGATCATCAAGCTGCTCGACGAGGACGACCCGGCCGACCGGCGGCTGCTGATGCGGTCGCTGACCTTCCCCGGCGCCGTCGTGGCCAGCGACGCCATGCCGCTGACCTGGACCGGGCCCGCGCCCGACCCGCTGGCCTGGCCGCTGCCCGCGGCCGCGATCACGCACCCGCGGACCGCCGGGACGTTCTCCCGGGCGCTGCGCCTGCTCACCCGCGACGGCGGCCCGCTCGGGCTGGCCGAGGCGCTAGGCAAGTGCAGCCTGCAGCCCGCCCGGCTGCTGCAGGACCGGGTGCCGTCGCTGCGCGGCAAGGGCCGGCTGCAGCCCGGCGCCGACGCCGACATCGTCGTCTTCGACCCGGCCACGGTCAGCGACCGGGCCAGCTACGCCGACAGCACCCGCCCGTCGGCCGGCCTCCGGCACGTCCTGGTCAACGGCACGTTCGTGGTCCGGGACTCCGGTATCGTGCCCGACGCCCTCCCCGGCCGCCCGGTCCGCGCCGCCTCGCGCTGAGCGGGACTAGGGTCGGTCCCATGATCAATGTTTGCTTCGCGGGCATCACCGGCTGGACCGCGCCGCCGATCGCGGCCGCGATCGCGGCCGCCGACGACCTGGCCCTGGTCTCGGGGGTGTCCCGCTCCGCGGCCGGGCGGAGCCTGGCCGAGGTCACCGGGCTGGACGGCGCCGGATCCGTGTACGCCACGGTCGCCCAGGCCCTGGCGGCCGCGCCGGCGGACGTGCTAGTGGACTACACCAGCGCCGCCGCGGTCCAGGGCAACGTACGGGCTGCGGTCGACGCCGGGGTGCACGCGGTGGTCGGGTCCAGCGGCCTGACTGCGGCGGACTACGAGGACCTGGAGCGGCTGGCCCGCGACCGGGGCGTCGGCGTGATCGCGGCCGGCAACTTCTCGGTCATGGCCGCGGTACTGCGCCGGGCCGCCGCGATGGCCGCGCACCACCTGGACCACTGGGAGATCATCGACTACGCCAGCGACGATAAGCCCGACGTGCCCAGCGGCACCTCCCGGGAACTGGCCGAGACCCTGGCCGGGGTGCGCACGCCGCAGGCCGCGGTGCCGCTCGCCGACCTGCACGGGCCGGCCGAGGCCCGGGGCGCGGAGGTGGCAGGCACCCGCATCCACTCGGTGCGCCTGCCCAGCTTCGTGGTCACCACCGAGATCGTGTTCGGCGGTCCGGGCGAACGGCTGGTCCTGCGGCACGACCCGGGGCTGACCCCCGACCCGTATGTGGCCGGCACCCTGCTGGCCGTGCGCAGCGTGGCCGATGCCCCGGGCGTGCGCCGGGGCCTGGACTCGCTGCTGTTCCCGCCCGGCCAGGACTAGCGGCTCACGCCCCGTAGCGGAACAGGACCTCGGCGACGCACACCGGCTTACTGCCGCCCTCGCGCTCGAAGGTAAGCACGAGCGTGGCCTGCAGCCCGCCGCTCACCTCCTCGACCGCCGCGCAGGCGATATCGGCGCGGACCCGGCTGCCCACCGGCAGCGGCGCGGGGAAGCGCACCCGGTTCAGGCCGTAGTTCACCGTGAGGGAGGCGTCCGTGACCTCCAGCACCTCCCACAGCAGCGCCGGCCCCAGCGACAGGGTGAGGTAGCCATGCGCGATCGGGCCGCCGAACGGCCCCGCCGCCGCCCGTTCCGGGTCGACGTGGATCCACTGGTGATCGCCGGTCGCGTCCGCGAACAGGTTTACCTGCCCCTGAGTGACCTCGTGCCAGGAGCTGGTGCCGAGGTGCTGGCCGGCCCGGTCACGCAGCTCGGCGAGGGTGAGTTTGAGTTCTGCCATATCACTGCTGTTCCCCGCCGCCCGGGCTCGATGCGGCCCGGGAGGCAGCGGGCTGCGCCGCCGACCCGGCCGCGGGCCCGGCCGGCTGGACCCGGTCGGCGCGCCAGGCGCGGTAGGCCAGCGTGGCGCCGACGATCAGGATGACCGCGGCGTTGAGCACGTGCAGGCCGCCCGCCGCCCCCGCGATCGCCAGCACCGGCTGCAGCAGCGTCAACACCAGCAGCGCCAGCGCCCACTTCCACCGGCCGTTGCGGGCCACGAGCGCCGCGATCAGCAACGCCACGGCCAGCAGCATGACGATCATGCCGTTGAACCGGTGCGGGTCGAGGGCGGTTGAGTCACGGGCCGCGGTCCCCGGGCCGGCGCTGAACACCCCCGACCCGGCCAGGAAGAACTGCAGCAGCACGTCGACGACGAACAGCGCCGTCAGGTAGCGGTAGATGATTCGCCCCGTGTTCATGATGCCGAAGCTAATCGCGCCGGCCGCCCAGTCCCAGGGCGTTACCAGGCGTCTGCCGGTGGGCCTACCACTACTCACGACGGTCGCCACGCGATCAGCCTGGCCCGGCGACCGGCCCGCCACGCCGCGGACCGTTACGGAAAAATCGGAAGATGACCGTCACCTGTTTCCTGGGCATCGACCTGGCCTGGCGCGAGGACCGGGCCGACCTCCCGGCCAACGAGACCGGCGTGGCCGCGATCGACCCCGCCGGTCGGGTCCTGGACGCCGGCTGGACTCGCGGCGTCGAGCCCACCCTGGCCTGGGCCGAGGCGGCGGCGGGCGGCGGCAGCGCGCTCATGTTCGTGGACGCGCCGCTGGTGGTGACCAACAAGGCCGGCCAGCGGCCGTGCGAGACCCAGGTCGGGCAGCGGTACGGCCGCTGGAAGGTGAGCGCCAACCCGACCAACACCCGCTCGCCCCGGCTGGCCGGGGTCCGGTTCCTGAGCCTGGCGCAGTCGTCCGGGTGGCGGTACTCCGACGGCCACGGCGGGCCGCCGGCGGGCGGGCGCCTCCTGTCGGAGTGCTACCCGTACACCACGCTGGTCGGCGCGGCGGAACTCGGCTACGACCGGCAGCGCCCCCGTTACAAGCGCCAGCCGCCGGGCCTCCCGGCGGCCGTGTGGCGGCCCGAGCGCGCCGCGAACTGCGACACGCTGATCGGCCGGCTGGCCGGGCTCGCGGCCGCCGACCCGCCGCTGCGGCTGGATTCGCACCCGGTCACCCGCCGGCTGGCCGGGGAACCGTCACCCGTGAGCGACGCCGCGTACAAGCACCGCGAGGACCTGATCGACGCGCTGCTATGCGCCTGGACCGCGTCGCTGTGGGCGCGTCACGGGCTGCGCCGATGCCAGGTTCTCGGCCCGGCGCCGTGCGCCGGCGCCGGTCCGGCGGCTACCATCATCGCTCCGGCCCGGCCCGAGCAGCGAAGGGAGCCCCTACAGTGATCTACGTGACCGACACCTGGCAGGTCGATCCGTCCGGGCCGTTGCGCGGCGACATCCACGTGCGCGGGTCGAAGAACGCGGTGTCCAAGCACATGGTCGCCGCGATGCTCGGCGACACGCCGAGCACGATCCGCAACGTCCCGGAGGTCGGCGACGTCGACATCACCGCCGCGATGCTCGAGTCCATTGGGTATTACGTCGGCCGGTCCGACGCCGAGATCACGATCGCGGCAGGGAACGCGGTCGAGCCCCGCGTCCCCGAGGCGTTCACCGGCCTGAACCGGATCCCGATCCTGATGCTGGGCCCGCTGCTGCACCAGACCGGCGAGGCGTTCGTGCCGCTGGTGGGCGGCGACCCGATCGGGCGGCGGCCGGTCGACTTCCACGTAGCCGCGCTGCGGGCCCTCGGCGCCGAGATAGACGTCGGCCCCAGCGGGATTACGGCGCGCGCCTCCAAGCTGTACGGCGCGCGCATCGACCTGCCGTATCCGAGCGTGGGCGCGACCGAGACCGTGCTGCTGTCCGCGGTGCTGGCCGAGGGCAAGACCGTGCTGCGCGGCGCCGCCACCGAGCCCGAGGTGGTGGAGCTCGCGCTGTTCCTGCAGCGGATGGGTGCGCACATCGAGCTCAGCCCGGACCGGCGGATCGTCATCGAGGGCGTGCCGCGGCTGCGCGGGGCCTCGGCCCGGCTGTTCGGCGACCGGCTGGAGGCGTTCTCCTACCTGGTAGCCGGGCTGATCACCGGCGGCGAGGTCCGGGTGCACGGCTGCCCGCAGGACCGGCTGGTCACCGCGATCACCACGCTGGCCCGGATGGGCGCCCGGTTCGAGATCACCGACGAGTGGATCACCGCGTCGGCGCCGGGCGGCCTGCGGTCGGCCGCGGTGCACACCGACACCCACCCCGGGTTCATGACCGACTGGCAGCAGCCGCTGATGGTGCTGTTCACCCAGGCCGACGGGATGTCGGTGCTGCACGAGACCGTGTTCGAGAACCGGCTCGTCTACGTCCCGGCCCTGCAGAAGATGGGCTGCGAGATCGAGGTGTTCGCGGCGTGCCTGGGCGGGGCCGCATGCCGCTTCCAGGACACCAACGCCGTGCACTCCGCGGTGATCCGGGGCGTGTCCAAGCTGCGCGGCGCGGAGGTCACGCTGCCCGACGTGCGCGCCGGGTTCTCCGCGGTGCTGGCCGCCGCCGTCGCCGACCAGCCTTCCTCGCTGCACGGCATCCACCACATCGAGCGCGGGTATCACCGGCCGTTCGAGCAGTTCGCCTCCCTCGGCCTCACCCTGCGCCGCGCCTGACCGGGCCGTCCCGGGGCGGGTGCGCTCAGAGCAGCGGCAGCCCCGCGGTCACCCGGTCGACCCGCTCGCTGTCCGCGGGCCCGATCGCGCAGCAGGTCGCGGTGCCCTGCGCCACCTGGGTGCGGCCCGCGTCGTGCACGATCTCGACGGGGAGCCCGTCGGCCAGGGCCTGCCGGGCCAGGTCCAGCAGCCGCTCGCCGGTCGGCACCTTGAGCACCACCTTGGGCTGCCCCTCGCCGAGCCAGGCGGCCAGGTCGGCGTCGCGGCTGGCCAGCGCCGCGGTAACGGCCGCGTGGGCGACCTGCGCGGCGATCTTGCCGCGCCCCATGCCGAGATCGGTCGGGACGACCAGCGCCAGCTTCACCGTGGCAGTTCCCTCACGTCTTCGGGGAGCGGTATGGCCACGCCGCCCGAGCCTACCGACCTGGCCCGGCCGGGACCGCACGCGGTAGCGTCGGTTCGCCGGGGCGCGTACCGGCGCGCCCCTGCGGCCCCGCGAGCAGAACGGGAGGGCACGTGCCGGCAGACTCCCCGCCGACCGGCGAGCCTTCCGAGCCCGGCGCGGCACCCGAGGTACGGGCCTCCGATGCCGACCGGGACCGGGTCGTGGACGTGCTGCGCGACGCCGCGGCGGACGGACGGCTGACCGTCGACGAGTTCGATGAGCGCCTGGAGGCCGCCCTGTCCGCCCGGACGCTCGGCGAACTGGCCCCGCTCACCGCCGACCTGGTGGCCGGGCCGGGCAGGCCGGCCCGGCCGGGCGCGGCCGCGGCGCCGCCCAGCGACGTGATCCGGATCGACCAGCGCGGCGGCTCGGTCCAGCGGGCCGGCCGCTGGATGGTTCCGCAGCGGCTGCAGTTGCGCGCGTCGTGGTGCGACGTGACGCTCGACTTCATCGACGCGGTGATCACGTACGACACGCTGTACGTCGACATGCACGTGCGCGGCGGATCGCTGGTCCTGGTGACCCGGCCGGGCGTGGTCGTGGACGCCGGCGACCTGCGGGTGCGCTACACCGACGTCGGCATCTACCCGGGTCCCGAGCCCGGCGCGCCGGTCGTGCTGCGGGTGTGGCTGGCCGGGCGCATGCGCTACGGCCGGATCGAGACGCGGTGGTGATGAGCGCGTTCCCGCGCGGGTGCCCGGCGGCCGCCCGCGACCCGGGTGGACGTGGGCCTGCGCTTCACCGATCCGCCGCTGTCGCCCCGCCTCGAGCCGGCCAGCGGCCCGGGACAGGCCACGCACAAGCTGTCGCTGCGCAGCCCGGCGGAAGTCGACGACGAGGTGCTGGGCCTCCTGTACGCGGCCTACGAGCAGAACGCCTGACCGGCGCCAGCGCCCGCCCTTCCCGGCGCGGCGCGGCGGCGATACCTTGTCGGTCATGCTGACAGCCAAGGTCAACGGGACGGACATCGCCTATGCCGACAGCGGGGGCGACGGCCCGGCCGTCGTGCTCAGCCACGGCTACCTGATGGATCACACGATGTTCGACCCGCAGCTCTCTGCGCTGGCCCCGGAGTTCCGGGTCATCACCTGGGACGAGCGCGGGTTCGGCGGCACCCGGGCGGGCGGCCCGTTCTCGTACTGGGACTCCGCCCGCGACGTGCTCGGGCTGCTGGACCATCTCGGCCTGCCCCGGGCGGTGCTCGGCGGCATGTCCCAGGGCGGGTTCCTCAGCCTGCGGGCGGCGCTGCTGGCCCCCGAACGGGTGCGCGCGCTCGTGCTCATCGACACCCAGGCGGGCCAGGAGGACCCGGCGGTGGCGCCGAGCTACGAGCAGATGGAGGAGATCTGGCTGGCGCAGGGCCCGGAACCGGTCCAGGAGATCGTCGCGTCCATCATCCTGGGCGCGGTCGACCCGCAGCCGTGGTTCGCCAAGTGGGCGCGGCTGGACGCGGAGGATACGGACCACGCGTTCCGCTGCCTGATGGACCGCGACGACATCACCGGGCGGCTGGCCGAGATCGGCTGCCCCGCGCTGATCCTGCACGGCACCGCCGACGCGGCCATCCCCATGGCCAAGGCCGAGACGCTGCGCGACGGCCTGGCCGGCCCGGCCGAGCTGGTCGCGGTGGACGGCGGCTCGCACGCCGCCAACCTGAGCCACCCGGACCAGGTCAACGCCGCGCTGCTGGAGTTCCTGCGGGCATGGCCATAACGGGCCGGCGGCGCGGCCTCTCGCCACTCGCCGGCCCGGGCCCGTGGTAGAAACGGGCCATGACCGACCTGGCTGCCCCGGACCTCGCCGACGTGCTCGCCGCCCGTGACCGCATCGCCCCGTACCTGCGGCCGACCCCGCTGTACCGCTACCCCGCGCTCGACGAGGTGACCGGCGCGCGGCTGCACGTCAAGCACGAGAATCACCAGCCGGTGGGGGCGTTCAAGGTCCGCGGCGGCGTGAACCTGGTCAGCCAGCTGAGCGAGCCGGAGCGGCGCCAGGGCGTCATCACCGCCTCGACGGGCAACCACGGCCAGTCGGTCGCCTACGCGGCCAACCTGTTCGGCGTGCGCGCGATCGTGTGCATGCCGGAGCAGGCCAACCCGGTGAAAGTGGAGTCGATGCGCGCGCTCGGCGCCGAGGTGATATTCCACGGCCGCGATTTCGACGACGCGCGCGAGTACTGCGAGAAGCACGCCGCCGAGCAGGGCTACCGCTACATCCACTCCGGGAACGAGCCGGCCCTGATCGCGGGCGTGGCCACGTACATCCTCGAGATCCTCGAGGCGCAGGCGGACACCGAGGTGATCATCGTGCCGGTGGGCGGGGGCAGCGGAGCCTCGGGCGCCTGCATCGTGGCCGGCGCGGTCCGCGGGTCGATCGAGGTCATCGGCGTGCAGTCCGAGGCGGCCCCCGCCGCCTACCGGTCCTGGCAGGCCGGCGCGCTCGTCGAGGACGCCACGAGCACATTCGCGGAGGGGCTGGCGACCCGGACCGCGTTCGAACTCCCGCAGCGGATCCTGCGGGAGCGGCTCAGCGACTTCGTCCTGGTCTCCGACGACGCGCTGCGCAACGCTACGCGGGTGATGATCGAGAAAACGCGCAACCTGGTCGAGCAGGCCGGCGCGGCCGCGCTCGCCGCCGTGCTGGCCGACCCCGGGCGGTTCGCCGGCCGGAAGGTGGCGGTCGTCTGCAGCGGCGGCAACATCAGCCCGGCGCAGCTCGTCGCTCTCTGGCCGGACGCGCCCGCCTCCTGAGTTACTGCATGCCGACTGAGGACGGCCCGCCAGGCCCGGCTCACGTCAAGCGGCGGGCGGCCTGCCTTTACCCGCTGAGGGCCGCCGTGAGCAGGTTGAACGTGTCCTCGTCGAAGGCCACCAGCCGCACCCGCTCGACGGCGGCCGGCGCGGACCTGACGGTCGTCACCGCGATCTGCGCGGCCTGATCCGGCGGGAACCCGTAGACGCCGGTGGCGATGGCCGGGAACGCGACGCTGCGGGCCTGCAACTGGTCGGCGACCTCCAGGCTGCGCCGGTAGCACGAGGCCAGGACGCCGGCCTCGCCGGAACCGCCGCCCGCCCAGACCGGCCCCACCGTGTGGATGATGTGCCGGACCGGCGGGTCGAGGTCAAAGGCCGGCGTGGCCATCGCATCGCCCGGCTGGCAGGGCCCGATCGCGCCGCCCGCCTCGGCCAGGCGCCCGCCCGCCGCCCGGTGGATGGCCCCATCCACCCCGCCGCCGCCCCGCAGGGACTGGTTCGCGGCCGTAACGATGGCGTCCACGTTCTCCTGGGTGATGTCGCCGCGCACGACTTCGATCGCGACCATGGCCCGATGATGCCACCGCGGTAACGGCCGGGAGTTTCCGGGGAGGATGTCAGCGATGGATCGGGGTGAAGGAGGCCACCATGGCCCGGATAGCGATCATCACCGGGGCCGCCTCCGGGATCGGGCGCGCGCTGGCCGGCGCGCTGGCCGCCCGGGGCGACACCGTCGTGCTGGCCGACATCGACGGCGACGCCGCCGACCGCGCCGCGCGGGAACTGGCCCGGGAAGGGCCGGGCCCGGCGACGGCCGCGGCGGTGGACGTCCGCGACGCAGCGGCCGTCCAGGCCCTGGTGGACAGCACCAGGGAACGGCACGGCCGGCTGGACGTGATGGTGAACAACGCCGGCATCGGCGTGGCCGGCGAGGTCAGGGAACTGCTGCTGGCGCACTGGGACCGGGCGATCGACGTCAACCTGCGCGGGGTCGTGCACGGGGTGCACGCCGCTTACCCGGTCATGATCCAGCAGGGGTCCGGACACATCGTGAACACCGCCTCGCTGGCCGGGCTCCTGCCGTCCCCGCTGCTGACGCCGTACGCGATGACCAAGCACGCCGTGGTCGGGCTGAGCCTGTCGCTTCGGGCCGAGGCCGCCGCCTACGGGGTCCGGGTCACCGTGGTGTGCCCGGGTGTGGTGGACACGCCGATCCTCGACAAGGAGGGCCCGGAGGACCTACCCCGGCCGACCCTGTTCACCGGGCGCGGGCGGGAGTACTTCCGGCACGTGCAGCCCCGCTTCTACCCCGCGGACCGGCTCGCGCGGGACATCGTGCGAGGGATCGACCGCAACTCCGCCCTGGTCATAGCGCCCAGGTCGGCGCGGGTGGCGTCGCAGCTCTGGCGGTACGCCCCGGTGGTGGTCAACCAGATGACCCAGCGGCAGCTGGCGTGGGCCCGGGCCGCGTTCGCCACCCCGCCGGCCGAGACCGTTACCGGGCCCGATGCCAGGCCCCTGCCTCCGCTCGTCGACCAGCGGTGACGGGCATGACCGGGGTGCCGGCGGCCCCGGCCGGGAAAGCGCGGTCCTGGGCGCGCTGCCGGTCCGGGCCCAGATCAGCCGCGCGTGGCTGATGACCGGCACCAGGGAGCCGGACAGCTGGCGCGCCATCGCCGAGCTGCCCCTGGCCGGAGGCTGACCGCCGCCCGGTGCTAGCCGGCCCGGCCGAGCAGGAAATCGATGAGCCCGGCGAAGTACGTCCGCTGGTCGTCGTACATGGCCAGGTGGCTGCCGTCCGGGCAGTACAGGTACTGGCCGGACGGCAGGCGGGCGGCCATCATCTCCATGTGGGCCGGGTCCATCGTGTCGTGCTCGGCACCGATCACCAGGGTCGGCACCTCGATCGAGGCCAGCTCCTCGGTCCGGTCCCAGTGGGCGAGCTTGGCGTCGGCGCTGATGCCGAGCTCGCTGGGGCCCTGCATCGATACGTAGATCGCCGGGTTGATGTGGGCGAAGCCGCGCTGCACCGGGTCGGGCCAGTCCGCGGCCGGCATGCGCAGCACGTGATGCACGTAGTGCTGCTCCATGAGCAGTTCCTCGTACCTGGGGTTCTCGATGTCGCCCTTGGCCTCGAGCTCCTTGATCTCCGCCAGGGCGGCCTGGTCCATCTTCGGCATCAGCACCTGCTCGGCGTAGGCGTTGTAGGCCGGGACGCTGGCCATCATGTTGGAGATGACCAGCCCGCGCAGGTGCTGCTGGTAGCGCAGCGCGTACTCGATGGCCAGGATCCCGCCCCACGACTGCCCGTACAGCACGAAGTTGCCGGAGTCCAGGCCGAGCGCGGTGCGGACCTGTTCGACCTCGTCGACGAAGCGGTCGACCTCCCACAGGGACGGCTCGTCGGGCTGGTCGCTGAAGCCCGAGCCGAGCTGGTCGTAGTAGTAGTACTCGACCCCGGCGCCGGGCAGGTAGCTGTCGCAGGCCTCCAGGTACTCATGGGTTGCCCCCGGCCCGCCGTGCAGCAGCAGGACTCGCAGGCCCGGATTGTTGCCGATCCGCTTCACCCACACGTTGAACTCGCCCTTGGGCGTGCTGACCGGGATCTTCCGCGCGCCGCCGCTCAGCACGTCGTCCCGCCCCGAAGAGTCCAGATAGCTGCTTGTCGCCGGCATGTGCCCACCCCTTCCTCCGCGGGCGCCAGCCCGGGTGAGCAACAGACTAGGCGGGCGGGCCCGGCCGCTCGGGGGGACCCCTGGCGGGCCCAGATTTCTCTGACTATCGTCAGAGAATGCGTGCGAGCGTGGCGGGCAGCCAGGGGACGGATGCGAGCGGGGCCGACGGCCAGCAGATGGATCCGGGCCTGGTCGGTCAGGTCCGGAGCTTCAACCGGACCGTCACCCAGCGGATCGGCGCCCTCAACGATGAGTTCCTGTCCCGCGACCGGCCCCTCGGGCAGGCGCGCCTGCTGTGGGAGATCGGCCCGGACGGCTGCGACATCCGGCTGCTGCGGTCGCGGCTTGACCTGGACTCGGGGTACCTGAGCCGGCTGCTGCGGGCGCTGGAGAACGACGGGCTGGTCGTGGTGGAGCCGAGCCGGACCGATGGACGGGTGCGGATCGCGCGCCTCACCAGCCCAGGGGTGGCCGAGCGGGCGGTGCTCGACCGGCGCTCCGACGATGCGGCCGCGGCCATCCTGCGGCCGCTCAGCGCGCGGCAGCGGGCCCGGCTCATCGGGGCGATGGCCGAGGTCGAGCGGCTCCTGGTGGCCTCGGCGGTCCAGGTCACCGCGTGCCATCCCCGGCACCCGGACGCCCGGGCCTGCCTGCGGGCCTACTTCAGCGAGTTGTCCCGCCGCTTCGACGGCGGCTTCGACCCGGCCCGGAGCATCTCCGCCGACGACGCGGAGCTGACCGCGCCGGCGGGCCTGCTGCTGGTCGCCACCTTGCACGGGGAGCCCGTCGGGTGCGGCGCGCTCAAGTTCCACGGCGACGAGCCGGCCGAGCTCAAGCGGATGTGGGTGTCCCCGGCGCGGCGCGGGCTGGGGCTCGGCCGCCGGCTCCTCGCCGAGCTCGAGGCGCGCGCGACGGCCCGCGGGGTCCGGACCCTGCGGCTGGAGACCAACCACGCCCTGGATGAGGCGATCGGCCTGTACCGGGACTCCGGTTACCGCGAGGTGCCCGCGTTCAACGACGAGCCCTACGCCCACCACTGGTTCGAGAAGACCCTCGGCGGCTGACCGCCGCATACTGCAATCCTCACCGCAGCGGTAAGGACTGAAGCATGCCGAATCACAACCATGCATCCGCCGGGTATCCCGAGGCCGAACGCCTCGAGCTCGTCGAGGAGATCCACGGCCACCGGATCGCCACGCGGCAGCTCGGGCTCAGAATGGACGAGTGATCAGAGTGGGCAAGGACCGGATGGTGCGGGTGAGCCTGGAACTGGGCCAGAAGTGGGTGTTCGCGTCCGCGCTGGACTGGCCGGGCTGGTGCCGACGTGGCCGGGGCGAGCAGGCCGCCCTCGATACCCTCCTCGATTACGCCGGCCGTTTCGCCGCCGTCGCGGGGGCGGAGTTCGCGCCCGGGGAGCTCCAGGTCGTGGGCCAGGTCCCGGGCAACAAGATCACCGATTTCGGGGCCCCCGACGCTCAGGGCCCGTGGGACTCCGAGCCGCTCCCGGCGGACGAGGCCGACCGCCTGACCGGGTTGCTGGAGGCCTGCTGGGGCTACCTGGACCCGGTCGCCGCGGCGGCGCCCAAGGCCCTGCGCAAGGGGCCCCGCGGCGGCGGCCGCGACCGGGACGCGATCGTCGCCCACGTCCGCGAGGCCGAGCGGACCTTGTCCTGTCCCAAGGCCGGGATCCGGGTGCCGCCGCGCACGCCCTGGGATCAGCAGCGCGCCGCGCTGGCCGCGGCGCTGCGGGCCGGGGCCCCCGGCGGTACCTGGCCGGCCCGGTACCTGATCCGGCGCAGCGCCTGGCACGTGCTCGACCACGCCTGGGAGATCGAGGACCGCAGCGCGTAGGCGCCCGGCCCGGGACGCGGACGTCGGTGACCGGCCGGTCACCTGGCCGGATCGCGGCTTGCGTTATCATCCAGGGACTTTGCCCCTCCTGACCTGTGATGACCTTTGAGGTGCCCGTGCGAGTGTTCGAGGCCAACTGGATGCAGATCGAGGAGTACCTGCAACGGGACGACCGGGTCGTCCTGCCGACCGGGTCGACCGAGCAGCACGGCTACCTCTCGCTGGGTACCGACGCCATCCTGGCCGAGCGGGTCGCGGCGGAGGCCGCCGAGCCGCTCGGCATCCCGGTGCTGCCCGCGCTCCCGTTCGGCATGGCGCCCTACTTCGCCGCCTTCCCCGGGAGCATGAGCCTGCGGATCACGACCTACATCGAGGTGCTGCGCGACCTGCTCGACGGGCTCGCCGCCCAGGGCTTCCGCCGGATCGCGATCATCAACGGGCACGGCGGCAACTCGCCGGCCACCGGGTTCATCCGGGAGTGGATCTGCCAGCCGCGCCCGGAGCGGGTCCAGGTCCTGTTCCACAGCTGGTACAACGCGCCGCAGACAACCGTCGCGGCCGACAAGTTCGACCGCGATCAGATGCACGGAGGCTGGGTGGAGAACTTCCCGTGGACCCGGGTGGCCGGGGCCGAGTTGCCGTCGGAGCCAGCGCCGATCGTCCAGCCGCGCATCGCGGGGCTCAACCCCGCCGAGGTCCGGGCCGCGGCCCCCGACGGCGTGCTGGGCGGCGCCTACGCGCGGCCGGACGAGGATATGCAGGCCGTCTGGGCGGCCGGGGTGGCCGAGGTCCGGGCCCTGCTCGAGGAGGGCTGGACCCGATGACGGGCGGCCCAGCGGCCAGGACCCTGGCCGGCAAGACCGCGGTCGTGACCGGCACCGCGCACGGCATCGGCGCCGCCATCGCCGAAGCGCTCCGCGGCGGCGGGGCGGCCGTGCAGGGCGTCGACAAGGACGAGGTCGACCTCACCGACGCCGGGCAGGTCCGGGACTTCTTCGCCGCCCTCGGCGGCGTGGACATCCTGGTCAACAACGCGGGCGGCGTCTGCGGGCAGGTCGGCCACCCGCTGGAGCACGTGCCCGAGCGCGACTGGCTTGAGGTCATCCACGCCAACCTGACCACCAGCTTCCTGTGCACCCGGGCCGTGGTGCCGACGATGAAGGAACGCCGCTGGGGCCGGATCGTCAACATCTCCTCAGCGGCGGGCCTGACCGTCAGCAAGACCGGGATCCAGGCGTACACCAGTGCCAAGGCCGGCGTGATCGGGTTCACCCGGCAGATGGCGAAGGAACTCGGGCCGTTCGGCATCACGGTCAACTGCATCGCCCCCGGGTTCGTCCGCTCCAACCCGACGACCGAGCGGCAGTGGGAGAGCTATGGCGAGGAGGGCCAGCGGCAGCTCGTCGCCGGCATCGCCACGCGGCGGCTCGGGGAACCGGAGGACATCGCCAACGGGGTGGAGTTCTTCGTGTCGGAGCGATCCGGCTGGATCACCGGGCAGGTCATCGCGATTGACGGCGGCAGTGCTTTCCTTTGACCCCGGCGACGCCGGCTACCTACGCGAGCTCAGCGAGTACGTGGCGGTGCCGAGCGTCAGCCGGGACGCCTCCGACGAGACCATGCGCGCCGCCGCCGGATGGCTGGCCGGGCAGCTGGCCTTCGCCGGCGGCCGCCTGGAGGAAACCGACGGCCATCCGGTGGTCCGGGGCGACTGGCTCGGCGCCGACGGTGCGCCAACCGTCCTGGTCTACGGGCACTACGACGTGCAGCCCACCGGCGACCTGGCCGAGTGGGTGAGTCCCCCGTTTGAGCTGACCGCGGACGGCGACGTGGTGCGCGGCCGGGGCGCGACCGACGACAAGGGGCCGGTCTACATCGTGCTCAAGGTCGCCCAGGCCTTCCTGGCCCAGGAGGGGCGCCTCCCGCTCAACGTGAGGTTCCTGTTCGAGGGCGAGGAGGAGATAGGCAGCCCGCACCTGCCGGCGTTCGTGCGCGGTCACGCCGCCGAGCTGGCGGCCGACCTGGTCATCTCCGCCGACGGGGCCATGTGGCGGCCCAGCGAGCCCTCGGTGTCGGTGGCGTCCAAGGGCCTGGTCTCCATGGACATCGTGGTCGAGGGCGCCGACACCGACCTGCACTCCGGACGGTACGGCGGCACGGTGGCCAACCCGCTGCACGCGCTCAGCGCGATCGTGGCCAGCCTGCACCGCCCGGACGGGACGGTCGCGGTCGACGGCTTCTACGACGGCATTCCCGAGCTGACCGCCGAGCGCCGCCGCGAGATCGCCGCTATCGGTTTCGACGAGGCCGAGTACCTGAGTGCGCTCGGGCTGGCCGAGGCACACGGCGAGGCCGGGTACAGCACGCTGGAGCGCCTGTGGGAGCGGCCGACACTCGAGGTCAACGGCATGGCGGGCGGCGGCAAGTACACGGTGATCCCGCACGTCGGCGTGGCTCACGTGTCCTGCCGCCTGGTCCCCGGCCAGGATCCCGACCGGGTAATCCAGGCCATCGTGGCTCACGTCGCCGCGCAGGACGCGCCGGGCGTGCGGGTCACGGTACGCGCCGACGAGGCGCGCGTGCCCGCGTACACCATCGCTCCGGGCCATCCCGCCATCCGCGCGGCCACGGCCGCGCTCGAGTCGGTATACCCGGGCCAGCGGGTGCTGGAGGCCGTGGTTGCGGGGACGCTCCCGGCCACGGCGCTGTTCGAGGAGGTGCTCGGGGTCAAGACGCTGTTCTTCTCGTTCTCGACCGCCGACGAGAAACTGCACGCGCCCAACGAGTTCCTGCGCATCCGCAGGCTGCGCGAGGGCATGCGGGCCTGGGAGCAGCTGTGGCGGCTGCTGGCCGACGGGCCGCACCGCCTTGCCCCCCGGAGTTAGGAGACTGCCGTCCCGATGCCCGATGCTGACCCGTCCCACCCGTACACCGCCTACTCCTACCTCACCCCGGGCGCGGACTTCCGCCGCTTCGAGCTGGCTGCCGAGTTCGGCCGGGTGCCGGCGTACCAGGCCGGCCTGACCGAGCAGGACGAGCAGCGAGCCCGCCGGCTTTTGCGCGACAACATCGTGATCAGCCTGCACGACCACCCCGTGCGCTTCCCGTTGCGGATGGAAGAAACGCCCGACTACTACCGCACCGGTCGCCAGCACGCGGCCTACGCCGGCCTGGCGGCGTCGGGGATGACCGTCGTGTTCGACAACATGATGGACGGCACCGCCTGCGTGACCGGGCACGCCCCGTGGCGGTGGGACGACATCATCACCGACCTCGGGATGCGCCAGGCCGACGCCGCTCACGCCGACGGTGTGCTGGTGGTGCGCACGGTGGCCGATATCGACCAGGCGCACCGCTCCGGGAAGGTGGGCCTGGTGTTCGGGCTGGAGGCGGCGACACCGATCGAGAACGAGATCGACCGCCTCGACGTGCTGTACGGCCTGGGCCTCCGGCAGATCGGGATCGCGTACTCCGACGCCAACTCGCTGGGCAGCGGCCTGGCCGAGGCCCGCGACGGCGGCCTCACCGGGCTCGGCCAGCGGGCGGTGCGGCGCATGAACCAGCTTGGCCTGGCCATCGACGTCTCCCACTCGTCCGACCGCACCGCCCTGGACGTGTGCGAGCTGAGCGACCGGCCGGTGCTCATGACCCACGCGGGCGCCCGGGCGGTCTGGGACATCCCCCGCATGAAGCCCGACGACGTGCTGCGAGCGATCGCCGGGACCGGCGGCGTGATCGGGATGTCGGCCGCCCCGCACACCACGCTGTCGGCGGCGCATCCCCGTCACTCGATCGAGTCGGTGATGGACCACTTCCAGTACTGCGTCGATCTGGTCGGCATCGATCATGTCGCGTTCGGGCCGGACACGCTCTACGGCGATCACGTCCAGCTGCACCGGATCTTCGCCGACCTGCTCGGCATCGGGCGCGCCATGCGCGGGCCGGACTTCGAGCCGGTCGCGTACGTCGACGGGCTGGAGAATCCCACCGAGAACTTTGCCAACATCTGCGGCTGGCTCGTCCAGCACGGGTTCGATGACGACGCGGTGCGCGCCGTCATCGGCGGGAACGTCTACCGGGCGCTGGGGTCCATCTGGGTGGGCTGAGGATCGCCGGGCCCGGCCATTTTCTCTCCCTGCTCGCCTCCGGCCGCTTTTACGCGCCTCCTTCCCTCGTCGCTCGTCGCTCCTTCTTCGCTCCTCGCTCCTCAGTCCAGTCGGCACCGCGCCCTTTGGCTCGCAGGGCTCAGCCGTCGCGGCCGGGCCCCGCCCCCGGCGACGGCTGGCGCTCGGGCGCGACGGCCTGCTGGTCGAGCCCGCCCGCGAGCATGTCCTGGATGCGGATCTTGGCCCTCACCACCGGCTGCCGCAGGCGCCGTTCGCGGCGGTCGGCGCGGGCCAGCTTCGCCGGCCGGTTCCGGTAGCGCCAGCGGGCCCACGGCGACCCGGGCCGGGCCAGCCGGAACGCCCCGGCGATGAACACCAGCGGCACGAACAGCCCGAACAGGCCGGTCCAGATCTTGCCCTTCAGCAGCGTGACCGACGCGACGACGAACAGCGCCACCGCGGCCAGGTGCAGCGTGGTGACGACGGCCGGGCTTACCGGTAGCAGCCGCTGGTAGTCGTTGAGGTTCTTCACCCCGACCGGAGTGACTCCCATCAGCAGCAGCCCGGTCACGCCGGCCGCGACGAACACCGCGTCGACCGACACCCGCCCCTCGTTGCTCCAGTACACGTCGCGCAGGTGCAGGATGAGCGCGAACTCATCGAGCACCAGCGCGGTGCCGAGCCCGAACAGGGCCGCCGCCGCCGATCGCCAGCCCAGGGAGTACAGCGGAGCCGCGAGTTCGGTGACGCCGCCGACGGCCATGAACACCACGCCGAAGACCATGTGGTGAACGTGCACCTCGCCGGTGACCACGTTGCCGGGCCACCACCGGACCCGGGCCCGGATGAGCCGGACGGAAAGGCGGATGAACCCGAAGCCGAGCACGAAGGCCACGAAGAAACAGAACAGCGGCAGGCGGCCGGTGTGCACGATCTGCGCCTGGAACCAACCAGACATGACCACCCCTACCCCGGCGGGCCGCCCCCGGTGGCGTGAAGCTGTCGTGCGGCGACAGCGGATCGGCAACAGCAGGCCGCACCATCAAGTGTTGCCTACCCGCGCACCGCCCGCTAGCTTGCTGCCGCACCGAAGTGCGCGCGGGCGCGCGACGCGGACCCGCTCCGCCGGCGGCGGAGCGAGCTAGGCCTACGATGAAGTGCGGCCGGTCGGCCAACCCGGTGCATAACACGGCGCGGACGGACAACGCAACCGCTAACGGGGGCCTCTTGCGGGCCGAACATTCAGAGAACGACGATCATGCCTACTGAATCCAGAATACGATACGGCATCGTGACTGACCCGAGCCAGGCCGCGGACCCGCTGCCCCGGCGCGGGGACCCGCTCCCGCAGCGCGGGGACCCGCTGCCGCAGCGGGGTGATCCGCTGCCTCGGCGCGGAGACCCGCTCCCCCAGCGCGGGGACCCGCTCCCCCAGCGCGGGGAACCGCTGCCCCGGCGCGGGGACCCGCTCCCCCAGCGCGGAGAACCCCTGCCCCGGCGCGGGGACCCGCTCCCCCAGCGCGGAGAACCCCTGCCCCGGCGCGGGGACCCGCTCCCCCAGCGCGGAGAACCCCTGCCCCGGCGCGGGGACCCGCTCCCCCAGCGCGGAGAACCCCTGCCCCGGCGGGGAGAACCCCTGCCCCAGCGAGGAGACCCCCTGCCGCAGCGCGGGGAACCGTCCCCGGACCAAGGGGCGCTGCCCCGCCGGACCGGCCGCACCCGCCGGTCCGGGCGGCACCGCAGCGCGCACCGGCTGAGCCTGCCCTCGGATGCGCCGACTCTCCTGCTCGCCGTTCCGGGCAGCGCCAGCGTGGCCAGTGACGAGGTCAGCGGCCAGATCGCGGCGGAGGCCAGGCTGTCGGCCCAGGGCGCCGACGTCCAGGTGGCCTATCTGGAAGGCAACGAGCGCTGCCTCAGCGACGCGCTGGCCACTCCGGCTCACGGGCCCTGGCCGGCCCTGGCCGTCCTGGTCCCGCTGCTGGCCGGCCCGCACCCCCGCTCCGACGCGGCCGTGGCGCGGGCGGTCGCCGGCGCGGCCGGCGAGGTGATGGTAGCCGAGCACCTGGGCCCGCACCCGCTGCTCGCCGAGGCCCTGCACGCGCGCCTGGCCCAGGTGGGCCTGGCCCGGGAGAGCCGGGTCCGCGGGCTCAGCATCAGCAACGCCGCGAACGGCGTCCTGGTGCTGGCTGACCGCGGCGAGGACGCGGTCCGCGCGGCCGGGGTGGCTGCGGTCCTGCTGGCCCGGCTGGCGGCCCCGGCGATGCACGCGTCCATCGATGACCCGCCGGGCATCGCGGCCGCGGTGGAGCGGCTGCATGCCATGGGTGCCTCGCGCGTGGCCATTGCCCCGTGCCTGATCGGGCCGGAAACCGATCCCCGGGAACTCGACGCGGTCAGCGCGGCGGTCGGGGCGCTGGCCGCCCCGCCGCTCGGCGCCCACCCGGCCATAGGCCAGCTGGTCGCGATGCGCTACGGCAACGCCCTCGTCGGCCTGCACCCGGCGGACAGCTCGCTCGGCTGAGCGCGCGGCGCACCCGCCATTGTGCGCACAACCCGCCATTGTGCGCACAACCGCCATTGACAAGCACGCCTGCGCTGCGCTGAGCTTCATACTGCGGGCGCCGCCGCGACGGGAAATGTCCCCTGCGCCGAGTTTCTCGCCCGTTCTGTGAGCGGCTATCGATCAAGATCACCCAGAGAGGGGTGCGCGGCAGTGAGCGAATGGGACGCAACGTCGTACGAGGGCAAGGACACCATCCTGCGCGTGGTCCGCAACGAGGCGGAGCAGCTGTTCGAGATGGCGGCCCAGCCCGGCGCGTGGGATGCTCCGACCGCCTGCGATGACTGGAAGGTCAAGGACATCGTCGGCCATCTCATCGACACGACCGAGGGCTACTTCGCGGCCTTCGAGACCGCGCGGAGCGGGGCCGAGATGCCGGCCGCGTACGGGCTGCCCGGCATGCACGACCGGGCGGGCCAGCAGGGGATCGCACTCGGCGCCCTGTCCCAGCAGGAAGGGGTAGACCGGATACGGGCCGACCTGGACAAGATGATGGGCATCCTGGAGCCGCTGACGCCCGAGGAGTGGACGGGCTTCATGGTCCCCCACTTCTATATGGGACCGCTGCCCGCCTTCTTCTACGCGGCCGGCCAGCTCATGGACTACGGGGTGCATTCCTGGGACATCCGGGAGGGCACCGGTCGGGCGCACGCGATCTCGGGCGACGCCGCCGACCTGCTGGCCCCGTTCATGTTCGTGCTCTGGCAGTCGACGATCAAGCCGGACGCCGACCTCAGCCCGTTCACGATCGGCGCCCGGGTCAGCGGGCGGAACGCCGGCGAGTACCGGATATCCATCAGCGACCAGGGCATGCAATACGAGCCGGGCAGCACCGATGACCTGCCCGCGGTCATGGACTTCGACGCCGGCGGCCTGGTCCTGACCACGTTCGGGCGCTGCAACACGGGCACGGCCCGCGGCGACGTGGACCTCGCGGACCGTTTCCTTAACCTGTTCTTCCGGATCTGACCGCCCCGGCGATCACGCCGGGGAGCGCCCCGCACCCCGGCGTGATCTCAGGCGGTCACCCGGCTGGAGCAGCCGAACGGCGCGTGCGCCTCGGCGGCCTCCTGCCAGCGCAGCTGAGCAGCAAGTTCGCCGACGGTGAGCGCGTGCACCGAGAAAGCCGGGGCGCCCTGATGGTAATCCTGGATGAATCCGCCGCGTCGGCACGCATGCCATCCGGTGCCGGCGTCCACCCAGATCCGCCACCGCGGGAACAATTCGGCCAGCGCCTCGACGCCGGCATCCGCCAGCACGGCTGCGCGCATACCGCGCTACCCCCTCCCGTCGTGGCCGCATCGCCACGATTTGTTCTTACCAGAGGATGCGCCGGATAGGGAGCAATCCGCCGTTAATGTCGCAGGTCAAGCGACCGTATTGGGCTACGGTTTCCCTGCTATAGGCCGCGGAACACCAGGAGAGCCAGGTCATCGGCGGGCGGGTCGGATCCGAACTCGCGTACCGCCCGCTGAATTCTGGCCACGACCGAGCCGGCGTTCAGTTCCGAGCACTGGCCGAGCAGGCTGCGCAGGCCGTCGTCATCGTCCAGGCAGGCCCGCCGACCGGCGCTCGGTCACCCCGTCGGTCACGCAGAGCAGGACGTCGCCCGGGGACATGCGGATCGTGCTCTGACCGAACGTCACGTGGTCCAGCACGCCGAGCAGCGGCTGCGGGTCCGCCGCGGTCTGCACCACGCCGTCCGCGCGCAGCACCAGCGGCAGCGGATGCCCGGCGCACACCAGGGTGACGGCGGCCGCCTCGCCGGGCCCCGATGCCGGGATGAGCTCACCGTGGACCAGCGTGATGAAGCGCGCGCGGGTGCCTTCGTCGACGATGAGCGCGTTGAGCCGCTCCAGCACCGTGGGGACGTCGTGCCCCTCACGGGCCAGGATGCGCAGCGCGTGCCGGGTCAGGCCGGTCACCGCGGCCGCTTCGGGCCCCTGGCCGCAGACGTCGCCGATCGCGAACCGCCACCGGCCGGGCGTGGCCTCGAACACGTCGTAGAAGTCACCGCCGACCTCGCTTCCCTCGCCCGCGGCCTCGTAGCCGGCCGCTAGTTCTATCCCGGGAATGTCGGGCAGTTCCGGCGGCAGCAGGCTGCGCTGGAGCGCGCTGGTCGCCTGGCGCTGCTCCGCGTAGAGCCTGGCGTTGTCCAGGGCCAGCGCCACCCGCCGGGTCAGGTCCTCGGCCAGGCCGACGGCCTCCCCGGCCAGGCCCCCCTCGCGCGGCCGGCCGATCACGATGACGCCCAGGCTGCGCTCGCGCGCGACCAGGGAGAAACACCACGCCGGATCGGAAGCGAGCCCGGCGGCGGCGCCGAAGGGCGGTTCCGGCGGCCAGCCCGCCGGCGCCGACGCCAGCGACCACGGCCGGGCGCTGTCACCGGGCACCAGCCGAGGGGCCGCGACCGCGCGGAGCAGCCTGGTGAGCTCATCGACCAGGGCCTCATCCGCGTGCCAGACGTACGCCGGGCTCAGCTCGCCGTCGTCGCCCGGCAACAGCGCGGCGAACCACGTCCCCAGCCGGGGCACCACGAGCTGCGCCGCGAGGGCGATGGTCTTCTCCTGGTCCAGGCAGCCGGCGAGCAGGTCGCTGGCCTCGGCCAGGAAGCTGAGCCGGGCCCGGCGGATCCGGTCGTGCTCGGCCAGCCTGGCGCGTTCCAGCGGCAGCGCCACCTGGTCGGCCACGCGCTGCACCCGGGCCAGGTCCTTCTCGGCGAACCGGCCCGGCCCGGCCGCCGCCACCGCGAGCATCCCCGCCACCCGGCCCTCGACCTGGAACGGCACGGTCAGCAGCGAACGCCGCGGCTCGTTCTGGATCTGCGCGAGGTCGGCTCCGCGCTCGGCGAACTGGTCGTAGAGGTCGAGGAACGTGCCCATACCGGTAGGGTCGGCCGGGCCCGCGGCGACCGCCGCCTCGCCCACCCGTGCCTGCGTTACCCCGCGCCCCGTGGCGGCGCGCATCCTCAGCTCGCCACCCTCATCGGCCATCAGCGCGTAGGCGGCATCGGCGGCGACGGCTTCGCGGGCCAGCGTGACGGCGTGACCGAGCAGTTCGTCGTAGCCAAGCTGAAGCAGGTCCCTGGTACCGCCGTGCTCGGCGGCAGGCTCGGCGGGCCTGCCGCCCGGCTGGTCCGCGGCGGCCAGGGACTCGGCGATGGCCGGCCCGGCGGCGGCCGGAGCGTCAGGCCCGAGCCGGAACCAGATCACCTTGGCCGCGGAAGCGTACGTCACCCCCCAGGACGACGAGAGCGCCGCGGGCAGCAGCAGGCCGCGGCCGCTCGGCCGGGCGACGTCGGCCGCAGGCGTCGGCGGGTCAGGGATCACGCGGGCCGGATGCCGGTCCAGCACCGATATCTCCACGGTCGCGCCGTTGAACCTGCAGGTCAGCTCCACCGCGGTCCCGGCGTGTACGATCGCGTTGGTGACGAGCTCGCTGGCCAGCAGCACCGCATCGGTCACCACGTCATCACGGCCGGGCAAGCCCCAGGAGATGAGGGTGTCCCGGACGAAGCAACGGGCGGTCGCCACCGCGGACGGCTCGGGAGCAAAACCCGCGGCGGCGACACGGTCCTGGCCTGGTTCCACGTTCCTTCCTGGTGCCGGCGCCACCGTTTGCCGCTGGCTTCCCCTTCTATCGTGGCAGACTCGTGACATCGGCACACCGGGGAAGCGTGGTCCAATCCCGCGGCGGCCAGACCTGGCCCTGGGGGCCACGGGCGGGGAAGAGGGCTCGCGATGACCGAGGCCACCGGCAGCGCTCGGATCACGCAGGACAACGGAGCACGGCCGGGCACCGGCGGGTCAGGTCCCGGCGTCCCGGCGTACTCCGAAGCCGACCTGGAGCCGATCCGCGCGCGGCTGACGTCTCTGGCGCGCGGCGACTTCCGCCCGCGCACGGAGCCAGCCGACGACCGGCATCCCGCCGTCCCGGCCGCCGGCCCGGTGCTCGCCGAGGTCAGCCAGCTGGTCGATGAGGTCGGCCGCCAGCTCGCGTCGCTGGCCTCCGAGGCGGCCCAGATGGCCGCGCAGGTCCGCGACATCGCGCTGATCACCACGGCGGTGGCCCGCGGCGACCTCACCGGGAAGGTGACGGTGGACGCCACGGGCGAGATGCTGCAGCTCAAGCAGACTGTGAACACCATGGTCGACCAGCTGTCGGCCTTCGCCGACGAGGTCACCCGGGTCGCCCGCGAGGTCGGCACCGAGGGCAGGCTCGGCGGGCAGGCCTACGTCCGGGGCGTGTCCGGGGTGTGGAAGGACCTCACCGACAACGTGAACGGCATGGCCGACAACCTCACCGGCCAGGTCCGCAACATCGCGCAGGTCACCACCGCGGTGGCCAACGGCGACCTGTCCAAGAAGATCGACGTGAGCGCCCGCGGCGAGATCCTGGAGCTGAAGACCACCATCAACACCATGGTCGACCAGCTGTCGGCCTTCGCCGACGAGGTCACCCGGGTCGCCCGCGAGGTCGGCACCGAGGGCAGGCTCGGCGGGCAGGCCCAGGTGCGCGGAGTGTCCGGGGTGTGGAAGGACCTCACCGACAACGTCAACTTCATGGCGGGCAACCTCACCGGCCAGGTCCGCAACATCGCGCAGGTCGCGACGGCCGTGGCCAACGGCGACCTGTCCAAGAAGATCGACGTGAGCGCCCGCGGCGAGATCCTGGAGCTGAAGACCACCATCAACACCATGGTCGACCAGCTGTCGGCCTTCGCCGACGAGGTCACCCGGGTCGCCCGCGAGGTCGGCAGCGAAGGCAGGCTCGGCGGGCAGGCCGAGGTGGAGGGCGTGTCCGGCACGTGGAAGCGGCTGACCGAGGGCGTCAACGAGCTGGCCGGCAACCTGACCACCCAGGTCCGCGCGATCGCCGCGGTGGCCAGCGCGGTCGCCGAGGGCGACCTGACCCAGTCGGTCGAGGTCGAGGCGCGCGGCGAGGTCGCCGAGCTCAAGGACAACGTCAACCTGATGGTCGCGAACCTGCGCGAGACGACCCGCGCCAACCTGGAGCAGGACTGGCTGAAGACCAACCTGGCCAGGATCGCCGGGCTGATGCAGGGCCACCGCGACCTGCTGGAGCTGGCCCGGCTGATCCTGGGCGAGCTGACCCCGCTCGCGTCCGCGCAGTACGGAGCCATCTACCTCGCCACCGACGCGGCCGGCCCCGCAGCGAGCGGCAGGAGTTCACCCGCATCGCCACCTACGGCTTCATGAAGGGCGGGCTCACCCGCTTCGAGGCCGGCGAGGGGCTGGCCGGCCAGGCGGCCGTCGAGCGCACCCCGATCCTGATCACCGACGTGCTGGCCGGCTACCTCAAGGTCGGATCGGGGCTGGGCGACGCCCCGCCGGTGAGCGTGGTGGTGCTGCCCATCCTGTTCGAGGACCATGTGCTCGGCGTGCTCGAGCTGGCCTCGCTGTACCGGTTCAGCGACATGCACCTGGCCTTCTTTGACCAGTTCGTCGGGACCATCGGCGCGGCCATCAACACGATCATGGCGAGCTCGCGGACCGAGGCGCTGCTCAGCGAGTCGCAGCGGCTCACCACGCAGCTGCAGGAACGCTCCGTCGAGCTGCAGCGCCAGCAGGCCGAGCTGGAGGAACGCGCCCAGCAGCTCGCGATCTCCTCCCGGTACAAGTCGGACTTCCTGGCCAACATGTCACACGAACTGCGGACCCCGCTGAACAGCCTGCTGGTCCTGGCCAAGCTGCTCGCCGAGAACCAGGACGGGAACCTCACCGGCCAGCAGGTGGACTTCGCCCGGACCATCCACGCGGCCGGGTCTGACCTGTTGCAGCTGATCAACGACATCCTGGACCTGTCCAAGGTCGAGGCGGGCAAGATGGACGTCCACCCCGCCGACCTGCAGCTTGCGGCGCTCGTGGACTACGTCGACGCCACGTTCCGGCCGCTGGCCGAGGACAAGGGCCTGGGCTTCAGCATCGAGGTACGCCCCGGGACCCCGGACCGGCTCTTCGTCGACGAGCAGCGGCTCGAGCAGATCGTGCGCAACCTCCTGTCCAACGCGGTCAAGTTCACCTCGGCCGGCGAGGTCAGGCTTACCATCGGCATGGCCGACGAGGTCGAGTTCGGCAGCGCCCTCCGCGGGGCCCCCGAGGTCGTGGCGTTCGCGGTGTCGGACACGGGCATGGGCATCGCCCGGCACAAGCTCAGCACCATTTTCGACGCGTTCAGCCAGGCCGACGGGGCCACGAGCCGCCGCTACGGCGGAACCGGCCTCGGGCTCTCGATCAGCCGCGACATCGCCCGGCTGCTCGGCGGGGAGATCCGCGTTTCCAGCCGGCTCGGCCAGGGCAGCACGTTCACGCTGTACCTGCCGACACCGAACGCGCCGGGGGCCCGCGACACGGGCGCGACGGCCAACGCCCTGGCCGCCGCCCGCGGCACCGCGGCCGGCGATCCGGCCGCCGGCGCGGCCCGCGCGGCCGGGGCCTGCGACGGCGACCAGGACGTGCTGAACGGGGCGCGGATACTGATCGTCGACGACGACGCGCGTAGCGTCTTCGCCCTCACCGGTGTCTTCGAACGGTACGGGGCCGAGGTGCTCTACGCCGAGAACGGGCACGCCGGGATACAGGCGCTGGAGCGTAACGAGGACATCTCGGTGGTGCTGATGGACGTCATGATGCCGGAAATGGACGGGAACGCGACCATGCGGGCGATCAGGAGGATGCCGCAGTTCGCCGATCTGCCGATCATCGCGCTGACGGCCAAGGCGATGAAGGGCGACCGGGAGAAGAGCATCCAGGCCGGGGCCTCCGATTACTTCGCGAAGCCGGTGGAGACCGATCATCTGCTGCAGATGATGCGGCACTGGCTACGGCACAGCAGCGGGCCGGGCGGTGAGCCTGCGTCATCCGCCGATTACACGCTCCGGGGGCGCGGGCAGGCGGGGGCAGAATAAAGGGAGTTCAGTTACGCGCCGTCGCCAACTCGCGCTAGGAGTAACCAGGTGGCAGAGAAGGCCAAGATCCTGCTGGTCGACGACCGAGCCGAGAACATCGTCGCGCTGGAGGCCATTCTCGGCTCGCTGAACCAGATCCTGGTCCCGGCCCGCTCCGGGGATGCCGCGCTCAAGGCCCTGCTCAGCGAGGAGTTCGCGGTCATCCTGCTCGACGTGCTGATGCCCGGCATGGACGGATTCGAGACCGCCGCCCACATCAAGCGCCGTCCCAAGACCCGCGATGTGCCGATCATCTTCCTGACCGCGCGCAACGCCGAGCCGGACTACGCGTTCCGCAGCTACTCGGCCGGAGCCGTCGACTACATCGCCAAGCCATTCGATCCCTGGGTGCTGCGGGCCAAGGTGTCGGTCTTCGTCGACCTGTACGCGAAGAACCGGCAGCTCCGCGACCAGGCCACGATGCTGCGCGCGCAACTCGGCGATTCGCTGGCCGCGGCGCAGGCGCAGCGGGCCCAGCAGGCGGAGCGGGCCGGCGCGGAGCCTGTGCTCGCCGAGCTGTCCGCTCGGCTGGCGGCGGTCGAGGACATCGTCACCGTGCTTTCCGGGCAGGCCGAGGCCGGGACGGACCCGGCCGTCGCCGAATCCGTGCACCAGCTGGAGCACCGCGTGGCCCGGCTGCGCGGTGTCTTCGACGCGCTGCGCGTCGACACGTAAGGAGAGGGCGGCGGCGAATATTGGCCCCGTGAGGGCGAAGTCATGCCACCCGCGACGGCCAGCCGCCGGCCATGAAGGGGGAAGGGGAGGTGGGCGGGGGCATGCGGGGGGGGTCTGGGGGGTCGTCCTCCGAGGCCAACACAGCGTCACGCCTCGGCGTCGTACTCCCCGGGCTGGTGCCCGGCGGGCAGCCGGTGCTTGGCCACCCGCGCGGTCGGCGTGCGCGGCAGCTCGTCGATCGCCTGCCAGTAGCGGGGCACCTTGAACGCGGCGAGCCGCCCGGCGGCGAACGCCCGCAGCTCCGGGAACGAGACACTGGCCCCGTCGGCGGGCACCACGAACGCCTTCACCTCGTCTTCGGACAGCTCGGATTCCACCCCGACCACGGCGCACTCCAGCACCGCGGGGTGCGCCTCCAGCACCTCCTCGACCTCGAGCGGCGACAGGTTCTCGCCCCGGCGCCGCAACACCTCCTTCTGCCGGGCCACGAACGTGTAGGTGCCGTCGGCGCCGACGGTGACCAGGTCACCGGTCCGCAGCCAGCCCTGGTGCCACAGCGCGGCGGTCTCCTCCGGCATCCCCCAGTACCCGGAGGTGACCACGGGGTTGCGCAGCTCGATCTCGCCGGTCTCGCCGGGGCCGAGCACGCGGCCGTCCGGGCCGACCACCCGCGCCTCGTTCACGGTGCCGAGCACCGGATGCTGGCGTACCGAGCCGAGCGTCCCGTACGGCCGCGTCCCCCGCGCCCAGATCAGCCCGTACGGCGACTCCGACATCGCGTAGCCGACCACGATCCTGATCCCGAACCGCCGCTCGATCTCCAGCTGACGTTCGCGTTCCGGCGCCGGTCCGGTATAGCACAGCCGCAACGGGGTGTCGGCGTCATCCGGGCGCGGCGGCTGCCGCATCAGGATCTCCAGCATGGCCCCGATCGCGTTGAACTCGGTCGCCCCGTGCCTGCGGGCGGCGTCCAGGAATCCGCTGGCCGAGAACCGCGGCAGCAGCACCAGGCCCGCGCCGCAGGCCAGCGAGCCCATCACCGAGTACGCGGGCGCGTTGATGTGGAACAGCGGCAGGGAGGTCATCAGCCGGTCCGCGGCGGTCAGCCCCATCCAGAAACCGAAGCCCTCCCCCGCCATCGCGTAGGCCCGGTGGGTCTGCATGACCAGCTTGGACCGCCCGGTGGTGCCGGAGGTCGGGATCAGCACCGCCAGGTCGTCCGGGCCGACCCCGGCGTCGGCCAGCTCGGCCGCGCTCCCTGCCGCGGCCCCGCCGACCAGCTCGTCGCAGTCCAGCACGGTAAGCCCGGGGAGCTCGCCCACGGCCGCGCCCGCCAGCGGGGCCAGGCCGGTGTCGCTGATCAAGGCCCGCGGTGACACCTGCCGGGCCATTCCGGCGATCTCGGCCGGGGCGCTGCGCGGGTTGACCGCCACGGTGACCGCGCCCAGCGTGGGCAGCGCCAGCCAGCACAGCAGGTAGCCGGGGGTGGACCTGGCCGTGACCATGACGAGATCCCCGCGCCGGATCCCCGCGTCCCGCAGGGCCTGGGCCACGCCGGCCACCCGGGCCGCCGCTTCGGCGAAGGTCAGCGTGGTGTCGTCGGTGCGCAGCCACACCCCGGCGGGGTCGCGCTCCGCCGCGGCGGCCAGCAGCCGCGGGATCGTGGCGGAGTACTCGGGCGGGGCGGTCATGCCAGAGACGATACGGTGCCCGGCTCAGCCCGCGGCCGGAGGCCGGACGCCAGCCCGCGGCGCCAGCCCGCGGGCCAGCACCTCGAGCACGTCGTCGCGCACGTCCGGGGGCACCTGCCCGCCGGCCGTCCAGTCGGCCCAGCGCATGCCGACGAAGTTGCCGATGCCCGTGTACAGGTACGCGATCACCTCGGGGTCGTACCGCGCGTCCACCTGGCCGGCCAGCTGGGCGTGGCGGACCCCGCGGGCGTAGCCGCGGGCCAGCCGCTCGTAGTACTCGCGGAACAGGCCGGGGTCGACGAACTCCGACTCGCGCACGATGCGGTCGATCCACGGCCGCTGGGACAGCATGTCGAAGAAGGCGCCGAACGCGACCCGCTCCCGGGACCGCTGGTCGTCCGGCGCCTCGGCCAGCGCGGCGCTCATCGCGGCGCGCAGGTCGGCGTTGATCCGCCGGACCACGGCCGCGAAGATGTCGGCCTTCGACTTGTAGTGCGCGTAGAAGCTGCCGGTGGCAATGCCCGCCCGGGCGCAGATGCCGGCCACGCTGGTCCGCCGGTAGCTGCGCTCCCCGAACAGGTACTCGGCCGCGATCAGCAGCCGCTCGGCCGGCGGCCGGTCATCGCCCGTTGCGGGCCGACGGCTGGCTGTGGCAGTCACGCGTAGTACTCCATTCGGAATCCATAACGGACCGGCGGCGGCCGTCCCGTCGGGCAGGGCCGGCCGCCGGCGGAGCTCGCCGGCGGCCGGCCCCGTGTGTCACGGCGAAGGTATCCCGCTGGCCGGCGCGGTCGGCTGCGTCCCGGAGAACGTCGTGATCGCTCCGGTCGGGCTGGTGTCGGTGACCTGGACCGGCCCGATCGGCTTCAGCGCGCCGTTATCGATCATCGCCATGTAGGCGCCGGTGATGCCGGCGTGGTCGCTGGACGAGTAGGCGTAGGGAGCCACGGAGACGCCTTGCGGCAGGCCGTCGTTGATCGCGTTGACCAGGTCCTGCCGGGTCGGGTTGCGCCCGGCCTTGAACATGGCCTGCACGAACGTGTAGCCGACCGCGAGCCCGTAGCCCACGTTGCCGTCCATCGGCAGCTTGGGGATGTAGGTGTTGTGGACCTTCGTGAACAGCTGAATCCAGCTGTTGCTGGTGTCACCGAGCGAGGGCAGGTAGGAGTCGGTGATGATGCCCTGGGTCAGCGCGTTGCCGGACACCGTGGCCCCGCCCTGCTTGGCGAACGACTCCAGCAGGCCGGCCAGGGTGATCGGGTCGGAGCCGACGTCGCTGGACACGAGCTGCGGGCTGAAGCTGAGCTTCAGGCCGGTCAGCTTCAGCAGCGCCATGAACGCGGGCACGGCGAACGCCACGACCACCTGGGCCCCGGCCGCCTTGAGCGCGGTCACCTGCGGGGCGATGTTGGTCACCGTCGGGTTGTAGCTCTCGGCCGCCACGACCTGAGACTTCGGGATCTCGTAGTTCAGGCCCTTGACGCCGTCCATGCCGAACTCGTCGTCCTGGTAGAAGTAGCCGATCTTCTTGCCGGCGAAGTGCTGCTTGATATAGGCGCCGAGGATCTTGCCCTCGCGGATGTAGTCGATCTGCCAGCCGAACGTGTACGGGTAGGTACTCGGGGCGTTCCAGCAGTCACAGCCGGAGGCGACGAAGACGTCCGGCACCTTCGAGCTGTTCAGGTACTTCACCACGGCCAGGTGCGTCGGCGTGCCCAGCCCGTTGTAGATCGCGTAGACGTTGTCCTGCAGCACGAGCTGGTGCACGACCGTCGAGGTGATGGTCGGGTCGTACTGGTCGTTCAGGTACTTGTAGACGATCTTGCGGCCGTAGATCCCGCCGTGGGCGTTGACGTACTGGAAGTAGGCGTTGGACGCCGGGGCGATCTCGTCGTAGCCGGGAGCGGCGACGCCGGTGAGCGGCTGGTGGCTGCCGATCGTGATCGTGGTGGCGGTGATGCCCGGCGCCGACGCGGTCAGTGCGCTGCTCGACGAGCTCTTGGTGCTCGAGCCGCTCGAGCCGCAGGCGGCCACGACCATCGCGACGGCCGCGATCCCGGCGACCGCCGCGAGGTTCACCCGATGTGATCTTCTCATGTCGTGCCTTCCTCCTGGTGTTCACTGGCCGGCCTGCGCAGGCGCAACACGTTGATTGGCGCGGCCGCAGCGGGCGCGGCAGGCCCGAACAGGCGGCGCAGGCCGCCCTGGATGCCCGCCGGGAAGACGAGCATGACCACAATCAGAACGACTCCGTAGGCGGCGATCGGAACGCTGGAGCTCGCCGCCCCGGAGAAACCGTGGCTGGAGGCCACGTTGGTGAGGTAGGTGGGGACCAAGACCAGCAGCAGGCTCCCCCACACCGCGCCGAGCAGGCTGCCGAGGCCGCCGACCACCGCCGCGGTGAGCAGGCCGATGGACAGGGTGAGCGTGTACGCACCGGGGGCCACGATGCCCGTGACCAGGGCGAGCAGGGCCCCGCCGAGCCCGGCGCAGGCGGCGCTGACCACGAACGCGAGGATCTGCAGCCGGGCCACGTTCAGGCCGGCCAGCGACGCCGCCACTTCGTCGTCGCGTACCGCGCGCCAGCTGCGGCCGACCCGGCTGCGGCCGAGGTTGGCCAGCAGGACCAGGATGATCAGGGCGCCGGCGCAGGTCACCCAGGCCAGCCAGCGCGTGGGCGGGAAGGTGGGGCCCAGGAAGGCGGGCGTGTTGATGCTGGTCGACAGGCCCTGGTCGCCGCCGAACGCCCCGGCGTACTGGTCGGCCAGCGAGGGTAGGGCGACCGCTAGCATCAGCGTGGCCCCGGCCAGGTACGGCCCGCGCAGCCGGGCTGCGGCCAGCCCGAAGATCCCGCCGGACACGGCGGCGACCACCACGCTGGCCAGCAGCACCAGCTCCAGCGGCCAGTTCAGGTGGATCAGCAACAGCGCTCCGCCGTAGGCGCCGATGGCCATGAAGGCGCCGTTGCCGATGGAGATCTGGCCGCTCAGCCCGATCAGTACGGTGAGCCCGGCCACGGCCGCCACATACGCCGCGACCTCGGCCATCTGGTAGTCGCGGTAGCTGCCGAGCTGGATGGACAGCGCCACGAGGATCACGGCGACCACGATCGCGGCCGCCAGGTGGCGGGCCAGAGTCATGATCACACCCTCCGGGTCGCGGCGGTCGAGAACAGGCCCTCCGGCCGGATCATCAGGACCAGGGCCAGCACCACCAGGCCGTACACCAGGACCAGTTCGCTGCCCAGGTAGCCGCCGGCGTAGCTGAGCACCACGCCGAGCAGCACGCCGCCGACGACCGCGCCGACCGGGCTGTCCAGGCCGCCGATCACCGCGGCCGTGAACCCGAGTACGAAGATCGCGTCCATGCTGTTGGGGTAGAGGAACGTGCTCGGGGTGACCAGCACCCCGGCCAGCGCACCGAACAGCCCGGCCAGCGCCCAGCCCAGGGTCAGCACCCGGCCGATCCGGATCCCGAGCAGCCGGGCCACACCCTGGCTGAACGCCGTGGCCCGCAGCCGCAGGCCGACCGCCGTGAACCGGAACACCAGGGCGAGCAAGACCGCCGCGGCGAGCACGGCGACCGCGGTGAACACGTCGGTCGGCGAGATCCCGAGCGCAACCGAGCCGATCTTCAACCCGGTCACTGAGAACGCCGGCGGGAACGAGCGGAACTGGCCACCGAAGATGATGCCGGCCACCCCCTCGATGAGGATGAGCAGGCCAATGGTCACGATCACCGAGTTCAGCGGCCCCTTGCCCTCCGTCGGCCGGACCACCGTGCGCTCGAGGACCGCGCCGAGGACCAGCCCCGCGGCCAGGGCCACCACGAAGCCGAGCCAGTAGTTCCCGGTGTGCCGGATGACCACCCACGCGATGTAGGTGGTGAACATGGCCATGCCGCCCTGGGAGTAGTTGAGTACCCGGGTGCCGCGCCAGATCAGCACCAGCGACAGCGCGATCGCGGCGTAGATCATGCCGACGGCGATCCCGCCGAGGGTGAACTCCAGGAACTCCTGCATGCGTCTGCTCCCTCCCGCGTGCCTAGAAGCCCAGATAGTGACGGCGCAGCCCGACGTCGGCTGCCAGCGTGGACGCGTCGGCCTCGGCGACCACCTTGCCGAGGTTGAGCACCAGGCCCGTGTCCGCGATGCGGAGGGCGCTGCGGGCGTTCTGCTCGACCAGCAGCACGGTCAGCCCCGCCTCGTCGCGTAGCTGCCGGATCAGGTCCATGACCTGCGCGACCACCCTCGGCGCCAGGCCGAGCGACGGCTCGTCGAGCAGCAGCACCCGGGGGGCCGACATCAGCGCCCGGGCGATGACCAGGATCTGCCGCTCACCGCCGGACAGCGTGGCCGCCGCCCGCCGCTTGCGCTCGGCCAGCACAGGGAACCGGCGGTAGGCGTCGTTCAGGGCCGCGGCCCGGCGGGCCCGGTCCCGGGTGGCCAGGGCGCCGACGCGCAGGTTCTCCTCCACCGTGAGCTCGGTGATGACCCCCTGGCCCTCGGGCACGTGGGCCACGCCGGCCCGGGCGATGTCCTCGGGACGACGGCGGGCCAGGTCGGTGCCGCCGACCAGGACCTTGCCGCGGCGCGGCCGGACCAGTCCGCTGATGGTGCGCAGCAGCGTGGTCTTCCCGGCCCCGTTGGCGCCGAGCACCGCGGTGATCGTGCCCGGCCGGGCCGTGACCGAGACGCCGTCGAGCACGGGCACCCCGCCGTATCCGGCCACGATGTCCTCGACGGCCAGCGCCGGCGCGTCAGTCACGGCCCGCCTCCTCACGCCCGGCCTCCTCGTGGCCGGCTTCCTCGGGCCCGGCCTCGCCACGCCCGGCCTGCTCGCGGCCGTTTCCCTCGGTCCCGAGGTACGCCGCGGTCACCGCAGGATCGGCCTGCACCTGCTCGGGGGTGCCGGTCGCGATCAGCTTGCCGAAGTCCAGCACGAAGATCGTGTCGCAGATCGTCATCATCAGGTCCATCCGGTGCTCGATCACCACCACGCTCGCCTCGGCCGCGAACTCCCTGATCAAATCCCCGAGCTCGGGCAGTTCCTTCTCGGACAGCCCGCTGGCCGGCTCGTCCAGCAGCAGCAGCCGCGGATGCCCGACCAGGGCGCGGGCCAGCGCGACCCGCTTGCGCAGCCCGTAGGCCAGGGTGTCGGGCATGCTGTCGGCCAGTTCCGCGACGCCCACGCGGCCGAGCGCCGCCACCGCCTGCTCCCGGAGCCGCCGTTCGTCCCGGTCCGACCAGGGCAGGCCGAACAGCGCGGACCAGAACCCGGCGCGCGCCGCGTGGGTGGCGCCGACCATGACGTTCTCGGCCACAGACAGTCCGCGGAACAGGCCGACGCCCTGCAGCGTGCGAGCGATCCCCAGGCCCGCGAGCCGGTGCGCCCGGACGCCGGTGAGCTCGTGCCCGTCGAAAGAGATCGTTCCCGAGGCCGGCCTGACGAAGCCGCACACCGAGTTGAGCAGTGTGGTCTTCCCCGCCCCGTTGGGGCCGATGATCCCGGTAATCTGTCGCGGAGCAGCGCTGAGGGACACGTTGTCGAGCGCGGTCAGGCCGCCGAATCGCACCGTCACGCCGCTGACGTCGAGAATCCCCGCGGCACGCGGTGAATCGACCAGCCCTGTTTCTGATGAACTGTCATTCATCGGGCCGACCCTCGCTTCAAGAGGCATGACCGGCGCAGTATGAATCTCTATTCAGTACCTGTCGCCGGGGTACCGCAAGGTTGCGTGCGAGAGTCGGTGCCGATTCGTTGCCGATCCGAGACCGACGACCGGCTTGCGGGCTGACCGGTGCGCAGGCCTGCCGGGCTTAGTCTCGGAGCTCGCTGAGGATGCGGGCCAGTTCCGCGCGGTCGGCCGGGCCGAGGCGGCCGAAGATGCGCCCGGCTTCGGTCCCGCGGGCGGCCCTGATCTCGGCCAGCACGCCGGCGCCGCGCTCGGTCACCTCGACCAGGATGGCGCGCCGGTCGGCCGGGTCGGCGCGCCGCCGGACCAGGCCCCCGGCCTGCAGCGCGTCCACGACCTCGGTGGCCGTGCGCGGCGCGATCTCCAGGCGCTCGGAGAGCTCGGACAGCCGCATCGTCCCGTGCCTGGCCAGCGTGCGCAGGGCGCGCAGGTGGGCGGGGGTGACGTCCCACGGCGCCAGGGTCTCGGCCGACCTCTCGCGGAGCTGGCGCGCGACGGCCCCGAAGGCGTCAGCCAGCGACTCATCGCCGACCGGGTCGGCGGGCTCGGGCGGGGCCGGTTCGTCGCGTCCGGAGGTCACGGGAATACGGTAGCAGGGTTTTGCGCTGTAGCCTCATATTGAGGTAACCTCACAAGTCAGGCACTCCCAGCGGAAGGACGCAGCCTTTTGGCATCACCCCACACGAACCGGGATACCCCCGGCCGGGACCGCGGCCCCAGGACCGTCACCGCCGCGGAAAAGGCGCAAGCACGCGAGGTGTCGCTGCGCCGCATCGGGCGGCTGTTCGCCCCCCACCGGTGGCCGCTGGCCATCGTCACCGCTCTCATCGTGGCGTCCTCGCTGGTCGGGCTGGCCTCGCCGTTCCTGCTCCGCGCCGTCATCGACACCGCCCTGCCGGAGCGGAACCTGCGGCTGCTGGCCTGGCTGGTAGCCGCGATGGTCGCGGTGGCCGCCGTCACCTCGGCGTTCGGCGTCATCCAGACCTGGATCAGCACCAAGGTCGGCCAGCACGTCATGCACGAGCTGCGCACCAGCGTCTTCACCCACCTGCAGCGGCAGTCGATCGCCTTTTTCACCCGCACCCGCACCGGCGAGGTGCAATCCCGCATCCAGAACGACATCGGCGGCATGGAATCGGTGGTGACCTCGACCGCGACCTCCATCGCCTCGAACCTCACCACCGCGGTGGCCACGGCCGTCGCCATGGTCGCCCTGTCCTGGCGGCTGTCGCTCATCTCGCTGGTCGTCATGCCGCCGGCCATCTTCCTGACCCGCAAGGTCGCCAAGATGCGCCGGGCCATCACCACCCAGCAGCAGCGCGAGCTCGCCGACCTCAACGTGACCATCGAGGAGGGGCTGTCGGTCAACGGCGTCCAGCTGGCCAAGACGATGGGGACCGGCCCGGCCCTGGTGCGGCGGTTCGCCGGCTCCTCGGCCCGCCTGATCGACCTGGAGCTCCGTTCCCAGCTGGCCGGGCGCTGGCGGATGGCCTCCCTGAGCATCATCTTCGCCGCGATCCCCGCGGTCATCTACCTCGCGGCCGGCCTGCCCGTCACCGCCGGCACCGTGAGCATCGGCACCCTGATCGCCTTCACCACGCTGCAGAACAACCTGTTCCGGCCGGTCACCGGCCTGCTCAGCACCGGCGTCTCGGTGATCAGCTCGCTGGCCCTGTTCGCGCGGATCTTCGAGTACCTCGACCTGCCGGTCGAGGTCGACGAGCCGGCCCGCCCGGCCAGCATCGACCCGGCCCGGGTCACCGGGCACGTCCGCTTCGAAGACGTCGGTTTCACCTACCCCGGCGCCGACCGTCCCGCCCTGGCCGGCATCGACCTGGACATCCCGGCCGGCAGCACGCTCGCCCTGGTCGGCGAGACCGGATCAGGCAAGACCACCCTCGGCTCCCTGGTCGCCCGGCTCTACGACCCGACCAGCGGCACCGTCCGCATCGACGGCACCGACCTGCGCGACATGCGGCTGGCCGACCTGGCCGCCATCGTCGGCGTGGTCAGCCAGGAGACCTACCTCCTGCACACCACCGTGCGGGAGAACCTGCGCTACGCCAAGCCCAGCGCCACCGACGCCGAGATCGAGGACGCGGCCCGCGCGGCGCAGATCCACGACCTGATCGCCGGCCTGCCCGACGGCTACGACACCATGGTCGGATCCCGCGGCCACCGCTTCTCCGGCGGGGAAAAGCAGCGCATCGCGATCGCCCGCACGCTGCTGCGCGACCCGCGCGTGCTCGTGCTCGACGAGGCCACCAGCGCCCTGGACACCGAAACCGAGCGGGCCGTCCAGCAAGCCTTCGACGCCCTGGCCCGGGGCCGCACCACCATCACCATCGCGCACCGGCTGTCCACCGTCCGCAACGCCGACGAGATCGTCGTGCTCGACCACGGTCATGTTGCCGAGGCCGGCGACCACACCAGCCTGCTGGCCGGCCGGGGCCGCTACGCCGAACTGGCCGCGTAGACCCCGGCTTCCGGCCTGCTGATCGTGTTGCCTATATGCCGGAAATCTCCCCTTGCCGCCATCACCGGTGGCTGGGCAATAATCAATCGGCATGACGTCGGAAGTGACCGATACGCCGAGATCGGGACCGCCGCCAACGGAGGTTGCGTGGCACACGCTCGGCGCCGACCAGGTCCTGCAGTCCGAAGGGGTGGACCGGCAGCGCGGCCTGAGTTCGGCCGCGGCGGCCGCTCGGTCTGAGCGGTTTGGCCCGAACAAGCTCGCCGCCGGCCGGGCCGAGCCGCGCTGGCACGCGTTCGTCCGCCAGTACCGCGACCCGATGCAGCTCGTGCTGCTCGCGGCCGGCATCGGCAGCCTGTATCCGCTCAAGCAGTTCGGCACGGGCATCCTGCTGATCTTGCTGACTCTGTTCAACGCGGTCGAGGGCCTGCACCAGGAGGGGAAGGCCGCCACGGCCGTCGCCGCCCTGCGCTAAGGCGTTGCCCGGGACCGGTGTGCCGCGGTTGCGGTGGCCGGTATGCCGGTGGCGTGGCGCAGATGGGTGAGGACTTCGGTGTCCAGCCGCTGGGCGACCTGGGAGGCCGCGGCGTCACCGTAGGGCGCGATCGCGCTGGCGACGGTGTCGTAGGCCACCTGGGTTCCGCCGCCTGCCAGTTCCTGGATCAGGATGGTGACCGGCGTGTAGGAGCCGGCCGCGGGCAGGTGGCGGGTCATCTGCCCCATGGTGACCGGGTTGCCGGCGATCAGGCGGACCAGGCGCCGACCGGCCTGGTCGCGGGCTTGCGGGTCGAGGGCCAGGACGTGGTCGTCGTCGAGGTGCAGGAACCGCATCAGGCCAGCGCTGCCCTGCGCCTGCCCGACTAGCGCGCTGAGCTCGTCATAGGAGGTAGAGGCCGCCAGCGTGGCGAACAGCGCCTCGATGTCTGGCTGGCTGATGCCGCCGTAGATGCCGTCCAGGACATCCTGGAACGGCCGTTCGCTGGTCAGCACATGGCGGCGGACGGGTATGTCGAGCACCTGCTCGGATGCCACCGGTTCCTCCTTGTGATCTTGCTCTTTCTGAGCCCTGCTCGCTCGGTCGGCGAGCAGGGCTCAGAAAGCGTGCTGGCTCAGATGGCTGCTGCGGCGGTGCGGATGACGTCGAGGACGTTGTCGGGCTGGGACAGCATGGGGCAGTGGCTGCTGTCGAACTCGTAGGTGGTGGCGCCCATCCGCTTGGCGGCGGCCCGCTCGAGGTCGGGGTGGACGGCCTGGTCGTTTTTGCCCACGATGTACCAGCTCGGCTTGGTCCGCCACGCGACGCCGGGGGCGTTGCTGCTGAACAGCTCGACGGACGGGGGCCAGGCGGTCGCCCAGACGACCTTCTGCTCTTCCTCGGGCAGGTCGCCGCAGAAGCAGGCAGCGCCGCCGGGCAGCATCCACACCCGCCCGTCGGCCACCTCGATCTGGCCGAACGCCGGCGTCTTGGGGAACTTGTCCTGCTCGGCCTGGGAGGTCTCGGTCTCATCAGGGCCCAGGGCGTTGATGTAAACCAGCCCGGCCACCCGCTCGTCGGTGCCCGCGGCGGTGATGACGGCGCCGCCGTAGGAGTGGCCGACCAGCAGGATCCGGCTGTGGACCCGGTTGAAGGTGCGGATCGTCGCGGCGACGTCGGCCACGTTGGTGTCCAGGCCGTACTGCGCGCAGATCACCTCGTATCCCTCCGCCTGCAGCGGCGGGAGCAGCTTGTTGAAGCACGACCCGTCGGCCCAGATCCCGTGACAGAACACAATGCTCGGCTTGGTTGGCGTAGACATGGCTTCTCCTTCGGCCTCGTCTGGTCTTCCGGCCCGGTGATCCGCGAGCTGGCCCCGCGGATCCGGGTCGTCGATTACAGGCCCAGCGTGCCTGCGCCACCGTCAGAGCGGTATCGGCATGTTTACTGAGCCCGCAGCCCCCGCCCGGGGTGAACTGGAGTACGGGCACGCCGCGTCGTGGGTCATAAACGCCCGGATGGTGCGGCGCTATGCGCCCGGCTCCGGCACCGGCTGTGCTCACGGGCGGCTGTTCAGGGCACTATCCGGGGCGGTAATCCGGCGCGGATGAAGCCGAGGAACGCCAGGTTGACCTGGCCGGCGTGGGTCCAGATGATCGCGTGCGGGCCGTCGGGTATGGTCACATGCCGGGCGTCGCGAAGCAGCGCGGGCAGTCGGCTCCCGGTGACCTCGGGTGGCATGATCCTGTCCTGGGTGCCCTGAATGACCAGCACCGGGACGGTGACCCGGGCCAGATCACCGCGGAAGTCTTCCAGCCACGCGGCGGCGCAGCCTGACACGGCCGCCGCGGATGCCCCGATGGCGACGTGGAAGCTGTTCTGCCATGCCTGGTCGCTGACCTGGACCCCGCCGAGCAGGTCAATGTTGTAGGACTGGTCCAGGAACGTCTTGGTCGCGGCGGGCCGGTCGGCACTGATCTGGCTGATGAACTCGTTGAGGACGCCGCGGTCAACCCCGTCCGGGTTGTCCTTTCCGCGTGGCAGGCAAGGCGGCAGCGGGGCCAGCAGCACGGCGGCACGCACCCGTCTGTGGCCGTAGGTTCCCAGGTAGCGGGTCACCTCCCCGGTTCCCGCGCAAAAACCGGCCAGTACCACCCGGCGCAGGTCAAGCTGGTCAAGCAGCACCGCGAGGTCGGCGGCGAGCGTGTCGTAGTCGTATCCCACGCTCGGCCGGCTTGACGCGCCGAAGCCCCGCCGGTCGTAGGTGATGACCCGGTACCCGGCGGCCAGCAGGGCCGTTTCCTGCTTCTCCCACGAATGCCCGTCCAGCAGGTAGCCGTGCACGAGGACCACCGGGGCGCCCCGTCCGTGGTCCTCGTAGTAGATCCGGATCACGTCGGTGTTCTCCTGGCCGACCGTTATATAGGACACCACGCCGCCACGGGCCGTGGTGCCGGGCAAGTGTCATCCATAGCGGTACCCTGCGCCGCGGGACAGGCGGGCGGTATCGGTAACCTGACCGAACTTCGCCTTCTGGGAGGGCAGCCTGCCTGCCTATAGTGGGTCCGGGACGGCGCAAGGGGTTTGGCGGGTTTGGCCAGCGGCAGCGAGCTCATCGGCCGAGACAGTGAGCTGTCCCGGTTGCGGGAGCTTGTGGATCCGCCCCCGGCGGGCAGCCAGGTGCTGGTGCTGCTGGGTGAGGCAGGGATGGGCAAGACCGTCCTGCTGGCCTATGCGGAACGGCAGGCCCGGTCGGCGGGGCTGCGGGTGCTGTCTGCGGGCGGCCGGGAGTCCGAGCAGGACCTGGCGTTCGCCGGCCTGCACCAGTTGCTGCGGCCAGTGCTGGACCGGGTGGCGGCCCTGCCGGACCGGCAGGCGGGAGCATTGCTCGGTGCGCTCGCGCTGTCCCCCGATCCGGTGCCTCCAGACGCGCTGCTGACCGGGCTCGCCGTGCTCACCCTGCTTTCGCTGCTGGCGCAGGACAGCCCGCTGCTGGTCCTGATCGACGACGCGCAGTGGGTTGACCCCGCCTCGCTAGACGCGCTGGCGTTTGCCGCACGGCGGCTGGAATCCGAACGGCTGGCGCTGCTGCTGGCCGCACGAGCCGCAGCCCCGCCCGCGGGGTTCGAGCGCGACTACCCGGAACTGCGGCTGGAACCGCTGAGCCCCCAGGACGCGGCGCGGCTACTCGATGCCCAGCCGCACCCGCCGTACGGGCGGGCCCGGGAGCAGGTACTCGAGCAGGCCGCCGGCAACCCGATGGCGCTCATCGAGCTAGCAAGGGTGATCGCGGCTGACCCGGCGGCTGGGCGGCGGTGGACCAGCGAGCCGCTGCCGCCCACGCGGCGGCTGGCTGCCATCATCACCGCCCAGTACCGCGCCCTGCCCCAGCCGGCCCGGCAGGCGCTGCTGCTCGCCGCCGTCGCTGACAGCCCAGAGGTACCCGAGGGCGTGCCCGGGCTGACCGCAGGGGCGCTCGCCCCGGCCGAGAACGCGGGCCTGATCAGGGTAGACAGCGCGGGAATACACTTCAGCCACCCGCTGGTACGCGCAGCGGTCTACCACGCCGCCCCGTTCGCCGAACGCGCAACGGCCCACCTGAAGATGGCGGACACGCTTCGCGGCCAGCCCGATCGCCATGCCTGGCATCAGGCGGCAGCCGCACTGGAACCCGACGAGCGCGTGGCCTCGCTGCTGGAGGAAACCGCTGCCCAAGCGCAGCGGCGCGGCGGCGACGCCGCGGCCGCGCGGGCTCTCGAGCGCGCTGCCGAACTCAGCCCAGCCAAGCCCGATCAGGCGCGGCGGCTGCTGGCCGCCGGTGAAGTCGCCCGCCACACTGGGCAGTCGGATTGGGTGCAGGAACTGGCGGCCCGGGTCGTCGCACTGACCACGGACCCAGAACTACGCATCACCGCCCGCTACCTATCCGGCTGGGCACTGATCTGGTCCAACCGGCACACCGGGGCGCTTCCTGCGCTCATCTCCGTTGCCGAGCAGGCACCCTCCCGGATACCGGTCATCGCCTGGAACGCCATCGCGCTGGCCGCGACGGTGGCCTACCACTCCGGAACCCCGGCCGGCCACCAGGCGGTGCTGGCCACCTTCAACCGCATGCACGAGCCGCCGGAGCCGAGCGCGGACTGGGCAGCCGGCCTGGCCGACATGATTCGCCTGTGGATCAGAGTAAGCACGGACCCGTTCGGGAAAAGAGCAGAACTTATTCCCTCCCTGCGCCGGCTGGCCAGCGGGACGGTCGTCTCACCAGGCGACGTCGGCGCGGCGGCCTGGCTTCTGGACGAGACCGACCTCGCCGTCAGGCTGCTGCGCGAAGACCTCAGCCGAGTGCGCGATCGCGGCCGCTACGGGCCCGTCCTATCAGCGTTGCTGTGGGCATACATCGACGGCGGGCGATGGGACGAGACGCTCACCACCGCCCGCGAGACCGCCGACACAGCCGCCGCGTACAAGATGGACACCATCGCCGCCTCCGCCGACCTTGCCACGGCGACCGTGCTCGCCCTGCGCGGCGACCACGACCGGGTACAGCCGCTGATCACCAGTGCCCTCGCCAAGATCGACGCCACAGCAGACCGTGCGACCGCCGCACGAGCCCGGCACGCCGCCGGCATCGCCGCGCTGGCCGACGGCAGCTACGCGACTGCCTACGCCCGGCTCCGCAAGCTGTTCGACGCCGACGGCACGCCGCTGCACCGTCACGTCTCCTACCTGGCCATCGCCGACCTTGCCGCCGCCGCTGCTCGGGCGGAGCGCCACCTAGAGGCGCAGACGCTCATCGAACGCGCGCTGGCCCAAGTGGACCCGGCACCCGGACCGCGGCTGGAACAGCTCGCCGCCCGCGCCCGCGCGCTGGTCGCCGGGCCCACCAGCGCCGAGGCCCACTTCGACAAGGCCCTGGCCGACCCCGCCGGTGACACCTGGCCGTTCGAACGGGCCCAGCTCCAGCTCGACTACGGAGAATGGCTGCGCCGGCAGCGGCGCATCAACGACGCCAAACCCGTCCTCGCAGCGGCCCTGGGAACCCTCCGCAGCCTGGGCGCCACCCCCTGGATCCGGCGCGCCGAGGCAGAACTGCGAGCCTGCGGCGTCACCACCCAGGCGGCGGCCACCGCGCCCGGCGCGCTCGCGGACCTGACCCCGCAGCAGCGCCAGATCGTCATTCTGGCCAGCCGGGGCCTGACCAACGGCGAGATCGCCGACCGGCTGTTCCTGTCCCCCCGCACCGTCGCCTCCCACCTGTACAACTCCTACCCCAAGCTCGGCATCGCCGGCCGCCACCAGCTCCGCGACCTCATCGACCAGGCCACCGACGGGCCAGCCGCTCCGCCGACCAGCCGATAGGCCGCAGACAAGGGCCAATCCCCGGAGGCAGTGATGTCGTCGATGCTGGTGTTGGCGACCAGCTCGGCCTGCTGCCGGGCTTGTTCGACGGTGTCCGGCCCCACAGAGTCGGGCATGACGTTAAGCAGGCCGCCGACGTTGCAGACCGAACCATGGGAGCCATTCACGAAACGTCATGCTCGCTGCAGTAACGGCAAAACCGACGAGGCTCCGAGTGATCGTCCTCACGGGACCGAATAGCTCGGGGCTGTTCCTCCTCGGATCGACCCGAGCCCATACCATGAAAGGCGGGAGCTATGACGACAACGACGCCCACTGGGCCCGACCTGGCTGCCGTGCGGGAGGCGTACCAGAGAGACGGGTGCGTCCTTGTGAAGGGTCTAATCGATCCCGACGAGGCTCGCTATATGCGCCAGGAGTTGCATGATCTGTTCAGTAGGATGCCGGCCGCGGGGTTCCGAGCATGGCGGTCGGCCAGTTCTGTGGCTGGCGCCGAAGGAAAGCAAGAGCTAAAGGGATTGCACGATCTGCAATTCTACTGCTCGGTGTTCAGCCGCATGATCGTGGACCACCGCTTGACGGACGCCGCAGCGGCCGTACTACCCGCTGAGAACGTCCAGCTCCATCACACCAAGGCATTCATCAAGCCGCCAGAAAAGGGGGCCCCATTCCCCCTGCACCAGGACCACCCATTCTTCCCGCACACCGAACACCGCGTCGCGGCCGCCATCTTCCACCTCGACGACGCCCCCGTTGAGAAGGGCTGCGTGACCGTTGTGAAAGGAAGCCATCGGCTCGGGCCACTTGAGCACCTCGAGGAGGGCCACTGGCACCTGCCGCCTGACGAGTGGCCGGTGACCAGGGCCGAGCCGATCGAGGCCAAGGCCGGCGACGTCCTCATCTTCAGCTACCTCACCATCCACGGCTCAGGAGTCAACACAAGCAACGAAGCGCGGACCACGTGGCTGGTCCAGTTCCGCGACCCGGCGGATCTGCCGATCGGCGACAATCACACCTTTTCGCGGGGCCAGGGCATGATGCTGCGAGGAAGGAACCCGTCCGCGTAACAACATGCCGCTCGCACTCACGAGCATCCCTGCCAGAAGTGCCACGTCATTCGTGGCGAACCAACGCCCGGCCAGCAGCCCGAACTGGACGATATGGACGTAGCAACCCGCGCAGACAGCACAGCTCTCAGCCGCTCCGAGTCGGCGATCCGGCGTGGGCAGCATTGGCTACTGCCGTTCTGCTGGTTACGTGCTGTCTCCGCCTTACTTGGGCATATCGTCCGGGCGGCTTCTAGCCGGGTCTTCGCCGACGGCAACCGGCGGAGGGCTGGGCCAGCGAATTAGGCCCACCCAGCTCCGGCCAGGAGGGTCGGGGTGGCCGGTACTGTCCGGCTCGGGTGACCAGCGCGTGGCATGCCTGCCAGCTAGATTGCGGCGCCGATGTCGAAACGGGGGCAGGTCTCGAGCAGGTAGGAGAGATCCGCGCCGATCGGGACATCGATGGGATCGGTATGGCGGCGGAACAGGCGGCCAGAGTTGCGGCCCGACAGGTGCGCCCGCGCGCCAGAGACCCGCAGCCACGCGCCTTCGCGCAGGCCCAGAACCGGGACGTCGTTTTCCTCCAGGAACTCCTCGATCCTTGCCGGGCGTGTCTCTCCCTGGTAAGGACTGCGCGGGTCAGGATCGAGGTAGTGGGGGTTGATCTGGAAGGAAACCAGCCCCAGCGCCGCCAGCGAGCCCGGCTCGACGATCGGCATGTCGTTGGTGGTACGGATGATCCCTGGCCAACCTGGCCAAGCGCAACCTCAGCCAGTTCACCGCAGTGGTAAAGGCCCGGCTCAGGCCGATGCGCTACCGGCCCGCGCTCCTAAAGGGCTTTCTCGCCAGCACCGGCCTGGACCTCACCCTTTTGTAACCCGCCGCAATTGAAGCTCGGGTTAGCCAGCAGGGCGAGCCTGGCGGAGCCCGCGGAGGGCTCCGGGCGAGGAGGCCTGAAACACGATCACCGAGAACAGCAGGAACGTGATCACGTGGATGCTGGTGCAGTACGGGCAGACCTGCCTGAGCTCGATCAGCTCGGCATAGAGCAGGTAGAGAACGAACAGCATGCCGGCTATGGCGCCGCCGAGGCGTGCCCAGTGGATCAGCGGCGCCGCAGACCGCCAGGCAGGCGGCGTGCAGATTCCGGTCATGAACAGGTAGAACACAAGCCCGAACACGGCCACCGGGATCCCGAGGATGTATGCCTGTGAACTGTTCTGGACCAGGACGCATGCGTCGGTCTTGGCTGAGCATCCAGCCAAGCCCGTGCCCGACAGCTTCGTGTATGTCTGGTACGCCGAGTCCAGGAGGCCGGCAGCGGCCAGGGCAAGAGCCGTTAGCTGCGGCCAGCCCAGGGACCGCGACGGCCCGGCTGGCCGTTGCCGGGCCCGCGCCGACGACCCGCCCATGCCGATAGCGTAGCCGCCCCAGACCCGCTGCTGTGCTGCCCGCCCGGTAGCGCGGCATCCGGGATGGAGGGCGTGCCTCACCACCGGACCCGCCCTCCTCGCGAGCTTTCTCGCCAGTACGGGCGTCGATCGCAGTCCCTTCTGTAACCCCCGCAATTGAAGATCGTTAGCAGTACGTAGACGGCCACATATCCCAGGGACAGGGTCGCTGATGTCGTCATCGACGGTGGCACCCCTACGAGGCTCGCCTTCAGGATGACAGGCCGCCGCACCGCAGCGTGTCCCGTCCATCATCGGCCGGCCGCGTTGCAGAAGTTGGCGACGTGGGCGGTGTTGGTGGGTGTCCAGGGCAACGCCGTACGGCCCGCAGCATGTCGGCAATGCCGGGAATGGGCCTCCCATGAGCAAACCGGTCTAGCACGCAGCAATCGCTAGGTCGCACCGAAACGGTCTATTATGTGCGTTCTGCTCAGCGCACTTGCTCACCCATTTAGACCCGATTAGGTCATGAAATAACCCCGCCACTATGCGGGGCCGGCTGCGAGTAGCTGGCTGGCGATGCGGGGGACGGCCTGGCCGATACGGTTGCGAATGACCGCGGTGGCGGCGGCGTCGTAGGGGGTGGGGTCGCCGTTGATGATGACTAGGCTCGCGCCCGCCTGGACGGCGATCCCGCACAGCGAGGCCGCAGGCTCGACGGTGAGCGTGCTGCCGATGACCAGGAACAGGTCGCAATGGCTGGCCGCAGCGGCGGCTCGGTCGAATACGCCGGGGTCCAGCGCCTGACCGAACATCACCGTGGCCGACTTGAGAATTCCACCGCACTGCGCGCAGGGCGGGTCGTCCTCGCCCGCCCGTACCCGGTCGAGGGCGGCGGCCATGTGGGTGCGGTCCCCACAGGTGGCGCATACTACGGCGAACATCGTGCCGTGCAGTTCGATCACCCGCGCGGGCGGTGTTCCGGCCCGCTGGTGCAGCCCGTCGATGTTCTGGGTGATCACCTGCGTGTCGATCGCACTGCAGGCCAGCTCGGCTAGGGCCTGGTGCGCCGGGTTGGGCTCGGCGGCCCACGCCGGATGGGCCAGCCTGGCCTGCCAGGACTGGCGCCGGACCTCGGGGTCGGCCATGTACACCCGGTAGGTGGATAGCCGCTCCGCCCCTGGGTTCTTCGTCCAGGTTCCGTCAGGCCCTCGGAAATCGGGAATACCGGAATCCGTCGAGATGCCAGCCCCGGTCAGCACGACGAGCCGCTTTACCCCTCGCCACCAGGCCGGAAGCCCGGCAGACCCCGTCGCCATAATGCCTGTCCGCACGTCACTATGTCACACGACTTGCATTGATCGTCTGAGGATAACCCAGGACGATGACCGGCAAGGCCCCATGTCGTCTCCTCGCGGCTGCACGGCAACGGTATCGTCGGGCCGACGTCGACCGACGGAAGGTGACTGTCTTGGTCTAGTGTCCTGACCTGCGGAAATGTTGTCCAGAATCCTGATACTTCCGCGGATTGACGTCGATCTGGACGCTCGGCTGGTCCGGGTTTTCTGCCAGCTCACTGAGACGCGAGGGCCGGTCTCGCGTTCGGGGCGCCCAAGACTGATGCGGGCAGGCGGATCGTCGCGATACCGGAGGTGCTCATTCCGCGGCTGCGCTGGCACCTGGCTTGTCTCGTCGCCCACGATGATGAAGGACTCCTGTTCACCAGCACTGGCGGAATGCCGCCCCGCACAGTGGTTTCCGCAACCGCGTCTGGCTCGGCGCCGTCAAGAGGGCCAGGCTCGGTGAGCTTCATTTCCGCGATCTGCGCCACCAGCTGGCGAGCGCCTCGACGGCAGACGGGATGATCAGGCTCACTCTCAGCTAGCAACACATGGCGGACGGTGCGTTAGTGATCACCTCGGAGCCGGAGTGCTCCGCCGGAGGGAGCGGTTTACAGACCGCTAGGCCCGACCTATCGGAATAGCCGCTGACCTGCAGCTTCTCAGCGCTGCACCTGCTGCCAGCGCTCGGCAACCACCGTCCGTCCCGCAATCTCGATCGCCGCGGAGGGATCCCGGTTGGTAAGCCATAGCAGCAAGTCGGAGCGGCTGCCGCGGACTGTTGTATCAGCGTCTGCGTGCTGCCGGGAGGCGACCGCGCTGTCGCGTTCATCGAGGTCTATCCACCACTCGCCGGCGGCGTCGGTGGCATGCAGGTGCAGCGAGCCAGTCAGACCGTCGCCGGCGGGCCCGGACAAAAGTCCGGGCAGGAACTCGGTCAGGAACTCACCGACGCCCGCCGCGGCGACATCGCCGCTGACTGGCGCAGCCGCGCGTTCCCCGCCGCAAGCATGCTGCGCGTCCCACCGGTGGATGGCGACCTCTACCGCCAGTCGGCGCTGCCACCAGCCCGCTCGCAGGTCGCCGCGGCTGGAGAACGTCCACGTCGGCTGGTCCGGCGGGCTGTCGGCCAGGATCGCCAGGGTGCGCTCCAGGTGCGCCGAGTACCAGGCTGGCAGGCTGTCCAGGTCCGCCGGGCCGGTCTCGCGATCGCGGCGGGAGACCTTCTCGCCGGTCGTGACGATCCGGGCCATCCACGCCAGGATGCCGCCCATGTGCCGGACGAGCTCCGCGGCGTCCCACTGCGGGCAGTGCGGAACCGGGCGCGCCCAGTCGGTCATTGCGGCGGCCAGCAGTTCCCGGCCGTCGGCTCCGGCCGCGATCAGCAGGCCTGGTTTCGGCCGGGCGGCCTCCGGGCGATCGCTGGTCATGCCCGCTCCGATCCGGCCGCGAGCAGCAGCCCCTCATAGTCCTCGGCGCACGGGCCGCAGCTGAGCAGGTGCGCGGCGACGCCAGGATAGCGCCGGGCCGCCTCGGTCCCGGATTTGTCATCCAGGACCACCTCGACGTACACGTGCAGGATGCGCAGCGCCTGCTCGCAGCACACGTCGCGAGGATCGGTCTGCAGGAACCGGTCCAACTCGGCCCAGCCGCTCATGCTCACCTCGCCTCCTGCTCGCCTGGACCGCTCCGCCGGACGGTGCCGCCCAGATACCCGTTAGCGGCCAGGACGGCTCGCAGCTTACGCCGTGCGTCGAACATCGTCTTATAGACCGCGTTGCGGCTCGACCCGAGCTGCGTCACCAGCGCGTCGAGCGGGATGCCGTCGGCCACGATGGCGGTGAAGACCTGGCGCTGGTGAGGAGTCAGCTCCTGCTCGACCGCGCGGCGCACGGCCGCGAGGAGATCGCGCCGCTCGGCCAGGTCGGCGGGCCGGTCCCGAGCCGGGCAGGCAGCCGGTCCCAGTCCTCAGCGCCGAGGGTGACGTTCGGGGCGGGCCCGCGCCTGCGGGCCGGTCAGGCCGAGGCCGGCCCGGCCAGCCAGTGCCTCCGGCAGCTGGTCCAGCGCGGGCACGGTGATGTCCGGCCGCTGGCCGATGGTGTCGAATAGCGCGGCTGACCGGTTCACCCAGGCCGTGCGCATCCCGGCAGCTGCCGCGCCTGCGCTGTCAAAGGCGTTGGCGGACACCAGCCTGATCTGCCCGGCAGGCCGGCCCAGCCGTTGGGCTGCATGCCGGTACACCGCCGCGGCCGGCTTGAACGCGCGGACCGGGTCCACGCTGAGCTGCCGGGACAGGTAACCATCCAGGCCGCTGCTGGATAGGCAGCTTCGGATCATGCCGGGAGTTCCGTTGGACAGCACAGCCAGCTCGTAGCCGAGGCCGGCTAGTGACTGCAGGGCCGGCTCCGCGTCGGGGAACGCCGACAGCCGGTCATACCGGCCGAGGATTTGATGCAGCCGGTCACCGGCCGCGCTGACGCCGGCTGACGCCAGGGCGAAATCGAGTGCGCAGCTCGTCACGTGCCGGAAGTCCTGATACTGGCCCATGACCGTGAGCCGGAAGGAATACTCCAGCTGCTTGAGCCGCCAGAGCCGGGCGACCTCGCCGCCGTCGATCCCCAGCGCGTCCAGATCGGGAGCTATGGCGAGCGGGTCGACCAGCGTCCCGTAGAGGTCGAATACCAGGATCTCCGTCACGACGGCCTCCTCACCGGATAGATCAGGCGGGTGCTGCCAGGAGGTTATGTCACCGCCAGCGGACACGGCCTGCGCGGCCTGACGGCTGCGCAATTGCCGCGTGAAGCGGATGCTCCGCTCCTGCCGGCCCGCTAGCGGGCTAGGTGCCGACAGTGTCGGTCAGGCTCCAGATGCTGCCGGTCTGGTCGCCGTCCGGGCCGAGCAGGTGACCGATCAGCGCGGCCGCCGACTGCGCGGGCGTGATCAGCGTGCCGTCGGCATAGCTGCGCACGAACCGCTGGTGCAGCTCGCCGCCGATGCGCTCGGGATCCTGCGCGCGAATCCAGGCCTGCATGGCGGTATCGACGCCACCGGGCCGGTAGACGTTTACGGTGACACCGGTGCCGGCCAGCTCGGCTGCCAGATTGCGGGTATGCGCCTCGAGCGCGGCTTTGGTGGCGTAGACATTGCGGCCCACCATCGAGCCAGGGCCGGCGCAGGTTCTGATCGCGGCGGCGGTGCCGGCGAGCTCATCGGCCGAGCGCGCGGCCAGCAGCACGTCGGCGCCGGCCCTGGCCAGCTCCATCGCGATCGCCCGGCCGACACCGCGGCCGGCTCCGGTGATCAGCGCCGTCTTCCCGGTCAGCTCGCCCGCCATCGCTGTCCTTTCCTCGCCCCCGCGGCCAGGGAGTTGCCGCCGCAGTCCTTCATTGGCGCGCGGCAGCTGGCCGGGTCTTACCGGCCCGAGCCCCGGAAATCCGGACCGTGCGGTAAGACCGGCAGGCTCGGCCGCAGCTAAGCAGTGACGGCCGGATCCGCCGCCGTCATCTTGCCTGGTCACGCGAGGAGAGCCGTCATGCCACTGCTAGGCCCGGGGGCCACGTTCCCTGCCCTGTCCGTCACCCCGCCAGGGGGTCCCAGCCTGACGGTGCCGGACGCGCTCGTCGGCGACTTCGGCGTCGTGCTGTTCTTCCGCGGTTCCTGGTGTCCCTACTGCAACGCGCAGCTGCGGGCCTTCCAGCGCGCCGCCGGCAGCCTCGCCGAGACAGGGATCAAGGTGGTCGCCCTGTCGGTCGACGACGAGGCCACGACCGCCGAGCTGATCGCCAGGCACGGCCTGACCTTCCCCGTGGGGCACAGCGCCGACGCCGCGGCGGTGGCCGGCCTGACCGGCGCGTTCATCAACCCCGACCCGGTGTTCCTCCAGTCCACCGGGTTCGTCCTCGACCCGTCCGGCCAGGTCGTGGTCAGCGTGTACTCCAGCGGCGCCATCGGCCGCCTGGTACCCGAGGACGTGCTGGGCCTGGTGCGCTACCTGCGCGAGCACGCAGCGGCCGGCCGATGACCGCCAGCAGCCCGGCCGGCGCGGCCGACATCAGCTTCTACTTCGACCCTGTGTGCCCGTTCGCCTGGATCACCAGCCAGTGGATCCGCAAGGTCGCCGCGCAGCGCGACTACACGGTGGAGTGGCGGTTCATCTCACTGCGGCTGATCAACGCCAGCATCGACTACGACACGCATTTCCCGGCCGGCTACGAAGCCGGGCATGCCTCGGGCCTGCGGCTGCTGCGCGTAGCCGCGAGGGCTAGGGCCGAGTACGGACCCGGCGCCGTCGGGCCCCTTTACGAAGCCGTCAGCGGCGAGATCTTCGACTCACCTCGCGCCGCGGATCTCACCTCCGAGATCCGGGGCAGCCGCGCCTTCACCGAACCGCTGCTCGTGCGCGCTGGCCTGCCCGCCGAGCTGGCCAGCGCGCTCGATGACACCAGCTGGGACGCTGAGCTGCAGGCCGAGACCGACTACGCCCTGTCCCTGACCGGCAAGGACGTCGGCACGCCCATCATCGAGTTCCAGCCGCCGCACGGCACGGCATTCTTCGGCCCGGTCATCAGCCGCCTTCCCGGCGACGAGGACGCCGTCCGCCTGTGGGACCACGTGGTCGCCCTTGCCGCATTCCCCGGCTTCGCCGAGCTCAAGCGCAGCCTCCGCGAGCGCCCCCAGCTCCGCAGCTTCGGAGTCGATCCCGGTCGGGCCGGGACGCAGGAAGACTGGCGCGGCGGCAGCCGACGCCGGGACTCACCCCGGACAGCGGCAGCGGAAACCTGACGGGCGCGGCGGCGAGCCGTTCCCGGGCCAGCAGGGCCGGGACCACAGGTGATGCCGCCCCGGGGGCTGTCAGCGCCTCCCGCGTACTCGTCGTCCCCGCTAGCGCTCCACGCCCGGCGAGCCGGCCGGCTCGCCCGGCCCTGGCCAGCACAGCAGCCCCCGTCCCCCGGCGTTCAGCCGCAGGCTCCAGCTGAGTCACATGACCCGGCGTCAGGATTTCGCGGAAGGCAGCAATCCGGGCACTGCCAGCGGATCCCGCCTCCGCGGTCAGGCCGCGAAAAGGCTCGCCGCGTTGCCGCGCACCAGCCAGCCAGCAGCGCGCCACCTGATGGCACAGCCCCCACATGGCCCGCCGCGAACAGCACACTCCGGGACCAGGCCACACGCCTGCTTGCCGCATCGCGCGCCCCGGATATCCGGCAAATGCTTGCCCCCGAGCAAGATCGTCACGATTCGTGGCCGACGCTGCCCGGCGCCCAGGGCGCGAGATCCGCCGATCGGTGCGCTTTGGGATCGTGGACTCTCGGCGTACGTGGCCGCCCATAACTGAATGTTCTGCCAGTCCCACCTGGGCGGTCGGCAGATGTCGGGCGCGGCGTGGCGCCGAGAAGCGTGCCACGATCAGGCCACGCTCGTACTTCCACATTATCGCGTCCCTTTTACGCGGTCGATATGCGCTCGACCCAGCTACGCCGCTGGAATCTCTGGTCGAATTTTTGACGGCGGCCAGCCCGGCGCAGGATGCGCAGCGGCTGCTGCCAGCGGGGGCGGCCGCACGGTGTCAGGTCGCCGGCAGCGGCTTGGTCCGGGAGGGGAAACGCAACGTAACGCCGGTGCTGGTGACGAAGGCCAGCAGCAAGATCCCGGACACGTACACCGCTGAGGCAAGGCCCTGGGCAAGCAGGAGGTAGCCAAGGCCGGACACCACCAGGGACGCGGCCAGCAGGAAGCCAAGTGGCGCTAGCCAACGGGGCAGCGCGGGCGAGGTCAGGGCCATGGCCGACAGGGCCACAGCCATCGCCGCCAGCAGGAACATCTTCGCCCCGTCGAGCCGGGTGAACACCTGGTAGGCGGTCCCGGCCGCGGCGGTTCGCCGGCCGGCGACGGGGCCGTACACCAGCCAGGCTCCCAGGGCAAGCTCGATCCAGGACACCACCGCGGCGGCGATCCCGAAGCCGGCGCCTGTCAGGCCGACCAGCCGTGCCCCAGAGCCGCGGGCGGCACGGGCTGCCGAGATCACCACCACGGCCAAGGCGGCGGCGGCGACCCCTTCGGCGAGCACGAGCATGGCCAGCGCCGACCCGCCGTGTCCGGCGAACGCGGCCACTACCTGGCTTCCCCGCGCGGCCACGGCCGGGTTCGGGGCGCCGACCGACACGCTGATGATCCAGGCCAGGCTGTAGCCGATGCCCGCGACCACGGGAAGGCTGCGAGCAGTCCGGTGCTCGGTGCGGGCCGGATGCCCGGTTGTCATCTGGGTGGTCACCGTAGTGCTCCTTCGTCCTGCGGGTCCGCGGTGCCGGCGCGGGCTGCCTCAACTGACCAGGTCTGCAGGCCCCCTGGCCTGGGGCAATGCGTGCTGTGAGTCTTCTCAGCGCTCCCAGCGTGCCTCCTGGCGGCCTTCTTGGCCAGTGTCGCGGATGACATTATGCGCAAGAAAACAGACGTTGCCCGGAAGGGATGCATGCGGCAGAATCAGGCTATGGCAGCGCGACGTCACCGCGTGGTATGCGTACTCGCCGACGGGATGACCTCGATCGGCCCGGCCATCGCTAACGACCTGTTCGGCGCCCCCTGGGACCTCGGCGTCCGCTGGTACAGCTACCGGATCTGCACCGCCGACCCGGTACCCATCCGTGTCGGCGCCCTGCAGGTCCAGGTCGAGCACGGGGTCAGCGCCCTGTCCCGGGCCGACACGGTGATCATTCCCGGGCGCGGGCTCCGCCCGCCCTCCGCCGAACTGCTGGCCGCCATCACCCGCGCCTACCAGCGGGGCGCGCGGATGGTGTCGTTCTGCACCGGCGCCTACGTGCTGGCCGAGGCCGGCCTGCTGGACGGGCGGCCCGCCACCACGCTGTGGACGCATGCCGAACGGTTCCGGGCCCGGTTCCCGGCAGTCCGGCTGAACCCCGCCGTCCTGTACGTGGACGACGGCCAGGTACTGACCTCGGCCGGGAACTCGGCGGCCGCCGACCTCGCACTGCACATCCTGCGCAGCGACTACGGGGCAGACATCGCCAACACCGTCGCCCGCCACATGGTCGCGCCGCCGTACCGGCGCGGCGGCCAGGCCCAGTACGTCGAGACACCCCTAAGCACCCGCGCCGAGGCCGGCGACCAGCTCGCCGCAACCCTGGACTGGGCGATGCAGCGGCTCGGCGAGCCACTGCCGGTCAAGGCGCTCGCCGCGCGCTGCGCGCTCAGCCCCCGGCACTTCACCCGGCAGTTCCGGGAAGCCACCGGCACCACCCCGCACCAATGGCTGCTCACCCAGCGGCTCGCCCTGGCCCAGCGGCTCCTGGAGACCACCGACCAGCCCATCGATCACATCGCGGCCAGCGCCGGATTCGGCACGCCAGCCGCGATGAGGCTGCAATTCCAGCAGGCCCTGGACACCAGCCCGGCTGCCTACCGCCGGACCTTCCGTACCTCATCGGCCGCCTGACCAGCCCACGGCTGCGTAATGGCGTATTGGCGTCGCCCGGTCAGCCTCGGCGCCACCCGCGCCGTGCACCTGCACGGCGTCGGCTCAGCGGGTCCAGGACGGCTCAGTGTGGCCAGGCTGCCTGCATGAGGCCAGCAGCGAGCTCGCCGGGAGGTGCCCTGGGCCAGGAGCGAGATCGAGGTGGCAGCGCCTGAGCGCTTGGAGCTGGGACTTCTCGTCGGAGGTTGTCCCGGCCTTCGTAGAACTTGAGAGTGGCGGTCCCCCGCCCGTGGCCTGCCGAGTGGTAGGTGTCGGGCAACCGCCAAGTCATCCGACGAAGGAAGGGGACCGCCGTGAGCAACACCTACCAGAAGACCAGCCGCCGTGCCCAGCTTGAACCGCTGCCAGGAGAGATCGCTGTCCCGGAGCAGGTGATCGTGTCGATGACCGAGATCGCCGGGGCGGCGAAGGAGGGCCTGCTGGCCCTGGCCGTGGGCACCGGCCTGCAGGTCATGGCAGCCATGTTCGACGAGGATGTCACCCGGCTGTGCGGCCCGGAGGGCCGGCACAACGCGGACCGCGCGGGCTACCGGCACAGCACGGGGGACGGGTCGGTCACCCTCGGCGGGCGGCGTGTCCCGGTGACCCGCCCGCGGGTGCGGGCCGCCGATGGGTCCGGGGAACTGCGCCTGGTGTCTTATGACCTGTTCTCCTCCGCCGACATCCTCGGGCAGCTGGCGATGGAGAAGATGCTGGCCGGGCTGTCGTCCCGCCGCTACCGGGACGGGCTGGAGCCGGTCGGCTCGGGCATCGCGGCACGGGCCGGCGCCACCAGCAAGTCCGCGGTCTCGCGCCGGTTCGTCGCCGCTACCGAGACCGCGCTGGCCGGGCTGATGAGCCGTCGGCTTGATGACCTGGACCTGGTCGCGTTCCTGGTCGACGGCGTGCACTTCGGCGAGCACTGCTGCGTGGTCGCGCTGGGCATCGGCATCGACGGGACCAAGTACCCGCTGTCGCTGGCCGAGGGCTCGACGGAGAACAAGACCCTGGTCACCGGCCTGATTACTGACCTGCGCGACCGGGGCCTGGACGTCACCAGGCCCGTCCTGGCGGTGATCGACGGGTCGAAGGCGCTGGCCGCGGCGGTCAAGGCGGTCTTCGACAAGCCGGTCATCCAAAGATGCCAGGAACACAAGATCAGAAACGTGATCGACAAGCTGCCCGGCCGGATGCGGCAGGTGACCCAGCGGCGGCTCCGCCAGGCCTACCACGCCGAATCCGCGCTCCAGGCCGAGGGCATGCTGTCCGGGCTGGCCCGCGAGCTGGATAAGACCCATCCCGGCGCCGCGGCCTCGCTGCGCGAGGGCATGACCGAGACACTGTCCGTCCTGGCCCTGGGCGTGCCGCCCACCCTGGCCCGCACGCTGCGCTCGACCAACAGCATCGTTATCTCGAGCCCCGCCAGGGATGTCCGTGACGTCGCCGACGAGCAGGTGAGTGCCCCGCATCTGCGTTCTGGACGTGGTTATCTATGGCCCGTCCAGCACGCGGCTTCGGGGAGGCGCAGTGTTTGTTCAGCGGGTGGCAGGGAGCGGCTCGCAGCGTGAGTCGTGGACGGTCCTGGACGGGCGGGGCCGGCCGGTTGAGCCAGTCGAGCGCTACCTGGCCTACCTGAGCGACATCGAGCGCTCCCCGAACACGGTCAAGGCCTACGCGCATGATCTGAAGGACTGGTTTGCGTTCCTGGGCGACCGCGGCCTGGACTGGCGGACGGTGCGGCTGGAGGACATCGGCGAGTTCGCGGCCTGGCTGCGGCTGCCGCCGCCGGGCCGGAGCGGCGCGGTGGCGGTGCTCCCGTCAGCCGAGCCGCAGGTCACGGCCTCGACGGTGAACCGCAAGCTGTCCGCGCTGGCGGCGTTTTACCAGCATCAGGCCCGGCACGGCGTCGATCTGGGCGAACTGCTGGTCACCTGGCAGCCTGCGGGTCGCCGGGGCGGGTGGAAGCCGTTCTTGCACCACATCAGCAAGAGCAGGCCGCAGGCCCGGCGGGCGGTCGCGCTGAAGGCGTCCCGCAAGCTGCCGCGGGTGCTGACGGCTGCCGAGGCCCAGGCGATCCTGGACGCCTGCGAGCATCTGCGGGACCGCTTCCTGTTCGCTTTGCTTTATGACAGCGGCTGCCGGATCGGGGAGGCTCTGGGCCTCCGCCACGAGGACATCGCCGCCGCCGGGCGGCAGGTGCGGGTCATCGCGCGCGATAACGCGAACCGGGCGCGGTCGAAATCCCGGGCCGAGCGGGTGGTCCCGGTCAGCGCCGGGCTGATCCGGCTTTACGGCGATTACCTGCACGCCGAGTACGGCGACCTGGAGTCCGACTACGTGTTCGTGAACCTGTTCGCCGAGCCGCGCGGCCAGGCGATGGCCTACCCGGCGGCCTATGACCTGGTGCGGCGGCTGCGTCAGCGCACCGGAATCGAGTTCGACCCGCACTGGTTCCGTCATTCGGCGGCGACCAGGATGCTGCGCGACCGGGTGCCGATCGAGGTGGTGTCGCAGGTCCTCGGGCATTCCTCGGTGGTCACGACTCAGCAGGTCTATGGTCACCTGACCGCCGAGGACGCCCGCAGGGCGCTGGAGGCGGCGGGCTGGTTCAGCGGCCGGGAGATCCGGCTGTGAGCGCGCCTGCCTATGCAGGCGGCGCTGGGCTGCTGGAGCGGCTGGTCGCTGCCGTGCGCCCGGAGTTCCGGTCCGGCGTGCTCACCTTCCCCGCCGCCGATCCGGTCTTCGGCGGCACGGAATGCCAGGTCGCGGGCTGCCAGCGCCCGGCGCGCGGCCGGGGCCTGTGCCCGGGCCATCTCCACCGGTGGGCCCACGCGGGCCGTCCTGCGCTGGAGGTCTTTGCTGCCGCCCAGGAGCCGTGGCGCCGGCAGCAGCCGAACCAGCGCTGCCGGATCAGCGGCTGCGGCTACGGGGTCTGCCGGCAGGGCCTATGCCAGCTGCACTTCCAGCGCTGGGACCGCGGCGGGCGGCCCGATCTGCCGGCCTGGATCGCCGGCCAGCCCGCAGTCAAAGCGCCGCCGGACGGGGCCCGCTGCGCTATCGGGCACTGCCAGCTGTGGCCGCAGGCCGCCAGCGGCCTGTGCCACGCCCATCAGGCCACGTGGCGGGCGAACGGCCGGCCGGACCTGCAAGACTTCGCCGCCTCGTTCTTGCCGGCCCCGGCGACGCTCAGCGAGACGATCGAGCTCGGCCAGCTCGGCGGGCGCCTGAAGCTAGAGATCCAGTACGCGCTGCAGTGCCGTCGCGACGAGGCCGCCGGCAAGATCGCGCCCGCCGTGGTGCGCCGGGCGGTCGGCTTCCTCGCCGCCAGCGAGGTGGTTTCGCTGCTGGACCGCACCGAGGCGCAGTGGCGCGCGCTGGCCGAGGCGAAGCTCCCGCGGGACCCGGCCGCCGGGCGCTTCGTGATCTACGCCAGCCGCCGCGTCGCTGACCTGGCGGACGGCTGCGGGTGGGAAACAGAGTTCGCCCGTGACGTGTGGCTGATGCGCCGGCTCGGCGGCCCGGGCAACCAGACACTGGACTTCACCGGCATTCCCCAGCCGTGGCTGCGCGAGCTGGCCAAGCGCTGGCTGCGGACCCGGCTGGCCGCCGGGCTGAACCTGGAGACCGTGCGGCGGGGCCTGCGCTCACTGACCCGGTTCGCCGCGTTCTGCGAGCGCCTGCGCATTACCGCCCTGGCCGACGTGAACCGCGACGTGATCGAGCGCTACCTCGCCGACCTGCACGGCGAGTGGGCGGGACGCCAGCGTCACAACGACCACATCGGCCAGCTCGCCTCGTTCCTGCAGGCGATCCGCCAGCACCACTGGGACGACACCCTGCCCGCCAACGCTCTGGTGTTCAGCGACGACCAGCCCAAGCGGCCCCGCTACCTGCCGCGGGCGCTCAGCGAGGCGGTGATGAGCCAGGTCGAACGCCCCGGCAACCTCGACCGCTGGGACAACCCGGCCTTCCGGCTGGTCACCGTGATCCTGATCCGCTGCGGGCTGCGGGTCACCGACGCGCTCGCGCTGCCCCGGGACTGCCTGGTCACCGACGCCGGGGGCGCCCCTTACCTGCGCTATTACAACCACAAGATGAAGCGCGAAGCGCTGGTCCCCATCGACGAGGAGCTGCGCGGCCTCCTCGGCGAGCAGCAGCGGCGGGACGGCGGCGCGCCGGTTCTCTTCCCCCGGCCGACCAAGAACCCGGGCAGGCGCTTCCCCGCCATGTCCAGCACCTACCGCGCTGCGCTCTACCGGTGGCTGGATCGCTGCGACATCCGCGACGAGCACGGCCGGGCGGTGCACCTCACCCCGCACCAGTGGCGCCACACGCTGGGGACAAGACTGATCAACCGGGATGTCCCGCAGGAAGTCGTGCGGCGCATCCTCGATCATGACTCGGCCGAGATGACCGGCCACTACGCCCGCCTGAACGACGCTACGGTCCGCCGGCACTGGGAGGCTGCGCGCAAGGTCGACATCACCGGGGCCGCAGTGACCCTGGACCGTGACGGCCCGCTGGCCAACGCGGCCTGGGCCAAACAGCGCCTCGGCCGGGCCACCCAGGCGCTGCCCAACGGCTTTTGCGGCCTGCCGGTGCAGAAGAGCTGCCCGCACGCCAACGCGTGCCTGACCTGCCCGATGTTCCTGACCACCGCCGAGTTCCTGCCACAGCACCACCAGCAGCGCGACCACGTGCTGCAGATCATCACCGCGGCCGAAGCCCGCGGACAGGACCGCCTGGCCGAGATGAACCGGCAGGTACTAGCCAGCCTGGACCGGATCATCACCGGCCTGCGCGACGACGATGGCGACGGGCAGGCCCGCGATGCGGGCTGACAACTCCCGCCACCTCCTCGCGGCAGCACGCCGCCGCTCCGAGGACGCCCGCCGGCGCACGGTGGCCGCGCTGCGGCGCATCGACAGAGCCGCCGGCCCCGTCAGCTTCGACACGGTGGCCAGGCAGGCCGGCGTGTCCCGGTCCTGGCTCTATACCCAGCCCGCCATCCGCGCCGAGATCGAGCGGCTCAGAGAACGCCGCAGCCCGCTCCCCGCCCGCCCGGTCCCCGAACGCCAGCGCATCAGCGACGCGTCCCTGCGCAGCCGCCTCGCCGAAGCGAACGCGCGCGTGCGCGAACTACAGGCGGAGAACCAGCGCCTACGGACGGCCCTTGCCGAAGCGCTGGGAATCAACCGCGATCTCACGCATCGGTGAGGCGCTCGCGACACGCCGGGAGCGGTAAGAATTTACCCCCACGATCAGGCCCGCTCCTGACACCCGTCAACAACACTGTCCGCGACACAAAAGCGCAGGTCACAGGCATGAGCATTTCGTCGGCTCAAGATAATCATCGAGTCAATGATCGGGATCTGCCGGGACCACTCCCGCAACGTCAAGAAGTGGCGGGACGGGACCATGGCCCTGCGCTGGTGCGCCGCCGGAATGCTCGAAGCCGGCCACCAGTTCCGCCACGTGAACGGCCACCTGCACCTGCCGAAACTCCGGGCCGCGCTGCAGGCTCGCTTCGATGAGAATGTCAGTACCGCACGCGATGATGACAACGTAAAAGCGGCCTGATGATCAAAGGGGCCGCCACCGAAGTTCTACGGAACTCGGGACATCCTCTCTCGTCGGCCGAGATCACATAGTCGTCATGGCAGGGGGCCTCTCCATCGACGACGCGCTGGTAGAGGTCCAGGACGCGCGCTGCCTTGGTGGCGAAGTCGGGGGATGCGCGGCCGTAGTGATGCGCCATCAGCGCCGGGAGATCTCCAGTACCTGGGCAATGAATGTCGTAGCGGCGTCCTCATCGCTGTGGTCCGCCTTCTTGCCACCCGCTGTTCACGAGGCGCTCTCCCGGATGCCTGCCCTGGGGGAGAGCGCCCGCGAGCACTTCGGAGCGCTAGCGCCGTCCGGCGCCGCTAGGCGTCTGGGGTGGGCTGGTAGGTGAGGTAGGCGATGCCGCCTTCGAGGGTCTGGGTGCCGAGGAGGCGCATGGGTTTCTTGTCGCTGGTCTGGCCGAACAGGCGCTTGCCGGCCCCGAGAGCGACCGGGAAAATCTTCAGCCGCAGCTCGTCGACCAGGTCCTGCTCGATCAGCGTGTGTACGAGCTGGAAACTGCCTGCGATGACGATGTCCCCGTGTATCTGCTGCTTCAGCGTCGAGACCTCGTTAAGCACGTCGCCGGTGAGGACTGTCGAGTTGTTCCAGGCGGGATGTTCGAGGGTCGAGGACACGACGTACTTGGGCAGGCTGTTCAGCCTGTCCGCCAGCTCGCCGGCTCGGGATGGCCACCGAGCGGCGAGCCACTCGTAGCTCCGCCGGCCCAGCAGGAAGGCCCCGGCGGCCAGCGCCTCGTCGAGCGCGAGCTTGGCAAGCTGTGGGCTATTTCCGATCAGGCCGACCCAGCCGCCGACCCGGAACCCTTCGTCACCGGCCGGGTCCTGGATGACTCCGTCGAGCGTGACGTTCTCGCTCACGACGATCTTTCCCATTTCTGTTCTCCTTCTGATTGGTGTTGTCAGCTACCGCCGCCGCAGGCGGCGTGGATGGTACGAATCGGTGTAATGTTCGCTCATTTCGATCCTGACCTGGTCACCGCATCTCCTGCAGCAGCGGCACTGACCGCCGGGACCTGCTCCGGCAGTTCGTGCGCTGTCCGCAGCCGGCCGGGGAGCAGGAGTGTCAGTGCTAGGCCGATCCCGGCCAGCGCGGCGCAGGCCAGGAAGGCGGACTGGTAGCCCTCGGTCAGCGCGGTGAGCGGGTTCGCGCCCTTGTTGGCTGCCAGGTAGCCCGCCGAGCGGGAGACGGCAACGGTGGTGACGATGGCGGCGCCGAGCGCCGTGCCGATCTGCAGGGCGGTGTTGCTGAGGCCCGAGGCGAGCCCGGCCTCGTGTTCGGCGACGCCTGCGAGCGCCGCAACCGTGGCGGTGACGAAGGCCAGGCCGATCCCCAGACCGCACAGGAGCAGCCCGAAGAAGATGTCGGGGAAGTAGCTGCTGTGCGCGGAGACCTGTGTGAGCACGAGCGACCCCGCGCCCATGAGCGTCAGGCCGGCCGCGGCGACCGGGCGGAAGCCGGCCTTGAGGACCGCGGCCTGGCCGGCGATCGCGCCGGCCGTGGCGCCGAGCGCGAGCACGACCGAGCTGACGCCGAACTTGAGGGCCGAGTAGCCGAGCACCTGCTGCGCGTAGAGGGTGAGGACGAACGGCATGCCGACCGCGACAGTACCGATAAGCACGGTCAGGGCGTCCGCGGCGGCGAGCGTCCGCGAGCGGAAGATGCGCAGCGGCACCAGGGGCGCGTGGTGGCGCGATTCGATCAGCGCGAAGGCGGCCAGGAGCAGGGCCGAGCCCGCGAGCGGGAGGATCGTCCGCGCGTCGCCCCAGCCGGCTCCCGGCGCCGTAACGACCGCGTAGACGAGCAGGACGAGCGCGCCGGTGATGGTGAGCGCCCCGGCGGGGTCGTAGCTTCGCCGCGTCAGCGAGCCCCGGCTCTCGCGCACGAACACCGGCGACAGCGCGAGCGCGGCCAGGCCGACGGGGACGTTGATGAAGAAGATCCACCGCCAGCCGGGCCCGTCGACGAGCGGGCCGCCGATCAGCCACGCCGTGGTGGCGCCGACGCCACCGAGTGCGCCCCAGATCCCGAGCGCCTTGTTCCGCTCGGCGCCCTCGGTAAAGGTCGTGGAAATGATGGACAGGGCGGTCGGGGTCATGATCGCGGCGCCGGCGCCCTGGACCACGCGGGCCGCCAGCAGCGCCGCCGGTGACCAGGCCAGCCCGCACATGAGCGAGGCGGCCGTGAAGACCAGGACGCCGACCATGAACACGCGCCGGCGGCCGAGCAGGTCGGCCGCCCGGCCTCCCAGCAGCAGCAGGCCACCGAAGGTGAGCGCATAGGCGCTCAGCACCCACTGCAGGTCTTGCCTGGCGAAGCCGAGATCGGCTCCGATCGAGGGCAGCGCCACGATTGTGATCGTGCCGTCCAGGAGCACCATGAAGAACGCGCCGCACAACAGCACAAGCGCCTGCCAGCGGCGCGGATCGAGAACGGCGGACGCCACGCGCCCGGCCGGTGCGGACGATTCCATCGTCAACCTCCCAGGGTCGTTTCCAGCTGCCGCGGCATGATCCGGCGCTCGGATCATCCGGGCGGTCGGTGATGCATACACCGCGACGCCGGGAAACTGGGCGCCCGCGAGCCGCCCAGTTCGCCGCCCGGGCGGTGTATATACCGGGTGGAAGAACCACGTGGTGCGGAAGGAAGGCGCGCAGGATGGTGACAGCCGATCTGCTCTCGCGGGCGCGGGCCAGGGATGGCGAGGCCTTCCGGGAGCTGACCGAGCCGCACCGGCGGGAACTGCAGGTGCACTGCTACCGGATGCTCGGCTCCTTCCAGGACGCCGAGGACGCCGTCCAGGACACGTTGCTGGCCGCCTGGCAAGGCATCGGCGGGTTCACCGAGGAACGTGCCTCGCTGCGTACCTGGCTGTACAAGATCGCCACTAACCGGTGCCTCAACGCGCGCCGCGCAGCGCGCCGGCGCCCGGCCAGGGAGTGGGACATGTCTCAGTTCGAACCGCCCGTGCCGACTCCGCGCGACGAGGCCGTCTGGCTGCAGCCGTTTCCTGACGCCCTCCTCGAGGAGGCCGTCGACATGCCGCTCGGGCCGGAGGCCCGTTATGAGCAGACCGAAGCCATCTCGCTGGCCTTCGTGACCGCCCTGCAGGTGCTGCCGCCGCGCCAGGTCGCTGTCCTCATCTTGCGCGACGTCCTCGGTTTCCACGCCAGCGAGGTGGCCGGCATGCTGGAGGTGACCGTCGACTCGGCCAACAGCTCCCTCAAACGAGCCCGCGCCAGCCTCCAGCGCCGGCAGCAGCCGGCCGCTGGCTACCAGTCGCCGCCCGTTGCCGGCTCACCTGCCGAGGACGCGATCGTGGCCAAGTTCGCCCGCGCGTGGGAGTCGGCCAACCTCGACGCGCTGGTGGCGCTGCTGACCGACGACGTCTTCATCGCGATGCCGCCGATGCCCGTCGGATACGAGGGCCGAGACGTCGTGGCCCGCTTCTGCGCCAGCCTGTTCGCCGCGGGCCGCAGGTTCGACCTCATCCCGGCGCGCGCCAACGGCCAGCCCGCGTTCGGAGCCTACCTGCGCGCCCCGGCCGGCATCCGCCCAGCAACCGCCTTCTACGTGCTCACCCTTTCCGGCGACCAGATCTGCGCCATGACCCGCTTCGAAGCCAGCGTGCTGCCGTGGTTCGGGCTACCACGATCGCTACCCAGCCGATAGCCAGCGCGGCCAGCTCACGGCCGTCGGTGTAGTGGATCAGGCAGGCTGCCGCCTCGAGCGGCTACGCAGATGCCGCCGACAGGTGATGCCTGCCGCGCGGATCCGCGCGGCAGGCATCCTGGGCCGGTTGCTGCCTTAGCCGAAAGGCCCGGGTTAGGAGGTCGCCCGGACGGCTTGCAGGATCACGTTCGTCACGGTGCCGGGATCGGAGATCATGGATAGGTGCGGCGCGTCTACCTTGGTGATATGGGCGTGCGCCGTGTGGGCCATGGCGAGCTGCAACGCCAGCGGGATGGCGTGGTCGGCGGTGCCCACCACGGCCCATGACGGGATGGTCTTCCACGCCGGGATACCGGTCGGCTGAGTCAGCGCGATCGTTGCTATGGGCTGCTCGGTGGCGGCGAGCACATGGGCCTGCGTGGCGGGCAGGCCGTTGGCCATGCAGCTGGGGTACGCGCTCTGCTTGATGTAGGCGTCGCCCTGACCGCTGGGGGCGCCGGGGAACGGGACCACGTTCAGGTTGGCGGGCACGGCGCACGACCCGGGATAGGAGGCGAGCAGCTGCGCGAGGGTCTGGCCCTGCGCGGGCGCGAAGGCGTCTACGTAGACGAGGGCTTTGACCTGCGGGTCGCCGGTGGCGGCGTTGGTGATGACGGCCCCGCCGTAGGAGTGCCCCACCAGCACGATGGAACCGGAGATGGTGTGCAGGAAGTCCGCCAGGTAGGCCGGGTCGTAGGCCAGGCCCCGTAGCGGGTTCGGCGGCACGTACACGGTGTAACCGTCAGCCTGCAGGCGCTGGATGACGCCGTCCCAGCTGCCGCTGTTGGCCCACGCTCCGTACTCCAGCACGATGGTGGGCTTAGGGCCGTTACCGCCGACGGCAGCCTCGGCTGTACGGGCCGACGCGATCTGGCTAAGCGGGATGACCAGGCCGGCGATGGCCACGATGGCAGCCGCGATAATGAGCCGCAGCCTGCCTGGCTGCGCGATTCGGGTGATGTTCACTGAGGTCTCCTTTCCTGGCGTGCCCAGCGCCCGTGCGGACGCTAGGTTGTGCGGCTACCAGGCGGTCACCAGCGCTGACCGATCTGCGCGGTGATGGTTCCTGGGTCGGCCTTTCGTCCGGCACGTCGTCAGACGCCCCAAGGCGCGGCTCTGGCCTGGTGCCGGGTAACCTCGCACGGTCTGAGTCTGCGTCTGGAACCTAGGTGCGGGGTATCCGCAGGTTTACTGCACTTCCCGGCTGGGAACGCGGCCGGCTCGTTCAGATGACCCAGATCTGTGCGGCACGCAGAGTCGCCGCGCCAGGCGCAGACCACTGTTAGATGACATGCATCGGCTGTCCGGCCGTTAGCGTCTGCAGGCCGGCCCGCTGTTAGTGGCCGCGCAGAGAGGACCTCCCCCGCTCAGACGCGTCACGATTGGCTCGTAAGCAATTCGCGCGCGCCGTCTTGCCCGAGGCCCGCAAGCAGCTGCTGGCGGAGGCCCGGCTGCCCGAAGATTGCCGGTCCCGCCTGCCCGGAGGCCGGGTAATTCCGGCACGGCACTAGTGCAGTCAAGTTGCGGATACCCTCATCCTTCGTCGCGCGGGGACGCTGGTGTCATGACCCAGTTCACGCAGGACACAGCCGCCATCCAGGACGCCGAGGCTCGCGGGACACGCTTCGGCTACCGCCGTCTCGCGATCCCCGGACGTCCTGCGCTGGTGTTCTGCCAGCACTTCATGAGCACCGTGGATGACCACGACCCGGCCCTGAGCGGCGCTTTCGCCAGCGACCGCGAGGTCATCTTGTTCAACAACGCCGGACAGCGAGCGAGGACTGCGATGACCCGGCTGAATGTGGACGACGCGCGGTGTGAGGCGCTGTTCGGTTCCGGGCTGCAGCGATCGGACGCTCGACCGCCGCCAGCGTGGCCGAGGCGATCAGCGGGGCCGTGCGCCGGTCCGGTACCCGCGGCTGTGCGGGCCGGATGGCGCAAGAGTTCGGCGACCATCCCCAGGCGGCCGCCGAGCGGATGTGCTGGGTCCGCCGGCTCGCCGCCAGGACGACCGCCCGGCCGCAGGCCAGCCCTCGCCTGACCGGTCCCGGGCCTGGCCGCCCGTTATGGCATGACTTTTCAAGAGACGGGGAGCGGAGATGAACGAGATGTGTGACCGGTGCGGGCCCGCGGTGGCTGCGGTCTACCGCGTCGAGCGACACGGCGAGTTGTACCTGTGCGGGCACTGCACGAACCGGCTCCGGGCGGCGCTCTTCGCAGGGCTGGACCATCTGGCCCGCTGGCGTGCATGCCCTCGCGCCGCAAGCTAACGGATGCTCCGGCGCCTCGTGGCAGCGCACCCGGCGTGGGCGTGGGTCGGGCGGAAGTCCCCGGATCCTTAGGTGCCGCTTTCGCTGTCTTCGTGCGCTGGTGTTGGTGTGCTGGCGCGGGCGATCACGTCGCGTGGTCCTCAGCGGCTAAGCCGCGGAAGCGATCATGACCGCCGCCCGGCAAAGGAGTCGTTCGATGCCTCAGGAATCACCCGCCTTCAAGGAGCAACTCGCGATCACCGTCCCTGACGCCCGCGCCGGCCACCAGGGAGCGGGAGGTGACCCGGGACCAGGCCGGCGCCCGGGCAGCGGGGCTGCCAAGACACCTGCGGGGCGGGCGGCGCTTTCGCGTGCGGCCGGGTTCTGGCTGGTGGCCGGGGTGTTGTTCCTGCTGCTCGTCGCGTCGGCGGCCGCGTCGCCGCTGTATGGCGTCTACCAGGCCCAGTGGCGTTTCTCGGCTACGACGCTGACTGCCGTGTTCGGCGTCTACGTCCTGGTCCTGCTGGTCACCTTGCTGGTATTCGGGTCGCTGTCGGACTACCTGGGCCGCCGCCGTGTCATCGCTGTGGCCCTGGCGGCCGGCGCGGGCGCGTGCGGGCTGTTCCTCGCGGCGCACGGTGTCGGGCTGTTGTTCGCGGCCCGGGCGCTGCAGGGCGCCGCCGTCGGCGTCGCGACCAGCGCGGCCGGCACGGCGCTGATCGACCTGCAGCCCGACCGCAGCGGGCGCGGGCCGGTGGTCACCAGCGCCGCCGTCCTCTTGGGCCTGGCCGTCGGCGGGCTGGGCACCAGCGTCCTGGTCCAGTACGCCCCAGCGCCCACCCATCTAGTCTGGTGGCTGCTGCTGGGCGCCTCCGCCGTCGCCGCCGTCGCCGTGCTGGCGATCCCGGAGACCGCGGCAGGACGCCACGGCGTCGCGTCCTCGCTGCGGCCGCGGGTGGCCGTGCCGCGGCAGGCACGCGGGACGCTCGCGGTGGCCCTGCCGTGCATGATCGCGGCGCCCGCGCTCAATGGCTTTTACCTGTCCCTGGGCCCGTCGCTGGCCGCGCAGGTGCTTCGCTCGCCGGACCTTTTGTGGGGCGGCCTGGTGATCTTCCTGGTCACCGGGACGGGGGCCGCGGCGTCGGTCGCGTTCCGCGCCGTCAGCCCGCCGTCGGCGATGCTGGCCGGCTGCCTGGCCCTGCTCGCCGGCGTCGTGATGACCCTGGCCGCGATCGAAACGGCATCGGCTGCCGCGTTCCTGGCCGGCACCGCGGTGGCGGGCGCGGGCGTCGGCACGGGGTTCTTCGCGGGCGCCTACCGCGTCCTGGCCGCGCTGGCCGGCCCCGGCCAGCGGGCGGGACTGGTCGCCGCCATCTGGGTCGTCTTCTACCTGGCGTTCAGCGTCCCTGTTGTGGCCGCCGGGGTGGCCACCACGCACTTCGGCCTGCACCAGACCGCCGTGGTCTATTCCGCCGCTCTGGCCGTGCTCGCCGCAGCGGCCGCGGGCAGCTTCCTGTTCCGCAGGCGGTCCCAAACCCGCGGGCCCGACCCAGCGGCGGCACAAGCAGGGCCGAACGGCTGACACGGACGACCATGTTCACCCTGACCTGCCAGCCGGCACGGCTCAGCCCAGCGAAGGAGAAACGCCATGACGGCATCCGCATCCACCCCGGCCGCCAGCCAGAACGACCAGCAGATGTGCCCGTCATTCGAGGAAGGAAGTAGCGTCATGCCTGAATTCACCATCGGTAACTATCTCGCGACGCGGCTTGAGCAGATCGGTGTCAAGCACTACTTCATGGTGCCCGGGGACTACAACCTGGTCCTGCTCGACCAGCTGCTGGCGAACAAGAACCTGGAGCAGATCGGCTGCTGTAACGAGCTCAACGCGTCCTACGCCGCGGAAGGCTATGCCCGGGTCAACGGCTGCGGCGCGGTCGTTGCCACCATGAACGTCGGATCGTTCTCCGCGCTCAACGGCGTGGCCGGGGCTTACGCCGAACGGCTGCCGGTGATCTTCGTGGCGTCCGGGTACAACACCAACGACGCCAGCACCAACCATCTGTTGCATCACAGCCTGGGCACGCACGACTTCTCCTACCAGTACGAGATGTTCAAGTACGTGACCTGCGCCGCGGTCCGCATCGTGCACCCCGACAACGCGCCATCGATGATCGACCACGCGATCCGCACCGCGCTGCGCGAGCGCAAGCCCGCCTACATCGAGATCGCCTGCAACCTGTCGGCTGCGCCCTGCCCCGAGCCGGGACCCTACGAGGCCATCATGGCCCCCGAGGAAAGCAACTTCCACGCCCTGGCCGCAGCCGTCGACCGGGCGACCGCCCTGCTGGCCGGCGCGAAGAAGCCGATCCTGCTCGCCGGGGCGCACCTGCGCTGCTCCTACGGCGCGATCGGCGCGTTCCGCGACGTCGCCGAGGCGCTCGGCTGCGCCGTGGCCGTGATGCCAGACGCCAAGGGCTTGTTCCCCGAAGACCACCCCCAGTACATCGGCATCTACTGGGGGCCGGTGAGCAGCCCGGGCTGTGAGGCCGTCATGGACTGGGCCGATGTGATCCTCGCGGCGGGACCGGTGTTCAGCGACTACACCACCGCGGGCTGGACCGGCGAGCCGCCCGCCGAGCAAATGATCAACGTTTCGGCCCGCGACGTGCGCTTCGCCGGCGCCGAGTACGCCAACGTCACGATGGCTGACTTCCTGGCCGGGCTGGCCAAGAACGTCCACGGCAACGACGCCACGCTGACCCAGTTCCACCGGATCGCGCCCCCGCCCGCCGAGCCCGCGGCACGCAACGGCGACGCGTCGGCTCAGCTGACCCGGGCCGAGCTGTGGCATCAGATCGAGCAGGACCTCGACCCGAAATCGACCTTGCTGTGCGACGGCGGTGATTCGTGGTTCAACGGCGCGTTCACCCGCCTGCCCGGCGGCGCCCGGTTCGAGATCGAGATGCAATGGGGATCCATCGGCTGGGGCGTCCCGGCCACCTTCGGCTACGCGATGGGCCTCGAGCCCGACCGGCGGCTGGTCTCGGTCGTCGGGGACGGCGCCTTCCAGCCAACCGCCCAGGAAGTGGCCAACATGATCCGCCACGGCCAGGAGACCGTGATCTTCCTGGTCAACAACCGCGGGTACGTCTCCGAATCGGAGATTCACGACGGCCCGTACAACTACTTCAAGAACTGGGACTACGCCGGCCTGATCGACGCCTGGAACGCCGACGACGGCCACGGGCTGGGCCTGACCGCGACAACCGGCGGGGAACTGGCCGACGCGATCAGCAAAGCACGCGAGCACAAGGGCGGCCCGGTGCTGATCGAATGCCAGACCGCGCACGACGACTGCAGCACCCAGCTCATCGAATGGGGCGCAAGAGTCGCCCGCGCCAACACCCGCCCGCACCAGACCACCTGACCCACGAAGTGATATTCCCCCGGTTCCCCGGACTCAGCGGGAGGTTCACAGCTGGCGGACTGCAACAGTACCGGTCACAACACTGCGCCCGCGCCTACGCGCCCGATGACAAGCCACATAGCGCGGCCGCACATCGCTATTGCCCGATCATCACGATCAACGGAGCCGGGTTCCTGGGTCATGTTTCTTCCGGTGTCCGCGCCTGCCCATTGCGAGTGGCCAATCGCAAGGTAGAGCTGAATGAGTGCAGGCGCAGATCAACCAGATCGGAGCAGGCTCCGAGGTCGCGGACGCGCGTGCTTGTTTCGTCGAGGAAACGGCTTAAGGAAGGGTCTCGCTTCCGGCGCTTTCGTGTGCTGTGGCTGGCGTGCCAGCGCGGGCGATCACGTCGCGTAGCTGGTTTCGGCCGGCTACCCCCAGCTTGGGGTAGGACCGGTAGAGGTGCGAGCTGACGGTGCGCGGTGAGAGGAAGAGCCGGTCGCCGATCTGGCGGTTGGTCAGGCCGTCGCTGGCCAAACGGACGATCTGGCGCTGCTGGGGGGTTAGCTCCCCTAGGGCATCACGTTCGGCGGTCGCGCCGGCGACCGCCACCCCGCACGCTCTGAGCTCTGCTTCTGCCCGCTGCGCCCATGACCGGGCTCCTAGTCGCCGGAAGGTTTCCAGAGCCTGCGTCAATACGGACTTGGCGTCGTTGATCCGGCGGCGCCGCCGCAGCCATTCGCCGTGGTCGAGGCGAAGCTGCGCCCGCTCGAAGGGCCACTGGTCCCCGGCAGGATCGGCGAGCGCCTGGCCGAAATGGGCTTCGGCCCCGTCCGGGCCGGCGAGGATGCCGCGCGCGCGGGCGATGAGCTGCTCGAGCCGGGGAGAGGCCATTCCGTGCAGATGGCTGAGTGCGTGCTCGATGACGTCGCGCCCTTCCATCCCCCGGTCGGCGCGGACCGCGGCGGCGGCGAGATCTGCCAGACCGAGATAGGAGGCGTAGTTGTGCAGGGGCGTGTCATCCTCGTTGAACATCCCGCGGAGCTGGGTGAACGAAAGAAGGTAGTTGCCGTCGGCGAGAGCTGCGGCGCCGAGGGCACGCCGGGTCCAGGCGGCTATCAGTCCGTTTTCGGCCGGATCGACGCTGGCGAGCGCCCGGTCGGCATGCCTGCGTGCAGCGGCGGAGTCGGCGCGCATGGCCAGGACAATGGCCGTGATCACGTCAGCGGACGCGGCAACCATGTCCATATGGTTTGCCTCAGCCAGATCGGCGGCTTCGGCGGCAACTTCCAGGGCCTCGTCCCAGCGTCCCGTGTCGATGTATGCCCACCCGAGCGCGGTCAGGCCTGGGCCGCTCGTGCCCCGGACGCCGGGGGCCTGGAGCCGGCGCATGGCGTCCTGCAGCATATGGATCGCCAGGTCGGATTCGTCCAGGAGCCACGCGGCGGACCCGGCTCGCCACAAAGCGGGCTCGTCAAGGGCAGAGCGAGTGATGCGGCGCAGGTACGGGACGAGCTGGTTTCTGCTGCTGAACGGGTCGGTGCAGGCCCGTATCCAGAGCCCCCGCGGGCCGACATCAACGCGCGGGCCACGGCCGGGAGACGGTGGCCCCTTGTTTTCCAGGAGTTCGAGGATGCGGCTCACGGCCTGGCGGCTGGCGGGCGCGCCTGAGTAGTAGGCGACGGTGGCTGCATCTGCGAGGGCGTCCCAGGCGAGGGCCGGCAGGTCACGCGATGCCTCGTCGGCGACCGAGAGGAGCGCGGACAGGGCGGCTGAGCGCCGGCCAGAGTAGGCGAGCGCCCACCCCGCGTCGCGGCGGGCGGTCAACCGCAGTTCCGGGTCCGCCGTGACCGCCAGGGCGCGGTCGGCGAGATCCTGGACCCAGTCCGCCTGGCCGGTGGAAATGGCGGCCGACGCAGCGGCGACCAGCCTGCGCGCCTGGTCTGCTCGGTCGGGGCTGAGTTCGGCGGCGCGTTCCATCGCCAGCGCCGCGGCGCCCGCGCCGCCGCGGCGCTGCGCCTGGTCAGCGGTGGCCTCGAGCAGCGAAGCCACGTGCTCGTCAGGTTGCAGTGCCCCGGCGGCCAGGTGCCAGGCTCGCCGGTCTGGCTCGTCGTGCAGGCCCTCGGCGAGCTGGCGGTGCGCTGCGGCTCGTTGCGCGAAGGGCGCGGAGTGGTAGATGGCCGAACGGACCAGGGGATGGGAGAACTGCAGGCCGGTCCGGTCTACCTTGACCAGGCCCAGCTGCTCGGCCGGCGCCAGGGCCCGCGCATCTGGCCCGGCGCCGTGGCTGGCTGCTGTGCTCAGGTCTGGGCCGTCGGCCACCGCGCCCAGTAGCAGGGCGGCCTGCGCCTGCTCGGGCAGTGCGGCGTACCGGGAGGTGATGACGGCGCTTAGCCGGTCGGTCAGGGGCAGCGGCTCGGCGGCCCACCGTCGGCTGGCCGCGGGATCGTCGGCGATCACCTTGGCCAGCTCGATCAGCGCCATGGGATTACCGGCCGCCTGGGCGAGCACCTGCGCCCGGGCCCGCCCGCGGGGCGGGCGCGGCTGCCCGTCCAGCAGGCGGCCGGCGTCTGCCGCGGACAGCGGCTCCAGATGCAGCTCGGGGAATCCCCGGTCGAAGCCGGCCGGCGGGGCCTGCCCCCGGGCGCCCACCAGCAGCACGACCGGCTCGGCGTCCAGGCGGCTGCCGGCGAAGGCCAGCGCGTCCAGCGAGCTACGGTCGAGCCACTGGGCGTCGTCGGCGACGACGAGGACCGGGGAACGTTCCGAAAGGTCCGACAGGAGGGTCAGGACGGCGACCCCGGTGAGCAGCGGGTCGGGAGTACCGGGGTCCGCAGCGAGGCCGAGCGCGCTGAGCAGGGCCTGGGCCTGCCGGCCGGGAAGGCCGGCCGCACCGGACAGCACCGGTCGCAGGAGCTGGTGCAGCCCGGCGAACGCGAGTTTGGACTCCGATTCCCGGCCGGTGACCGACAGTATCTGGATGCCCGCCGACCGGGCCCGGTCGGCTGCGTCCGCGAGGAGCACGGTCTTGCCCATGCCCGCCTCGCCGGTGACGAGCAGGACCTGGCTTGCCCGCGGGACCGGCTCTACGAGCCCACGCAGCCTGGCAAGCCCAGCTTCCCGGCCGATGATGGGCGCGGGCTGCTGCGACCGGAGTTCGCCAGGGCCTGGCATGTGCCTGTCCTTACCTCGGCCAGTGCATTCATCGACGCCGTCTTCAGGCTAGTCAGCGTGACCGTAGCCGGCCGCCAGCCCGCCGCACAGTAGGCCGCGGCGGGCGAGCCCAGAGCCCAGACCGAAGCGAACTGATCGCCACCTGCGCAGCAGGAACCGGGAGAACGCTGCGCCCGTAGCCATGACCGCACCGGACGCGGCCCGGGGAAGGTGCCTGATGACAACCGGATGCGCTTGCCCCAGCTGCGGCATCGGCATAACGCCAAGGCCCGATCAGCCATGCACGCGGTGCAGGATCGAGACAATGCCGCCAGGCCCCGAGCAGATGATCAGGCGGGCCATCAACGCAATCCTGAACGGCCCCGAGGCCACCCTCCACGACCCGGCCAGGAGCTGCACGCTGACGATCGGGCCGTGCTGCGGCTCTCGGGCGGAGCGGGACATGGAGCCGGGATCCTGATGCGGTGCCCGACACCGGACGACAAGGCCCACGCCCGGCTGCACGCCCAGGTCACCGCCGCTGGCGAGGCCTCGGCCGCGATCGGCAAGCACCGGGGGCACTGGCACCTGCACTACCTGGTGCTACCAGTGGCCCGGGCGACTTCACGCCATCCCCAGTACCCGAGCACCCGATCAGGTACCCATGGATGGCGCGTGCCGCCGCGCCGGCCAGCTGCTGGTACAAGATCGCGCGGGCCGGAGCCGCGAAGTGTGTCTCGGTCGGCGGGTTCGCCCGGGCAGGACCGGCCTGGGCGATGAGCCGGCGCACGACCGGATCGCGCTCGGACAGGATGTCAGCGGCCGCCGTGTAGCTGCGGGCCGGGGCGGGTGGGTACTGCCGGACCGGACATGTTGGGCTCTCTTGTCTTTGGCCTGTTCAGGCCTTTGCCGACTGGGCCGACAGCCACAGTGCGCCGGGGTTGACTCGGTGCGGGTGAATCGCGAGCATCTGCCAGTAGAGTTCCTCCGCCGTGGTGGTTTCCTTGTCGAGCCGGTCGAAGTCGCTGATGTACTGGCGGGTTTGATCGATGATGCGCGGGTTGTCGTCGTTGCCGTAGCGTTTGTGTCCGGCTACGACGGCACGCGGATCGAGCGCCTCGATGACGTCGAGGGCGGTGAGCCAGTCCTGGCGGCCTTGGGAGCCTGATTCCGCCAGGTACTGGTGCACGTCGTTGTATGCCGCGTCTCCGGCGACGACCAGCCCTATGTCCGGTACGTGCAGGACCGTGGTGTCGTCGGTGTCGGTGTGCCCGACGTCGACGGCGACCAGCTGACGGCCTTCTAGCTCGAAGGACGGCCCGCCCAGCGGGTCGGCGACGGGGTTGTCGTCAGGGATCTGGCCCGGGAACCTGGGTTGCCAGAATGTGCGGAGTACCTCGGGCGCGGACCATTTGCGCATGCTGTCGATGACTGCTGGCGTGGCGACGGCGCGCACGCCGGGGAAGCGCTCGCGGACCGCGCCGAGCCCGAACCAGTGGTCACCGTGCCCGTGGGTGATGTACACCGTGGTGAGGTTCTTTCCCGTGGTCGACACCCAGTCAGCCACGGCCATGCCCTGCTCGACCGTCATGAGGGGGTCGACCAAGACGGCGTCCTGCCGGCCGCAGATGAGGGTGGCCGATATCGGGCTCCACGTTGAGCGGCTCTGGCCAGGCGGGATGTCCTTGCCCGCCATCGCGATGATCGGCGCCACGCAGACCTGATAGGTCAGCGTTGTCTCACTTGTCATTACGTGCTCCTTGCCGGTGGCTACTGAGATGCCCGTTTGCCGCTTGTCTCTCCAGATCGGCGCACTTGTCATGCCGTGAGCGGGTGAACGGTCTAGCTCGTGGCCGGCACGGTTTCGGCCGCGGTCTGGATGAGCTGGGCCACGTCACCGGGGTGGGAGACCATCGCGACGTGGCTGGACGGGGATCTCGACGGTGGTGGCGCCCATGCGGGCGGCGAACTGCCGTTCGGCATCGGGCGGGATCGCCTGGTCGTCGGCGGCGACCAGGTACCAGGACGGCAGCGTTTTCCAGGCCGGTACGCCCATCACGTCCCCGAAGGCGGACATGGCCAGCGGCTGCTGCACGGCGTACATCACCTTGGCCTTGACCGGGTCGACGTCGCCGGCGAAATGGTTGACGAAGTCGTCTTCGGACAGCCAGCCGAAGCCCTGCTGGTCGGTGAACAGGTGCGCCAGCGCCGGGGTCACCGGTCCCTGCGCCAGCAGCCCGCCCAGCGATTCGCCCTGGTCCAGGCCGAACGCGGCGATGTAGACCAGGCCGGCGACGTTCGGGGCGTCGGCGCCCAGGGCGGTCATGACCTGGCCGCCGTAGGAGTGCCCGGCGACGATGGCGGGGCCGTCTTGCAGGTTCAGCACCTGGCGCAGCCGGGCGACGTCGTCGGCCAGCGCGGTCAGCGGGAACTGGGGTGCGGTGACGTGGTAGCCGCCGGCCTGCAGGCGCTCGATGACGCCGCTCCAGCAAGAGCCGTCGGCCCATGCGCCGTGGACAAGCACGATGTTCGGTCGAGCATTCATCTCGGGGGTCCCTTCTCGGTGGGGTCTTACTGCCATCCTGCGAAGTGAGACCGAGGCGGGGTATCCGCAACATGACTGCACCTTGCGGATGCCTGTTGCGGGGTCAGCGGGGCGATACCGCCGGTCCCGGCGGCGGGGAAAAGACCGCGTAACTCCGGCCCGGCAGGAGTGCAGTCAGGTTACGGATACCCGCGGTACCCGTCCCGGAGGGACGCTGGCGTCATGATTTCGTTCACGCATGACACGGTCCCCACCCAGTACGCTGACGGCGCCGGAATACGCTTCGCGTACCGCCGTTTCGGGATGCCCGGACGTCCTCCGCTGGTGTTCTTCCAGCACTTCATGGGCACCCTGGATGATCACGACCCGGCTCTGAGCGACGCTTTCGCCAGCGACCGCGAGGTCATCTTGTTCGATAACGCCGGCGTGGCGTCCTCCGGCGGGACCGTGCCCGACACCATCGAGGCGATGGCCCGCGACGCGATCACTTTCATCGGCGCGCTCGGGCTGACCACGATCGACGTCGTCGCGCACTCGATGGGCGGCCTGGTCGCCCCGGAGGTCGCCCTCGCCCGCCCGGACCTGGTGCGCCGCCTGGTGCTGGCCGGCACCGGGCCGCGCGGCGGCGAGGGCATCGGGGCCCGCCCGGCCTGGGTCGGAGAGCTGTTCACCCGTAAGTACGAACGGCAGGAAGACATGTGGCTGCCGATCCTGTTCGCGCCGCCCGGGACCAGCCAGGCGGCCGGCCCCGCCTACGTCGAGCGCATCACCGCCCGCGCTGACCGTGACATCCCCGTCTCGGACCAGTCCATCGCCGCCCAGCGCACGGCTCTCGCGGCGTACGGCGCTGCCAAGGACCCCAGTTACGCCCACCTCAAGGGCCTCGAGCTGCCGGTCCTGGTCGTCAACGGCACCGATGACATCGTGATCCCGACGATCAATTCCTACATCCTGCAGCAGTTCCTCCCCAACGGCGAGCTCATCTTGTACCCGGACGCCGGCCACGGCTCGCATTTCCAGTACCCCGGACTGTTCGTCCGTCACGCGCGTCTTTCTCGACGATTAGTTCCCCCAGATGGCCTGTGGGGGTGCGATGGGAAGCAGGGAGGCTAGCAATGCCCGTTACCGGGCCGTATAAGGTCACGGCGGAGAAAAGCCGGCCAAGGACATTGGCGAAGAAGGACTTCTTTCGCATCTTGCGGACTGCCGGTGTCGCGGAAGAAACAATCAAAGCGACAGATGAGCAGCTCCAGGACCCGATCGACCTGAAGAGAGACGCGGTATTTCTGGTAAGGCACGGCCTGGACCGCGACCAGCTCATGAGCCGAATGGGAGGCAGCCCGTGAGCGTACCGGCGCCTGTGGGATGAGGGCCGGCCCGCTGGCTTCCCGCGGCGGACGAAAGCACACCGAAACCGGGTGGCTCCCCCGGTGGGTCACCGAGCGCGGGATACGAATTCGTCAGGCTGGCCACCGATCTTCATCTTCGGCTCAGCAGGCTCCGCCTGCGCGGGTGGTGCTGGTGGGGACCGGTGAGGTGACCCGCTGCCTCGCAGTTCACGGCGCAGGACGGGTCAGGGCAGCAGTGCTGGCTGCGCCGCTGCGGCCGTTCTCGCTCAACATGGACAACAGTCCTGAAGGTGCTGGCCGGAGCGATTTCGACGCCCCGCTCGCCGGGACGGGCACACACGCCGCTCAATCACGGCAGCAGCGATCCGTCCCCTACCCTCCGGGCCAGGAGAGTGCTTGGCAGGCCGCCAAGGTCGCTATCTACCGTCAGACCCGTGGCGGCGGCGCGGCGATCATGGCCTGGAAGGCTACCCGGCGATCAGGTCGAACTCGTTGCCTTCGATGTCGGCGAAGGTCGTCCAGCGAGACTTGCCTGACTGCCGGTCGCATAGCCTGCGAGCGCCCAGGCTCAGCAGGCGCTCACTCTCGCTGTCGAAGGTGTGACTGATGAGGTCGAGGTGCAGGCGGTTCTTGACGATCTTCGGCTCCGGGACCTTGTTGAATACGATGCATGGCTCGCAGGTGTCCCCGCCGGCGGCGAGCAGCACCGCGCGCTCGGAAGTGCCGCCTTCCCCGACCTGCCGCCCGAGGACATCGGCCCAGAACCGGGCCAGGGAAGCGGCGTCGGCGCAGTCAATGGCGACTGCGAACAGCGAGTTATTCATCATGGTGGCATTACCTTTCACCAGCAGCGTCGGCTTTGCCGGAGCTCCCCAAGGGTCCAGGGAGGACCACGTGGAGGCCCGGCCGGAAGGGACGGCGGCAGGACGGCGGCAGGGATCCTGCGTCCTTCCCGCCGGGCCGCCCGGGTCAGATGGCGGTGCGCCCGCCGTCGGCGGCGATGACCGCGCCGGTGATGTAGCTGGCCTTCGGCGAGGCGAGGAACGCGATGACCTCGGCGATCTCGCCGGGCTGGGCGGCACGGGAGAGCAGGGTCGTGGCACCGAGGGCCTCGATGCGCTCGGGCGTCGCCCCGGGGGTCAGCACCGGCCCGGCAGCGATGGCGTTGACCCGCACCCCGGAGGGACTGAACTCGGCCGCCCAGGACCGGGTCATCGACGCCAGCGTGGCCTTGGTAGCGCCGTATGCGGCGCCACCGGCCAGGCCGATCTGCCCGGCCATGCTGGCGATGTTGACGATGCTGCCGCTGCCCCGGGCGGCCATCTTCGGTGCTAGCGCGCCCACCAGGAAGTACGGCGCCCGGACGTTGGCGGCGAACAGCCGGTCGAAGGTCGCCACGTCGAGGTCTCCGGTCGGCCCGAACCAGGAGAACCCGGCGTTGTTGACCAGCACGTCGACCGGGCCGGCCTGGTCGACCAGGTCGTCCAGCTGGTCCGGGTCGGTGAGGTCGGCGGCGACGAACCGGGCCTTGCCGCCCTCGGCGGTGATGGTGTCGGCCACCGCGGAGCCGCGGGCGGCGTCCCGGCCGTGCACGACCACCTCGGCGCCATGCCGGCCGAGCTCTTCGGCCGCTGCCCGGCCGATGCCCGAACTGGCGCCGGTAACCAGGGCACTGATGCCCTCAAGGTCACGCTGCTGATTCATCTCTTGCCCTTCCATGACTGAGTACCTCAACCATGGACGGCGCCGGGGCCGCCGCGGTATCCGAAGCATGACTGCACCTTGCCTGCTCGACTGCGGCTGCCCGTTGCGCGTCACTCGTCATGAGTGCCGAACGTCGCTCCTGATGAATATGGACAGATCGTATGAGGCTGACCGAAACCCTTCGGCGATGGCCACGGTGACGCTGTCATGCTCGTCGTGACGCTTCTGGTTGACCGAGACCCGGGCCTGGGGCACCCGGCGTGCCTGCCCGGGGCACACGTTTCGTCACAGACCGTCACGGTCCGGCAGCGACGAACCGCGCGATATCCGCCTGATTGGCGCGTGCTCAGCGTTCATGGGTTCGCTCGCGATTACCGCGCCGATCAGGGTGATCTGCGTGCCCCGCGCCGGGGGCGGAGCCTTGCGGCCGCGGCCTTCGACCCGGGCCGGGAACCAGATTGTAATCCGCGTTCGCGGCGGCCCACGGCCCGCTGTCAGCAGCTGCGTGGCCGCGCTGTGTAACTGCGGAACGTACGCCTGCCAGCGCGGCACCAACATCACGGTTCTGCTTTCCGGCCTCGTCCAGGATCAGGCAAGCCAGCCTCAGCGGCGCGACTATCGCACCGGAACGCCCCCGGGGGAAGGAAACGAAGAACAGCCCAGCGCGGGCCGGAGCCATAGGGCCTGAGGCACTTCCGCCTGCTTCCAGGACCGTTACGCGCCTGTCGTGGGCCGGTGGGCGGCGGCTAGGCTGGCGAACTCCGCGATGAGGGGGGAGCGGCGTGACGACGGCCAGGCCAGGCACGTCTCGGCGGGCGGGATGTCGCCGATGCGGACGTGGCAGACGCCCGGCTGTTGGTAGTAGCTTGCCACCGACTCTGGGAGTACGACGATCCCGCGCCCGGCGGCGACGCGCTCGAGCTTCTCCTCGACGGCATGGGTGATCCGCAGCGGCGGGACGTGGCTGCGACCGAGCCATTCGGTCGCAACGGCGCGCCACTCCGGGACGATGTCGGGGTGCCGGAGGAGGTGTTCGTCGGCTAGGTCGGCGAGGCTGATCGTCTCCTTGCCGGCCAGCCGGTGCCCGGCGGGCAGAACGGCGACGTTCGGCTCGCGCAGGAGGGTTCGTAGCTGGAGGCCGTGCCGGTCGACGGGGAGCCGCACGTAGCTGACGTCGGCGCGGCCATCGTGCAGGACGGCGGCCTGGTCGGCTCGGCTGGTCCGCAGCACCTCGACGGTGAGCTCGGGGTGGGCGTCGCCGAAGGCGCGGACCGGCTCGGTGACGATCAGGCCTGGCATGAACGCGACCGTGAACTGTCCCAACTTGCGCGCGGCCTGGGCGACCCGGCGGCGCAGCGCCTCCGCCTCGGCGAGCAGCGGCTCCGCGTCAAGCGCGAGCTGCGCGCCGGCCGGGGTGAGCTGTGCGCCGTTACGGTCCCTGACGAACAGCACGGCCCCCAACTCGGACTCAAGCGCGCGTATCTGCCTGGAGAGCACCGGCTGGGCGATGTGCAGTTCCTGCGCGGCGCGGCTGAAGTTCCGCTGGCGCGCCACGGCCGCGAAGTACCGCAGCTTACGCAGGTCGACGTCCACCCCGCTGCCTCCTGCCCGGCGTCTCATGCCTGCGTCAACTATACCCTCCGGGTATGGCGCGCGACGAGATAGGTATTGGACTATTGCAGTTCACGAGGGCATTATCGAACTGAAAGACAAGCGAGAATAAAGGTCATCGCGATGCAGCTATTCATGACCGGCGGCTCCGGTTACATCGGCCAGGCGACCATTGCGGCACCGGGGTCTGACGCCATGTCATTCGCGAAGATCTATTTCCCAGCGGGCCACTTCGAGGAGCGGCAGGGCCGTCTCTCGACGGCGCGATGCAATGCACGCCGTGCAATGCTATCTGATGAACACGATCGGGGTACCGCCCGATGACTTCTTTCAGGCGATGATCGAACTCCCGGCAGCGCGCTATCCCCACTCGGTTTCTTTCCTGGGCTCGGCGTACAGCGATGAGCTGACCGTGATGGGAACCCCGCCCGGCGTCGGGCTTGAACGGGACCCCCAGCTGTTCATGAAGGCCGGCGATGTGTGTGAGGTTGAGATCGAGGGAATCGGGCTGCTGAGCAACCCGATCGTCGATGAGGCCTTGCCGGTCTCTTCACAGCAAGCCGCGCGCTAAGTCCGAGAAGGGCTGGGCATCAAGGAGATCTGGCAAGAGCTGCACCGATCTAGGGCCGTTATCAGGCGGTTGCCCGTCTGGCCGTGCCCCGAGCCACTTCTCAACTAGATAATGACCTGCCGCCAGACCACAACAGGGAAGGAACAGCTATTACTAAGCTGCCAGTGACCAGAACGCCGAAAGAACGAGCATCCATTCACACCGGACCTGGAGGGAATTCCACACTGCAAAGGCGGCTGACCCTGGTGGCGATGTGCATCGCGCAGGGCATGATCTTGCTGGACGTCACGATCGTGAACGTGGCCTTGCCGTCGATCCAGCGCGAGCTGCACGAATCGTCCGGCGGGCTGGAATGGGTCATCAGCGCGTACGCCCTGAGCCTGGCCGCTTTGATTCCGCTCAGCGGCAGCCTGGGGGACCGGTTCGGGCGCAAGCGCTTCTTCGCGGCCGGGATGGCCGTGTTCACGGCGGGGTCGGCGGCGTGCGCGCTGTCGGCATCGGCTGGCGACCTCATCGCGGCACGGGCGTTGCAGGGTGTCGGGGGGGCGGTCATGTCGGCGCTGGCGCTGTCCATCTTGAGCGGGGCGTACTCCGGCAAGGCCCGGGCCGGCGCGATCGGGATCTGGGCGACCTGCGCCGGCCTGGGCTTCGGCCTGGGCCCGGTCGTCGGCGGCCTTCTCCTCGGGGCGTTCGGGTGGTCATCGATCTTCTGGGTTAACGTGCCGTTCGGCGTGGCCGGGATCGCCCTGACCGTCACCGTGGTGCCGGAATCACGAAACCCGGCCACCCGCCCGGTGGACGTCCCGGGCGTCCTGACCAGTGCCGCGGGCCTGCTCGCCCTGGCCTTCGGCCTCATCGAGTCCGCCTCCAGCTCCTGGACCTCGGCCCCCGTGCTGGCGTCGCTGGCCGCGGGCCTGGTGCTGCTGGCCTGGTTCGCGTGGTGGGAACGCCGGGCACCGTTCCCCATGATCCCGCCGCAGGTGGCCAGGCTGCGCAGCTTCACCACCTCGTGCGGGATCTACCTGCTCTGCTACGCGGCGCTGACCGGGGTGTATTTCTACCTCACCCTGCTCTACCAGGACGTCGACGGATGGACCGCCCTGCGCACCGGGCTGTCCTGGCTGTTCATGAACATCCCGTTCCTGGTGATAGCCCAGTGCGCCGGACCCCTCGCCCGCCGGCTGCCAGCCAGCGCGATCGCCGGCGGCGGCTGCCTGGTCACGGCGGCCGGCGTCCTGACCTTCAGCACGCTCACCCCCGCATCGCCGTTCGCCATCGCCGTGACCGGCTACGTCCTGTTCGGCGCCGGAACCGGGATGTGGATCCCCGGGGTCGCCAACGTCGCCATGCGCGACGTCCCCCCCGCCCTGTCGGGCACCGCGTCCGGGGTATTCAACGCCTCCCGCCAGATAGGCACCTCGATCGGCCTGGCGATCCTCGGCGCCATCGGCACCCACGCCGCCACCTCCGCCTGGACCACCCAGGCCGCCCACCTCCCCCGCGCAGCCCGCCAGGCAGCGCTCCGCCAAGCCCGCAACGTCGCCAGCGCCCGCATCGGCCCAGTAGCCCAGGCGCTCGGGAAGGATTACCGGGCAGCCGCCGGACACGCCTTCACCCACGGCTACCACGCCGCAACCCTCACCGCAGCACTGTGCCTCATCGCCGCCGCGATCCTCGCCACATACGGGCTACGCCACAACCGCAGGCCGCGGCTGGACGCAGCTGGAGGCAAGCTTGCATCACCCGGCGACCCCGATAACCCCCGCATCGTGGCCCGGCCGCACCACACTTTTGTTACACGACCTGATGGAGGGCACAGCCATGTCGATCATTGAGGACATCCAGCGCCGCTCGGCGCACATCCACTGGCCCGAGGGCATCGTGCCCGAGCAGGCCGACCTGTTCGCCCACAACGACATCGTGATCGCCGCGCCCGCGGGAAAGATCTGGGAGCATCTCATCCGCCCCGCCGCCTGGCCGGACTGGTACTCCAACGCCAGCGACGTCACCGTCAACGCCCCCGGCGGGCTCCTGGGTCCCGGCGTCACGTTCGACTGGGTCACCTTCGGCGCGCGCATCCACAGCACCGTCCACGAATTCGAGCCCACGGCTCGCATCGGCTGGTACGGCCAGACAGACCAGTGGCTGGCCTACCACACCTGGCTGCTGGAGCCGCGCGAGGAGGGAATCACCTACGTGGTCATGGAAGAGACCGGCACCGGCGCCAGCCCGAAGAAGCTCGCCGGCTCCAATCCCGGCCACATGCACCGCGGTCACGACCTGTGGAACATCAGCCTGAAGTTCCTGTGCGAAAGCATCCAGGACTAGCGGCGACCAAACAGGGCCGGACCGCGGTAACGCGATTGAGGGTCCTCCGTCCGGGAGAGCAGATGCCTCGAATATTCATCACCGGTTCCACCGACGGCCTGGGGCTGATGGCCGCTGAGTTGCTGCTGAAGGACGGCCACCAGGTCACCGTGCACGCTCGCAACCAGGCCCGGGCCGCCCAAGTCCGCACCCGGCTTCCGGGCGCGGACGCTGTCGTCATTGGCGATCTGTCCGCCATCGAGGATGTGCGAGGGGTAGCTGAGCAGGTCAACGCGCTCGGCCGCTACGACGCTGTCATCCACAACGCCGGCGTCGGCTACCGGGAGCCGCGACGTATCCAGACTGCCGACGGCTTGTCGCACGTCTTCGCCATCAATGTGCTCGCGCCCTATCTGCTGACGGCCCTCATCACCCGGCCGCAACGGCTGGTCTACCTCAGCTCGGGCATGCACACCGGCGGCGACGCTGCGCTCGACGATCCGCAGTGGGAAAAGCGCCGCTGGAACGGCGCGCAAGCGTATGCCGACAGCAAGCTCGATGACCTCCTGCTGGCCTTTGCCGTCGCACGCCGCTGGCCGGGGGTGCGTTCCAATGCGGTCGAACCCGGGTGGGTGCCCACCAAGATGGGCGGCCCGGGAGCACCCGATGACCTATCGCTCGCGCCGGTGACCCAGGCCTGGCTGGCTGCGGGCGACGATCCCCGCACCGATGTCACAGGCGAGTACTTCTATCACCAGAAGGCCCGCCGCACCCATCCTGCGGCCCACGACCCGCGCCGCCAGGACGCACTGCTGGACTACTGCGCGGTACTTACCTCGACACCCCTGCCCGATCCGTGACTGCCGCGAGCACGGCAACTGCCGCAGCCGCCTCCGATACGGCCGAACCCACTACGAGGAGTAGCTCATACCCCATGTCCAGCGACCTGTTCATCCAGGGCGGCTATGTCGTACCGTCGATCCGGTGGTAGGCGACCCGCCGTAGCGCTGGTCAACGTCACCGCGCAAGTATCCGCCGATCTGGACGCATTTGCGTATCCTGCGGTGGCTTTGAGGGCGCGCACAGAACCGGTCATTCGGGCGTGCACCAGTAACTTGCCTGACTCCTGGGGTCGCTGGTCGGGAAGGTTGAGTGATCTTCTAAGGGTGCGGCTCGTCTTGAGGGACTGGCTGACCTGCAGAGTTGATGATTGGGCTGCTGCCGGCGCCTGCTGCCTTTTACTGTTTCGGGCAGGGGTAAGGAGGTGTCGCTTGGGGTCGCTGATCGATGAACTGCAGCGCCGGGAAGCGGTGGCTCGTGCGGAGGCGGAGGAGTTGCGCGGGCGGATCGCGCAGCTGGCGGAGCAGTTGGCACGGGCCGAGGAGCGGCTATCGCGGCTGGTGATTACCCGGGAGACGGTGGAAGAGGTGCTGGACGGCGCCGCCGCGCAGGCATCACCGGTGTCGTCGGCAGCGGGACAGCCGGAGGGGACGGCACCCGCCGGGTCTGGCCGCCCGCCTGTGATTGGGGTGGTGGCGGTGCCGCCGTGGCGGGCTGGTCTTGAGGTTTCCGTGCTGCCGCAGGATTACCGGGACCTGCTGGAGGTGGCCGAGGATGCAAGGCGGCCTCTGCGGGCGGCGCAGATCGCCGCGGCGGCCGGGCTGAGCACGGACAGGGGGAAGGTGGAGACTTTGCGGGCGAAGCTGAAGCGGCTGGTGGAGCGGGGCTGGCTGGCCGAGGAGGCCGGGCCGGGGCTGTTCGCGCTGCCCGCGCGCACCGGCAACGGTGCGCGGGAAGCGGTAAAACCGGGGTGATGGCGGGCTCTTCTTCCTAGGTTCGCAGGTGCCAACCAAAACGAACCGGACCGGAAGAAGAGCCCTGTGGAACCGTATGCCCAGATCCTGGATGTCGGCCCCTTCGCGGCCGCAGTGAATGTGTTCACCGCGCTGGTCGCGGAGCTGGAAGGGCCCGGGGCGGCCGGGCTGACCGCGTGCGAGCTGGAGGACCTGCTGGCCGGGCGGGGCCGGGAGCTGCAGCGGCAGCTGCTGCAAGATCACCTGGATCTGCGGGCGGCGCGGGAGGAGCAGGCTGCCCGGGAGCGCCGCGCGGCCGCGACGGGCGCGGACGGGATCACGCGGACCCGGCTGGAGACCGGCCATCACAGGCAGCTGGCGACGCTGTTCGGCACGGTGCAGGTCACCCGGTGCGCCTGGCGCCGGCCGGGGGCACCCAGCCTCTACCCGGCCGATGCCGCGTTGTCGCTGCCGGCCTGCCGGCCGTCCCATGCCCTGGCCCGGCTGGCCGCGGCGGAAGCCGCCCGCGGCTCGTTCGAGGCCGCGCACGCGGCCATCACCGGCCGCTGCGGTCCGGTGATCGGCAAGCGGCAGGTCGAGCAGGCGGTGGTGCACGCTGCCGGGGACATCGCCGCGTTCTACGCCGCCCGCGTCCCGGTGCCGTGCACCGCCTCGACGCTGCTGGTGATCTCCGCCGACGCCAAGGGGATCGTGATGCGGCCCGAAGGCCTGCGCCCGGCCACCGCCAAAGCCGCCGCCCGCCAGGGCCGGATGCGGACCCGGCTGGCCGCCGGGGAGAAACCCAACCGCAAGCGGATGGCCACCTTGACCTGCGTCTACGACGCCGAGCCGTCCCCGCGCCGCCCGCACGACATCATCGCCCCGCCCGGCGGGCGGCAGGGTAGCCGCACGCTGCGGCCCCGGCCCAAAGCGACGGCGAAATGGCTGGCCGGGTCAGTCAGGCACGACCCGGCCGAGGTCATCGCCGCCGCCTTCGACCAGGCCGGAGCCCGCGACCCGCAGCACCGGCGGACATGGGTGGTCCTGGTCGACGGAGCCGAGCACCAGCTTGACCTGATCCGCGCCGAGGCCGCCCGCCGCGGCGTCACGATCAGCATCGTGATCGACCTCATCCACGTACTCGAATACATCTGGAAGGCCGCGTGGTGCCTGCATCCCGCCGGGGATCCCGCCGCCGAGGACTGGGTCGCGGTCAAGGCGCTCGCGGTGCTGGCCGGGGACAGCGCCCGGGCCGCCGCCGAGATCACCGCCGAAGCCGGCGCCGCAGGCCTGTCCGATGCCCAGCGAACCGGCACCGACGCATGCGTGCGCTACCTGACCAGCAAGGACGAGTACCTGCGCTACGACCAGGCCCTGGCCGCAGGCTGGCCCATCGCCACCGGTGTCATCGAAGGCGCCTGCCGCCACCTGATCGGCGACCGGCTCGACATCACCGGAGCACGATGGGGACTGGACGGCGCCGAAGCCGTCCTCACCCTGCGCGCCGTCATCGCCAACGGCCACTTCGACGACTACTGGCGCTACCACCTAGCCCGCGAACACCAGCGGCTCTACCCCGGCACAGCACAAGGCCAGTACACACTCGGAGCCTGACCCCTCACTCCAAACGAGCCGCACCCATCTTCTAATTGGGTTTCCCCTCCCAGCGTGGAGAGATCCTCTTAAGGGAGAGGAGTTCTCCGATGGGAGAGACGCGCAGGAAGTTCGACAAGGACTTCAGGGAGGGCGCGGTGCGGCTGGTCCGGGAGACCGGTAAGCCCATCGCGCAGGTGGCCCGGGACCTGGGGATCAACTCCGGGACCCTGGGGAACTGGGTGGACGCCGACCGGCGCCGCCGTGGCGAAGGTAACGGCGCGCTGGGCGAGGATGAGCGGGCGGAACTGGCACGGCTGCGGAAAGAGAACGCCGAGCTGGCGATGGAGCGCGATGTCCTCAAGCGCTCGGTGGCCCTCTGGGTCCGGGATGCGATGGGCGGCAGGTAGCCGTGGCTGGGTTCATCGCAGCTCAGAGGGCAGATCACGGCGTTCCGCACGCGGTGTCCTGCCAGGCGCTGGGTGTGTCGGAGTCGTGGTTTTACAAGTGGCGGCGCGGGGATGCCTCGCCGCGGCGTGCCCGCCGGGACCGGCTGAAAGCCGAGGTCAGGCGGCTGTTCACCGGGCACAAGGGCAAGCGCGGGTCGCCGATGATCACCGCGGACCTGCACGATGCGGGCTGGCGGGTCAGCAAGAACACCGTCGCGGGCCTGATGGCCGAGATGGGCCTGGCCGCGCGGCCGAAGAAGCGGCGCAAGGGCGCCACCCGGCCGGGCAAGGGCCGGTGGCGGGCGCCGGACCTGGTCCGGCGGGACTTCCCGGCGGCGGCGATCAACCAGAAATGGTACGGCGACGGGACGGAGATCGGCACTGATGAGGGCACGCTGTACCTGGATAGCGTGCTGGACGCAGGATCGCGCCGGGTGCTCGGGTTCGCCCTGGGCGAGCACCACGACGCCGGGCTGGCCTACGGCGCGCTGGCCATGGCGGTGGCGGTGCGCGGCGGCACCGCGCCCGGCGTGATCTTCCACACCGATCAGGGCAGCGAGTACACCGCGGGCCTGTTCCGGGAAGCGTGCGAGCGGCTGGGCGTCCGCCAGTCGATGGGCCGGCCGGGCTCGGCGCTGGACAACGCGGTGATCGAGTCCTGGCACTCCACGGTGGAGTTCGAGCTGCGGCAAGTGGAGCACTTCGCGACCAAGGCGGCCGCCCGGGCCGGGGTCGCGGCCTGGATCGAGGACTACAACCACCACCGCCGGCACTCCTCACTGGGCCGGGTCAGCCCGGTGGATTACGAGCGGTCGCTGGCGGGAAAGGACGCCGCGTGAAGGCGGGCCGGCCGCTGCGCGGCCCAGACCCAGAAGGAGACGGCTTCGCCGCCGCTCACCTTCACCATAGGGCTGCCGCGCCCGGGCCGGGGGACGCGCCGCGCCAGGGTACGGGGCCGCCCCTCCGGCCTCCAGGCTGCTGCGCACCGCTGCGCGGCGGCCTGCGGCCGGCCTGGACCCCGGAGACCTCTGCGGCCCCTCAGGCAGGAAACACGGGCAGGCCCAGCCTGCCCCTCCCCGGGGGACGCGGCGCATCCGGTGACCACCGGGCCCCCGCATACCAGCGGACGCCAGGCAACGAGGTGAACTGGCGTTCGATAGTCACAAGAAGCGGCGAAATTACACGAATGGGCTATGAGGAAGTCTCCACGGTTTGAGGGGAACCCCGAATCCAGAGGGGGCATGGGTAAGGGGCTTGCGGGAGATGCCGGGTCGATGCCCAGCTGGATGAGCTGCTCGGCCCCGAGGTTGGTGATGGTGAACGCCCGGTTGCTCGGTCGGCGGGTCAGCCAGCCGTTGTTGAGCATGGCTCGCATGATGGCAGTGCCCAGCCGCCCGGCCAGGTGCGGGCGCCGTTCGGTCCAGTCGAGGCAGCCGCGCACGCTCGGCCCGGAGCCGGGCTTGAGGTCAGTGATGCGCAAAGCGGCGAGCAGCGGAGCGTCGAGGTGATGCAGCTCGCCGGCTGAGGCGGCGCGAGGGGGGGTGATCGCGCCGGCATCTGCCAGGTGGTCGGAGACGGCGACAGCGAGCTCGCCGCCGAGATGGCTGTAGCAGGCACGGGCCGTGCGAAGCTGGCTCCCCGATGTGGCCTGGCGCAGGGATTCGACGGGAAGCAGAGGCGAGATCGCGGCCAGTGCCTCGATGGCCGCCGCGACCTCGGGCGAGGCGATCGCGTGCTGCCGCGTCCGGCCCACCACGGTAACCGTGATCAGCCCGGCCTCAGTGAGATGACGCAGGTGCGCCGACGCCGCCGAGGCGGAGACGCCGGCCGCGGTGGCCAGGTCGCGGGCCGAATGCCCGCATCCGTCCATCAGCCGCAGCAGCATCGCGGCGCGGGCCGGGTCGCCGACCGCCCGGCCGATCACTGCTAGGTCATAGTCCCGAGCAAGCACCTGCCCATGCTACAACGCGGATAGTTCATGCCACCATGAACTGTTACGGCGCGATGATGTGACCATGACACACCTAGCAGAGCCGACCCAGACCCAGTCCCTGAGCGCTGAGGATTCGGCTCGCCTCTCTCAAGAAAGGTCCTCAGATGTCCCAGACCGCTACTGAGCAGGTCATCAAGTCACCCGCCGAGATCGCCGCCGCGTTGAATGCGGAGCAAGCCAGATCGGACGCGGTCTCTCACGGGATCGCCGACATCGAGCCAGGCCTGCGCCTGCACTTCGTGACCGCAGGGCAAGGGCCGCGCACCATGGTCCTCCTGCACGGCTTCCCGCAGACCTGGCGCGAATGGCGCCTGGTCATCCCCGCGCTCACCAAGCGCGGCTTCCGGGTCGTCGCGCCCGACTACCGGGGTGCCGGGCAATCGTGGCGCCCGCCCGCCGGGTATGACAAGCAGACCATGGCCGAAGACATCCACAAGCTGCTGACCACCCACCTGGGCATCGACGATCCCGTGGTCATGGTCGGCCACGACATCGGTCTGATGGTCGCCTACGCATACGCGCAAGCCCACCCCGGCCGCGTCTCGCACCTGGTGGTGGCGGACGCGCCGCTGCCGGGAACGGCGGTCTTCGACCGGCTGCGCGCCGACCCCCGGTACTGGCACTTCGCGTTCCACGGCGCACTTGATCTGCCTGAGATGCTGGTCGCAGGACGAGAGCGCCAGTACCTGCAAGTTTTCTTCAACGGCCGTACCGCCAACGCCACGGCGATCAGCGACGCCGACCTCGACGCCTACGCATCCGCGTACTCGGCTCCAGGCGCGATGCGAGCCGGCTTCGAGGTGTACCGGGCCTTCGGCCAGGACGCTGACGACAACCAGGCGACGTTGAAGCACAACGGCAAACTCGGCATACCTGTCCTCGCGGTGGGCGGCGCGATGAGTTCCACGGGGCCGTTCGTCGAGGAGATGATGAACGAGGTAGCCGAGAACGTGACCGGGGTCCGCATACCCGGGGCCTCTCACTTCATCCCCGAGGAGAACCCGGAAGCGTTCGCCAGCGCGGTGCTGGATTTCACCGGCTCCTCATCCAGCAGCTGAGTACCGGCGATGGCCGCGCTCGTCGCGGTCGCAGCCGGCAGCCTGTTGCTCCGCAGGCGCCGCCCGGCCACCGGCCAGGGCACTGGCTTGACCGGCCCAGGTTCGACGGCGGCCATCGCGCGCGGAGGGACCGGGCGAGCCGGCCGCCCCAGCGGGATGGTTCCGTGCAGGGCCGCGGCCCCGGGTCGAGAGCCAGGCGCGGTAGGGCTAGGCGGGCGCGTGCAGAGTAGCTCATCTGTACGCCCATCAGCTAGGTCGCACCGGCTTGCGCATGCGCGCCTATTCGGCGATAGGAAACAAATCGGCTCGCCATCGCCACCGACTCAGTGTGATCGGTACTCGATCGACGCGCTCGCGCCTTAGGTCCGTCCGGGCCGGTGCGGCCGGGTTCTAGAGGCGGATGATGGCCTTGCCGCGCAGCCCGCCATGGCGGAATTCGTCCAGTATCTGCCCGGCGGCGTCCAGGCCGGCGGTGGACCGGATGCGCGCGGTGATCGTCCCGTCGGCGAGCATCTGCGCGACCGTGACCAGCCCCTGGGGCGAGATCAGGGGATTGGCGCTGGAGGCGTGGTTGTGTGCGGTGATCTGGCGCTGCGCAAACCAGCCTTCGTCGGCGGCGAAGATCGTGGAGACCAAGCGTCCTGCGGGCCGGATGACCTCGGCGTCGCGGCGGATGGCGTCCGGGCCGTTGACCAGGTCAAGGACGGCATCGACGCCGTCGGGGTGAGCGGCGCGCAGCGCGACGATCACGTCACCAGCTTGGCTGTCGTACACCTCCCCGGCCCCCAGGCGGTGAGCCTCGCCGGCGTCGCCGCGGACGGTCGCGATGACATGCGCGCCGCGGGAGCGCGCCATCTGCACCGCGTAGCCGCCGACCCCGCCGGTCGCGCCCATCACCACGACCTGCTGGTCCGCGGTGACCTCCAGCAGGTCAATCGTCCGCAGCGCGGTGGTCGCCGGGATGGGCAGCGCGGCGGCCTGGTCGTCGGTCACGCCGTCGGGGATCCGGGCCACCGGCTCCAGCGTGGCCCCGGGTGCGGCCGCGGTGTACTCGGCGTAGGAGCCGTGTGTCCGTGCCATGCCGAAGACCCGGTCCCCGGCCTGCAGGCCGTGGTCTCCGGCCGGGACGCGTTCGGCCACGCCGGCGAAGTCGATGCCCACGACGAACGGATACGACGAGGCCGCGGTCAGCCGCCCCAGGAGATTGCTGTCCAGCGGGTTGACTCCCGCGAACCGCACCCGGATGAGCACCGTGCCATCGGCCGCCGGAACCGGCAGGTCGTGGACCGACGGCGGCTCGCCAAAGCTCCGGACGGCAAATGCACGCATCCTGACCTCCCAGCATCGGCACCCGTCCCGAAAATACCGCTGCCTCACCGGCAGGCAGCCGCGCCAAGCCGCCAGCGCGCCCGGTCACCAAGTGGCCACTGCGGCCGCCGATCACACTTCGTTATGGTTCTCGCGTGCAAAGGCACCGGCCCCTCCTGACATCACCCATCTGGACCTTCTGGTGGGACTAACCCCCGGCATCAGCGGCCACCGCCAGCTGCTACCTGCCACCAGGAGCCAGCCCCGGCGCCGCCTGTCGGAAAGCCGTCTGCCGCAGCGGCCAGACTTTACGCATGCTGCCCGTCCCCGCCGTCATCTCCTGCCTGGGCCGATCAGGAGCAGGAGTTCGCCGAGCCGCTCGCCCGGTACGTTTTGTATGTCGGCCCAGGCCGCAGCGTGCCCTGCGCCGCCGGGCGGATTGACTGACTGGATGACGAGGAGGGCACCGCGACCAGGGAATCAGGCCGCAGGCTCATCGCCTCGAACAGGCGGGCCCGGCACGACTACACGATCCTCAAGACATACGAGGCCGGGATCGTCCTGATCGGCAACGAGGTGAAATCCCTGCGCGCCGGCCACGCGTCGCTGGTCGACGCGTTCGTCCAGCAGCACGACGGCGAGCTGAGGCTCCATGGCCTGCACATCCCCGAGCATGCCTACGGCCGCCACGGCACCCGCGCGCTGCACCAGCCCCGTCGCACCCGCAAGCTGCTCCTGCACCGCAGCGAGATCGACAAGATCACCGGGAGGCTGGGCGACACCGGCGTCACGCTCGTGGCGCTGTCGTTGTACTTCCAGGATGGCTGGGCGAAGGTGGAGATCGGCCTGGCACGCGGCCGGCGGTCCTTTGACAAGCGGCAGGCAATCGCCCAGCGCGACGCCGATCGGGAGATCGCTCGCGAGCTCAGCGATCGGCTGCGTGGTCGTCGGCGACGGCCCCGCGGATCGAGCTGAGCAGCCAAGAGTGCAGACAACCGCCCGACGCCCCCGATCCAGGCGGACAGCGGAAGCTCTGACAGGTCGCAGCATCATGAGCGACGGCCGCCGGAGGCCGTGTGCTGCCGTTGATCATCGATCCGTGGCCAGATGAACAGGCCGGTAACAACCTCGGGGCGAGGGACGGCTCCGGACGGCTGGTGATCACAGAGAACCAGCTCGGGCCGGGCGATCATGGCCACTTCAGGCCGTCCCGCGGGATCGCCGGTCAGGTCCTCTCCGCTAACCCCGCCTGAGGCCGGGCGGACCCGGGCTGACCTGGGCATCTGCATGACCTGGGCCTTGCCGCAGCACAGCTGCGAGGGCCAGACTATAGGCCCTACGCCTAAGGGGGGATTGTCAATGAGGACGAGCACCGATCGCATCCTGACCACCCACACCGGCAGCCTGCCCCGGCCCGCCAGCCTGACCGACCGCCACGACCAGCAGGCGGTCCGGGCCGCGGTGATGGAGACGGTCCGGCGCCAGCTCGACGCGGGCGTGGACATCATCAACGACGGCGAGGTCAGCAAGCCGAGTTATTCGACCTACGTGACCGAGCGCCTGTCGGGCTTCGGCGGCGAGCCCGTTCCCTTCCAGATCCGGGACCTTGAGGCTTTTCCGGAGTTCGCCCAGAGAATGGCTGGCGATCCTGATATGGCGGCCGTCTTCGGCAACCCCAGCTGCAACGGGCCGGTCGCATACCTGGACACCTCACTGGTCGAGGCGGACATCGCGAACCTGCGCGCCGCTTCCGACGGCGCCGCCGACACGTTCATGTCGGCGGCGTCGCCCGGGGTCATCGAGATGTTCATGCCCAACCGCTACTACCCGAGCACCGAGGAGTACCTGTTCGCGCTGGCCGGCGCGATGAAGACCGAGTACGACGCCATCCACCAGGCCGGCCTGGTCCTGCAGCTGGACTGCCCCGACCTGGCGTGCGAATGGTCCGTCGGGCCCGAGGTGACCACGGCGGAATTCCGCCGGGTGGTGGCCAAGCGGCTGGAAGCGCTCGACCATGCCACCCGGGACATCCCGCCGGACCGGATCCGGCTGCACCTGTGCTGGGGCAACTACGAGGGCCCGCACCAGGGCGATATCCCGCTGGCCGACATCATCGACCTGGTGCTGGCCGCCCGGCCTGCGGCGGTGTCGTTCGAGGGAGCCAACCCGCGCCACGAACACGAGTGGAAGGTGTTCGAGGACGTGAAGCTGCCCGAGGGCAAGGTCCTGATCCCCGGCGTGCTGGACTCCACCACCAACTACATCGAGCACCCCAAGCTGGTGGCCCAGCGGCTGGCCCGTTACGCGAGCGTCGTCGGCCGGCAGAACGTCATCGCCGGGTCCGACTGCGGCTTCGCCACCTTCGCCGCGCTCATGCCCGTCGACCCGGCGATCACCTGGGCCAAGCTGGCCGCCATGGCCGAGGGCGCCCGCCTGGCGAGCCAGGAACTGTGGAAGGCGGGGGCCGCGTAGCCATCAGCGCCGGGCCACCCTAGGACGCCTCTGAACAACCTGACTGGCGGGGCGGTCTAGCGAGCGCAGCCGGCCTGGAGCTGTTGCCGGCCCTGGTGACAGGGTGACTGGCGCGCGGTGTGCACCGCCAGCGACAAGGCTCAGCCTGGTGTCGTCCCGGGCTGTGCCGCGGCCGGGGCTGGCCTGGCCTTGCGGGGTCAGGTGATCGCCCAGGCTCCGTCGTGGCGGGTGAGACCGGCGTTGATCAGGGTGCGCAGGTTGATGGAGGCGGACCTGTTGTGCAGCCAGGCGTTGTTCTTGCTCGTCCCGAGGTAGCGCAGCCGGATCCGGTGGCCGTGGCTGGTGGCGGTCCAGGCGATGATCCGCTCGATGACCGCCCGGGTGGGGTAGGCCTGCTTGAACTGCGGCGTGCGGGCCTGGGCGCGGGCGGCGCGCAGCAGGTGCTCGTGCGGGTGGATGTCCAGGCACCGGCCGTCTTTGGCGGTGGTGCATCGTGCCCGCAGCGGGCAGGGGGCGCGCACCGGCCCGAAGCTGACGTAGCGCTTGGCGCTCACCGGCCGCACATGCCCGGCGGGGCAGGTCACCGTGGCGCCGTCATCGCTGACGGCAAAGTCGTCGCGGGTGAACCCGCCGGGCACGGCCGGGCGCAGCGGGATGGGCTTGATCACGGTGGCGTGCCCGGCTGCCTGGTAGTCCGCGCGGGCCTGCCCGGTGCCGTAGTGCGAGTCGCCGTAGACTTCCAGGCCCAGATCATTCTGCCCGCCTGTGTCAGCGTGCTCGCCGAACCTGCCGGCGGCAGCCAGCCCGACGCCGTTCTCCGCGTCGCTGCTGCCTTCCCCGGCGGCCATCGTCATCTCGCAGCCGGTGATCAGAGCGCTGTCCGGCTCGGCGGCCAGGTGCGCGCGGAACCCGTCCCGGCGCGCGGACTTGCTCTTGCGGGTATGCCGGGCCTCACGGTCCACCGTGCTGATCACCCGGTCCGGGGCGACCTTGCGGGCGATCCGCCACCGCCCGCCGGTCCCGTCAGAATCCTCCGCAGGCCCGACGTCCTGACCCGCGACCAGGGCCAGCAGGCCCAGCGCGCCGGCCTCGGCGCCGGCTCGCTGCGGGCCGCCGGGGCCAGCCAGGGCATCCAGCACCGCCAGCGCGTCATTCACCAGGTCACTGACCAGGTTCTCCTTCGCCTGCGGGTCGTCCCAGTCGATAACCGGCTTGCCCGGCTTGCGGTAATCCAGCGTGCAGACCCCGGCGACCACCTCGCCCGCACCAGGCACCACCCGGGCTACCTTGCGAACCGCCGCGGTCAGCTGGGTCACGGTGTCCTGGGTGGCGACTGCGTCATCGAGCACCGTGGAGTCGATGACCCGCCTGCGCTTGCCGGCCAGGACCCCGGTCTGGCTGACCACCTGCGCGACCGCGTCAAACACCCGGTCCGGCCGGGACGACTTCGCGATCCGCTTACGCCAGTACACCAGCGTGGACGGATCGAAACTCATCTGCGTCAGCGACCGGCCGCAGGCCACCTTCCACCGGATACCGGACTTCAGCGCATCCGCCGCCTGCCCATCAGAGAAATCATGCAAAGCCTGCAGCACCAGCACACTGCCGGCCAGGTCAGCGCTCAGCGACGGCCGCCCCGTCGCGGACGCGAACAGATCCGCGGGAAATGAGTCCGGGAACAGCTCCCCGCGATGCTCAGCCAGGAACGCGAACACGCTGCCCTCCGGCACCAGGTGCCCGGCCAGCCCACCAGCGTCCAGCAACTCCCGGTCCTGCCGCGATCTTCCCTGCATAAGAAGATCATCCCAGAACATCGAACACACTGCCGGCAGAAACACCAGACGCCCGGTAACGGGTTATTCAGAGGCGTCCTAGGACCGCCGGGCCAGGACGTGCCGCAGCGCGGCCACGGCCCGGTACGGGTCGGTGCCCCCGGCCCGCTCCTCGCACGCCAGAAGCTGCCGCAGCTCGTCGGCGTCGGGCACGGGCGCGTCGTCGCCGGCCAGGTCGGTGAACACGCGGACGCCGTACCAGGCCTGGACCTCGAGGCCATGGGCGGCCAGGCTGGCGGTCAGGTCGTCGAACCGGTCGGCGCGGGCGCGCACGCCGATCCGGTTGAGGTACCACGGCCCGCCGAACGCCGCGGCGGCGGCGGCCCAGTCGCCGCGCAGGCCCGGCCGCATGGCCAGGGCGTCACCGTTGCGGACGAGCAGTGACAGCAGGCCGCCCGGCGCGGTCACCGCCGCGGCGGCCGCGAGCATCGGCCCGGGATCGGGAAAGTACATCAGCACGCCGTGGCACAGCACCACGTCGAAGCGGCCCGCCCGGAACAAGGCGGCCGTGTCCCCGGCGTCGCCGCGGACCAGCCGGACCCGGCCCCGGACCTCCGGCGTCTCGGCGCGCAGGGACCGGGCCAGGTCCCCGAGCAGGGCCTGCGAGCTGTCCAGGCCGGTCACCGTGTGGCCGCGCCGGGCCAGGCTGAGCAGCTGGGTGCCCTGGCCGCAGCCGATGTCGAGAACGCGCCGGGCGGACCGGTCCGGGACATGCCGGGCCAGCTGCCGGGCCACGAGTTCCTGGCGGACGACCTGACGCAGCGTGCCCAGACGGGCCCGCCACCGTTCTTCGCCGGAGGCGAATGTCGTGCTCAACGAGCTTCTTCCTCTCCCGCGCAGCCGCCTAGGTTACGGTCAGTAGTATGACCAGCCAGCAGCCGGACATCCTGGTGATCGGGGCCGGCGTATCCGGCCTGACCACGGCGATCTGCCTGGCCGAAGCCGGGAGCGACGTGACCGTCGCCGCCGCGGACCTGCCCCTGCTGACCACCTCGGCCGCGGCGGGGGCGGTCTGGGGCCCGCACCTGGTCGGCATGGACGACCGGGTGGCGCGGTGGGGCAGGCTGACCCTGGACCGGCTGACCGAGATGGCCGCCGATCCGGCCACGGGCGTGCGGCTGGCCACCGGCATCGCGGCGTCGAGAACGGAGCAGAGCGAGCCCATCGACTGGGTCACCGCCATGGAGGGCGCGCGGCCGTGCGATCCGGCCGAGCTGCCGACCGGATTCGTGGGCGGCTGGCGGCTGGCCGTGCCCATCGTGTCGATGACCGTGTACCTCGGTTACCTGCTGGCCAGGCTGAACCGCGCTGGCGCCCAGCTGCGCACGGTCAAGTTCACCTCGCTGGCCGAGGCCGCCGAGCTGACCGGCGCGAGCGTCATCGTGAACTGTTCCGGGATCGGCGCGCACGACCTGGTTCCCGACGCTCAGGTGATGCCGGTGCGCGGACAGGTCATCATCGCGGCCAACCCCGGCCTGAGCGAGTTCTTCGTCGGCGTCGGGGACGGATCGGACGGCTTCAGTTACTACTTCCCGCACGGTGACCTCGTGCTGCTCGGCGGAACGGAGGAAAGCGGCAACTGGAGCCTGGAACCCGATCCCGCCACCACCGAGCGCATCCTGCGCGACTGCGCGGCCATCGAGCCCCGGCTGCGCGGGGCCGTGGTCATCGCGCACCGGGTGGGCCTGCGGCCGGTGCGGCCGACCGTCCGCCTCGAGGCCGAGAGCCTGGGCGGAGGACGGCGGCTCGTGCACAACTACGGCCACGGCGGCGCGGGCGTGACCCTGTCCTGGGGCTGCGCGATGGAGGTGGCCTCCGCGATCCTCGGCTAACCGACGGCCTGGCCGGTCAGAAGCCCGGGAACATCGTGCGCAGCCGCTCCAGGTCGGCCTCGTCGGCCGTGACCTCGTCCGGCGTGTGCCCGGGATCCAGCCTGCCGTAGGTCAGGCGCAGCAGCGCCTCCGACGGCATGCGGACCTCGCTGTCCGCCCCGTCGCCGTCGCCCGGCCAGTCCTCCATGCTGATCGGATCCGCCGCCACCAGCAGATAGTCGCGTTGCGGATCGCTCGTCCGGATTCGAGTCCGGAACGGGACGTCCGGGGGGCGGCCAAGCCGGGGAGCCAAGAACTGCGGCACGTTGTCGATCAGCAACTCGACCGCGTCCGGGGCGACCCGCGCCGCCGGGTCGAGGCTCACCGCCACGTCCCAGGTGTGCAGCGCGTGCTCGCCGAGCCGGAGCCGGATCAGACCCACGCTGTCCAGCGTCATCCCGAACAGCGAGAGGCTGATCCTGGCCAGGTCGTCGTCGCTGAGCTGCTCGAGGGCCCGGACGTGCTTCTCGTCGGTGCTGAGGGCGTCGGCGGCCTGGGCCTCCGGGCTCTTGGCGTTCCAGGCGTCCCAGATCGGCGGGAAGGCGTCCCGGTCGATGGGCTCGGCCTGGCCCAGCGCAGCGGGCAGCGTCAGCAGCGAGATCTCGGCTCCGCTGCCGAGGTGTGACAGCACCTGGGCGACGCTCCACTCGGTGGGGTACGCAGGCCCGCGAAGCTGCTCCGGGGTCAGCGGCAAGACCAGCGACGCCAGTCGCTCATGTGAGTTCCGCAGCACCGCGATCCAGACACGGGGATCTTGCTCCAAGGCTGGGCTCCGTTCTCGGGGTCGGCTGGCTCCCTAGACTGCCAGGCCCGCACGGCCGCCGTGCGGCCGGGGCTCGCGCGCGGTGACCGCCGACGTTGACCTGGCCGAGGACGGGTAGCCGGCCGGGCACGGCCCGGACGCCAGGACCGCGACGATAGCCTGCGGGCATGAAAATCGGTTTCGGCGCACCGGTGTCAGGTGCGTGGGCCACGCCGGAGAACCTGGCCGGCTTCGCCGCCCGCGCCGAGCAAGCCGGCTACGCGTCGCTCTGGAGCTTCCAGCGGCTGCTCGTCCCCGAGACCTCCGACATGGACCCGGTATACCGCAGCGTGCTCGACCCCATGGCCGCGCTGGCCTACGCCGCGGCGGGCACGTCGCGGATCAGGCTCGGCGTCGCGGTCGTCAACCTGCCGTTCGTGTCCCCCGCCTACCTGGCGAAGCAGGCGGCCACCGTGGACATCCTGTCCGGCGGGCGGCTCGACCTCGGCCTCGGCATCGGCTGGATGCCCGAGGAGTTCGCGGCCACCGGCGCGTCGATGGCGCGCCGCGGCGCGCGCGCCGGCGAGTACGTCGCGGTGCTGCGCCGGCTCTGGGCGGACGACCCCATCGAGTTCAGCGGCGAGTTCTACGAGATCCCGCGGGCCAGCGTGGCGCCGAAGCCGGTGCAGCCCGGCGGCCCGCCGATCCTGCTGGGCGGCCTGGCCCGCCCGGCGCTGGAGCGCGCGGGCCGGATAGCGGACGGCTGGGTCACCTCCAGCCGGACCGACCTGTCCCGGATCGCGGAGGGAGTGGGCATCATCCGCGCGGCCGCGTCCGAGGCCGGACGCGACCCGGACGCGATGCGGATCGTCTGCCGCGGGGTGGTGCGGGCCGGCGCCGAGGCCACCGCGCCGGGGGGCGGCCGGCTGCTGCTGTCGGGCCACCCCGACCAGATCCGGGGGGACACCCGCTGGCTGGCCGACCAGGGCGTCACCGAGATCTTCTACGACCTGAACTGGGATCCGCAGGTGGGCTCGCCGGACGCCGACCCGGCCTCGGCCACGGCCCGGGCCGCGGAGGTCCTGGACGCGCTGGCCCCGGCCTCCGAGGACGGCTGACGCCTGCGATAAGGAGCCGTCCCGTATCGGGACCCCGGAGACGACCTGGTCAGCCCCGGCCGGTCGCCGGCCGGTACTCGAGCATCACGATCCGGGAGTCCAGGACCTTGGTATCGGCCAGCTCCAGCCCGGCCCGCCCGTGGCCGGCAAAGGCCGGCTCGCGGCCGGCGTCACCGAGGATCAGCGGGAAGACGGCGACCCGGAGCCGGTCGACCAGCCCGAGCCGGATCATGGCCCCCACCAGCGTGATGCTCCCGATGGAGCGGAGCGGAACCGGTGACTGCCGCTTCAGCGCCCCGATCCCCGCACCGAGGTCACCGCGGATCAGGCGGGTGTTAGCCCAGGCGAGCGGCTCGGCCAGGGTGTTCGAGACGACCACCTTGCCCAGCTCGTTCATCCGGGCGCTGACGCCGTCCGCGGCCGATGACGAGATGGCCGCCAGCGCCTCGTAGGTGACCCGCCCCATGACGATCAGCTGGGGCTGGCCGACAGCGTCGTTCACCCAGCTCTCCAGCTCCGGCCCGGAGTAGCCGAAGAAGGGCCCGGCATCGACCCCTTTGGCGAAGCCGTCGAGCGAGACGAACAGGTCCGCGATCAGTTCGGCCATCCTGGGTCCTCTCCGCTCGGGCGCCCGGCACCCGCGTCCTCGGCCGGGCGAGACCGGTGCAGGTTACCGGACGCCGCGGGGGCGGAACTGGACGCTGATCCTCGGGCCGGTGGCGCGCGCGGTCTTGGGCACCGCGTGCTCCCAGGTGCGCTGGCAGCTTCCGCCCATCACGAGCAGGTCACCGTGGCCCAGGTCATGGCGGAGCGCCCGGCCGCCGCCGCGCGGACGGAGCAGCAGCGAGCGCGGCGCCCCGAGCGAGACGATCGCGACCATGGTGTCCTGCGTGCTGCCGCGCCCGGTGGTGTCGCCGTGCCAGGCGACGCTGTCCCGGCCGTCCCGGTAGAGGCACAGCCCGGCGGTGCGGAACGGCTCGCCGAGCTCTTCGGCGTAGTGCTCGCTGAGCCGTCGCCTGGCGTCCTCGAGGACGGGGTCGGGCAGCGGCTCCCCCTCGGGATAGAAGCAGAGCAGCCGCGGCACCTCGACGACCCGGTCGTACATGTGCCGCCGCTCCGCCCGCCACGGCACCGCCCCGGCCAGCCGGCCGAACAGCGCATCCGCGCCGGCGATCCAGCCGCGCCGCAGGTCGATCCAGGCCCCGCGGGCGAGGGTGGTCCGCCGCACCGATGGGCCCAGCGGCCCCGGGCCCGCCTCGCCGCACAGGTCGAGCAGCGAGCCTTGCAGGACAGCGTTCATGCGCCAAGCCTAGCGTTCATCAAACACATATTCGAGTTATTCTCGCCCGGCCGGTTTCGCCGCGACGACCAGGAACCGGCGCTGGCGGACGGTGACCGGCCACGCGCCCGCGGCGCGGCGGGCAACCTCAGACCGGTAATCCCAGGGCAGCGGCTCGTCCGTGGAGCGCGCCGCGAGCCAGGAGAAGTCCCACCCCGAGAAGGGCGCGTCCTGCGCCTCGGCCGCCAGCTGCTCAAACGTGGCCACCGGTCAGGCCCGGCCGGCGAGCGCGGACCACAGCCTCATCGGTTCCGCTGCGCGGGCAGGCCCACACCCTGGGCGTGCGCGATGGCCGCGGCCTCGGTCCGGCTGGCCGCGCCCAGCTTGGCCAGGATGTTCGACACGTGCACGCTGGCGGTCTTGGTGGCGATGAACAACTCGGCGCCGATCTCCTTGTTGCTGTGCCCGGCCGCGAGCAGCCGCAGCACCTCGACCTCGCGGTCGGTCAGCCCGGCCAGCGGGTCGCGCGCGGCCGCTCCCCCGGGCCGGGCGCCAGCCCGGCCGACGGCCTCGGCGGGAGCGGGCCGGTCGGCCAGCCGGGCCCGGCGGGCCAGGTCGGCCAGGGCCGAACTCAGCGGCCTGGCGCCGATCTGCTCGGCGGCCTCGGCGGCGAGCAAGAGCTCCCGCTGCGCTTCGTCCCGCCGGCCCGCCTCGGCCAGCGCCTGGGCCAGCCGCCACCGCGACCGCGCGGTCTCGTAGACGAACGCGGGCCCGAACGCTTCGACCACGGCCTGCCAGGCGGCCGGGTCGTTGTGGCCCTGAGCCCGTTGCCACTCGGCCTCGGCGCGCGCGAGCCAGCCGCGCCCGTCCACCCCGAGCGCGAAGTTCGGACGGCGCGGCCAGGCGGCACCCTCCCGGGCGATCTCTATCATGCCGTGAGCGGCCCGCACCGCGGCCTCGGTGCGCGCCGCGTCGCCGGCCGCGCGAGCCCGCCAGGCCTGGTCGGCCAGCGCGCAGAGCCCCACCGTCGCGGGCCTGATCACCGCGGGCGAATAGCCCTCGTCCCATGCCTCGCTCGCGCGGACCGTCGCCTCGGCCTCGCTCACTGCGGTGGTCAGGTCACCTTGCCAGAGCGCATGCTCGGCCAGCAGGCCGCGCCCGATGTACTCGGTGAACCGGTCCTTGGCGAAGAACGGCCGCAGCCAAATCCGGCGCTCGGCCACCGCCGGGGCGTCCCGGGCCACGTCGATGAACAGCGCCATGGCCGACAGCCTGGCCTCCGGCGCGCTGGTGACCCGGGTGACGAAGCCGTCGGCCAGCACCTGCCCGTGGTCCCACTCCCCGGCCTGGTAGTGGGCCAGGTAGTGCAGGTACTGCAGGTCGTAGCCGTAGGGCGCCAGGTCGAGGCCGGCGTCCTCGGCCCGGCGCACGCCCTGGTGCGCGATCCGGCTAGCGGCGGCCAGGTCGCCCCATTCCAGCTGGACCCGGGCCAGCTGGAACGCCGCCCGCAGCTCGACGCCGAGGACGGCGGCGGCCAGGGCCTGCTGGTGCGCCCGGGTGAACAGGTCGATGGCCTCCTCGATCCGCCCGGCGCGCTCGCTCAGCTGGCCCAGCGTCACCAGGGCGTCGGCCTCCACCCAGGGGGCGCCGGCCGTGCGGGCGGCGGCCAGGGCCCGCTGCGCCTGGGCCCGGGCCGGGGCGTCGTCCTTCATCGATAGCAGCGCGCGCGCGTAGGTGCCCAGGGCGCGGGCTCGCTCCCACTGCGGCGGCTCCTCGGGCAGCGCGTCGACCGCGGCCTCGGCCGCGGCTATGGCGGCGTCGTCCTCGTCGAGGTCGAGCAGGTAATACGACAGCCGCTCGCTGGCCCGGCAGAACAGCACCGGGTCGGCGTGCTCGCCATCGGACAGGTAGCTGATCAAGCGGCGCAGCTGCTGCACGGCCCGGAAGATGTCGCCGCTGGCCGCCGCGCTGGTAGCGGAACGGAACGCGAGCTTACCGCGGTCTATGCCGCTCAGCTTCTCGGGCTCTTCCACCCGCTCCCAGAGCGAAAGCGCCTGGTCGTAGTGCCGGTGCGCCTCGGCAGGCGCCGCGAGCCGGCGTGCTTCCTCGCCGGCGGCCACGGACGCGGCGAGCGCCCCCGGTATGTCGTGACTGGCCAGGGCGTGGTAGGCGAGCTCAGCCGCGGTTCCGGGGACATCGGCCAGCCGCCGCTCGTCGGCGAGCAGCTCGGCCAGGCGGCCGTGCAGCCGGGTCCGCTCGCCGGGGAGCAGGTCGCCGTAGATGGCCTCGCGCAGCAGCGCATGCCGGAACGCGTAGGCCTGCTCGCCGTCGGGCACGAGCAGCTGGTGGGCGACCGCCTCCCGGACCGCCTCGTCGTACTCCGGCCCGGCCAGCCCGGAGGCCTGCCTGGCCAGTTCGTCGTCGACCCGCCGGCCGGTGACCGCCGCGGCCCGCAGCACCTGCTGCGCGGCCGGGGAGAGCCGCTCGGTCCGGGCCAGCAGCAGGTCGGCCAGCCGGGCCGGCAGCTCGCCGCCCGCGGACGACGCGGCCAGCAGCTCTTCCGCGTAGTAGGCGTTGCCCTCGGCGCGGGTGATCAGGCTGTCCAGCGTCGCCGCCCCCAGCGGCTGGGCCGACAGCGACGTCAGGTGCTCGGCCATGGCCGGGGCGCCGAGCGGGCCGAGCGCCAGGGTGGTCACGCTGGGCAGCCGGGTCAGCTCGGCGATCACCGGCCGGAGCGGGTGCCTGCGGTGCATGTCGTCGGTGCGGTAGGTGACCACGATGGCCAGCCGCTCCCGATGCAGCACCCGGCTCAGGAAGGTGACCAGGTCGCGGGTGGAGCGGTCGGCCCAGTGCAGGTCCTCGAGGACCAGCAGCACCGGGCTGTCCTCGGCCAGCTCAGAGAGCAGGCCGAGCACTGCCCCGAACAGTTGCTGCTGCGCCAGCCCGGCGTCACCGCCGGGCAGCTGGCCGGCACCGGAGTCGGGCAGCAGCCGGGACAGCACCGGCCGGGCAGCAAGCGCGTCGCGCAGCGGGCTGCCCTCCGCCGAGCCGGCCACGGCGTCCCGCAGCGCGTCGGCGAGCGGCAGGTAGGGCACGGTGTCCGCGAGCTCCGCGCAGCGGCCGGTCAGTACCGCGAAGCCGCCGTCCCTCGCCTCGGCCGATAGCTCGGTCACCAGGCGCGTCTTGCCGACCCCGGCATCGCCGCCGACCAGCGCCACGACGGGCCGGCCTGCTGCCGCGTCGCGCAGCAGGGCGCGCAGCCGACCCATCTCGGCCTGCCGGCCAACCAGACGTCCTCGCTCAACCCCGGGCATGTGTCCAGTATCCCAGCTAGGTCTGACATCTCCGGACCGTGAGACGCCCGTCGGCCGGGCTTGGCCGGAGTGCCCACGTCCTCGGCCGGGACGGGGTGAACCGCACCGGCATGTGCTTGATTCCGTTGAGGAAGTTGGACCGGAGCCTGCTGACCTCGCCGTCGAGCTCGATGTCCGGCATCCGCTCGGCCAGCGCCGACAGCAGCACCCGCAGTTCCAGGGCGGCCAGGTGCCGGCCCAGGCAGAAGTGCGGGCCGCCGCCGCCGAAGCCGACATGCGGGTTGGGCTCCCGGCCGATGTCGAATTCCTGCGGGTCGGCGAACGCGCGCTCGTCGCGGTTGGCCGAGGCGTAGAAGACCACGACCTTGTCGCCCTCGGCCACGGCCTGGCCGCCGAGGTCGGTGTCGCAGGTCGCAGTGCGCCGGAACAGGTTCACCGGGCTGACCCACCGGACGATCTCCTCGGCGGCGGTGGGGACCAGGCCGGGATCGGCCAGCAGCCTGCGCCACTGGCCGGGATGCTCGAAGAAGGCCAGCATCCCCCCGGACGCCGCGTTGCGGGTGGTCTCGTTCCCGGCCACGGTCAGCAGCAGGAAGAACAGGTCGAACTCGTTGGTGGTCAGCACCTCGCCGGAATCGTCGGGCTGCAAAAGCCGGGTCACGATGTCGTCGGCCGGCTGCTCGCGGCGGCGCGCGGCGAGCGCGTCCGCGTACGCGTAGATCTCCGCGGCCGCCTGCAGCCCCTCCTCGGGCGAGTGCCGGAACTCGGGGTCGTCGTAGCCGACCAGCTTGTTGGACAGGTCGAAGATCCAGTTGCGGTCCTCCGGCGGCGCGCCGACCAGTTCGCAGATCACCTGCAGCGGCAGCGGCGCCGCGATGTCGGTGACGAAGTCCGCGGTGCCGCGCGGCACCACCTCGTCGATCAGCGTGTCGCAGATCTCCCTGACGTGCTTCTCCAGCCTGCCGATCATCCGCGGCGTGAACCCGCGGTTCACGAAGCTGCGCTGCCGGGTGTGCTGCGGCGGGTCCATGTTGAGCATCATCAGCCGCTGCATCTCGATCTGGTCGTCAGCCGGCTCCGCGAACAGCACGAGCCGCTCGCGCGAGGAGAAGATCTCGGGGTGCCGGGAGATGTGCCCGATGTCGGCGTGCCTGGTCACCGCCCAGAACCCGGGCCACCCGGGGCCCCCGCCGTCCGCGTGCCAGTACACCGGAGCGTGCTCACGCAGCCAGGCGAACTGATCGTGCGGGGCGCCGCTGCGCTGGTAGGTATCCGCGTCCACTAGGTTGATCTCGGGAGCCACCCGGGCCTCCGTCCGTGGCTGGAACCGATACCACCGACCATACGTTTATTCCTGCCGGAACACCCGCCCTGCGATCCCGAGGGGACACGAGGTGACTGACTACGACTCGCCGGCCGGCGCGCTGGATCCCGATGAGGAGCAGACCACGATGTCCTACCGGGCGGTCAGCACGGGCCTGCCCGTGGTCACGCACTCGGGCGAGCAGTTCGGCGTCGTCGAGCACGTCCTCGAGGTCCCCGAGCTCGACGTGTTCGACGGCATCGTGGTGTACACCGGGACCGGGCTCGCCGCGGTCCACCCCAAGGACGATCAACGGGCCCGGCACGAGATGCTGCGGGTCGGGCAGATGCGGGGCTGGATCAAGTTCGTCGACGCCGACCAGGTGGCCGCGATCACCCCCGGCTACGTCAAGTGCACGTTCGAGATGTCTGGCGTCGCGGACCTGCCGGTGCCCAACGGCCCGCCGGTCCTGCACCCGGACATGGCCCGGGAGGACCGCGCGGCCACGGCCGCACTGCACCCGTGGTGGGGGCAGTGGTTCCGCCGTCCGCGCTGGGTCCGCAAGTAGGCTCCCGACCCACGGCGCCGCGCCCGCGACGATCTTGGCGGGCGGCCCGCACCCGAGGGCGACGCGCTATCATGGCCGCCATGAGCCTTGACACCCGCCCCACGCTTGACGGCCTTGAGGACAAGTGGACGCGCCGGTGGGCCGAGGCTCGTGTAGTACAAGTTTGACCAGACCCGAAGTCGCGGCGACGTCTACGCCATCGACACCCCCCCGCTGACCACCAGCGGGTCACTGCATATCGGGCACGCCTTCTCGTACACCCAGCCGGACGTCCTCGCCCGGTTCTGGCGGATGCGCGGCAAGGAGGTCTTCTACCCGGTCGGGTGGGATGATAACGGGCTGCCGACCGAGCGCCGGGTGCAGAACTACTACGGCGTGCGGGTGGACCCGGCGCTGCCGTACGACCCGGACTTCATGCCGCCCGTCCCGTCCGGGCGGAGCCCGGCGCCGCGCGGGCAGGTGCCGGTGTCGCGGCGCAACTTCCTGGAACTGTGCCGGCTGCGGAACGAGGAGGACGAGCGGGCGTACGCGGACGCCTGGCGCCGCCTCGGCCTCTCAGTGGACTGGTCCCTGAGCTACCGGACCATCGACGACGGCCCGCAGGCCATCTCGCAGCGCGCGTTCCTGCGCAACGCCTCCCGGGGCGAGGCCTACCTCGCCGACGGGCCCTCGCTGTGGGACGTGACGTTCGGGACGGCGGTCGCGCAGGCCGAACTCGAGGACCGCGAGATCGCCGGCGCCTACGTGCGGATCGAGTTCCCGATCGCGGCCGTGGCGGCCGGCGAGGACGGGCCGGGCGCAGCGGCCGACGGCGCGGTGCTCGTCGCCACCACCCGGCCGGAGCTGCTGCCCGCCTGCGTGGCCCTGGTCGCGCATCCCGACGACGAGCGGTACACCTGGCTGTTCGGCGCCACGGTCCGCACGCCGCTGTTCGGCGCCACGGTCCCGGTCCTCGCGCACCGGCTGGCCGACCCGGCCAAGGGCACCGGCATCGCCATGGTCTGCACGTTCGGCGACGCCACCGACGTGACCTGGTGGCGGGACCTGAGGCTGGAGACCCGCCCGGTGATCGGCAAGGACGGGCGGCTGTTGGACGGCCCGCTGCCCTGGCTCACCGACCCCGCCGGCCAGGCTGCCTACCAGGACCTGGCGGGCCTGCGGGTGCCGGCCGCGCGGGCCCGGATCACCGAGCTGCTGCGCGCCGCCGGGGAACTGCGCGGCGAGCCCGAGCCGGTCGTGCACCCGGTGAAGTTCTACGAGTACGGCGAGGCGCCGCTGGAGATCGTCACCACCCGGCAGTGGTACATCAGGAACGGGGGCCGCGATCCCGGCCTGCGCGAGGCGCTGCTGGCCCGCGGCCGCGAGCTCGACTGGCATCCCCCGTACATGCGGGCCCGCTACGAGGACTGGGTGCACGGCCTGGCCGGTGACTGGCTGATCAGCCGACAGCGCTACCTGGGGGTCCCGGTCCCGGTGTGGTACCCGCTCGACGCCGACGGCGCCGTGCGGTACGACGCCCCGATTCTGCCGGGCGACGACATGCTGCCGGTCGACCCTACGACCGACACGCCGCCCGGCTACCAGGCGAGCCAGCGCGGCCGGCCCGGCGGGTTCGCCGGGGACCCGGACGTGATGGACACCTGGGCCACCTCGTCGCTCACCCCACAGATCGCGGCCAGCCTGGGCACCGGCGGACAGGACCTGTCGGACCGGGTGTTCCCGATGGATCTCCGGCCGCAGGCGCACGAGATCATCAGGACCTGGCTGTTCTATACGATGCTGCGCTCGCATCTGGAGCAAGGCGTGCTGCCGTGGCGGCACGCGGCGATCTCGGGCTGGATCCTCGACCCGGACCGGAAGAAGATGTCCAAGTCCAAAGGCAAGGTGACCACCCCGGCCGACCTGCTGCGCGACTACGGCTCGGACGCGGTCAGGTACTGGGCGGCCAGCGCCCGCCTCGGCGTGGACACGACCTTCGACCCGGGCCAGCTCAAGATCGGACGACGGCTCGCCGTCAAGATCTTGAATGCCAGCCGGTTCGTGCTCGGCATGCCTGCGCCGGGCCTAGCCGACGGGGCGGGCGAGGCGGACACAGCGGCCGAGGCGGACACCGCGGCCGAGGCGGACACAGCGGCCGAGGCGGCGCAGGTCACCGAGCCGCTGGACCAGGCGATGCTGGGCAGGCTGGCCGGTCTCGCGGACCGGTGCACCGCAGCGTTCGAGGCCTACGACTACGCGCTGGCGCTGGCGCAGGCCGAACGGTTCTTCTGGTGGTTCTGCGACGACTACCTCGAGCTGGCCAAGCCGCGGGCGTACGGCGGCCAGGGCCCGGCGCCCGCCGGGTCGGCGATCGCCGCGCTGCGGCTGGCGCTGTCGGTGCTGCTGCGGCTGTTCGCCCCGTTCCTGCCGTTCGTCACGGAGGAAGTGTGGTCGTGGCGGCAGGAGGGCTCCGTGCACCGCGCCCGGTGGCCGGAGCCGGGGCCGCTGCGCCGGCTCGCCGGAGGAGACGGCGAGGACGGCGAGGACGGCGCGGCCGCCGCGGGAGAGCTCCTGCTGGAGGCCGCGTCCGCCGCGATCGGCTCGATCCGCAAGGCCAAGTCCCAGGCCAGGCTGCCCATGCGGGCCAGCGCGGCCCGCCTCGTGGTCACCGCGCCCCCGCCGTACCTGGCGGCACTGGCGCAGGTCAGCCGGGACGTGCAGGCCGCGGGCGCGGTGACGGAGATGGACCTGCGCCCGGCCGCCGACGGGGAGCCGGTGTACGAGGTCACGCTCTGAGCGATGCGGGCGCCCGGCGGCCCAGGGGCGGGCCGCCGGGCGCCCGCAGGTAGTCTCACCGGCATGGACAAGGTTCAGCGATCGGACGAGGAATGGCGGCAGCAGCTCACCCCCGAGGAGTACCACGTGCTGCGGGAAGCCGGCACGGAGGCGCCGTTTATCGGTGAGTACACCGACACCAAGACCGAGGGCGTCTACCGGTGCCGGGCCTGCGGGGCCGAGCTGTTCCGCTCCGACGCCAAGTTCGAGTCGCGTTGCGGCTGGCCCAGCTTCTACCAGCCCAGCGAGGACGACGCCGTGGTCCTGCTCGAGGACCGGTCGGGCGGGATGGTACGCACCGAGGTCCGCTGCGCGGCCTGCGACTCCCACCTGGGCCACGTCTTCGAGGGCGAGGGCTACCAGGTACCCACCGATCAGCGGTGGTGCATCAACTCAGTGTCGCTGACCCTCGAG
>CAWCGJ010000040.1:0-347545 GCA_963795055.1 uncultured Actinomycetota bacterium
CCGGCTGAGGGCTAGAACGCGAATGGCCCGCTCTTGCGGGGTTCAGCCGCGAGAGCGGGCCACCGCCCGTTAGCTAGCAGTCGTTCAGCCCCAGCCTCCTCCGCTCACGACGGCGCCGGTGGTCGGGTTGAGGATCAACGGCTGGAAGTGCGGCCTGACGTTGAAGTCGAGCAGGCCGCCGGGGGCGTTCAGGCTGCCCGAGGTCGCGTCGAATGAGCCGGGGATGCGCTGGCCGCGCAGCCAGTTGTTCTCGATGAACTTGACCACCGAGGTGGTGTTGGTGAGGTTGTTGCTGACGTAGTTGTCCCGCGTCCACGGCGAGATGACGAGCATCGGCAGCCGCTGGCTGTAGCCGCAGCGGCCATTGGTGGTGCCGATGGTGATGGCGGTCTCCTCGCACATGGCCGTGTCGATCGTGGAGTTGTCGGACCCGTTGATCAGGGCACCGGCGGACTGGGGCGCGACGTGGTCGTACCAGCCGTCGGAGTCGTCGTAGGTGATGACGATCGCGGTTGAGGGCCAGTACTTGGACTGCTCGATCTGGTTGACCGTGTTGACGATCCACTGCTGCTCGTCGAGCGGGTCGGACTCGCCCGGATGGCCGCTCTGGGCGGTCGTGGCCTTCAGGTAGCTGACCGACGGCATGTTGCCGTCCTTCAGTGTCTCGAAGAAGTCCGACACGTCGTACTGGTGGCTGGCCTGGTCGGTGCGGCCGATCGCGGCCTCCGATGACGGCGGCAGGTGAGCCGGGTTCGCGGTGGTGGCGTTGTACTGGAACGGCTCCCAGTGCGGCGTGTACTCCCGCAGCGCGCTGCCGGCGATGTTCTCGCTCTCCGCGGCGCAGACCGCGCCGCCGCTGTCGGTCGACGTCGGGGTGAACCCGCCCTGGAACCAGCCCCACGTGACGTGCCGGGCGTTCAGCAGGTCGCCGATGTTCTCGCCGGTCATCACGGCCAGCGGGTTGGTGGAGGTGTGGTTGGAGTCCGAGCACTCGTCGTAGTAAGGGTCGATGTCACCGTAGAGGGTCCCGTCCGGGGTGATCGCGCCCGAGTCCGTGGTCGGCGTGCCGGACGGGGTGACCGCGTGAGCGTCCGCACTCTGGCCCGAGCTTACGGAGATCGCACCCTCGGTCGACGGGCCGAACGTGGTGTCCCAGTTGTTGCCGCTCATCGCGTAGTTCTGCGCGTAGTTCCACAGCCCGGTGACGGTGTTGCCGTCGTAGTAGTTCATGACGATGCCGGGCGGCCCGTAGTACTCGCCGGTGGTGTCGCAGTCGCTATTCTCGGTGAACTGAACGAACTCATTCATCTTGCCGTTGTTCTCGGCTTGCTGCTCCGGCAGGTAGTCGTGGTTCTGGTCGCAGGTCAGCGCCTGGGCATGGGTCAGCCGCACCGGGTTGTACTCGTTCGGATTATTGGTCAGCAGCGGTCCGACCGGCCCGTTCTTAGTGATCTTGGTGTACAGGCCGTTCACCCTCGGCGTGCCGCGCTTGGCTACGAACGGCGTGCCGTCCGTGTTGGCCGCGTACGGGTAGGTGCCGAAGTAGTGGTCGAACGACTCGTTTTCGTCGAAGATCACGACCAGGTGCTTGATCGGGGTCGCCGTCCTGTTGGTGTCGCGATAGTAGCTGGCGGACACCAGTGCCGGCGTGTGGTAGCCGGCGAACTTCGGCGCGCTGGACGCGCTCGCCGCGGTCGCGCCGATCGCCACGCCTGCAGCCAAGGCGACCGCCGCCGCCGTGGCGATCATGGGACGGAGCCGCATGCGCCTGCTCCGGATCGTTGGGCCTTCGCCCATGTCGTACCCTCCCGAGTTCAGTGGTGCCTGCGAGGTGCCCACGCGCACCTCGCCCGGTAAGGTTTCATGAGTAATTGACCACATAGCGCAGGTTATGTGAACGACAGGTAAACCAGGGGAAAACTCGGTTACCGTTAGGTCAGCAGCGCGCGTCCGTACCAGTCGGCTGGGTCGCGGACACCCGGCAGCGCGAGGAAGTAGCCGCCGCCGAACGGGCTGATGTAGTCCACCAGCGGCTCGCCGATCAGGCGGGTCTGGACCGTCTCGAACTGCCGCTTGACGTCCTGCTGGAAGCAGGTGAAGATCAGCCCCTGGTCCAGGTCGCCGACCTGGTCGATGCCGCGGTCGTAGTTGTAGGCGCGGCGCAGGATCCGGCTGGAGGCCGTCTGCGGCGTGCGCGGGTTGGCCAGCCGTATGTGAGCGTTGGTCGGGATGACATCTCCGGTCGGGTCGGCCGCGAAATCGGGCGTCGCGAACAGGCTGTCCGCGTCCAGTGGATAGCCGGTCGCGCGGTCACGCCCGATCATCTGCTGCTGCTCGAAGACGTCCACCCGATCCCAGAATTCCACGAACATCCTGATCAGCCGGACGACGAAATAGCTGCCGTCAACGGTCCAGTCGGGCTCGCCCGCGGTGCCCGGCTGGATCCAGAGGAGTTCCCTCGCCTCGGACAGCGGCGGGTTCGCGATCCCGTCCATGAACCCCATCAGGTTCCGCGGTACCGTGCCCGTCGGGCGCGCGGGGCTGGTGAATCCGTCGATCCGCCAGTTGACCTGCATGCCGCCGCGGGTGTGCTTGGCGATGTCCCGCAGCGCGTGCACAACGGTGTCGGCGTTGCCTGCGCTGAGCTGCAGGATCAGGTCGCCCCCGGTCTGGGCGGGGTCCAGGTTGTCGTTGGGGAACGACCGCATCGGGGTGAGCCGACTAGGAAGCTGGCCGGCCAGCCCGTACCGGTCGTCGAACAGCGTCGATCCGACGCCCAGGGTCACGGTCAGCCCGTCAGGCACCACGGTGGGACCGAGCACGCCGGAGTCGGACGGCGGCCCGTCGATGCCCACCGGGGGCGGCGTGCCCCCGGCGGTCAGGAACCTGGCCCGCGACGTGATCGTCTGGAACAGGTCGGTCAGCTCCGATTTACCGTCTGTCGTGGCGTCAAACGAGATGACCGCGGTCTGCCGCTGTGGCGGCGGCGTGATGCCCGCCTGGTACCTCCCGTGGAACGGCACGGTCGGCAGCCGTCCCTCGAGGGAGGTCGTGTCGGCCGCCAGCGCCGGTTCCGGCTGCGAGGCGCGCAGCGCGTATCCCGCGGCCCCGCCGGCCACCACGCCTCCGGCCACCCCGCCGGCCATGCCGCGCAGGAAGGACCGGCGTCCGGGACGCTTGTCCGCTTCGCCCATCAGGTGTTCCTCGGCTCGGCTATCGATGCGATCGGGGCCAGCTCTTCCAGCGCCTGGCTGCACGTTGCATCGATCTGCTGATGCGCGGACGGCGGCAGCTGCGACACCGCCGTCCACGTCCCGTCCGGCTGGTGCTGCGCCTCCAGCAGCGCCTGCAGGCGGTTCAGCCACGTGTACACGGCGGGCAGCCCCGGATACCTCGTGACCAGCAGCGCATGCAAGAGAGACAGCAACTCGCGGGTGCCCTGGATATTGGCGAGCGTCGTGGCGAGCGTGGTGCCGCTGCCGTAGTCGTCGTGCCCGGTGAGCTGGAACTCCAGCGCGTTCTCCATAATCTCGTGGGTGCGCAGCCCGACGTCGATCAGCGGGATCTCCATCGTCGGCCAGGCCGCCAGCAGGGAGCGCACGTCGGCCGCGAGCTTGTTCGCGTACGGCGTGAGCTCGCCCGCGGACTGGCTGTGCCACAGGCCGTACTCCAGCCGGTAGAACCCCGTCCACTGAGGGTTGGTCACGCCGAGCGCGTCGGCCCGACCGTCGATCTCGTCGTCGAAGTTGCCGAAGGCGTCGTAGGCCGCGCCCAGCGTCTCGTACGTCAGGTGCGCGGGCAGCCAGTCGCGGCGCGCCGCGGCCAGGTTCCCCCGCTGGACGTCGCCGACCAGCGTCCCGGTCTGGCCGACGAGCGTCTTCAGCCCGGCCGCCACGTAGGCCTGGTACTGCTTGGCCGGCCCGACCAGGTCGTTGAAGGTGACCGGGACGGTCGCGGCGAAACCCTTGACGTGCCCGGGGACGGTGACGGTCGGCCCGGTCATCGGGTCGGTGTCGTCGAACAGGCAGCGGAAGGCGTAGCGGCCCGACCCGACGTCCAGGCTCATCGTCTGCGTCGTCCCCGGGCCGAGCTGATCGACTTCCGCATAGATGCCGCTGGTCTTGGGGTCGATCAGGTCGATCTCGCCACCGACGTCGTTCGCGTTGTACAGCTCAAACGTGTGCCAGCCCGGCTTGGCCAGCGCCCAGGAGCCGCCGCAGCTGGCGCTGTTGAACGAGACCGTGCCGGATGTGCCGCCGCCGCAGGCGGTGAGTGACGCCATCACCGCCACTATGGCGATGGTGAGCACGCGTTTCTTTCGCATGGCCACCGCAAGCATAGATCCGAGCTTCGGCGTGGCGCCGGTTGCGCCCGGTAGGTATCCGAACGTTCACAAGCTATATACCGGAAAGACGCATCGTTCCCGCCTGCGCCTTTTGATGGCCCGGGCCGAGCGGGGCGCGGGCCCGGGCAGATGAGCCTTTTTCATCCTCCCGCGGCTGCCCACAGACCCAGAGCGTGAGATCGACGGATGAAAAAGGTTCAATAGGCACATGCCCCAGGCCAACGACACGGTGGCGGCGCTGCTCAACGAGTACGCCGAGCTGCACCTGATGACCGGTGGCGACCAGTTCCGGGCCCGGAGCTACGAGAAGGCCGCGCGCACCGTCGCCGGGCTCGCGCAGGACGTGTCGCAGCTGAGCCTGACCGAGCTGCAGCAGATTCCCGGCGTCGGCAAGGCCATCGCCGGGAAGATCACCGAGATCAACGCAGCCGGGACGTTCGCGGCGCTCGAACGGCTGCGGGCCGACATCCCTGAGGGGGTGCTCCAGCTGACCCGGATCCCGGCGCTCGGGCCCAAGCGAGCGCTGGTGCTGTACCGGGAGCTGCACGTCGGCTCCCCGGAAGAGCTGCGCGACGCGATCAAGGAGGGACGGCTCGCGGGCCTGCGCGGCTTCGGCAGCAAGAGCGAGGAGAAGCTGCTGCAGGGCATCAAGCTGCTGGAAAGCACCTCCGGCCGGGTGCTGCTGAACGTGGCCGACGAGACGGCCGGCCGCGTCGTCCGGGCCGTCAGCGCGGTGCCCGGGTGCCTGCGGTGTACCCCGGCGGGGTCGCTGCGCAGGTTCGCCGAGACCGTCGGCGACGTCGACGTCCTGGCCGCGGCGGACGATTCCGGCCCGCTCATGGCCGCGCTCACCGGCCTGCCGGAGGCGGCGGCGGTCATCGCCGCGGGCCCGGCCAAGACCTCGGTCCGCACCGCCGCCGGGCTGCAGGTCGACCTGCGGGTGGTCCCGCTGGACTCCTGGGGCGCGGCCCTGCAGTACTTCACCGGGTCGCAGGCGCACAACGTGGCCATCCGCGAGATCGCGGTGCGCAAGAAGCTCAAGCTCTCCGAGTACGGCCTGTTCGACGCCGCGGACGGCGAGAAGATCGTCTCCCGGACCGAGGAGGAGGTCTATCACCGCCTCGGGATGTCGTGGATACCGCCGACGCTGCGCGAGCACGCCGGCGAGATCGAGGCGGCGCAGCGCGGCGACCTGCCGGAGCTGGTCACCGAGCAGGACATCCGCGGCGACCTGCACACGCACACCGACCTGACCGACGGCGTCGCCCCGCTGGAAGACATGGTGGCCAAGGCCCGGGCCCGGGGGTACGCGTACTACGCGATCACCGATCACGCCCCGAACCTGGTCATGCAGCGGATGACCGACGAGAAGATGCTGGCCCAGCGCGAGCAGGTGCGCCGGCTCGGCGCGAGCCTGGCCGCCCCGGCGGAGGGCAAGCCCATGGTCCTGCTGCACGGGACCGAGCTGAACATCGCGCCGGACGGGACCGTGGACTGGCCGGCGGAGTTCCTGGAAGGCTTCGACATCTGCGTGGCCTCGGTGCACTCGCACTTCGACCAGTCCCGGACGGCGATGACCCGGCGGTTCATCACCGCCTGCGAGAACCCGTGCGTCAACGTCATCGGCCATCCGCTGGCCCGGCGGATCGGCCAGCGGCCGCCAGTCGATGTCGACCTGCCCGAGCTGTTCCGGGCGTGCGCGAGGACCGGCACTGCGCTGGAGGTGAACGCGCACCCGAACCGGCTCGACCTGCCGTCCGCGCATATCAAGGCGGCCAAGGACGCCGGGGTCAAGTTCGCCGTGGACAGCGACGCCCACTTCACCGGCGGCCTGGACTACCTGCGCTACGGCATCGGGACCGCCCAGCGCGGCTGGCTGGTGCCCGGTGACGTGATCAACACCTGGCCGCTGCCGCGGCTGCGGGAGTTCCTGCGCAAGAGCCGCTAGCTTCGGTCACGCCTAGCCCAGATAGCCCGCTCCGATGCGCACGCGCCTACGGCGGACCCGCTGCGGATCGCGGCCACGGCCGGCGCGGGGTAGCCCGGGGCGGCGGCGGGCCGCGGCGGCGGGGGGACGCTCACCTCCCCCGCCGAGGTCGGCAGGTCCGCGGCGCCGACCGGATGGCCCGGCGGTCCGCTCGTAGCGCCCGCTATCGCGGCGCCCGCCACGGCGGCGCCCCGGGTTGCGGCGCCCCCGGGCGCGGCGCCCGCGGACGGGCCGGTGACCTGAGTCGGCGGGTAGGCCGCCGCCGGGATGACCCCGGGCCCGGAATCATAGGGCTGGAGCCCGAACGCCTCGCGCAGCGCGTCAGCGAAGTCGCGGCAGCTGGCGTACCGGTCCTGTGGCGCCTTGGCTAGCGCCCGGGCCAGGACCGCGTCGGCCGCGGGAGGGAGGTCGGGCCGCCGGGAGGTCAGCCTGGGCGGCGGGTCCGTCACCTGAGCATGCATCAGCGCCATGGGCTCCTCGCACCGGAACGGCGGCGCGCCGGTCAGCAGCTCGAACGCCGCGCAGGCCAGCGCGTACTGGTCCGCCCGCCCGTCCACCGGCCCGCCCCGGATCTGCTCCGGCGAGATGTAGTCCAGCGTGCCCAGGAACTGCCCTGCCCGGGTCAGCGCGGTCGAAGGCCCCGCGCCCTTGCTCAGCCCGAAATCTGACAGGTAGACGTGATCCGGGCGGCCCGGCACGACGTCCACCAGCATGTTGGCCGGCTTCACGTCACGGTGCAGCAGCCCCGCGGCGTGCGCGGTATCCAGCGCCGACGCCACCGGCGAGATGATGGCCGCCACGCGCCCCGTCCGCCACCCACCGTCCCCGACGCCGGCGCCCCCGGCGGAAACGCCGCGGCCGGGCGTGGTGCGAATGGCGGGAGAACCCAAGTATCCGCAGCGATCACGCGCGCCGCAAGCCGGGCCGCGGCCTCAGCGCATTCCCGGTGGCGCTCCGGTAGCGTTCCCCTGGGCTCGTCTCTTCCGCGGAAGCACGGGCGGCCTGAGGCTCGGTGATGGAGGGATCCCGATGAGTCCCCGTTCTGACGACGGCCGGCCGGCCGGCGCGCAGACCGTCACGGTGCGCACGGCCAGCGGCCAGGAATTCGACTACCCGTGGGCGACCAGCGTCCGCGTGGACCGCCGGGGTGACCTGCGCGTGATGCAGGGCCTGCGCCAACGGGCCTTCCACCCTTGTGCCGAGTGGGCGGACTACACCGTCCGGAACCTGCGTTGCGGCCCGTCCGGGTCCTGACCCGCCCCGATCCTGGCCGCGCTCAGCGGGTCAGCACCGGCCATGCGCGGCGCGATCCTCGACCGCTACCGGCGGGCGGGCTGACCACCGGTCAGCCGAGCCGCTCCCGGCCGTGCGGCTCGTCCCAGTCGGCGGCATACGGGTCGACGTGAATGCGCCACGGCGCGTCGTTGAAGAAGCTGGGCGCCGGGCCGGACCCGAACGCGCCGAACACCGAGAAGTCCGTAGTCTCCCGGAACGCGGGCCGCTGGTAGAGATCACGGGCGTAGCCCCACAGCGCGGGGAAGTCCACCAGCCGCCGCTCGCTGATCTTCCCCATCGGGTTGTACCCGAGGTCGAACCGGGCCAGCGTCGGCCACAGCCGCACGTCGGCCTCGGTCACTGCGGCCCCGAAGAGGTACCGCTGCCCGGCCAGCCTGGCGTCGAGCTCGTCCAGGGTGCCGGCTAGCCGGTGCCGCAACTCGGCGTACTCCGGCTCGGTCGTGGCGCCGGCGACCCGGTAGGTGCCGTTGTTGACGGTCTCGTACACCCGCTCGTTCATCGCGTCGATATCCGCGCGCAGGGCCGGCGGGTACAGGTCGGGCGACCCGGCCGCCCCTGCCTCGAACTGCGTGTCCAGGTCGATCGTGATGTCCGGGAAGTTGTTGCTGACCAGGTTCCCGGTCTGCCGGTCCCACAGGGCAGGCACCGAGACGTGGCCGCGGTAGCTGGGCTCGGTAGCCTCGTACGCCTCGGCCAGCAGGGTGAACCCGTTGACCGGGTCGGCGCCGCGGCGCTCGCGGAACGCCCAGCCGCGCCCGTCCCGCACGTCGTCGACGTACGACAGCGACACCACGTCCTCGAGGCCCTTGAGCTTCCTGACGATCGCGGTCCGCTGCGCCCACGGGCAGCCCCAGGCGATGTAGAGGTGGTAGCGCCCCGGCTCGGCGCGGTACCCGCTGGACCCGTCCGCGGTGATCCGGCCGCGGAACTGGTAGCGCGGCCGCTGGAAGGAACTGCCGCTGTCGAAGCCCCGCCCCTGCCCGTAGTGCGCGTACGTGTCGTAATCGACCGGGCTGGCGTAGTTCACCCGCGTCCCGGCCGGCCCGGCGGCTGACCCGCCCATCCCCGCACCTCCCGTTCCGGAAAGTCGTTGGTCTGGCCTCATGGTAAGCGAGGCCAGCGGCAGAACCCCGGGGCGTTCACGGCCCAGCGCGGCGTGCCGCCGTCCGCCCAGCGGCGCAGGTTGGCCGCGAACACCTCGCGCCCGAAGAGCACCCGCGGCCGCGGCGTCACGGCGCGGTCACGGCAGCGCGGCGACCAGCTCGTGCACCGGCTTGCGCCGGCCGGTGTAGAACGGGATCTCGACCCTGGTATGCAGCCTGGCCTGCGCGCCGCGCAGGTGGCGCATGAGGTCCACGATCCGGTGCAGCTCGTCGGCTTCGAAGGCGAGCATCCACTCGTAGTCGTTCAGCGCGAAGCAGGCGACGGTGTTGGCCCGGACGTCCGGGTACTCGCGCGCCATCATCCCGTGCTCGGCCAGCATCGCCTTGCGCTGCTCGGGCTCGAGCAGGTACCACTCGTAGGACCGGACGAAGGGGTACACGCTCACGTACTGGCGCGGCTCCTCCTCGGCCAGGAACGCCGGCACGTGGCCCTTGTTGAACTCCGCGGGCCGGTGCAGCGCCATCACCGACCAGACCGGCTCGCTGACCCGGCCGAGCCCGGTCCGGCGGAACCGCGCGTACATCTCCTGCAGGTCGTCGGAGGACGGCGCGATCCACCAGAACATGTAGTCGGCGTCGGCGCGCAGGCCCTGCAGGTCGTAGCAGCCGCGGGTGACGACGCCCTTGCCGGCCGCCTGCTGGCACAGCTCGCTGATCTCGGCCGCGAGGCCGGCGCGCCCGGAACGGGTCTGCTTCCCCGCCGCCTCCAGCGCCCCCGGGCCGGTCAGCCGGAACACCGACCACATCGTGTACCGGATCAGCTCGTTCAGGTCCCGCGCCCGTGGTTTCCGCTCGGCCTCGTTCCCAGCCATGCTCCATTGTCCCACCGCGGCCGGGCGCCCCAGGCCGCGGCTGGTCAAGGGTTTACCCGGCGCGGGCCAGGCCGGCGCGGGACTCCAGCTGGGCGAGCACCTGGTCCGCGGCCAGCCGCGCCGAGGCGATGCAGGCCGGGATGCCGATCCCGTCGTAGGCGGCCCCGCAGACGGCCAGCCCGGGCAGGGCGGCGACGGCGGTGCGGATCCGCGCGACGCGGGCGGCGTGGCCCACCGCATACTGCGGCAGCGCCCCGCCCCACCGGCTGACCCGCACGGCGGCGGGCGCGCCGCGCACCCCGGTGGCGGCGGCCAGGTCGGCCGCGGCGAGCCCGGCCAGCCCGGCGTCGTCGCGCTGCAGCAGGGCCTCCTCGCCCACCCGGCCGACCGAGCAGCGGACGACCTCCAGGCCCGGTTCGGCTGATCGCAGGTGCGGCCATTTGACCGTGCTGAACGTGACCGCCTTGACCGCCCGCTCGTCGACCGCGGGCACGAGGTAACCGCTGCCTTCCGGCGGGCGGCCGAACGCGTCGCGGGGATAGGCCAGGGTCACGATGGCCATGCTGGCGTAGTCGATCTCGCCGAGCGCCGCCGCGGCGGGCGCCGCCCCGGTCAGCCCGGACAGCAGCCTGCCGGCGGGCCGGGCAGGGACGGCGAGGATGACGGCGTCGGCGTGCAGCCGTTCCGGGGCCCGGGTCGGGCCGACGGTGAGCTCCCAGCGGCCGGCCGCCCCGTTTCCCGGCACCGCGCGGGCCAGCTCGCGGGTCATCGCGCCGGTCCGCACCGTCGCCCCGGACGCGGCCGCGACGGCGGCCGGCAGCCTGCCCAGACCGCCCGCCAGCGTGGTGAACACCGGCGGGCCCGGAGGGGTCCCCGGGGCGGGCAGCAGCGACGCGGCCGCCTCGGCGAGCGAGCGGTGCTGCCGCGCGGCCTGCGCCAGGGCGCCCAGCGTCGCCTCGAAGGAGAGTTCCTGCGACCGGCCCGCGTAGACCCCGCCGAGCAGCGGATCCACCAGCCGGTCCACGAGCTCCTGGCCGAATCTCGCCCCGACGTACCTGGCCACCGCCACGTCGCCGTCCCGCGCCGTAGGCGGCAGCCGGAGATCGTCCCGGGCCCGGGCCAGTCCCGGCGGGGAGAGGATCCCGGAGCCTTCCAGCTCGTCCAGGTCGGCCGGCACGCCCATCACCTGGCGTTTCGGCAGCGGGTGCAGGCGGCCCCGGCTCCAGATCGACGCCGCCGTGGTACCGGGTGACACCAGCTGGCCGGCCAGCCCCACCGCGCCGATCAGGTCGGTGCCCTCGGGCCGCCGGGCCAGCAGGGCCTCCGCGCCCTCGTCGACCTCGATCCCGGCGATCTCGGACACGGCGAGCTTGCCGCCCAGCCGCGGCGAGCCTTCCAGCACGGTGACGGTCAGGCCCCGGTCGCGCAGGAAGAACGCGGCGGCAAGCCCGGAGATCCCGCCGCCCACGATCACGACGGCCGGGTCCGGGGCGGGTGAGCTCACACGTCTACTGTGCCGTAGCCGGCGCAAGCTCGCGGCGGGCAGGGTCGGCGTAGGGGTCATCGGCGCTGCGCACCGGATCGCCCGCCTCCCGCCGGGCGCTGTCCCAGTCCTCGCGCTCGGCGACGTGCCGCTTGCTTCCCCGGCGTTTAACGATGACGGTGCGCGGTGAACCCGCGGCAGGGACCATGGCAGCCTCCAGCGAACAGGAGAAGGTACGCCGAGGCCGGGCCTTAGGTCTCGGTCGGTTGACAGCTGCAGGGAGCAGCGAGAATTCCCCCCGGGCGGCAGATTAGGGCCGCCAGTCGCTCCCCGAAAGGGACGAATATCCCTCGGGGGACGGAAACCCCTTGGGGGACCCAGCCAGCGATGGCGCGGTGCCGGGCAGCAGGCCGAAGGCGTCCGCGACGGCCAGGGCGCCCGACCTGTTGCGCACGCCGAGCTTGCGGAACAGGCGAGTCTGGACGTTCTCCACCGTCTTCGGGGCGATCCCCAGCGCCCGCGCGGTCTGCCGGATCGAATGCCCCTTGGCCAGGGACCGCAGGATGTCGCTCTCCCGTGCGGTCAGCTCGGGCAGCTCGAGCCGGCCCGGTGCTCGCTCGTCCCAGCGCGCCCGAACGGCCCCGATCAGCGGTCGCATCGGCATCGAGTCGACCACCAGGTACCCCTGGCCGACCATCCGCAGCACGGAGAGGAAGTGATCGTCTATCCGGTCCGCCGAGACCAGTGAACTGGCCCCGCAGGCCAGCGCCTCGGCGAGTTCCGGCGGGTCGAGCGGCTTGCTGTGCACCAGGATGGCCGGGACCCCCAGCTCCGCGACCAGGTCCCAGTCCGGCGGCGCGGGATCGACGAGCACGGCCACGATCGGGCCGCGGTGCCAGCGCGCCCAGTGGGTGTCGGCCACCAGCCCCGGCTTCCTGATCAGAACGAACGGCAGGGGGCTCGACACCAGGGCCGACACGACCTGGTCCAGGGCGGAGCAGTACTGGCCGGCCACCACCGTCAGCACCACGGAGTCCCCGTCGACCAGCGCGCGCCTCCGCTCGGCCCCCGACGGCCTGGCCTGGTCCGCGGCGGCCGGCTTCTCGAGCAGGCCGAGCGAGGCCGCCTTGGCCACCGCGTGCACGCTGCTGCCCACGTCCAGCTTGGCGTAGACACGGCGCTTGAGGTTCTCCACCGTGAGCGGGCTGAGCCCGAGCAGGTCTGCGATCTCGGCCACGCTGTGCCCCGAGCCGGTCAGCACGACCAGCTCGAGCTCCCGGTCGGTCAGGCCGCCCGGGCTGTCCTTCGCGTGCCGTCCCCGGCTCCGCCGCAGCAGGGCGAGCACCGCCGACAGGCCCTTCGACTCCGGCACCAGCGAGGAGACGCCGGCCCGGCAGGCCGCGGCCAGGTCCTGCTCGGACGCGTCACGGTAGGTCACGATCACGTTGAGCTCGGGGAAGCGCCGCGTCAGCACGGCCACCCGCTCCGAGAACTCCCTCAGCCGGGCGCCCGCGTCGAGGATCACGACGTCGGGGTGGCGCAGCTCGCACAACTCGAAGATCGCGTCTGGCTCCGCCACCTTGCCGACCACGGTGATGTCCGGCCGGACGGCGAGACAGGCGGAAAGCGTGTCACGGAGCAGCCGCCGCGATGACTGCACGGCTACCTGGACGGTGACGCGAGCGGGGGGCGCGGTCATCGTTTGCCTGGGCTTCCGTTTTCTCCATGCTTAGCGGGTACGCGGAAACGCAGTCTACGCCGTTCCGGTGTTTTACCGCCTGTGAGTTGAGATTTCTGTCATTTGATGCGTGTTGTCTGGTTCAGAATTCACCGCCGCGGATGGTGGCGGGCGGGACCCGGGAGTGCGCCCGAACGCCTGCTACCTGCGGATTCGCCATTCCTGGGCGGACGATCAGATTTCCTGTGCTAACTTCCGGTTTCCCCGGCGGTCACCGGGCGTGATTTTCGCTCACCGTGATATGACGGTCACGGCGGCTATCTGGCAACGTACTTTCCGAATCTCATTCGGTGCGCCGCTTTGCGATCCGGCTACCCCGGGCCCCGGGCCGGTCACGGGCGGCTACTGGCGGGCGGACCAGTCGCAGGCCTCGCCCGCCCGCCGCAGCGCGGCGCGGGTCGGCTCGTCGCACAGCGCGCCGTGCAGGCCGGCCTGGTAGCACGCCTGCGCGGAGACGCCCAGCTGCCGCGCGGCCGCGTAGTCTGCCGTCAGGTCGGTGCCGAACATCGCCGGGTCGTCGGTGGACACCGAGCAGCGTACGCCCGCCGCGACCAGGTCCGGCAGCGGGTGCGCGGCCAGCGAAGCGACCACCCCGGTCCGCAGGTTGGAGATCGGGCACACGTCCAGGACCGTGCCCCTGTCGGCCAGCTCGCGCACTAGGTCCGGGTCGTCCACCGCGCGGATGCCGTGCCTGATCCGGTCCGCGCCCAGCGCGTCCAGCGCGCCGCGGATCGACGCAGGCCCGGCGGCCTCCCCCGCGTGCGGCACCGAGCCGATCCCGCCGTCGCGGGCCAGGGCGAACGCGGGCGCGTACGGTTCCGGCGGGAACTGCGCCTCCGGGCCGCCGAGGCCAAGGCCGACGACGCCGCGGTCGCGGTACTTCACGGCGTGGCGCGCGGTCAGCATGGCCGCCTCCAGCGGGCAGCCGCGCGGAATGTCCGGCGTCAGCCGCACCTCCACCCCGTGCTCTTCCCGGGCCTGCTGCGCCCCGTCGCAGTAGCCGGTGAACACCTTGTCCCAGGCCGCCCCCCGGCCGACCGCCTCGGCCGGGGTAAAGATGCCTTCCAGGTACACCGCGCCGTGCCCCGCCGCCTCGCCCGCGTAGTCCACCACGACCTGCCGGAAGTCCCGCTCGGTCCGCAGCGCCCCGGTGGTGAGCAGCCAGACCTCGAGGAAGTGCGCGAAGTCGCGGAACTCATACAGTCCGGCCAGCCCTTCCTCGGTGTCGGCCGGCAGCGGCACGCCGTTGCGGTTCGCGATCCGCAGCAGCGTCCCGGCCCGGACGGTGCCCTCCAGGTGCACGTGCAGCTCGATCTTCGGATAGGTCATGACGCTCCTTCTGGCGCCGATTATCGCGGAGCGGGGACCTGGCCGCGCGCGGGGCCCCGGGCTGCCCGTTACCGGACCGTGGCCAGATCGGCGGAACCGGACGCGGGCCCGGGTGCGTCCCAGCGGCATGAACATCGCCGCCCGGGCCCGCGGGATCCGCGGGCCGCTTCGCACCACCGCGCTCATCGGCGCCGGGCTGCTGTCCGGCGCGGCCCTGCTGCTCGCGGGCTGCTCGCAGGCCGGCCCTGCGGGCTCCCGGGCGTCCGCAGGCTCCGTCGCCTCCGCCCCCGGCGCGGGCGCCCCGCACGCTGCGGCGGGCCTCCCGCCCGCCGGGCCGGCTTCCGCGTCCTCGCCGGGCCGCCCGGCGGCCCGGCTGGCCCTGGCCAGCCCCAGCATCATCTTCACCGCGAACCTCACGATCCAGACGGCGAACGTGACCGCCGCCGCCAGCCGGGCGACCGGCATCGTCCTGCAGGAGGGCGGATACGTCTCCAGTGAGCAGGCGAGGATCGACCCGGCCGATCACGCCCGCTCCACGGTCAGCCTGCAGCTGAAGGTCCCGGTCGCGGCGTACGACCGCACGCTCGCCACGCTGTCCGCCGTGCTCGGCACCCAGACCGCGCTGACCCAGCATGCCCAGGACGTCACCCAGCAGGTGGCCGACGTCGGCAGCCTGGTCACCTCGGCGCAGGCGGCCATCACCCAGCTGCAGGCGCTGCTGAAGCGGGCCGGCTCGGTCAGCGCCCTGCTCACCGTCCAGGAGCAGATCAACACGCAGGAATCGTCGCTGGAGGCCCTGGAGGCCCAGCAGCGCGCCCTGGCCGGGGAGACCAGCTACGCGACCGTGTCGGTGACCCTGGTGGGCCCGCGTCACCGGGCGGCCACGGCCGGGAAGCGGCAGCACGGTTTCCTGGCCGGGCTGGCCGCGGGCTGGCGCGGGCTGCGGCTCGCCGGCTCTGCGGTCCTCACCGCGGTCGGCGCCGCGCTGCCGTTCGCCGTGGTGGCGGCGGTGCTCGCGGGCGCCGCCTACGCCGGGCGGCGGCGGCTGCGGCGGCTGCTGCGCCGCGGCTCGCGCCCGACCACCGCCGGGTAGCGCCGGGCCGGCGTCAGCGCCCGGTACCTCGACCGGCGGGCTAGCTGCTGGGCTGCCGGGCCGAGGCGGCGTGCACCAGCTCGGCCAGCCGCGCGAGCACATCGGGGTCGGTCTGCGGCAGCACGCCGTGACCCAGGTTGAACACGTGACCCTCGGCCGTGCGGCCCGCGTTCAGGACCTGGACCGCCCGCTGCTCGATGACGTCCCACGGCGCCAGCAGTATCGCCGGGTCGAGGTTGCCCTGCAGGGCCTTGCCCGGCTCGACCCGGCGCACCGCCTCATCCAGCGGGACCCGCCAGTCCACCCCGACCACGTCGGCGCCGGCCTCGCCCATCATGCCGAGCAGTTCCCCGGTGCCGACGCCGAAGTGCAGCCGCGGCACGCCGGTTCCGGCCAGCGCCTCGAACACCCGCCTGCTGTGCGGCAGCACCGACCGGCGGTAATCCTCGGGGCTGACCACGCCGACCCAGGAGTCGAACAGCTGCACCGCCGCGGCCCCGGCGTCGACCTGGACCCGCAGGAAGGTGATCGTGATGTCCGCCAGCCTGCTCAGCAGGGAGTTCCACAGCGGCGGGTTGCCGTACATCAGCGCCTTCGTCTGGTCGAAGTTCTTGGACGGCCCCCCGTCGACCAGGTAGGAGGCCAGCGTGAACGGGCCTCCCGCGAAGCCGATGAGCGGCGTCGCGCCGAGCTCGCCGACCAGGGTCTTGACCGCCTGGGCCACGTAGGGCAGGTCGCCCGGCTCGAGGGGGCGCAGCCGCTGCAGGTCGCGGTCGGTGCGGATCGGCTGCTCCACCACCGGGCCGACGCCGGGGCGGATATCGATGCCGATCCCGGCCGCGCGCAGCGGGACCACGATGTCGCTGAACAGGATCGCCGCGTCCACCTGGTACCTGCGCAGCGGCTGCAACGTGAGCTCGGCGATCAGGTCGGGCTTGGTGCACGCCTCGACCATCGCGATACGGCCGCGCGCCGCCCGGTACTCCGGCAGCGACCTGCCCGCCTGGCGCATGAACCAGACCGGGGTGTAGGGAACCGGCAGCCTGCGGCAGGCGCTGAGGAACACCGAACCTTCCAGCTTCGGATTCACGGTAGCGATCGTCTCACAGAGCTGACCGCCGCTGGCGGGGTCCTTGGCGCGGAACCATCGTGACACGCCGCCGCAGATCCTCGGCACCGGCCGGATGGCGTGCCAGCATCGTGCTGAGTCCCGCGCGAGGAGGCCGGCGATGGCCGAGACGATCCGGTACTGTCCCGACTGCGGCTGGGACAGGCTCTTCGAGCAGCATCACGCCGCCGGGGACTGCCCGGATGACCCCGACGGCTGCTGCGGCGAGTGGTCCTGCACCGAATGCGGCTCCGCGCTGCTGATCGGGACCACGTCCGGCCTGGCCGGACCGGCGGGGGCGCGGCAGCCGGACCGGCGCGTGGCATGACAATTCCGCGTCCATCTCGCATGCTCGGATCATGAGGCCCGCCACCGGATCACCCAAGCGAGCCGAGATGGACGCGGCCGCCGCGTTCCGCTCGGCGGTCAGTGATCTCGAGACCGGCCTGGATCAGCAGCGCCAGGCGCGGCCCGAGATCGACTTCGAGAACCAGCCGCCGCCGCGCAAGCTCGCGCCGTTCGCCGCCGCCGTCGGCGCGACCGTGCATGAGCCCGCGCCCGGCCACGGATCCGGCGCTGCCGCCCGCCCCGCGATCGCAGACGACGCGGACAGCGAGATCGGATGGGGAAGCTTCGTCCTGCTCTATGACCCGGCAGGCCAGGCCGGATGGGCCGGGCCGTTCCGGATGATCGCCTACGTCCGCGCGGATCTTGAGCCGGAGATCGCGGCGGACCCGCTGATCGGGCAGGTCGGCTGGAGCTGGCTCATCGAGGCGCTGGACGCCAGGACGGCGGGCTACCGGCAGGTCAGCGGGACCGTCACCCGGGTGGTGACCGAAGGGTTCGGGGCCAAGCAGGACCAGCCGGTGGCCACCGGCTTCGAGCTGCGCGCCTCCTGGTCACCCGCGGAGCCGGGCCCTGCCGGGCCGGCTGCCCCGCACCGCGCGCCCCCGGACCTCAGCGGGCATCTCGCGGCCTGGTGCGACGCCCTGTGCGCCGCGTCGGGGCTGCCGCCGCTGCCCGCCGGCGTGAGCGCGCTGCGGCCGCCGCGCCCCCGGCGGCGGCCATGACGCGCATGGCGGACAAAGAGCTCGAGGAAGACGCCGGACACCCCGGGGCCCCTGGCCCGCCGACCTCAGAGCCCGGGCCGCAGGCCGGCGAGCGCCAGCCGGTGCCGCTGCTGGAGCCGCGCGACGGCCTCCCCCCGCTGATCGTCACCGGCGAGGCGCTGGCCGCGGCGGTCACCAGGCTCGGCGCCGGCCAGGGGCCGGTCGCCGTCGACGCGGAGCGGGCCTCGGGCTTCCGTTACGGGCACCGGGCCTTCCTGGTCCAGTTCCGCCGCCGCGGCGCGGGAACGGTGCTCATCGACCCCGTGGCCTGCCCCGATCTGTCCGGCGTCGCCGCCGCGCTGGGGGACGCGGAGGCCGTCATCCACGCCGCGTCCCAGGACCTGCCCTGCCTGGCCGACCTCGGCTACCGGCCGCGGCAGCTGTTCGACACCGAGCTGGCCGGGCGGCTGCTTGGCTACCCGCGGGTGGGGCTCGGCACCCTGGTCGAGGCCGTGCTCGGGCTGGCCCTGGAGAAAAGCCACTCCGCGGCGGACTGGTCCACCCGGCCGCTGCCCGAGGAGTGGCTGCGCTACGCCGCCCTCGACGTCGAGGTGCTGGTGGAACTGCGCGACGCCCTGGCGAGGCAGCTGGCCGAGCAGGGCAAGGCCGAGTGGGCCCGCCAGGAGTTCGCCGCCGTGCTCAACGCCGGGCCGCCCGCGCCCCGCCCGGATCCCTGGCGCCGCACCTCCGGCATCCACCGGGTCCGCAACCGCCGCGGCCTCGCCGTGGTCCGCGAGCTCTGGCTGGAGCGCGACCGGATCGCGCGGCGGCGTGACCTGTCCCCCACCCGGGTGCTGCCGGACGCGGCGATCGTCGAGGCCGCCAGGTCGCTGCCGGCCGGGCCCGCCGATCTGGCCGGGATCGCCGGCTTCAACGGGCGCGGCGCCCGACGGCACACGGCCGAATGGCTGCGGGCCATCGGCCGCGCCCGGGACCAGCCGGACCGCGCGCTGCCTGCGGTGTCGGCCCGCGCGAGCGACGGCCCGCCTCCCGCGCACCGCTGGTCCGAGCGCGACCCGGACGCGGCCACCCGGCTCACCGCCGTCCGGGCGGCGGTGGCGGCGCTGGCCGACGAGCACCACCTGCCCGCGGAGAACCTGCTGCCCCCCGACGCGGTGCGTCGGCTCGCCTGGCAGCCGCCCGAGCCGGCCAGCGCCGAAGCGGTCGCCGCCGCGCTCGCCGACCACGGCGCCCGGCCCTGGCAGGTCGAGCTCACCTCGCGGCCGATCGCCGGGGCGCTGCGGACCGCCGAGCACGCCGGGGAGTAAGGCCGCGGGCGCAGGGCGGTAGTGGGGCCGCGGGCGCAGGGCGGTAGTGGGGCCGCGGGCCTCACCGGGCGCGCAGTCGGCCTATCACCGGGGCGAACGCTTCCATGAACGGCGCGTGCACGGTGATGTAGGAGAACCCCCACCGCTCACGGCTCGCCCGCAGTTGCCCGGCGAACGCCTGCCGCGTGGTGAGGCCGAAGATGTTGGAAGAGAACCGGAGATCGCGGGTCCCGCCATGCCGGTCTTCCCGGCCAAGTCCGTCCCGCCCGGCAGCCATACCGCCACGATCTCGTCCCGGGCGGGCCCGCAACTCGGATTCGGCTGGACGCGAACGGATTGGCTACCCGCGAACAAGCTCAGCCCCGCTGCGCCCGGTGCCGCCCGCTGGTGACGGCGCGTTAGGGAGGGTTACGCACTCCTGCGCAGCGACCCGAGTGCGCACGGCGCCGCGGACCCGGCGCGCAGCACTCCCGCGCAGGGCAGGATCTCGTCGGTGTCGGGGTAGTCGGGAAAGACATTGAAGATCACCTCGCAGTCGCAGCAGCAGCCGCCCCGCCGCTGCACGCGCTGCACCAGGTCGCGGGCCCGGGGAGCCCGCAGGTCACGCCAGCGCACCGTCCACCGGTGCGTACCGTCGCAGCCGAACTCGCTGATCATGCGCAGCAGGAAGCAGCGCAGGCACTCGCGTTCCCTCGGCTCGGTTAACTGCCGTGACAGCTCGGCCAGCTCGGCCTCGACCGCGTCGGCCATGTCATCTGCCATACCACGCCCCTTTCCGAAGTGTCCGGAGATAGCAGAGTTCTACCGCGGCCATCCGACATTCCTGGGGCGGGCCCCGGGCCGGCTCAGGGCCGCCGCACCGAGCCCGGGAGCGCCGGGCCGGGCGGAGGGCCCCGGCCGACTCAGGGCGCGGCGTAGCGGGCCAGTAGCGGAACGAGCACCTGCGCGTCGGGGCTGCCCAGGCCGGTGACCGGATCCCAGCCCGGCGCCGCCCGGTAGCCGGTGATCGTCGTCGGCGGCCAGGTCGCCGTGTTGTTCCCGGCGGTGATGTCGTGGAAGGCCCGGTGGTAGTCGGCGCTGCGGGCGATGCGGTAGAGGGCGGGGTTGACGAAGCCCAGCTGGCGCCCGGCGTACTGGTCGGCCAGGGCGATCAGCGCGGCCCAGATCGGGGCGCTGGCGCTGGTGCCGCCGCTGTTGCGGATGGTGTACCGGCTGCCGCCGTCGCTGATCGCCAGCGCCACGCCGGTGTGGCCGGAGGCGTCGGCGGCCACGTCGGGCACGCCCCGGGTGGCCCCGATGCCGGCCACGCCGTCCTGGTAGGCGGGCCGGGGGAACAGGCGGCTGAATCCGCCGCCGGTGGCCTGGAACGGCGTTCCCGTTTCCCCGAACGGAAGGCCCCATGCGGTCTCGCCGGCGTAGGCGCCCGTCGTGTGGCTGGCGGTGAGGCTGGTACCGCCGGCGGCCAGCACGAGCGGGTCCGAGGACGGCAGGTTGACCTCCTTGATCAGGGGGAAGCTGCCCCCGGTCAGGGCCTTGGCCAGCAAGCACGGCTCTCCGGCCGCGCCGGTATCCCCCGCGGCGGCGACCACCGTCACGTGGTGGCCGGCGGCGGCCTGCAGCACCGAGTTCAGGCTGGCCACCTCGGCACGGGTCGCGCAGTGCTCCCCTCCGGTCTGGCCAGCGGCGCTGATCGAGATGACGTCACCCTGGGACAGCCCGAGCCGCAGCGCGGCCACGGCCGCCGCGACCGCGCTTCGGGTGTCGTCCAGAGAGGCCGGGTTGACCAGGACCAGGGTGATCGCGGCGCCGGGGGCGACCGCGTGCACCATCTCGGCGTCCACCACCTCCTCTTCGCCGGCCAGCCAGGGCGAGGCCGGTCCGTCGAGGCTGGTCACCGCCCGCAGCCGCGCGGCGGGCAGGCCGAACAGCCGGTCAAACTGCGCCAGGTCCTGGCGGATGTCGCTGACCTCGGGCGGGGACAGCTGTGCCTGGGCGAGTTCCGGCAGGACCACGGTCTCACCGCGCCCGTCGATCCCGCGGTCCAGCAGGGGCCGGATGCCGTAGGCCACCTGGAGCTGGCCGGGGGTGTAGCAGGTTGTCACCGAATCGCAGTCAGCCGTCGCGCTGGCGGGCGCGCCGGGCGGGGCGCCGGACTGGGCGCTGGACTGGGCGCTGGACTGGGTGTCGGCCGGGGCCGACGCGCAACCCGCGGCGAGCAGGCCCGCCGCCGCGGCCAGGCCCGCCGCAGCGGCCAGGCCCGCCGCCGCGGCCCGCGCCGGCCCGCCGGGCGCCAGGGCGCGAGCCCGGTCCTAATTTGATCATGTAACCTCCGGGGTCGCCGGGGCCGGTCGTTGGTGTGTGGACCGAGTCTTTTTCATCTTCCCCAACAGCCCCGCCTGCCCGGGGCGAGATCGGCGGATGAACTGTCAGCGGGGCGGCATACGCTGGCCTTATGGCATCTCGGCCAGTCGTGACGGACCTCGCGTGGACGACCCTCGGCACCCCGGTCGGGCCGCTGTCGATCGGCTGCGGCCCGGCGGGCCTGAGCCAGGCCCGCTTCGGCGCGCCGCCCCGGGCGACCTCGCCTGAGGGCGCCGCTCGGGAGCTCAGCGGCGCCGCCGTGGCCCAGCTCACCGAGTACTTCGCCGGGCAGCGCCGCCGCTTCGAGGTGCCCATCGACTGGAGCGGGATGTCGCGACTGCAGCAGCAGGTGCTCGCCGTGCTCTTCGAGACCGTGGGCTACGGCGAGACGGTCAGCTACGGGGAGCTGGCCCGGCGGGTCCCGTCCGTCCGCCGCGTCGCGGACGTGCCGGCCCGGGCCATCGGCCGGATCATGGGCTCGAACCCGATCCCCGTGATCGTGCCCTGTCACCGCGTGGTGGCCTCGGGCGGGCTCGGCGGTTACAGCGGCGGGCAGGGCCCGGAGGTCAAGCGCTGGCTGCTGGTGTTCGAGGGCGCGCTGCCGCCGACCCTCGACTGGGCGCTCGCCGGCCTTCCGGCCTGATCAGGCTGGCCCCGGCTCGCTACTCCGCCGCGTGCTGCTCGGTCGCGACCAGGGCGCCCCCCGCGGAGTGCAGCACCCAGAACCCGGCCTTCCGCAGCGTGGGGCCGTCGGGCGGGGCCGCGCCGAACGCGGCGCAGGCGGCCGCCAGCAGCGGCGGGATGTTCTCCCGGTGCGCGCAGACCACGGTGGGCTGGCCCGCGGCGACGGCCGCCGTGACCAGGGCCGGGCCCGCCTCGGGATCGTCCTCGAAGGCGCCGGCCGTGAGCGCCGGCTCCACCTCCAGCTTTGCGCCGGTCAGCGCCGCGTACGGCCGGACGGTCGCCACGCAGCGCTCGGCGGCCGAGCTGATCAGGCGGCAGGTGCCGTAGCAGGCCAGCAGCCGGGCGAGAAGATCGGATTCGGCCGCGCCCTCGGCGTCCAGCGGCCGGTCCAGGTCATCCCCCTTCCAGGTGTCCTTGCCGCCCGCGGACGCGTGCCGCAGCAGCATGAACGGAACGGTGTCGGCGGGCGCGGCGGCGAACTCGTCCAGCATCTGTTCGTCGTGGGGGTAGCTGAGCCTGCCGCGTGCCGCGGGCACCGGCAGCCACTCCAGGCTGTCCACCTCGTGGTTGGGCTGGAACGAATCCGGGCTGTCGGCCGCGGAGCGCGCCACCCAGTAGTCGACGCGCTTAGGCCGGCCGCGCTGGTCGTAGCGGGCCTGGGTCAGCGGCCTGCCCAGGATGACGCTCAGCCCGGTCTCCTCGGCCACCTCGCGGACGGCGGTCAGCAGCACGTGCTCGCCGGGGTCGCGCTTGCCCTTGGGGAAGGTCCAGTCGTCGTACTTGGGCCGGTGGATCAGCGCCACCTCCCTCCCCCGGCCCGGCGGCCGCCACCGCCTGCCCTGACCTGGCGGCCGCCACAGCAGGGCGCCGGCCGCCCTGATCTCCCCGCCGCCCGGGGCGTCAGCCATCAGCGCCGCGGCCCTGCCGGGTCCGGATCAGATACGTCTGCACGTCGTTGAGGGGGGCGCCGGACGCATCCAGGTGATGCCGGGTCCAGGTGCCGTCGGAGTCCAGCCACCACGACGATGTGGTGTCGTCCATCGCCATGTCGATCAGGCTGCGCAACTCGGCCACCTGCGCGCGGTCGGTGACCCGCACCAGCGTCTCGACCCGCCGGTCCAGGTTCCGGTGCATGAGGTCGGCGCTGCCGATCCAGACCCCGCCGTCGTCGTCCTCGTCGTCGGGCCCGAACGCGTAGATCCGCGAGTGCTCCAGGAACCTGCCGAGCACGCTGCGCACGCGGATCGTCTCCGAGACGCCGGGCATGCCGGGCCGGACGCCGCAGATACCGCGGACCCACAGGTCGACCGGCACCCCGGCCTGGGACGCGCGGTACAGCGAGTCGATGATCACCTCATCGATGATCGCATTGCACTTCATCCGGATCCGCGCGGGCAGCCCGGTGCGGGCCCGCTCGGTCTGCCGGTGGATCTGTTCCACCAGGCCGGAACGGATGCCCTCGGGGGCGACCAGCAGCCTGCGGTAATCGGTATGCCGGCTGTAACCGGTGAGGTGGTTGAACAGGTCGGTGACGTCCTCGCCGACGGTGGGATCGGCGGTGAGCAGGCCGAAGTCCTCGTACAGCCGGGCCGTCTTGGGGTGGTAGTTGCCGGTGCCGATATGGCAGAAGCGGCGCAGCGAGCCGTCCGCCTCCCCCCGCACCACCAGGATCATCTTGCAGTGGGTCTTCAGGCCAACGACGCCGTAGACCACGTGGCAGCCCGCCTCCTCCAGCTTGTGGACCCAGCCCACGTTGGCGCGCTCGTCGAACCGGGCCTTGATCTCCACCACCACCACGACCTGCTTGCCGGCGTTCGCCGCGTCGATCAGCGCGTCCACGATCTCGGAGTCGCCGCTGGTCCGGTACAGGGTGTGCTTGATCGCCAGTACCCGGGGATCGGCCGCGGCGGAGACCACCAGGCGCTGGGTGCTGGCCGCGAACGAGTCGTACGGGTGGTGGACGAGCACGTCGTGCTCGGCGATCTCAGTGAAGATGCTCATGTCCGTCGGCAGCGCGGTCTCCGACGGGCGGAACGGCGGGTACTTCAGCTGCGGCAGGTCGAGGTCGGCGATCGCGAACAGCCCGGTCAGGTCGAGCGGCCCGGGCACCCGGTACACCGCGCGGGTGTCGACGCCGAGCTCGGTCATCAGCTTGTCCAGCACGTCGCTGGACATCGACTCCTCGACCTCGAGCCGGACCGCCTGCTCGAAGCGGCGCCGCTGCAGCTCCTGCTCCATCGACTTCAGCAGGTCCTCGGTCACGTCCTCGTCGATCTCGAGATCGCGGATCCGGGTCACCCGGAACGCGTGGTGCTCGAGCACGTCGAGGCCGGAGAAGAGCTCCGGCAGGTGGGCGGCGATCACGTCCTCGAGCGGCACGAACCGGTACGGCGCCACGGTCAGGAACCTGGGCAGCAGCGGGGGGACCTTCACCCGGGCGAACAAGGTGGTGCCGGTCTGCGGGTCGGCGATCATGACGGCCAGGCTGAGCGAGAGCCCGGAGATGTAGGGGAACGGGTGGGCCGGGTCGACCACGAGCGGGGTGAGCACCGGGTAGATCTGCTCCCGGAATAGCTTCTGCAGTGCTTCCTGCTCGGACTGCTCGAGTTCCTTCCACCGCAGGATCTCGATGCCCTCCCGGGCCAGGGCGGGCAGTACCGAGTGGCTGAACGTGTCGGCGTGCCGGCGGGTGAGCTCGCCCGCCGTGTCCAGCGTGTTCTCGAGGATCCGCGCGGGCGACCGCCCGCTGGCCTGCTCGACCGGGAGCCCGGCCGCCATCCGCCGCATCCGGCCGGCTACCCGCACCATGAAGAACTCGTCCAGGTTGTTCGCGAAGATGGCCAGGAAGCGCACCCGTTCCAGCAGGGCGAGGCCCTCGTCCTCGGCCAGCTCGAGCACCCGCTGGTTGAACCGGAGCCAGCTCTCCTCGCGGTCCAGGTACCTGTCGGGTGGCAGCTCATCCTCGTCCGGCAGGCTCCGCCGGGCCGCGGGCCGGGAGGCGCGCCCGGCCGCCGCCCTCACCGCCGGCCTGGGTCCGGGGCCGCCGTCGCGTTCGGACGTGGCGGCCCGGTCTTCGGCATCCGGCTGCGCGGGGCTCGCGCCTGGCACCGCTGCCTCGCTGCTCTTTCCGTCGCCGCGTTCGGAGGTGGTCTGCCCTGAAGTCATGCACCCATTGTCCCCGGTGTCGTCGCCAGGCAAAGGCCACGGGGGTACTACTGTGCAAACTCCAAGTGACGGCGAGCGGACGGCGAACGGAGACGGGCATGCGGATCGGCACCTCCCAGGACGAGCCGGCTGGGCCGGAGGCCCTCAGCCGTCTTCGCGACCAGTTGCAGCGCGCGGCCGATGACGGATTCGCCTCGGCCTGGCTCTCGAACATCTTCGGCCTGGACGCGCTGACCGCGCTGGCCGTGGCCGGCAGCCAGGTACCAGGGATCGAGCTGGGCACGGCCGTGGTGCCGACCTACCCGCGGCACCCGGCGGTCCTCGCGCAGCAGGCGCTGACCGCCGCCACCGCCCTGGACGGGCGGCTGACCCTGGGCATCGGCCTGTCGCACCAGATCGTCATCGAGGACATGTACGGCTACAGCTTCGACCGGCCGGCCCGGCACATGCGCGAGTACCTCAGCATCCTGCTGCCCCTGCTCGACGGCCAGCAGGCTTCGTTCCAGGGCGAGACCATGCGCGCCCAGATCGGGCTGTCGACCCCGCGCCCCGGCCGGGTGCCCGTGCTGCTCGCGGCGCTCGCGCCGCAGATGCTGCGGCTGGCCGGCCAGCGCGCCGACGGCACCGTGCTGTGGATGACCGGCCCGGCCACCATAAGGGATTACATCGTCCCGACGATCAGGGAAGCAGCCGCGGCCGCGGGGCGGCCGAGCCCGCGCGTGGTCTGCCTGCTGCCGGTCTGCGTCACCGACGACCCGGACGGCGCCCGGGACCGCGCGAACCGGGTCCTCGCGATCTACGGGCAGCTGCCGTCTTACCGGGCGATGCTCGACCGGGAGGGCGCCGCGCAGCCCGGTGACGTCGTACTGACCGGCGACGAAGATGCCGTCGCCGCCCAGATCGGGGCGCTAGAGGAGGCGGGCGTGACCGACTTCGTGGCCGCCGAGTACTCGCGCGGCGCGGATCAGGTACGCACCCGGGCGCTGCTGAAGTCGCTGGTGAGCTGACCAGGTCCGCGCCGCCCGGCCGGTCAGAACCGGACGGGCCGGTTGGCCAGGTCGGCCAGCAGCATGGGGAGCTGCCGTTCCTCGGCCACGGCCCGCCCGCTGGCCTGCATCAGCTCGGCCAGCCGGCGATCCCACGGGCTCTCCGCCGCCGGGCCCTTGAGCGGCTCGGAGCTGGCGGCCAGGGCGCCGCGGTAGTCGTCCGCCCCCATGAGCCACGGCGCCGCGTCCAGCCGACGGATGGCGGCCGCCGTCGCCCGCAGCCCCGGCCAGTCAAAGTCGCTGTGCCAGTGAATCCTGGTTCCGGTGGCCACCGCGGCGCGCAGCAGGCGGTAGCAGGCGACGGACGGCTCGCCCTCGGTGCAGACCAGCGGCGCGCTGTCCGCGCCCAGCTGGCCCGCGACCGCGCGCAGCACCGCCGGGCTGTGGCAGACGCGCAGGTCGATGGCCAGGGGCATGATCGGCATGACGGTGAGCTGATGCAGGGTGACCCGGAACGGCTCTCCCGCCCTCGCGGCCCCGGTCAGCCAGTCGCCCAGGCCGTCACCCACCGCCCGGACGTTGAGCACGAGCACCTGGCTGGCGAGGTCGTCGGTGACCACGCCCGCGGCCGTCCACACCGCGCGCTCCGCCTCCCGGCCGCCCGGCACCGGGACCGCCTCCCGGAGTGCCAGCGCCCGCAGCACCAGCCCGGCCAGCGGCGTGGCGTCCAGCGCCCTCGTGTCGCCGGTGACCGCCTCGGCCAGGGCGGGCAGCAGCACCGCCGGCTCGTCGGCGCTGGCCGGCAGCCGCTCCAGCACGGCCGCGGCCTGGGCCAGCAGCTGCCCCTGCCCGTGGCGGACCAGCCGGGTGAGGGTGCCGTCCCTGGTGACCTCGTCCAGCCAGCCCAGGTGCCATTCCTCGGCCGCCAGGCGGCTGCGCCGCGCCCCGTCCAGCGCGTCCTGGAACCGCCGGATCTCGGTGGCCCGCTCGGCCGCCGGGTCCCGGACCGGGCCGGTCAGGGACTCGACCGCGGCGCGCAGGCCCGACGCCACCCCGGCCCGGCGGAGTGCGGCGTCCACCTCGGGCAGCGGGATGCTGAGCGAGGTGCCGCGCCCGGGCCCGTGGCCGAGCAGGCGCCCGGCCGCCCGGCGCTGCTCCGCGGTGGCACCGACCAGGGTGACGGTGCCGTCGACCGGCTCACCGCGCTCGAGGCGAACCCGGATCCGGTCGATCAGCCAGCTGAGCTCCGGCGCGCCCATCATGGTCCGCAGCTGCTGCGGGTCGCTGACCCAGGGATCTACTGTTTCGCTGGCCATCAGCTCGCTCGCCATGCCGGCCTTTCCTCGTCGCCCCGGTGCCGTCCTGTCTTTCAGTCTCTGTGCTCGCGGCCCCCGCGGCAATGCCCGGATTGCCCGTCAGCCCCGGTGCAGGTAGAGGTCGCGCAGCAGGGAGATCTCCGCGCCGTGGTGGATGACCTCGCGGTGGACGTGCAGCACCAGCGTGGCCATCGAGTCCTCGGCGAACGGGCCCTCGGCCGGGCCGCACGGCCGGGCCAGGCCGTCCGCGCCGAGGCCGTGCACGCCCTTGATCCATAGCGCGTACCCGCCATCGAGCTGCCGCAGGGCCTCGGACGCGGTTCCCGCATACGCGAACGCCTGGTAGTCGACCGGCGGGGCGCCGAAGTGCGCGGCGTTGCGCATGTCGAAGCAGCCCACGATGATGTGCGCGAGCCGCCAGGCGATGGTGGTCACCGGCGGGGGGTCCGGCGGCGGGAACGTGAAGTCCACCGTGTAGTCACCGGAGCCCGGCGCGTCCGGCGGCGTGCCCTCGGCCCGCGGGCGGACGTTCCAGCAGCCCGGGACGGGCTCCCAGAAGTACTCCTCGTCGGTCAGCCCGTCCAGGCGCGGCCGCAGCTGATGCTGCCAGTGCCCGTCGAGCTGAGCGATGAGCTCGGCGTTCCAGTCCATGTCCATAACGGTCACGCTAGATCACCGTGTCCGCCCGGCCCGGAAGGCGGCCGCTCAGTTCCTGGCGGCCAGGCCGCAGGCCCGGTGCAGTTCCTCGCGGCTGCTCAGCTTGACCCGGGCGCCGCGGCCCAGGGCGGCCGCGAGCTCCTTCTCCGCGTTCTCGATTCCCAGCCAGTCGTCGTAGCTGACCGGGCGGATCCCGCGGGACGCCAGCAGCTGCTCGAAGCGCGACGCGGTCTCGGCACCGGCCGCGCCGTTCGCCCCGGCCTCGGGATAGCGCAGCAGCCCGGCCCTGGGCACCTGGACGTCATCCGGCCCCGGGCCGCCGGCCAGGTCGGCCAGCAGCGCGCGGACGGTCTCCGCGGCGTCGGACTTGTTGGTCCCGATGACGCCAGTCGGCCCGCGCTTGAGCCAGCCCGCCACGTACTCACCGGGCAGCGGGGCCCCGTCGGCCCCGAGCACCCGGCCCTCCGCGTTCGGCACGATGGACGAGCGGTCGTCGAACGGCACGCCGCGCAGCGGCACACTCTGGTATCCCACGCTGCGCAGGACCATCTGCGCGCTGAGCGTGTCGTACGTGCCGGTCCCCACGAACTTGCCGTCGTCGTCCAGCCGGGTGCGCTCCAGGGTCAGCCCGGACACCTGCCCGGGCCCGTGAATCTCGGTCGGCCGCAGCCAGAACCGGACGAACAGCCTGCGCGCGCCGCCGGTCGGCTGCCGCCCGGTCCACTCCCTGATCACGGCGTAGTTGCCGCGCACGTGCCGGTCGGTCTCGACCAGCCGGGTGCTCCCCCCGGTCGGGTCGAAGGCGTCCAGGTCAGTCTCGCCGCCGTAGGCCACGAGGTCCACGCCGGGCAACTCGCCCAGCTCGCGCAGTTCCTTGGTGGTGAACTTGGCCTGGGCCGGACCGCGGCGGCCGATCATGTGGACCTCGCGGACCTTGCTGCGCATCAGCGTGTCGAGCACCGGCTGGGAGATGTCGGTCTCGCGCAGCTCCTCGGGATCCCGGGCCAGGATCCTGGCCACGTCCACGGCCACGTTGCCGACGCCGATGACCGCGACCGACTCGGCGTCCAGGCTGTACTTGTCCGGGTCGATGTCGGGGTGGCCGGAGTACCAGTTGACGAAGTCGGTGGCCGCCACGCTGCCCGGCAGGTCCTCGCCGGGAATGCCCATGCGCCGGTCGCGCATGGCGCCGGTCGCGTAGACCACCGCGTCGTAACTGGCCAGCAGGTCCTCGCGGGTCACGTCGTCGCCGAGGTGCACGCCGCCGACGAAGCTCACGCCGTCGTGTTCGAGCACGGTACGCAGCTTCTCTGCGATCGACTTGATCGACTTGTGGTCGGGGGCGACGCCGTACCGAACCAGTCCGTAGGGGGTGGGCAGCCGGTCGAGCACGTCGACCCTGATCGCATGCGGGGTGTCGAGCGCGGCGCCCTGCTTGATCAGCGCCTCGGCGGTATACAGGCCGGCCGGTCCAGAGCCTACGACTGCGATCTGGAGTGTTCTCATGAAGCCCGATTCTGCCCTGATCCGTTATCACGCGTGCTGGTCGTGAGCAAGCTCTGAGGTTTTCCTCGCCACGGCCTCAGTAATCGCCCGGGCCAGGTGCTGCGGGGCCAGGCCCAGATCGTCGAGGATCTGGCCGCGGTCGCCCTGGTCGAGGAACTCCTGCGGCAGGCCGAACGTCCGCGCCGGGGTGTCCACGTCGTGGTCCCGCAGCATCCGGCACACCGCGTCGCCGAACCCGCCGGCCCGGCCGTTGTCCTCCACCGTCACCACCAGCCGGTGCTCGCGGGCCGCGTCCACCAGCGCCTCGTCCAGCGGCTTGACCCAGCGCGGATCGACGACCGTGACGCCGATGCCCTGGTCGGCCAGGCGCTCCGCGGCCTGCACGCAGGCCACCGCCATCGGCCCGGCCCCGATCAGCAGCACGTCCCCGGCGGTGCCTGCGGGCGGCCGGGCCAGCACGTCCATGCCGCCGAGCCTGCCGACGGCCTCGGCCTCGGCCCCCACCGTGCCCTTCGGGTAGCGCAGCACGGTCGGCCCGTCGCTCACCGCCACGGCCTCGTCGAGCAGCTCGGCGATCCGGGTGGCGTCCCGCGGCGCCGCAATCCTCAGGCCGGGTACCACCTGCAGGATCGAGCCGTCCCACATGCCGTGGTGGCTGGCGCCGTCCGGCCCGGTCACGCCCGCGCGGTCGAGCGCGACCGTCACCGGGAGCCGGTGCAGCGCCACGTCCATCAGCAGCTGGTCGAAGGCCCGGTTCAGGAACGTCGCGTAGATGGCCACCACCGGGTGCAGGCCGCCCATGGCCAGGCCGGCCGCGCTGGTCATGGCGTGCTGCTCGGCGATGCCGACGTCGAACACCCGCTCCGGGTGGGCCCGTGCGAACACGGCCAGGCCGGTCGGGTGCAGCATGGCGGCGGTGACCGCGACGACGTCCGGGCGCCGCGCGCCGATCGCGGCCAGCGCGTCGCCGAACACCTCGGACCAGGTCCGCTTCGGGATCACCGGGCCGGGCTGCGCGGCCAGGTGCGCGGGCGGGGCGGCCGGCACCTGGTGCAGGCAGTCTTCCTCGTTCTCCTCGGCGAGCGGGTAGCCGAACCCCTTCCTGGTGATCACGTGCACGATCACCGGGCCGCCGAAGTCCGCGGCCCGGTGCAGCGCGTGCTCGACCATCTGCTCATCGTGGCCGTCGATGGGCCCGAGGTACTTCAGGCCGAGGTCCTCGAAGAGCACCTGCGGCTGCAGCACGTCCTTGATGCCCTTCTTGATCCCGTGCAGCGTGTCGTACAGCGGCGGCCCGACCAGCGGCGCGTGCGTCAGCGTGGTCTTGATGTAGTCGAGTACCTGCTCGTAGCGCTGGGACATCCGCACCGACGCGAGCTGGTCGGCCAGCCCGCCGATCGTCGCCTGGTAGGAGCGGCCGTTGTCGTTGACGACGATGACGATCCGGCTGTCCTTGGCCACCGCGATGTTGTTCAGCGCTTCCCAGGCCATCCCCCCGGTCAGCGCGCCGTCGCCGATGACCGCCACCACGGTGCGGTCCGTCTCGCCGCGCAGCCGGTACGCCTTGGCCAGGCCGTCGGCATAACAGAGGCTGGTGGAGGCGTGCGAGTTCTCGACCAGGTCGTGCTCGGACTCGGCCCGGCTCGGGTAGCCGGACACCCCGCCGGCCAGCCGCAGCGTCCCGAACTCGGCGTACCGGCCGGTGACCAGCTTGTGCACGTAGGCCTGATGCCCGACGTCCCAGATGATCCGGTCGACCGGCGAGTCGAATACCCGGTGCAGCGCGATGGTCAGCTCCACCACGCCCAGGTTCGGCCCCAGGTGACCGCTGTTCCTGGATACCGTCTCGATCAGCACGTCCCGGATCTCGCTGGCCAGCCGGGGCAGTTCGTCTGCGTCAAGCGCCTTGAGGTCGCGCGGACCTGAGATGGTCTCCAGCAGCGTCACGGGCTCTGCTCCTCGCGTGGTCGTCTGGCCGCGGATAGCCGACGGGCCGGAGCCGCGGCGCACGGCAGTCGGTCCCGGAGTCCACCGAATTCTAATTCCGCCTAGCAACGACCGTACCGCGTGTCACCGCCGAGCCCTGACGGTGTCGTCAGCCAGCAGCCGGGCCACGCCGCCGGCGACCGCCGGGGCCAGCTCCCACAGGCCGGCCTGGCCCACGGCCAGGACCGGCCACCGCAGCGGCCGCGGGTCCGCGAGCCGCCAGTGGTAGGCGCCGGGGCGCGCCCATGCGCCGCAGCCGCACGGGGCCGCCGACGTGGCCGCCGCGCACACCCCGGCCAGGCTGACCACGGCGACGATGCCACCGATCGCGGCGGCCGGGTCGGCCGCGTCCCAGGTGGTGCTGACCGCCCGGCGGACCACGTCGCTCTCGAAGGATTCCAGGTCAACGCGGAACGAGGCGTAGATGGCGACCGGCCCGCGGTAGCCGGTGTCCGCGGCCCGGTTCAGGACCGGCTGGTGCCCGCGGGCGATCGCCCACGCCCAGGGCTGGCGCACGCTGAGGGCCCGCACAGCCACCTCCCCGCCTCGCGTGCCTCTGATTCATCACACGTCCGCGGGGTGGCCCCGGTTCACCGCGGCGTCAAGCCGACGGCAGGGTCCGGGCCCGGCCGGCCAGCCACCCGGCCCAGAACTGGAGCCCGACGACACCCAGCAGCACCAGCACCGGGACCGTCCAGCCGCCCGTCGCCCGGTGCAGGAAGCCGACCCCCAGCGGCCCGGCCGCCGCGATCAGGTAACCGGTGCTTTGCGCGAACCCGGACAAGGACGCGGCGAGCACCGGGTCCGGCGCCCGGGCCGCAGTGAAGAAGATCGCCAGGCCCAGCGACGAGCCCTGGCCCAGCCCGAGCAGGAGCGTCCAGGCGACGGCGCTGCCGGTCGGGGCGAAGAGCGTGCCGGTCAGGCCGACGGCGATCGCGAGCACCGCCGCCGCGACCAGGGGGCGCTGGTTGCGGGCACGGTGCGCGACCATCGGCATGGCCATGGCGGCGATCGCGTTGCCGCCGTTCATCAGGGCAAGCAGCCCGCCCGCGGCCGCGGCGGTCACGCCCCGGTCCTGGAGCAGGGTGGGCAGCCAGGACAGCGTGGCGTAGTAGTTCAGGCTCTGCAGCCCCATGAACGCGGCGACCTGCCACGCGAGCGCGTGCCGGCGCATGGCTACCCGGCCGCGGTGCCCCGCGGTCTGCCCCGGCTTCGTGTGGTACCGGACCTGCGGCAGCCACACCACGGCCGCCACCACGGCCGGCAGTGCCCAGAGGCCGAGCGTGAGCTGGACCGGCCAGCTCGATCCGGGGTGCGCGGCCGCGGCGGCCCGGAACACCGGCACGGCGATCAGCGACGCGACGACCGCGCCCGCGCCGAGCATGAGCAGATAGGCGCCGATCAGCACGCCCGCGTGCTCCGGGCGACGGCGCTTGATCAGGCTGGGCAGCAGCACGTTCATCAGGGCGATGGCGCCGCCCGCCAGCACCGTGCCGGGAAACAGCATCGATCTCGGCGCGGCGCCGCGCAGCAGCAGGCCGGCCGCCAGCAGCAGCAGCGCGGCCAGCAGCACCCGCTCCTCGCCGAAGCCGCGGCTCAGCGGGGCGGCTACGCCGGAGAACAGCCCGAAGCAGAGCACCGGGACCGCAGCCAGCGCGGCGACCGACGCCGACGACAGGTGCAGCGCCGCGGACAACTCGGGGAAGACCGGGGGCAGGCTGGTGATCGCGGCGCGGAGGTTGATCGCCAGCACCATGATGCCGGCCGTGAGCAACGCGACGTCCCGGGCCAGCCGGGGCCGGGGATGCAGCCCCGGTCGGGCCTGGGGCGGAACGTCAGCCGTGCCTGAGGTGTCTGGCGAGTCGGAGGGGCGCACCCAAAGACGCTACCGTTGCCACGTGAGCGAGCCGGAGGGGCGCGGCGGCGCCTGGACTGAGGAGCGACGGAGCTTGCGACCGAGCGACGAGGCTTGTCCGAGCCAAAGGGGCGCGCGGGTTAAGCGCCCCGGAGGCGAGCGGGAGACCCAGTGAACGAGGAGCAGCCGGATATCGCCGGCCTGCGGCAGGGCCTGGATGAGGTGGACAGCGGGATCGTGCGCCTGATCGCCGAGCGCCGCGGACTCATCGAGGCGATCGCGAAGGTGAAGGAACAGGGCACGTCGGCGATCCAGGACCCCGACCGGGAGCGGCGGGTGCTGGACGGGGTCGTGGCCGAGGCCACGGCCCTGGGCGTGTCGGCCAGCCTGGTGCGCACGATCTTCCGCGAGCTGATCAGCGACTCGGTGGCGCAGCAGGCCCGGCACCTGAACGGGGACGGCGGCGGGCGGGTCCGGGTCGCGTTCCAGGGCGCCGCGCACGCCTACAGCGATGCCGCCGCGCGCAAGTACCTGGCCGGCCGCGGGCTCGAGGGCGACCTGACCGGCTACCGCACGTTCCGTGCGGCGGCCGACGCGCTGCTGGCGGGCGAGGCCGATCTCGCGGTGCTGCCGATCGAGAACACCACCGCGGGCAGCATCAACGAGGTCTACGCCCTGCTGCGCTCCCATGAGCTGTTCATCGTGGGCGAGGAAACCTGGAAGGTCGACCACTGCCTGGCCGCGGCCGCGGACGTCCCGCTGTCGGCCCTGAGCCGGATCCTGTCGCACCCCCAGGGCCTCGAGCAGTGCGCGCAGTTCCTGCAGTCCCTGCCGAAAGCCGTCCCGACCACCTACTTCGATACCGCGGGCGCCATGCAGGCCGTGGCCGCCGCGGGCGATCCCACCGTGGCCGCGATCGCCTCCCCGGAGGCCGCCGCGGCGTACGGGCTCGTCGTGCTGCGGCATGACATCTCGGACTTCCCGGACAACTTCACCCGGTTCGTGGTGCTGTCCCCCAAGGCGGCGGCTGTCGACGTCCGGATCCCCTGCAAGACCAGCCTGATCCTGGTCACCCGGCACGAGGAAGGCGCCCTGCTGCGCTGCCTGGAGGTGCTGTCGGGCAGCGGCCACTCGATGACCAAGCTGGAGTCCCGGCCGCGCCCGGGCCGACCGTGGGAGTACCTGTTCTTCCTGGACTTCGAGGGCAACGCCGCCGACCCGCGGACCTCCGCCGCCCTCGACGAGCTCCGGTCCGCGGCGCTCTACATCAAGGTCCTCGGCAGCTACCCCGCCAAGGCGCTGCGGCCCGAGGCCCGTCCCGGGGATCTGCCCGGCCCGCAGGCCGACGAGTCCCCGGCCGAGACGCTGGAGGCGGTCGCGGCGGTCGAGGTGCCCGCCGTCCGCCGGTCCCGCCAGTACAAGCTCGTCGACCGGGCCGCCCGGCAGGCCGATACGGTCATCCGCGTCGGCGACGTGCTGGTCGGCGGGGACGGCTTCGTGGTGATGGCCGGGCCGTGCTCGGTCGAGAGCCGCGAGCAGATCGCCGGCACGGCGAAATTCGTCCGCGATCACGGCGCGCACGTGCTGCGCGGCGGCGTGTTCAAGCCGCGTACCTCGCCGTACGCGTTCCAGGGGCTCGGCTGGGACGGGCTGGACCTCCTGGTCACTGCGGGACGCGAGAGCGGCCTTCCGGTCGTCACCGAGGTGATGGCGGTAGACCAGGTACAGCGGATGGCGAAGGCCGCCGACATCCTCCAGGTCGGCGCGCGCAACATGCAGAACTTCGACCTGCTGCGCGAACTCGGCAAGGTGGACCGGCCGGTGCTGCTCAAGCGCGGGCTGTCCAGCACCATCGAGGAATGGCTCGCGGCCGCCGAGTACGTGGTGGCGCAGGGCAACCAGCAGGTGATCCTCTGCGAGCGGGGCATCCGGACCTTCGAGAGCGCCACCAGGAACACCCTCGACCTGTCCGCGGTGGCCGTGATCCGGGAACGATCGCACCTGCCGATCATCGTGGACCCGAGCCACGGCACCGGGCAGCGCCGCTACGTCGCGCCGATGGCCTGGGCGGCGCGGGCCGCGGGCGCGCACGGCCTACTCATCGAGGTCCATCCCGACCCCGACCAGGCCCTGTCCGACGCCGACCAGAGCCTGTCGTTCGACCAGTTCGCCGCGCTGATGCGCCAGCTCGCCGGCGTCCCGGGCTCCCCGGCGGCCGGCTGAGCCCCGCCGTCCGCCGGCCCGGCGGCCGGTCAGCCCCGCGCCAGCAGCGACCGCAGTACGTACTGCATGATGCCGCCGTGCCGGTAGTACTCGGCCTCGCCGGGGGTGTCGATGCGCACCACCGCGCGAAACTCCCGCCCGTCGGCCCGCACGGTCACCTCCCTGGGCACCGGGCCTTCGTTGATCGCCTCGATCCCGAGCACGTCGAACACCTCGTGCCCGGTCAGCCCGAGCGACGCGGCGGACTCCCCCGGCCGGTACTGCAGCGGCAGCACCCCCATGCCGATGAGGTTGGACCGGTGGATCCGCTCGAACGATTCCACCAGCACGGCCCGCACGCCCAGCAGCGCGGTCCCCTTCGCCGCCCAGTCCCGTGACGAGCCGGAACCGTACTCCTGGCCGGCCACCACCAGCAGCGGGGTGCTCTCGCTGAGATACGCCTGTGACGCCTCGTAGATCGACGTCTGCGTGCCCTCGGGCAGCTTTACGGTGACCCCGCCCTCGGTGCCCGGGGCCAGCTGGTTGCGCAGCCGGATGTTGCCGAACGTGCCGCGGATCATCACCTCGTGGTTGCCGCGCCGTGAGCCGTAGCTGTTGAAGTCGCGCCGCTGCACCCCGCGGGAGATCAGGTACTCCCCGGCGGGGCTGTCGGCCTTGATCGCCCCGGCCGGCGAGATGTGGTCGGTGGTCACCGAGTCGCCGAGCAGGGCCAGCACCCGCGCGCCGTGGATGTCGGTCACCGGCTCGGGCTCGCCGGGCATGCCGTCGAAGTACGGCGGCCGCCGCACGTAGGTCGACTCGGGGTCCCACGCGAAGGTCTCGCCGGGTGGCACCTCGAGTTCCCGCCAGCGGTCGTCCCCGGCGAACACGTCGGCATAGTCACGGGTGAACATCTCCGCGGCCACGGCGTGCTGGACGATGTCCGAGATCTCCGTGGGAGACGGCCACAGGTCGGACAGGTAAACCGGCTGCCCGGACTTCCCGGTCCCGAGCGGCTCGGACGTCAGGTCGATGTCCATCGTCCCGGCCAGCGCGTAGGCCACCACGAGCGGCGGCGAGGCCAGGTAGTTCATCTTCACGTCCGGGTTGATCCGGCCCTCGAAGTTCCGGTTGCCGGACAGCACGGAGACCACGGCGAGGTCGCTGGCGGCGACCGCCTCGCTGATCGCCTCGGGAAGCGGTCCGGAGTTGCCGATGCAGGTGGTGCAGCCGTAGCCGACGAGATTGAAGCCGAGCTTCTCCAGATACGGGGTGAGCCCGGCGCGCTCGTAGTAGTCCATGACCACCTTGGAGCCCGGCGCGAGCGTGGTCTTCACCCACGGCTTGCGCTCCAGCCCGGCCTCGACCGCCTTTTTGGCCAGCAGCGCGGCGCCGACCATGACCGACGGGTTGGAGGTGTTCGTGCACGAGGTGATGGCGGCGATCACGACCGAGCCGTGGTCGACGGAGGTCTTCGTGCCGTCGTCGAGCGTCACGTCGACCGGGGCGGACGGCCGCTCGCCGTCGCTGGCGGCCGCGGCCCGCGCCGCTTTCCCGGGCTCGTCGGCGACCGGCCCGTTCTTCTCCGGGGTGAAGGGATCAGAGGCCGGGAACGTGTCAGCGATCTCCTCGTCCAGGGTGTCGAGTTGCACGTAGGAACCGAGCGCCTCGCGGAACGCGGTCTTGGCGTCGGTCAGCGCCACCCGGTCCTGCGGCCGCTTGGGGCCGGCCAGCGACGGAACCACCGTGGCCAGGTCGAGCTCGAGTTCCTCGGAGTAGCGGGCCCCGGCGGCCGGCTCGTGCCAGAGGCCCTGCTCCTTGGCGTACGCCTCGACCAGCGCGACGTGCTCGTCGCTGCGCCCGGTGAGCCGCAGGTAGCTGATGGTCTCGGCGTCGATCGGGAAGATCGCGCAGGTGGACCCGAACTCCGGGCTCATGTTGCCGATCGTGGCCCGGTTGGCCACCGGCACGGCGACCACCCCCTCGCCGTAGAACTCGACGAACTTGCCGACCACGCCGTGCTTGCGTAGCAGTTCGGTGATCGTGAGCACCAGGTCGGTAGCGGTCGCCCCGGACGGCAGCTCCCCGGTCAGCCGGAACCCGGCCACCTTGGGGATCAGCATCGAGACCGGCTGGCCGAGCAAGGCCGCCTCGGCCTCGATGCCGCCGACGCCCCAGCCAAGCACGCCGAGCCCGTTCTGCATGGTGGTGTGCGAGTCGGTGCCCAGGCAGGTGTCCGGGTACGCGGCCAGGGTCCCCTCGCCCGTGCCGCCCGCGCCGTTCGTGCCGCCCCCGCCCGCCGCGTCGCTGGTCATGATCACCCGGGCCAGGTGCTCGATGTTGACCTGGTGCACGATCCCGGTTCCCGGCGGCACCACCTTGAACTGGCTGAAGGCCTCCTGGCCCCAGCGCAGGAAGCCGAAACGCTCCCGGTTGCGCTGGAACTCGAACTCCACGTTGCGCTCGAACGCGTCCGGCCGGCCGAACACGTCGGCGATCACCGAGTGGTCGATGACCAGCTCCGCCGGGACCAGCGGGTTGATCCGGCCCGGGTCCCCGCCGAGGTCCCGCATCGCCTCGCGCATGGTCGCAAGGTCGACTACCGCGGGAACGCCGGTCAGGTCCTGCATGATCACCCGGGCCGGGCTGAACTGGATCTCGGTGGCGGGCTCGGCCGCGGGGTCCCACGATGCGAGCGCGGTGATGTGGTCGGCCGTGACGTTCACGCCGTCCTCGGTCCGCAGCAGGTTCTCCAGCAAGATCTTGAGGCAGAACGGGAGGTCACCGGCACCCGGCGCCCGGTCCAGCCGGTGTATCTCGTACCCGGTCCCGCCGACCTGCAGCGTGCCGCGACTGTCGAAGCTGTTGGGTGTCATCGTGGCCTCCAGCCTGTTGCCCGTCCTGTCCCGCCACCGTGCGTGCCGCTGCCTGCACCCGCCGCCCGTGCATCACGCCGCTATCGCATCTTCCCGCAACCGCGGCCTCCCCGTGCCGCGCGGCCCTAACCCCGCCGCCCGCGCCCGTCCGCCCGCGGCAATATCTCGACATCAAGCTATCTACGTCCAACCTAGCCCGGATTTATCTCGACGTCAAGCTACTTGCTCCCGTGGCGCCCAGCCCCGGGGTCGCCATTTCCTTGATCATCAGTTTTCTTTTCATTGGATCCAGTCAGTGGATCACCCAATTTCAACCGCTTTGTGACCACGAATCCAATGAAAAGACGCCTGTCGGGGCGGCGGGAGCGGCCCGTCGGGGCGGCGGGAGGGGCCTGTCGGGGGCGGAGGGAGGGCCGTCGGGGCGGAGGGAGGGCATGTCGGGGCGGAGGGAGGGGCATGTCGGGGCGGAGGGAGGGGCATGTCGGGGCGGAGGGAGGGGCATGTCGGGGCGGAGGGAGGGCGGGTGGGGAGGCAGGGAAGAGCCCGGGCCGCGCGGAGCGGGTCACCGCCCCGCGCGGCCGGGCTCGCGGTTTTGCGGGCGGCCGGTCCCGGGGGTTCCGGGCCCGGCCGCCGCCGCGGTTAGAGCCTTGCGCCGGTGATCAGCGCCGCCATCTTCGGCGTGCCGATCCCGGTGGCCAGGTCATAGCCCGGCACGGTCGGGAACAGGCCGTTGTTGGTGGTGGACTGGCCGATACCGGTGATGTCGTGGAAGTACCGGCCCGGGTCGACGTTGTACAGCAGGTACAGCAGCGGGTTGATGTTGCCGCTGCGGTGCCCCTGGTAGCTGTCGCGGTCCGCGACGATCCCCGACCACAGCGGCGAGGACAAGCTGGTCCCGCCGATCCCGAACCATCCGGGCGGGGTCTGGTCGGCGCTGAAGGTGCACGCGCTGAACGGCGTGTTCGCGTTGGCGGTGCAGTACTCGGCGTACGGCGTGTACTCGTCGGCGTTGGCGGAAATGTCGGGATCCTCGCGGCATGGCGTGCCCTGGGCGGCCAGTGCGCACTGGGTCGTGCCGTTGCCGTATGTGGTGAACGGGTTGTTGATCCCGGGACCACGCTGGTAGAACGGACGGCCCCACCACTGGCTGGACCCGCCGCCGCCCGCGCCGGTCGCGCCGCACCAGAAGAGGCCGCCGTGGTTGTCGTTCCCCGGGTTGGGCCCCTGGTTGCTGCACAGGCTGTTCACGTTCCAGACCGACTCGACGCCACGGGGGTAGGCCGGGTGCGGCTTGGTCCCGGGGTTGTAGTTCTGCAGCGAGGTGCCGCCGACGCTGGTTACCCAGGGCTGCGAGGGCGGGTCGAGGACGTTGACGATCGTGGTGCTGTCCGAACGGATGCAGGAGAACGCGCCGGTGTCGCCCTCGGCGCCGAACATGCTCTGCCCCTGCGCGGCCATCTGCTCGAAGACCATGTTCTCGGCCTGGACGTAGGGGGCGGTCACGTCGTTCTCGCACACCGCCCAGCTCGAGCTGACCACGTCGGCCCGGTCGGCGTTGGCGATCGCGGTGTACTCGTCGAGCTCGGTCTGGCCGGTGAAGTCGTTCGGCGCGTTGTACACGATCAGGTGCCGGACGTCGGGCGCGATGGTCAGTTGCATCTGGATGTCCGCGTCGACCTCGATGTCCCCGGCGTAGCCGTTGAAGTCGGGCGGGCAGGTGTCGCCAGGCGGGCAGATCGGGTTCAGCGGTCCGCCGTCTATGAGAACGTTCTTCAGCGGCGGGGTGTAGTTGGGGCCGTAGAACTGGTGCGCCCAGGTGGCGATGTCGGACTCCTGGTAGGCCGAGAGCTCGAACACCGCCTCGGTGACCCCGGCGCCCTTACCCCTCGGGCCCACGTTGGGGGCGCTGTAGATCGAGTTGGTCTGCGACGGCGTCAGGCCGGCGCAGCCCGGACCGCCGCCGTACCCGTACGGGAAGTTGACGCCGTTGTCCACCGCGTTGAACAGCTGGGCATCAGTGGGATAGGGCGTCTCGCAACTCGCCGACCCGCCAGACGACTTGCCGAGCGGGCGGGCGGTGTTGTTGATGCGGGTGACCATCGAGTGCTCGCGCACCGTGTTGGTCAGCCCGACCACGCCGACCACGCCGGAAGCCAGCGATCTTGGCATCTGCACGGCCGACGAGTTGGAGTAGTACGTGATGCCGCGCGGGTTCCGGTAGGTGCTGAGCGTGGTGCGGAACGCGCTGGACACCTGCTGGCTCGAACCGGTGGCGCGCACCAGGAACGGCGAGCCGGACGTCGTGACCCGCAGGCCGGCCCCGCGCAGGTAGCTGGCGACCGTGGCCTGGGCGGCGGCGGTCGGCGCGAAGCGCGCGTTGAACTGCCCCTGGGCCAGCCAGTGCTGGTAGTCCTTGCTGCTGGGGTTGTAGAGGTTGGCCAGCAGGGCGTTCATCTGAGCCTGGTGCTGGGCTGCCAGCACCACCTCGACCGACATCGCCGAACTGTGGAACAGCCCGGTCCGGGCGTCGGAGGTGGCCGGCACGCTGTTCTTCATGGCCACGAACTGCGGCGCGGACGAGGACGTCGCGGCTACGGCGGGCACGCTGAACGCGCCGCCTAGCGCGATCATCGCCAGCCCCATGACGGAGATGGCGCCAACCCGTATCGGGTGGCGGAACAGACTCATGAAAGCCCTCCTTGGCTACATGATGGTGCGGGGCTGGGCCGGATGTCCCGGCAGGTGGCGGGGGCCGGAGCGGCAGGAGGCTGACGGCTCGCGGCTGCCCAGACCGGGAATAGTTCCCGCAACCGCCCGCCCGGCGAGATTCACGGCCCTAAGCCTGAAACCAGTAATCAGTCGTGTCAAGGCCCGAAATCAGCTAGCAACGGTTCGTCATTAGCCTGGCCGCGGCCCGCGGCCGGGCCTTTTGGGCGCGGGTCCCCGCTATGTCGGGAGCGTCTAGCCTAAATAATGGCTTGCCTGTCGAATAGGGTCCGGACGCCGTACTGACCTGCGACGCGGCGCTGCCTGGACGGCAGCCGGATGCCGCCTGTAGCGCGGCCGGATGCTATCTGTAACGCAGCCGAATGCCGACTGAGCCGCCGTCAGGGTCCCATTCTGGCCTTCTACACACGCGTAAAATCTGACCTCCTACACATGTGTAAAATCTGGGCTCCTACACATATGTAAAACAGTATTGGCGCCGGGCATTGAGCCCTTTCATCCTCTACGACCGCCAAGGTGCCCTGGGCGTGAGGTCGGCGAATGAAAGGGTTCATTTGCCGCGGAAACGTTGCGGCACTTTGCCGTGGAGAGCGCCGTGGCCAGGGCCAGGGGCCCGCGGCCAGGGCGAGGTGCCCGCGTCCGCGCCTGATAGCGTCGACGTCGCTTCGCCCCCGGAGGAGGACCAATGTCTCGGACCCTGGCGGCGGGCTGGCTCGGTGTCGCGCCGGACCACCCGTTCGGGCTGCAGACTCTGCCGTACGGCTCGTTCAGCACCCGGGACCGGCCGACCGAGCCGAGGGTCGGGGTCGCCGTCGGAGACTGGGTGCTCGACCTGACGGCCGCGTCGTACCGGCTGTTCACCGGCCGGGCGGACCTGTTCAGCGCCGGGCGGCTTGACGCGTTCCTCGACGCCGGGGACATGGCCTGGGCTCAGGTCCGCTCGGCCCTCACGAGCTGGCTCAGCGGCGATGAGTTCCGCGAGGCGCTCGAGGACCTGCTGGTGCCCGCGGCCGAGGCGACCATGCACCTGCCGTTCACGGTCGCCGACTACGTCGACTTCTACGCGTCCGAGCATCACGCCAGCAACGTCGGCCGGATATTCCGGCCGGGGGCTCAGGCGCTGACCCCTAACTGGCGGCACCTGCCGATCGGCTATCACGGCCGGTCCGGGACCGTGATCCTGTCCGGCACCCCGGTGCGCCGCCCGTACGGCCAGTCCCGGCCCGACCCGGGTGCCGGGCCGGTGTTCGGCCCGTCGGCCCGGCTCGACTTCGAGGCCGAGCTTGGCTTTGTGGTCGGCGTCGAGTCCATCACGGGCGAGCCGGTCCCGCTGGGCCGGTTCACCGAGCACGTATTCGGCGTGTGCCTGGTCAACGACTGGTCGGCCCGCGACATCCAGGCCTGGGAGTCCGTGCCGCTGGGCCCGTTCCTCGGCAAGTCGTTCAGCACCACGATCTCGCCCTGGGTGGTCCCCCTCGCCGCCCTGGAGCACGCCCGGGTGCGGCCGCCGTCGCGCGACAGCGAGCTGCTCCCCTACCTGGCCGAGTCGGACGACTGGGGCCTGGACATCGAGTTCGAGGTCAGCCTGAACGGCCACGTGATCTCCCGGCCGCCGTTCGCCACCATGTACTGGAGCCCGGCGCAGATGATGGCGCACATGACGGTGAACGGGGCGTCGCTGCGCACCGGGGACCTGTACGCGTCCGGCACCGTGAGCGGCCCCGAACCGGGCCAGCGCGGCTGCCTGCTGGAGCTGACCTGGGGTGGCACCGAGCCGCTGACGCTGCCCGACGGGACCGCCCGCGCCTGGCTCGAGGACAGCGACGAGCTGGTCATCACCGCCACGGCGCCCGGGCCGGACGGACCGGACGGACCGCGCGTCGGCCTGGGCGAGGCCCGCGGCCAGATCATGCCCGCCCAGGACCCCACCGCCGACTGACCGCACGGCGCCGCACCACGCCGCGCCCGCACCGCACCGGCACAGCACCGCTCCCCAGGCGGCGGCGCCGGGTCAGCGGCCGGACAGATGCTGCTGAACGGCCGCGGCGGGCCGGATCGGAGTGCCCGGCGGCGTCAGCGCGGTGAGCAGGGCGGTGACGGCCAGCACCGCGGCGAGCGCGGCGCACTCCAGCCGGGTGGCGAGCGCCGGGCCGGCGCCGCGGTCAGGCCGGTGCCGCAGCCAGACCCGCCCCGCCACGGCCAGGCACCCGGCCACCGCGACCAGCGCCGCCTTCACGATCAGCACCCGCCCGTAGGTGGTGGTCAGCAGCGAGCCCAGCGGCACCAGCACCAGGGCGGAGATCACGCCGGTGATTACCAGGAAGGCGAACAGCCAGGCCGCCGCGGCCCCGTACAGCCGCACCAGGCCCCGCATCTCGTCGGGGTAGTCCCGCCAGGCGATCGCCGCGCGCAGGACGTACAGGAGCATGCCGACCCACAGCACCGCGGGCAGCAGGTGGCAGTAGGTGATCAGGGCGCCGACGACCGGGATGATGCTCTCCGGGTGAGCGCGCACCCCCTCGGCCACCACCACGACCAACAGCGGCAGCACGCTCCAGCGCGGCTGCCGCAACCGCAGCAGCAGCGCCGCGATCGCGAACGCGATCAGCTCGATGGCGGCGATCTTGCCCGGGGTGGTCGACGCCAGCCGCGACGCGTGGGCCAGGCCGGTCACCAGCCCGGCCCCGCTCAGCGCGATCAGCGCCAGCCACGCGCTCGCCGCCACGCCGAGCACCGACCCGCGCAGCGCCCACGGGGTCGGCAGCGGGGCCGGGAACGAGCCCTTGTACTGCCGGGCCAACCCGCGGCCGGCCAGCCCGCCCAGAGCGACGGCCAGCCCGGCGAACAGCAGCCAGCGGGCCACCGCGGTCTCCCAGACCACGGGCATGGACAGCCGGGCGGGCGCGCCGCCCGCCAGCAGGATCGTCACCGGCACGACACCCGACAGTAGCCGCTGCGCGGGCCGGCCAGCCCGGCTTCACCGCCCTGTGACCGTGACATAGCTGTCATGTTGCCCGCCCGCGACCCGCTCGCGACCCAGGCGCGACCCACGCGAACCCGCCCGCGACCCGGGCCCCGCACCCCGCCCTACTAAGACGCGTCCTGTTCCACCTTGGCGGGCGCGAGCAGCCCGCGCCGGACGTTCCGGGCGCCGATGGCCCAGAACACGACCCCGAGCAGGACCATGACCCCGAACGCGCCCAGCGTCACCCACTCGAAGAACGCCCGGGATACGCCCCAGCTCGCCTCGACCGAGTAGGACTGGCCGAACAGCCCGTTGATCGCGCCCGGCCACAGCAGGGTGACGGCCGTGATCACCACGAACAGCTCGGTGATGACGGCCGCCGCCCAGGCGCCCGCCATGCCGCCGGGCACCCGGTACGGGCGCCTGGTGTCCGGGTACTTCTGCCGCAGCCGAGCTCGGCCGTGAGCATCCCGTACGGGATCAGGAAGATCACCAGCGAGATCAGCAGCCAGGTGATCGCCTGCGCGCCGGCCTGCGCCGAGGCGGCCACGGTGTCGAAGCCCAGGATCGCGCAGGCGGTGAACAGCACCAGGTCGAAGCGCCCCAGCACCTTTCGTAGCTTGGCTTTCTCCCGGGCCGCGGCCGCGGTCTCCAGCGGGGGAAGGGCACCTGCTTCGGCCATGTGACGCTCCTGACCTCAAGCAAATCCGGGTACCTGAAGCGTAGGCCCACACGGTCAAACAGGACAGATGATCACGGCGCCGGCGGGCGGGCCGGGGTCGTCTCCTGGGCCGCATCGCGTTGCCGTCCGGCCGCGGGTCGGGGTGCCGACGTCAAGGGGACCGACCTCCCGGCTGGCGCGCGGCGGGTCACGGCCGGGTGGCGTGAAAGGTCCAGATGTCACTGTCCGGCCCGGGCCGACGGTCGTCATCGTGGTCGGCCGTCACCCGGATGTCGGTGAACCCGGCGCCGGCCAGCAGCCCCTCGAACTCCCGCAGGCTCCAGTGCTGCAGGCGGAACCACTGCAATTCCGTCACGATCAGCTCGCCGACCTGCCACTTCTCGTAACGGAGCAGCCGGGTTGTCTGGTTGGCGGCCGAGTCGTACCAGGCGTGCATGACCTGGAGTGTCCACAGGAAGGACTCGCGCCGCCAGTGCCGCGGCGGCTCTGGCCCGGCGATCAGCTGGGGAGGGTCGAGGTCGAGCACCAGGCGCCCGCCCGGCGCGAGCGATTCGCGGAAGCAGGCCAGGGCCCGCTGCGCGGCTGGTGCCCCGTCGAGCAGCTCGAACGACCCGGCCGGGATGATCACCGCCTGGTAGGACCCCGGCCGCACGAAGGCCGTCATGTCCGCCTCGTGCAGGACGGGGTCCAGGGCGCGGTCGCGGCAGTGCTGCCGGCACACGGCCAGCATCTGCGCAGAGGTGTCCAGGCCCTCAACGTCGTGGCCCGCCTCCAGCAGCGGGATGAGGACGCGCCCCGTCCCCACGGCCGGCTCCAGGATCCGCCCGCTGACCCCGGCCAGCAGGTCCGCGTAGTACTCGACATCCCCGAACGAGTGCCCGATGGGCTTGTCGATCTCGTAGATCTCGGTGGCCAGCGTCCCGTAGCCCCAGCTCACCGCGGCTCCTCCCGGCTCGCGCGCTCGCCGTCGTCCCGGCCGCCCACGATCACCGGACGGGTGAAGTCGCTGTTGTCGATGATGACGTCGGCCAGGGACTTCGGGCCGACCTCGGCCAGGTAGATCATCTCGGCGGCATGGTACCGGTCCCGGTGCACCCGCAGCGCCTCCTGCGCGCCTTCCCGCGCCGCGTCCCGCGCGATGCCCCGGCGCAGGGCCAGCCCGGCGTCCACCTCGAGCCAGATGCGGTAGTCCCAGAAGCCGTTGTACTCCGGCCGGAACGCGAACACCGAGTCGACGATCAGCACCGCGTCGGCCGGGGCGGCGATCGCCTTGTCCCGGTGGTCCTGGCCGGTCAGCGGATCATGCGCGCAGAGCACCAGGTCACCGGATCCGCCCGGTGCGGCCGGGGCCAGCAGCAGGTCCCGGGCGGAGCGGAAGTCGTAGGCGTTGCGGTAGTAGCCTTCGCCGCTGACCCGGTCGTAGCCGAGCTCGCGCGCCTCGCGCCACGGCTTCTTGAAGTCGTCGAGGCTGGCCCGGATCGTGGGCCGGCCGAGCTCGCGCAGCGCGGCCGCGAGCTCATGCCCGAAGCTGGTCTTGCCCGCGCAGGTGAGGCCGTCGACCGCGACCCGGAGCCGGCCGGGGGCGAGGCCCGCCACCCGGGCGGCCACGTCGCCGATCAGGGCGTCCCGGGCCGCCGACGCGGGCGCCGGCGTGGGCTGCCGCCAGGTCGACACCGACTCGAAGGCCTGCACGGCCTTCATCGTAGGAGCCGCCGGGCGGCGCCGGTCAGCGCAGCGTGATCACGTTGGCCGTGATCAGCGCCGCGGCGTCGGAAGCCAGGTAGGCGATGACCTCGGCCACCTCAGCCGGGCGGGCGATGTGGAAGAGGGTCGGGCTGGCGGCCACCGCCTGACGGACGTTTTCGGTGACCCAGCCGGTGTCGGTGACCGGCGGGTGGACCATGTTGGCGGTCACCCCGTAGCTGGCCAGCTCCAGCGCCGCGGACATCGTGTAGTTCTCCTGCGCGGCCTTGGCGGCGCCGTAGGACACCTCCTCGGGGAAGCCCAGGCCGCCGCCCGAGGTGAGCCCGATGATCCGCCCCCAGTCGCCCCCGCGGGCGACGTGCCGCCGCGCGAACTCGGCGATCAGCAGGGCGGCGGCCATGGCGTCGACCGTGAACTGCTCCCGCCAGGTCTGCGCGGTCACCGGCCCCAGGGCCCGGCCGAGCCGGTCTTGGCCGGCCGGCGCGAACGTGTCGGCCAGCCAGCCGGTGGCGTTGTTCACCAGGATGTCCACCGGCCCCAGCTGCGCCTCGGCCGCGTCGAACAGCGCGGCGGGGGACGCCGGATCGGACAGGTCGGCCTCGACGGCCACGGCCCGGCCGCCGCGGTGGCGGATCCGCTCGGCCAGGGGCTCGGCGCCGCGCATCCGGTGGTCGCGGTAGGCCTGCGGGATGCCGGGGTCGGGCGGATCCTCGACCCGCAGGAAGCTGCACAGCACCGCGCACCTGCGCCGGGCCAGCGCCTCGGCAGCGGCGGCCCCGATGCCGTGGTTGGCGCCCGTCACGATCGCGGTGTGATCGCCCGCCCGGTCGGTCATCCTGATCACCTCCCGCGACATGGTAGAAGGCGGGCGGCCGGGTGACGACGGCGCGGTTCACGGCGTCGCATACTGGCCTGATGCCAGCCGTTTCGCAGCCCGGCAGGGGAACCTTGACGGAGCGGGGGGCACCCGCGGTGGTCGCGCGCCTGCCGGGCGGGCCGGGGGTCTACCGGTTCCGGGACGCGCGAGGGACGGTCCTCTACGTCGGCCGGGCCACCGCGTTGCGCCCCCGGGTGGCCTCGTACTGGTCGGGCCTGGGCCAGCGCGGCCATCTGGCCCCGATGGTGGCCCGGGTGACCCGGATCGAGGCGGTCAGCTGCGACTCGCCGCACGAGGCCGCCTGGCTGGAACGCAACCTGCTGGAGACCTCGTTGCCGGGGTGGAACCGGACGGCGGGCGGCCAGGAAAACGTGGTCTACATCCGGCTGGACGAGCGGCCGTCCGCGCCCGCGCTCACCGTGGCCCGCCGCAGGCAGCCCGCCCGCCAGGTGTGGTACTACGGCCCGTACCTCGGCGGCCTGCGGGCGCAGCAGGCGGTGGCCGCGCTGAACCGGGTCTTTCCGCTGGCCTATACCGGCACCGGTCTTCGGGGCGCGCAGCTCGGCCTGGCGCGAGCGCGCCGCGTCGGCCCGGCCCACCGCGAGAAGTTCCTGCGGACGCTGGGCGCGGTGCTGCAGCGCCAGCCGGAGGCCGTCGCCCGGGTCCGCGGCGAGCTGGAGCAGCTTCGCCGCCGCGCCGCCGACTCGCTCGCCTTCGAGTTCGCGGGCCGGATCCACGGCGAGATCGGCGCGCTGGACTGGGTGACCGGCCCGCAGCGCGTCACCACCATGGACGCCGGCGACTTCGACGTGTACGGGTGGTCTGGCGGGGTGCTGGTGCGCTTCGGCGTCCGCGGGGGGCGGCTGTGCCACTGGTCCCAGCGCGCCTGCACGCGGTCTCGCGCCGCCTCCGGGCTGGCGGTCACGCCCGCCGGCTGGGCCGACTTCGCCGGGCGCAACGCCGAGCTCGCGGCCGCGCTCAGCGGGGGCCCGATGAGTTCGGGACCCGGGGCCGGTCACTAACTCCAGACCCGCTCGCGTACCAGGGGAGGCATCGATGACCGACCAGCCGTTCACCATCTGCCTGTGGTTCGACACCGAGGGCGAGGCCGCGGCGAACTACTACGCCAGCATCTTCGCCGACTCGAAGATCGGCCGGATCGCCCGTTACACCGAGGCCGGGCCGGGCCCGGCCGGCGCGGTGGTGACCGTGGAGTTCGAGCTCAACGGGCAGAAGTTCCTGGCCCTGAACGGCGGACCGCAGTACACCTTCAACGAGGCGATCTCGCTCACGATCCCGTGCGCGGACCAGGACGAGGTGGACTACTACTGGAGCAGGCTGTCTGAGGGCGGCCAGGAGGTCGCATGCGGCTGGGTGAAGGACAAGTACGGGCTGTTCTGGCAGGTCGTCCCCGCCGTGCTGCCCGATATGATCGCCGACCCGGACCCGGAGAGGGCCCGGCGCGCCACCGAGGCGATGCTCACGATGACCAAGCTGGACATCGCCGCGCTGCAGAAGGCGTACGCGGGCGGCTGAGCGGCCGGGGACGCGCAGATCGCCCCCGGACCCGCCCCGCCGCGTCTAGCTGACCGGGCCGATCTCGAGGCCGGCCAGCTCCGCGTACACGATGAACCGGAACGGGTCGAGCTGCTGGTGCAGCTCGGCCAGGCCACGCAGCGCGTCGCGGCGGAGCCGCGCCAGCGCGGCACTGGCCGGGTACCGCAGCAGGCCCGGCTCGATGATCTCCAGCGCGAGGGCGTGGTCGCCCTGCCCGGTCAGGGTGCCGGCCGCCCGGAGGAACGGCTCCTCGCCGCCCCCGCCCAGCAGGTCGAGTGCCGCGGCGCGCGCGGCCGCAGGCATGGGCGCGAGCCCGTGCCCGTCCGCCTCCCAGTACCCGGTGCGCTGGTGATAGAGGCGCGCGGCGAAGTTGTCGCGCATCACCAGGTACGGCACGACCGCCAGCGGGTGCTCGCGCAGGGCCTCCGGAAGCAGGGCCGCGTCCAGGATCGCGGGCAGCGTCAGCCCGCGGCCGATGCCGTCGAGCACGTGCTCGCGCAGCGCGCCGAGCGCGATCCGGAGGCCGTCAAGCGATGCCACGGTGAACAGGTCGGTCAGCGGCGGATGGCCCTGGATCAGGGCGCGCGGCCGCAGGTCGCGGAGGAACCGGAGGGTCTCCAGTAGCCCTTCGGCCGAGCCCTCGGCGAAGAACGGCGCGCCCAGGTACGGCATCATGACGTCGCCGGTGAACAGCAGCCCGCTGGCTGGCAGGTAGACCATCAGCGCGTCGCCGGTCTCGCCGCCGGCCGTGGGGTACAGCATCAGCTCGGTGCCCCCCACGCTCAGCGCGGTCGGCTCGGCGATCAGCCGGTCCGGGGTGACCGGCGGCCCGCCGGTCCCGTTCTCCCCGGTGAAGTTACGGAACGGCAGGTGGTTACCGCGCTGCCGGTCCTGCTCGGCCGGGAACCCGGTCTGGGCGATCACCGTGGTGTCCGGCCCGAGCAGCGCACCGATCCCGCCCACGTGGTCGAAGTGCGCGTGGGTGAGGATCACGTGCGTGATCTTCGTGCCTTCGGGGAAGCCGGCGTCGGCGAGCGCGGCCAGGACGCGGTGCTCCGCCGTCCCGGCGTCGATCGCGATCACGCCCTCGCCGGTGGTGATGAACGCGAAGTCGCCGAAGTCGTAGCCCTGCGCCACGAGCACGCCAGGTTCCGGCCGGAGCAGGGCCGGGGTGGTCATCCGGAATCCGTCCGCCGCGTTGCCCCAGTCGGTGCCGAACAACAGCCGGGCGCCGTCGCGGGGCACCCCCGACCGCTGGGCGGCCTCGTCGGCCTGGTCGTCCTGCCCTAGCGCCGCGTACGCGGTCGCCAGCCCCCAGTAGACGCCGCGCATCAGCAGCGGCGGGAACTGGTCACGGACCGCCAGCACGAACTCCAGGTCCGCCACGGCCTGCTTGGCGCGCTCCGGGTCGGCCGGCAGGCTGGCCAGTGCGAGCCCGCGCAGGTACTGCGGCAGGCCGAGATCGGCCGAGGCGGCCGTGTTCAGCTTGGCGAGCGCCTCGTCTATCTCGTCGCCCAGGCGGGCCTGGAAGAACCCGGCCAGGGCGAGTGGCAGGGGCTGGCCGCCGCTCGTGTCGGACAGGTGCTGGAAGTAGCGGTACCCCTCGTCGTCCTGGCCGGCCGCGACGAGCCTGGCGGCGAGCGTCACGACCGTCGCGCGGTCGGCTCCCGGCCACGCCGCGGCGGTCTGCAGCGATTCGATGTCCCGGTGGCGGGTGATGGGCTTAGTCATCGCGTGAGTTCCCTTCCTGCGAACCGTCGGACGCGCCCCACGGACGGTCCCGGAGTCAGTCTCTTGAGCAGACTCACTGTCTCAAGGCCGAGTGAGTCTTGTCAAACGACTTACTGGGGTAGACTGCGGCCATGCAAGTCACGAGCCTGGCCGACTGGAACTGCTCGATCGCCAAGACGCTGGACGTGGTAGGCGAGTGGTGGACGCTGCTGATCCTGCGCGACGCCTTCCGCGGCACCCGGCGGTTCGATGACTTCCAGGCCGGCCTGGGTCTGGCCCGCAGCGTGCTGACCACCCGGCTGCGCAAGCTGACCGAGCACGGCGTGCTCGAGCGGCGCGCCTATTCCGCCCGCCCGCCCCGGTACGAGTACTTCCTGACCGAGAAGGGCCGCGCGCTGTTCCCGGTGATCGTGGCGCTGATCGGGTGGGGGGACGCCTGGGCCCCAGGCCCGGACGGCCCGCCGGTCGTGTTCGTGCACGACACCTGCGGGAACGTGACCCAGCCCATGCTGACCTGCCCGCACTGTCATGGCGAGGTGAGCGCGGCGAACACCCACAGCGAGCCCGGCCCCGGCCGCCGGCCCGCCCCGGCCGCCGTGCTCAGCTCAGCGCATCCTCGCTGAACAGCGGGCATTCCCCGAGGGTCGGGCACTCGCAGCGGGAGGCCTGTTCCAGCCACCTCCGGACCAGGGTCGCGCGCTCGATCATCGCGGTCACCTGCGGCACCTTCCGGGCCGCGATGAGGCGGAGTTCCTCGACCGCGCCGCCGGAGCCCTGGGCGGCGCCGAGGAGGGCCTTGATCTCGTCCAGCGAGAGCCCGGCCCGCTGCGCGGTGTCGATGACCGCGAGCGTGCGGACCGAGTCCGGCCGGTAGCGGCGCTGGCCGCCGACCCGCCCCGGCTCGGGCAGCAGGCCGATCTGCTCGTAGAAGCGGATCGACGAGGCGCGGCGCCCCGCGCGCCGGGCGAGCTCGCCGATCGTCAGCAGCTGATCCGGCACCATCCGTCCTTGACTTCAAGCCGGCTTTAACTAGCAGGATCCTACCGTCACGCCCGCCCGACCCGGAGGTGAGCCATGGGCAGTGATCAGCCGGCAGTGGCCTGCACGCTCGGGACCGGTGACCGGGCGCAGCGGGCGGCGCGCTGGGAGGCGCTGACGGCCCGCGCCCTGCGGCAGGCATCGCGGACCCAGCGCGGGCTGCGCCTGGTCTTCGACGCCGACCCGGGCGTCGAGGACGAGCTGGGGTCGCTCATCGCGCTCGAACGCGAGTGCTGCGGCTTCGCGCGGTGGTCGGTCAGCGCGGCCGGCCGCCGGCTCACGCTCGAGGTCAGCGGGGACAGCGAGGAGGCGGTCGCCGCCGCGCAGGCCCTGTTCCCCGCGCTGGTGTAGGCGCTGTCGCGGGAGGCTGGCGGGTGCGGCCGTGACCCGCCGGGCCGGCTGCGCGGCCGACGGCCGCGAGCCAGTCGTCGCGGCTCAGCCGGTACTCCACGTCGCCGTGCTCGTAGCCGTCCACCGGGTCCGGCCAGTCCAGGTACACGGTGCGCGCGTACCTCAGCCCGGCCTTCTGCATGACCGCCCGGGACCGGGTGTTGACAGTCATGGTGGTAGCCACGATCTCCTGGACGCCGAGTTCGGTGAAGGCCCGGCGGACCAGGGCCCGCGACCCCTCGGTCGCGTATCCCCGGCCCCAGGCCGACCGCCGCAGCCGGTAACCCAGCGAGGCGGTATGAGCGGGAAGCGGCGCGTCGACCCAGTCCACCATCGCGGTGCCGGTGGCCACCACCGGGCGCAGGCCGAACCACCCGATGAACTCCCCGTTCTCCCGGGTGTCCGCCGCCCAGTGCCCGAAGTCCCGGTACCGCGCGTAGTAGCCGAGGAACCGCGGCAGGACCTCGGCCTCGATCTCCGCCTGCGACCTGGTCTTCCTGCTGATGAACCGCATGACGGCCGGATCCCCGTCGAGTTCCAGCAGGCCGTCCACGTCGGCGGCGGTGAACTGCCGCAGCACCAGCCGCTCGGTCACCAGTACCGGCTCCACGCCCCGGATCGTTCCCCGGCACCGGCCGCGGCGCAACCGTATTCAGCGCAGTTCCTGAACGCTACGCCCGCGGCCCGATCAACCCGCCGACGCTGCTCAGGCCAGGTCGAATCGCCCGGGCGCGGCGTGGCGTGGCTGGTCTCCGGTCATACGGTGACGCGGCGCATGGTGGCGTAGCCGCCGGCCAGCAGCGCCACGGTCAGGAGGGCCAGCAGGCCGGTCAGCCCGCCGATGGTCAGCGTGGTGAAGAAGCGAGCGACGCTGGCCCGGATCACGGGCACGCCCGCGCAGGCCCATCCTCCGCGCATGTATCAGGGACTCCGCACCACGCTCTGTCTCTACGGCAGGACGTGACGCGAGGTTGGACAGGGCATGAACCGGATGCAGGTCCCCACGGCGGACCATGAGCTGAGCTTCGGCGGGATGGCGCCGTGGCCGCTGCCCGGCGTGATCGGCATGACCGAGATCCGGAGGGATCCGGCCGCCCGCTGCTGCAAGGAATGCGGGCGCAGGCTGCTGCTGCTCCTGCTGCAGTCAAGCTCCTGGGTGTCGCACCGCACCGAGCACGTGAGCTTCCGCGATGACCGGTCCGTGGTGCGCTGCGTGAGCGTCGAGTTTCACGTGCCGGAGCAGGCCCCGGTCTTCAGCGGGGACGACGGCCAGGCGTACCGGCTGGTGCCGCTGTCGGTCATGCGCCGCAAGACCCTCGTCAACTTCGAGCTCCGCGACGACGCCGGCAAGTCCGTGGTCATGCCCACCCTGCGCCAGAACCAGGCGATCACCGAGTCCATGCTGCTGGCCTGCGCCGACGCCGCGCGCGGGCCGGCGGATCCGGCCGGTGCCGGCGCTGTGGCCGGCTTCGTCCACCAGGTGGTCAGCGGTGAACAGGAGGCGCTCACCGCCGCCTACAGGTCCCTGAAGAACCGCACCGCCGACCCGGCCGTCCTGAGCCTGGCTGATCAGCGCGTCTTCCGGGCCGTGCTCGACCGCATGGCGGACAACTTCATGCTGTGGGTGATGATCCCGGCCGGCGCGCCGCGGCGGCGCAAGCTGGTGTTCTCCTGCGATGAGCCCCTGGACCCGCACTACCGTAAGCCCGGTTACGAGAAGGCCGAAGGCCAGTACAAGCTGGGCGACAGGCTCGGAGCCTGGCACACCAGGGTCTGGTGCTCCGCGCTCGGCCTCACCACGACCCGGATACGGTTCCCGGTACCCGCGGCCGAGAACGCGGCCAGCTTCCACTTCGAGATCGACGCGCCCAAGGGGGTGCAGATCGTGGAGGCCAGCCTGCTGGCCGGGCGCCCCCAGGAAGCGGCCCCGTCGTTCGATCACGTGCAGGGCGGCTTCCCCACCGTGGGCCTGCACGTGATCGAGGTGCCGAACGGATCCCTGTCACGGGCTCAGATCGGCCTGCAGGTACTGACCCGCGGCTGGCTCGTCAACTCCATGCTGGCGTCCTGGGCCGTGTGCGGGTTCGTGCTGGCCTTCGCCATGCACCCCGCCGCCGTCCTGGGCAAGACCCAGGACTTCCCCATCCTGATCCTGGTGGCTCTCGCGGGCGTGGTAGCCGGGGTCATCGCGCAGTCCGACGCCAAGGGCCTGGCGGCGTACCTCCTGCGCTGGACGCGGGGCCTGGCCATCGTGGCCGCCATCCTGCCGCTGGTGGCCACGACGTTCATCGCCTTCGGGACCGTCCAGCGCTCGCACGTCGCTCCGGCCCTCTGGACGGCGGCCCTTACCGGCGGGGTCATAGCCGCGCTGCTGACCGCGGTCTGCGTGTTGTCCTGGCGCCGTCAGCGCCAGGTCGTCTGCTCCCCGTGGGAGCAGAACCGCGCCCGCCAGGACATCCCGGAGCGGCCGGCGAACTTCGCGGTGGCCGCCCTGGAGCATCACTATGACAAGCCCGCCGTGCGGGTGGATTCCGCCGAGGGGTGGCACACCAAGTTCGACTGGGACTGCAAGTGCGAGAACCAGCTGGTCACCGCCCTCGTGCGGCAGTCGTCGGCGGCTCATGGCCCGGTGCCAAGTTACGACCTGCGGGTGGCGGGGTGACGTGGTGATGGGAGCGATCGTGGTCTGCGGGGGCGGAGTGGTCGGGCTGTCCGCCGCGATCATGCTCGCGCGAGACGGGCACCGGGTCACCGTGCTGGAAGCCGATCCCGGGGGGGTAGCGGCGACGCCCGGCGAGGCATGGGATTCCTGGCCTCGCCGAGGCGTCGCCCAGTTCCGCCAGCCGCATAACCTGTTCCCCCGGTTCCGGCAGGTCTGCGACGAGGAACTGCCGGGATTGACCGGCCGGCTGCTGGCGGCCGGCTGCGCCTGGGTCGACCCCGTGGGATGGTTGCCGCCGAGCCTGCCCGATCGCCGGCCGCGCCCGGGTGACGAGGCCTTCCGGTTCGTGACCGGCCGGCGCCCGGTGATCGAATCCGTGATCGCCGCGGCCGCGCAGGAGCAGCCGGGCCTGACGGTCCGCCGGGGGGTTCGGGTGGCCGGGCTGGTCGGCGGGCTGTCGGCCATCCCCGGCGTGCCGCACGTGGCCGGGGTGCGCACGGCCGACGGCGAGGAACTGCGGGCCGACCTCGTGGTCGACGCGATGGGGCGCCGCTCGCGGGCCGGGGAACTGCTCAGAGCGCTGGGCGCGCGCGAGCCGTACACGGAGGCGGAAGACTGCGGTTTCGCCTACTACTCGCGGTTCTACACCGGACCCTCCCAGCCCGTGCTGCGCGCACCCCCGCTGGTCTCGGTCGGCTCGATCTCGCTGCTGACCATCGAGGGCGACAACGACACCTGGTCGGTGACCGTGTTCTCGTCCTCGTGCGACACGCCGGTCAAGGCGCTCCGTGACGCCGAGTGCTTCACCCGCCTGGTGCAGGCGTGCCCGTTGCAGGCCCACTGGCTCGACGGCCGGCCGATCACGGATGTGCTGCCCATGGCCGGGATCCTGGACCGCTACCACCGCTTCGTCGTCGGCGGCAACCCGATCGCGACCGGGCTCGCCGCGGTCGGCGACGCGTGGGCCTGCACCAACCCCTCGGCGGGACGCGGCCTGTCCGTCGGGATCGTGCACGCGCAACTGCTCCGCTGGACGGTCCGGGCCCATCTCGGTGACCCGGCCGGCTTCGCCCGGGCGTGGGATGAGGGCACCGAGCGGACCGTCGCCCCGTTCTACCGGAACCAGATCAGGGCCGACCGGACCCGGCTCGCAGAGATGACGGCCCTGCGGGAGGGCCGGGCGTGGTCCCCGACGGGCTCGATCATGAATCGCCTGGCCGCGGCCGCCCTCTACGATGCCGATCTCTTCCGGGCGCTGCTGGAAACCGCGATGTGTCTGGCGCTGCCGCAGGCCGTGATCGAGCGCCCCGGCATCAGGGAGAAGATCGAGCAGTCGGATCACGACGTATCGCCGCCCGCGCCCGGTCCTGACCGGCGCGAGTTGCTTCAGCTTCTGGCGGCGTAGCGTCCGCCAGGGCACGGAGGCTGGCCACTGCGGCGGTACCAGCCAGCTGAGTGTGACAGTGCACCTGAGTGTGCACTTGTGCCATAGGGTCGCAAGTGCATGTTGCAGCATAGTCCGGCTCGTGATGCCCGGGCGGTCGGCAGTTGCCGGAGTTAACGGGAAGGCGCACAGATGGCGGCACATACGAGATCCGATCCCGCGGACGTGCTAGACCGCGTGGGCCGGCACTGGGGCTGGGCCCTGGCGTTCGGCGTCATCACGGTGCTGGTCGGCCTCCTGGTCCTGGTCTGGCCGGGCCGGACGCTGATCGTGGTCGCGGTGCTGTTCGGCATTCAGCTGATCGTGATGGGCATCTTCAGGTTCGCCAGCGCCTTCGGCCACGACCTGACCGCCGGAACCCGGACCCTGTTCGCGCTGCTCGGCGTGCTGTCGTTGATCATCGGCCTGTACGCGCTGCGGCACGTGCTCATCACCGTGCTGGCCCTGGTCCTGCTGCTGGGCATTTTCTGGATCGTCAGCGGCACGGTCGAGCTGTTCACGGCGCTGTCGCATCGCGAGATGGAAGGCCGCGGCTGGGCCATAGCCTCGGGCATTCTCGGCATCCTGGCCGGCATCGTGGTGCTGGTCTATCCCGCACCCTCGTTGCTGGTGCTCGCGCTCGTGCTCGGCATCTGGCTGCTGGTCTTCGGCATCATGGAGATCGTGGCGGCGTTCCGCATCCGGTCCCTGCGCGCCTGAACGGCCCCGCGGCCCCGGCCGTCTCCGCCGCACCGGGACGGCCATGATGGGTGAGTGGACGAAGCGGTGCGGGCCTACATCGAGAGCATCCCGGCCGAGAGCCGGCCCCTGTTCGACCGGCTGCACCGGCTGATCCTCGCCGCGCACCCCGAGGCCGCCGTGGTGCTCTCCTACCGGATGCCTGCTTACAAGGTCGGCCGCAAGCGACTCTTCCTCGCGGCCTGGAAGCACGGCGTGTCGATCTACGGCTCCCAGGGCCGCGACGCCGGCTTCGCCTCGCGCCACGCCGAGCTCCGGACCGGCCAGGGCACCATCCAGCTGCGGCCGCAGGACGCGGCCGCGATCAGCGACGACGAGTTCCGCGACCTGGCCCGGGCCGCCCTGGACCCCTGACCGGCCTTATTCGAACGAGGGCTTACGGTCCCGGGTGCGCTTGAGCTCGAAGAACCCGTCGGCCTCGGTGACCAGCACCAGGCCGTCCCACAGCCGCCCGGCGGCCTCGCCCTTGGGGGCGGGCGTGATGACCGGGCCGAAGATGGCCCGGCCGCGGATGCGGATGACCGGGGTGCCCACGTCCGTGCCGACGTCGTCGAACGCCTCGTGGTGCGAGCGCTTGATCTCCCCGTCGAACTCGTCGCTCTGCGCCGCGCTGGCCAGCGACGCCGGCAAGCCCACCTCGGCCAGGGCCTCCGGAAGCACGGTGGGATCCTCCCGGCGGCCCTCGACGTGGAACTTCGTGCCGATGGCGGTGTAGAGCGGCCCGAGAATGTCCGGGCCGCTGTGCTGGGCGGCCGCGGCGCACACGCGGATCGGTCCCCAGGCGCGGCCCATCCGCTCCAGGTAGTCCTCGCTCAGCTCCTTGCCCTCGTGCTGGGTCAGGTTCAGGTAGGCCAGCGACATGATCCGCCAGTCGGGCCGCACCGGCCGGACCTTCTGCGCCTCGAGGATCCAGCGGGACGTGATCCAGGCCCACGGGCAGACCGGATCGAACCAGAACTGCACGTCTTCGGGCGCACCCTGCTCGGCTGTCATGCGTGCTCCTCCTTGCGGACGGCGACGAAGACCGGGATCTCCCGGTCGGTCCTCTCCTGGTAATCGGCATAGGGCGGATAGGCGGCGACCGCACGCTCCCACCAGCCGGCCCGCTCGTCGCCGGCCACCTCGCGGACCCGCACCGCGAACGGCTCCGGGCCGTCCTGGATGGTGACCTCGTCCGGGTTGGCCCTCAGGTTGTAGTACCAGACCGGGTGGCTCGGGGCCCCGCCCTTGGACGCCACCAGGGCGTAGTCCCCGTCGTGCTCCACCCGCATCAAGGCGATCTTGCGAACCTTCCCGCTCCGGTTCCCCCGCATGGTCACGATAACCACCGGCAGCCCGGTGTCTCTCAGGGTGTTGGCCTCCCGGCCACCCGACCGTTCGTAGGCCTCAACCTGGTCCCGCACCCATTGCGCCGCGCTCGGGGCGTACTCGCCTTGTAGTGTCATGCTCAACATTCTGCCTCGCCCGCCCCCGGCGGCGACCCGGGGGGCTGGCCTGCCTGCCCCCCGACGGACCGTTACAGAAAGTAAGCCCGGAGAGCTCAACCGGTCAGGTTTCCTCCAGCCGCGCGGCCGGTAGCGTTCGTGGCGTGGCGTGGCGCGGTCGTGACCAGGCGGCGGGCATCGCCGAGGCCTACCGGACGTTCGCCCGGCACGAGGCCCGCGGCCGCTCCCCCGCCTACCAGGCGCTGGCCGAGGCCGTCGCGGGCGACGCCGCGGTGCTGCGTTTCCTCGGCGCGCTGCCGCCGGAGAAGCGCCAGCCCAACCTGCTGTTCGCGGCCGCCCGTTACCTGCTGGACGCCCCGGCCGACCTAACCCGGCTGCGGGACCTGATCGGCCGGAACGGGACCGAGCTGTCGGCGGTGATGCTGGCCCGGCGCACCCAGACCAACGAGCCGGCCCGTTGCGCGACGCTGCTGCCGGCCCTGGCCCAGCTGCCGGCGCCGCTGGCGTTGATCGAGGTCGGGGCCAGCGCGGGGCTCACCCTGCTCATCGACCGCTACTCCTACGACTACGCCGGGCACCGGATCGCCGGCCGGGATCCGCAGGCCCCCGTCCTGCGCTGCGCGCCGCAGGGGCCGGTGCCGCTCCCGGCGCGCCCTCCCGTCATCGCCTGGCGGGCCGGGCTGGACCTCAACCCGCTCGACGTCGGCCGCGACGACGACGTCCGCTGGCTGTCCTGCCTGGTGTGGCCCGGCGAGGGCGACCGCGAGCAGCGGCTGGCCGCCGCGATCGCCGCGGCTCGCCGGGATCCGCCCGTGGTGCACCGCGGCGACCTGCTCACCGACCTGCCCGCGCTGGCGGCCCAGGCGCCCGCCGGGGCCACCCTGGTCGTGTACCACTCGGCCGTGCTGGCCTACGTCGCGCCCGAGCAGCGGCAGCGGTTCGCCGACACGGTCCGCGGCCTGGCGGACGTGTGGCTGTCCAACGAGGGACCCGGAGTGGTGCCCGGCCTGGCCGTCCCGGACTGCGGGGACGACCCGTTCGTGCTCGCCCGGGACGGCCGGACGCCGCTGGCCCTCGCCGACGGGCACGGAACCTGGCTGCGCTGGCTGGCCGAGGCCTAACGGACCCCGTACAGGTACTCGAGCGCGAGCTGGTCCAGGCGCTCGAAGGCCATGCCGCGCTCCCCCAGCGCCTCGACGTCGGGGGTGAAACCGCGGATGTCACGCCAGGTCTCGCCGTCGGCGAGGGTCGGCAGCGACAGATCTGGCACCCGGGCCGCCGCCAGCGCCTCAGCGACCTCGGGATTGGAACGGAACGCCCGCACCTTCTCCCGCAGGATCAGGTAATTGCGCATGCAGGCGGCGGCGGACACCCAGACCCCCTCGTCGTCCTCGGTCCGCGGCGGCTTGTAGTCGAAGTGCACGGGCCCGGCGTACCCGCCGGCCTCCAGCGCGTCCACGACCCAGAACGCACCCCGCGCGTTGCCCGCCCCGAACCGCAGGTCCTGGTCGTACCGCGGCCCGTGCTGGCCGTTCAGGTCGATGTGGTACAGCTTGCCGTGCCACAGGGCCTGGGTGATCGCGTGGGCGTAATTGAGCCCGGACATCTCCTCGTGCCCGACCTCGGGGTTGAGCCCGACCAGCTCGGGATGCTCCAGCTCGTTGATGAACGCCAGCGCGTGCCCGGCGGTCGGCAGCAGGATGTCTCCGCGGGGCTCGTTCGGCTTCGGCTCGAGCGCGAAGCGGATGCTGTAGCCCTGGTCGAGGACGTAGGAGCAGAGGATGTCGTAGGCCTCCTTGCACCGGTCCAGCGCGGCCCGGATGTCCTTGGACGCGCCGGACTCCGCTCCGTCGCGCCCGCCCCAGCACACGTAGACCTTCGCCCCGAGGTCGGCGGCGAGATCGAGGTTGCGCATCACCTTGGCCAGCGCGAACCGGCGCACCTCCCGGTCGTTGGCGGCGAAGGCGCCCTCCTTGAAGATGGGGTGGGAGAACAGGTTCGTGGTCGCGGTCGTGACCACCAGGCCGGTCTCGTCGAGCGCGTTGCGGAAGGCCGCGATCCGCTCCTCCCGCTCCTCGCTGGTGTCGTCGAACCCGAACACGTCGTTGTCGTGGAAGTTCACGCCGTAGGCGCCGATCTCGGCCAGCTTGCGCACGGCGCGCTCGGCGGGCATCGGCGGCCGCACCGCGGTCCCGAAAACGTCCACGCCCTGCCAGCCGACGGTCCAGATTCCGAACGAGAATCGGTCGGCGGGTATAGGTGCATAGTTGTCTGTACTCACCAAGACCTCCGGAGGAAGCCCCGGCCTTCAGGCCGGGGCGGAACCCGGTGCCGCGCGTGGCGGGGCACGATTTTGACGGTCATGACCGGCATGCTGGAAACGTGAGGACGGCGTACCGGTGCCGGGCATACCCCGACCAGGCACAGCAGGAGGTGCTGAACCGCACCTTCGGCTGTGTCCGGGTGGTGTGGAACCGCACCCTCGCCGACCGGCACCGGCTCTACCACGCCAAGGGCACCACCATGTCCTACGCCGCCTCCGACGCCGCGCTGACCGCGATGAAGAAAGACCCCGGCCTGGCGTTCCTGAGCGAGGTGTCCTCGGTCCCGCTGCAGCAGGCGCTGCGCCACCAGCACCAGGCGTTCGCTGCGTTCTTCGCCAGGCGGGCGAGGTACCCGCGGTTCAAGTCCCGCCGCGCCCGCCAGTCCGCGCACTACACCCGGTCGGCGTTCACCCTGCGCGGCGGCGTGCTGCGCCTGGCGAAAACAGGCGGGCCGCTGCGATTTGTGTGGTCGTGGCCGGAGGTGGACGTGACCCGCCTTGACCCCACGATGGTGGTGGTGTCTCGAGAGTCGGACGGGCGTTGGTATGTCACCTTCGCCACCGACGGCGAGGCCCCGGAGCCACTGGAGCGCACCGGGCATGCGGTCGGCGTCGACCTGGGCATTACGGACTTCGCCGTGACCAGCGACGGGGAGCGGATCGCCAACCCCCGCCACCTGCAGCGCAAGGCCCTCAACCTGGCCCGCTACCAGCGGCGGCTCGCCCTCTGCCGCAAAGGCTCGGCGAACCAGATCAAGGCCACGACCAAGGTCGCCCGCGCCCACCGGAAGGTCCGCAACGCCCGCAGCGACTTTCTGCACCGCGCCAGCACGCGCCTGGTCCGCGACAACGACGTGATCGTGATCGAGGATCTCAACGTCTCCGGCATGGTCCGCAACCGGAAGCTGGCCCGCGTGATCTCCGATTGCGGCTGGAGCGAGTTCCGCCGCCAGCTCGAATACAAGTGCGCGCGCTACGGCCGGCAGCTCGTCGTGATCGACCGCTGGTACCCCTCCAGCAAGACCTGCTCGGCGTGCGGGTACCTGCTCGCCGAGCTTTCCCTCGGGACACGTCACTGGACGTGCCCGTCTTGCGGCACCCGGCACGACCGGGACGTCAACGCCGCCAAGAACATCATGGCCGCTGGTCGAGCGGTGACTGCCTGCGGAGCTGATGTCAGACACTCCGGGATCTCCCGGGTGCAATCGGCGGTGAAACAGGATCCCCGGCCCGTGAGGGCCAGAATCCCCGTCCCTCGGGGCGAGGAATAGTCAAGGGTCGGTCCTTTCGTTCCAGGTGGCGGTGTCGTCGCGGAGCGCGGCGTGGCGTTCGCGGATCTCCGGCCGGGCCGGACCGGTGTAGTCGGCGGCGGGCCGCGTCGGCCACGGCGGCGGCTCCGGCGTGCCGGCCAGCGCCCACGCGGCCTGGCGCGCGGCTCCGAGCGCGACGTATTCCTCGGGTTCGGGCACGCTGACCGGCGAATAGAAGATGCCCGGCGCGAGCTCACGCACCGCCGCCGATCTCGCCCCGCCGCCGATCAGCAGCACCCGCCCGGAAGCCGGCCCGGTCCCGCACACGGCGGCGATCCGGTCGGCCGCGTCGGCCAGCGAGGCGAGCAGCGCCTCCACCGCCGCCCGGGCCAGGTTCTCCCTGGTCGCGTTCCGGGTGGTCAGCCCGCGCAGCACCCCGGTCGCGCCCGGCCGATCCGGCGTGCGCTCGCCGTCCAGGTAGGGCAGCAGGGTGATCCCGCCCGCCCCGGGCTCCGCGGCCAGCGCCAGCGCCGACAGCCCGTCGAGGTCGGTGCCCAGCAGCGAGGCGGTCGCGGACAGCACCAGGGCCGCGTTGATCGTGCACACCAGCGGCAGGAACCGCCCGGTAGCGTCGGCGAATCCGGCCACCGCGCCCGAGGGGTCGTCCGCGGGCACCTCGCTGACCGCGAACGCCGTGCCCGAGGTACCGATCGACACCGCCACGTCGCCGGGGCGGAGCCCGAGCCCGAGCGCGGCGCCCATGTTGTCCCCGGTCCCGGCCGACACCGCCGCGCCCCACGCGGTCTGCCCGACGATCTCGCCCGGGGCCGCCACCCTGGGCAGCCGCAGCGCGCGCCCGGTCGCCGCCTCGACCACGTCGGGCCGCCAGATCCCCTTCGCGGGCGAGAAGTAGCCGGTGCCTGACGCGTCACCCCGGTCGGTGACCATCGGGGCCGGGTGCTCCGGCCCGGCCCGCTCAGCCCTCCCGCCCAGCAGCCGCCAGGTCAGCCAATCGTGCGGCAGCAGCACGGCCGCGGCGCGGTGGGCGTTGGCCGGCTCGTGGGTGGCCAGCCAGCGCAGCTTGGTGACCGTGAACGAGGCCGTCGGCACGCTGCCGGTCTCGCTCGCCCACCACTGCGGGCCGCCGAGCTCGCGGACCAGCTCGGCCGCGGCCGGAGCCGACCGCAGGTCGTTCCAGAGCAGCGCGGGCCTGATCACCTCGCCGTCGTCATCGAGGACGACCATGCCATGCTGCTGTCCCGCCACGCCGACGGCGGCCGCGCGGTCCAGCAGCCCGTCACCCGCGTGCCGCAGCGCCGTCCACCAGTCGGCCGGGTCGGCCTCGGTGCCGGGCGGGTGCGGCGCGCTCCCCTGGCCGACGACCGTGCCGTCGCCGACGTCGCAGAGCACGACCTTGGTTGACTGGGTCGAGCTGTCCACGCCGGCCACGAGCATGACCACCCCTTCCGCCGTGCGACGACGCCAAAATTCGATCACAGCCACGCAAGCCTGGCCAGATGGCCCTGGCCATCGGTCCTTCCGTTCCCGGGCGGGATGAGGGACGCTGGACGGCGTTATGACGTCGCAGCGCGCGCAGCAGATCCGTACCGGGCTCGCCCAGCTGCACGCCGCCGATCCGGTGCTCGCGCAGGTGATCGATGACCGTCCCGGCTTCGACCCCGACGCCTGGGTGCAGAGGCTGCCCGCAATGGATCTGTTCGGCGCACTGGTCTTTCAGGTCATCGGCCAGCAGATCTCGGTGATCGCGGCAACCGCGATCTTCACACGCCTCACCGAGCGGTTCGGTGGCCGAGTGCCCAACGCCGACGAGCTTGCCGACGTCGATGAGGGGACACTGCGCGGTCTCGGGCTGTCCCGCCGCAAGGCCGCCACCGTGATTGATCTCGCGCGGCGCTTCGCCGACGGGCGCCTGTCAGAAGCCGAGCTGCAGAAGCTGCCCGACGAGGAGGTGATCAGGCGGCTCACCGAGGTCAAGGGGATCGGCCCGTGGACCGTGCAGGGCGCGCTTCTCATCGCCCTGCGCCGGCCGGACCTCGTTCGCGCGGACGACCTCGCCCTGCGTCGCTCGATCCAGGCGCACTACGGCCTCGACCACTTGCCTGACGCTACCGAGGTCGCAGACCTCGCCCGGCGCTGGAGCCCATACGGAAGCCTCGCCTCCAGCCTGCTGCTGGCCACCGCAAGGCCGGGCTGACCGGCTACCTACCTCAGCCGAACGAAGGTCTTGAGCGTTGTGCTGAAGACGTACCCGGGCTTCCCGCACGGAATGCCGACCACGCACGCCGACACGATCAACAACGACTTGCTGGCGTTTATCCAGTCCTGATCGTCCTGTTGCGAGGCAAACGGTCCCGCGTGGCACCCCGGGCAGCCCGGCCGGCCTGGGTCAGGACCCGGGGGCTGTGGGCCAGCCAGGTCACCAGGTTGGCCCAGAGCGGCGCGTAGCCCGGCCAGTCCGGGAACCCCGGCGGGCCCCAGTGCGGTGCGCAGTCGGACGTGAACACGGCGCTGCGCCCGCCGTGATAGTCCGTGCACGCGATCAGCGGGTCGTCCCCGCAGCTCACTACCACGGTCGCCCGGGGCGGGTTCCTGGCCGAGTCGGCGGACGACCTCCCCGGCGGCGCCCGCGACTACGTCGAGCGCCTGGTCGCGCCGTACTTCGCCTGCGCCGCCGAGTGGTACGAGACGGTCGGCATCGGCGTCACCGGCGGCCAGCTCTATGACCTGGTCAAGCGCCGCCTGGGCGACCCGTTCTTCGGGGTGCACCTCAACCCCGGCCACTTCATCCACCTCGACGAGTGGCCGAGTTCCCCGGTCTACCCGGGCTCGGACATGGTGCTCACGTCCGGCATGGCGCTGCAGCTCGACATCATCCCGGCCACCGGCACCGCGTACCACACCACGAACATCGAGGACGGGATCGCGCTGGCCGACGAGGCGGCCCGGGACGACCTGGCGGCCCGTTATCCGGGCCTGTGGCAGCGGGTAACCACCCGCCGCCGGTTCATGGCCAAGGTCCTCGGGATCCGGCTCCGGCCGGAGGTGCTGCCGCTGTCCGACCTGGCGGGTTACCTGCCGCCGTACTGGCTCTCGCCGCATCTGGCGATGCGGCGGGCCTGATCAGCCCGGCTCGAACGCCCACCGCTGAGTGACCCGGCTGAGCTCGGCTTCCCCGTCGGGCGGCCAGTCGTTGCTGGCCGCCCAGGCCCGCATGTCGGCGCACGCCGCCCGCATCTGCTCGGGCGAGTACGGCCAGGTCCAGGCGTCGGCCCACGGCCCGGTGCCTATCCTAGCCTGGTGCGCCTGGTCTCTCTGCTGCCCTCGGCGACCGAGATCGTGTACGCGCTCGGCCTGGGCGAGGACCTGGTCGCCGTCACGTTCGAGTGCGATGAGCCCGCAGCCGCCCGCAGCGAGAAGACGGTGGTCGTGGGCGGCCGGGACACCAGCGGGATGACTCCCGGCGAGATCGACGGCTACGTGCGTACGCAGCTGGCCTCCGGCGCGGATCTCTACACGCTGCAGGCAGAGGCGCTGGCGCGGCTGGAACCCGATCTGATTGTGACCCAGGACCTGTGCCGGGTGTGCGCGCTGCCATCCGGCCACGTCGAAGACGCCCTGGACTACCTGGGATGCCGGGCCGACGTGCTGACGCTCGACCCGCGCTCGCTCGACGAGGTGCTGGGGTCGATCCTGGCCGTGGGACAGGCCGCCGGGGTGCCGGACCGCGCTGCGCGGCTGGTCGGCGAACTGCGGGACCGGCTCGCTCGCACCGCGGCGAGAGTGGCCGGACGACGCCGCCCCAGGGTCGCGGTGGTCGAGTGGGTGGATCCTCCGTTCACCGCCGGGCACTGGGTACCTGACCTGGTACGCGCGGCAGGCGGCCAGCCGGTCGCGGCTCGCCCCGGTGCGCCGTCGGTGCAGACGAGCTGGGCGCAGATCGCGGCCGCGGCGCCCGAATTCGTCGTGGTCGCTCCGTGCGGCTATCACCTGCCGGGCGCGATCGAGCAGGCCCGGGACGTGGCCCGGGCGCTGCCGGGCGCAGCCGTCTGGGCCATCGATGCCGACGGCATCGTGGTCCGTCCCGGCCCCCGGCTGGTGCACGGGGTCGAGGCCATCGCCTCGATACTGCACCCAATGGACCCGGGTGACGGGCCCGCCGACGCACCGCCCGGCGCCGTGCACCGGGTCACGGCCCGGGGGTCTTAGGAGGTACCGGGACCCCGATCCGCCGGAAGGCCACCAAGATCTTGACGGGAATGCGGTACGGTGCAGTGGCATGCCCGGGAGCAGGCCCCCGGACGCTTCGCAGGATGCCCGGCCGAGCTGGCGGTTACGATGACCTCGTCGCCTATGTGGGGGAGACGTCGCAATGCCAGGGGCGCAGGACCGGTGGGATCAGCTCACCGAGCCGAGCGTGCGCAGCCAGGAGGCAACGCCGCCCGACCGATCGCGGCTGGCTGACCGGCCAGAACGCGGATCGCTCGCCGATCTGCGGCAGCGGTTGGAACGGTTGCCGGCGGCCATCCCTCTTCGCCCTACAACGATGACCTCACCCGCAAGCTGCCGGTCACCAGCCTGAAGGATCTCGAACTGCCCCTGCAGGGCACCGAGCGCGACCTCAACGGAGCGGCCCAGCACTACGAGCACGGGCTGGCCGAAGGCGCGAGCCACAACGGCGCCAGCGGCCGGGGCCTCGCCGCGGACACGCTCAGCACGCCCGACTGGACCAGCGCGACCGACGTCGAGGACTCCGCCGATGCCCTCGGCGGCGCCGAGAGCGTCAGCACGCCCGACGGCCCCGACCCCCCGGCCGGCGACCTGAGCACGCCCGACGAGCTCAGCACGCCCGACGAGCTCAGCACGCCCGATGAGCTCAGCACGCCCGACGAGCTCAGCTCACCCAATGGCGTGGGGCCGACCGACGAGCCGGCCGCCACGGACACCGGCGGCGGAGAAGGCGATACCGGCACCGGCGACGGGCGGGGAGTCAGCGACGACTGGCTGAGTGCCCCCTGGGCCAGCCCGGCCGACCTGGGCCGCACGGCCAGCGAGGGCATCGCCGATGACTGGGACAGCGCGTCCGGCCGGGACGGTGAGGCTGACCTCGGTCCCGACGGCGCGACCAGGCCGGAATGGGCCGAGCCAGAGCCTGCGGCCGACACCCTTAGCCATGGGGTCCTTGACGCGGAACCGGATCGCGTGAGCGACGAGCCTCGTACCGGCCCGGACGGCTCCTGGGAATGGAACGGCAGGCACCTCACCCCGGAGCAGCGCCTGATCGCCGAGAACGCGCTGACCCGATACCGTGTCGCCGAGGGCCGGAACGTGTTCGGCAGCTACGGCCAGAGCGGCCTGACACCCGCGATGCGCCGCGTCGAGGCCCAGCTCGAGCGCGGCCAGCTGCTGTCCGATACCGAGGACCGCGCTCTTAAGTCTCCCGACCGCTTCAAGGAGAGGTTCGCCGACCTGATCGCGCGGCATCCCGACAAGTCGGCCGAAGAGCTCTCGCACGAAGTGCATGACGGCATCCGCTATGCCTTCATCTTCGACACCGAGCATTACGCCGAGGGAACCCTGCAGGTTCACAGCAGGCTCAAGGGCAACGGATTCGAGCTGGAGGCCAGATGGAACGGCTGGGAGAGCCGCGAGTACAAGGGCATCAACAGCCGCTGGCGCGATCCGGCGCACGACCTGGTCTTTGAGGTGCAGTTCCACACGTCGTCGAGCTGGGATGTCTGGCAGCAGGCTCACGCCTCGTACAAGCAGATCATCGACCCGGGAACGTCGCCCGCGGAGCGTATACGGCTTCGGGTCATTCACGCGGAGAAATCAGCCGTGATTTCCGTGCCGCCGGGATGTACCGCCATCCCAGATTTCCGCAAGGAAGGCTAGTAGTACCCATGGCGGACGAGGTGAGTTACTACGCCATTGTCGGCACTGGCCGGACCGTGCAGGCACCTTCAGGGCTGGCCCGGCGCCGCTACGAGGGCACGGGTCCCGTTGACGAGGCCCTGCGGCGGGACCTTACCTGGGCGCCTGACTCGGCGATCGTCGAGTGGGAATACGGCGAGGTGGGCGCCGATCTGGTCGAGATCAGCCAGGCGACGGCCGATCGGCTGACCGCGGGATTCCGGGTGGCGTGGGGCGAGGAGGACTGACCGCGGGCCGCCTCCGCGACGGATTCAGCCGGGCAGGGACGCGCCATCCTCCGTCGAGTCGCCGCCGTGCAGCTTCGGTTTGCTGCTGCTCGGTCCAAGGCCGGCCTTCTCGAAGAACTCGCGGATCAACGAGCGCTGCATCTGGCTCACCTCATCGAAGTGCTCGACCAGAGCGTCTTCCCCGATCGCCTCGGCGGTCAGGTAGAGGTCCTTAAGCTGCTCCAGCTTCGCCTGCGTATCCGCAGACGGCGGCTCGGCATGTCCGGGCTGGTAGGCGCCGTCCTGGCCGTCACGGCCGGAGGCCCGGCTGCTCTCCTGGCTCGGCTTCGGAGTTTCCTGGCTCGACTTCGGAGCTGGTTCCCAGACCGAGAAGGGCTTCGGCGCGGGGACCGGGGCGGGCTGGCCCGGCGGTGCCTGCGCTGCGGGCTCACCCGGGCCGGACTCGATCTCACGGAACGTTCCCGCGGACGCGGGCTTACCCGGAGCCGCCTGTGCCGCGGGAACGGGCGCCCCCGGGCGAGCCTGCGCCGCGGGAAGGGGCTGGCCGGGGCCGGTCTCGCGAGGCTTGGCCGCTGCGGCGGAAGTACCCGAGCCAGGCTCGGTCTCGCGAGGCTTGGCCGCGGGAGCGGGCTGGCCGGGGCCGGGGCCGGCCTCGCGGAGCTTCGCCGCCGGAACGGGCTGGCCGGGGCCAGGGCCGACCTCGCGGGGCTTCGCCGCAGTGGCGGGCGTACCCGGGCGAGGTTCGGTCTCACGGTGCTCCGCTGCTGGGACGGGCTGGCCCGGCCGCGGCTCGGCCGCGGGAACGGGCGTACTCCGGCGGAGTTCCGCGGCGGGCGAGCCCGTGCCGGGGATCTCCGGCAGCGGGGACGTGTCGTCGACCGCCCGCTCGTCGGCCTTGGAGTACTTCGGGGCGGAGTCGTCCGGACGACCTGATCCTGGCTGTCCGGCCGCGGGCCGTCCCGTCTCGGGCCCGGGCGGGCCTGTTGGGTGCCTGATCGGTACACCGGCCAGCGGTACTGGCCGCGCGCCGGCCAGATGTCGTGGCTCCGGGCTGGTCAGATACGGCCGCACGTTGGCGGGCCCGGATCCCCGGTCACGCCCGCTGGGCGGCCGCTGGCCCTTGGCAGATCCGGCCGAGGCCGCAGGATCGGTCGCGGGTCTGGCCCGATCCAGGCGGTCATCCTGGCCACCGGAACCCTGGGCCGCGCTGCCGTTGCCGTCGTAAGACCAGTCGCCTGGGCTACCGCGCGCCCATTCGTCCGGGGTGCCGGGTGCCCATTCGTCCGCACCGCCAGGGCCCCAGTCCGTCCGGCCGACGAAGGCCGGATCGTCGCCCCCGGCAGGATTCGAATCACCCGGGCCACCAGGACCCCAGGCACCCTGGCCACCGGGATCCCAAGCACCCGGTCCAGCGGTACCCCACGCGCCCTGGCCAGCGGGTCCCCAGGCATCGTGGCCGACGGGACCCCAGTTCTCCCGGCCGGTGGCAGCCCACTCATCGTGGCCGACGGGACTCCAGTCTTCGCGGCGGCCGGGAGCCCAGTCTTCCTCGGTACCGGGAGCCCAGTCCTCCTCGCCGCCGGGAACCCAGTCCTCCTGGGCACCAGAACCCCAGTCCCCCCGGCCGTCGGGACTCCAGTCCTCCTGCCCGCCGGGACCCCAGTCCTCGCCGGTACCGGGACCCCAGGCAGCCTGCTCGGCCGGCGCCCAGCCATCGTGGCCGCCGGGGGCCCAGCTCTCATGGCCGTCATGAGCCCAGCCACCGTGACCGTCGGGGGCCCACTCCTGCTGCCCGCCAGCAACCCAGGCGTCCTGTTCGCCGGTATCCCAGCCGTCGTGGCCGCCGGGGACCCAGTCGGCCCGGCCGCCGGAGGTCCAGCCATCGTGGCCGCCGGGATCCCAGCCCTGCTGCTCGCCGGGGACCCAGGCCTCGTGGCCGCCGGCGACCCAGTCGTCCGCCTGGCCACGATCCCAGTCGTCGCGCCCGCGGGGGGTCCAGGCATAAGCGGGGCCGGGATTCCAGCCACCGCCCTCCGGATGCCAGCCGTCGTTCGCCCGGCCGGACCCGGGCCGGGACGGACGGCCGGGCGGCGGGGCGAACACCGCTCCGGGAGCGGGCCGCGGCTGGGCAGGCAAGGGCCGGGCAGCCACCGGAGATGGCTGGGGCTGAGAGGCCGCCGGCCGGAAAACGGCCGGCCGGGAATCGGCTGGCCGAGCAGCCGACGGCGGAGCGGGCACCGGCGGCCTGGGCACCGGCCGTGGGACGGCCGGCCGGGAAGCGCGCGGCGGACCAGCCGCCGACGTGGCCGCTACCGTCCGAGGAGCCGCCGGCCGAGGAGCCGGCTGCCTGGCGTCCGCCGGCGGGGCAGCCGCGGGCGGAGCGGACAGCGAGGTCGGCCGCGGCTCGGCCGGAGCCCTGACCGGACCCGTCCCGGCGGCGCGCACCGGGACGCGGCGGCCATGGCCCGCGCGATCGCCCAGGCCGACAGCGACCACGATGAGCAGCGCGATGCCGGACGCCAGCCCGCTGATCGCGGTGAACTCCCCCGCTCGCACCAGGCCTTGTCCGCCCTGCCCGGACTTCAGCCGCATGGTCTCGCCAATGACGACCATCATCAGACCACTGATCAGCGACGTCGCGCCGATGATCGTCAGAGCGAGCGCAAACCAGGTCCGCCCCTCTGTCACCGAGCCCAACCTCACTGCCCAACCATCGCACGCAGGGCGCAGGCAATGGGGCTTTTCTAACGAGATCCCCATGCTTGTCGTAGCGCTGGCGTGAATGTCTGCACCGGCTGAGCGCCAGAGGCGCCGTATTTCCCGTCGACCACGCAAAACGGCACTCCCCCGATGCTCAACGCCCTGGCCTGGTCCTCGTCGGCGCGCCGCCGCAGGCGGTCCTGCAGGCCGTGGCTGACCGCCTCGACCTCGTCGCGAGGCTCGAAGCCGACCGGAGCACGGGAGAAACGGCCGTGACCGATGTGGCACCAGGGGCCGACGATGTCAGCCAGATGCCCACGCGCACGGCGTTGCTCCCCGCGTCCCGGTCTGCCCTGCCTGCCGCCGCGGCCGGGGATGGCAGGATGCGGCGGCGCACCTGGTCACTTCCTCCCGCGGAGGGCTCTCCGCTACCGTTGCGTTCATCCGTTACCCTTCGTTCCCGATCATCAGGGGGCATTCCATGGACCGCCAGGTCAAGTACGTGCTGCAGGAATCCGAGATGCCCCGGGAGTGGTACAACGTCATCGCCGACCTCCCGTCGCCGCCACCGCCGCCGCTGCATCCGGGAACCCGCCAGCCGGTCGGGCCGGATGACCTCGCGCCGCTGTTTCCCGCGGCGCTGATCGCGCAGGAGGTCACGCCGGAGCGGCACATAGCGATCCCGGATGACGTGCTCGACGTCTACCGGCTGTGGCGGCCCACCCCCCTGTTCCGGGCCCGGCGGCTGGAGCGGGATCTCGGCACCCCGGCCCGGATCTACTACAAGTACGAGGGCGGCAGCGCGGCAGGCTCGCACAAGCCCAACACCGCGGTGCCGCAGGCTTACTACAACGCCGCCGAGGGCGTGACCAAACTGACCACCGAGACCGGGGCGGGCCAGTGGGGCAGCGCGCTGGCGTTCGCGTCCGCGCTGTTCGGCCTGGACCTGGAGGTGTGGATGGTCCGCGCCTCCTACGACCAGAAGCCGTACCGCAAGCTGCTGATGCAGACCTACGGGGCCACCGTCCACCCAAGCCCGTCCGACCTGACTAACGCCGGGCGGGCGGTGCTCGCCGAGCACCCGGACTCCACCGGCAGCCTGGGCATCGCGATCAGCGAGGCGGTGGAGGTCGCGGCCGGTGACCCGGGCACCCGGTATGCGCTGGGCAGCGTGCTCAACCACGTGCTCATGCACCAGACGGTCATCGGCGAGGAGGCGATCAAGCAGCTGGCGCTGGCGGGCGACACGCCCGACGTGATCGTCGGCTGCACCGGCGGCGGGTCCAATTTCGGCGGCCTGGCCTTCCCGTTCCTGCGGGAGAAGCTGGCCGGGCGGATGAACCCGGTGATCCGGGCGGTCGAGCCCGCGGCCTGCCCGTCGTTCACCCGCGGCGTCTACGCCTATGACTTCGGCGACACCGCGGGCATGACCCCGCTGCTCAAGATGCACACGCTGGGGCACGAGTTCATCCCGGACCCGATTCACGCCGGGGGGCTGCGGTACCACGGCATGTCCCCGCTGCTGTCGCACATCTACGAGTTGGGGCTGATCGAGGCCGTGGCCAAGCCGCAGTCGGAGTGCTTCGCCGCGGGGCTGCGCTTCGCCAGGACCGAGGGCATAGTCCCGGCGCCGGAGCCCACGCACGCGGTGGCGGCGTGCATCGAGGAGGCGCTGCGCTGCAAGGAGACCGGGGAGGAGAAGGTCATCCTGACCGCCCTGTGCGGTCACGGCCTGCTCGACCTGGCCGCCTACGGCGACTACGTGGCCGGCGAGCTGAGGGACTTCGAGCTAGGCGCGGACGAGATCGAGAAGGCCCTGGCCGGGCTGCCCGCGGGCGTGTGAACCGGCTGGCCTGAGCCAGCCGGGCCGGTTCTGTCGGCGCCTGCCAGTACCGTGGGTGCGTGACCCCTCATACCGGAACCGTCAGCAGCGAGGTCCGCGTTGAGGACCTGGAGCAGCACCGCCGCGAGCTCACCGGCTACTGCTATCGGATGCTCGGCTCCGTCTTCGACGCCGATGACGCGGTGCAGGAGACGATGGTGCGCGCCTGGCGCGGCATCGATAGCTTCGAGGGCCGGTCCGCCATGCGCTCGTGGCTGTACCGCATCGCCACCAACGTGTGCCTGGACATGTTGCGCGGCCGCCAGCGCCGGGCCAGCCCCATGGACATGGGGCCGTCCCGGGCCGCCGATTCGTTCACCGGCGCGACCCTTCCCGAGCACACCTGGGTCCAGCCCATCCCGGACGACCGGGTACTGCCGGACAACGGCGACCCGGCCGAGCTCGCCGCGACGAAAGAGACCATCCGCCTCGCCTTCGTCACCGCGCTGCAGCACCTGCCCGCGCGGCAGCGGGCGGTCCTGATCCTCCGCGAGGTGCTGCGCTGGCATGCGGCGGAGGTCGCTGACCTGCTCGGGACCAGTGTGGCGTCGGTCAACAGCGCGCTGCAGCGGGCCCGCGCCACCATGTCCGCCCGCGACACCGGCACGCCGGTCGCTGACGTGGTCACCGGGGATCAGCGGGCGCTCCTCGCCCGCTACGTGGACGCGTTCGAGCGCTACGACATCACCTCGCTCGTCAGCCTGCTGCACGACGACGCGGTCATGACCATGCCGCCGTTCGATTTCTGGCTGCGCGGGCCGGACGAGATGAGCCGGTTCTTCCTCGGCCCGGGCATCGTGTGCCGTGACTCGCGCCTGGTGGCCACCGAAGCCAGCGGCTGCGCCGCATTCGGCTCCTACAAGCAGCACGCCGACGGCGGGCGCCGGCCCTGGGCGATCCAGGTCATCGAGGTTTCCGGGGACCGGATCATCGCGCATCACAACTTCGTCGAGCCCGGCCTGTTCGCGGCCTTCGGCCTGCCCGACCGCCTGCCGTAAGCGGCCGGTAGGGCGAGAGCGGCCGGTAGGGCGAGCGGCCGGCCGGGAGCAGGCCGCCCGCCCCGGCTGGACCGAAGGCGCCGCCTCGGGGCGGACGGCGGGGCCGTGGCCTTTGCGCCCGCGCGTGCCAGGCTGCCGTTTAGGCTCCACTAGGAGGTACCGCGGATGTCTGACCGTCCCGTCGTCGTCAGCCCGGAACGCGTCGCCAAGCTGATCGAGCGCGAGCGAGCGGCCTACGCCGAGCGGCACCCGTCCTCGCGGCAGGCCTTTGCCGAGGCCGGCGCGAACCTGCTCGGCGGGGTGCCGATGACCTGGATGCGGATGTGGCCGGGCGGGTTCCCGCTCTACCTGGCCGGCGCGAACGGGGCCCGGCTGACCGACATCGACGGCCACGAGTACATCGACTTCTGCCTGGGGGATACCGGCGCGATGGCCGGGCATTCGCCCGCCGCGGTCCGGGCCGCCGTGGCCGCGCAGTACGGCAGGCGGGGCGGGGCGACCACCATGCTGCCGACACGCGATGCCGCGTGGGTGGCGTCCGAGCTGGCGCGGCGGTTCGGCCCGACGCACTGGAGCTTCGCCCTTACCGCCACCGACGCCAACCGCTGGGCGATCCGGCTGGCCCGCCAGGTCACCGGCCTGCCCAAGATCCTGGTATTCAGCTACTGCTACCACGGCAGCGTGGACGAGACGTTCATCGTCGCCGGCCCGGACGGCCCGCGCTCGCGCGCGGGCAACGTGGGGGCGCCGGTCGATCCGCGCCAGACCACGCGGGTCGCCGAGTTCAACGACCTGCCCGGCCTGGAGGGCGAACTGGCCGCGGGCGACGTGGCCGCGGTGCTGATGGAGCCCGCGTTGACCAACATTGGGATCGTCCTGCCCGATCCCGGCTACCTGCACGGGGTCCGCGAGCTGACCCGGCGCAGCGGCAGCCTGCTGATCAACGATGAGACGCACACGTTCAGCGCGGGCCCCGGCGGGTGTACCCGCGCCTGGAACCTGGACCCGGACATCGTGACCATCGGGAAGTCGATCGCGGGCGGAATCCCGGCCGGCGCGTACGGCCTGTCGGCGGGGCTGGCCGAGCAGATCCTGAACGACGAGACGGCGGACCTCATCGACGTCGGCGGCGTGGGCGGGACCCTGGCAGGCAACGCCCTGTCCGTGGCCGCGATGCGTGCCACGCTGGCGCAGGTGCTCACCGACGCCGCGTTCGCCGCGATGATCGCCCAGGCGGACCGGTACACGGCTGGGGTGCGGGAGGTCATCGAGAGCCGCGCCCTGCCCTGGAACATCGTCCAGCTCGGCGCCCGCGCGGAGTACCGGTTCTGTCCGCGGCCGCCGCGCACCGGCGGCGAGTCCGAGGCGGCCGCGGACCCGCGACTGGACGAATACCTGCACCTGTACACGGTCAACCGCGGCGTGCTGCTGACGCCGTTCCACAACATGGCCCTGATGTCGCCGGCCACCACCAAGGCCGACGTGGACGCGCACACCCGGATCTTCGCGGCCGCGGCCGACGACCTCCTGGCCTGAGCGGACTGGCCACGGCGCGGCGGCGCGGCGCCGCCGATATCCGGTATCTACCGGTCGCCGGCGAGACATATCGTGTCGGGTACGGGGGATCCGACCGCCGGAGGATCAGGTGACGCCAGGACAGGACGGAGGCCCGGGACCAGCCGGGCCCGCCGCTGCAGGCCCGCCGGACCACGCCCGGGCCGAGACCTACCTGCGGCTGCGCGTCGAGGCCGAACTTCGGCGGGTGCAGGCCCTCCCCCGCCCCGACCCCGGCGAGCGCGGGATGCCCGCGCCGCTGCGCCGCGCGGGCCGGCTGGTCCTGCCGCCAGGCCGGCGCGCCGCGAGCATCCTGCTGCCGCTGGCCGGGCAAGCCGCGCTGGCGCTGCAGCCCCTGGCCGACAGCGCGACGCAGGCGCTGCAGCCCCTGGCGGAGAACGCGACCCGGGCGCTGCAGCCCCTGGCCGACAGCGCGGGGCGGACGCTGCCGCCGCTCGCGGGAAACGCGGTGCGGACCCTGCAGCCGCTGGCCGGTCACGCGGCCCGGACCCTGCAGCCGCTGGCGAACCGGGTGATCGGCGCGGTCCTGCCGGCCGCGGACCAGGCGGCCCGCACGCTGCACCCGCTGGCCTGGCAGGCCGGCTACCGGCTGCAGACGCTGCCACGCTCCGCCGCGTACCGGCTCCGGCGACGGCGCGAGCAGGACTACTGGGCGGCCGCCACGCTGAGCGGCACGCGGGCCGCGGCCGCGCGCCGACCCTGGGAACCCGCGGCCGACGAGTCGCCCTACGAAGGCATACGCCGGCTCAGGAGGATAGCTCGCGCACTCGATCAGGCGGGCGCCATCGATGGCGGCACCGCGGACTCGATCGTGGATGGCCTCGAAACCGCCCTGGCGGCCCGGTCGCGGATAGCGGACGACCCCTTCGTCATGGCCATGCGCCATCCTCGGTGGGCCCGGGCCCCGGCCGGGCCGTACCTCGCCGCGCCGATCGGGGCCGCCGTCCCGGGCGGAGCGGACAGCGACCTGGCCGACATCCGCCTGCTGACCCTGGTGATCGGGCCCAGCGGGGCCGTCATCACCGCGGCGGGCCAGCTGGCGGACCAGTGCGACGAACCGCAGCACCTGGATCCCTGGCCGGTCTTCGACGGCCCGGACGGCCCGAGCGTTACCGACGACCGCGGGAACGGCTACGAGATCCATCCGGACAGCGGGATGAGTGACGGCGATGGATGCTGGAGCGGCCTCCTGCGCCTCTCCCCGACCCCGCCGCCCGGGACCCAGTGGCTGGATCTGGCCCTGAACCCGGGCTCGCCCCCCGTCCGGGTGGACCTAGCCCGCTCCGGCGACGGGAACGAGCCGCCACCTGACCCTCCGGGCAGCCCGGCCGAGCGCATGATCGACGACGCCGCCGTGAACTTGCTGCGCTGGTCGGTGACCGGCGAGGAAAGCCTGCCCGGGCACGACCTGTCTGGCGTTGCCGACGTCGTGACCGCGCTGGAGGCCGTCGGCACGCTGGAGCCCGCGCGCGATGCCGTGGGCCGCCTCCTCGCCCTGGCCGGGCGGCTCGGCCTGAACGTCCCGCCCGCGCTGCGCGCCGCCGCAGCGCCGGGCCGGCTGCCCGCCGCGTGGTCCGGCGTGCTGGAGAACCGCGACCGCCGGGATGGCCCGCGTGGCGCGGCCCCGGCCGCCGCGGTGCTGCCGGAACTCGACGGCACCCGATTCGTGCTCGCGGGACTGCGCTCGGAGGCGGCACGAGCCGAACTGCACGTGATGGTCTGGGGCTGGACGCACACCCCGGTCTGGCTGGCCGACGCCGCGGCCGAACCGTGGAGCTGGTCCGCGCGCGATGACCAGGGCCGGTGGCACATCGTCACGGAGAACAGCGCCAGCTACTACGGCGACGACCGCGGGCACCTGAAGCTGAACCTGGTCCCGCCGCTGCATCCGCGGGCCACCTCGCTGGAGGTGACCGTGACCGGCCGGTCCGGCGGGGCGACGGTCACCGTACCGCTGGACTGGCAGGAACCACGGTGAGCACGGCCAGCACCGGTCCGCCGGACCCGCCGTGGTGGGCGGGGCTGCCGCCCGCGCAGGCCGAAGTCTCCTGCGGCGAACAGACCCACCGGCTGCTCTGGGCGGAGGGCCGGCTCACCGCCGCGGATCACCCCGACGCCGAGGGGGAACTCGTGCTCGCGGCGCTGGGCGGCGACCGGTCCGAGTGCGTGGACCTGGTCGGGTGGTGGGGCGGCCGTCGCGACGACCTCGAAGTCCTGGCGGTCGGGCCGCGGTCGGCCGCCGACGAGCTGACCCTTACGCCGGAGAACGTGACCGGGTCCGGCCTCGGCCAGGGCTGGGTGGCGTATGCCCCGCTGGCCGCCCGCACCTTCCCGCTGCACGCGGTCGCGCCCTGGGCACAGCGGCTTCCGGGAGGCATGGCCGTCTACGGCGCGATGCTGAGGGCCTTGGACCCGACGACGGTCATGCGCCGGCGGGTCGCCATGCGGGCGACAGCCGCCGCGCGGCGGCAACTGGCGGCCGGCCGCTCCCCCTACGCGGGCACCGGCGGCGCGTCCTTCGTGCGCACCGGCCACGTGTCCTCGGTGCGCACCGGCCGCATGCGCTCGGTGACCGGCCGCGTGTCCTCGGTGCGCACCGGCCGCCTCCTGGCCTCGATGCCGGGGCGGCCGCAGATCCGCGACGAGATGCAGCGCGCGACCGCGCGCCGGCGGGAGCTGTTCTCCCTGCTCGCGCTCGGCCCCGAGTTTCAGCTGCGGCTGTGCGCCACGGTGGCCGCCGCGTGGGCCGATGGCGGCAGCCGCGCGGGCGAGCGCGACGCGGCCCGGCCCGCCCTGGTCGCCGCGCTGGCCGGGCGCCTGGCTCCCGCGGCGCAGGCCTGGCTGGGCGTCGACCCGGGCCGGGTCGACGTCTCGCTGCACGAGGGTGCGGGCTGGGGACGGCTGGCGGTGTCCGGCACCGGCCGCGAGCGCAGGCTCTCCGCCGCGCTGCCCGTCGGCTGGCTCGCGTCGGTCTGGGCGGCCGGGCTGGCGGTCACCGCCGGGCACCTGGTCGTCGCGGTCACGGCGGCGGCCTGGCCCGACGCGACCGTGCTCGGCGTGCCCGAGCCCGGCGCGGACCCGGTGATACTCAACGTACGGGCCGAGGGAAGCAACTGGACCGCGAGCCAAAGGGGCGCGGCGCCGCCTGGACTGAGGAGCGAGGGAGCTTGCGACTGAGCGACGAGGGAAGGGGGCGCCTCAAGGCACCCCGGAGGCGAGCGGGACTTACATGAACGCAGTCGGGCGGCGCACGGTGGGGGCGCAGCAGCACGACGCTGCCGTGGCGGCGCTCGGCGTGGCCGTGGCGGCGCGGGTTCCGGTGCTGCTGTGGGGCGCCCCGGGCACCGGCAAGACGTCCACGATCCGGGCCATGGCCGAGAAGATGGGCTGGCCCTGCGAGACCGTGATCGCCTCGATCCGCGAGCCGTCCGACTTCGCCGGGCTGCCGGTGGTGGTGGGCGACGGGGTGCGGTTCGCTCCCCCGGGCTGGGCCCGGCGGCTGGCCGAGGCCTGCCGGGGCCTGCTGTTCCTCGACGAGCTGTCCACCGCCCCCCCGGCGGTGCAGGCCGCGCTGCTGCGCGTCGTCCTGGAACGGGTCGTCGGCGACCTGGCCCTGCCCGCGGACGTGGCCGTGGTCGCGGCGGCCAACCCGCCGGAGCAGGCCGCCGACGGCTGGGACTTGTCGGCGCCGCTGGCCAACCGGCTGTGCCACCTGGCCTGGGAAATCGATCCCCGGGCCGTGGCCGACGGCCTGGCCGGGGGCTGGGCGGCGCCGACCGTGCCCACCCTGCCGGACCGCTGGGAGGCGGGGATCGGGCTGGCCCGCGGCCTGGTGGCTGCGTTCCTGCACGTGCGTCCCGCCCTGGCCTGCGCGCCTCCGACGGACGCGGCCTCGGCGGGGCGGGGCTGGCCCAGCCCGCGTACCTGGGACATGGCCGCCCGCCTGCTGGCCGCCGGCGACGCGGCCGGGGCAGGTGAGGAGACGCGTTCCGCGCTGGTGCGCGGCTGCGTGGGCGAGGGCGCGGGCGTCGAGTTCCTGGCCTGGCTGGTGGAGATGGACCTGCCCGACCCGGAGGCCGTCCTGGCCGACCCGGGCTCGTTCGTGCTGCCGAAGCGCGGCGACCGCGCCTACGCGGCCGTGGCCGCGGTGGCCGCGGTGGTGGCCGCCGACCCGACCCCGCAGCGCTGGGTGGCCGGCTGGCAGGTCCTCGGCCAGGCCGCGGCGGGCGCGCCCGACGTGGCCGCGGTCGCGGCCAGGACGCTGGCCCGGTGCCGGCCCGACGGCACCCCGCCGCCCCCCGAGGTCAAGCTGTTCGCACCGGTGCTGCGGGACGCCGGGCTGCTGGGCGGATGACCACGAGCGACGGCGCGGCACCGGACACCGCCGGGACGGCGGCGGGCGGCATGACCGGGGTACCCGGGCTGGCCGCGGGCAGGCTCTGGGCCGCGACCCGGTTCCCCTACCTGGCCAGCGGGCTGTTCGGGGCACAGGTGATCGCGGTCCGCGACATCGGCACCGTGGCCGTGGACGACAGCTGGCGGCTGCACGCCGACCCGGTGCTCACCGCGCAGTGGACCCCGGCGCAGCTCGGCAGCGTGCTGGTGCATCACGTGTGCCACCTGCTGCGCACGCACGCGGAGCGAGCCGCCTCCGCCCAGGTGGTCCCGGACACAGCGCCGTTCTGGGTGCGCTGCTGTGACGCCGAGATCAACGACGACCTGGAGCCCGCCGGGCTCGAGCTGCCGGGCACCCCGGTTCTGCCCGCGCACCTGGGCGCGGAGCCCGGCCTGCTGGCCGAGCAGTACTTCGCGGCGGCCCAGCCACGAGACGTCCCGTTGCGAAATCCTGATGGGGACGATCGCGGCTGGGCCCTAGACTGCGGCAGCGGCGTGGACGGGTGCCGGCGGCCCTGGGATTCCGGGGGCGCGCCGGGGCTGCCCCCCTGGCAGGCACGGCTGCTAGCCCGGCAGGTGGCGCAGGACTGCCTGCGGCACGGCCGGGAGGCCGGCAACGTACCCGCGGGCCTGCTGCGCTGGGCCCGCGACCTGCTCGAGCCGACCGTCGACTGGCGCAAGGCCCTGGCCGCCGAGCTGCGCCGCGCGGTCGCGGACGCCAGCGGGGCCGTCGACTACTCCTACCGCCGGCCGTCCCGGCGGGCATCGGTGGCCGGGGACGTGGTCCTGCCCGCGCTGCGCCGGCCCGTGCCCGACATCGCGGTCGTCTGCGATACCTCCGGCAGCATGTCCGACGACCTGCTGGCCATGGCCCTGGCCGAGGTCGAGGGGCTGCTGCGCGCGGTCGGGCTGGCCCGCCAGTTGCGGGTGCTCGCCTGTGACACCGCGGTCGGGCCGGTGCGCCGGGTCAGCTCCGCCCGCCAGGTCGAGCTGGTCGGCGGGGGCGGGACCGACATGGGAGCGGGCATCGCGGCCGCGAGCTCGCTGCGGCCCAGGCCCGCCATCACCGTGGTGCTCACCGACGGGTTCACGCCGTGGCCGGACGAGCCGCCGCGGGGCATGCGGGTGGTGGTCGGCCTGCTCGGCGACGACCCGCCCGAGGCCCCGGGCTGGGCGCGCGCGGTCCGGGTCCCGCCCGGCTGAGGCCGGCGACCGGCTCATACTGGTGACCGGAGGCGCTATCCGGACATGGTCACCCGAACGCGACGAAGGCTGCTGCGGGCGCCCGCCTCCGCGGGCCCGGGCGCCGGGTTCCGGCTCGCCGTCATCGCGGGGATCGCCGGGCCGGTGGCCTTTACCGTGGCCTGGGTCACGGCCTCGCTGCTGCAGGCCGGCCACGGCGCGGCCGAGGTGCAGATCAGCGGGCTGGCCGCGCCCGACGCGCGCGACCCCTGGATCATGATCACGGGCTTCGTCGTGCTGGGCGGCTGCTCGGTCGCGTTTGGCTCGGCCCTGCATTCCGAGCTGGGCGGCGCCGGGCGGGCCGGGCCGGGGCCGCGGCTGATCCAGGCGACCGGGGTGCTGACGATCGCCGCCGGGCTGCTGCGCCGGGACCGGATGCTGCTGACCTCGCCCGCCGGGGAGTCCTGGCACAACCACGCGCACGACCTGGTGAGCATCCCGATCTACCTCGCGCTGGTGGCCGTCCCGCTGCTGCTGGCCCGCCGGTTCCGCGGCGACCCGCGCTGGAGCGCCCTGCGCGTCCCGCTGGCCGCCGGCAGCCTGGCCACGCTCGCGGTGCTGGCGGTGTTCCTCGCCGGGGCGTCCCCGGCCGCCGCCGGCGTGCTGCAGCGGATCGGCGTCACGCTGCCGCTCGCCGCCCTGTGCGCGGTAGCCGTACGGCTGCTCACCGCCCGGCAGGCCAGGGCTGGGGGCCTGGCGCACGGGCCGGGCGCGCCGGCGCCGGGCGCCACGTAACGGGCCGGTTATCGTGACGGCATGCCCGATCGCAAGCAGATCTTCGAGGTCGCCGGGCACAGCGTGCCGGTCAGCCACCCGGACAAGGTCTACTTTCCGCAGACCGGGCACACCAAGCTGGACCTGGTCCGGTACTACCTGAGCGTGGCCGACGGCGCGCTGCGCGGCGTGGCCGGGCGCCCGATGGTGCTGAAGCGCTACGTCAACGGGGCGGAAAGCGAACCGTTCTTCCAGAAGCGGGCGCCGTCCTCACGGCCGGACTGGATCGAGACGGTCGAGCTGAGCTTCCCGTCCGGGCGGACCGCCGAGGAGGTCGTGGTGCAGGACGCGGCCGGGCTGGTTTGGGTGGCCAACCTCGGCTGCATCGACCTCAACCCGCACCCGGTGCGCGCCGACGACCTCGATCATCCCGATGAGCTCCGCGTCGACCTCGACCCGGTGCCCGGGGTGGACTGGGCGCAGATCATCCGCGTGGCCCTGGTCGCCCGGGAGGTGCTCGCGGACTTCGGACTGACCGGGTGGCCGAAGACGTCGGGCTCGCGCGGGATGCACGTCTACGCCCGGATCGAGCCCCGCTGGACGTTCTCCGAGATCCGCCGGGCGGCGGTGGCGCTGGCGCGGGAGGTCGAGCGGCGGGCTCCGCAGGACGCGACCTCACGATGGTGGAAGGAGGAGCGCCATGGCGTGTTCGTCGACTACAACCAGAACGCCAAGGACCGCACGGTCGCCTCGGCGTACTCGGTCAGGCCCACCCCGGACGCCCGGGTGTCGACGCCGCTGACCTGGGACGAGGTTCCGGACTGCCGGCCCGAGGCGTTCACCATCGACACCGTGCCCGAGCGCTTCGCGCTGCTGGGCGATGTCGGGGCGGGCATCGATGCCGCGGCCGCCTCGCTCGGGCCGCTGCTCGAGCTGGCCGCCCGGGACGAGGCGGCCGGCCTGCCCGACGCCCCGTGGCCGCCGCACTTCGTCAAGCAGACGGGCGAGCAGCCGAGGGTGCAGCCGTCCAAGCGCCGCGCCCCGGCCGCGTCGCCCCCGCCGGAGTCGCCCCCGCCGGCGTCGCCCGCCGGGTCCTCGCAGCCTTCTCCGGCCGGGCGCCGCCGCTCATCCATGCCGCTCATCGAGGTAGCCAGGGCGGCCACCCGGGCCGAGGCCATGGCGGGCCTGGACCGGTGGAAGCAGCGCCACCCGGAGGCCTGGTCCCGGCTCGAGCCGGCCGACGTCCTGGTGGACTCGATGCGCGGGCGGTCCTCGACCTGGACCCGGATCCGGCTCAACCTGCGCAACGTAGCCGAGTCCGAACGGCCGCCGCAGGAACCGCTCGAAGTGGATTACGACCCGTGGGCCCGGGGCGGCTGAGGTAGCCCGCGGCCCGGGAAACTCAGCCGGCCGGGCGGTACGGGCCGGTCAGGACCGGGCGAGCTTGAGCAGGAACTCAAGCGTGCCGTGGTTCTGGGTGGTGACGAAGCCGGTGAAGCTGGGGTTGGGGATATCCCAGTCCGCGAACAGGACCGGGATCGATCCCGACACCTCGATCTTGCCCGACGCGCGCTCGGCGGAAAGCGGGAACGTCACGGTCCGGGTGTGCCCGTGCAGGGTGAGGTCGGCCGTGACGCTGTAGGTCCTGATCACGCCGGGCGCGGGCACCGGCGCGAGCGCGATCGGCCGGGTGAGCGTGAGCGTCGCGGTCGGGTACGCGGACGTGTTCATGATCCGGCCCCGGAACTGGACGTCACGCTGGCTCTCGTCGCTCTTGATGGTGGCCATCTGCACGGTGAAGCGGCCCGCGGTCACCGCCGTGCCGCTGATCGTGATGTGGCCGGTGATCGCGCCGGTCCGGCCGACCGCGACGTGGTTCTGCCCGAACAGCACCTCCTTCACCCGGTAGCCGACGACCGAACCCTTGGCGGCATCCCACGTCCCGGCCACGGGCGTGGCCACCGAGTCCCCGGCCGGCGCCGAGCCTCCCGCGCCAGCCGGACCGGTCCCGGAACCCGCGGCCGGCTTCAGGCCCAGCGGCGCGGGCGTGGGCCCGGAGATGACGTGGATGTAGAGGAACGTGCCGCCGACCGCCAGCACCACGACCGCGGCCGCGGCGCCGGCCAGCCCCAGCGCCCACCGGCGCCGTCTCGACCATGCCATCCTGCAACTCCTCGGCGCTCACCCAACCCGGCTCTGACCGGCCGATCCCCGGCGACTCCGCCCGATGCGTCGCGTTCGGCGTTCCGGAAGCGTGGCATGGCCCGCTGGCCGGAGCCTGAGCGTTGCCTCTGCGCCGCCGCTGAGCCAGCGGCCGGGCGCTGGGCCTGCCGGGCGCGCTCAGACCTGGGGCAGCACCTCAGCGGCGATCAGCTCGAGGTGATCAAGGTCGTGCAGGTCGAGCACCTGCAGGTAGATATGCTCGGCCCCGATCTCCGCGAACTTCCTGATCTTCTTGACCACATCGTCTGGCAGGCCGGCGATCCCGCTCTCGGCCAGATCGTCGGCCTTCCGGCCGATCGCTGCGGCCCGCCGGTCCAGTTCGGCCTGCGTCCGGCCGACGGCCACCGTCTGAGCGGCCGAGTAGATCATCGAGGTCTCGTGCCGTCCCGCGGCGGCGCAGGCCCCCCGGACCCGGCCGAACGCCGCCGCCGTGTCTTCCACGCTGGCGAACGGCACGTTGTACTCGTCGGCGAACCGCGCGGCCAGGCGCGGCGTCCGGGTCGGCCCGATCCCGCCGACGATCACCGGGGGCCTGGGCCGCTGCGCCGGCTTCGGCAGCGCCGGGGAGTCGACCACCGTGTAGTACGTGCCGCTGAACGAGAACGTGCCGCCGTCCGGGACGTCCCACAGGCCGGTGATCACCTCGAGTTGCTCCTCGTACCGGGCGAAGCGCTCGCCCAGGTCCGGGAACGGGATGCCGTAGGCCGCGTGCTCGCCCTCGTACCAGCCCGCGCCGAGCCCCAGTTCCACCCGGCCGCCGCTCATCTGGTCGACCTGCGCCACGATGATCGCCAGCGGGCCCGGGTAGCGGAACGTCGCCGAGCTGACCAGGGTGCCGAGGCGGATCCGCGAGGTCTCGCGGGCCAGGCCGGCCAGCGTCGTCCACGCGTCGGTCGGGCCCGGCAGGCCGTTGGAGCCGCCTATCCTCAGGTAGTGGTCGGACCGGAAGAAGGCGTCGAAGCCGAGGTCCTCGGCGGCCCGGGCCACCCGGAGCAATGTCGTATAGTCCGCGCCCTGCTGCGGCTCGGTGAAGATTCTCAGTTGCATGATCCCATCGTGGCCTATGCCGCTCCGGAAGGCGTGCCTGACCCGGGCTAACCACACGCCCGGCCGGTCGGGCTGGCCACATCGGCCAGCGCAGCTGAATCTCATGTGCCCTGCGCCTGTCGCTGGTGGGGCCTATGTTGCTGGTGGGGACCCGGTGCGTACCAGCGTCGCCAGGCACTCCACGTGATGCGTCATCGGGAACGCGTCGAAGGCGCGCAGCGCCCCGAGCGTCCATCCGGACGCGACGAGCGCCGCGATGTCGCGGGCCAGGGTCGCCGGATCGCAGGACACGTAGGCGATCCGGCTGATCCGTTCCGCCCCGCCGGCGGGACCGCTCACGCCGCCCGGGGACGGCGCGGACAGCGCGTCGATGACCGGGCGGGCAACTCCCGCCCGCGGCGGGTCCAGGACGGCCAGCGACGCTCCGGACGGGCCGTTTCTGGCCAGCCAGACCGCCGCGTCGCCGCGGTGCACCCGGGCCCACGGCGTCGCGCGGAGGTTGCGCCGGGCGTCGCGCACCGCCGCAGCGTCGGCCTCGATCCCGATCACCGCGCCGGACGGGCCGACGGCCGCGGCCAGGACCCCGGCGAACAGCCCGGCGCCGCAGTACAAGTCGAGCGCCACGTCCCCCGGCTGCGGGCGCAGCGCGTCGAGCACGGCGGCCGCGAGCGTGTCCGCCGCTCCCGGATGCACCTGCCAGAACCCGGCCGCGCTGACCCGCCAGGACCGCCCGGCGGCGCGCTGGCGCAGGTAACCGCGGCCTCGCGCCAGCGCAGGCCCGGCCCGGCCCGCTCCCCCAGCAGGTCTAGCGGACCCGGCGCCTCCCGCGACGATCACGGCCCGCTGGCCTGACCCGGGCGCGACGGCGACCTCCACCGACACGGCCCCCGGCCAGCGCTGCCCGGTCACCGCCGCGGCTTCGACGAGCGGGTGCGCGATCAGGCAGTCGCTGATCGGCATGACCTCGTGCGAGCGGTGCCTGCGCAGGCCCGCGACGCCGTCCCGGCCGACGGCGAACTTCACCCTGGTCCGCCAGCCCAGGCCGTCCCGGTCGCCCGGCACGGGCTCGACGGTGACGTCCCGCTCGATGCCCGCGATGCGGCGCAGCTGCTGGCGGATGACCGCGGCCTTCAGGTCCCGCTGGGCGGGCAGGCTGGCGTGCTGCCAGTCGCAGCCGCCGCAGCCTCCCGGGTGCGCGAACGGGCAGGGCGGTTCCACCCGGTCGGCCGAGGCCTCCAGGACCGCCGTCGCGTCGGCCCGGGCGAACCTCGACGTGGTCTGGGTGATAACCGCACGGACCTGCTCTCCGGGCAGCGCATGCCGTACGAAAATCACCGGGCCCGAGGACGGCCTGGCCACGCACCAGCCGCCGTGCGCGACCTCGCCCACGCTGAGCTCGACCAGGTCGCCCGGCTCGGGCCGGTCGCCCGGCTCGAGCAGGTCGCCCGGCTCGGGCGGGCCCTCCGGCTCTGGCCGGCCCTCCGGCTCTGACCGGCCACCCGGCTCGGGCGGGTCGCCCCTCCCGGGCAGTTGCCGCGCAGATAGGCTCACGCCACCATGGTCCCGTGCCGTGGTCACAGGGATCCGGCGGGGCTCACTTGACCTCGCGTACCTGGGCTAGCACCGGCGCGGAGCAGGGTAATACCGTGAGCGGGCACCGTTCTCGCGGGAAGGAAGGCCGTGCACATCGTGATCATGGGATGCGGGCGCGTCGGGTCGACCATCGCGCACATCCTGGAGGACCAGGGTCACTCGGTCGCGGTGATCGACCAGGACCCTGATGCGTTCCGCAAGCTGCGGCCGGGCTTCAAGGGCACCAAGATCACTGGAATCGGCTTCGACCGTGACGTCCTCATCGAGGCCGGCGTCGAGCGGGCCGACGCGTTCGCCGCGGTGAGCAGCGGCGATAACTCCAACGTGATCGCGGCGCGGGTGGTCAGGGAGTCGTTCGGCGTCGAGCGGGTCGTGGCGCGGATCTATGATCCCCGCCGGGCCGAGGTGTACCAGCGGCTCGGCATTCCTACCGTGGCCACCGTGCGCTGGACGGCCGACCAGATGCTGCGCAAGCTGCTGCCCGAGGGCGCGCAGCCGCTCTGGCGCGACCCGACCGGCCAGATCGTGCTGGCCGAGGTGGCCTATGACGATCACTGGCTCGGGGAGAAGGTCACCGCGCTCGAGGAGGCGGCCCGGACCAGGATCGCGTTCATATCCAGGCTGGGGGAAGCGATGCTGCCCGGTCCCGGCACCGTGCTGCAAGAGGGCGACGAGCTGTACCTGGTCACCGACGAGCGCGACCTGGACCGGATCGCGGCTGAGTTCACCAAGCCGGCCGCGCCGGGCAAAGGAGGCCACTGATGCGCGTCGCCATCGCCGGAGCTGGCTCGGTTGGCCGTTCCATCGCCATAGAACTGCTCGGCAACGGCCACGAGGTCCTGCTCATTGACAAGGACCCGAAGAAGATCAAGGTCTACAACGTGCCCCGGGCCGAGTGGCTGCTGGCCGACGCGTGCGAGATCTCCTCGCTGGAGGACGCGGCCCTGGAGCGCTGCAACGTCGTGATCGCCGCAACCGGGGACGACAAGGTCAACCTCGTGGTGTCGCTGCTGGCCAAGACCGAGTACGGGGTGCCGCGGGTGGTAGCGCGGATCAACCACCCGAACAACGAGTGGCTGTTCAACGAGTCGTGGGGGGTGGACGTCGCGGTGTCCACGCCCCGGCTGCTGTCGGCCCTGGTCGAGGAGGCGGTCAGCGTCGGCGACCTGGTCCGGCTGATGACGTTCCGGCAGAGCGAGGCCAGCCTGGTCGAGCTGACCATGCCCGCCGACGCGCCCCTGGCCGGCCAGCGGATCGGCGGGATCGAGTGGCCGGCCGACACCGCGCTGGTCGCGATCTTGCGCGACGGCCGGGTGATCGTGCCGAACAGCGACGACCCCCTGGAAGCCGGGGACGAATTGCTGTTCGTGACCAGCGAGGACGTCGAGGAGGAACTGGGCGCGCTGCTCTCCGGCGGGCGGTGACCCGCCGCGGCGCGGCGGCCCGGGCGCGGCCGTGCCGCCCGCGGTGCCGCGCTACCTGGTCTCGGTGATCTCCGGGCCGCGCTCGAACGGGTTCGGCAGGGCCTGGCCCGCCGACTCCTGCTCGAACTGCTCGGCCAGCGCCTGGCGCATGTCCTCGGGCAGCCGTATCTCCAGCAGGTCCCCGGGCGGGGCCGGATGGTCGCCCCGCACCACCACGACGTCGGCGAACAGTTCCTCGAGCGGCCGCGCCAGTTCCGGGCGGCGGGCGGCCGGGCCGCGGATCATGCCCCGCAGGAACCAGCGGGGACCGTCCACGCCGAGGAACCGGACCGGCTCCAGTTGCCGGTGGCGCGGGCCCTCGCCCGCGGGATGCACCCGCGCGTGCAGCTCGATGCCGAACGGGCCCTGGGCCTCCTGGCTGTCGCCGCCGGACTTGGCCACCTCCGCGGCGAACTCCTGCCGCACCTCGTCCCACAGCCCGCTGGTCTTGGGCGCAGCGAAGGCCATCAGCTGGAGAGCGCTGTCGCCGCGCAGGACCGTGACGCACACCCCGGTGCCCTCGGCCATCTCGACCTCGACCCTGATGCCCTCGTACGCCGGGACCAGCAGGCTGCCGAAGTCCATCCGCTCCCGCTGCGGGAAGTCCCCGGCCCCGTCCCACGGCCCGGATACCTGCTCCTGCTGGCCAGCGGGCCCGGCCGGCTCCTCGTCGTCGTCGCCCTCGTCCTCGTCCAGCTCATCCAGGTCGCCGAAAAAACCCGGGTCATCCTGGGCCGTGCCGGAGTCAACCCCGGGCCGGTCCGCTTGCTCGCGGCGGCGCCGCCTGAACACCCCGCACGCTCCTAACTTCCTTACGGAAACTCGTCCTAACCGACCGGGTGACCCGCCGCGGCGTGGCCGCCGGTCGACCCGAACCCGCCATCCCCTCTGGCCGAACCCGGCAGCCTGTCTACCTCGTGGAACACCGGATGCTCCACCCGCTGCACCACGAGCTGGGCGATCCGGTCCCCGCGCTGGAAACGCACCGGGCTGTCGGCATCGGTGTTGAGCAGGGTCACCCTGATCTCGCCACGGTACCCGGCATCCACGGTGCCCGGTGCATTCACGATCGTGATGCCATAACGCGCCGCCAGCCCCGACCGCGGATGCACGAACGCGGCGTACCCGTCGGGCAGGGCGATCGCCACTCCGGTGGGCACCACGGCGCGCTGGCCGGGTGCGAGCTCCACGTCCGCGGCGGCGAACAGGTCCGCGCCGGCGTCTCCGGGGTGGGCGCGCTCGGGCAGCGGCAGGGCGGGATCCAGCCGCTGGATGAGGACCGGCACGCGGTCGGGTTCAGCGTTCGCCTGCGCCATGGGCACCATCTTTCTCCGGTCTGGCGGCCTGATCCGCGGACGTGACCTTACCGCGCGCCGCCTGGTGTTACCGCGTCCGGATAGCCAACGCGCCGTAGCGCCCGGGCGTGCCCGGGCGCTACGTGCCGCCGTCGGGCGGCTCCGGGGAGCCTCCCCGCAGGTACGGCCAGGCGTAGCTGATGGCCGCGGCGGCCGGCACCGCCACGATCGCCCCGGCGATGCCGGCGACGATCCCTCCCACCGCCAGGACCAGGATGATCGCGAGCGGGTGCAGCCGCACGATCCGCCCTACGACCAGCGGCTGCAGCAGATGGCTTTCGATCTGGTTCTCCAGCAGGAAGACGCCGAGCAGGATGACCGCCGCGATCCAGCCCTTGGTGCCCAAGGTCACCAGGATGGCCGCCGCCCCGGCCAGGAGTATCCCGACGAGCGGCACGTAAGCGGCCAGGAAGACCAGGATGATCAGCGGCACGAGGAGCGGGACGCCCAGGATCCACAGGGCCAGGCCGATGAAGACGGCGTGGATGGCGGCGACCGCGGTGGTACCCCGTATGTAGTTGACCAGCGCCGTCCACGCCGCCGGGCCCGCGTTGCCCGCCCGCCGCCTGGCCTCGGGCGGTAGTCCCCTGATCAGCCAGGCCCAGATCCGCTCACCGTCCTTGAGCAGGAAGAACGTAATGAAGATCATCAGGATCAGGCCGGTCAGCAGCTCCAGGACAATCCTTCCGCCGGTGACCACCGTGCCCGCGATCAGGGACTGGTGTTGCGAGACGAAGTGGGTGAACTGCTCGTAGTACTGGTCGAGCCGCGCACTGCTGAGGTGGAACGGGGAGCCCGCCAGTGAGGACTGGACCTCGTGGGCGGTGTGCTTGACCTCTTTCTGCAGCCGGGGATAGTCGGCGCTCACCCGGTTGGCGGTCAGGATCCCGAGCCCGGCCAGGATCACGACCGCGGCCAGGACCGTGCACCACGTCGCGGCGAGCGAGGGCATCCCGGCCCGGCGCATCCGCGCGGTCAGCGGCTGCAGCAGGGCGGTCAGCAGCAGCGCCGCGATGCACGGCAGGACGACCAGCGCGAGCGCGCTGGCCACCCGGAACGCCACGTAGATCAGCAGGCCGATCAGCAGCAGCCGCCACGACCAGTCCGCCGCCCGCTGCAGGGCGCGCGGCACCGCGGCCTCCCGGGCCGGCCGGGCGGGCGGCGTGGCGCGCAGCTGGGCCGGGACTGCGTTGCTTGCCTCGTCCGCTCCGTCGCGGTGGACTGGCCGGCGCGCTCCGGCCTCCGCAGCGCCGTCTTCCGCGCCGCCGTGCGCGAGGCCGGTGTCCGCGCCGCCGCCGTGCGCCATGCCGGCATCCGCGGCGCCGTGCGCGGCGCCGTGTACTGCGCCGCCGCCGTGTGCCACGCCAGCGTCCGCGGCGCCGGGCACGAGGCCGGCGTCCTCCTCCTGCGGCCCGGTGTGGACCTGGCCGGCCCGGGATCGCCCGCTTGGCGCCCCCGGCTACCGCGCCACCCCCACCAGCCCGTCATATCTTTCATGTAACCAACTACCGTGGTCTAATGCGCAGCTACACCGAGCAGCTTCGTGTGCCGGCCTCATGGTGGCTGCTCGGCATGTTCTCGGCGGTTATTTTCGCCAGCACCGTCTGGGCCGGCTTCAGCCTGCTCGTGGCGGTCGCATCCTACGCGGTGATCTGCGGAGGATGCGCCGCGGTGCTCCTGAACTGGGGCCACGCCACGATCGAGGTGTCCGACGGCGAACTGCGCGCCGGGGCCAGCACGCTGCCGCTCGCCGTGGCCGGCGAGGTGGTCCCGCTCGACGAGGCCCATACCCGGGCGCTGCGCGGGCCGAACGCGGACCCGCGTGCCTTCATGCTGGTCAGGCCCTACCTGAAGTACGCCGTGTATATCGAGGTGACGGGGGAACACCAGGATCGGCCCTACTGGCTGATCGGCACCCGGCGGCCAGCGGAACTCGCCGCCGCGATCGAAAGATCGCGACCGCAGGCCCGTGCCGACGGCACCCCCGTGGGATGATCGGCAGACTGACCAGAGGAAAGGACCTTGCATGGCAGGTAAGGGCAACGGCGGCAACAAGGCGGTCATCACCCTGGTGGGTTTCGGCGCGACGTTCGCCGCCAGGAAAGTGATCCAGTTCGCCTGGAAGAAGATCACCGGCAAGGAGCCCCCCGATGCCGACGATCCGCAGGTCGCGCTCGCCGAGGCGCTTGCCTGGGGCGTGGCCATGGCGGTGGGCGTCCAGGTCGCCCGGGTGCTCGCCGTCCGCGCCGCGACCAGGTCGCCCGCCGAGCCGGCCGAGGAGGAATGAGGCACCGGGCGGGCGCCAGTCGAACTTCGGCGGAACGAACGCCCGTGGGCGTATCCCTTGGCCCAGCCGACGGTTGAGAATGGCCGCAGGAGGTGGGGGATGAACGGGCAGCGAGTCCTGGGCATCGTGCTGGCGGGCGGAGCGGGGAAGCGCCTGGCGCCGCTCACCGCTGACCGCGCCAAGCCGGCGGTGCCGTTCGGCGGACTCTACCGGCTGGTGGACTTCGCCCTGTCCAACCTGGTCAACTCCGGCATCCGGCGGATCGCCGTGCTCACCCAGTACAAGAGCCACAGCCTGGACCGGCACATCACGACCACCTGGCGGCTGAGCAGCCTGCTCGGGAACTACGTGACGCCGGTCCCGGCACAGCAGCGGCTCGGCCCGTACTGGTATACGGGTTCCGCCGACGCGATCTACCAGTCGCTGAACCTGATCTTCGACGACCGGCCGGATATCGTCATCGTCTTCGGCGCCGACCACGTGTTCCGTATGGACGCCATGCAGATGATCGACCAGCACGTGGCCTCGGGAACCGGCGTGACCGTGGCCGCCCTGCCGGTGCCGCGGCAGGACGCCACGGCGTTCGGGGTCATCCAGACCGGCCAGGACGGGCGCACGATCGACGCGTTCCTGGAGAAGCCGGCCGATCCCCCGGCCCGGCCCGGTCACCCCGACGAGGCCTTCGCCTCGATGGGCAACTACGTCTTCACCAGCGACGTGCTGGTCGACGCGCTGCGCAAGGACGCGGCCGACGAGGAGAGCCGGCATGACATGGGCCGGGACATCATCCCCATGCTGATGCGGCAGCGCCTGGCCGAGGTCTATGACTTCACCGGCAACGAGGTCCCCGGCGCGGAGTCGCGTGACGCCGGGTACTGGCGCGACGTCGGAACGCTCGACTCCTATTTCGACGCGCACATGGACCTGTGCGCGGTGCAGCCGGTGTTCAACCTGTACAACGAGGAGTGGCCGATCCTCACCCAAGTGCCGTCGCAGCCGCCCGCCAAGTTCGTGCACGACTCCGGCGACCGGGTCGGGCGGGCGATCAACAGCATCGTCAGCAACGGCGTCATCGTCTCCGGGGGCCTGGTCCGCAACTCGGTACTGTCGCCCGGGGTCCGGGTCAACAGCTGGTCCCGGGTGGAGCGGGCGGTGGTGCTGCACAACACTCAGATCGGCCGTCATGCGGTGGTCGAGAACGCGATCCTGGACAAGAACGTCTGCGTCCCCGAGGGCGCCCAGGTCGGCGTGGACAAGGAACGCGACCGGGCCCGCGGGTTCACCGTGTCGCCGGGTGGCATCACCGTGGTCGGCAAGGGCCAGGAAGTGCCGGCGTGACCCAGGCCAGCCCGCTGAGCCGGCTCAACGTGGCCCTGCTGACCAGGGAGTACCCGCCGGATGTCTACGGCGGGGCCGGCGTCCACGTGGAATACCTCGCTCGCGAGCTGGCCGGCCTGGTCAACCTCACCGTTCATTGCCAGGGCGAGGACCGGCCGGGAGCCATCGCGCACCAGGCCTGGGACCACCTCGCCGGGGCGAACCGGGCGCTGCAGACGATCTCCGCGGACCTGTCGATGGCGGCCGCGGTCGGCGCCGCCGAGGTGGTGCACTCGCATACCTGGTACGCGAACCTGGCCGGGTACCTGACCTCGTTGCTGTACGGGATCCCGCACGTGGTCACCGTGCACTCGCTGGAGCCGCTGCGGCCGTGGAAGGCCGAGCAGCTCGGCGGCGGCTACGCGCTGTCCTCTTGGTGCGAGCGGACCGCCGTCGAGGCCGCGGCCGCGGTCATCGCGGTCTCTGACGGCATGCGGGACGACGTGCTGGCGGCCTACCCGGCCGTGCCCGCGCGGCGGGTGCGGGTCATCCGCAACGGCATCGACACGGCCGAGTACTCCCCCGACCGGGCGACCGACGTGCTGGAGCGCTACGGCGTCGACCCGGCCCGGCCCTCGGTCGTGTTTGTCGGCCGGGTCACCAGGCAGAAGGGGCTGCCGGTGCTGCTGCGCGCGGCGGCCGACGTCGATCCCGCGGCGCAGCTGGTGATCTGCGCCGGCCAGGCGGACACGCCGGAGCTCGAGTCCGAGGTCAGTGACCTGGCCCGGGAGCTGCGGGCGGGACGGGACGGCGTGGTCTGGATCTCCGGGATGCTCGCCAAGCGCGAGGTCATCCAGTTGCTGACGCACGCGACCGTGTTCGCCTGCCCGTCGCTGTACGAGCCGCTCGGCATCGTGAACCTGGAGGCCATGGCCTGCGGCACCGCGGTCGTCGGGTCCAAGGTGGGCGGCATACCCGAGGTAGTGGCGGACGGGGAGACGGGCCTGCTGGTCCCCCCGGGGGACCCGGCCGCGCTCGCCCATGCCATCAACGAGCTCGTGACCGACAAGCGCCGGGCCGCCGAGATGGGCCGGCGGGGGCGGGGGCGGGCCGAGGCCGAGTTCGGCTGGGCCGGCATCGCCGCGCAGACGGCCGAGCTCTACGCCGAGCTCGCGGGCACCTGAGGCCGCCGACAGCCGCCCTCCCGGCTCCCCCGCCGACAGCCGCCCTCCCGGCTCCCGCCACCAGGTCGGCCCGGCCGGCTCTCCCGTCAGGTCTCATGCCCGGGCGGCCCAGCCCGGCTCTCCCGCCCGACCTCATGCCCTGGTTCCCGCCCGCCCCCTGTCGGCCCCCGGGCTTCACGCCCGGGCCTGTCCAGGTTAAGATATATCGCAATCTTGGTGCCGGGACGTGCGCAGAGACACGCCCAGAGGCACGGTGCGAAGGAGGCCGGTGATTTTGAACCCGGAACAGGTCCCGGTGACGCCGGGCGGCGAGCCCGAGTCCCGACGCGCTCCGGCGATCCGCGCGTCCGACCAGGACCGCGACGCCGTCGCGCAGCGACTCCAGCAGGCTTTCGCGGAACGCCGGCTGGATGACGACGAGTTCGATGAGCGGATGCGCGCCGCGCTCACCGCCAAGACCAGTGCCGACCTTGACCGGCTCACCAGCGACCTGCCCACGGCGCCGGCCGGCGCCGCGCCGGCGGTCCCGGCCGCCACGCCGGGCCGGTGGGCAATGGCGTACAAGAACTCCATCCGCCGCGGCGGGCGCTGGCGCGTCCCCGAGCGCTTCAACGTGATGATCTACAAGGGCCAGGGCTGGCTCGACCTGCGGGCCGCCGAGCTGACCGCGCCGGTCACCACCGTGGTCGCCGTCGCCTACAAGTCGCGCGTCGACATCCTGGTCCCGCCGGGCGTGCGGGTCGAGATGGACGGCTTCGGGGTCAGCAAGGGCTGGTCTGCCGAAGAGGAACTGGAGATCCGGCTGCCGTCCGACGCGCCCACGGTGCATGTCCGGGGCACCGCCTACAAGGGCACGATCGAGGCCCGCACCAAGCCCCAGGAACTGCACCAGGCGCCCGGGCGCTGACGAGGCCGGGCGCCGCGAGCCGCGGGCCGCCGGGCGGTCCCCGCGGTCAGGTAATCGAGCCGGCGGCGGCGCCGGTGACCCGGTCGCCCCAACGGGCCAGCTCGCCTTCCAGGTCGAGCGGGGCGATCATGTCGCCCTCGCGCAGCTCCTGCTCCCAGTTCTCGGCGGGCACCCGCCACATCACCTCGAACTCGATGCCGCTCGGGTCCTTGGCGTACAGGGACTTGGACACCCGGTGGTCACTCGCGCCCACGAGCGCGCCGCGCTCGCCGAGCCGGTCCCGGATCTCCGCGAGCTCCGCGAGCGTGCCCACCTCCCAGGCCAGGTGGTAGAGCCCCACGTAGGGATCGCGCGGCCGGGGAGCGTCCCCGACCTCGAACAGCCCGAGGTCGTGATCATTGGCCGACCCCGGCGCCCGCAGGAACGCGGCGCGGCCGGGGATCTCGGTGCGTACCTCGAAACCGAGTGTGTAGCGGTAGAACTCAACGGTCCGCGCGAGATCGCTGACGTAAAGGACGGCATGGTTCAGGCGGCGTACGGCCATGACTGGTGAACTCTTTTCATCCGTTGACTTCAGGCACACAGTACGTGGCAGGCATGGGGAGGCGGTCCGGCTACCCGCCGGCCTGCGGCCGGTGTACACCCCGCGGGGGCGGATCGGCGTGGCCCGCACGTACTCCTCCAGCGCGTGCGCCAGCCAGCCCGCCGTCCTGGCCACGGCGAAGATGGCCTCGCCGGCCCCGGGGATCATCCCGGCCACCGTGGACAGCACCGCGAGCGCGAACTCGATGTTCGGGGCGGGCAGCGCCCGGCGCCTGGCCTCGGCCAGCACCGCCTCGGCGACGGCCAGGCGGCCGGAGTCCGGGGCTGCCTTCCTGATCAGGTCGAGAAGCAGAACGGACCGCGGGTCGCCGGCCTGGTAGACGAAGTGGCCGAGTCCGGGGATCCGCTCCCCCCGCCGGAGCAGCTCGCCGACCACCCGCGGCGCGTCGGCCGGGTCGGCCGCCGACAGCACCAGCACCTCCGCGCCCAGGGCCGCCCCGCCGTGCAGGGCGCCGCTCATCGCGCCGAGGCCGGTGCCGACCACCGCGTACGGGTCGGCCCGCACCGACGCGGCCACCCGCGCGGCCAGCGTCGACGCGGCCAGCTCATGGTCGGCCAGCAGCACCAGCGCGGCGCGCAGCGCGGCCAGCAGGCCGGCGGCGGGGGGCGCACGCAGAGCTTGCCCGCCAGGCGGCTGGCGATGCTGTCGTCGGCGGCGGCGCCCTGGCCGACCGCGGGCAGGCAGTCGACCATCGCGGCGATCAGGCCGCGGGCCGCAGCCATGACGGCGGGCCGGTCCAGGTGCAGCCGGAGCCGGTCGGTCGCCGCCACCGCGGGGACGATCACCTGCAGCCGCTCGAGCGGATAGGTGTCCGGCGGGAGCGCGGCCTGGGCGGCCGTGCCCGCGGCGATGGCCTCGCCGGTCGCCTGCCACGGGCCGGCGGCGGCCGGGTCGCAGAAGGATCCGGTCCACAGCAGGCCGGCCACGTCCTCGAAGCTCCGGCTGGTGGCCAGGGTGATCGCGTCGTACCCGCGGAACCGGAGATGGTCATCGGAGATCTCGGTCAGCTCCGACTCGATCACCAGCTCGGCGCCGCCCGGGGCCCGGCGCGGCCGCCCGCGCCGGGCCAGGCCGGCCACCTCGGCGGCATCGAACAGGCTGGCCCGGCCGTCGGCAGCGCGGCGCGGGGTGAGCACGCCGCGGCTCACGTAGGAGTACAGGCTGGCGGGCTTGATGCCCAGCCGCTGCGCCGCCTCCGAGGCCCCGATCCACTCCGTCACGCTCCCGCCCCTCCGGCTATCTGGGTGGCCCCAGCGTCTAACCCGGGCCCAGCTTCCTGGTTGTCAGATTGATTTTAATCAACATTGACTGATATGGACATTATGGTTCACGCTATCGGTATAGACAAGCGGCATGGTGATGCAGCAGCAGGCAGGGAGTTTCAGATGCCAGACACCGCGCAGGTGACCACCAACGGGGACGCGCCCGCCGGGCTCGAGGGCGTGGTGGTCGCGCACACCCAGATCGGCGACGTCCGGGGCCTGGAAGGCTTCTACCACTACCGGCAGTACGACGCGATCGAGCTGAACCGCCGCCGGACGCTCGAGGACGTGTGGTATCTGCTGTTCCGCGGCCACCTGCCCAGCCGCGCCGAGCGGGAAGCCTTCCGGCGCGAGATCGCCGAGCACCGGGTGCTGCCCGATGACCTGGTTCCGTTCTTGCGCGCACTCGCCGCCACCGAGCCGTACGACCCGCTCACCGCGCTGCGCACCGCGGTCTCGTTCGTCGCCCAGCGGTCCGGCTTCCGCTCCTGGCTCGATATCACGGCGGACCAGCTCTACGACAACGCGATGCAGCTGTCGGCGCAGACGCCGGTGCTGGTCGCGGCGCTGCATCGGCTGCGGGACGGCCAGCCGCCGGTCTCACCGGACCCGGAGCTCTCCGCGGCGGCCAACTACCTCTACATGCTCAGCGGCGAGCGCCCGGACCCGCAGAAGGTGTGGGCCCTGGAGCGGTACCTGATCAGCACGATCGACCACGGCTTCAATTCCTCCACGTTCACCGCGCGGGTGATCACGTCCACCGGCGCCGATCTCGGCGCGGCCGTGGTCGGCGCGATCGGCGCCTTGTCCGGCCCGTTGCACGGCGGCGCGCCCAGCCGCGTGCTCGAGATGCTGGACGATATCGGGAGCCCGGACCGCGCCGAGGCCTGGACCAGGGCCGCGCTGCAGCGCGGTGACCGGATCATGGGCTTCGGCCACCGGGTCTACAAGGGCAAAGACCCCCGCTCGGCGCTGCTGCGCGAGGTCGCGACCACGGTGGGGGGCCGCACCGCGGACTTCGCGACCTCGGTGGAGGACACGATCGTCCGGGTACTCGGGGAGGAAAAGCCCGGGCGGGCGCTCAACGCCAATGTCGAGTTCTACGCCGGGGTGGTCATGGATGCCTGCGGGATCCCGCGGCAGGAGTTCACGCCGACCTTCGCCTCCAGCCGGGTCATCGGCTGGTGCACGCACGTGCTCGAGCAGGTGTCCGGCAACCGGCTGATCCGCCCGTCGGCGCGCTACGACGGCCAGGCCCCGCCGCAGCCGGTCCCGGCCGCGGACATAGCTAGCGGCCGAGCTGCCCCCGGTCGCGCATGTTGCGGATCCGCCGCCGCTGGGACGGGTCGAGCGCGCGCCAGGCGATGATGGGGATGGCGATGGCGGCGATGATGATCAGCGCCGACGCCCACAAGGGCAGCCAGACCAGCAAGACAAGCCCGATGATGACCCCGCCGATGCCGAACATCATGGGACGCGACATGTCTATCTCTCCTTAGGCGGGATGCATAGATCCCACTTCCTGCAACGTCAGGCTATCCCCTTATAGTTCCTGTGCTGGCCGTCCGGGCCCGGCGACGACCCGGCGCTGGCTGCGATGATGGCCTCGGTGACCTGGAGGGACCGATGACGCTCTCACTGCCGATCTCCGACGGCGCCAACGAGCTGCTGTCGCGCAGCCCGCTGGCCCTGCTCATCGCGATGCTGCTGGACCAGCAGGTACCGCTGGAGAAGGCGTTCAGCTCGCCGTACGAACTGGCGCAGCGGCTCAGGCACGAGCCGACCGCCGCCGAGCTGGCCGACTATGAGCCGGACGCGCTGGTCGCGGTGTTCAGCGAGCGCCCCGCGCTGCACCGGTTCCCGCGGGCGATGGCGGGGCGGGTCCAGGAGCTGGCCCGGGTGATCATGGGCCGTTACGACGGCGACGCGAGCCAGGTCTGGGCGACCGCCGCGACCGGCGCCGAGCTGGCCGAGCGCCTGTCTGAGCTGCCCGGGTTCGGCGCCTACAAGGCGCAGATCACGATCGCGCTGCTGGGCAAGCAGCTCGACGTCCGGCCGGAGGGCTGGCGCGAGGCCGCGGGCCGGTTCGGCGAGGAGGGCTCGCGCTGGTCGGTGGCCGACATCACCGACGGCGCCTCGCTGGCCGCGGTCCGCGAGCACAAGAAGCAGCTCAAGGCGGCCGCGAAGGCGCGCGCCTAACCGGCTCACCGGGCGCGTGCCTGCGGGCCAGGCCGCCGCCGACGGCACCGGCCCGGGCCCGGTCACCAGGCGGCCGGGACCGAGAAAACGGACATCCCCGGCAGTCGCGTAAACCGGCCGTTGTCCCGCCATCGCGAGGTTCACGCTAGAGAGACGCGCACGCCCCCGCCAGCGCTGCGGCCGGGCGGCCGGAAATTCCGCTGCGGCGCCGCGGGGCCCGCCCGCTCAGACCGCGTCGCCCTTGAGGGAGAACTCCGACAGCCGCCGGGTGGCGTAGACCAGGGCGGCGACGGTCACGATCACGCCCATGATGACCGCGGTCGACAGCGTCAGGCCGGCGTTCAGGGCGTGATAGTGCGCGATCGAGTTCGCGACGCTGAGCGAGTACTGCTCGACCGACAGCAGCCGGGCACCGCTGACGAAGTTGCCGAGCACGACCTCCCAGATCAGCACGTACAGCAGCCCGACGGCGATCGCGCGGGTGGTGAGCACCGAGAGCATGACGAACACCGCGTTGTAGATCACCGATCCGACCAGCGCGCCGACGAACAGCCCGGCCGCGAGCTTGCTGGGCCCGCCGGTCGCGATCAGCCCGGCGACCAGCTCGGGCACGGCCACGAAGACCATGGTCAGCACGGCCCCGACGCAGAACTTGGTCACGATCACCGACGAGCGGCGCACCGGCGTGGCCAGCAGGTGGACGATGCTCCCGTCGTCGATCTCGGCGCCGAGCACGCTGGTGCCGATGATCAGCGCGGTGAGCGGGAGGATCACCGAGAACCCGAAGTCGCCGAGGATCCGGCCGGGCCACGCGGCGCCCGGCGGTCGCGCCTCCTTCAGCACCAGCGTGATCAGGATCAGGATCACCGGCGGGATCGCGAACAGCAGCGCCCGCTTCCGGCCGAACACCGCGCGCAGCGTGATCGACGCGACGACTTTATTGAACGCAACGTCCACGGCTCATCGTCTTTCGTGTCAGGACTCGACGAGGTAGGCGAAGACGCTTTCCAGCGACTCGTCTTCGGGCAGCAGCTCGCGCAGCCGGATGCCCTCGTCACGGGTGAGCGCCGCGAGCTCGCGGCTGAACGCGCCGTAGTCGGCCGCCCGCACCTGCAGGCCGTCGCCGGTCACTTCGACCCCGGTCACCGCCGGGCGGCCGATCAGCGCGGCGCCGAGCCGCCGGTCGTCCGAAGTGCGCACCAGGAACACGTGAGGCCGGCTGGTCATCAGCCGCCTGATCGCGCGGAAATCCCCGGAGGCCGCCAGCCGACCGGACACGATCACCTGGATGGTGCCGGCCAGCTGCTCGACCTCCTCCAGGATGTGCGAGCTGAGCAGGATCGTCCGTCCCTCCGCGCCGAGCTTGGTCAGCAGGTCCATCATGTGCAGCCGCTGCCGCGGGTCCATCCCGTTGAACGGCTCGTCCAGCAGCAGCACCTGGGGATCGTGCACCAGCGCGGCCGCCACCTTGATCCGCTGCCGCATCCCCTTGGAGTAGGTCGAGATCTTGCGGTCCTGCGCTGACGCCATGTCCACGATCGCGATCGCACGCCGCGTCGCGGCCGCCGGGTCGGCGAGCTGGTGCAGCGTGGCCGTCGCCCGGACGAACTCCTCGCCGGTGAGGAACGCGTACACCGAGTCGCGCTCCGGGACCAGGCCGACCGTGCGGTAGATCTCCGGGTTGCGCCAGCTGGGCACGCCGCCGACGGTCAGCTCGCCGCGCGACGGCGCGAGGAAGCCGGCGATCAGGTGCAGCACGGTCGACTTGCCCGCGCCGTTCGGGCCGAGCAAGCCGGTGACGCCCGGGCCTATCGTCATCGTGATGTCGTTGACCGCGACCACGTTGCCGTACCAGCGGGTCACGTTGCGCAGCTCGATCTGTATCATTTGCGCCTCCGGTAACACCGGGCCATCACGCACCTGCCTTCCGGTACCGGGCGAACAGGCCGCCGACGCTGACCGCAAGCAGGACGAGCAGCATCACCCCGTAGAGCGGGCCGTAATGGCCCACGCCAGGCAGGAAGGTGGGTGAGGTGCCGCCGAGCCACTGCCGCACGCCGTCGAGGGTGGTGAACGGGCTCACCAGCCCGGACAGGTGGGTCGCGGTGGTCGGCACCTGAACCGTCATGAAGAAGTGACCGCCCGGCGGGGGTGCGGCACCGGGGGGCAGGCCCTTGGGGGCCGCCACCGCCCGGAGGACGTTGCGCTGGGTGACCGCGATCAGGATCCCGGCCAGGACCCAGGTGAGGAAGAAGAAGATGGCGATCGCGCCGGTGGCGTAGGCGCGGCGCCCGCTCAGCGAGGCGAGGACGAGCCCGATCGACGCGAGCAGTACCGCCCACATCAGCCCGACCAGCAGCCCGGGGATCAGTGCCTTGGTCTGGTGCCAGATCGCGCTGCCGCCGTGCGCCTGGGTGATCGTGCCCACGTACAGCAGCAGCAACGGGATCTCGATCATCGCCAGGCACGCGGTGATGAACGCGGCCAGCTTGGCCAGCGGGTAGTCCATGCGGCGCAGCGGCCGGCAGAAGTACAGCGGCAGCACGTGACTGCGCAGGTCGCGGGAGACCAGCTCGGGCGCTTGCGCCGCGATGTAGATGATCATGACGACGACGCGCAGCTGGAACACGTACGTGTCGTAGGGGACGAGGCGGGGCTGGCCCTGGGCCACGGCGACCGCGCTGGCCACCGCGGGCAGGCAGATGACCACGAAAGTGATCACCGGCACGATCTTGGCCTTGGCGCCACGCCCGATCCCGAACGCGGAGCGCAGGCTGTGCCAGTACAGGGCCCGGATGATCTGGGCCCGGCCCAGTCGCCGCCCGGTGTAGCGGCGGTAGCCGATGTCATGGATGACTCCGGTTTCAGCCGACATGGAAGGCCTCCGGTTCGGCGTCCTGGGGCTGGTCGTCCCGGAACAGTTCCTCGATGCGGCGGCGGCGCTGCTCCAGCCGGTTGAGCGGCAGGCCGAGATCGGCGACCGCGTCGCGGACCGAGTCGTACGTGGCGTCGCCCTCCAGCCGGACGAGCACCGCCCGCTCGTACGGCCGGGGCTCGAGGCCGCGCCGGGCGAGCTCGGCCAGCAGGCGGTCCGAGCCCTCGTCGACCTCGATCAGCAGGACCTGGCTCACCTGGGTCATGCTGGTGATCGTGTCGGCGCGCAGCAGGCGCCCCCCGTCGATCGCCACCAGGTGGTCGCAGATCCGCTCGATCTCGCCGAGCAGGTGCGAGGCGACCACGATGGAGATGCCGAACTCAGCGCCGATCCGGGCGATCAGCTCCAGCATCGAGGTGCGGCCGGCCGGGTCGAGCCCGACGGTCGGCTCGTCGAGCAGCAGCAGCCGGGGATCGCCGACCAGTGCCTGGGCCAGCTTGACCCGCTGCTTCATGCCGGTCGAGTAGGTGCCGATCTGCCGGTAACGCTCCTCGTACAGGCCGACGTGGCGCAGCGACTCGGCGGCCCGCTCCTTGGCCGCGGTCGGCGGCAGCCCGGACATCCGGCCGAGGTGGGTGACGAACTCGGTGGCGGTGACATCGGGGGGCAGGCAGTCGTGCTCGGGCATGTAGCCGGTTAGCCCCCTGATCCGCTCCCCGTCGTGCTGGCAGTCACCGCCGAGCACCCTGGCCTGCCCGCTGGTCGGCTCGAGCAGGCCGAGCAGGATCTTGATGAGCGTCGACTTGCCCGCGCCGTTGGCGCCGACCAGTCCGGTGATGCCGGGCTCCACGGTCACCGTGAGCCCGTCGAGCGCGGTGACCGGGCCCGGGTAGCGTTTCGTCAGCGCGGCGGTCTCGATGACCGCTGCCCCCCGGTGACCCGGTTCCGGGTCCGGCGGCAGGGTTTCGGGCCGCGATGATGGCTGAGCACTCACGTGCCTGCGCCTCACAATCATCAGGTTTTGCCCGCGGCACCGGCGGGGCCGGCGTGATATCGCTCAGCGGCGCCGGCCGCGGCCGGGCACGCTGCGCTCCCAGGGTGCCGCGCGACGGGAAGCGCTGTCGTCACCCGGAAGTCTGATCTTTGAGTCATCCCCCAGCGCTAGTCCAGCTGCGCCCCAGCTACGGCAGGTGCTCCGCCGCCGCCGGGTTAGCGCGCCCGCAGCGGATGGGTATGGTGTGCGACGGGCCGCCGCTCGCCGCGCCCGGCCCGGTTGCGGGAGACTGGACGGTATGTCGCAGCAGCGTTCGCCCGCCGGCGGCGCCCGTGGCGCGGCCCGCGGATGGGGGCTGGGCCACCTGGCGCTGGCCGCGGCGCTGCTCGCCCTGGTCGCGATCGGGCTGCGCGGCACGGTGCCCGCGCCTGCGCTCAGCGGGTCCTACCGTCACGACGGCCTCCTGCTCGCGGCGTCCGCCGAGGCCGTGCTCGGCTGCCTGCTGGTCGCACTCCTCGTCCGGCGCTCGCGGGCGCCGGACGACGCGATCATCGCCGCGCGGCTGCGCACGCTGCTCACCTACATCGTGGTGATCGCGCTCGTCGCGATCCCGGTCGCGTACCTGTTCGATAGGGCCGCGCACGTGCACCTGGCGCTGCGCCCCGCCAAGCGCTCCTCCGGGTCGCAGAGCGCGCCTGCCCGCGTCCCCCGCAGCCACCTCGTCAGCGACCGCATCGTGATCATCATCTTGCTGGTGCTGGTGGCCGGCGTCGTGATCTACCTGCTCGCGCGGTTCATCGCGGCGTACCGCGGAACCTGGACCGGCTGGCGCCGGCTCGCGGCCGGGGCGCCCGTCGAGCCTGCCGCCGAAGACGAGGAAGACCAGCTCCGCGAGATCGTCGAGTCCGGCCGCAGCGCGCTGCGCCTGCTCGACGACGCCCGGGCCGCGATCATCGCGTGCTACGCGGCCATGGAACAGGCCCTGGCCCGGGCCGGGGCGGCCCGGGGCGCCGCGGACACCCCCTATGAGCTGCTCCTGCGGGCGGCCGACCGGGGCCTGATCCGGACGGATGCCGCGACCCGGCTGACCACCCTGTTCTACGAGGCGCGGTTCTCCAGCCACCCGATGCCGCCGGCCCGGCGGGATGACGCGCAGCAGGCCCTGAATGAGCTGGCCGCGAGCCTGGCCGAGCCCGAGCCCGCGGCGGGGTCAGGCGGATGACCAGCCAGGCGGGGCCGGCCGGCGACGGCTGGCGGGCGGCGGCCCCTGAGATCTGCGTCGCGGCCGTGCTGGTCGCGGTCGCGGCGGCCACGGGCTACGTGGCCGCCGGGCTGCCCGGCGCTGCCGCGGTGGTGATCGGGGCGGCCGTGGTCGCACTGGTCGTGATGCGCGCGATCACGCCGCTGGGCACCCCGCCCGGTGACGTCCGCGTGACGGACGCCGAGGCGGTCCCGGTCACGTTCACCGGCTACTGGCGCAGGCGCGCCGGGCTGGTCGACGGCACGCAGTCCCTGGCGGCGTACGACGCGGTGCTGCGCGGCACCCTGCAGCACCTGCTGGCCGCGCGGCTCGCCGAGCGCCACGGCATTAGCCTGCACGACGACCCGACCGCCGCACGGCGGCTGCTGTGCCCGCGCCCGCGCGACGACGCCCTGTGGTACTGGGTGGACCCGGCACGCGCGCCGGCCCAGGCGGGGAAGCAGCCGGGCATCCCGCCCCGGACCCTGGCCCGGCTCATCGACCGACTGGAGCACCTGTGAGCGACCTCACCCTCACTCCCGGCCAGACCGCCGAGCGGTGCGCCGCCGTGCTAAATGAGATCGAGCGTGCGGTGGTCGGGAACCGCCGCGCGCTCGAGCTGGTGATGATCGGCATCCTGGCGGGCGGCCACATCCTCCTCGAGGACCTGCCGGGGCTCGGCAAGACCCTGATCGCCCGCTCGTTCGCCCGCACGCTCGGCCTGGACTTCGCGCGGATCCAGTTCACCCCCGACCTGCTCCCGTCGGACGTGGTCGGGGCACCGCTGTACGACCAGCGGACCGGGCAGATGGTGTTCCGCCCCGGGCCGGTCTTCACCCAGCTCCTGCTGGCCGACGAGATCAACCGCACGCCCCCCAAGACCCAGGCCGCCTTGCTCGAGGCCATGGGCGAGGGGCAGGTGAGCATGGACGGCGAAACCCGGCCGCTCCCGCAGCCGTTCGTCGTGCTCGCCACCGACAACCCCATCGAGTACGAGGGCACCTACGAGCTGCCCGAGGCCCAGCTCGACCGGTTCCTGATGCGGCTGCGGCTCGGCTACCTGCGGGCGGCCGACGAGGTGCTGATGCTGCAGCGGCGGCTGGACCGGGCCACGGATCTGGTCGAGCTCGGCCAGATCACCGGCGCGGTCGAGCTGACCGCCATGCGCCGGTCGCTGGAGCAGGTGGAGGTCTCGCCCGACCTGCTCGAGTACGTGGTCGCGATCATCCGGGCGACCAGGGAGCACACCCAGATCCAGGTGGGCGCCAGCCCGCGCGGCGGGCTGGCGCTGGTCCAGCTGGGCCGGGGCCAGGCCATGCTGCGCCAGCGCGACTACGTGATCCCGGACGACGTCAAGAGCGTCGCGGTCTCGGCGCTGGCCCACCGGATCACGCTGCGTCCCGAGCTCTGGGTGCGCCAGGTCAGCTCGGACGACGTGGTGGTCCGGCTGCTGGCGGCCGTGCCCACGCCGCAAACCGATCCCGCGGCCCGGGCCGGAGCCTGACGGCCCGTGGCCGCGCAGCGGGAACAGGAGGCGCCCGGGCCGGGCACCGCGCGCCAGGTCCGCCCCCGGTGGTCGGCGTCCGCCCATGCCCGGCGGCTCATCACGCTCGCGCTGGCCGGCCTGATCATCGCGCTGATCACCCGGCGTCCGGAGTTCGCCGGGGTCGCCGCCCCTGCGGTACTGCTGCTCGCGGCGCGGCGCCCCGTGCGGCCCGGCCAGGTCGGCGTCAGCGTACGCACCAGCGCGACCCGGCTGTCCGAGGGCGAGCACGCCGACCTCACGGTGACGGTGACCGGACCCGGGGATCATGCGGTGAACCTGATGGTGCACCCGCGCTACGCGGTGGTCCCGGAACCGGGCCGGCTTTCCGGCGGCCGTGAGTCCACCCTGCCGTTCCGGGTGGACCGCTGGGGGCGGCGGAGCCTCGGCGTACTGGAGATCACGCTCCGCGACCGGTGGCGGCTGACCGAGGGCCACGCCACGGTCGAACTGCCCACGGTCGACTGTTACCCGCGGCCCGCGGCGCAGCGGACCGTGGTGGTGCTCAGCCGGCTGCCCAGCCGCCTGGGCGAGCACGCGTCGCGGTCTCCCGGAGACGGGGTGGAGTTCACCGGCATACGCGAGTTCGTTCCCGGTGACCGGCAGCGCCGGGTCAACTGGCCGGCCACCACCCGGCGGGGGCGGCTGCAGCTGAACACGTTCGCGGCCGAGCGCACCCAGAACGTGGTCATCCTCGCCGACACCAGCTCCGACGTCGGCGAGCCCGGTTCCACCCCGGCCGACTTCGCCCTGCGCGGCGCGGCCGCCGCGGCTCGCACGTACCTGGCCGTCCGGGACCGGGTGGGCCTGGTCATCTATCAGCACAGCGTGCGGTGGCTCGCCCCGGGCCTCGGCGCGCGCCAGTACTACCGGGTCATGGACCTGATGCTGGCCGATCCGGGGCTGGCCGACGCGCGCTCCCGGGACGCGCAGATCGTGCGGCTCCCGCGGGCGGGCCTGCCGTCCGGCTCGCTGATCCTGGTGTTCAGCCCGCTGCTCGACCGGAGGCTGGTCGAGACGCTCAGGGACCTGAGGGAACGCGGCTTCAGCGTCCTGATCATCGACGTGCTGAACGCCGAGCCGTCGGGCCGCAGGGACAGCCTCAGCGGGCTGGCCCGGCGGATCTGGCGGATGGAGCAGCAGGCGATCAGGTTCTCGCTGCGCGAGCTCGGGATCCCGCTCGTGCACTGGGACGGCGAACAGACCCTGGACGAGCCGCTGGCCCCGTACACCAGGAGGGTCATGGTGAGCCGCCGGTGAGGATCGGACGACAGGCCCGGGCCGCCGGCGCCGCGGGGCTGCTGGCCGCGGCCTGCGTGGCCTGGTCGGCCAGCCCGCTGCCCGGCACCGGCGGCCTCGGCGGCGTGCTCCTGGCCGTCGCGGTCGCGTGCGCGGCCCTGAGCGTCGCCCGGCTCGTCCTCGGCACCGCCCCCGGCGAGCCGCTGGTCTACCTGAACCCGGTCCTGCGCGCCGCGCGGGTCGCGGCCGACCACGTGCGCGAGACGCCGTGGGCCGAGGGGCTGGTCGTCGCCGCCCTCGTGCTCGAGGCGCTGCACCGTTCCCGGGCATGGCACACCGGCCTGCTGGGCGCGGCCCTGCTGGCCTACCTGCTCGCCGTGCACCTGGCCGAGTCCCGGGCCCGGCTGGCCGTGCTCCGCCCGCAGGCCCCGCTGCTCGCCGCCGGGCTCGGGCTGCTGGCGCTCGCGGTGGGCGCGGCCATGCTCCCCGCCGTGACCGGCTCCGCCGCCGACCTGATGGCGATCCTCGCGGCGCTGGCCGCGGTCGCCGTCGGCGGCCTGGCCCTGCGGCCGTCGTGACCGGTTCCGCGGGTTAGCGGCCCACGGCGTAGCCCTGCATACCGCGCGGGTTGGCGCCGGCGTACAGGAACCCGCGGTCCCTCGCGACCGCGCTGATCCGGCCGAGCGACCACGGGGGCATGACGGTCAGGTCGTGCCCGCGGCGGCGCAGGTCGGCCAGCACGGACTCACCGAGCCTGGCCTCGGCGGCCAGTGAGCGCGGCCTGGACTCGCGCGGGTAGAACGAGGACGGGAAGTGGTCGGTGTGGAAGGCAGCCGCGTCGATCGCCTGCTGCAGGTTCATGCCGAACAGCACGTGGTTGAGGAAGAACCCGAGCGTCCACTGATCCTGCTGGTCGCCGCCGGGGGTGCCGAACGCCAGGTACGGCTCGCCGTCGCGAAGCGCCAGGCTGGGCGACAGCGTGGTCCGCGGCCGCCGGCCGGGCGCCAGGGTGCTGGCCAGGCCCGGGGTGAGCGTGAACATCTGCGCGCGCGTGCCCAGGCAGAACCCGAGCCCGGGGATGACCGGCGAGCTCTGCAGCCAGCCGCCGCTCGGCGTGGCGGACACCAGGTTGCCGAACGAGTCCGCCACGTCGAGATGGCAGGTGTCCCCCAGCCCGAGCGCCGGGGATGAGATGTCCTCCGACCTGGCCAGCGGCTCGCCCGTCCCGTGGCCGCGGTGGCCGCCATCCGCGGAATACCCGGCCGAACCGTCAGCGCGGCCGCCGAACGCCGCCAGCGCGTATCCGGGCAGCCGCGGCTCCGCGCCGCCGGGCGCGCCGGGGACCAGGTCCGCCGACGCCACCTTGCCGACGAGTTCCCGCCGCTGCGCCGCGTACCCGGGCGACAGCAGCTCGGCCAGCGGCACGTCGCTCTGGCGCGGGTCCCCGTACCAGGCCTCACGGTCGGCGAAGGCGAGCTTCGCGCACTCAGTAACGGTGTGGATGAACTCGGCGCTGCCCGGCCCCATCGCGGTCAGGTCGAAGCCGTCCAACAGGGCCAGCTGCTGCAGGAACACCGGGCCCTGGCCCCACGGTCCGGTCTTGCACACGGTCAGGCCCTGGTAGTCCAGCGTCACCGGGGTCTCAAAAGACGCCCGCCAGCCGGCCAGGTCCGCGCTCGTCAGCAGGCCCCGGTGGCGCCGCCCGGTGACGTCCATCACCTCGTTGTGCTCGATGAACCGGACGATGGCCTCGGCCACGAACCCCTCGTAGAACGCCGCCCTCGCGGCCTCGATCTGCGCCTCCCGGTCGGACGAGGCGGCCTCGGCCTCGTGCAGGATCCGGTTGTAGGCGGCGGCCAGGTCCGGGTTGGTGAACCGCTCGCCCGGGGCCGGTCCAGCGCCGCCGCGCAGGTAGACCTCGGCCGAGCTGGGCCAGTGCTCCCGGAACGTGTCGGCCACGGCGGCCACCCCGGCGCTCGCCGAGGCCAGCATCGGGTACCCGCCGCCGGCGTAGCCGATCGCGTACTGCATCACGTCCCGCAGCCGCATCCGGCCGTGCCGGGCGAGCAACAGCATCCAGGCCCCGAAGGCGCCCGGAACGACTGCCGCGAGCAGCCCGGTGCCGGGCACCAGGTCCAGCCCGAGCGCGGCGTAGCCCTCCAGGGTCGCGGCGGCGGGCGCAACACCCTGCCCGTCCAGCACGAAGACCTCGCCGTCCGCAGCGTCGAGCCCGATCACCGGGACCTCGCCCCCCGGCCCGTTCAGGTGCGGCTCCACCACCTGCAGCACCAGGCCGGCCGCCGCGGCGGCGTCGAACGCGTTGCCGCCCTTTTCCAGCACCGCCATGCCCGCGGCCGAGGCCAGCCAGTGCGTCGATGCCACCATGCCGAACGTGCCGGCCAGCTGTGGCCTGGTCGTGAACGAAGAAGTACCGGGCACCCGGGCCTCCAGCCTGATCTGACGGTCTGTGTCCCTTATGTGATATGCGCCCGGCTCGCGGGCCGCAACCATCGCGCCGGGACAGGCGTCATAACTGCGTGGCCATCGGCGCCACCGCGGGAGGGACACCGACGATGACATCATCCGCCAGTGCGGTGCGGAGACTGGCCGCCGCGGTCGTTCTCGCCTGCTCCGCGACGCTGGTCGCGGCCTGCGGAACCGCAGCGGCCCCGGCCGCCGCGCCCTCGGCCTCGCCGGCCATCGCCGCCACGCCGATCGTGTCGCCCGGGACCGCCCGCCCGGCGAGTTCCCCCACGCCGACACCGGCCCAGGCCGGGGCGGCGGCGGCGTGCGCGACGGCGGCGCTGAAGGTAACGGTGCCGGCCGGAGCGGGCGGCGCCGCCGCGGGCAGCAGCTACTACCCGATCCGGTTCGCCAACGTCTCCGGCGCTTCGTGCACGCTGTACGGCTACCCGGGGGTCTCGTTCGTCACCGCGCAGGGCGGCCGCCAGATCGGTCCCGCCGCGACCAGGAACCCCACCGCCGCCCGGCCGCTGGTGACCCTCTCGCCCGGCCAGACCGTCCACGCCCAGCTGCAGGTGGCCAACGCGGAGAACTACCCCCCGTCCGGCTGTGGCTTGGTCACCGCGCACTGGCTGAAGATCTACCCGCCCAACCAGACCGCGCCGGCCTACGTCGGCTTCACCGCCCGGGCCTGCTCGAAGCCGGAGCACATCCTGTCCGTGCAGACCGTCCAGCCGGGCGCGGCCGGGACATAGCCAGCCGGTAGCGTTTCCGGTCATGGATGACCTGTTTCCCCGGCTGCGTAGCGTCTGCGATCTCGATGTCGCCGAGATGCGCGAGTACAGCGGGCGGCACGAGTACGACGGCACGATCCAGGACCTGTCCGTCGGCGGGGTCCTGGCGGGCCTGGCCCGGATGGCGGAGACTTCGGCCAGCGGCCCGCCGCTCGACGACCCGCACGACGAGGCTCACCTGGCCGTGGCCGAGCGCGCCGCCCGGGTCTGGCTCGGCGACCTGGAAATACACCGCCGCAACCCCCTCGTGCACCTGGCCGGCCTCGACCTGGCCTGCTACGACCGCGATTACGCCCCGCAGCGTGAGCGGGACGAGGCCCGGGCGCGGCATCTCGCCGCATGGCCGGAAGCCATCACGGCCGCCGTCGAGACCCTCGACCGGCTCAGCGCGCCGGTCGCCGCCGCCCTCGCGGACGGGATCCGCGGGCTGCCGGCAGGCATCCCGGCGGGCACCGACGACCGGGTCCGTAGGGCCGCGCTCGCCGCGCACGCGCGGCTGGTGGCGCACATCGGCCGGGCGGCCGCCGGGGGTGACCCGGACGCCGCGCTGGGCTCGGCGGCGCTGACCGCGCTCATGAGCAGCGCCGAGGGTACGCCGGTCGACCTGGACCGCCTGGCCGGGCGGGCCGACGCCGAGCGGGACCGGCTCACCGCCCGGCTCGCCGAGAGCTGCGCGCAGGTGGATCCGGGCCGGCCGCCGCTGGAGCTGGCCCGGGAACTCGTCCGCGACCACCCGGACGCCGACGGCGTCATCGCGGCGGCGCGGGACTGGACGCAGCGGGCCATCGCGTTCACCCGGGACCGCGACCTCGTGCCCTACCAGGACGGCGAGTGCCGGGTGGGCCTGGCCCCCGAGTCGCGGCGCTGGGCCATGGCGATGATGTCCCCGGCGGCGCCGGGCGAGCCGGACGCGCCGTCCTGGTACCACATCACGCCGCCGGAGAAATCCTGGCCCGAGCATGAGATCGAGGAATGGCTCGAGGTGTTCAGCGCGACCACGCTGCCCGGCATCACCGTGCACGAGGTCGCGCCCGGGCACTTCTCGCACGGCCGGGCCCTGCGCCGGGCGCCCACCCAGGTCCGCCGCACCCTGCACTCCGCGGCCTTCGTGGAGGGCTGGGCGCATTACGCCGAGGAACTCTGCGTCGAGGAGGGCTTCTGGGCCGACGACCCGCGGTTCGCGATCGGCGTCTGGCTCGAGGCGCTGGTCCGGGTCACCCGGCTGGCCTGCGCGATCGGCGTGCATACGGCCGGGATGACCGTGGCCGAGGGCACCCGCCGGTTCGAGGCGGACACGCACCTGGCCGGCGCCGCCGCGGCCTCCGAGGCCCGCCGGGCGACCTTCGACCCGACCTACGGCCGCTACACCTGGGGCAAGCTGGAGATCATGGACCTGCGCGAGCGGGCCAGGAACGAGTGGGGTGCGGGCTTCTCGCTGCGCAGGTTCCACTCGGCGATGATGGAGCTCGGCTCGCCCCCGCTCGGCCTGCTCGGGACCGCGGTGGAACGCGGCTGAGCCTCCCGCCGCGGCCGCTCGTCCCCGGTGCTCACCCGGACGGGTCGCCGGGCACGACCATGCCGGTCTCGTACGCGAGGATCACGGCCTGCACCCGGTCCCGCAGCCCCAGCTTGGCCAGCACGTTGCCGACATGGGTCTTGACGGTGGCCTCGCTGACGAACAGGGCCAGCGCGATCTCGGAGTTGCTGCGGCCCCTCGCCAGCAGCAGGAGCACGTCCCGCTCCCGGGCGGTGAGCGAGGCGAGCCGCGACGGCGACGGCGTGGTCTCCGGTGGCCGCCGCGCGAACGCCTCGATCAGGCGGCGGGTGACGGACGGCGCCAGCAGGGCATCGCCCGCCGCGGCGGCGCGGATCGCGGCGATGAGGTCATGCCGTGGCGAGTCCTTGAGCAGGAAGCCGCTGGCCCCGGCGCGCAGCGCCTCGTAGACGTAGTCGTCGAGGTCGAAGGTCGTGAGCATGACGACCTTGGGCGCGGCCGAGGGATCGCGGGTGATCAGCCGCGTGGCCTCCAGGCCGTCCATCCCGGGCATCCGGATGTCCATGAGCACCACGTCGGGGTGGTGCGCTGTCACCGCGGACACGGCGGCCTCGCCGTCACCCGCCTCGCCGACCACGGTGATGCCGTCGGCCGCGTCGAGGATGACGCAGAACCCCGAGCGCACCAGTTCCTGGTCGTCTACGACGAGCACCCGGATCGGGGCGGGCGGCCCGGGGGCGGTCATTGCGCGGGCAGCCGCGCGGTGACCGCGAAGCCGCCGGCCGGGGTCGGGCCCACCGTGAGATTGCCTCCGCACGAGGCGACCCGCTCGGCGATTCCGGCCAGGCCGAGCCCGGACCCCGCGAGCAGGGGACCCTGCGGCATCGATCCCGGCCTGGCCCCGCTGCTTCCGTTGCCGCCCGGCAGCAGCCCATTCCGGCCCGGCCCGGAATCGGCGACGCAAACGGTGATGTACCCGGGCTCGTAGCGCAGGGTCACGTCGGCCCGGCTGGCGCGCGCGTGCCGGATCGTGTTGGTCAGGGCCTCCTGGACGATGCGGTACGCGGTCAGGTCCACGCTGGGCGCGAGCGGGCCCGGGGTGCCCGCGACCTCTAGGTCGACCTCCAGCCCGGCGCCCCGCACCTGGTCGAGCACCTCGCCGATCTCTGCGAGCGACGCCGACGGCGCCGTTTCCAGGCGCTCGGAGGGACTGCGCAGCACGCCGAGCAGCCTCCGCAGCTCGGTCAGCGCCAGCCGGGCCGTATCCCCGATGATCTCGACCGACCGCCGGGCCTGCTCGGGCCGGTCCGGAAGCAGCGAGGTGGCCGCCTCCGCCTGGACCGCCATCAGGCTGACATGGTGCGCGACCACGTCGTGCAGCTCGCGGGCGATCCGGGTGCGCTCGTGCTCCGCGGCCCGGGCCGCCTGGCGGTCGAGTTCCGCCTCGGCCCGGTCGGCCCGGTTCTGCGCCGCCTCCAGGCTGGTCCGCTTGGCCCGGCTCAGCGTGCCCGCCGCCCACGCGGTCAGGAAGATCAGCGCCTGGAAGATGGCCTGGTACGGCTCGTTGTGGCCCGGGCTGGCCAGCGAGATCGTTATCCCGACCGCCGTGAGCCCGCAGGTGACCCAGCGCCAGACCGGGTGGCTGCGGTCGATGACGGTGTAGAACGCGATCGCGGGCCCGAGCGGAAACGGCGCGAACCCGAATCCGATCTGGTCGTAGGCGACCCGCGCGCCGCCGATGAGGATCATGACCGGGACGGGCCAGGACCGGCGCCAGGCCAGCGGGACGGCCTGGAGCACGACCAGCGTGAGGGCCAGCCACAGCGGATGCAGCTGGGACCGGTACGGCAGCAGGGAAAAGACGTTGACGGCGGCGAGCGCGACGCCGAGCGCGCCGTCCTGGACCCATTCCTGGCGACGCGGCGGAAGCTCCGATATCCGGGCCACCAGCCTCTGCGGTAGTCCCGCCGCCCGCGCGGCCAGCCTCGTCACGACCTGATCGTATGGCTTGACCCGGCGGCGAGGGATCAGCCGCACGGGGGATCCGGCGGGTCAGACCGCAGGCTGAGCCGCCCGCGCCGCCGCGGCCCGTTCTCCGGCTGGGAGCGGAGCCGCGGAAATCGGCCCGGCGCTCGATGTGCGGGGCGGTCCCGGATCGTCACGATGCTGCCATGAACATGACCAGCGGGGCCAAGTGCCCGTCCGCAGCACCAGCATCAGCCACGACCGGAGCCGCGTGGCACGAGCTGCCCGCCGGGGCCCGCCCCGCGGCAGCGCCCGCCGTCACAGCGCCAGCCCCGGCCGCGTCAGCTGGGACGGCATCCCGCCAGCGCGCGCCCTGGCTCGGGATCGCCCTGATCGCGGCGGCTGCGTTCGCGGTCGAGATGGCGGTCAGCGCGCGCTACGGCTACGTACGCGACGAGCTCTACTTCCTCGCGGCCGGGCAGCACCTGGCCTTCGGCTATGTCGACCAGCCGCCGCTCACCCCGCTGCTGGCGCGCATCTCCGCCCTGGCGACCGGCAACACGCTGGTCGGGCTGCGGGTGCTGCCCGCGCTCGGCCTCGCCGTGCTCGTCGTCCTCACCGCCGCGATGAGCCGCCTGCTCGGCGCGGGCCGGGCCGGCCAGCTCCTGGCCGCGCTCGCCGCCGCGACCTGTGGCGAGTACCTCGGGGCCATGCACGAGCTGACCACGACCACGCCGGACTTCGTGTTCTGGGCCGTCACGTTGCTGCTGGTCATGCGGCTGCTCGCCAGCCGGGACCCGCGCTGGTGGCTCGCGATCGGGACCTGCGTCGGGGTGGCCAGCGAGGCAAAGTGGAACATCGCCTTCCTGGCGGCCGCGCTGGCCGCTGGCTTCCTGGCCACCGACGCCCGCCGCCTGCTGCGCAGCCGCTACCTGCTGCTCGGCTGCGTGATCGCCGCGGCCCTGGCCGCGCCCGATGTCATCTGGCAGGCGGCTCACGGCTGGCCCAGCCTGGACGTCTTCCGATCCCTGCAGACCGCGGCCGGGCACAATCGCGCCACCTACTGGCTCGCGCAGGTGTTCTTCACCGGCGTGGCGCTGACGCCCCTCTGGGTGGCCGGGCTGGTCTGGTCCCTGCGCAGCGCGCGGGCCCGCACCTTCCGGCCGCTGGCGATTGCCTGCCTGATCGTGATCGTGCTGCAGTTCGTCCTCGGCGGCAAGGCGTACTACCCCGGCGGCGTCTACACCTTCCTGTTCGCCGCGGGCGTGGCTGCGCTGGAGCGCCGGCTCGCCGCGCGCAAGCCGCTGGCCTTCGGGATCCATTCCGCGGTCCGTACCGGCCGGGTGATCCTGGTGAGCGGGGCCATCGGTGCGCTGGTGGCGATCCCGCTGCTGCCCGCGCGGGCGCTGCACACGGTGCCGCTGCAGAAGATCAACTATGATCTCGGCGAGGAGATCGCCTGGCCGGAGCAGGTGGCGCTGGTCGCGCGCGAGTACGACGCGCTGCCGGGCCCGCTGCGGCGGCACACGACGATCCTTACCGGGAACTACGGCGAGGCGGGCGCGATCGACCGCTACGGGCCGGGCCTCGGTCTGCCCCAGGTCTACAGCGGGGCCAACAACTTCTGGCTCTGGGGCCCACCGCCGACGGCCGACTCCGCCGCCATCGCGGTCAACCTGGACCCGGCCTTCCTGCGCCATGAGTTCGCTCACGTCCGGCTGGTCGCCACGTTCTGGAACGGCCTGGGCGTGAGCGACGACGAACAGGGCGCGCAGGTCTTCCTCGCGACCGGGCTGAAGTCATCCTGGGCGCAGGCCTGGCCCGCCTTCCGGGACTACTCCTGAGCCGCCCGCCGCGGGCCCGGCTGCGGTCAGCCGGCCACCGCGAACCGGCCCGGCCGTGAGACGATGACAGCGCCGGGACTGATGCGAGGTCAAGATCATGCAGGAGCGACAGGGCCCGCCGGGTATCTCCGGCGGGCCGGCGCGGCACCACAGGCCGTGGCGTTATCACGGCCGACGCCACCGCGCCGGAGCGGCCGTCAGGGCCGCCGCGACCGCGTGCGTGCTGCTAGCCGGCGGCACGGCCCTGGCCGGCTGCGCGCAGGACGCCATCGCAGCTCCGACGCTCCAGCTCGGGACGGCGTACGTCGGGGTGCCGACCTCCGGCGGCTCCACCGAGGCGTACCTGGTGATCAGGAACAACGGGCCGGCGGACCAGCTGACCTCGGCCCGGACCAGCGTCGGTGGCCGGGTGACTTTCCGGGAGCCGGTCCGGGCCGGCGGCACCGCGATGAAGACGGTCCCGGACATCGGGATTCCCCCCGACACTCTGCTGCGGCTGTCTCCCGATGGCTCTCACCTGCTGATCACCGGGGCCGGGCCGATGAAGGGCGGCACCCAGATCACCCTCACCCTGGTTTTCGCCCGGGGGGGCACCATGTCGGTCGAGGCGGAGGTCACCAATCCGGAAAGCGGCGGCAGCAGCTATTTCCTCAACTGACCGGGCCGACGGGTCACGACTTGCCCACGACCGCGACATCACAACTTGCCCACGGCCCCGACGCGATATATCTTGCTGACGAGGGTGGCAGGCGGCTGGGACGCGGAGGATCACATGGCGACAGGACCGGACCTTCGCATCGGGGACGCCGACCGCGAGGCGGCGGCCGAGAGTCTGCGCGAGCACTACGCGGTGGGCAGGCTGACGCTCGAGGAGTTCAATCAGCGCCTCGACGCCGTGTTCAAGGCGACCACGCAAAGCCACCTGCGCCTGATCACCCAGGATCTCCCGCACGCCGGCGCGCCCTCGGCGCCACTGGCGGTCGCCAGCATCGGCCGGGAGCGAGCGCGGGAAGAGTACCAGTCCGGCTGCGGGGCGCACCGGGCGCGGCTCGGCATGTTCCCCGTGATCATCGCCGCGTTCTGCGCGTGGCTGGTGCTGTTCGACCTGAATCTGGCGTTCCCCTGGCCCGGCAAGGTGGCGATCTTCCTGGCCATCTTCGCCCTGGTCCGCAGGCTGATATGGCGCGTGTTCGCAGCCACCCGGGGCCGTAACGGGCGCAGTTACCCGGCCGGGCGCGGTTACCCGCGCGGCCGGGGCGGCCGCTACTCCGGCGGTTCTTGGCCCGGCGGCCGCTAAGCCGCGTCCCCGACGCGGCTTCCCCCCTAGCGGCCGCCGGGCCGCCCCCGTCCGGCTCTCTTCCTCCGGAAGTCGCTGCGCCGCGTCCCCGCCCGTTACAGGTTCCGGCGGGCCGCAGTCACCTCACGCGCGGGCCGGGATCCGGAGCGGGACGACCAGGTAGCGGAATGCGGGCGCGGACTCCCCCGGGGCCAGCCCGTCGTCACCGGCCCAGGTGATCAGCGCGGGCTTGGCCGCGCTGGTGAACTCGAGCCTGATCCGGTCCCGGCCGGACGGCGGCACCTCGTCGCCGTCGCGGGGCGCGGCTGCCTGCCGGGCCGGAACGGCCTGCGCCGCGGCCGCGGCCAGGCCGTCCAGGAGATAATGCGGGCTGAACGAGATGACCCGCTCGTCGCCCTCGAAGTCGGCGGGCACGGTCTCCACCGCGCGGGCCCGCCCGTCGGTCTGCGCCTCGATGACGACGTCGCCCGAGCCGAACGCCAGCCGCACCGGACTGGCGCGTTCCGCGACGAGCGACACCCTGCGCACGGCCTCGGTGAACAGGCCGGCGGGCACCGTGGCGCGAGAGCCGAACTCGGCCGGGAACCTGGACCGGTACTTGATGAACTCGCCGGCGATCAGCCGGGCGGTCAGCCTCCGGTCCCCGCCCTCGAAGCTGACCATGCCGTCAGCCGGCCGCGGATCCCGCGCGGGCGCGGCCTCGGACGCCGTCCCGGTGCCCGGGTCGCCCGCGCCGAACGCCACGGTCACCGGCACCCCGGCCGACATGGTCCTCGCCACATCGGCCAGCGTCCGGGCTGGGACCATGGCGACCGCCCTGAGGCCGTCCGCCGCCGGTTCCCAGCGCACGTCCCGGACGGCCATCCGGTAGCGGTCCGTGGCCGCCAGCGTCAGCGTCTCGCCGTCGATGTCCAGGCAGACCGCCGTGAGCATGGGCAGCGTGTCGTCCCGGCTCGCCGCCGGGACGACCTGGGCTGCCGCTACGGCCAGCACGCCCCCGTCCACCGTCCCCGCGGCCGGCGGGGCCTCGGGCAGTGCCGGGTATTCCGCCACCGGCAACGAGACCAGGGCGAACTCCGCACTTCCGCAGGTCAGAGCGACCAGGTCGGCGTCGGTGGCGACCTCCACGTCCAGCGCGGGCAGGCTGCGGATGATCTCGGCGAGCAGGCGGCCGGGCACCAGGGCCGCGCCCGGCTCCTTGACGTCGGCCTCGAGCCGCACCCGGGCGGAGACCTCGTAATCGAAGCAGGACAGGATCAGCCCGTCGTCGTCCGCCTGCAGCAGCAGCCCGGACAGCACCGGGACCACCGGCCGCGCCGGCAGGGCGCGCGCCACCCACGCCACAGCCTCGCCCAGCGCCTCGCGCCCTACCCGGAACCTCATTTCGACCGCCTCCGCTCACCTGTCTTGGATCGATCCTGGCATGGGCTGCCGACAATCCTCCGGCCAGACCGCCGCGGCCAGATCTCCTCCGGAAGCGGGCAGCACGTTGCGACACACCGCTCGCGACCAGTGGAAACTGACGCCTGGTCATCCGGCGACGCAGCCGGACTCCAGGCCAGCTGGCAGGCGCGATAACTCCTGCGCGGCCTCGTCAGGCCAGTCCGCCGGCACCGGCTCCTGCGCGGCCTCGTCAGGCCAGTCCGGGGGGCGCCGACTCCAGCGTGGCCTCGATCGCCCGCGCCAGCGCCCGCGCCGACTCTGCGGTCAGCTCCACCGCCACCCGCGCGGACGGCCCGTTCGCCGGGTTGAGGAAGTCGATGTTCAGCGTGTGCTCGGCCGGGGCGTGCTGCGGATGATCGAGGTACACGGTCGCGTCGGTGAGCGTGAACCAGCCCGCGGCGCCCTTGCCGCTGCCCGCTACGGCAATCTTCTCGGTCAGGTACGTGCACATGTCAGCCCCCTCGCCGGCCAGCAAGCGGCCGTAGAAGTCCCAGATCTTCTGCCAGCCGTCGTTGGCCGCCTCCACCCGGTAGGCAGGCCGGTTCACGGAGAAGAACGCGTGCCCGGCGCCCTCGTAGCTGTGGAACTCGTGTTCCTTGCCCGCCTCGGTGAGGATCTTGTCCAGCTCGTCGACCTGCTCCGGGGACGGGTACTTGTCCTCGGCGCCGAACAGGCCGAGCAGAGGGCAGGACAGGCTGGGCGCCAGGTGCGCGATCGGGCCGACCTTCAGCGGCATGCCCTCCGGCGGGTTCCCGACCACGAAGGCGCCGTAGCAGTCGACGGCCGCCTCGAGTTGCATGCTGCACGCGGCCAGGAATGCCTGCCGGCCGCCCGAGCAGTACCCGATGACGCCCGCCTTCCCGTTGCTGCCGTCCAGGGCCCGCAGGTGAGCGGCGGCTCCGGCCACGTCGCCGACGAGGCGCTCGTCCGGCACGCCGCCCTTGGCCCGCGCGGTGGCGGCGGCGTCGTCCGGGCTGGCCCCGGGCGCGTCGCGGAAATAGAGATTCGGCATCAGCGCGGCGTATCCGTAGGCGGCGAACTTCCTGGTGATCTCCTTGGTCGACGTGTCGTAGCCGGGCATGTGGTGGATCACCACGACGCCGCCGAACGAGTCCTGCCCCAGCGGCCGGGCCAGGTAGGCCTCGATCTCGTCTCCGCCATGCCCGGTGATGCCGATGGTCTCTGCGACTAGCGCCTCGTCCATGCGCTCTCTCTCCCTGGATGTTGCCGTCGGTTCAGTGGTCGCCTCAATCCTGCCAGCCGGGCGCTCACCGCCGGGCCGGCCCCCGCGCTAGCCTGTCAGGCACCGGGCTCTGGGCCATAATTTCCGGGTGATTCCCCAGGCCGGCCGGTATTTCAGCTGAAACTGGCCGCTCTGTTAAGGCATCATCGTCGGGAAGCGGGTGACCGGGAGGGGGCACGGTCTATGGGCGCAGCGGTAGTCTTCCTAGTAGCGTTAGTCGTTCTCGTGGTCGGCTGCGTGCTGGGCTGGCACGCCAACCGCGCTTACTTCGCCAACGGTGACGTCAAGTCAATGCACGGCCGGATATCCGGCTACCGGAAGACCCGGCTGCGCAGCGGGCTCAAGGTGCTGGGGCTCCTGGTGGTGGCGCTGCTGATTGCCAGCGTGCTGATCCGTCACTGACGGGCCTGCCCGCGGGCCACCTGAGCACGGGCCATCACATGGCTCCCGCGGCAGGACTCGAACCTGCAACCTACCGGTTAACAGCCGGACGCTCTGCCAGTTGAGCTACGCGGGACCGCACGACGTGGCGGGAGCGATTCGGTTCCCCGGTGCTTCCGCGCCGCGCGCACCAGGGTAGCGTACCGGCTGGGTGGCGCAGCCTGGCCCCGCCGCACAGTGGCGCCGCTTGCGCTTAACCTGCGTTTCGGCTGGGCATGACCGGGAAGTCAGCCTAGCGGGGGACAAACCAGCACACCGGGAACCAACGCGGCATCGCACGAATCGCTCGGAAGAGGTCCCAGATGCAACGGTATCGAATCACCTTCCTCACCGGCCTGGCCGTCGGCTTCGTCCTCGGCGCGCGAGCGGGCCGTGAGCGCTACGAGCAGATCAAGCGGGCCGCCCGCAACGTCACGGACAGCCCGGCGGCGCAGCAGGCGGCGGGCGCGGTCCAGGCTCAGGCCGCCAACCTGGCCAAGGCGACCAAGCAGAAGGTCGCGGACGGGCTGCCGGACAAGGTCACCAGCTACGTCCCCGGGCTGCGGCAGCGGAACGGAGGCCCCGGGGAACCGGACGGCCCCGGCATCGCGACGGAGACGGGCGACAGCCTCTCCGCCAGCGAGTAGCGGACCGCGGGAGGTCAGGCCAGGTACTCGCGGAGCATCTGCGCCCGGCTCGGGTGGCGCAGCTTGGCGAGGGTCTTGGACTCGATCTGGCGGATACGCTCACGCGTCACGCCGAATTCCCTGCCGACCTCTTCCAGCGTCCTGGGATGGCCATCGGTCAGGCCGAACCGCAGCTGGATGATGCGCTGCTCGCGGATGCTCAGGTTGTCGAGGACCTGTTCCAGCTGGTCTTGGAGCATGATGAACGCCGCCGCCTCCATGGGCACGACGGCGTCGGCGTCCTCGATGAAGTCCCCCAGGTCGGAGTCTTCCTCGCCGATCGGCGACTGGAGCGAGACGGGCTCCTGGGCGATCCGCTGGATCTCGGCCACCCGGTCGGCGCTCAGCCCCATCTCCGCCGCGATCTCGTCCGGGGTGGCCTCGCGGCCGAGGTCCTGATGGAGCTGGCGCTGGATCCGGGCCATCTTGTTGATCGTCTCGACCATGTGCACCGGGATCCGGATCGTGCGGGCCTGGTCGGCGATGGCCCGGGTGATCGCTTGCCGGATCCACCACGTGGCGTAGGTGGAGAACTTGTAGCCCTTGGTGTAGTCGAACTTCTCCACCGCGCGGATCAGGCCGAGGTTCCCCTCCTGGATCAGGTCCAGGAAGACCAGTCCGCGCCCGATGTACCGCTTGGCTATCGACACCACCAGGCGCAGGTTGGCCTCGATCAGCCGCTGCTTCGCCTGCATCCCCTCCGCGGCGAGCACGGCAAGCTCGGCGAGCTCCACGCCGCGGCCTTCCGCTGACGACGGGCAGCCGCCCTGCAGCTTTTCCTCCGCGAACAGGCCGGCCTCGATCGCCTTGGCCAGGTCGACCTCGTCCTGCGCCGTGAGCAGCGGTACCCGGCCGATCTCGCGCAGGTAGATCCGGACCAGGTCGCCGGTGACCGCCCGCCTGGCGCCGTCCGCCGCCGCGCCGCGCCGCAGGTCTTCCGGATCCTCCTGGGGAGCTTCGATGATCTCGACGCCCTCGTCCGCGAGCAGCCGGAGCACGCCCTCGACGGCGTCCGCGGGCAGGTCACAGCGGTCAAACGCGGCGGTGAGGTCAGCCATCGTGACGGTTCCGCGTTCCCTGGCCTGAGCAACAAGATCAGTTACCTGGTCTACGGGGGGCAGAACCGTAAGGCTCATGGAGACAGTGTGCGTCAGGAAACAGGGGTTGCGCGGATCTAATATTGTCACCTTGACGCTAGTAACGCTTCGACCATGATTTGTGCATGCGCGGCTACAGCGCGCCGGCCGCGCGCTCGGAAAGCACCTTGCGGCGCTGCTCCAGGGACACCAGATCGCCGAACATCCGGTTGTATCCGGCCGTCTCGTCCACCGGGCTCAGGCGCTGCAGCCGCGACTTGATCACGGCGATCTCCCGGCTCACGGACAGCTCCTCGACCCGGGCCAGGACCGCCTCGGCGTACCGGGCATCCGCCTCCCCGTCCAAGCGCGGCACCCGCAGCGGCTCCACGGCCAGCCGGGTCACGAACCCCCGGGCGCGGTCGTCGGGCGCGGCGGCGAGCAGCTGCTCGGCCCACTCCCGGCCGCCGGCCGCGTTCCCCGCGCCGCCGCACCGGGCGATCAGGCCGACTACCGACGCGTGCACGGGCGCGGTAAAGGAGTCGGTCCCGAGCGCGTCGAAAGCCGGGCCGCACAGCGCCGGCCGCTGGACCGCCAGCTTCAGCACCTCACGCTCGAGCTGGATCACGGGATCGTTCATGTCGTAGCGGAACTCCGCGGCGCGCTGCCCCTGACCGGGCTCCCCGGGGCCGCCGTCTTCTTGGCCGGGCGGCCCGGCGTCGCTCGGCAGCTGGCTGTCCGGGCCCCGCCGGTGGCCGTTCTGGCCGCCGGCGGCAGCGCGCCCTGGGCGCCGTGACGCGGGCCCGGCCGGCGCCTGTGCGCGGACCCTGGCCAGCACGAAGTCCTCGTCCATCAGGCCGAGCCAGCGGTCCAGGCTCACGGCGTAGCGGTCCCGCAGGCCGTAATCCTTGATCCGCCCGACGATCCTGGCGGCGGCGTCGAGCGCCGCGAGGCGGCCCTCGTTGGTGTCGAGGTTGTGCTTGGCCAGCTCGCCGCGGATGGCGAACTCGTACACCGGGACGCGCTGGGCGATCAGGTCCCGGACGGCCGCCTCGCCGTACTTGAGCCGCAGGTCGCACGGGTCGAGGCCGTCGGGCTGCAGGGTGAACATGGTCTGCGTGACGAAGTCGCCCTCGAAAGTGAACGCGCGCTCGACCGCCCGCTGCCCGGCCGCGTCGCCGTCGAAGGTGAAGATGACCTCCCCCCGGAACTTGTCGGTGTCCATCAGCAGCCGCCGCAGGATCTTGATGTGGCCGGCGCCGAACGAGGTCCCGCTGGTCGCCACGGCCGTGGTGATCCCGGACAGGTGGCAGGCCATGACGTCGGTGTAGCCCTCGACGATCACGGCCTGGCGGCGCTGCGCGATGTCCCGCTTGGCCAGGTCGGCACCGTAAAGCACCGCGCTCTTGGTGAACAGCGGTGTCTCGGGGGTGTTCAGGTACTTGGGCCCGTTGTCGTCCTCGGCGAGCTTGCGGGCGCCGAACGCGATCACGTCCCCGGCCAGGTCCCTGATGGGCCAGGTCAGCCGGTTGCGGAACATGTCCACCGGGCCGCGCCTGCCCTGCCGGGCCAGCCCGCCGCGGAGCAGTTCGGCGTCGGTGAACCCGTGGCCGCGCAGATGCCGGGTCAGGGCGTCCCACTCGGCCGGGGCGTAGCCGACTCCGAACCTGGCCCAGTCGGCCTCCTCAAATCCCCGCGCGGACAGCAGGGCGCGGGCGGCCGCGGCATCTGCGGTGCCTATCCGTTGGGAATAGAACTCGGCCGCCGCGCGGTGAGCATCGATCAGCCTCCGGCGCTGCGAGTGCTCCCGGCCCGGCACGTGCCCGCCCTGCTCGTACCGCAGCTCGATCCCGGCCCGGGCCGCCAGCCGCTCCACCGCCTCGGCGAAGCTCAGGTTGTCGATCCGCTGCACGAACTTGATGACGTCGCCGCCCTCGGTGCAGGAGAAGCAGTACCACAGCCCGCGGGACGGGGTCACGTTGAACGACGGCGTCTTCTCGTCGTGGAATGGGCACAGCCCCTTGAGCGAGTCGCCGCCGGAGGTGCGGAGCTGCAGGTACTCCCCCACGACCTCGTCAACCGCGGAGCGCTCGCGGACCAGCGCGATGTCCTCGTCGCGGATCCGGCCTGCCACGTCGCCCTCCGCCGATCTCCCTGCCCCCGCCTGCTGTCCCGGCGAGTCTAGTTGACGCCACCCTCAATACGCCGTCTACTCGCCGGCGCGCTAGCTGATACCGTCGCGGCGTGCGCCGGCTGCTGGTCCTGTGGGACGTCGACTACACGCTGGTCGACTCCGACGGGGTCGGCCGTGAGCTGTACCAGATGGCGTTCCGGGAGATGTTCGGCCGCCCGATGCCGCAGCCGGGGTCGATGTCCGGGCGCACCGACCGGGCCATCGCGGTCGAGGTGCTCGACCTGGCCGGGGTGGCTGAGCCGCAGCGGGTGGTGGACGCGTTCCACGGGCGGATGGCCGCTCACGCCGCCGGCCTGGCCGATCTGGTCCGGCAGCGCAGCCGGGCGCTGCCCGGCGCGGCCCAGGCCATGGCCGCGCTGGCCAGGTCCGGCCCGGGCGGCGACGGGGCCGCCGGGACGGACGTGGTCCAGTCGTTGCTGACCGGGAACATCCGGCCGCTGGCCGAGGTCAAGCTCGGACCGCTGGGCCTGACTGACCACCTCGACCTGGACGTGGGCGCCTACGGCGACGCGCACGAGGTCCGGGCCGAGCTCGTGCCGCTGGCGCGCGGCCGGGCGGCGCGCGCTTACGGCACCGATTTCGGTGGCCCGGCCACGGTGCTGGTCGGTGACACGCCGCTCGATGTCGCCGCGGCGCTGGCCACCGGGGCCCGCGCGGTGGGCGTCGCGACCGGGCAGTTCACGGCGGCGGACCTGGCCGCCTCCGGGGCACACGCCGTCCTGCCCGACCTCGCCGACACCGGCCAGGTGGTGGCCGCGATCCTCGGCCCGTCGCAGCCGTAACGCGGGCCGTGATCGCGGCGACGGCCGACGCCTCTACCGGTCGCCGCCGACAGCCGGACCGGCTCATCCACATCCCGGTCTTGGCGGCCGTCGTCGTCCACAGCCGGGGCCGGCGTCCGCCTCGTGCGCTGGGCGGCCGGCCAGCCTGGGCACCATGACGGCCGTCCTTCCCGGCGATGGCGCGCAGCTGCTGGCGTTCCAGCACGGAGTGATCGCGCGCTGGCAGGCGCCGTGCGGGCTAGAGGTCGGTGAGGGGGATGTCGGGGTCGGCCAGGCGGTCCGGGTCGACCGTTTCCCCGGACCGGATCAGGGCCTGGATGTCCTCGTTGACGTCCCAGACGTTGACGTTCATCCCGGCCACGACGACCCGGTCGGCCAGCCAGAACGAGATGAACTCCAGGGAGTCCTTGTCGCCCCGGTAGACGACCTCGTCGTAGGTGCCCGGGTCGGGCAGCCCGGCGGTCTCCATGCCGAGGTCGTACTGGTCGCTGAAGAAGTACGGCACCCAGTCGTAGGTGACGTCCCGGCCCAGCATCGACCGCGCCGCGAGCGGGCCGCCGGCCAGCGCGTTCCCCCAGTGCTCGACCCGGATCCTGCGCCCGAGCAGGGTGTTGAACGCGTTCGCGACGTCGCCGGCCGCGAAGATGTCCGGGTCGGAGGTGCGTAGCGCCTCGTCGACCACGATGCCGTTGTCCACGTCCAGCCTCGCGTCGGCGGCCAGCCCGACGTTCGGCAGCACGCCGACCGCGATGATGACGGTGTCGGCGGGCAGCTCCGCACCGGAGGACGTGACCGCGCCGGTCACCGCGCCGCCGGACCCGGTCACCTCGCTGAGCCCCTCACCGAACCGGAACGTCACGCCGTGGCTGCGGTGCAGGTTCTCGAACACCTCGCCGAGCTCGGGGCCCAGCGCGCGCCGCAGCACCCCGGGCTCCGGCTCCACCACCGTGACCTCGCAGCCGTACTCGCGCGCGGCGGCCGCGGTCTCCAGGCCGATCCAGCCGGCCCCGGCGATGACGACCTGCCCGCCGCCGCGCAGCGCCGCGGCCAGCCGCTCCGAGTCCCCTACCGTGCGCAGGTACCGGACGCCGTCGAGCTCGGCCCCGGGGATGTTCAGCCGGCGCGGCGACGCGCCGGTGGTGATCAGCAGCCGGTCGTAGGGCTCGAACTGGCCGTCCTCCAGGGTGACCCGGTGGCCCGCCCGGTCGATCGACGTCACGGTCACGCCAAGCCGCAGGTCGACGTCGTGCTCGGCGTACCACCCGTCGGCGAGCGGGAATATCGATTCCCGGCCGTCCTTGCCCAGCAGGTATCCCTTGGACAGCGGCGGCCGCTCGTAAGGGTACTGTTCTTCGGTGCCGATAAGCACGATCGCGCCCTCGAAGCCCTCCTCGCGGAGGGTTTCCGCGGCCTTGGCGCCGGCCAGGCTCGCTCCCACGATCACAAAGGCGGGTTCGGCAGGCATCTGGGACTCCTTCCGGTGACAGGCCGCTCGACGGTAGCAGGCCGGGCGCGGGGTGGGTTCGGGCAGGTGCCAGGCGCAGCGGCGGGCCGCTGGCGGCCGGCATGGTCAGGTTGTCACTCCCGCAGCCGGCGGTGCCACGCGATGGCCGAGGTATCCGTGAGCGAGGCGATCTGGTCGACCACGACGCGCAGCCGTTCCTGATCAGATACTGCCGCGGCGTAGGCGGGCCGAAACACCAGATCCAGCGCGGCGGGCGCGCCGGCTCGCACCGCGGCCGCGAGCTCGGCGATCAGCTCCCGCTCCCGGGCCTGGGATTCCGCGGCCCCGGCCCGGCTCATCACGTACTGCGCGGTGACCCCCTTCAGCAGCGCGATCTCCAGGCGCTGCGGCCGGGGCACGACGAGGTCGGCGGCGTACCGGGTCAGCCGGGCCGGGCCGGACGGCGGGCCGGGCGCCGACCCGGGCACGGCGGCCAGGGTGGCCTGTTGCGCCGAGCTGCAGAACCGGCCGATCAGCTCGCTGGTCAGGTTCTTCAGCGCGGCCAGGGACGCCAGCCCGCCGTCGTAATCCGGCGGCCAGCACGGCAGCGCGAGCAGGTCGGCGAAGATCTCGCACAGCTCGTCGACGGTGACCGAGCCAGGGGCACAGTATTCGGCCGCGGTAAGGGCGGCCACCGCCTTCTGCTCGGCCGGGTCACGCAGCGCGCCCAGCGTGATCAGGCCGGCCTGCAGCCCGTCCTCCAGGTCGTGCACGGAGTAGGCCACGTCGTCGGACCAGTCCATGACCTGGGCTTCCAGGCACGGCTGGCCGGGCGGCGCGCCGTCCCTGATCCAGGCGAAAACCTCGGCGTCGTCGGCGTACACCCCGAACTTGACCTCCCCGGCCCGGGCCGGCCAGGGGTACTTCAGCGTGGCGTCGAGGGTGGCCCGGGTCAGGTTCAGCCCGGCGCCGGGCACCTTCGCCTCCAGCCGGGTCAGCAGCCGGAGGCTCTGCGCGTTGCCCTCGAACCCGCCGCAGCCCGCGGCGAACTCGGCCAGGGCCGACTCGCCGTTGTGACCGAACGGCGGGTGCCCGAGGTCGTGGGCCAGGCACGCGGCGTCGACCAGGTCGGGATCGCACCCGAGCACGGCCCCGAACTCGCGCCCGATCTGCGCGCACTCCAGGGAATGGGTCAGCCTGGTCCGCGGGAAGTCGCCCGAGCCGACCTCGACGACCTGCGTCTTGGCCGCCAGCCTGCGCAGCGCCGCGCTGTGCAGCACCCGGGCGCGGTCCCGCTCGAACGGGCCGCGCCCGGGGTTGCGCGCCCTCTTGGGCGGCTCAGCTACCCACCGGGCCGTCGCGTGAGCGTCGTAGCCGCCCCTGTCCGTCACCGGCTGTCGCTGCCCCCAGCCTTTTCCGCCACGGCGGCGCGGCCGGCCTCCAGCCGGGCGACGGGCACCCGGAACGGCGAGCAGGAGACGTAGTCCAGGCCGACCTCGTGGAAGAAGTGCACCGAATCCGGGTCGCCGCCGTGCTCGCCGCAGACCCCGAGATGCAGGTCGGGCCGGGCGGCCCGGCCCTCCTCGACCGAGATGCGGACCAGGCGGCCGACGCCGTCGCGGTCGATGCTCTCGAACGGCGAGACGCCGAAGATGCCCAGGTCGATGTACCGGCTGAAGAACGCGCCCTCCACGTCGTCACGGGAGAATCCCCAGGTCATCTGCGTGAGGTCGTTGGTGCCGAAGGAGAAGAACTCGGCGGACTGCGCGATCTCCCCGGAGATCAGCGCGGCCCGCGGCACCTCGATCATGGTGCCGATCAGCGTGTGCACGCGGATGCCGGTCTCCTCCGCCACCTGGGCGAGCACCTTCTCGGTGTCCTCGCGGGCGATCTCCATCTCCTGTACCGACGCGGTCAGCGGGATCATGATCTCCGGCCTGGGGTCGCCGCCGGCCTGCTTGCGCTCGGCGGCCGCGTGCGCGATCGCCCGGACCTGCATGTTGGCCAGCCCGGGGATGACCAGGGCCAGCCGGACCCCGCGCAGGCCGAGCATGGGGTTCTGCTCGTGCAGGCGGCGCACCGCGTCGAGCAGCTTGCGGTCCTGCTCGGAGGCCTGGTCCCCGGCCAGGGCGACCTTGACCGACAGCTCGGTGAGGTCGGGCAGGAACTCGTGCAGCGGCGGGTCGATCAGCCGGATCGTGACCGGCAGGCCGTCCATCGCCTCCAGGATCTCCACGAAGTCGCCCCGCTGCAGCGGCTCGAGCGCGTCGAGCGCGGACTGCCGGGTCGCCTCGTCGTCGGCCAGGATCAGCCGCTCGATCAGCTGACGGCGCTCGCCGAGGAACATGTGCTCGGTCCGCACCAGGCCCACGCCCTCGGCGCCGAACCGCCGGGCCCGGGCGCAGTCGGGGCCGGTGTCGGCGTTGGCGTGCACGCCGAGCCGGCGGCTCGCGTCCGCGTGCGCCATGATCCGGCTGACCGCGCTGACCAGCTCGTCGGCCTCCGGGCCGAGCTTGCCCTCGAAGTACTCCACCACCGGCGAGGCCATGACCGGCACCTCGCCGAGGTACACGGCGCCGGACGTGCCGTCGATGGAGATCACGTCGCCTTCGGCCACCGTGATCCCGCCCGGCGCGGTGAACTTCCGGCCGACCAGGTCGACGTCGAGCTCGTCGGCCCCGCAGACGCAGGTCTTGCCCATGCCGCGGGCGACCACGGCCGCGTGGCTGGTCTTGCCGCCGCGGCTGGTCAGGATGCCCCGGGAGGCGATCATGCCGTGCAGGTCGTCGGGGTTGGTCTCCCGCCGGACCAAGATGACGTCCTGCCCCGCCGCGGCCTGCTCCACGGCCCGTCCGGAGTCGAACACCGCCTGGCCGACCGCGGCGCCCGGCGAGGCGCTCACGCCCTTGGTGATCTGCCTGACCTTCCCGCTGACGTCGAAGCGCGGGAACATCAGCTGCGCCAGCTGATCGCCGGTGACCCGGCTGAGCGCCTCGTCCATGTCGATCAGGCCCTGGTCGACGAGCTGGACCGCGATCCGGAACGCCGCGGCGGCGGTGCGCTTGCCGACCCGGGTCTGCAGCATCCACAGCTTGCCGCGCTCGATCGTGAACTCGATGTCGCACAGGTCCCGGTAGTGGTTCTCCAGGGTCTGCATGATCTGCATCAGCTCGGCGTAGGACTTCGCGTCGATGCGCTCGAGGTCCTGCAGCGGCACGGTGTTCCTGATCCCGGCGACCACGTCCTCGCCCTGGGCGTTCTGCAGGTAGTCGCCGTAGACGCCCTGCTGGCCGGTGCCCGGGTCACGGGTGAACGCCACGCCGGTGCCCGAGTCCATGCCCAGGTTGCCGAACACCATCGCCACGATGTTGACCGCGGTGCCGAGGTCGGCCGGGATGCGCTCCTGGCGCCGGTACAGGATCGCCCGCGGGGCGTTCCAGGAACCGAAGACGGCCTGGACCGCCAGGTCCATCTGCTCCCGCGGCTCCTGCGGGAAGTCGCGGCCGGTGTTGTCCCGGACGATCCCCTTGAACGTCTCCACCAGCCCGCGCAGGTCGTCGGCGTCCAGGTCCAGGTCATTGGTCGTGCCCTTGGCCTTTTTGGCCGCGTCGATCGCGTGCTCGAACTCCTCGCCGTCGATGTCCAGCACCGTCTTGCCGAACATCTGGATCAGCCGCCGGTAGGAGTCCCAGGCGAACCGCTCGCTGCCGGCCTGCTTGGCCAGGCCGTGTACCGACTCATCGGACAGGCCGATGTTCAGCACGGTCTCCATCATTCCCGGCATGGAGAACTTGGCCCCGGACCGGACGCTGACCAGCAGCGGGTCGGCGTGATCGCCCAGGCGGCGGCCGATCTTCCGCTCCAGGTCGGCCAGGTGCTCATCGACCTCGGCGGCGAGGCCTTCGGGCACGGTGCCCTCGGCGAGGTAATAGCGGCAGGCATCAGTGGTGATGATGAAGCCCGGCGGTACCGGCAGGCCCAGGTTGGTCATCTCGGCCAGGTTGGCGCCCTTGCCGCCCAGCAGGTCCCTCAGATCCTTGTTGCCCTCGGTGAAGTCATAGACAAGCTTCGGCACTGAACGCACTCCTCGTGGTGCCGCCAGCCCGGACACGGTGATCGTGGACGCTGGGCGGCGAAAGTATCCTGCGGCCTTTCGGCCCCTCAGTTGGGACTCTACCGAGCCGCGCCGACCGCTGGAGACGTGGTCGCTTGCCTGCCCGTGAATCGGCCGGCCTTCCCGCCGGTCGCGGCCACCGGGAGGCCAGCCCACAGCGGAACCTGATTCACCGGCGCTGGCGGCGTCCGTGTCACACTCAGCCATGGACATGCCACGCGGACCAGTGATCGGGCTGCTTCATCCTGGCGAGATGGGCGCGGCCGTGGGGCGGTGCCTGACCGAAGCCGGACTTACCGTGCTGTGGGCCTCCGAGGGCCGCGGACCGCAGACGGCGGCCCGGGCGCGGGCGGCCGGGCTCAAGGACGCGGGAACGGCCGCCGAGGTGGCCGACCGCGCCGACATCATCTTCTCGATCTGCCCGCCGCACGCAGCGCTGGACGTGGCCTGGGCCGTGCAGGGCTTCAGCGGGCTGTTCATCGACGCCAACGCGATCTCCCCGGCGACCGCCCGCGAGGTCGCGCTGATGGTGGAGGAGGGCGGGGCCACCTACATCGACGGCGGGATCATCGGCTTGCCCCCGGTCGCAGCCGGCACCACCCGCTTGTACCTGTCCGGCCCGGAGGCCGACGCCGTTCGCGGGCTGTTCGACGGCACCCCGCTGGACGCCCGGGTCATCCGCGGCGGCACCTGGTCGGCGTCCGCCGTCAAGATGGCCTACGCGGCGTGGACCAAGGGCACGGCGGCGCTGCTGCTGGCGGCGCGGGGACTGGCCCGGGCCGAGGGCGTCGAGGACGCGCTGCTGGCCGAGTGGACGCTGTCCCAGCCGTCGCTGGCCGGCCGGGCCCAGGGCGCGGCCAGGTCGGCGACCACCAAGGGCTGGCGCTGGGTGGCCGAGATGGAGGAGATCGCCGCCAGCATGGCCGCGGCCGGGCTGCCCGACGGATTCCACCAGGCCGCGGCCGAGATCTTCCGCCGGTCGCCGCGCGCCGAGCCGGACACGCCGGACGGCGAGGCCGTGGACCTGGTGCTCGCGGCCATCACCGGGGAAGGGGTCCGCGGGTAGCCCGCAGCGCTCAGCCGCCGGCCTGGCCGGCGCGCTCGGCCACCCGGCTGGCCTCGGGCAGCGGGAGGCGCGCGGTGACGACCGTGCCCTGACCGGGGGCGGACCGGACCTCGAGCCGCCCGTCCAGCGCGGCCAGCCGGTCGGCCATGTTGCGCTGCCCCGATCCCATAACGGTCCGGCGAGCGTCATAGCCGGCCCCGTCGTCGGACACGGTGAAGCACAGCATCCCGTCCTGGGCCTGCAGCCGGATGCTGGCCTGGGTCGCGCGGGCGTACTTGGCGATGTTCTGCAGCGCCTCCAGGCAGCAGAAGTACACGGCCGCCTCGGCCTCCTGCGGGAGCCGCCCGACCCCGTCCGCCTCGACGGCCACCGGCACCGGGGACTTCCTGGCCTGCGCGTTGAGCGCCGCGACCAGCCCCAGGTCGGCCAGCAGCGGCGGGTAGATGCCCCGGGCCAGGTCCCGGAGGTTCTCCAGCGCCGCGGCGGTGTCGGCCTGCAGCTCGCCGATGATCTCCTTGGTCTGCGCCGGGTCCTCGTCGGCGGCGGCCCCGGCGAGCCGGAGCTTGATGGCCAGGGCCACCAGGTCCTGCTGGGCCCCGTCGTGCAGGTTGCGCTCCAGGCGGCGGCGCGCCTCGTCCTGCGCGGCCACCAGCCGCTGCCGCGACGCCCGCAGGTCCTCGACCAGCCCCGCGTTCGACAGCGCCAGCCCCGCCTGCGACGCCACGTCCGCGACCAGCTGCTCCCCCGCCGGGCGCAGCGGCTCCCCGCGCGGCATCCGGATCGAGATCGCGCCCAGCAGCTCACCCTGGTGTACGACCGGGACGCTCACGTCCGCGTCCGGCAGCGACGGCAGCGCCTGGCCGGCCACGGGCAGCGGCGCCGGGTGCGGTCCGCCGTCCGATGCGGCCTCGGCATGGAGCTCGTCGCCCACCCGCAGCCAGACCACGACCCGCTCGGCGCCGGTTCCGGCCGCCACGATCTGCGCCATCTGCGGGAGAACGTCCTCACTGGCGTAGGCGCCGCCGATGCGCCGGGCGAAGTCGGACAGTACCTGGTAGGGGGTGGCCCGGCGGCCGTAGACGACGCGGTTAGCCAGCCGCCCGGCCCACTGCCGGACCGGCTGGAACGCGATCGCCACCACCGCGGCCGCCAGCGCCGACAGCAGCGGGTTGCGCCGGTTGCCCACCAGCGTCCCTACCCCGGCGACCAAGCCGACGTAGACCGCGGTGATGAACGCGGCCAGCGTGCCATAGAGGACGGCTCTGTTGATGACGATGTCGATCTCGTACAGCCGGTACTTGAGCACCGCGATGGCGATGGCCGCGTACAGGCACAGGAACGCCAGGTTCTGCAGCACCGTCGTGACTGGGGAGTCCGTAAGGATCGACGGGATCATCGTGGCTACCACGAGTACGGCCGCGGCCACGAACCACTTCAGCTGCAGCCGCTCGTCACCCGACGACCGGGCGAACCGCACCAGCAGCCCGGTGATGCCGATCAGCAGAGCGACCGGCACCAGCACGAGGATCACGGGCACGACGCCGGGGAGCTGCCCGTCGGAGAACGAGCTGAACGGGTCGGCCCAGACCCGGGTGGCGTGGGCCAGCTGGGTCACCGCGAGCAGCGCGAACACCACGGCCAGGAACCAGGCCGCCGGGCGCCACCGCGGGGTGCGCAGCCGCCCGGTCGGGAACAGCAACAGCAGGTACGACAGCGCGGCGGTCTGTATCACGAAGGTCCAGTTGGACAGCCAGGCCACCGCCCGGCCGGCCGGCAGGACCCCGGGCGCCGCGATCAGGGCTCGCAGCGCGTACGGGCCGCAGAAGGCGGTCAGCGCCAGCCCCACGCCCGCGGCCAGGAAGACCCAGCCCACCCGGTTGGCGGGCCGCCGGGACGCGAGTACGAAGCCCACCACCGGCACGGCCAGATTCACCGTATCGGTGAAGACGTCAGAGAAGTCCCAGCTGTTCAGGCTGGCCGGGACGAGGTGCCGGTCCACGTAGGTCAGGAAGAGCCCGGTGGCCATCAGCACGGTCGAGCCCGCCGCGACGCCGCCGGCCACCCACCGGGCGGTCTGGGCCCTCATCCGCATCCCCCCAGCGCCACCTGCGACTCCCGGGGACCCGGCGCCCGGCGCCGGCTACCCCCGCATCGTCACCTGCAGTGTGGCCCGGCCTGCGGCGGCCGGCAAGGAGGGCACCCGCACGGGGACCGCTCGTGCCAGCACCCCCGGCGCCGCGCCGCCGCAGGCGGATCAGCAGTCGGCCAGCCGCTCCGAGAGGTAAGCGATCAGGCCGTCGATGCCGATCCGCTCCTGCTTCATCGAGTCGCGCTCCCGGACCGTGACCGCCTGGTCGTTGAGCGTCTCGAAGTCGACGGTCACGCAGTAGGGAGTGCCGATCTCGTCCTGGCGCCGGTACCGGCGGCCGATCGCGCTCGCGTCGTCGAAGTCGGCGTTCCAGTGCTTGCGCACCGTGGCCGCCACGTCCCTGGCCTTGGGCGACAGGTCGGCGTTGCGTGACAGCGGCAGCACCGCCACCTTGACCGGCGCGATCCGGTGGTCGAGCCGGAGCACCGTGCGCTTCTCCATCTGGCCCTTGGCGTCCGGCGCCTCGTCCTGCGTGTAGCCGTCGAGCAGGAACGCCAGCAGGCACCGGTCCACGCCCGCGGCCGGCTCGATCACGTAGGGGATGTACCGCTCGCCGGACTCCGGGTCGAGGTAGGACATGTCCTGGCCGGAGGCCCGGCCGTGCGTGCTGAGGTCGAAGTCGGTGCGGTTGGCGATGCCCTCGAGCTCGCCCCACTCGCTGCCGGGGAAGCCGAAGCGGTACTCGATGTCGACCGTGCGCTTGGAGTAGTGCGAGCGCTTTTCCTCGGGATGCTCGTACAGCCGCAGGTTGTCCCGGCTCAGGCCGAGGTCGGCGTGCCAGGCCAGCCGCGCGTCGATCCAGCGATCGTGCCATTCCTCGTCGGTCCCGGGCGTGACGAAGAACTCCATCTCCATCTGCTCGAACTCGCGGGTGCGGAAGATGAAGTTGCCGGGCGTGATCTCATTGCGGAACGACTTGCCGATCTGCCCGATGCCGAACGGGATCTTCTTGCGCGAGGTCTGCAGGACGTTGCGGAAGTTGATGAAGATGCCCTGCGCGGTCTCCGGGCGCAGGTAGGCCAGGCCAGAGTCATCCTCGGTGGCGCCCAGGTAGGTGCGGAGCAGCCCGTTGAACATGCGCGGCTCGGTGAACGCCCCCCTGGTGCCGCAGTGCGGGCAGGTCACGTCGGCCAGGCCGTGCTCCGGCGGGTGGCCGTGCTTCTCCTCGTAGGCGTCGATGAGCTGGTCGGCACGGAACCGCCGGTGGCAGGACATGCACTCGGTCAGCGGGTCCACGAACTCGGTGAGGTGACCGCTGGCCTGCCACACCTCGGGCGCGAGGATCACCGAGGAGTCCAGCCCGACGATGTCGTCGCGCTCCTGCACCATTGAGCGCCACCACTGGCGCTTGATGTTGTTCTTCATCTCCACGCCGAGCGGGCCGTAGTCCCACGATGCCCGGAGTCCGCCGTAGATCTCGCTCGACGGGAAGACGATTCCGCGTCGCTTGGAGAGGCTGACGATTTCGTCCAGACGATCACTGCGTCGTGCCATCAAGTTTCTCCATCCGGCTGGCGGTCGGTGGCGGGCGGTTAGCGGCGCGCGCCAAGGCGGCCCCGAGGCTGGCGAACTGGCGCGCAGGCCCGGTCCGTGCGGTGCACCCGGGCGCAGCGGGACGCGCCGCTGCGACAAGCTTAGCCGGGCCCGGCGGGCGCGCGGTCCGGCCGTGGCGCCGCGCGGCCAGGGCCGCGGACCGGGGCCGCCGCCGCAGGTCCCGGCGGCCCTCCCGGAGGCCGTATCTTTGGCCGTGGACAGGCACCACGCCAGCGGGCGGCCCGCCGGCTAGTCCGGCGCCCCGCCGAAGGGACCCCGAGGCACAGTGAGCACGAACCGGCCCGCATCACCGCGGCCTCCGTCCGAGCGCCGGCGGTCAGCCGAGCAACGCAGCGCCGTACCGCTTCTCTACCTGCGCCATCTGCCCGCCTGGGTGCCGCCGATCGTGCTCGCCGCGCTCTTCGTCGCCGGGGTGGCGGTGCGGGGCTGGGCCGGGGCGATCACGCTGTGCGCGGTGGCGGCGTTCCTCGGCTGGCTCGCGTACCTGTCCTGGCCCCGCCTGGCCGGCCCGGGGCGTCTGGGGCGCGTGGTGGCGGTCGCCGTCCTGCTGGGTCTGGCCGCGTTCATGGCGGCTCGCTGAGCCGGACGCGCTCACGCCGGGTCGTCTCTGGTGATCCGGGTGCCGATATCCTCGCCCCGGCAGATCGCGCTCATCGCGCCCACCGCGGCGACGTCGAAGACGTGCATGACCAGTCCCTGCTCGTTGGCCAGCACGAAGGCGCTGGAGTCCATGACCTTGACCCCGGCGGCCAGCGCTTCCCGGTACGTCAGGTTGGTGAAGCGCTTGGCGTCCGGATCCACGTTCGGATCGCTGTCGTAGACCCCGTCCACGCCGCGCTTGGCCACCAGCAGCGCGTCGGCCTCGAGTTCCAGCGCCCGCTGCACGCCCGGGTAGTCGGTCGTGACGTAGGGCTGCCCGATGCCGCCCGCCAGCAAGACGATCAGCCCTCGCCGCAGGTGCCGGTCCGCGCGCAGCCTGATGAACGGCTCGGCCACGCTCTGCATCTCAATCGCCGTCATCACCCGCACGTCCGACTCGCTGCGCGCGGTCAGCACCCCCCGCAGCATCAGCGCGTTCATGACCGTGCCGAGCATCCCGATGTTGTCCGCCTCGGCCCGGGGAATCCCCCAGCCCTGGGCCATCCGCCCCCGGAAGTAGTTGCCGCCGCCGATGACCACGGCCAGTTCGACCCCGAGCTCGTGCACGGACAGTAGCTCATCCGCCAGCTCTCCCAGGCTCGTCGGATCCACTCCCCAGCCGGTCGGCCCGGCCAGCGCCTCGCCGCTGAGCTTGACCACGACCCGCGAATAGCGAGGCTTGTCTGTCTCGTTCACGTCTGCCCTCTCACCCAGAAGTCGCCTGTCCCAGGGTCTCAGAGACCGATGCCATAACGCGAAGCCGCGGAGCCGGCCGCGATCACGAACGCGGGCCGGGGCCGGGGACCAGGTTCGGCTCGGCGCCACCGTAGCGCCGGTCCCGGCTCGCGTAGATCTCGCAGGCCTGCCACAGGTGGCGCCGGTCGAAGTCCGGAAAGAGCGTGTCCAGGAACACGAACTCGGCGTAGGCCGACTGCCAGATCAGGAAGTTGGAGGTCCGCTGCTCGCCCGACGAGCGGACGAACAGGTCCACGTCGGGGATGCCCGGCTCGTCCAGGTAGCGGGCGAACACCTTCTCGTTGATCTTGTCGGGGCGGAGCTTTCCCGCGGCCACGTCCGCGGCCAGCGCCTTGGCGGCGTCGGCGATCTCGGCGCGGCCGCCGTAGTTGACGCAGAACTGCAGGGTGAGCACCGAGTTACCCGCGGTCATCCGCTCGGCGTCCTCCAGCTCGGCGATGACGCTGCGCCACAGCCGGGGACGCCGGCCCGCCCAGCGCACCCGCACGCCCATCTCGTTGAACTGGTCACGGCGGCGGTGGATGACGTCCCGGTTGAACCCCATGAGGAAGCGGACCTCGTCCGGTGACCGGCGCCAGTTCTCGGTGGAGAATGCGTAGGCCGACAGGTACGGGATGCCGAGCTCGATCGCGCCCATGATCACGTCGAACAGGGCCGCCTCGCCCCGCTTGTGCCCCTCGGTCCGCGGCAGCCCGCGTTGCTTGGCCCAGCGGCCGTTGCCGTCCATGACCAGGGCCACGTGCCGCGGGATGAGGCCGGCGGGGATGCTGGGCGGCTGGGCGCCCTCGGGGTGCGGCTCCGGCGGCCGAATCACGCTGTGTCTCCCGCTCGCACATGCTCCACGTGGCGCAGGGAGCGGATCGAGTGCTCCAGGTGCCACTGCAGGTAGGCGGCGACCAGACCGCTGCACTCGGCCTGGTGGCGGTGCTCGCTGCGGTCAGCATGCGCCCAGTCGCCGCGCATCAGCGCGCTCATCAGCGCGATCGTCGCCGCGGCCGGGGTGGCGGCTCCCGGCTCCCGGCAGGTCCGGCAGACCAGCCCGCCGGCCCCGATCCCGAACGCGAACGCGCGCAGCGCGGTGGAGGCGTCGCCGACCCGGGTCCCGCATACGGCGCACTCGTCGAGCGCGGGCGCGTAGCCGGCCACGGCCAGCGACCTGAGCAGGTATGCGTCCAGGATCAGGCGGGGGTGGTGAGCGCCCTCGGCGAGCGCCCGCAGCCCGCCGACCAGCAGCAGGAACTGGCGTAGGGCCGGCTCTTCTCCACCGGGGTGAGCTTCTCGGCCGTCTCCAGCATCGCGGTCCCCGTGGTGTACCGGGGATAGTCCGCCGAGAGCGGCTTCCCGTACGGCCGCACCGTGTCGGCCTGCGTGATGTAGTCCAGCGACCTTCCCTCGTACAGCAGCAGGTCGACGTGGGTGAACGGCTCCAGCCGCGCGCCGAACCGGGACTTGGTGCGCCGTACGCCCTTGGCCACGGCGCGGACCCGGCCGGCCCGCCTGGTCAGCAGCGTGACGATCCGGTCGGCCTCGCCCAGTTTCTGGGTGCGAAGCACGATGCCGTCGTCACGGTAGCTGCCCACCCGATCATTCTTGCGCACCGTCGCGCCTAGGCCGTGCTTCCCGCGGCCGGCGGTTCCTGCTAAGCCGAAGCGCCTTCCTCGGTCATGGCGATGACCCCGCGCGCCTGCGCGGGCGTCATGCCCAGCTGGGCGGCGATCTCCCGGGCCACGTGCCGCTCGTCGTCGGAAAGCATCCCGTCGGCCAGCCCGATGCGCACCGCCTCGGCCAGGAACCACTCCCGCGCCGGGACCGCCAGCTGCACGGTCAGCCGGTTCAGCGGACCCGCCAGTTCCCGGCCGGGCTGACCGGGCAGGGCCGGCGCGGACAGGTCGGCGTCGAGGGCCGCGTCATCGTAGTCCGTCAGCCCGGAACCCTTGATCGCGTCGATGGCGCGGCGCCGGGCCGGCCCGCTGCTCCCGCCGCCGGCGCGGAGCATGGCAATCGCCGCGGCCCGCATCCCGGCCGGGAGCGCCGCCTGCATCTGCGCCACCGTCGGCAGGGACAGCACCTCCATGCGGTACCGGGTGCCGCAGACCGCGCACCGCACCTGCTCGCCCGCCTTGTTCAGCGGGATGACCGGGATGAAGAACAGGGTGAACCAGCGCCGGCCGGCGCGGTGGCGGTACTCGCGGTCCCCCCCGCAGCGCTGGCAGTGGAACGTTCCTCGCCCGACCGTGCGGTAGAGCACCCGGAACCCAAAGATGATCAGCAAGCTCGCTCCCCTCCGGTCCCGCCTCCACGGGCCGTCTCACCGCGAACGGTCACCCCAGCACCCGCTGATCATCACACGCCCGGCCTGGACGGACGCGGGAATCGGACATCTTCGCCGGCCACGTCGGGCCGCCGCCGGCGAGTGAAGGGCTCAGTCGTAGAAACCGAGCCGGCGCAGCTGCTTGGGATCCCGCTGCCAGTCCTTGGCGATCTTGATCCGCAGGTCAAGGTACACCCTGGTGCCCAGCAGCGCCTCGATCTGGTGCCGGGCGCGGGACCCCACCTCTTTGAGCCGGGCCCCCTTCGCGCCGATGACGATGGCCTTCTGGCTCGGGCGCTCTACGTACATCACGGCGTGCACGTCCATCAAGTCCTCGCGCCCCTCCCGGGGCCCCATCTCCTCCACCACGACGGCGATCGAGTGCGGCAGCTCGTCGCGCACCCCCTCCAGGATCGCCTCACGGATCAGCTCGGCGACGAGCCGCTGCTCCGGCTCGTCGGTCTCCTCGCCGTCCGGGTACAGCGGCGGCCCCTCCGGCAGGTACGAGACCAGCACGTCCGCCAGCACGTCGAGCTGGAACCCGGACACGGCGGACACCGGCACCACGTCGGCCCAGCTGCCGAGCTGCCCCACCGCCGCGAGCTGGGCGGCGATCTGCTCCCGGGAGGCCTGATCGGTCTTGGTGACCACGGCGACCACTGGCGTCGAGCGCTGCCCGGCCAGCTCGCCCGCCAGGTACTTGTCACCCGGGCCTATCCGCTCGTTGGCCGGCAGGCAGAACCCGATCACGTCCACCTCGGCCAGCGTGGACCGGACCAGGCTGTCCAGGTGCTCGCCGAGCAGGGTCCTCGGCCGGTGCAGTCCCGGGGTGTCGACGATGACCAGCTGCGCATCGGGCCGGTGCACGATCCCCCGGATCGCCCGGCGGGTGGTCTGCGGCCGGCTGCTCGTGATCGCCACCTTGGCCCCGACCAGGGCGTTCATCAAGGTCGACTTGCCCACGTTCGGCCGGCCGACGAAGCACGCGAAACCGGACCTGAACCCGGGCGGTGCCGCGGGAGGCGGCTTGGCCAGGCCGGCCGGCGACGACGGTGTCTGCGGGGATCCCACGCCGTGATTCTCCCCTAACGAGGCGCCCGCGCCCTAACCCGCTGCGGCCGCCTGGTCCCGGCGTGCGGATTCGGCTACGGGCGGAGGGTGGCCTTGACCGTGCCGTCGGGCGCGGCGTGAAACACCACGGCGTCCGGGCCAGCGTCACGGACCGCGGCCAGGTCGGCCGGATCGGGCCCGCTGCCGTCGGTCACCAGCGCCGCCGCCTCCAGGCTGGACGCCCCACTGGACACCGCCATGGCCACGGCCAGGCGCAGCGCGGACAGCCGCAGCGACGGCAGCGCCACGGCCGCCGCGGCATAGGTCCGCCCGGTCTCATCGCGCACCGCGGCGCCCTCGGCGGCCGTGACCCGCGCGCGGGCCGCGCGGGCCAATGTGATGATCTTGAAGTCTTCCGGGCCGGGCTGGGCCTCACTCATCCGGCTGAGTCTAGTGGGGCGCCGTCCGGCCCGTGGCCGGCCCGCCCATGGCTCTCCGCGTCGCGGCCGTGGCCGTTACCGGCGGGCCCGTGGCCGGCCAGGTCGGCCTGCTCGACGGTCACGGTTCCGATCCGGTTGCGCCGCCCGGCCAGGCTCTCCGCGGTCAGCCGCAGGCCCGCGACCGTCGCCACCGATCCCGCGATCGGCACCCGGCCCAGCCGCTGGGCCAGCAGCCCGCCCACGGTCTCCACGTCCTCGGCGTCGATGCGGACGCCGAACAACTCCTCGAGTTCCTCGACCGGCAGCCGGGCGGTCACCCGTGCCCGCCCTTCGCCGAGCCATTCCACCTGCGGCTGCTCCTTGTCGTACTCGTCCGTGATCTCGCCGACGATCTCCTCGAGGATGTCCTCGATCGTGACCAGCCCCGCGGTGCCGCCGTACTCGTCGATCACGATCGCCAGGTGGATCTGGCGAGCCTGCATCTCCCGCAGCAGGGCGTCGATCGGCTTGGACTCCGGCACGAACGTGGCCGGGCGCATGATCGAGTCGACCTTCTCGACCGACTCGCCCTCGCGGTGCTCGTAGCTGCGGGTGACGATGTCCTTGAGGTAGGCGATCCCGACGACGTCGTCCTCGTTCTCGCCGACGACCGGGATCCGGGAGAACCCGCTGCGCAGCGCGAGCAACAACGCCTGGCGCAGGGTCTTGCCGCGTTCCACGAACACCATCTCGGTACGCGGCACCATCACCTCGCGGACGATCGTGTCGCCCAGCTCGAACACCGAGTGGATCATCGCGCGCTCGGCCGGCTGGATCACCCGGCGCCGTTCCAGCAGGTCGACCAGGCCCCGGAGGTCTTCCTCCGATCCGGGCGGTACGCCGCCCCGGCCGCCCGCGCCGCCGGGGAGGAGCAGCCGGGACAGCGGGCCCAGCAACCGGACGACCGGAGCCAGGACAGACGCGGCCGCGCTGGCCACCCGCACCGCGTTGCGGTGCCGCAGGGATCTTGGCACGATGCCGGTCACGACGTAGATCGCCGCGGTCATGACCACGGCGGCGATCGCGAACGCCCGCCAGCCGCCGCCGAGCCAGTGCAGCAGCACCACGGTCACCAGGACGGTGGCGGTGAGCTCGGCGGCGATCCGGGCCAGCAGCAGCACGGACAGGTAGCGCGCCACGTCGGCCAGCACCACCTGCAGCGGCGTCGATCCCTGGCCGACGCCGCGGCCCAGTTCCTTGGCCCCGGCGCGGGAGATCCTGACCAGGGCCTCCTCCGCGCTGGCGCACCAGCCGGCCAGCAGCGTCAGCGCCAGCGCCGCCGCCAGCAGCCAGCCCACGGCCTGTTCACCCCGCCTCCTCGCGCTCCTCCCGCGCGTCCCGCCTTCCGGCCCGATTGCCGCTGGCGTCGCGTTCCGAACGCCACGCGGCGAGCAGCCGGTCCTGCAGGCCGAACATCGTCGCATGCTCGTCCGGCTCGGCGTGGTCGTACCCGAGCAGGTGCAAGATGCCGTGCGTGCACAGCAGGTCGAGCTCGTCCTGCACGCTGTGGTTTCCCTGACGGGCCTGCTCGATGGCCACCTGGGGGCATAGCACCACGTCGCCGAGCAGGGCCTGGCCGGCCTCGTCGTCCGAGCTGTGCTCGGTCTGGCTGCCGCCGGGCGGCGGCGGACGCAGCTCGTCCATGGGGAAGGCGAGCACGTCGGTCGGCCCGGGTTCCCCCAGCCAGCGCTCGTGCAGGTCGGTCATGGCCGCCTCGTCCACCAGCAGCACGGAGAGCTCGGCCAGCGGGTGCACCCGCATCCCGTCCAGCACGTGCCGGGCCAGGGCGGCCAGTTCGGCCTCATCGACCGCCACGCCCGACTCGTTGGCGATCTCGATGCTCACGTACTTCCCGCTCGTCTCCGGGGCCCCGCCCGCCTCCCCATTCCCACTTCACTGCACCGTCTTCCCTCGTCGCTCGGTCGCAGGCTCCCTCGCTCCTTCGTCCACACGGCGCCGCGCCCCTTTGACTCGAACATTTCCCGCGTCCTCAGCGGGCCCGGTTGCCCGTGCGGCGAGACCGGCCGCCTGATATCCGTTCCGTATCCCCGGACGAGGCCCGGCGCGCGTCGTAGCGCTCGTAGGCGTCCACGATGTCAGCCACCAGCTTGTGCCGGACCACGTCGTGGCTGGTCAGCCGGGAAAAGTAAACGTCGTCGACCCCGTCGAGGATTTCCTGCACCAGGCGCAGGCCGCTGGTCTGCCCGGCCGGCAGGTCGACCTGGGTCACGTCGCCGGTCACCACGATCTTGGAACCGAAGCCGAGCCGGGTCAGGAACATCTTCATCTGCTCCGGCGAGGTGTTCTGCGCCTCATCCAGGATGATAAAAGAGTCATTTAGGGTTCTACCCCGCATATACGCCAAAGGGGCTATTTCGATCGTGCCGGCCGCGGTGAGCTTGGGGATCGAGTCCGGGTCGATCATGTCGTGCAGCGCGTCGTAGAGCGGGCGCAGGTACGGGTCGATCTTCTCGTAGAGGGTTCCGGGCAGGAAGCCGAGCCGCTCCCCCGCCTCGACCGCCGGCCGGGTCAGGATGATCCGGTTGAATTCCTTGGCCTGCAGGGCCTTGACCGCCTTGGCCATGGCCAGGTAGGTCTTGCCGGTTCCGGCCGGGCCGATCGCGAACACGATCGTGTGCTTGTCGATCGCGTCGACGTAACGCTTCTGGCCTAGCGTCTTGGGCCGGATCGTGCGGCCGCGCGCGGACAGGATGTCCAGGGTCAGCACGTCGGCCGGGCGGGCACCGGACTTCCTGCGGAGCATGGCGACGCTGCGCTCGACCACGTCCGCGGCGAGCTCCGCCCCGCTGGCCAGCAGCTGGGTCAGCTCCTCGAAGAGCCGCGCGGCGAGCTCGGTCTCCTCCTGCGTGCCGGTCACGGTGATCTCGTTGCCGCGCACGTGGATGTCGGCGCCGAAGGCGCCCTCGATCACGTGCAGCAGCTCGTCCCGGGACCCGAGCAGGCTGACCATCGAGTGGTCGTCAGGAATCACGATCTTGACGCGGGTGCGGCCGTCCGGGGACAGCTCACCGTCGCGCGGATCCGTGGGAGTTTCTGTCAAAGGACCTTCCCCGCCCGGGCGCGCGCCCGGGCCCGCATGCACGCCATGCTATCCGCAGGTCTTATCCGGTGTATCTCATCCTGGCGGCCAGGCCAGCGGCCTGCCACGGGAACACCGGCCGATCTTCGCTTGTGGGGGCCGGCCGGGCCGTTGACATATATGGTTGCAGTGCCGCGAACCGGCGGCGCGCCGTTTTCGTGGCGCACGGCCCGGCAGTTACTGCTTCCGTGTTGCCCTGGTGTGCTGCCCGTCGTCAGTTGCGCTGCCAGGGTGGCAGTCGCGGCAAAGCGAACTCAGTACAACATGGGTGTGGGTGTGGGGGCGGTGGGATCGTTTAAGCCACATGGCGCGTGGGAAACGGGCGCCAAGATCCGGCATGACAACGGGTGAACCTGGCGGCACGGCCGCGCGTCCAATCCACGTGACCGAAACCCTTGTGGCGGACCCCGCTGCCTTGGGCTCGGTTCCTGCTGACTGGGACGCCGACCGAGCAGTGACCGCGCTGTACAGCACGCACTACCGCTCTTTGGTGCGGCTCGCGGCGCTGCTGGTCCGAGACGTCGCCACAGCGGAGGAAGTAGTGCAGGACTCGTTTGTCGCGATGCACGGCGGCTGGCGCCGGCTGAGGGACAGCGACAAGGCACTGTCGTACCTCCGGCAGTCGGTGGTGAACCGATCCCGCTCCGTCTTGCGGCATCGCGTGGTAGTAGACCGGAACGCGCCGAAACCCGCGCCGGACATGCCGAGCGCCGAGCACGGGGCCTTCGCCCTGCTGGAACGCTCGGCCGTGGTTTCCGCGCTGCGCACGCTGCCGCCGCGGCAGCGCGAAGCGCTCGTGCTGCGGTACTACGGTGACATGTCTGAGGCCCAGATCGCCTCTATCATGGGCATCAGCAGGGGGGCGGTCAAGAGCCACACGGCCAGGGCCATGTCCGCCCTGCGCAGCGTGCTGGAGCGTGAGGGATGACGCACGTCGAGCCCGAGGACATCCTGCGCCGGGCACTGCACGCGGCGGCGGAGTCAATAGAGCCGGCGACCGAGGGGCTGACCCAGATCCGGGCGCGCCTGTCGGCCCCGCGCCCGCTGGCCCTTGCCTGGCTGATCGCGGTCTGGGAGACCGTGAGCCAGTTCGTCATGCTCCGGCTGGAAGCGGCGGTGGACTGGCTGGGGAGCAGCCTGCGCACGGCCCCGCGGACCGTGGACGGGCTGCTGTACCCGGTGACCGAGCGGCTGCATCCCCTGGCTGAGCGGCTGCGCCCGGCGCTGGCCTGGCTGGTCGCCGCGGTGGCGTGGCTGGGGCGGATGATCAGGCCGACGCAGGCCGGATCCGAGGAACGCCGACCGCGTTACGCCTGGGTGCGGCCGGTCGCCGCCATGGCGGCCGTGGTCCTGGTCGCGGTCGTGGGCGGCTTCGCCCTGTCCGGGCGGATCAACGAGATCTCGCAGGCCGCGTCGTCCGTCTTCTCGTCTGGCCAGACGACCAATGGCAAGAGCGGCGGAACGCACAACTCGGGAGTGAACGGCAGCGGCGGCGGCACGCGCCTCCAGTCGCCATCGGGCTCCAGCGGCCGGAACGGCGCCTCGCCGTCCCCGTCCGCCACCTGCAGCCCGAAGGCGAAGGCGAAGCCGAAGCCCACCCCGACCGTCTCGCCGACGGAGCAGCCGACGGAGCAGCCGACGTCGCCGTCACCGACGTCGCCGTCACCGACATCGCCGTCACCGACATCGCCCGCGTCCTCGTCGCCGCCGTCCACGTCCGGGCCGGACTCTTCGTCCACCCAGTCCGCGCAGGACAGCGCCGTCGTCATCGTCGGCTCGGCCACGGCGGCGAGCCCGTCCCCGACCCCGTGCCCGTCCGGGCACGGCTGAGCCCGCGCTGAACTAACTCGCTCCGCCCGCCGGCCCGCTCAGGGCCAGCGGGCGGAGCGGGCTAGCGCGACCGCCGCGGCCACCGCTCCGGCCGACGACGACCGCAGCACCGTCGGCCCCAGCCGCGCGGCGACCGCCCCGGCGCGCGTCAGCGCGTCGGCTTCGGCCGGGCTCACCCCGCCCTCCGGGCCGACGATCACGACGATCTCGCCCCGGTCCGGCAGGGTGATGCGGCCCAGCGTGGCCGGCGCCCCGGGGTCGAGGAGGACGGCCAGCGCCGCCGTGCCGACCCGGCGCGCGATGGCCGGCGTGGCCTCCGGCCCGGTCACCTCGGGGATCCAGGCCCGGCGGGCCTGCTTGGCCGCCTCCCGGGCCGTCGCCTGCCAGCGGGCCAGCGCCTTGCCGGCCCGGTCCGCGCGCCACCGGGCCACGCAGCGCTCGGCCTGCCAGGCGACCACGGCGTCGACGCCCACCTCGGTCATGATCTCGACGGCGAATTCCCCCCGGTCGCCCTTGGGGATGGCCTGGACCACCACGATCCTCGGCTCGGCCGCGGGCTCGGCCCGCGTGGCCAGCACCGCAAGCTCGACCACGCCCGGCCGCACGCCGGTCACCACGCACTCGGCGATCGTGCCTGCGCCGTCGGTGACGTCGGCCCGCTCGCCGGCGGTCAGCCGCCGTACGGTCGCCGCGTGGCGCCCCTCAGGCCCGGACAGCACGATGGAGCCGTGCTCCAGGTCGGCGCGATCGGCCAGGAAGACCGGGGGCCGGTGCTTGTTTTGCGCCTCCGGAGCCCCGCCCACCTCCCCGGCCCCCTTCACTGCGCCGCCTTCCCTCGCCGCTCGTTCGCCTTCGGCGCTGCTTCTTCCGCTCGCTCGCCTCCGGGACGCTTCAACCCGCCGTCTTCCCTCCTCGCTCGGGCGCTCGTTCCTCGCGCCCTCGTTCGTCAGTCCAGACGGCGGCGCGCCCTTTGGCTCGCTCGCGGTCAGCGGCCGTTGAACGCGTCGCGCAGCCGGGAGAAGAACCCCTGCTGGCCGGGGGCGAACCGGCCGGGCGGCGACTCCTCGCCGCGCAGCCGGGCCAGTTCCCGCAGCAGCCCTTCCTGGTCCGGCTCGAGCTTGGTCGGCGTCTCCACGGTGACGTGGATGAGCAGGTCGCCGCGGCCGGAGGAATTCAGGTGGGCCGTGCCCTGGCCGTACAGCGGGATCGCCTGGCCGGACTGGGTGCCGGGCCTGATGTCCACGTCGGCCGGGCCGTCCAGGGTCTGCACCTTCAGGGTCGCGCCGAGCGCCGCGGCCACCATCGGGATCGTCACCGTGCAGTGCAGGTCGTCCCCCTGGCGCTCGAAGATGGCGTGCGGCCGCTGCACGATCTCGAGGAACAGGTCCCCGGCGGGGCCGCCGCCCGGGCCGGTCTCGCCCTCCCCGGCCAGCTGGATGTGCGTCCCGTCCTCGACCCCGGCCGGGATCCGCACCTTGATGGTGCGGCGGGTCCGGACCCGGCCCTCGCCGTCGCACTCCGAGCACGGCCGGCGGATCACCGTGCCGAACCCGCCGCAGCCCGGGCACGGCCTGGTCGCCATCACCTGGCCGAGGAACGACCGGGTCACCTGGCTCACCTCGCCGCGCCCGTTGCACACCTCACAGGTCTCCGGGTGGCTGCCGGGCGCGGTGCCCTCACCCGAGCAGTTCGGGCAGACGACCGCGGTGTCGACCACCAGGTCCCTGGTCGTGCCGAAGGCGCACTCGGCGAGGTCGAGCTCGACCCTGATGGTCGCGTTCCGGCCGCGCCTGGCCCTGCTCCGCGGCCCCCGGGTCGCGGTCCCGGCGCCAAAGAACGCGTCCATGATGTCGCTGAACGGGAACCCGGCCCCGAACCCGCCCGGGCCCGCTCCCGGCTGCGCGAACGGGTCGGCGCCCATGTCGTACATCTGGCGCTTGCCGGGGTCGGAGAGAACCTCGTAGGCCTGGGTGATCTCCTTGAACCGCTCCTGGGTCTGCGGATCGGGGTTGACGTCGGGATGCAGCTCCCGGGCCAGCCGACGGTAAGCCTTCTTGATCTCGTCGGGGTCGGCGTCTCGCCTGACCCCGAGGACGCCGTAGTAGTCGTTCGCCACGCGCATCCCCTATGACTCCGCCAGGATCTGACCCACGTACCGTGCCACCGCGCGCACCGCTCCCATCGCCGTCGGGTAATCCATCCGTGTCGGGCCGAGCACGCCCAGCTTCGCCAGCGCCAGGTTGCCTGAGCCGTAGCCCGAGGCCACCAGGGAGGTGCTCTGCAGGCCCTGTACCTCGTTCTCTGAACCGATCGTGACCGTCAGTGATTCCTGGTCACCGGACTCGCCGAGCAGCCGCATGAGCACCACCTGCTCCTCGAGCGCCTCGAGGACCTCGTGCAGCCCCTGGGCGAAGTCGGCCGACGTCAGGTTGGCGGCGCCGCCGACGACGACCCGCTCCTCATGCCGCTCCACCAGGGTCTCCAGGATCACCGAGAACACCGCTGCCGCGTTCGCGCGCTCGGCCGGCAATACCCGGCCAGGAAGCTCGGCGACCACCGTCGCCACCTCGGTCAGCCGGCGCCCGTCGAGGCAGGCGTTCAGCACCGCGCGCAGCTGGGTGATCGACTCCTCGTCGATCAGGCCCGGCAGGTCGACCGAGCGCTGCTCCACCCGGCCGGTGTCGGTGATCAGCACCAGCAGGACCCGCCGCTCGGCCAGCGGCACGAGCTCGATGTGACGCACCGCGGACCTGGTGAGCGACGGGTACTGGACCACGGCCACCTGGCGGGTCAGCTGCGCGAGCAGCCGCACGGTCCGCATCACCACGTCATCGAGGTCGTAGGCGCCGGCCAGGAACGTCTCGATGGCCCGGCGCTCCGCGGTCGAGAACGGCCTGACCCCGGACAGCCGGTCGACGAACAGCCGGTAGCCCTTGTCGGTGGGCACCCGGCCCGCGCTCGTGTGCGGCTGCACGATGAAGCCCTGCTCCTCGAGCACGGCCATGTCGTTGCGGATGGTCGCCGGGGAGACGTCTAGGCTGTGCCGGTCGACGAGGGCCTTCGAGCCAACCGGCTCGTTAGTGGACACGTAGTCCTCGACGATGGCGCGCAGCACCGCCAGCTTCCGGTCGTCGAGCACGCTCACCTCCCTGGCACTCCGGTATCACGAGTGCCAAGTCTATGGCGGGAAGGATACTGGGGTGGAGCACGATCGTCACGGCCGAGTTCGCAGCGGTCGTATTCATTGTCTAGCGTGATAGCGAAGAAAGGGAGACATTGGCGGCCTCATGACCACCAATCCATCGCAGCCAGCACCGGAACAGCGAGTGTCCGGGCCAGTGTCGTCGGAGCCTCTGGACGCCCTTCCCGAGCCGGGAAGGCGCGCCGCCGCCCCCGGCCGGGAAAAGCCCGCGGCCGCCGAGCCGGGTAAGCCCGCCGCCCCCGAGCGGGACAAGGGCGGGCGAACCCAGGTCATCACGCGGGAGCGGGCCGAGCCCGCGGCCGATCCGGCCGGGCTCCCGGCCGCGGATACCAACGACCACCGCCTGGCCATGCTCGGCTACCTCGGCGTGCCCTTCCTCGGTCCCGTGATCCCGCTGGGCATCTACCTGACCAGGAGACGGGCGTCGGCCTTCGTCCGCTACCACTCAGCCCAGGCGCTGAACCTGTCGATCACCGCGCTCCTCTACACGGTCTGCATCCTGATCCTGGCCACGATGCTGGCGCTCGACAGCATCGTCGTCGCCCTCGTCGTGGGGGTGGCGCTGGCCGCTGCGCTGTGGCTGGCCACCCTGGGTTACGTGATCCTGGCCGGGTCCCGGGCGAACCGGGGCCACACTTACCGGATCCCCGGCTGGCTCTGCGCCATCCTGGTGCGCTAGCGCCGCCCGGGACCCCGGCTCTCAGTCGGTCAGGCCACGGATCACCGCATCGGCCAGCAGCCGGCCGGACGGCGTCAGCGCCACCCGTCCCTCGGCGTGCGCGGCCGGGTCCGCGAGCCCGTCGCGGACCGCGGCGGCCGCGGCGGCGCGCCCGGCCGGAGCCAGCTCGTCCAGCGGGCAGCCGGACGCCAGCCGGGTCAGCAGCATGATCCGCTCGGTCCGGCGCTCGGCCGGGGTCAGAACCTCGCGCGCCTGCCCGGGGCTCACGCCCGCGGCGAGACGGGCCGCGTAGGCGGCCGGATGGCGCACGTTCCACCACCGGATCCCGCCGACGTGGCTGTGCGCGCCCGGGCCGACGCCCCACCAGTCACCGCTGCTCCAGTAGAGCAGGTTGTGCCGGCACACGGCGTCCGGCGACGCCGCCCAGTTGGAGACCTCGTACCAGCGCAGGCCGGCCGCGGCCAGGAACTCGTCGGCCGCCAGGTACCGGTCGGCCATCACGTCGTCGTCCGGGGCGGCCAGCTCCCCCCGGCCGATCCTGGCGGCCAGCCTGGTGCCCTCCTCCACGATCAGCGCGTAACCGGAGATGTGGTCGGGCCCGGCGGACACCGCGCTGCGCAGCGACGCGGCCCAGTCCTCGTCGGTCTCCCCCGGGGTCCCGTAGATCAGGTCCAGGCTGACGTGCTCGAAGCCTGCCGCCCGGGCCCACCCGACGCACCGCTCTGGCCGTCCCGGCTCATGCCTGCGGTCCAGAACGCTCAGCACGCGGCTCACCGCGCTCTGCATGCCGATCGAGATCCGGGTGAACCCGCTCGCCCGCAGCTCGGCCAGGGACCCCGGGTCGAGCGTCTCCGGGTTCGCCTCGGCGGTCACCTCGGCGCCCGTGGCGAGGCCGAACTCGTCGTCGATCGCGCGCAGGATCGCGGCGAGGTCAGCGGGCGGCAGCAGCGTCGGCGTGCCGCCGCCGAAGAACACCGTGCCGACCTGGGGGGCGGCACGGCCGAGCACCCGGCGGGCCAGCCGGATCTCGCCGATCGCCTGGCCCGCGTAGGCGTCCCTGGTGGCGCCGGGCCCCAGATCGGCGGCGGTGTAGGTGTTGAAGTCGCAGTAGCCGCAGCGGGCCGTGCAGAACGGCACGTGCACGTACAGGCCGAACGGGCGCTGGCCCAGCCCGGACAGGGCGGAGGGGGGCAGCGCGGCGTCGGCGGGGACGGGCTCGCCGTCCGGGGGCGGGCCGGGGGTCACACCGGAACCGTAGCCCGGGTCCGGGGGCAGGTCGAACCGGAATCGGCGGCCGCCCGCGGGTCCCGGAGCCCGCCCGCGCGAGTTAAGCTGGCGGCATCGTGGGGGCTTGGAGGTACCTGATGACGACGAGGCCTGGGTACGGGATGCCCGATTGGCGCGACGCCGGGGCGGCGGGTTACCTTCGGGCGGCCACCGCGGACCGGGAACGCGCCATCGACGTGCTCAAGGCCGGTTTCGCCGAAGGCAGGCTGACCAAGGACGAGTACGACGCCCGCGTCTCCCAGGCCTACGCCTCGCGTACCTACGGGGAGCTGGCCGTGGTCACCGCCGATCTGCCCGGGGGCCAGGTCGTGGCGCCGGCCTGGCATCCGGTGGTGCCGGTCGCGCCCCGGACCAACCCGCTGGCGATCGCGTCGCTGGTGTGCGGCCTGGCGCAGCCGTTCACCGGCGGCCTGACCATGGTCCCGGCCGTCATCCTCGGCCATCTGGCCCACGGCCAGATCCGCCGCAGCGGGGAGCGCGGCGGCGCACTGGCCACGGTCGGCCTGGTGCTCGGCTGGATCGGGATCAGCGTGGTGGTGCTGGTGATCGTGCTGGTCACGATCGTCGCCTGGCATTCCGGGTCCGCCGCCCCGGGAACGAACGGACTCGGCGGCTAGGAGCCGCAGGGAGCCGCTCAGCGCCTGCGGTCGGGGCCCTGCTCGGTGGACAGGGCGGCGACGAAGGCCTCCTGCGGGACCTCGACCCGCCCGATGACCTTCATCTTTCGCTTGCCTTCCTTCTGCCTCTCCAGCAGCTTGCGCTTGCGGGTGATGTCCCCGCCGTAGCACTTGGCCAGCACGTCCTTGCGCAGCGCGCGGATGTTCTCGCGGGCGATCACCCGCGAGCCGATGGCCGCCTGGATCGGGACCTCGAACTGCTGCCGGGGGATCAGTTCCTTCAGCCTGGCCGTCATGGCCAGGCCGTACTCGCGCGCCCTGTCGGCGTGCACGATCTGGCTGAACGCGTCCACCGGCTGGCCCTGCAGCAGGATGTCGACCTTCACCAGGTCGGCCTCCTGCTCGCCCGCGGGCTCGTAGTCCAGCGAGGCGTACCCGCGGGTACGGGACTTCAGCTGGTCGAAGAAATCGAAGATGATCTCCCCGAGCGGCATGGTGTAGCGGATCTCCACCCGGTCGGCGGACAGGTAGTCCATCCCGAGCAGCGTGCCGCGCCGGCCCTGGCACAGCTCCATGATGGTGCCGATGTAGTCGCTGGGGGCCAGTACCGTGGCCCGCACCACGGGCTCAAAGACCTTGCTGATCTTGCCGTCCGGGAACTCGCTGGGGTTGGTGACGATCAGTTCCGGGCCGGCTTCCAGCACCACGCGGTAGACGACGTTCGGCGCGGTGGAGATCAGCGTCAGGTCGAATTCCCGCTCCAGCCGCTCCCGGACGATGTCCATGTGCAGCAGGCCGAGGAACCCGCAGCGGAAGCCGAATCCCAGCGCGGTCGACGTCTCCGGCTCGTAGACGAGCGAGGCGTCGTTCAGGCGGAGCTTGTCCAGCGCGTCGCGCAGCTCGGGGTAGTCGTCCCCGTCCACCGGGTACAGGCCGGAGAACACCATCGGCCGCGGGTGGGCATACCCGGCCAGCGGCTCCCGCGCGGGCCTGCTCGCGCTGGTCACGGTGTCGCCGACGCGCGCCTGGCGCACATCCTTCACGCCGGTGATCAGGTAGCCGACCTCGCCGGCCGCCAGGCCGTCGGACGGCACGGGCTCCGGCGAGATCACCCCGACCTCGAGGGTCTCGTGCACCGCCTTGGTGGACATCATCAGGGTCCGCTCGCGCCGGGAGAGGCGGCCGTCCACCACCCGGACGTAGGTCACCACGCCGCGGTAGGTGTCGTACACCGAGTCGAAGATCATGGCCCGCGCCGGCGCGTCCAGGTCGCCGCCGGGGGCCGGGATCTGCTCCACGACCGCGTTCAGCAGGTCGGCCACTCCCTCGCCGGTCTTGGCCGAGACCCTGAGCACCTCAGCCGGATCGCAGCCGATGACGCCGGCGATCTCCGCCGCGTACTTCTCCGGCTCCGCGGCCGGCAGGTCGATCTTGTTCAGCACCGGGATGATGTGCAGGTCGGCCTCGAGCGCCAGGTACAGGTTGGCCAGGGTCTGGGCCTCGATGCCCTGCGCGGAGTCCACCAGCAGGACCGCGCCCTCGCAGGCGGCCAGGGACCGGGACACCTCGTAGGAGAAGTCGACGTGCCCGGGGGTGTCGATGAGGTTCAGCACGTACTGCCCGCCGTCCCGGCCCTGCCAGGGCAGGCGCACGGCCTGGCTCTTGATCGTGATGCCGCGCTCGCGCTCGATGTCCATCCGGTCCAGGTACTGAGCGCGCATCTGCCGGTCCTGGACGACGCCGGTGAGCTGCAGCATCCGGTCCGCGAGCGTGGACTTGCCGTGGTCGATATGGGCGATGATGGAGAAGTTGCGGATCACCGCCTGATCGGTGCGGCCCGGCTCGGGCGTGGCTGGCTTGGCCGCTCGCGGCTCGGATATTGGTGGCACGTGCATCCCGGTGGTCGTTGCGTCGGACGCCGTCTATGCTCCCACGTCCGGGAGGGTGCCGAGGCCAGCGGCAGGGCCGGCCGCCGGACGCGGCCTGCGGTCCGGGCCGCCGCGGCCGCCCGCGCCGCGGCCCGGTTTGAGTGGCCGGGCTGATCTCGGATATCCTTCTAAGTCGGCTGTCCGCACGCCCGCATCTGTCCTGCCGGCTGCGACGCCGCGGTGTCGTCGCGGCGGGCCTACCCGATCAACCTGACCCTTTAGCGAGGCACACGCGTGGCGAATATCAAGTCTCAGATCAAGCGCAATAAGCAGAACGAGAAGGCACGCCAGCGCAACAAGGCCGTCAAGTCGGCGCTGAAGACGTCGGTCCGGCATTTCCGCGAGGCGGCCGACACGGGCGACCAGGAGAAGGCGACCGAGGCCATGCGGACGGCCTTCGTCAAGCTGGACAAGGCGGCGAGCAAGGGCGTCATCCACAAGAACCAGGCGGCCAACCGCAAGTCGGCGATCGCCAAGCGCGCCGCCGAGATGAGCTGATTTACCCGCTCGCTCGCCTCCGGGCGCTTTAACCCGCCCTCTTCCCTCCTCGCTCGGCCACTCGTTCCTCGCGGCCTCGCTCGTCAGTCCAGACGGCGGCGTGCCCTTTGGCTCGCTCGCTTGGGCTCACTGGGGCGAGCGGCAGGCCACGATCTCGGTGATCGCGCGCTCCAGCGCGTAGCCCGGGCTCGCGCCCTCGCCCTTCACCTGGGCATCGGCCTGAGCCACCACCGCGTGCGCGCGCGCCACGCCCTCGGCCGTCCAGCCGCGCAGCTGCTGGCGTACCCGGTCAACCTTCCACGACGGCATGCCGAGCTCGGCGGCGAGCGCGTCCGCCCCGCGGCCCCGCCCGGCCGCGCCCACCCGCCCGAGCGCCCGGACACCCTGGGCCAGGGCGCTGGAGATCAGCACCGGCGAGACCCCGGTGGCCAGCGCCCAGCGCAGCTGCTCCAGGGCGTCGGCCAGCTTCCCCTCGACGGCGCGGTCGGCCACCGTGAACCCGGTCGCCTCGGCCCGGCCGCGGTAGTACCGCGCCACCGTGGCCTGGTTGATCACGCCGGTGGTGTCGGCGGCGAGCTGGCTGCACGCCGCCGCGAGCTCCCGCAAGTCGGTCCCGACCGCGTCGAGCAGCGCGCGCAGCCCCCCGTCGTCGGCCTTCCTCCCGGCCCGGCCGAACTCGGCCCGCAGGAAGTCCAGCCGCTCGCCGAAGCGCTTGACCGCCGGGCGGTCGATCCGCCTGGCCCCCTGGCCGGCCAGGTCGGCCAGCAACGACTTGTTCCTGGCCGCGCCGGAATGCGTCAGCACGAGCGTCACGCCGGGCCCGGGCGCGGCCGCCTCCCGGGCCAGTTCCGCCGCGACGTCCTTGGTGGCGTCCTGCACCGACCGGACGATGACCACACAGCCGCCGCCGAACAGGGACGGCGCGGTCAGGCCCGGCAGGTCACCCGGCTTGAGGTCGGCGGCGCGCACGTCATGAACGCCACCCAGCCCGGCGGCCGTCCCCGCCGCGGCGGCCGCGTCGCCCGGGTCACCCGCGCCGTCCGCATCTCTGGCCGCGGCCGTGACGGCGAGCACGGCCCGGTCGACCAGCAACTCCTCGTCCCCGACGATCACCGTCACCGGCGCGACGGCCGCCGGGCCGGCGGCTGCGGTCGGTGATCCAGGCACGCCTGCAGCATGCCACACGGCGATCACGCCGGCCATCAGTGAACCCTTTTCATCCGTCGATCTCACGCCCGGGATCTGTGGGCCATCGTGGGGAGGATGAAAAGGGCTCAGTACGGCGCGACCACCACGCCGAGCATGCCCGGCCCGGTATGAGCCAGGATGACCGGGCCCGCCTCGGCCAGGTACCGGTGCCGCGCATGCGGGATGAGCCGCTCGAGGCCGGCCAGGGCCACCGCGCGCTCCCGGTCACCCAGGTACTGGACCGCCAGGTCGACCGGCTGGCCGGCGGCGGCCTCCGCGGCCGCCTCCTCCAGGCGGCGCACCGCGGCCGATGTCGTGCGGAGCTTCTCCAGCACCGCGACCTTGCCCCCGGCCAGGTGCAGCAGCAGCCTGACCGTCAGCCCGGAGCCGGCGCCAGGGAAACCGGGGTCAAGCCGGCCTCCGGCGCTCAGCTGATCCAGCGTGTCCAGCACGAAGAACGAGCGCAGCCGCGCGGCCCGGCCGGCGGCGGCCGCGGCCACGTCGTCGAGCATCCCGCCCGCGCCGGCCGCTTCCGCGGCGGCCAGCGCGGCGAAGCCCAGGCCCATCCCGAGGGAACGCGAGTCGATCACCCGGACCGGGACCGGGGCCCCGGCGGCCGCCAGCGTGGCCGAGTTGACGGTCCCGGACAGGCCCGCGGACACGTGAACGGAGACGACCGCCTCGGCACCCGCCGCGGCTGCGGCCGCGTAGGCGGCGGCGAACGCGGCCGGGGCCGGGCTGGCGGTGCTGAGCCGGGCCCCGCGGCGCAGCTCCGCCGCGAGCGCGCCCGACAGCGCGGCCGGCCCGTCGTCGGACACCAGCCCGCCCGCCGTGACCCGCAGCGGCACCACCCGGACGCCGCTGCTGGCCAGCAGGTCAGGAGGCAGGCAGGCGGTGGAATCGGTGACCACCGCGACGCCTGCGGCCATGGCGGGGAGCTAGCGCCGGCCGGGCCTCAGCCGACCACCGGCTCGCCACCCCGCCACACGCGGAGCGGCTTGAGGCCGTAGGCCCAGGCGAAGGCGCCCTCATGATCGGCGTCCCAGGCGACGATGTCCGCGTACTTGCCGCGGACCATCGCGCCCCGGTCGGGCGCCTTCAGCGCCTGCGCCCCGCCGACGGTCGCCGCGCGGAGCGCCTCGGTGACGCTCATGCCGAAGTGGGCGACGGCCAGCGCGATGACGAGCGGCATCGACGTGATCCCGATGCCGCCCGGCGAGTGATCGGATCCGAGGGCGACCGCCGCGCCCTGGTCGAGCAGCGTGCGGACCGGCGGGATCCGCCCCGTTTCCAGCGACGTGGCCGGGCAGACCACGGCGGTCACGCCCGCGCGGGCCAGCGCGGCGACGTCCTTGTCGTCGGCGTGGTGCAGCAGGTCCGCCGACGCGCAGCCGAGTTCCGCCGCCAGCCGGGCCGCCCCGTTGCGGCCGTTGCCGCACGCGTGCAGCCGGGGCAGCAGGCCCGACGCCCGCCCGGCGTTGAGCACCCAGCGCGCTTCCCGCTCGGTGAACATCCCGTCGTCGCAGTAGACGTCCACGCTGTCGGCGCCGGCCACGGCCGCGTCCGCGCACCAGCCGCTGACCGCATCGATGTAGTCATGACGGCGCCCGAAGTACTCGGGCGGCACCGCGTGCGCGGCCAGGAACGTCGCGTGCACGCGCGGCACCCCGTTCTCGCCTTCCAGCGAGCGAAGCAGGCGGATGTCCGCCAGTTCCCCGTCCCGGGTCAGGTGGTAGCCGGTCTTGGCCTCGATCGTGGTGGTCCCGCTCAGCAGCCAGTTACGCAGCCGCGCCCGCACCGCGTCGCAGAGCGTCCAGGGATCCGTCCCGCGGGTGACGGTGACCGTGGAAGCCATGCCGCCGCCCGCCGCGGTGATCTCCCCGGCGGAGGACCCGCCGGACCGCATCGCGAGTTCGGCGTACCGGTTGCCCGCGTAGACGGGGTGGGTATGGGCGTCGATGAGCCCGGGCGTGACCAGCCCGCCGTTCAGGTTCTCCACGTGATCGACATCGACGATGTCCTCGATCACCCCGGGGATGCTGCCCGGGAGCTCCGATGCCGGGCCAACCCACGCGATGCGGTCGTCGTAAGACAAGATCGCCGCGTTACTCCACACCTCGGAACCGGTCCAGAGCCGGCCGATATTGGTGAGCAAGCGAACGGTCACCGCACGGCGCCCCACTGCGGGGAAGCGCCCGTGGCGAGGGCCCGGTCGGCCATGCGCGGTCACCTGCCAGACTCGTGCCCGGTGCTGCAGCACCGGTGATCACCCAGTTGCTGGGGATCTATAGGAACGCCACCGATGTGCCAGTAAACATATCGGTTGAGTAACGCTATTGCACCGGGGGGTCCTTGTACAGGGGCTTCCGCAGATTGCCCCGGTTAAATGACCGTTCGAAAATCTCGGCGCCCTTCCGTCTTCGGGGGGCGCATGTCGGGGTATCTCCCGCGTCCCGGCCCGGCACCATCTGATCATGCTCGCGGCGGGCGGCCCCGGTCGCCCCGGGCGCCGGCGTCCCGGGCCCGGGCGGCGAGCCCCGCGGCGGACCCGGCCCGGCCGGCCCGCCCGTCCCGGCGCGCCCGGCCTGCCTCACCCCGGCCGGCCGACCTGCCTCACCCAGGCCCGCCTCTGAGCCCACCCTGCCACCGCCCTGAACTGCCAAAATTCCCGATTCCGGCCCGGTGGCGGCCCGGGCGGCCGACGGGCGGCGGACGGCGGACGGCGGGCCACGGTGACTGCGGGCGGCGGGACGGCAGCGCGGCGGCAGGGCTGCCCCGGCGGCCGGCGGGCCGCGACCCGGGCCGCGCCGCGCCCGCCGTCCGGTCCCGCGACCGGCAACAATTTCGAGACCATGAACGCCGGCTGAACTCTCCCGGCTTCGGACTTCCGTGGCGCAATTGCACGGTTATTACCGATCGCGACATGCAAAGGATTGCAGCGATTCGCCGAAGGCGAGGTCGCGGGCCGGCCTGGTATCCGGGGCGGCTCTCTTTCCGGATGTAAACGCCCGTCACCGCGACGCCGCGGGCGCTTCGAAACGGCCCAGTTCGGCGGCGAGGCCCGGCGGCACGCGCGCGGTCAGCTCGGTGCCGTCCTGCCCGTGCCGGACCGCCAGCACCTCGCCCTCGGCGTGCGCGCGGGAGACAAGGTCGCCCCGGTCGTACGGGACCGTGACCATGACCTCCCGCTCGTGCCGCGGCAGCAGCCGGTCAAGCTCGCCGAGCAGGTCATCGATCCCGGCCCCGGTGCGCGCCGAGACCACCACCGAGTCCCGCTCGGCCAGCCGCAGCCCCTCCACCATGATCGGATCGGCCGCGTCGGCCTTATTGATCACGACCAGCTCGGGCAGGTCACCGGCGCCGATCTGGCCGAGCACGTCGCGCACCGCGGCGATCTGCGCCCGCGGGTCGGCGTCGGAGCCGTCCACGACGTGCAGGATCAGGTCCGCCTCGGTCACCTCTTCCAGCGTCGAGCGGAAGGCGTCGACCAGCTGGTGCGGCAGGTGCCGGACGAAGCCGACCGTGTCGGTCAGCGTGAACGGGCGCCCCGCCGGGGTCCGGGCCCGCCGGACCGCGGGGTCGAGCGTGGCGAACAGCGAGTCATCTACCAGGACCTGCGCCCCGGTCAGCCGGTTGAGCAGGCTGGACTTCCCTGCGTTGGTGTACCCGGCGATCGCGACCGACGGCACTTCCCGCCGGCGCCGCTGCCCGCGCTGGACCTGCCGCCCGACGGACATCTCGGCCAGCTCGCGCCGCAGCTTGGTTACCCGCGTCCGGATCCGGCGCCGGTCCGTCTCGATCTTCGTCTCGCCCGGGCCGCGGGTCCCGATGCCGCCGCCCCCGGCCACCCGGCCGCCGGCCTGCCGGGACAGCGACTCGCCCCAGCCGCGGAGCCTGGGCAGCAGGTACTGCAGCTGCGCGAGCTCGACCTGGGCCTTGCCTTCCTTGCTGCGGGCGTGCTGCGCGAAGATGTCCAGGATCAGGGCCGTGCGGTCGACGACCTTGACCCGCACGATGCCCTCCAGCCGGCGCAGCTGGCCGGGCGCGAGCTCGCCGTCACAGATCACCGTGTCCGCGCCCGACGACGCGACCAGCTCGGCCAGCTCGGCCGCCTTGCCGGCGCCCACGTAGGTCGCCGAGTCCGGCCGGCTACGCCGCTGGATCAGGCCGTCCAGGACCTGTGACCCGGCGGTCTCGGCCAGCCGGGACAGCTCGCGCAGCGAGTTCTCCGCGGCCGACAGGGTCCCCTCGGTCCAGACCCCCATCAGGACCACGCGCTCCAGCCGCAGCTCGCGGTATTCGACCTCGGTGACGTCCTGCAGCTCGGTGGACAGCCCGGCGACGCGGCGCAGCGCGTGCCGGTCCTCCAGGTCCAACTGACCCGCGTCGTCTGGCTCGGCCGACTCGGTGTCGGCGGGCCCCGCAGGCATCTGGCTCGGTAGTGCGGACATCTTCCTCCAAGGTTAGGCCCCCGGGCAGGCCGCGGCCGGCCGCCGATCGTCACGATGGTCCCACGAGCCGGGCCCAGGTTCACCTGGTTAAAGCCCGTCCGCCCGGCTTGCCGCCGGACGCACGACCGACGTAACGGTAAACACCGGGCGCGCCGCATATGTGCCCGGGGCGCGATCGGAGTAGAGGCTTTGACCTTTATGCCGGGCTGCGGTTAGCGTCAGGGTCGCGGCGGGCAGCGCGTGCCGCGGCGTGTTCCTGCGACCGGGAGGAGTCGGCCGTGACCGAGACCGAGGGCGTCCAGATCACCGGCCCGGCCGGTGACCGCTACGACGAGATCCTCACCAGCGAGGCGCTCGCCCTGGTGGCGGCCTTGCACCGGGAGCTTGGCCCGCAGCGCGCCGAGCTCCTCGCGGCCCGGGCCCGCCGCCAGGAAGAGCTCATCGCCGGCGCGACGCTGGACTTCCTGCCGGAGACGCGCCAGGTCAGGGAGGACCGCTCGTGGCAGGTGGCGGCCCCGGCGCCCGGGCTGGCCGACCGGCGGGTGGAGATCACCGGGCCGACCGACAAGAAGATGACGATCAACGCGCTGAACTCGGGCGCCAAGGTGTGGCTGGCCGACTTCGAGGACGCGAACACCCCGCTGTGGGACAACATGATCACCGGCCAGCTCAACCTGAAGGACGCGCTGGACCGGAAGATCGATTTCACCAGCGCCGACGGCAAGGCGTACCGGCTCCGGCCGGAGGACGAGCTGGCCACGATCGTGGTGCGCCCGCGCGGCTGGCACCTGGACGAGAAGCACGTGCTCGTGGACGGGCAGCGGGTCTCCGGCAGCCTGTTCGACTTCGCGCTGTACTTCGCGCACTGCGCCCGGCGCCAGCTCGACCGGGGCCAGGGCCCGTATTTCTACCTGGCCAAGATCGAGAGCCACCGGGAGGCGCGGCTCTGGAACGACGCGTTCAGCCTGGCCCAGGACCAGCTGGGCATCCCGCGCGGCACGATCCGCGCGACGGTCCTGATCGAGACGATCCCGGCGGCGTTCGAGATGGAGGAGATCCTCTACGAGCTGCGCGAGCACAGCGCCGGGCTGAACGCCGGCCGCTGGGACTACCTGTTCAGCATCATCAAGAAGTTCCGCACCCGGGGCCGCGACTTCGTCCTGCCCGAGCGCAACGCGGTGACGATGACCGCCCCGTTCATGCGCGGCTACACCGAGCTGCTGGTCAAGACGTGCCACGGCCGCGGCGCGCACGCGATGGGCGGCATGGCCGCTTTCATCCCGAGCCGGCGTGACCCGGAGGTCAACGCGAAGGCGCTGGCCAAGGTCCGCGACGACAAGGCCCGCGAGTCCGCGGACGGCTTCGACGGGTCCTGGGTCGCCCATCCCGACCTGGTGCCGGTCTGCCAGGAGGTGTTCGACGGCGTGCTCGGCGACCGGCCCAACCAGCTGGCCAAGCGGCGCGACGACGTCGAGGTCAGCGCGGCCGACCTGCTGGCCATCGCCAAGACCCCGGGCGGGATCACCGAGGCCGGGCTGCGCAACAACGTCAGCGTGGGCCTGCAGTACCTGGCCAACTGGCTGGCCGGCACCGGGGCAGTGGCGATCTTCAACCTCATGGAGGACGCGGCCACCGCGGAGATCTCCCGGTCCCAGGTCTGGCAGTGGCTGCACAACGACGTGACCCTGGACGAGGGCCAGCTGGTGACCAGGGGCCTGGTGGAGCGGATCATCGGCGAGGAGCTCGGCCTGATCCGCGAGCAGTACGGCGCCGCCTTCGACGCGGCCCAGTTCGACCAGGCGGTGGCCCTGTTCAAGGAGGTCGCCCTGGCGGACGACTACGTCGACTTCCTGACCATACCGGCCTACGAGCGCATGCCCTGAGCGCCCCGCATCGAGATCCGGAACCACACGCTCTTCTGCGAGCCGTCCAGCGCCGGGATGACCCCCCACTCGTCGGAGAGCTGGTCCACGATGAACAGGCCGCGGCCGTGCGGGCTGCGGGCCGGCGGCAGCGGCTGGGCCTCGGGACGCCCGCCGCCGGAGTCGGATACTTCGACGCGCAGGCTCTCCTCGGTCAGCTCCATCCTCACGTCAAAGGCCGTGCGCGCGTACTGGACCGCGTTCATCGCGAGCTCGGACACCATCACCGACACGGCGTCGCGCAGCTCCGGCCCGGCCTGGCCGACCGCCTCGAGGACGAACCGGCGCGCGGCGCGTACGGACGCCGCGTCCGGGGCGAAGCTGCGGTCGATTCTCACGGGACCATGAGCAGGAGTTCGGTGAGGCCGGTCAGCTCGATGAGCCGGCGGACGATCGGCGTGGGGTGGCGCAGCTCGACCTGCCGGACCTGCCTGGCCGCCGAGACCAGCAGCGCGATGCCGGAGCTGTCCATGAACCTCAGCCCGGCCACGTCGAACGCGAGCCGGTCGTCGTCGGCGGTGAGCACTCCCTCCACCACCGAGCGGACCCGCTCCACGCTGACCATGTCGAGCTCGCCGGACAGGCGGATCACCGGCATGCCGTCTTCCCTGGATACTTCCACCGCGCAGTAAGCCTCGTCGGTGGGTTCTAGTTCAGCCATTTCAGCCCAATCAGCGCGATGTCGTCGGTTGGCGAGTCGCCGGTCAGTTCGGTGACGATGCTGCTCAGCAGGTCCTCCAGCGAGGAGCAGTTCCGCGCCGCCGCCACCTGGAGCCGCTGCAGGCCCGCGTCCAGGGTCTCGCCGCGCCGCTCCACCAGCCCGTCGGTGTAGGCAATCTAGCAAGGCCCCCGCGGCCCCGCGGAGATTGGCAAACCCGGCGCGCAAGGCGCACCCTGGGTAACGGAAGCGGCTGGAGGCGAGACGATGACAGCGGACACCACCCACCGCGCGGCCGGGCCCGGGGAGCGGCCCGCAGCGGGCCCGGGACAGCACAGCGCCGCGTTCGACGCGCTGATCCCCCGGATGACCCAGATCTGCGGACCGGACGGGGTGCTGACCGACCCGGCGCAGCTGGCCACCTACGAGTGCGACGGGCTCACCGCGCACCGCTGCTCCCCCGGCCTGGTGGTGCTCCCGACCACGGCCGAGCAGGTCGCGGCGGTCGTCTCCGCGTGCGCTGCGGCGAGGATCCCGTTCGTGGCCCGCGGCTCGGGTACCGGCCTGTCCGGCGGCGCGCTGCCCCGGGCCGACGGCGTCCTGATCGTCACCTCGAAGATGCGCCGCGTCATCGCGATCGACCCGCGCAGCCGCCGCGCCATCGTCGAGCCGGGGGTCACCAACCTGTCCGTGAGCAAGGCCGCCGAGCCGTACGGGCTGTTCTACGCCCCCGACCCGTCCAGCCAGGTCGTCTGCTCGGTCGGCGGCAACGTGGCGGAGAACTCCGGCGGCGCGCACTGCCTCAAGCACGGCTTCACGGTGCATCACGTCACCGGGCTGCAGATCGTCACCCCGGCCGGCGAGCTGACCTGGCTGGGCGACGGCACCGGCGCCGCCCCGGGCTACGACCTGGTCGGCGCGTTCACCGGGTCGGAGGGCACGCTCGGCATCGTCACCAAGATCATCGTCAAGCTGACCAGGATCCCCGAGGCGGTGACCACCCTGCTGGCCGCGTTCCGGACCATGGGCGCTGGCGGCGCGGCGGTGTCCGCGATCATCGGCTCCGGCATCCTGCCCGGCGCGATCGAGATGATGGACGCGCTGGCGATCGAGGCCGCCGAGGCCGCGGTCGCCTGCCGCTACCCCGAGGGCGCGGGCGCGGTGCTGATCGTCGAGCTGGACGGGCCCGCCGGCGACGTGGCCCGGGAGACGGCCGCGGTGCGGGCCATCTGCGAGCGGGAGGGCGCCTACGAGATCCGGGCGGCGCACGATGCGGCCGAGCGGGCGGCCATCTGGACCGGGCGCAAGTCCGCGTTCGCCGCGGTGGGCCGGATCAGCCCGGCCTACATCGTGCAGGACGGCGTCGTCCCGCGGACGGCGCTGCCGGAGGTGCTGGACCGGATCGCTCAGCTGTCCGCGGATTCGGGGATCCGGGTCGCCAACGTGTTCCACGCCGGCGACGGCAACCTGCACCCGCTGGTGCTGTTCGACGACAGCCAGCCCGGCGCCGAGGCGGCGGCCGAGGTGGTGTCCGGCGCGATCCTGGACCTGTGCATCAGCCACGGCGGGTCGATCACCGGCGAGCACGGCGTCGGCGTGGACAAGTCCAAGTACATGCCGAAGATGTTCGGCCCGGGCGACCTCGACACCATGCAGCTGCTGCGCTGCGCGTTCGACCCGGCCGGGCTGTGCAATCCCGGCAAGATCTTCCCGACCCCGCGGCTGTGCGGCGAGGTTCCCGGCGTGCACCGCGAGCCGCACCCGCTGGTCGCCTCCGGGCAATTGGAGCAATTTTGAGAGCCATAACGGAACGCGGCGCGGCGGGCCGGCGATGACCGCTGACCTGGTTCCCGGGGCGCTGGCACGGGCCTGCGCCGAGGTCCGCGAGGCCGGGCCGGACGACGCCGTGGCCGGGGTCGCGCCGCGCTTCGTGGCCTGCCCGGGCGACGTGGCCGAGGCGGCCGCGGTGATGCGGGCGGCCGCGGACGAGGGCCTGACGGCGGTCCCGCGCGGGGCCGGGACCAGGCTCGCCTGGGGCCGCCCGCCGGACCGCTGCGACCTGGTGATCGATACCCGGGGGCTCAACCAGGTGCTCGAGCATGCCGCGGGCGACCAGGTGGTCCGGGTCCAGGCCGGGATCGGGCTGGACCAGCTCGCCGCGGTGCTCGCCATGGCTGGCCAGCGGCTCGCGCTGGATCCCCCGGCTCTCACCAGCGGGAACGGCACCAGGGACACCATCGGCGGGGTCCTGGCGACCGGGGTGGCCGGCCCGCTGCGGCTGCGCTACGGCACGCCGCGGGACCTGGCCATCGGGATCACCGTGGTGCGGGCGGACGGGACCGTGGCCCGCTCCGGCGGCAAGGTGGTCAAGAACGTGGCCGGCTACGACCTCGGCAAGTTGTTCGCGGGCTCGTACGGGACGCTGGGGCTGATCGTGGAGGCGGCGTTCCGGCTGCACCCGCTGCCCGGCGCGATCTCGTTCGTCACCGTGGACGCCGCGGACGCGGCCGCCGCGCACGCCGCGGTCGAGGCCGCGGCCGCCTCGCCGCTGGCGCCGTCGGCGGCGGAGATCGACCGGCCGGCCCGCCAGGCGCCGGTGCGGGTCGGCATCCTGCTGGAAGGCGACCCCGAGGGGGTGGCCGAGCGCGGCGCGCGGATGGCTGAGCTGCTGGGCGCCGGCGTCTCGGTGTCGCCGGAGCCGCCCGCCTGGTGGGGGCGCGGGGCCGCCGCGGCCCCGGACGGCACGGTGATCAGGATCGGTTTCTGGGCGGAGGCGCTGGCCGGGGTGCTCGGGGCCGTGGATGCGGCGGCGTCCGACGCCGGGCTCGACCCGGTGGTCGGCGGCTCCGCGGCGGCCGGGGTGATCCACGTCGCGGTCGGCGAGGACGCGCCCGCGGACGCGGTGGCCCGGTTCGTGCATGGCCTGCGGGCCGCGCTCGGCGGCCCGGCCGGGCCCGCCTCTCCCACCCCCACCGTCGCGGCCGAGCTCGCCGGGACCGGCGCGGCCCCGTCCTGGGCCAGCGCCGTGGTGCTGCACGCCCCGGCCGGGGTGCGCGCCGCCGTCGACCTGTGGGGCCCGGTGCCCGCGCTGGGCCTGATGCGGGCGGTCAAGGACCAGTTCGACCCCGGGCACCGGATGGCGCCGGGCCGCTTCGCGGGAGGGATCTGATGACGGTGCCGCAGGGACCGGACCGACACCGCACGGCGGTTGACCCCTCGGGCGAGCTGCGCGGGCTGGCCGCGGACTGCGTGCACTGCGGTTTCTGCCTGCCGGCCTGCCCGACGTACCAGCTGTGGGGTGAGGAGATGGACTCCCCCCGGGGCCGGATCCACCTGATCACCCAGGTCCTGGACGGCACGCCGGGCACCGCCGCCACCGCCGAGCACCTGGACCGCTGCCTGGGCTGCATGGCCTGCGTCACCGCGTGCCCGTCCGGCGTGCACTACGACCGGCTGATCGAGGCCGCCCGCGGCTGGTCCGGGGATCACCCGGCCGCGGCGCCCCCGCCCGCCTCCCCGGCCCCCTTCACTCCGCTGCCGGCCCGGTCCCGGCGGGACCGGGCCCTGCGGGCGGCCATCTTCGCGCTGTTCCCCTACCCGCGCCGGCTCCGGGCGGCCATCGCGCCGCTGCGCGCCGCCCAGCGGGCCGGCGCCGACGGGCTCATCGACCGCAGCGGGCTGACCGGCCGGCTGCTGGCCGAGGTGGCCGCGGCGCTGCGGCTGGCCCCGGCGCCTCCGCGGGGCCGCGCCGCGCCGCGGCGCGGCCTGCCCGAGCGGGTCCCGGCGCGCGGCCCGCGCCGCGCCGTCGTCGGCATGCTCACCGGGTGCGTGCAGCGGGTGTTCTTCCCCCAGGTCAACACGGCGACCGCGCGCGTGCTGGCGGCCGAGGGATGCGACGTCATCATCCCGGCGGGCCAGGGTTGCTGCGGCGCGCTGTCGCTGCACGGCGGCCGGAGGGCGGAGGCCGCGAGGTTCGCGCGGCGGACCATCGAGGAGTTCGAGCGCGCGGCGGTGGACGCGATCGTCGTCAACGTGGCCGGGTGCGGCTCGGCGATGAAGGAGTACGCCGAGTTGCTGGCCGGTGATCCCGGCTGGAGCGAGCGGGCCGCGGTCCTGGCCGGGAAGGTCCGCGACCTGTCCGAGTACCTGGCGGGACTCGGCCCGGCCGCCCCCCGGCACCCGCTCGACCTCACCGTGGCCTACCACGACGCCTGTCACCTGGCTCACGCCCAGCGGATCACGGCGCAGCCGCGCGAGCTGCTGGCCGCGATACCGGGGCTGCGCCTGGCGGCCATCCCCGACGGCGGCACCTGCTGCGGCTCCGCCGGCATCTACAACCTGGTCCAGCCGGAACCCGCCCGCGAGCTGGGGCAGCGCAAGGCCACGGCGGTCGCGGGCACCGGCGCGGACCTGCTGGTGACCGGCAACCCGGGCTGCGCCATGCAGATCACCTCGGCGCTCGCGGCCCGCGGCACCCCGATGCCGACGGCGCACATCGCCGAGGTGCTCGACGCGTCCCTGCGTGGCCTGCGGCCGGGCACCCTGCTCGGCTGACGGCCAGCCGCTCCCCGCTGACGCCCAGCTCCACTAAGGCCCAGGGCGTCCCTGGGAGCCTGCTGAATAACAGCTTCCGGCGAGAATTCACCCGCCTTGACCTGGATGTTCCTTGATCCAAATAGATCGATTGCGGGGTTATTCAGCGCGCTCCTAGTGTCATGAGTCATTAATTAGCTGAAGATAACTGGCGATACTTTCCAGGATCTGGTCGGCGGTCTGGTCCACACGAATGGCCGGGGATCGTGCGATGCCATGCGGATCCATGCCTGGATGTCGGCTTCGAGCTCGCGGACGCTGCGGTGCGCTGAGACCGGCGACAGCTTGCGGTTGGCTGAGCTCGGCGAACCACGCTCCACGAGGTTGAGCCAGCTGGAGCTGGTCGGGACGAAGTGAATATGGAACCGGGGATGGCGGATCAGCCAGTTCTTCACCGCGGGGGTCTTGTGGGTGGCGTAGTTGTGAGTCAGGTCAGGTGCAGGCCGGCGGGAGATGGCGGCGTCGATGGCCTTGAGGAACTTCAGGAATCCTGGTGCCGGTGCTGGCGGTGGTGGGAGGCGATGACCTGGCCGGTGGCGACGTTGAGCGACGGCGAACAGGCTGGTCGTGCCGTTGCGGACGTAGTCGTGGCTGCGCCGGGCGGGGGTGGTCGGCAGGATCGGCAGGCACGGCGCCGTGCGGTCAATCGCCTGGATCTGGGTCTTCTCATCCACGCACAGGACCACGGCGTGCTCGGGCGGGTCCATGTACAGCCCGACGACGTCGCGGACCTTCTCGATGAACTGCGGATCGGTGGACAGCTTCCATGTCTCCTGCACATGCGGCTTCAGGCCGAACGCCCGCCAGATCCGCGAGACAGCGGTCTGATTCAGGCCCGCCGCCTTCGCCATCGACCGGGTCGACCAGTGCGTATCCAGGTCCGGCGGCTTATCCTCCAGCGTCTTCACGATCACCTCCTCGACCCGCTCGTCGGTGATCTTCCGCGGCTGCCCGGGCCGCGGCTCATCGGCCAGGCCATCCAGCCTGCTGGCCACGAACCGGGCCCGCCACTTGCCCACCATCTGCGGCGTCACGCCCAGCCGGCCCGCGACCTCCTTGTTCGCCGTCCCCTGCGCGCAGGCCAGCACGATCTTCGACCGCAGCGCCAGCGCCTGCGCGCTCTTCGGCCGTCGCGCCCACCGCTCCAGGACAGCCCGCTCGTCATCAGTCAGCGTCAAAGGCGCCTTCGGGCGGCCAGCTTCTGCCATTCCCCAAGTCTACCAAATTACTTATGGAATTAATGACTCAGGACACTAGCAGACGCCCAGCTCCGGCAACACCGCCGGCCCTCCCCCGCTGACGTCCATGTACCCACCACTCTGGCATCCGTTGCGACATCATGATGACGCCGTGCCCGTTGCGTCTGATGTCATGAGAATTTGACTTTGACTGCATTTGATGTCACTATGACGTCATGGAGCTGTCAGACTACGTCGGGAAGCTGCGCCGGGAGCTGGCCTCGATCACCCGCTTCGCGGGCGAGGACATGGCCCGGGCGGCAGAACTGCTCACCGAGGCGCTGGACTCCTCGGTACGGCTGATCTTGCTAGACGTGCTGTCCGCCGCGGCCGACGAGATCACGGCGCGGCTGGGCGACACGGTGGTCGAGGTCCGGCTGGCCGACGGCGAGCCGGCGTTCGTCGTCACCACCGCTCCCCCGGAGGGGGAGTACGACGAGCCCGCCGCGGCCCTGGCCGCGGAAGGCGAACCCGGCACGGCGCGGCTGACGCTCCGCCTGCCCGACTCCCTCAAGGCGAGGGTCGAGGCCGCGGCGGCGCGCGACGGCGTGTCGGTCAACACCTGGCTGGTCCGCGCGGCCGGCCGCTCGCTCGAGACCCCCGCCCGCGGCCGGCAGGCCACGGGCCGGTGGAGCCCCGGGCAGCGGATCACCGGTTACGCCCGCAGCTAGAAACACCTATCGAGAAAAGGAGCTACGTCATGCCCTCCTGGGAGTTTCCCGGCCACGACCCGATCGACCTGCGGGTACGCATCCCGGCCGGAGACATCGCGGTATCGGCGGCCGCCACGCAGGCCGCCGCGGTCACGCTCGACGGCAGCGACCGGACCCTCGCCGCCACGCGCGTGGAGTTCGAGGACGGCACGCTGTCGATCATCGTTCCGGACCAGTCCGGCCTGTTCAACGACGGCCCGGTGGATGTCGTGGTCGAGCTGCCCGAGGGATCGTCGTGCCGGGTCCACACCGCCTCCGCCGACGTCCGGTGCGCCGGCGAACTGGCCGCCCTCGACGTCCACACGGCCAGCGGCGACGTCAGCGCCGAGCGGGTCAGCGGCCACGCCCGGGTCGACACCGCCTCCGGGGACGTGTCCCTGGGCACGGCCGCCGAGGCAGAGGTGGAGAGCGCGTCGGGCGACGTGCGGATCGGCCAGGTGAGCGGCGGCGTCGCGGTCCGCACCGCCAGCGGCGACGTGCAGATCGAGGCGGCGTCCGGCCCCCGGACCGACGTCAACGCCGCGTCCGGCGACATCAGCGTCGGGGTGGCGCCGGGCATCGGGGTGTACCTCGAGCTGTCCAGCCTGTCCGGGACGGTCAGCAGCGAGCTCGAGCCCGGCGAGGAGACCGGGGGGACCGACATGACCCTGCAATGCCGCACCATCAGCGGAGACGTCCGGGTCAGCCGGGCCGCGTAGCCCGCCAGGACCCCAAAGGAGAAGGAGATCCAGTCATGCACCCGCACCTGTTGAATGAGCTGGCCAGCCAGCACGCCGACGAGCTGCGCCTACCGCCGCGCGCGGGGCGGCCGCACGTCAGCCACCCGGGCCCGCGCAACTCCGTGCGGCACCGGGCCGGCTGGACGCTGGTCGAGATCGGGCTGCGCCTGGCCGGCAGCTCACACGATGGCTGACCCGGCGCGGGACTACTCCCGCGGGAGCCGCAGGGCGGCCCAGACCACCTTCCGGCGGCCGCCCAGCCTCGTCCAGCCCCACGTGACGGACAGGGCCTGGACGACCTGCAGGCCGCGGCCGGCCTCGGCAAGCGGCTCCGGCGACGCCAGGACCGGGGCCTGCGAGCCGGGGTCGGTGACCGCGCACACCATCTGGCCGGCCCGGCGCCACATGAGCAGCTCGACCTGGTCCGCCGCCGCGCCCTTCGCGCAGCCGTGCAGCAGCGCATTGGTCACCAGTTCGGACACGATCACCGCGGCGTCCTCGGCCAGCACCGGCAGCCCCCACCCCCGCAGGATCTGCCCGGTGAACTCGCGTGCCCCCCGGCACGCCAGCCCCGCCTCCCGGGCCGACGAGCCGATCGGGCGGCAAACCCAGCGGGCCGCGGGGAGCAGCGCGCCGGGCCGCAGCGCGCCGTGGAGCAGCGCGCCGGGCAGCAACTGCTCGGGCAGGCCGATGGGCGACGATTCCTGATCCTCGCGCCGTTCCCGTGTCCGGACGGGACCGCGCTGCTGTCCGTGGAGCATTTCACAGCCTTAGGACTGGTACTGGTCGGGGGCGGGGCGGCTAGCGGGGTACACCCGCTACGATGCCACCACGGATATGCATTTGCAAATACTGATGCACGTGCATTCGAATGTGTATCCTTGGAGGCAGGCGCCTGCCGCTGGCCGTCCTGGCCAGATCCAGGTCGGCTCCGCGCGGGCGAATCATTCCCGATTACCCCGCAGAAAGGACATGACGTGGACCTGGCTCACGACGGCATCAAGGACACCCGGCTGGACGGGGTGACCTGGCGCAAGAGCCGGCACAGCAACCCGAGCGGGAACTGCGTGGAGATCGCCGAGTTGTCGGACGGAGCGATCGCGATCCGCAATTCCCGGTTCCCGGCGGGCCCGGCGCTCGTTTGCGCGCCGGCCGAGTTCGCCGCGTTCCTGGCCGGCGCCAGGGGCGGCGAGTTCGACAGCCTGCTCAGCTAGGCCAGATAGTCACCCGACCAGCAGTCAGCTTGGGGAGCCGGCCCGGGAGCCGGCCCGGCCGGAGTTCGCGGCCGGGCCGGCGGGCCGGATCCTTTCGCCCGCCTGGCCCAGCAGCCAGGCCTCATCCAGCACGCCCTCGGCGACGATCACCGCGGGACCGGCCAGCAGGCTGGTCGTCCCGGTCAGCGTGACCACTAGTTCCCCGCCGGGAACCCGCACGGCCCAGGAGCCGGCCGGGGGCGCCTGCGCGGCGCCCGCCCGCGGATCCGGCCCGTTACCGCCCGCGGGGGCCAGCGCCGCCTGCGCCGCCACGGCGGCCGCCACCGCCCCGGTCCCGCACGACATCGTGACGCCCGAGCCCCGCTCGTGCACGCGCATGTCCAGGCGCCCGTCCCCCAGCACGCGCAGCACCTCGACGTTGGCGCCGTCGGGAAACCGCGCGCGGTCGACGACGGGCGGCGCGGACAGGTCGATGTCGCCGGGCGGCACGCTCACCATGCAGGCGAGATGCGGGTTGCCCAGCGAGACCTCCAGGCCCTCGTACGACCGCGACCCGATCACCGCCGCGCTCCGGCCGCGGACCACCGGGGCGCCCATGTCCACGGTTATCTCGCCGCTCGCCTCCTCGCGGACCCGCCGCAGCCCGGCCCGCGTGGCCACGGTGAACTCCGGGCCCGGGGCCAGGCCGTGGCGGAGCAGGTAGCGGGCGAACACCCGGACCCCGTTGCCGCACATCTCGGCGATGCTGCCGTCGGCGTTGCGGTAGTCCATGAACCACTCGGCCGGGTCACCCGCGGACGTCCGCACGGCCCGCAGGATCCCGTCCGCGCCCAGACCAGTCCGCCGGTCGCACAGCCTCGCCACCAGGCTGGGCGACAGCACCACGGCATCATCGGGATCGGGCAGGATCAGGAAGTCGTTCCCGGTCCCGTGGCCCTTGGCAAACCGCATGACCTGATCGTATCCAGGGCCCGGTCGGCCAGGCCCGCTCCGTCGTCGGCGGCCAGGTCCGCGCCGTCCAGCCAGGTGATCCTCGGATCGCGCCGGAACCACGACTCCTGGCGGCGCGCGAACCGCTGCGTGGCCCGCACGGTCTGCGCCGCGGCCTGCTCCTGCGACCACTCCCCGGCCAGGAAGCGCAGCACCTGCGCGTAGCCGAGCGCCCGGCTGGCGGTCCGCCCCTCGCGCAGGCCCGCCTCGGCCAGGCCGCGGACCTCCGCCACGAACCCTTCCCGCCACATCCCGGCGACCCGGCTGGCGATGCGCTCGTCGAGCTGCGTCCTCGGCACGCGCACGCCGACCTGCACGACGTCGTCGTAGACGGACTCGTAGCCGGGCAGCGTGGCGCTGAACGGCCGGCCGGAGAGCTCGACCACCTCGAGGGCGCGGACGATCCGGCGCCCGTTGCCCGGCAGGATCGCCGCGGCCGCAGCCGGGTCCAGGCGGGCCAGCCTGGCGTGCAGGGCGGCCGGGCCGACCTCGGCCAGCTCGCCCTCCAGCCGGTCCCGCAGCCCCGGGTCGGTGCCGGGAAACTCAAGGTTGTCGAGAACCGCGCGTACGTACAGCCCGCTGCCGCCGACGACGATCGGGATCCGGCCGCGGACGCGGATGCCCTCGATGGCCTGGCGGGCCAGCCGCTGGTACTCGGACACGCTCGCGGTCCTGGTGACCTCCCAGATGTCCAGCAGGTGATGCGGCACGCCGCCGCGCTGCGCGGGCGTCAGCTTCGCCGTGCCGATGTCCATGCCCCGGTACAGCTGCATGGAGTCGGCGTTGACGATCTCGCCGCCCAGCGACCGGGCCAGCCGCAGCGATAGCCCGGACTTCCCCGCGGCCGTCGGCCCCACGACGGCGATCACGGGGTTCACTGGGCCTGGCGGCGGCATGGCATCAGTGTGGCAGCGCCGGGTGCATGCTCGGCCCGGCGCGCCGGGCTAGGTGCCCAGATCCCAGGACGCCACCAGGTAGCTGACCTCGTGCCGCGCGGTCGCGCAGCGCAGGCGGCCGCGCAGCCGTCCCCCGTCGGCCGACCCGGCCAGCACCTGCCAGGCCGCACGGCCCGCGACCATCAGCTCGTCGTCGAGCGCGGGGGCGAGCCGGGCTAGCCGCGCCGGGTCGGCCTCGGCGAGCGCGGCCGCCACCTCGGCGTCGTAGCGGTCCGCGGCCGGGTCGGCCGCCCCGGGCACGCCGGCGGCCCGCCGGGCCGGCCCGTCGCCCATCGCGAGCATGGCCACCCGGGGGGCCTGCCGCGCGATCGCGGCGCCCAGGCGCAGGCAGTCCGCGGCCGGCGTGGCCCGCGCCACCGCGCGCAGCCGCACACGGCCGCCCGCACGGGCCGCACCGCCCGCGCGGGCGGCCCCGTCCGGCGGCACCAGCCCGGCCCGGCGGAGCAGCCAGGAACCCACCGTCAGGGACAGCGGCAGCACCGGCTCCCCGGTTCCCACGGCGTAGCGGACGCCGTACTCGCGCAGGCTGCCTGCGGCCGAGCCGTCGTACACGGCGCTGGCGGCGGCCCCGCCGACCACTACGATCAGCTCGGGTTCCGCGGCGGCCAGCCCGGCCACCGCCGCGTCGCAGGCCGCGAGCACCTCGCCCATGTCGCTGCCGCGCCGGCCGGCGCCCCCATGGCCTCGGGCACCAGCAGCGGCGGATGCGGGCAGACCGCGGCCGCGACGAGCACGCTCAGGCGGGACGGCTCAGGGCCGGCATGCCGAGCAGCACCCCGCCACGAGAGTCCCGGCCGGGCGCGGCGGCCGCAGGTCCCTGGCGGGCGCTCTCGCGCCGGGCCGCCCAGGCGTCTCCGCCCCTGGTCGGGCGGATGGCCAGCGGCTCTCCGTCCGCGATCAGGTAGTGCGGCGCGGCGCGGGTCACCACGGTGGTCACGATGTCGCCCGGGCGCGGGACCCGGCTGTCCCGGGGGGACACCGTGCCCCCTGGGGCTGTGCCTTCCCGGGGGACGCCCCCGGACCCCCATGGCCCAGGCCCCGATGGCCCGGAACCCCCCGCGATGCTCCCCGGGGTGAAGTGCACCAGCCGGTTGTCCCGGGCCCGGCCGGACATCCGGTGCGTCACGTCGTCCTTGCGGCCCTCGCCGTCGGCGACGAGCACTTCGGCCTGCCGGCCGACGAACGCCAGGTTCCCGTCCAGCGAGGTCTCCTCGACCAGGGCGATCAGCCTCTCGTACCGCTCCTGCACCACCGCGGCCGGGACCTGGCCGTCCATGGTCGCGGCGGGGGTTCCGGGCCGGACCGAGTAGCGGAAGGTGAACGCGCCGGAGAACCGGGCCCGGCGCACGAGGTCGAGCGTGTCGGCGAAGTCGCGTTCGGTTTCGCCGGGGAACCCGACGATGATGTCGGTCGTGATCGCGGCGTCCGGGATGGCCGCGCGGACCTTGTCCAGGATCGTCAGGTACTTATCCCGGCGGTAGGCGCGGCGCATCGAGCGCAGCACGGCGTCCGAGCCGGACTGCAGCGGCATGTGCAGCTGCGGCATGACGTTGGGCGTCTGCGCCATCGCGTCGATGACGTCGTCGGTGAAATCCTTCGGATGCGGGGAGGTGAAGCGGAGCCGCTCCAGCCCGTCGATCTTCCCGCAGGCCCGCAGCAGCTTCCCGAACGCGAGCCGGTCGCCGAACGCGGTGCCGTAGGAGTTGACGTTCTGGCCGAGCAGCGTGACCTCGACCGCGCCGTCGGCGACCAGCGCCCGGATCTCGGCGAGCACGTCACCGGGCCTGCGGTCCTCCTCGCGGCCGCGCAGGCTCGGCACGATGCAGAACGTGCAGGTGTTGTTGCAGCCCACCGAGATGGCCACCCAGGCGGAGTAGGGGGACTCGCGGCGGGCGGGCAGCACCGAGGGGAAGCGCTCCAGCGACTCGACGATTTCCACCTGCGCCTCCTGCTGCACCCGGGCCCGCTCTAGGAGCACCGGCAGGGAGGCGATGTTGTGGGTGCCGAACACCACGTCCACCCACGGGGCCCGGGCGGTGATCAGCTCCTGGTCCTTCTGCGCCAGGCAGCCGCCCACGGCGATCTGCAGGCCGGGGTGGGCGTTCTTGACCGGGAGCAGCTGGCCTAGGTTGCCGTACAGGCGATTGTCGGCGTTCTCGCGGACCGCGCAGGTGTTGAACACGACCACGTCGGGGGTGGCGCCCGCGGCGGCGCGCCGGTATCCCGCCTCCTCGAGCAGGCCCGCCAGGCGCTCGGAGTCGTGCATGTTCATCTGGCACCCGTAGGTGCGGATCTCGTAGGTGCCCGATGAGCGCATGGTTACTCTGCCTTCGGCGTAGCGGTGGGTGCCACGGGCCGGTGCCGACTATGCCCATTAAATCTGGGGCTTGCGACGGTCATGATATGCGCCCCGTGGCATCCCCACGACCGGGCCGAATTCACCGATCTCAGATTCGCCGATGACCTTCCCGTGTCTGCGCTGGGCGGGCCGGCCGGGTGGTGCACCATATCCCTATGACAAACAGGGCGGGAATAGCGGCAGAGGACTCGGCGGCCAGATCCAGGGACGGACAGGGAGCGGAGAGGGGCGACGCGGACACGGTCGCCACCGTCCCGCGGGTGCCGTTCGGCGAATGGCCGTCCCCCATCACGGCGGCCGATGTGGCCCGAGGCCGGCTGCGAATTTCCTACCCGACCATCATCGGCGGCGAGATGTGGTGGCAGGAGGGGCGGCCCGAAGAGGCCGGCCGGGTCACCGTGGTCCATCGTTCCGCCGGCGGCAAGCTGACCGACGTGCTGCCCGCGCCGTGGAACGCCCGCACCCGGGTCCACGAGTACGGTGGCCTGTCGTACCTGCCGGTGCCCCGGGCGTCCGTGCGGCCTGCCCCGGCAGGCGGCCGGGCGCCGCGCGGGCACGCGATCGTGTTCGCGAATTACGCCGACCAGCGGCTCTACGTGGCCGGGGCGGAGGCCGGGGACGGCAAGCAGGCGCCGTACCCGATCACCCCGGACGCGGCCGACGGCGGCTCCGCGCTGGCTGGCCTGGACCCCGCCGGGCTGCGCCACGCCGACTTCACGCTCTCCCCCGACCGCCGCGAGATCTGGTGCGTCCAGGAGCGGCACTCCGGTGGCAAGGTCACCCGGTCGATCGTGGCGGTGCCGCTCGACGGCTCGGCCGCTGCGGACCCCGCAGCGATCCGGCCGCTGGTCACCGGCTCGGACTTCTTCGCGTTCCCCACCCCGTCACCCGATGGCAAGTTCCTGGCCTGGATCTGCTGGAATCACCCGCACATGCCCTGGGACGGCACCGAGCTCCGGGTGGCCCCGGTCACCACGGGCGGCGAGGGAGAGGAGGGCGGGCCGGGCGGGCAGCACATTGTCGGGCAGGGCCGGCTGGTCAAGGGCGGCCTGCGCGAGTCGGTGCTGGCCCCGGCGTGGCGCGATAACACCAGCCTGTACGTGGCGACGGACTGGACGGGCTGGTGGAACATCTACCAGATCGGTCTGACGGGCGAGCCGCCGCAGGCGCTGTACCCGGCCGAGGAGGAGTTCGCCGGGCCGCTGTGGCAGCTCGGCGGGCGGCCCTTCGCCGTGCTCGGCGACGGGCGCCTGGCGGTCGTGCACGGCCCCGGCAGCATGCGGCTCGCGGTGCTGGACCCGGATACCTCCGAGCTGACCGACCTGGAGGCGCCGGCGCTGACCGAGTTCGCTCCGGCGCTGTCCGCGGACGGCACGGCGATCGTCACCCTGGCGGGCGGCCCGGCGCAGCCGCTGTCGGTGGTCATGATCGACACGGCCACCTCGCGCGTGGATGTGCTCCGGTCCGAGCTCCATGACCTGCCCGACGAGGCCTACCTCCCGGTCCCGCGCCACGTCGAGCTGGAAGGACGGTACGGCCGGGTCGTGCACGCCCTGGTGTACCCGCCGACCAGCCCGGACGCGCTCGGCCCCCAGGGCGAACTCCCGCCGTACGTCGTCTGGGTGCACGGCGGGCCCACCTCGCACGTGGTCGGGCTGCTCGACATCCAGAAGGCGTATTTCACCAGCCGGGGCATCGGGATCATCGACGTGAACTACGGCGGCTCCACCGGCTACGGCCGGCTGTACCGGGAACGGCTCCGCCGCAAGTGGGGCATCGTCGATGTCGAGGACGCCATCGCCGCGGCGCGCTCCCTCGCCGAGGCGGGCGAGGCCGACCCGGCCCGGCTGGCGATCCGCGGCGGCTCCGCGGGCGGCTGGACAGCGCTGGCCGCGGTCACCACCGGAACGGCCGACGGCGCCGTCTTCAGCGCGGCGACCTCGTACTACGGCGTCTCCGACCTGCGCGGGTTCGCTAACCACACGCACGACTTCGAGTCGCGCTACCTGGACGGGCTGATCGGGCCGCTGCCGGGATTCGAGGCCGTCTACGCCGAGCGCGCCCCAGTCGGGCACGTCACGGACGCCACCTGCCCGATCCTGCTGCTGCAGGGGCTCGACGACCCGGTGGTGCCGCCGGCGCAGTCCGAGAGCATCGCCGCCGACCTGGCCGCCCACGGCACCCGCCACGCCTACATCGCGTTCGAGGGCGAGTCGCACGGCTTCCGCAGCGCCGAGGCGGTCGCGACCTCGCTGGAGGCCGAGCTCTCGTTCTACGGCCAGGTACTCGGCTTCACGCCGCCGGGCGTCCCGGTGGTCAAGCTGGCGTGAGCGCGGCCCGCGGGAGTCCTAGCGCGCGAACTCGATGGCGCGCGACTCCCGGACGACGGTGACCCTGATCTGGCCCGGGTAGGTCAGCTCGTCCTCGACCTGCTTGGCCACGTCCCTGGCGATGACCTGCGCCTGAATGTCGTCGATCTCGGCCGGCTTGACCATGACCCGGATCTCCCGGCCGGCCTGCATGGCGAAGACCTTCTCGACGCCCTCCTGGGCCAGCGCGATCTGCTCCAGGCGCTCCAGGCGCTTGATGTAGGCCTCGAGCGACTCCCGGCGCGCGCCGGGACGGCCGCCGCTGATCGCGTCGGCCGCCTGGGTCAGGACCGCCTCAACCGTGCGCACCTCCACCTCGTTGTGGTGTGCCTCGATCGCGTGCACCACGTCCTCGGGCTCACCGTACCGGCGGGCGATCTCCGCCCCGATCAGCGCGTGGCTGCCCTGGACCTCATGGGTCAGCGCCTTGCCGATGTCGTGCAGCACCGTGCAGCGTTTCATCAGCACCGGGTCCATGCCGAGCTCGCTGGCCATCATGCCGGCGATGTGGGCGGACTCGACCAGGTGCTTGAGCACGTTCTGGCCGTACGAGGTGCGGTAGCGGAGCCTGCCGAGCAGGTTGGTGAGCTCCGGGTGCAAGTCGGTGATGGCCAGGTCGACGAGCGCGTCCTCGCCCGCCTTGACGCAGAGCTGCTCGATCTCTGCCTTGCTCCGCTCGTAGGCCTCCTCGATGCGCTGCGGGTGGATCCGCCCGTCCAGGACCAGCCGCTCCAGGGTTAGCCTGCCTACCTCCCGGCGGACCGGGTCGAAGCAGGACAGCAGCACCGCCTCCGGCGTGTCGTCGATGATCAGGTTGACGCCGGTGACCGTCTCGAACGCCCGGATATTGCGGCCCTCCCGGCCAATGATCCGGCCCTTCATCTCGTCGCCGGGCAGGTGCAGCACGGACACCACGGACTCGCTGGTCTGCTCGCTGGCGATCCGCTGGATGGCCAGCGTCACGATCTTGCGCGCGCGCTTCTGGCCGTCGTTGCGCGCCTCGGTCTCGATGTCCCTGACGATCAGGGCGGCCTCGCGCTTGGCCTGGTTCTCGATGCTGGCCACCATCTCGGCCTTGGCCTGGTCGGCGGTCAGGCCGGCCACCCGCTCCAGCACCTCACGGCGCTCCTCGTCGAGCCGGTCGAGTTCCTTCTGCCGCGCGTCGAGATCCTGCTTGAGCCGCTCCAGGCCGGCGGACCGCTGGTCGATCCGGCGGCCTTCCTCATCGGTCCGCTGCTCCCGCTCGGCCAGCCGGGTCTCCCGGCGTTCCAGGTCCCCGCGGAGCTGCCTGACCTCGTCCTTGACGGCCCGGATCTCGTCCTCGACCTCGCGGCGGCCCTCCGCGACCTGCTCGGCGGCCGCCTCGGCCTTCTGCATGATGGAGGCCGCGTCAGACTCCGCCCGCGCGCGCACCTGATCGGCCTGGCGTACCGCGTCGTCCAGCTGCCGCTTGGTCAGCTCACCGGCCTGCGGGCTGGCCACCTCGGTCGGGCCGGACTGGGCCGCAAGGCGGCCGGGGGATTTGCGAATCACGAAGACCAGCACGAAAAGGCACGCGACCAGCGCGAACGCCAGCACGATCGCCAAGATGAGCCCGATCCCGTTACTCACGGTTCACCCCTTCCTGCTCGCGGCCTCCTGTTACCGGGGCCCGGTAACAGGAACCTGCCCTGCAGCGAGGGGCTACTGCGCGCCTGCGGCCATCGCCGTCCCGAAAGACGGGCCATGGCCCGCGGCTCGTCCGCGCGGAGACGGGCTACGTCCGGACGGCACGTCCGTACGAGCAGCGCCGTCCGGTCACCGTCCGGTCGCCTGGCATTCTGGTACCCGGCACCGCGGTCCCGGTCCCATCACCGGTTGCGCTGCCGTCTCGATGCCATGACCGGTCCTGGACCGATCGGCTCAGCCCGGCCTAACCCTCCCTCCTGTCAGCGCCGGAGCCCGCCGAGCGCCCGCCCGGCCCATACTCCGGTCCGGACTGGGGCCAGCCGCCTACCGGCTTGCCATGCCGAACGCTCACAGCTACCGGGCAAAACAGGCTCAGCGCGCTGCTCCTGCGCCGCCCGGTGCTCGTCACCAGTCTCGTTCATTCGGTCGATCCGCCTTACGCGGAGTAAAACCCTCGCTGCCGTGAGGCTAAGCGCAGATAACGATTTGGGCAAGCATGCGGCGGGTGATCTTAGCCAAACGGTTGCCCTGATCAGGGTTCCGACGGCGGCCAGATCGGGTTCCGGCGCGAGCCGATCAGGGTGGCAAGCGCGAGCCGATCAGGGTGGCAAGCGCGAGCCGATCGGGGTGACAAGCGCGAGCCGATCAGGGTGGCAACGTCGGTCCGGTCAGGGTTCCGGCGGCGGGCCGTCGGGCGCTTCCTCGGGCGGCTCGTCGGGCTCGTCGCTCAGGTCCAGCCCCGTCGCGGCCAGGTCGATGCCCTCCTGCTCCAACGCCTCGCGGACCAGCCGGTACGCCAGGGCCTGCGAGTATCCCTTCCGGGCCAGCACGCCGATCAGCCGCCGCACCCGCGTGGGCGTGGGCTGGCCTCTGGTGGCCGACAGCCGCGACGCCACCAGGCTCCGGGCCGTGGCGACCTCCTGCTCCGGATCGAGGCGGGCGACCGCCGCCTGGATGTCCCCGGAATCCACGCCCCGGTCCCGCAACTCAGCCGCGAGCGCCCGGCCGGACAGGCCCCGGCCATGGTGCCGGGACTCCACCCAGGCGCTCGCGAACGTGGCGTCGTCGATCAGCTTGACCTCGGCGAACCGGCCGAGCACCGCCTCGGCGGCCTCCTCGGGGACCCCGCGGCGGCGCAGCGCGGTGGCGAGCTGCGCCCGGGTTCTCGGGGCCACGGTCAGCATCCGCAGGCAGATCAGCTTCGCGACCGTCTCGGGATCCGCCTCGCCCGGGTCACCGACAGCCCGGGGCACGCTCTCGGAACCGCGGGCGCCTCCGGTGCTGCCGCGACCGCCGACCACATGGGGGGCACCGGGCCCGCCCGGATCGCCGACCGTCGCGGCCGACCGCCGCCTAGTTGCCACCGCCCGGAACCACCTTGAGCCCGGCGGCCGGGTTTATCCCGGGGGCAGCACCGGCGCCGGGGCCGGGCCCGGCGCTGGGCGCGGGACTGGGCGCGGCCGCGTCAAGGCGCGCGCCGATGCCGAGCTTCTCCTTGATCTTCTTCTCGATCTCGTTGGCCAGGTCCGGGTTGTCGCGCAGGAAGTTCCTGGCGTTCTCCTTGCCCTGGCCGAGCTGGTCGCCCTCGTAGGTGTACCAGGCACCGGACTTGCGCACGATGGCCTGCTCCACCCCGAGGTCGATCAGGCTACCCTCCCGGCTGATGCCCACGCCGTACAAGATGTCGAACTCCGCGACCTTGAACGGCGGGCTCACCTTGTTCTTGACCACCTTCACCCGGGTCCGGTTCCCGACCGCGTCCGTGCCGTCCTTGAGGGTTTCGATCCGCCGGACATCGAGACGGATGGAGGCGTAGAACTTCAGCGCCTTCCCACCCGTGGTCGTCTCCGGACTGTTGTGGACCATGATTCCGTCCGCGAGGTAGTTATGCGATCCTTCCACCTCGATGTCGTAGCGGCTCATGATCGGGCAGCCCTTCTTGACAGAGATGTCGAGTACCCGGGCCGGGACCGGTCGGATGACAGGCTCGACGAAATCTGGCTTGACCGCCAACTGGCCCTGGAAACGAGGCAGCAGCTTGTAGGCCATGGACGGGTGAATGAAGGGAGCCACCAGCTTCTGGAACTTCTCCGAGGCCGATGTGGTGAACATCAGTACCGAGACTCGCCGCGCGCCGCTGGTGCGGAGCCTGACATCCAGCCCGTGGGTGTCCCGCAGATACTGCACGAGCCGCTCCTGCGAACCGGAGCTCATCGCCTCGACACAGATCTCGACCCGGCCGGACCCGCCTCGCGTTCGCTCCTGAACACCCTTTGATCGGAGAGTGAAGCAGCCGTCGTCCATGTACCAGACCGCGAGCGCGAACGGCGTGAGCGCCTTCAGGTAATCCCAGGTCAGATGCTTCTTCCCGTCCCCCTGGTAGACCACCTCGCGTAGCTCGCTCAGCTCGGCCAGCGGGGTAAAGTCCGCGAAGACCGCACCCTTGGCGTTCACGGTTCTAGCGTGTGGGATATTCGCCAGCAGCGAGAGCTTCCAGTCCAGGTACGCTGCCTGCCCGACCCCGTGTCCCATGCGGAAGCGGGCACTGTGATCTTCCCGGCGAACCGGCCTGGACAGATTGCCGTCACCCATGACGCTTCCGAGGATCAACTGCTGCTGGGAGGGGCTTAGCAGGTGCGGCTGGGCGAGCATGACCCTGTCGCCGACAGCGATCTCACCGGCCTCGCGCCAACCCCCGGGCGTGCGTACCAGGTGATTCCGCGTGAGGTCCATGATGGCCCGACCGTGTCCCGTACCACCCCCGGACCGCTCGACCACGAAGTGCAGGAACTCTTCTGTGGCGCCGTTATTGAACCAGTTAATTACTTTCTTGGGAACGACCTTGCCGAGCTCTGGGTCGTAGGAAAGAACTTCGACCTGCATCTTCTGGTTGACGATCTTCCCTATCCGCTCCCGCGTGCCGTCAGCGAGATTGACGTATGTGTACCAGGATGCACATCCGAACATGACTCCGATCTTTTCCCGCAATTGGTTGGTGAATATTGCGGTGGTCTTGGTCTGGTTCAGCGCGCCCGCGACCTTGCGCAGCGCCTGGGACATGAGCCGGGCCTGGAGGCCGACGTGGCTGTCCCCCATCTCGCCCTCGATCTCGGCCCGGGGCACCAGCGCGGCCACCGAGTCGATGACGATGACGTCGACGGCACCGGAGCGGATGAGCATGTCGGCGATTTCCAGCGCCTGCTCGCCGGTGTCCGGCTGGGAGACGAGCAGCGCGTCGGTGTCGACGCCAAGATTCTTGGCGTATTCGGGGTCGAGCGCGTGCTCGGCGTCGATGAACGCGGCAATTCCGCCGGCCTTCTGGGCATTGGCTATCGCGTGCAACGCGAGGGATGTTTTCCCGCTTGCTTCCGGCCCGTATATTTCGACGATGCGGCCGCGGGGCAGGCCGCCGATTCCGAGCGCCACGTCGAGTGCGATGGACCCGGTCGGGATCACCTCCACCGGGGGGCGGGTATCGTCGCCGAGCCGCATGATCGCGCCCCGGCCGAACTGCCGCTCGATCTGGGCGAGTGCGGTCTCCAGGGACTTCTCCCGGTCACCGCCCTTGATGCCCGCCCTGTCGTTCGGTGCCATGTGAACTCCCGTGGGGTCAGGGGTTATCCGCCCGGCATGCTGCCGGGTGGTGCTTGGTGGATCGGTACTGCCAGTCGGTACGGCCGGGCCTTGCTCCGCGGGCCTGGCTCTCGCTCTCAGCGCCGACGTTACGCGCCGCCACCGACAATTTCCGGGATGCCGGAGACGTGTTGCCCGGCGAGTCGCCCGGCCTCTTGTCCCGGCAAAGCGGCGCAGAACGGTCTGCACTACCTACTTTAGACGAACAGCTGTTCGATCATGAGACCAACACGCCGACATTATCGAAATCGCGTCACCACGACGTCAAGTGGGTTCCCGCCAGCACGCCCCGGACACGGCCGGCCAGAGCCGGGACGTCGACCGGGCCGGACGGGCTCACCGGGTCAGCGCAGCCGCTCGGGGACGTCGAAGGCCTCGGCCACCGCGCGCCAGACGGTCTTGGCGTCCTCGCCGTCGGCCAGGGCCCGGTTCACGGTGCGGTCGCCGAGTTCGGCCAGCACCTGGTCCTTGGCCACGCTCTGCGCGTACGTCTCCCCGAACTGCGCGTTCATCCGCTCCCAGAACTCAGTAAGGCGCACGGCGGTCAGGCTACCTGCCCCGGCCACCCGGATCGCCACGGCGAGGCCGGGCCGGCCGCCGCGGACCGCGCCGGGCACCGCGCCGTCCGTTATGGATTCTCAAGCGATCGTGGCCGGCGTTAGACGAACGCCCCGGTGCCGGTGATGGCGCGCCCGACGATCAGCGTGTTCATCTCCCGGGTGCCTTCGTAGGAGTAGATCGCCTCGGCGTCGGCCACGAACCGGCCCACGTGGTACTCGAGCAGGATCCCGTTGCCGCCGAGCAGCTCCCGGGCCAGCCCGACGGTTTCCCGCATGCGCACCGTGCAGAACGCCTTGGCCAGCGCCGAATGCTGGTCGTCGGCGGTCCCGGCCTCCTGCAGCTGCGCCAGCCGGACGCATAGGCAGGCCGACGAGGTCACGTTGGCCAGCATCCGGACCAGCTGGTCCTGGACGAGCTGGAAGCCGGCGATCGGCCGGCCGAACTGCTGCCGCTCCTTGGCGTAGGCCAGCGCGTGCTCGTAGGCGCCGCGGCCGCAGCCGACCGCCATCCAGGCCACCCCGGCGCGGGTCAGCCGCAGCACCGCCGCGGTGTCGCGGAACGAGTTCGCGTTCTGCAGCCGGTTGGCTTCGGGCACGCGCGCGTCCTCCATGGTGATGTACGCGTTCTGCACCACCCGGAGCGCGATCTTGTCGCGCATCTTCGTGGTCGAGAACCCGGGCGTCGGCTGCTCCACGACGAACCCCTTGACCTGGTCGTCCTCGACATCACGCGCCCAGATGACCACGTAGTCGGCGAACGTGGCGTTCCCGATCCACTTCTTCTGCCCGTTGAGGACCCACTCGTCACCGTCGCGGCGCGCGGTCGTGGTCAGGCCGCGGGACGCGCCCGAGCCCACCTCGGGCTCGGTGAGCCCGAACGCGCCGATCTTCTCCAGCCGGGCCATCGCCGGCAGCCAGCGCTGCTTCTGCTCCTCCGAGCCGCACAGGTAGATCGACCCCATGGCCAGGCCGCTGTGCACGCCGAAGAACGTGGCCATGGACGAGTCGACGCGGGCCAGTTCCATGGCCACCATGCCGTCGAGCAGGTTGCCGCCGCCGGCGCAGCCGTACCCGTCGTAGGCCAGGCCGACGATCTCCAGCTGGCCGATCGCGGGGATGAGGTCGCGCGGGAACTCCTCGCGGGTCCAGTACCGGTTGATGACCGGCTCGATCTCCTTCTCCATGAACTCCCTGACCTGCTGCAGCTTCTGCCGTCCGGCCGGGTCGAGCAGCAGCTCGAGTGAGTAGAAGTCGCTGTCGGGCGCGCTGGTCATGAGTCCCTCCTGGGCGCGGGCGGGTAATCGGGGATGGCGGCCGGGTCGGCCGCGGTCAGGAACCTGTCCACGACCGGGGCGAGCTCGGCGGCCTCGGTGACCAGGCTCAGGTGCCCGCCGTGGTAGACGTGCAGCCGCGAGCGCGGGATGAGCAGCCGCAGCAGCCTGGCGTTGGCCAGCGGGATCAGCGGGTCGTCGTCCCCGGACAGGATCAGCGTGGGCTGGCGCAGCAGCGGCAGGAACGGAAGGCTGGTCCAGCCCGCCCCGGCGGCGAGCTGGTACAGGTAGCCGCGCGGGGATCCGACCCGGCTCTGCGCGTGCATCATGGTGCTCACCCACGCCGGGTCGGCGCGCGCGGTCCCGCCGTACAGCGTGGGCGCGACCCGCTGCAGGTGCCCCGGATCCAGGTAGCGCCGCGGGCTGATCATCCGGACCAGGACCGCAGGCCGGGCCGGCACCATGATCGCGCCGGTCGCGGTGCTGACCAGCACCAGCCGCCGGCATCGGCGGCGCGTCGTGACCGCGAAGTGCTGCGCCACGCCGCCGCCCCAGGAGATCCCGAGCACGTCGACGGCGCCGGGGTAGCCGAGCGCGTCCAGCATCTGGCCGGCCAGGCGGCACAGGCCGGTGAAGCGGTAGGGGCGGGCGGGCAGCGGCGAGCCGCCCACGCCGGGCACGTCGAAGCGGATGACCTCGAGCGCGGGGTCGAGCGCGTCCACGAACGGCTGCAGCAGGTCGAGGCTGGCCCCGATGCCGTTGAACAGCAGCAACGGCACCCGGGTCCGGTCACCGTGGCGCACCGCGACCCGGAGCTGGCGTCCGGCCACGACGATGCTGCGCAATTCGGTCGCTGCGGCCGGGCGGCTGGTGCTGGCCGTCATGGGCGCGTCAGCGGTCGAGCACATAACTGCCGGGGGCGGGCTGGATCGGCTCCAGGCCAGGGCCGCCGAGGCGCTCGGGGCGGTCGACCAGCCCGCCGCTGCGCTCGGCCAGCCATTCCGAGTAGTTCGGCCACCAGCTGCCCGGCATGGTTTCGGCCGCGCGGAGCCAGTCCCCCGGGTCGGGCAGGTCGTCCGGGCCGGTCCGGAAGGTGGCCTTCGGGTTGCCGGGCGGGTTGACCATGGACGCGATGTGACCGCTGGTCGACAGCACGAACCGGGGCCTGCCGCCGAGCAGCCGGGCGCTGTGGTAGCAGGACTGCCAGGGGCACAGGTGATCGGCGATCCCGGCGATCACGTAGGAGTCGATGTCGACCTTGGACAGGTCGACCGGCGAGCCGAGCATGGTGGTCTCGCCCGGCTTGGTCAGCGCGTTGGACAGGCCGATCTCGATGAAGTCCCGGTGCACCGCCGCGGGCAGCCGGGTGGTGTCGGCGTTCCAGTACAGGATGTCGAAGGGTGGGGGCGTCTTGCCCTCCAGGTAGTTGTTGACCCAGTAGCTCCAGATCAGGTCGTTGGGTCGCAGCCAGGCGAAGACCTCGGCCAGCGCGCGGCCGTCCAGGTAGCCGCGCCGGGCCGAGGCCGCGATGGCCAGCGCCGCCGTGCGCCGGTTGATCACCGCCGCCGCGGTGCCCGCCTGGGTCTGGTCCAGCACGGTCACGCCCAGGCACAAGCTGGCCAGCTCGTCCAGCTTGCCGAGGGCGGACAGGTGCGCGGCCACCATCGAGGTGGCGATGCCGCCGGAGCACAGCGCGCAGACGCTGGCCTTGGCGACGCCGCAGATCGCGCGGAGCGTGAACAGCGCGTCCACGATCGCCGCGCCATAGCTGTCCAGGTTCCAGTCGCGGTGCCGGGCGTCGGGGTTCCGCCAGGAGATGACGAAGACCTGGTGGCCCTGGCTCACCAGGTACTCGACCATGCTCCGGCCGGGGGCCAGGTCGGTGATGTAGAACTTGTTGATCATGGGCGGGACGATGAGCAGCGGGAACCTGTGGACCTCCGGGGTGACCGGCTGGTACTGGATGAGCTCGCAGATCTCCGAACGGGAGACGACCGCTCCCGGCGTGACCGCGAGGTCGCGGCCGACCTCGAACGCGTCCGGCTCGACCATGGCGGGAACCCGCGGCGGAGCGGACAGGTCCGAGGCCAGCGACCGGAGCCCGCGCACCGCGGCGAGGCCGCCGGTGTCGATGGCCGCCTTCCAGGCCCCGGGGCTGAGCAGCGGGTTGTTGCTCGGCGCGGCGGCGTCGATGACGTTGCTCAGCACGAACCGCATCCGCTCGTTGTCGCGCCAGTCCAGTTCCGCGTCGGCCAGCAGCTCCTCGGCCGTGCCCGCCGAGGCGAGGTAGGCCTGCATGACCCGGGTCAGCAGCGGGTTGTGCGCCCACGCCGGGTCGGCAAAGCGGCGGTCCCGTTTCCCCGGGGCGACGGCCGAGCGGCCGGCCGTGATGCGGGCGAGCTCGCCGGCCAGGGACGCGCCGCGCCGCGTCACGGTCGCCGGCCTGCGCGCCAGCCCCGCGGCGAAGCGCAGCGTGGATGCGCTGGGCACGAACCGGCGCAGCACGCCCAGGGCGGCATCGGTCAGCAGCAGGTCCAGCGGGCTCGCCGCGGCCTCCGCGGCGTCCGCCAGGCCAGGGTCGGGCTCGCGGTCGGCCGACGACGCCGTCATCGCGATTCCTGGGACGCAGCGTCCGGGCCGGAAGCCCCGCTGCCTGGTTGCTCCGCGCCCGGTGGTTCTGTGCCTGAAGCTCCGCTGCCTGATTGGTCCGCGCCGGGCAGGCGCACCTCGCGGCGGAGGATCTTGCCGGTCGGGCCCTTGGGCAGCTCGTCCTCGAGCCAGACGTGCCGCGGGTACTTGTAGGCGGCGACCCGTTCCTTCACGTAGGCCTGCAGCTCTTCCGGGGTGGCGGTGGCGCCCGGTTTGAGCGCGACGGCCGCTCCGACCTCCTCGCCGAGCGAGTCATGCGGGATCCCGACGACGGCCGCCTCGGCAACCGCGGGATGCTCGTACAGGACCTCCTCGATCTCGCGAGGGTAGACGTTGTAGCCCCCGCGGATGATCATCTCCTTCTTACGGTCCACGATGAAGAAGTAGCCGTCCTCGTCCACCCGCGCGAGGTCACCGGTCCGGAACCAGCCGTCCGGTATGGCCTCGGCGGTGGCCTCGGGCTTGTTCCAGTAGCCCTTCATCACGTTATGGCCGCGGATGGCGATCTCGCCGACCTCGCCGGGCGGGACGTCGGCGCCGTTGGCGTCGACCACGCGCATCTCGACCCCGGTCACCGGCGTCCCGATCGATCCGGGCTTGCGCTCGGCGTCCGGGTGGTTGAACGAGGCGACGGGCGAGGTCTCCGACAGCCCGTAGCCCTCGAGGATGATGCAGCCGAACGTCTTCTCGAACGCGTGCAGGATCTCCACGGGCATCGCCGCGCCGCCGGAGATACACAGCCGCAGGGACGAGGTGTCCGCGTCCGCGGCGGCCGGGCTGTGCAGCATGCCCGCGTACATCGTGGGCACGCCCTCGAAGATCGTGACCCGGTCCCGCGCGATGATGTGCAGCGCCTTGGCCGCGTCGAACCGGGGCAGCAGGGTCAGCGTGGCCCCGCCGACGACCGTCGCGTTCAGGCCGCAGGTCAGGCCGAAGACGTGGAACAGCGGCAGGCAGCCCATGACCACGTCGCCCGGGGTCGCGTTCAGCAGCGTCTCGGCCGTGATCTCGGCGTTGCGGGTCAGGTTGGCGTGCGTCAGCTCCGCGCCCTTGGGCTGGCCGGTCGTCCCCGAGGTGTAGAGGATGACGGCGTCGTCGTCGTCGGCCCGGTCGGCCCACGTGTGCAGCGCGAACAGGCTGGCCAGCAGGGAGTTCATGTCGGGCTCGTCGACCGTGACCAGTTGCGCGCCGGCGGCCGCGGCGCCCTTGGCCGCCTCCCCGGCCGCGGCGTACCAGGCGAAGAGCACCTTCGCGCCGGAGTTGTCCAGGTAGAAGGTGACCTCCCGGCTCTTCAGCAGCGGGTTCATCGGTACCACCACGGCTCCGGCCGCGAGGGTGCCGTAAAAGGCCATGGGGAAGGCGGGAACGTTGGGCAGCATGATGCCGACTCGGTCGCCGGGGGCTACCCCCAGCGACGACAGCAGCGAGGTGACCCGGCCCGCGGCCTCCCGCAGCTCGGAGTAGCTGAGCACCAGGTCGTCCATGCGGAGCGCCGGGTGGCTGGGGCGCTCGGCCGCCGCCCGATCGAGCACAGAGATGAGATTGGCCACGATGCCTCCCCGGTGACTCGCCTGTCCGTATCAGCATCATGCTCCGATCCGGGCGTGCCCGACAGACCCAGGTCACCAGGCCGGACAACTCCGGACCCTCGCGACAGCCCCCCTCGCAAGGTGCGGATCGGGAAGATCGTCTCTAATCCGTGGGAAAGACCTATTGCCGGACCGGTTACACCGGTAGCACCATTGTGGCAAATGTCATAGCGCACTCGATTGCACGCCGGGACCGGGCGGGGGACGGGCCGCGGTGCGCAGCACACCCTGAGAGGAAGCCATGGCCCAGCCCAAGCCCCCGCGCAGGAGTCCTGTGACGTGGGCAGTTGTGACAATCCTCCTGGTCATCGCGGTCGGCGGCACGCTCTGGGTGCCGATCTACGCGCGGGCCACGCCGTTCTGGGGTGATTTCCCCTTCTTCTACTGGTACCAGCTGATCTGGGTGCCCGTGGTGGCATTGCTGTGCATGACCTGCTACCTGCTGCTGCGGCGTGGCCGCGGCACCGGCGGGGAGGAGGCCAAGTGAGTCACGTCAACACGGTCTCGTTCATCATCGTCCTCGTCATGTTCCTGCTGGTGACCGGGATCGGCTTCGCCGCGGCCCGGTGGCGCCCGGCGAAGGACCGGATGCAGCTCAACGAGTGGGGCCTGGGCGGGCGCGGATTCGGCACGTTCATCAGCTGGTTCTTGCTCGGCGGCGATGTCTATACCGCCTACACGTTCATCGCCGTGCCCGCGCTGGTGTACGCGACCGGGGCCGCGGGGTTCTACGCGCTGTCCTACTCGATCATGGTGTTCCCGATCGTGTTCATCTTCGCCTCGCGGCTGTGGTCGATCGCCCGCGCGCACAACTACGTGACCCCGGCCGACTTCATCCGGGGCCGGTACGGCTCACGCGGTCTGAGCCTCGCGGTGGCGTGCACCGGGATCCTGGCCACCATGCCCTACATCGCGCTGCAGCTGATCGGCATCGAGGCGGTGCTGATCGTGCTCGGGATCACCAACACGAACGTGGCCCTGGTCATCGCGTTCGCCGTCCTGGCCGGCTACACCTTCCTGGCCGGGCTGCGCGCGCCCGCCCTGATCGCGTTCGTCAAGGACACGATCGTCTACGTGACGGTCATCGTCGCGGTCATCTACATCCCGATGCGGATCGGCGGCTGGGGGCACATCTTCAGCGCCTCGGCGGCGCACCTGAAGGTGATCAACCCGCTGACCGGCAAGCCGCACGGGAGCCTGATCGTGACGCCGGCCGGAGAATGGGCCTACGCCACCCTGGCGCTGGGCTCCGCGCTGGCCCTGTTCATGTACCCGCACATCATGACCGGCGTCTTCGCCACCAAGCGGCGCAACGTGATCCGGCGCAACCTGGCCGCCCTGCCGGCCTACACGCTGGTGCTCGGCATCATCGCGCTGTTCGGGTACATGGCCCTGGCCACGCCGTCGGTGAACGCGGGCGTCAAGGCACACGGCGACAACACCCAGCTGTCGGTGCCGCTGCTGTTCGAGCACTGGTTCCCGAGCTGGTTCGCCGGGATCGCCTTCTCGGCGGTAATCATCGGCGCGCTGGTCCCGGCGGCCATCATGTCGATCGCCGCGGCCAACCTGTTCAGCCGCAACATCTACACGGAGTTCTTCCGGCCCGGGGCCAGCCCGGCCGAGCAGACGCGGGCCGCCCAGTGGGCGTCGCTGGTCATGAAGCTCGGCGCGCTGCTGTTCGCGATCGAGCTGAGCAAGACGTTCTCGATCAACCTGCAGCTGCTCGGCGGGGTGTGGATCCTGCAGACGTTCCCGGCCATCGTGGTCGGCCTGTACACGCGCTGGTTCCACCGCTGGGCGCTGCTCATCGGCTGGGCCGCGGGGATGGTGTACGGCACGGTCGAGGCGTGGCGGGCGCCCGGGAACGGGCAGCACCACTTCGGGGCCTCCACCGCGCCGATCCTCGGGCACATCATCTACATCGGGTTCGCCGCGTTCATCATCAACCTGGTGGTGACGGTCGTGCTCACGCTCATCTTCAACGCGGTTCACCTCCCGGCCGGGACCGACGAGACCCAGCCGGCCCAGTACACCGCCGACCCCGAGGAAGCGCCGGTCACGGTTCCGGTCGGCGCCGGGGTCGAGTCGCCCTGACCGGCAGCGCGCCTCGCGCGCGGCCGTGACGGTACCGGAGGGCGGGCGCTGACCCGCCCTCCGGCTCTGACCCCTCCTCATTCACCGGCCCAAGCTGTCGGCAGGGCAAGGCAGGATAGGTACGTGCCCGCTCCCTCGCCGGTGATGAGTTCGGCCCTGGATGGCTTCAGCGAAGCGACCAGGGCCTGGTTCACCGACGCCTTCGCCGAGCCGACCGCCGCGCAGGCACAGGCCTGGACGGCGATCAGCCGCGCTGAGAACACGCTGGTGATCGCGCCCACCGGGTCGGGGAAGACGCTGGCCGCGTTCTTGTGGGCCATCGACAAGCTGGCGACCGAGCCGGTCCCGCCTGATCCGAAGCAGCGCTGCCGGGTGCTGTACATCTCGCCGCTGAAGGCCCTGGCCGTGGACATCGAGCGCAACCTGCGCTCGCCGCTGACCGGCGTCGGCCACGCCGCGCGCCGCCTGGGCCTGGCCGAGCCGGACATCCGGGTCGGCGTGCGCACCGGAGACACGGCGGCGGACGAGCGCCGCAAGCTGTCCGCCGCGCCGCCGGACATCCTGATCACCACGCCCGAGTCGCTGTTCCTGCTGCTCACCTCGCAGGCCCGCGACGCGCTGCGCAACGTCGAGACCGTCATCGTCGACGAGGTGCACGCGCTGGCGGGCGGAAAGCGCGGCGCTCACCTGGCCCTCTCGCTGGAGCGCCTGGACGAGCTCCGCGGCGATCCCACCGACCGCCCGGCACAACGGATAGGGCTGTCGGCGACCGTGCGGCCGCCCGCCGAGGTGGCCACGTTCCTCGGCGGCAGCCGGCCGGTCACGGTCGTGCAGCCGCGCAGCGACAAGCGGATCGAGCTGCAGATCGTCGTCCCGGTCGAGGACATGGCCGACCTGGAGATGGCCGAGGGCGCCCCGGCCGACGGCCAGGGCCCGGACGACCCCGCGCGCCGACGCTCGATCTGGCCGCACGTCGAGGAACGGGTGCTGGACGAGATCGAGGCCCACCGCTCCACGATCGTCTTCGCGAACTCCCGCCGCCTGGCCGAGCGGCTCTGCGCCCGGCTCAACGAGCTCGCGGCGGAGCGCGCGGAGGAACGTAGCGGGCAGGGGCCTGGCCCTGTGCCCGCCCGCCCCCCCGCGGAGATCATGGCGGAGTCGGGTGCGTCGGCCGGGGCTCCGGCCGAGGTGGCCCGCGCGCACCACGGCTCGGTGTCCCGGCAGGAGCGCACCCAGATCGAGGAGGCGCTGAAGGCGGGCCGGCTACCCGCCGTGGTGGCCACGTCCAGCCTGGAACTCGGCATCGACATGGGCTCGGTCGACCTGGTCATCCAGGTCGAGTCGCCGCCGTCGGTGGCCAGCGGGCTGCAGCGGACCGGGCGGGCGGGGCACCATGTCGGCGACATCTCCCGCGGCGTGATCTTCCCCAAGTACCAGGGCGACCTGGTGCAGGCGACGGTCGTGGCCCGGCGGATGCGCGACGGCGCGATCGAGGAACTGCGCATGCCGCGCAACCCGCTCGACGTGCTGGCCCAGCAGATCGTCGCGATGACCGCGATGGACGACTGGGAGGTCACCGCGCTGGAGCAGACGGTCCGGCGCGCCGCGCCGTTCGCCACCCTGACCCGCGGCGTGCTCGAGGCGGTGCTGGACATGCTGGCCGGCCGCTATCCCAGCGAGGACTTCGCCGGGCTGCGGCCCCGGCTGGTCTGGGACCGCACCACCGGGACGCTGCACGGACGGCCGGGCGGCCAGCGACTGGCCGTCACCAGCGGCGGGACGATCCCCGACCGGGGCCTGTTCGGCGTCTTCCTGGCCGGCGGCCGGAGGGATCCCAGCGGCCGGCATTCCCGGCGGGTCGGCGAGCTGGACGAGGAGATGGTCTACGAGTCCCGGGTCGGCGACGTGTTCGTGCTCGGCGCAAGTTCCTGGCGGATCGAGGACATCACCGCTGACCAGGTGCTGGTCTCGCCCGCGCCGGGGCAGCCGGGCCGGCTCCCGTTCTGGCACGGCGACGCCCCGGGCCGGCAGGCCGAGCTCGGCCGGGCCATCGGCCAGTACTGCCGCGAGCTGGCCGCGACCAGCCCGCAGGAGGCGACGGACCGGCTGCGCCGCGACGGCCTGGACGAGCTGGCCGCCACGAACCTGGTCAGTTACCTGGCCGCGCAGCGCGAGGCGACTGGTTACCTGCCCGACGACAAGACCCTGGTCATGGAGCGGTTCCGGGACGAGCTCGGCGACTGGCGGCTGGTGCTGCACAGCCCGTACGGCGCCCGGCTGCACGCCCCGTGGGCGCTGGCCATCGCGGCCCGGCTGCGGGACCGGTACCCGGGCATGGACGTACAGGCGCTGCACACCGACGACGGCATCGTGATCCGCGTCCCCGACGCCGACGACCCGCCCCCGGCCGGGGTCGCCGAGCTGGACCCGGACGAGCTGGAGCAGCTGGTGACCGCCGAGCTGGGCGCCTCGGCCCTGTTCGCGTCCAGGTTCCGGGAGTGCGCGGCCCGGGCGCTGCTGCTGCCCCGGCGGCAGCCGGGACGCCGGACCCCGCTGTGGCAGCAGCGGCAGCGCTCGGCCCAGCTGCTGTCGGTGGCCAGCCAGTACGCGACGTTCCCGATCGTGCTCGAGACGGTCCGCGAGTGCCTGCAGGACGTGTTCGACGTCCCCGGCCTGGTCGGCCTCCTGCGTGACCTGGCCGCCCGCCGGGTCCGGCTGGTCGAGGTGGAGACCAGCGCGCCGTCCCCGTTCGGCCGGTCGCTGCTGTTCCGGTACGTGGGCGCGTTCATGTACGAAGGCGACGCCCCGCTGGCCGAGCGCCGGGCCCAGGCCCTGGCGCTCGACTCCTCGCTGCTGGCCGAGCTGCTCGGCCAGGCCGACGCGCGCGAGCTGCTCGACCCGGACATCGTTCAGGATTCCGAACGCGACGCCCAGTGCCTCCCGCCCCGCCGCGCCTGCCGGGACCGCGAGTCGGTCGCCGACATGCTGCGCGCGATCGGCCCGCTGTCGGCCATGGAAGTCGAGGAGCGGTGCACCGACCCCGGGGCCGCGCCGGGCTGGCTCGCCGAGCTGGCCGCGCAGCGCCGGCTGATCGAGGTCAGGGTGGCCGGTGAGCAGCGGTGGGCCGCGATTGAGGACGCCGGAAGGCTGCGTGACGCACTGGGGGTGGCGCTGCCGGTCGGCGTGCCGACCGCGTTCACCGAGCCGGTCGGCGACCCGCTCGGTGACCTGGTGGCCAGGTACGCCCGTACGCACGGGCCGTTCACCGCGGGCGCGGCCGCGCAGCGGTACGGGCTCGGCGTAGCGGTGGTCGTCGGCGCGCTGCGGCGGCTGGCCGCCGAGAGCCGGGTGGCCGAGGGCGAGTTCCTGCCCGGCGGGCGCGGCACCGAATGGTGCGACACCGGGATGCTCCGGCTGCTGCGCCGCCGTTGCCTGGCCAAGCTGCGCCGGGAGGCTGAGCCGGTGCCGCCGCGGGCGCTGGCCAGGTTCCTGCCCGCCTGGCAGGACGCGGTCCGCCCGGCAGGCCGCAACGGCAGCCGGGCGGCCCGGGGCCGGCCCGACGCCGTGTACGACGCGATCGAGCAGCTGGCGGGGACCACGATCGCCGCCTCGGCGCTGGAGACGCTGGTGCTGCCGGGCCGGGTGCCCGGCTACTCCCCCGCGCTGCTCGATGAGCTCACCGCGGCGGGCGACGTCGTGTGGTCGGGGGCGGGCGGCCTGCCCGGCGGTGACGGCTGGCTGGTGCTCGCCCCGGCCGACGCCGCGCCGCTGCTGTTCCCCGAGCCCGCCGAGATCACGATGACGCCGCTGCACGACGCGGTGCTCGCGGCGCTGGACGGCGGCGGCGCGCTGTTCTTCCGCGCGTTGGCCGACCGGGTCGGCGGGTCCGCCGGGGTGGCTGGCGCCGCAGGCGTCACCGACCAGGCGCTGGCCGCGGCCATCTGGGACCTGGTCTGGGCGGGCCGGCTGACCAACGACACGCTCGCCCCGCTGCGCGCCGTGCTGGGCTCCGGCCGGCCGGTGGCCGACGCCGGCCTTGCGGCGGCCGCCGGGCCCGGGCCGGGGACCGAGGGCCTGCCGACCCGGGGCTACCGGGGAAGCCGGGGCCGCCCCGGCCGGCGCGGGACGGGGTTCGGCCGGGCGGTGCTGCCGTCCCGGAACGGTCCGCCGACGGTCAGCGGGAGATGGTCGCTGCTGCCGCTGGGCGAGCCGGGCGAGGCGGACCGGACCAGGCGGCTGCACGCCCTGGCCGGGACCCTGCTGGACCGGCACGGCGTGCTGATCAGGGGTGCGGTCGCGGCCGAACGGGTGACCGGCGGATTCGGCGCGCTATACCCGGTGCTGCGGGCGATGGAGGAAGCCGGCCAGTGCCGGCGCGGCTACTTCGTCGAGGGCCTCGGCGCGGCGCAGTTCGCGCTGCCCGGGGCGGTGGACCGGATGCGCGCGATGGCCGACCCCGCTGCCGCGCCCCGTCCGGCCATCGTGCTGGCCGCGGCCGATCCCGCGAACGCCTACGGGGCGGCGCTGCCCTGGCCGCCCCGGCCGGACGAGACCCCGGGCGGGCATCGGCCCGGCCGCAAGGCGGGCGCGCTGGTGGTCCTGGCCGACGGCGAGCTCGTGCTCTACGTCGAGCGCGGGGGCAAGACCCTGCTGTCCTGGACCAGCGACCAGGCTGTGCTCGACCCGGCCGCCGCGGCGCTCGCCGCCGCCGTCCGCGACGGCGCGCTCGGGCGCCTCACCGTGGAGCGCGCCGACGGCGGGGGCGTCTACGACTCCCCGCTGGCCCGGGCACTGGAGGCGGCCGGGTTCCGGCCGACCCCCCGCGGCCTGCGCCTGCGCGCCTAGGCTCCCACAGCGACCGCGGGCGCGGCGCACGCGCAGATCGTCACGATCTGCCTCTGGAGTACCAACCCGGACGGATGTACAGTCAAGGCGGCATTTCACTCCTGGGGGGGCGATGGCGTCCGGCGGGCCTGGCGATGCGACGTCGTCGGCCCGCGCATGGTGGAAGGCCCGGGCGACCGAGAACCTCGATGTCAAGGCCTTAGCGCTGCTCACTCTGCTGGCCGTTGGCTGTGCCTTGGGAGGCTGGATTTACCGACCGTCCAGCGCCGCGCCACCTCAGATACCGAACGCTCCCCAGCTCACGATCGATTTCCCTAAGCCCCTGCACTTGCAAGGCCTGAACATCACCTCCCACCTGATGCAGACCGAGGGCTCGCAGGCCAAACTGATAATAAACGCCGTAGGCTTTCTCAGGCCGAAGCAGGCTACGGTCGGCTGGAGTATGGAGGTACTGGGCTTTACGGGCAGGTTCTGCACGCCAAGGCTCTATATCCGCCAAGAAAGGATCCGGACCCGGCCCTACGGAGATCACAGCTATCTGGTTCAGGGAACATCGCTGATCCCTGCCGCCGCATCCGGCGGAGCATTCCTTGTCATCCATCTGTGCTGGAGTAGCGGTGCTCCGCTGACGGTCGGCAATTCGTACTTCAGTGCCGCGCTGCCCTTTATCTTCGTGCCGGACCAGGCAGGTACGCTGATAAGCTTCCTGGAGCTTTCCGGAGCTTCCCTGCCTAGCTATTCTCCCTCGGGGGGAGCTCCGCCGACTGCGGTGTTCGCGACGAGCTGGGCTTGGTCCACTGCTCTCGACGGCATTTTTGAGAGTCAGGCAGATTCCAGGATACCGGCCGTCGGATCCAATGCCTCGGTGATCCAGAAGCAAAATGATAAAGCCTTTATTTCTGGCATTCTCTTCGGAATAGCGGGCGGCGCGGCGCTGTCGGTGATAGCGGCCGTGCCCGTTGTGAATGATCGCCGGAAGTCAAGGCGCAATGCCCCAGAGCAGGCCAGTGATTCGGGTGCTGCCGAGCAGCGCCCAGGTTCCGGCGCCCCGAGTCACGCTTCTTCTTGATCAGGTGCATCAGATGATGAATGGACACCGATTCCAATCTCCAGCGAAGGTACTCGCGTTGGCGCTAGCTGTGTTCCTAGCCGGCTGTGGCGGCAGTCACGCAAGCACATCACCCACGGGTAGCCCATCCCATAGTACTCCCGGGTCGCTTAAGCCTGTCGCCATGCCTACAGTCCTCGGCTATAGCGTGCCGTTTGCGAAGCATGAAATCCGGTCCATGGGCCTCAAGGGGCCTACAAAAGTGATACCGACGCCTAATGGCTCCTGGCCCCAGTACAGGATAACAGGCACGATTCCGCCTGCCGGAAAATTGGTACTCGCGGATTCCCCGGTCACTTTCTATATCGCCTCAGGGCCTGCCGTCTGCATTGCATGCACCGGCAGGGGCATGGTGGTCAAAATGCCGGATGTCTGCGGGAAGACCTTCCAGGAAGCGAATACGTTGCTGGTGGAGATGGGCATCACCCTCGACCAGACGCCTATCCGCCGCGCGTCATCTGAACCTCGGGGAACCGTCATCGGCTCGGTACCCGCCGCAGGAACCCACTTCGTCGCATACGGGAGCAGCAGTGCTAAGGAAGTCGTCGTCACCGTCTCGTCAGGAGGGGGGACGTCGGTGGCAGGAGGCCAGGGTGGCTGCTGACCGGCGGCCGGTCGGCTAGCCCAGCCGCGGGATCAGGTCACGGAGGCTGGTGGGGCCGTGGCCGACCAGGGCGACGACCACCGCCAGTGCCGCCACGAGGATGACGATCACCGTGATCAGCAGCAGCCGCCGGGCGTGCGGCTCCGACCCGATCTGCTGGCTCGCCACGCGGCCGAGCACCCAGATCACCGGGGTGAAGGCCAGCACGATCAGGCCGGCGACCGGCTGCCTCCTGATCATCGCCGCGCCCACGGCGGCGAAGGCGATGCCCGTGCGCACCCAGGCCAGCCGGGTCCGCTCGCGCGCCAGACCGGGGTCGAGGTCCTCGGGATCGTCGGGCGGCATCGCGCGTCCCTACCGGACCGCCGAGACCAGCAGCACGACCGCGGCCAGGACCGCGATACCGGTGATGGTGCCCGCGAGGATCTGCGGCAGTGCCGACCGTGGCAGCGGCGCGCTGTGCCGCAGCGCCGCCTGGTTCCGCTGCCATTCGCGGTAGGCCACCACGGACACGGCCGCGCCGAGCACGATCAGCGGGACACCGAGCACATGGCGGCCCCACGGCACGCCGGGAAACGGCGGCAGCAGCTGGACGATCCCGAGCCCCGCCACCACCAGCGCCAGGGCGGTCCGGTTCCAGGCCAGGAACGTGCGCTCGTTGGCGAGCGTGAACCGGGCGTCCGGCTCGGTCCCCGTGTCCGATGGCCCAGGATCATGATCGTCGTGACCGTTGCGGCTGCTCGTCGCTCCTCCACCGGCGCCTTGCCCGTTCAGCCCACTCATGGTGCCACGGGCGGGCCGGCCCGGGCGACCCGGCACGCCAATCTCGCTCGCCGGTCGGCGACTATCCAGTCGATGTACAGCAACTTTGCAGAGAATGGTCAGGCTCATGAATATAGTCGAGGTGGTGCCTCCCGGCTCCCCAGACCGCGCCGGGAGGTCCCATGAGCGCGCCCCGCCGGCCGGGCCGGCGGGGCGCCTGCCATGCAGGGCCCGGCGCCCGGCGCGCCTGCCGGTTGGTCCGGCCGGTGTACCCGGCGGGCCCGTACGCCTGCCCTGGAGCGCGCGCCGCTCGCGCCTATGACCGGCCGGGCGCTGTTTGGCGGCATAATGCTTGACATGCGTTTGTCTGCACGCGCCGACTACGCCCTGCGTGCCGCCATCGAGCTAGCGGCCGCCAGCGGCGGCAGCCACGTCACCGCCGACCAGCTCGCCAAGACCCAGGGCATTCCCGGCAAGTTCCTCGAGGCCATCCTGACGCAGCTCCGCCGGGGCGGGCTGGTCCGCAGCCAGCGCGGCCCGGACGGAGGATTCTGGCTGGCCCGGCCCGCCTCCGAGATCTCGCTCGCCGACATCATCCGGGCTATCGACGGGCCGCTCGTCGGCGTGCGCGGCGAGCGCCCGGAGAACCTCGGCTACATCGGCGCGGCCGAGCCGCTGCAGACCGTGTGGATCGCGCTGCGGGCCAACGAGCGGGCCATCCTCGAAGACGTGACGCTCGAGCACATCGTGTCCGGCCGCCTGCCCGAAAGCGTGGTCAAGCTGGCCGACGATCCGCGCGCCTGGGTGTAGCGCCGGGCATAAGCCCGTGAGCACGGCATCTGGGTAACGCCTAGCGTGATCGGAGGGCACGCTCAGACGGAGATGGGCAACCATGTCCTTCTTAGCGTGATCGGAGGGCACGCTCAGACGGAGATGGGCACCATGTCCTTGATGTCGTCGATACCGCGCGTGACCTGCTCGAACTCGGGCTGATCCGGCACGGCGAACGTGGCGCTGCTCTGAACCGCTACCTTCGGCTCGGCGGGCCGGTCGAGCCGGATCGGCCGGGCCGGGGCCTGCGGCTCGGGCACCCTGGCGACTTCCGGAGACGGTTCCCTGACACCGGTGAAAACGGGCTCGCTCTGCAGTTCGGCCAGCGCGAAGCTGTCGGACACCTCCCTGAGCACATGTGACAGGGGCGCGCCGAGGGCACCGCAGATCGAGGCGAGCAGTTCTGAGGAGGCTTCCTTCTGGCCGCGCTCGACCTCGGACAGGTATCCGAGCGACACGCGCGCCGCGGCGGACACCTCGCGGAGGGTGCGACCCTGCCGGAGGCGCAGCCGCCGCAGCGCGTCACCGAGCAAGTGACGAAGCAGGACCATCGCCGCACTCCCTTCCCGAGGCCTTCCGCTGTTACCTCCACCGTACCTGTCCTTACGGACAGTGCGGGAGAGGTCTCAGCCGCGTGTTCGTTCTGGTAACGCTGTAATCATATGTTGTCTTCCCGGAGAACGCTCAGCAGCAGGTCGAGCGACTGCCCGACGGTCGCGACGCGGATCTGGTGCCGGTCGCCGGAGAGCGCGAGGGCGCGCAGCGCGGTGCCGTCGCCGGCGCTGACCGCAATGTGCACCGTGCCCACCGGCTGCCCGTCGGCTGGGTCGGGGCCGGCCACGCCCGTGGTGGCGGCGGCGACCGCCGCGCCCAGCCGACGGCGCGCTCCTTCCGCCATGGCCGCGGCCACCGAGGGATGCACCGCACCGTGGCGGTCCAGCAGCTCGGACGGAACGCCGAGGAGCGCCGTCTTCAGGTCGGTCGCGTAGGCCACCACCGCCCCACGGAACGCCGCGGACGCGCCGGGCACGGCGGTCAGCGCTGCGGCGAGCATCCCGCCGGTGAGCGACTCGGCGACCGCGAGCGTGTCGCCCCGGGCGACGAGGAGCTCGATGACCTCGCCGGAGAGCGCCCGGATCCGGCGGCCGGAGACCGGGCCGCCGGAGCCCTCGGGGCCCAGCCCGTGAGGGCTCATGAGGCTCCTCCTTGCTACCCTGCCGCGGCCGGCCATGCGCGGTTCTACCCCGCCGCCGACCCGCCATGCGCGGTCGCCCGGCGCAGCCGCACCGCGCGAGCCGCGTAATCCGCGCCGGTCACCACCGTCACGACGAGCGCGGCCGCCATCACCAGCTCGCGCACCACCCCGAACGGCCCGGGCAGGATGTAGAGCGCGATCGCGATCACCTGGAGCAGGGTCTTCGCCTTACCGCCGCGGCTCGCGGCGATGACGCCGTGGGAGATAACCCAGAAGCGCAGGCCAGTGACGGCTAGCTCGCGGAAGAGGATCACCCCCGTGACCCACCAGGGCAGCTCGCCCATGGCGGACAGCACCACCAGCGCCGACCCGGTGAGCGCCTTGTCCGCGATCGGGTCGGCGATCTTGCCGAAGTCAGTGATCAGGCCGCGCCGGCGGGCCAGCTCGCCGTCGAGGAAGTCGGTGGCCGAGGCGAGGCCGAAGATCACGCACGCGGCGATCCGCCAGCCGTCCCCCCCGGCCAGCAGGAACACGATGAACACCGGGACCAGGCACAGGCGCAGCACGGTCAGCGCGTTCGCGACGTTGATCAGGCCTGGCGCCGGAGCGGCATTGGTGGTCCCGCGTTCGTCCGCAGCACCGACGTCAGGCCGGCTCAACGCCCTGCGCGCCTCTCGGGATGACGGCGGCAGCCGACCCGGTGTCGCCGATCACCTCCGCGAGCAGGTCAGCGCCTTCCGCGCCGGTTACCCTGGCCCGGACCATGTCACCCACGGCGAGGCGGCCGCGGGCCCGCACCTCGGTGGTCCCGTCGACTTCCGGGGCCTGGTGCCCGGCGCGGCCGCCGTACCGGCTCCGGCCGAGCGGCTCCTCGATGAGGACCTCCACGATCTCGCCCGCGCGTTCCTCGGCCCGCTGGGCCATGAGCTCGTCCGCCAGGTCGGCGAGGTCCCCGACCCGCCGCGCGATCTCGTCGGCAGGCAGCGGCCCGGGCAGGGACGCCGCCTCGGTGCCGTCCTCCTCGGAATACCCGAAGATCCCGATGGCGTCGAGCCGGGCTTCGGTCAGGAAGCGGTGCAGCTCGGCCAGGTCGGCCTCGGTCTCCCCGGGGAAGCCCACGATGAAGTTGGAACGCACGCCCGCCTCCGGGCAGGCCCGCCTGACCTGCTCCAGCAGCGCGCAGAAGCGCTCGCGGTCGCCGAACCGCCGCATGGACCGCAGCACGCGGCCGCTGGCGTGCTGGAAGGACAGGTCGAAGTACGGGACCACTCCCGGGGTCGACGTCATGGCGTCGATGAGCCCCGGCCGCAGCTCGGCAGGCTGCAGGTAACTTACCCGCACCCGCTCGATTCCCGGCACCGCCGCCAGCTCGGGGAGCACGGCCTCGAGCAGTCTCAGGTCGCCCAGGTCCTTGCCGTAGGACGTGGAGTTCTCGCTGACCAGGAAGAGCTCCCGCACGCCCTGGGCCGCCAGCCAGCCTGCCTCGGCCACCAGGTCCTGCGGCGGCCGGGAGACGAACGCGCCGCGGAACGCGGGGATCGCGCAGAAGCTGCACCTGCGGTCGCAGCCCGACGCGATCTTCAGCGGCGCCACGACGCCGTCACCGAGCCGGCGCCGCAGCACCCGCGGGCCCGAGGCCGGGGCGACACCCGGCGGAAGATCGGGGATGGCGGTGCTGCCGTGCCCCGGGATATGCCCGCCCGCGGCCTGCGGCCAGGCCGGCGAGATCGGGAGCAGACGCCTGCGGTCGCGGGGCTCGTGCGCGGCCCACCGCTGGCCGGCCAGCACCGCGTCGAGCCGGCCGGCGATGTCGCCGTAATCGTCGAAGCTCAGGACCTGCGCCTCGGGCAGCTCCTGGGCCAGGGCGGAGCCGTAGCGTTCCGCCAGACAGCCCGCGGCCACGACCTTCGCGCCGCCCGATCCGGCGCCGAGCAGCTCGTCGATCGACTCCTGCTTGGCCGCCTGGATGAAGCCGCAGGTGTTGACCAGGACCACGTCGGCCTCGCCGCCGCCCGCGCCATCGGCATCGGCGTCGAGCACGGTCCAGCCTGCGGACTCGAGGCGGGCGGCGAGCTCCTCGGAGTCGACCTCGTTCCGCGCGCAGCCCAGCGTGACCAGGCTCACGCTGCGCCCGGCGCCCGGGGCGGGAGGGTTCGACGGCACACCGGCAGACTACGGTAACCCAGCGGGTGCGGCGGCACCGGCGGTGACCGCGGGAGCCGCCTCCCGGTCAGCCGGTGACCTGCTGGCCGGGCCCGAGGCTGAGCGTGACCGGGTTGGTCTGGCCGGCCTGGATCGGGTTCTTCCCGTTCACGGTCAGCGAGACGCCGGCGGGGTTGCCGAGTTCCAGGCTCACCGGCTGCTTCTCGGTCCAGTTCATCGAGCTGCCGGGGTTGAGGTCGCCCTGGTAGATCTGGACCCCGCTGGCCGTGGTGAGCTGGACCCAGCAGGTCTGAGTGGCCGTGAGGCGGATTACCACCTCGTTGGTCAGTGCGGGCGGCGAGGGCGTGGTGGTCGGTCCCGGGTGGGCCTGATGCTTGGCCTGGGGCTTGTGCGCCGTGGTGCCCACGTGCCGTGTGCCCGATGACGAGGCGGTCGGCCTGGCCGGCGACGACGTGGACACCAGGTGGTAGACGACCAGGCCCACGAGCACGGCGAGCGCCAGGACCATGGCCAGGCTCCAGTTCGGCCCGCGCCGCTCCCTGATCTTGATGGGCGTGGCGGGCTCGAAGACATCGGCAGCCGAGATGGGTCGCGGCGCGCCCTGCTCCTGGTCGTACTCCCGGACCAGCGCCTCCGGGTCGGCTCCCACCGCCCGGGCGATGCTGCGGATATGGCCCCGGGCGTAGAAATCGCCGCCGCACGCAGAGTAATCACCGCGCTCGATCCCCCGGATGATCGTCTCCCGGATGCAGGTTCGCTGGCTGACCTGCGTGACGGTGAGATCAGCCTGGCGGCGTGCCTCTGCCAGGGTGTCACCGATACTCACGCCGCGCCTCCACTCCTTGCCTCACTGCGCGCCGCCCGCCGGGTGCGGTGACAGCTTTCCGAGCTGGCCTTCTTGCACTATAAGTATCCCGCTTTGCACCATCAGCTACGACCCCCGAACCCTCTGAACTCCCTCAGGAATCCGTCAGAGGCCGGTCAGGAAGCCGGGCCGCGGGTTCAGCTCTCGGGAGTGCCGCGCAAAGATGCCAGCAGCGTACCGAGGTCGTCGGGCTTGACCAGCACATCCCGGGCCTTGGAGCCCTCGCTGGGCCCGACCACGCCCCGGCTCTCCAGCAGGTCCATCAGCCGGCCCGCCTTGGCGAAGCCCACCCGCAGCTTGCGCTGCAGCATCGAGGTGGACCCGAACTGGGTGCTGACCACGAGCTCGGCGGCCTGGAGCAGGTACTCGAGGTCGTCGCCGATGTCCGCGTCGATCTCCCGCTGGTGGCCCTCGGGCACGGTCACGTCGTCGCGGTAGGCGGGGTCGGCCTGCTTCTTGCAGTGCGCGACGACCTCGCGGATCTCCTTCTCGGTCACGAACGCGTTCTGCAGCCGCAGCGGCTTGCTCGCGCCCATCGGCAGGAACAGCGAGTCCCCCTGACCGACCAGCTTCTCGGCGCCCGGCTGGTCCAGGATGACCCGGCTATCGGTCAGGCTCGAGGTGGCGAACGCGAGCCGGGACGGGACGTTCGCCTTGATCAGCCCCGTCACCACGTCCACGCTGGGGCGCTGGGTCGCGAGGACCAGGTGGATGCCGGCCGCCCGGGCGAGCTGGGTGATCCGCACCACGGAGTCCTCGACGTCGCGCGGGGACACCATCATCAGGTCGGCGAGCTCGTCGACGATCACCAGCAGGTAGGGGTACGGCTCGTAGACGCGCTCGCTGCCCGGCGGGGCGGTGAGCTTGCCCGAGCGCACCGCCTTGTTGAAGTCGTCCATGTGCCGGAACCCGGACGCCGCGAGGTCGTCGTAGCGGCGGTCCATCTCCCCGACCACCCAGCTCAGCGCGTCCGCGGCCCGCTTGGGGTTGGTGATGATCGGGGTGATCAGGTGCGGGATGCCCTGGTAGGCGGCGAGCTCGACCCGCTTGGGGTCGATCAGGATCATCCGGACCTCGTCGGGCGTGGCCCGCAACAAGATCGACGTGATGAGCCCGTTGATACACGTCGAGTTGTGCGTTGGGATGCAGGACCGGCTGGCCAGATACAAGCGGCTGGGGCTGTCGACCTGGATGCAGCGGACCGGCACCGATTCGATCGGCCGAACGTCGGTTACGTAGCGGCCCTCCTGCTCCCGATTCCACTCCTGCCGTGCAACCAGGGCCTTACGGGGGAGGCGTGCCAACGGCATCGATGACGGAACGATGATTTCCCAGGACTCCGCACAGACCACGCCAGCGCGAACGCGCCCAGCACGCCTGTGCGTCTGGGCCACGCACCCCAGCCCGCTGACAAGTTCCCGGAACCCATCGGCCAGGGCGCGGCTAGTGCTCGTAAACCGGTAGCAGCCGTGGTTGTCCACATAACCATCCGAGTCGACTAGCCCCTGCGCCAGGGCAAGCCGCTGGCTGGCCGATCCGCGCTGGTATATGGACGGAATGCACTTGCCCTGGTCAAGCCCGAGAGACCGCCAGGCCTTCGTGACACCGGGCACGCCGAAGTGACCAAGGTCGCGACGCGGGCGGGCGTCATAGCCGGCGGCACGGAACTCTGCAAGCAGCCACTTACGGTCCTGAGGGTCGCAGGCAACCCGGCCGCGAAAGCGAGTATCACCGTCGCCAAGCAGGTAACCGAGCACGTAAGGGTCAAGCGGCAGTTCAGCATCGGGCAGCACCAGCGACTTCGCAGCAGGAATCGCGTGGTTCCACCCATTCCCGGAACGCAAGGTCGCCGCCAGTTCGGCAGTTATCCTCGGGGAAAGCGTCTTGCTTGCAGGCTCAGAACGATTCCACTGCTGTTGCACTGCATCCGCTGAGCGACCTAGCAGCTCACCGACCTGAGCGCAGGAAAGTCCTTGCACCCGCAGATCACGCATCCGATCACGCTCGCCGGGAGCATACGCTCTCCGGTTTGACCACACCGGAGTTACCGGAGACCAAGCGACCCAGTCATCTGGGTACGTCCTGCTTCCGGGAGCGACACGACCGTACGCCTTCCGGGTATTCCGGTCCCAGGTCAGCCACTGGTGCTCGGCATCGGCCACGATGATCGTGCCGTCGGAAAACTCAACCTCGTAGCACGGGCGGTCGTGCATCACAGGTGTAGCGGCAGTCACCGTGCACCGGTGACCGTGTTCGTCGAAGATCTCGTCGCCTACCTGAACCTCGCCCATCGTGGTCCAGCCACGGGGCGTCGGAAGCGGCGTGTCAAGCGCCAGAGCCTTTCCGGCGCCGGTCGCGCCGGCGATCAGCATGTGCGGCATCTTCGCGATGTTGGCCACCACGTGCAGGCCCTCGACGTTCTTGCCCAGGCCGACCACCATCGGGTGGTGGTCGCTGGCCGCCGCCGGGGACCGCAGCACGTCGCCCAGGCTGACGATCTCCCGGTCGGCGTTGGGTATCTCCACGCCGATCGCGGACTTGCCCGGGATCGGCGACAGGATCCGGACGTCCGCGCTCTTCACCGCGTACGCGATGTTCTTCGACAGCGCGGTGACCCGCTCCACCTTGACCGCCGCCTCCGGGTCGAGCTCGATCTCGTACCTGGTCACGGTCGGCCCGCGGGTGAACCCGGTCACCTGGGCAGGCACCTCGAACTGCTCCAGCACCCCCCGCAGCGCTTCGACCATGACGTCGTTGGCGCGGGTGCGGGTCTTCGGCGCCGTCCCCGGCCGCAGCAGCGCGGCGGGCGGCAGCGTGTAGCTGGCGTCGCTGGCGCTGGTCAGCGTGAGCTGCTCACCAGGCTTGCGCGGATCAGCACCGCCCGGCCCGCTCGCCAACCCGCCCGTCCCGGCCGGCGTACCCGGCCCGGCCTTGGGCGCGCCCGGGCCGACCTCGGGTCCGGACCACGGATCGTGCCAGGTCGTCCCGGGCGCCGCCGGGCCGTCGGGCTGTGCCCGCGACCCGGTGACCCCGGGGCCGAACGTCAGCGCCTCGCTGGCCAGGGCGTCCTCGGCGACCGCGGGCGCCGCGGGCCGGGCATCCCGGCCGGCCCGGGGCACGATCCCGCCCACCAGCGGCGTGTCGTAGGGCCGCTCGTGGTCGCCGGCCTCGATGGCGTCCTGCTTCTTGCGCCTGCCCTTGGTCAGCTGGCCGCCGGGGCGGCCGGCCTGGGCGGCGTCGCCCGACTCGGCGTCGGTGTCATCGACCCAGTACCCCCACAGCACCCGCCGGTGCAGGCTGGCGATCCGGCCCGGCACCCGGTGCAGCGGCGTTCCGGTGACCACCAGCAGGCCGAAGCCGGCGATCAGCGCGAGCAGCAGCGTCGCGACCCAGGGCGTCACCGCGGCGACCAGCGGCACCGAGGCCACGTAGCCGATGTAGCCGCCCGCCGCCTGGATCGCGGCCGTGCCGTCGGCCGGCCGGGGCGTGCCGTGGGCGATGTGCAGCAGGCCGAGCCCGCCGATGACCAGCGCCGTCCAGCCGATCACCATGCGGGCGGTGTCCGCGTTCCTGTCCGGGTGCCGCAGGTAGCGCCAGGCGAGCAGGGTCAGCAGGATCGGCACCGCCCAGGCGCCCGCGCCGAAGCCGTGCCGGACCGCGGCCGACAGGTCCCGGCCGACGACGCTGCCCAGGTGCCACCAGGTCGCCGCGGCGGTGATGATCGCCAGCCCCAGGATGGCCAGCCCCGCCCCGTCCCGGCGGTGGGCCGGATCCAGGTCCCGTGCGTGCTGGCCGAAGGCCCGGGCCCCGGTCCCGACCGTGTGGGCCAGGGCCATCCACACGCTGCTGACCGCCCCGATCGTCCATCCGACCAGGATCACGACCGGGTTGGCCGAGGGCTTCCGGCCGTAGCGCCGCCCGGCGGGGCGTCGGTTACTCCCCGGCCGCCCGCCGCGCGACCGGGCGGGAGGCCTGCGGGAGGAGTTGTTGCTCTTCGGGCGCGCGGAACCCGCCGGGCGCGGACGCCCGGCTGTCCCGTTCTTCGAGCGCGCGGCGGTCTTGGGCGCACGGGTCGCCATGATCTCCACGGTATCGGGCATTTCGCTCGAGGGCGAAGACCGAGAGCCCGTGTGTCGGCCTCCCCAGGTCCCCTAAGACCCGATCAAATCCGTATATGTACCAAAAGGCCGGTTCTGACCAGCTTTTTGGTACATATACCGCTCGGCCGGACGGCCGGATAGCCGGATCGAGCGTTATCTTGACGATCGTTGCTGAAACGACATACCTTCGAAGTCAGCCCCCCGCCATCGGTGGGCGGGCCGGGGACGCGGGAGTCCCTGACGGTGAGAGGCCGGGGACGCGGAGCCCTGACAGTGGAGAGGCCGGGAACGCGGGAGCTCCTGAGGATGGGAGAGGCCGCGAACGCGGAGCCCTGACGGTAAGAGAGGCCGGGGACGCGGGAGCCCTGACGGTGATAGAGGCCGGGGACGCGGAAGCGCCCCGTGAGGACGGGAGAGGCCGGGATGCGGATCGCGGTCGTGGGCGGCGGGCCGGGCGGGCTGTACTTCGCGGCCCTGGCCCAGCAGCTTGACCCGGGTAGCGAGATCACCGTCTGGGAGCGGAACGCGGCCGACGACACCTTCGGCTTCGGCGTGGTGTTCTCGGACGAGACCCTCGGCGGCATCGAGCACGCCGACGCCGCCATCTACCGCGCGATGGAGCGCGAGTTCGCCCGCTGGGACGACATCGACGTGCACGTCAAGGGCCAGGTGATCACCAGCGGGGGGCACGGCTTCGCGGCGCTGAGCCGCCGGCGGCTGCTGCAGATCCTGCAGCAGCGGTGCCGCGAGCTCGGCGTGACCGTGCACTTCCGCGCCGAGGCGCCGGCGGCCGGGGAGCTGTCCCGCAGTCACGACCTGGTGGTGGCCGCGGACGGGGCGAACTCGGTGGTGCGGAAAGCCGCGGACGCCGCGTTCCGGCCCGATCTTGACGTCAGGCGCTGCCGGTACATGTGGCTCGGCACCGACCTGGTCTTCGACGCGTTCAAGTTCTACATCGAGCCGACGCCCTACGGCCTGATGCAGGTGCACGGGTACCCCTACGACGCGACCGGCAGCACGTTCATTGTCGAGATGCACGACTCGGTGTGGCGCGCGGCCGGGTTCGACCGGCTCGCGTCGCAGGACCTGCCCCCGGGCACGTCCGACGAGGCGTCGATCGAGCGGATCCGGGAGCTGTTCGCCCATGTGCTGGACGGCCACGCGGTGCATGCGAACAACTCCAAGTGGATCAGCTTCGGCACGCTGCGCTGCCAGAACTGGCGGCACGACAACGTGATCCTGCTCGGCGACGCGGCACACACGGCTCATTTCTCCATCGGCTCGGGCACCAAGCTGGCCATGGAGGACGCGCTGGCCCTGGCCGCCTGCCTGCACGAGCAGCCCGGCCTGGACGCGGCGCTGGCCGCCTACGAGGCCGAGCGCAGGCCGGTCGTGGCGTCCACCCAGCGCGCCGCGCAGGCCAGCCTGGAGTGGTTCGAGAACCTGGGCCAGTACCTGCACCAGGAGCCGGAACAGTTCGCGTTCAACATCATGACCCGCAGCCGCCGGGTCACCCACGGCAACCTGCGGGTGCGCGACCCGGAGTTCGCGGAGCGGATAGACGCCTGGTTCGCCGGTCACGTGAAGCGCGCCGGCTGCGGCCCGGGCGACGTGGTCCCGCCGATGTTCCAGCCGCTGCGGCTGCGCGGTCTGGAGCTGAAGAACCGGGTCGTGGTGTCCGCGATGGACATGTACTCCTCGGCCGACGGCACCCCGTCCGACTTCCACCTGGTGCACCTGGGCGGCAAGGCGCTCGGCGGCGCCGCGCTGGTCATGACCGAAATGGTCTGTGTCAGCCCGGAGGGACGGATCACCCCGGGCTGCGCCGGGATCTACGCGCCCGAGCACGAGGCGGCCTGGCGGCGGACCACCCGGTTCGTGCACGAGAACTCCACCGCGAAGATCGGGCTGCAGCTGGGACACTCCGGCCGCAAGGGCTCGACCCGGCTGATGTGGGAGGGCATCGACGAGCCGCTGCCCGAGGGCAACTGGGAGGTGTGCGCCCCCTCCCCGCTCCCCTACCTGCCGGGCGTCAGCCAGGTACCCCGCGAGCTGACCGAGGCCGACCTCGCCGAGATCAAACAGCAATTCCATAACGCCACGCTCGCCGCGCAGCGCTGCGGCTTCGACCTGATCGAGCTGCACTGCGCGCACGGCTACCTGCTGTCGGAGTTCATCTCGCCGGTCACCAACCAGCGGGACGACCGCTACGGCGGGTCGCTGGCCGGGCGGCTGCGCTACCCGCTCGAGGTGTTCACCGCGATGCGGGAGGCCTGGCCCGCGGACAAGCCGATGACCGTGCGGATCTCGGCCGCCGACTGGTATCCCGGCGGCATCACCGGCCCGGACGCGGTCGAGATCGCGCGGGCCTTCCAGGCCGCGGGCGCCGACGCCATCGACGTGTCCACGGGGCAGGTCACGCCGGACGAGGAGCCGGCCTTCGGCCGGTCCTACCAGACGCCGTTCGCGGACGCGATCCGCAACCAGACGGGCATCGCCACGATCGCGGTCGGCGTTATCTCCTCCTACGACGACGTGAACTCGATCATCCTGGCCGGCCGGGCCGACCTGTGCGCCCTGGGCCGGGCCCACCTCTACAACCCGAACTGGACCCTGCACGCCGCGGCCGAGCAGGGCTACGATGGCCCGGCCGCCGCGTGGCCCGACCCGTGGCGGGCCGGGAGCAGGCCGCCGCAGACCGGGCGCACCGACGGGCCGCGCCCCCGGCTGCAGCTGATCAGGGAGGGCGAGCCGGGCACCCGGCACGCGAGGTGGAATCCGTGCTAGCCCGGGGGACGACCCCCGGACCCCCCTGCCGCCCGCTCGGGCCGGCAAGCCGACCCTCGCGGTCGGCACATACTGGGAGGAGCCCAGGTGGAGCTTGAGCGAGTGAACCCGCCGTCACTGCCCCGGCCCTCCGGCTTCTCGCACGCGGTGGTGACCACCGGCGGGCGGCTGGTCTTCCTGGCCGGCCAGATCGCCCACGACGCCGACGGCGCGATCGTCGGCGACACGGTCGTCGCGCAGTTCGAGCAGGCCCTGGTCAACGTGCTCGAGGCGCTGCGCGCGGCCGGCGGCGGACCCGAGCACCTGGCCAGCCTGACCATCTACGCGGTCGACCTGGACGACTACCGCGCGCACGGGCGCGAGCTCGGGCTGGCCTGGCGGCGGCTGGCCGGCCGCGACTACCCGGCCATGGCCGGGGTCGGGGTCAGCAGGCTGTGGCACCCCGACGCGCTGGTCGAGATCCAGGGCTACGCGGTCATCGGCTGACGGCCCGGCCGGTGACCGCGAGCACGTGGGCGCGGGCCGGATCGGCGAGCCGCTGGCGCAGCGCGGTGAACGCCGCGTCCGCCCGCAGGCCGTTCCAGGCGGCCGGCAGCAGTTCCGCGGGCAGGCCAGGGTCGAGGAAGGGCAGCCGCCGCCAGGCGGTGAGCGCCCGGACGTAGTCGGCGAACGCCGCGGCGTCGGCCGGGCCGGGTGGCCCGGCGCCGTCCCAGCGCGCCAGCACCGGCCCGGCCGAGGCGAGGAACTCCTGGTAGAGGTCCTGCAGCCGGTCCAGGTCCCACCAGTGCCCGACCTGCTCCCGCAGGTCGCCGAAGGCCAGGTAGTCGGCGCGGAACAGGCTGACGTACCCGGACAGGCCGCCGCGCTCGAGCACCTCGGCGGTCTCATCCGCGAGGTGACCTGGCGCGATCCACACGCCGGCCGACACCGTGCCGAAGCCGAGCCAGGTCAGCCGGGAGCGCAGCGCGTGACGCCGGCGCCGCTCCGGCTCGGGCACGCTGAACACCACCAGCAGCCAGCCGTCACCCGGGCGCGCCCGCGACCGGTCGAAGATCCTCCGGTCACCCTCGGCCAGGATGTCACGGCCGCGGGGGGACAGGGCGTAGCCCGCGGCGCCGTCGCGCCGGCCCGGCTCGAGCACCCCGCGCTGCTTCAGCCGCGAGATCGACGACCGCACCGCGGGCTCGTCCACGCCCAGCCCGGCCATCAGCCGGATCAGCGAGGCCACGCTGAGCCAGCCGCCCGCCTCACGCGCGTAAAGACCGTAGATCGTCACGATCAGCGCCCGCGGCTGGACCGGCCACGCCTCGCCGTTACCTGGCGTCCCGGTGAAGGTCGTCATCCAAGGAACATAGCGGAATACTGGGGTAGTTCTATTTGAACCTTTTCATCCGCCGACCTCGGGCTCGGATATCTGGGTGCCAAGAGGAGGATGAAAAAGGTTCGCCGCCTGAGGGGGTTCGGTCATGCAGCTCTCACCGTCCGCGCATGTCGACACGTTCTGCCGGGACAGCCTGCCGCCGGACGGGCTGTGGCCGGAGCTGACGTTCACGCTGCCCGGGCTGCACTACCCCGACCGGCTCAACGCCGCCGCGGCGCTGCTGGACGCGACCGCGGACGCCCGGGGTGGCGACCGGCCGTGCCTGATGTCCGAAGACGCCACCTGGAGCTACGCCGACGCGCGACGCATCACCAACCAGGTCGCCCGGGTGCTGGCCGAGGACCTGGGCGTGGTCCCGGGCAACCGGGTGCTGCTGCGCGGCCCCAACAACCCGTGGCTGGCCGCCTGCTGGCTCGGGGTGCTCAAGGCCGGCGGGGTCGTGGTGACCACGATGTCGCTGCTGCGCGCCGGCGAGCTGTCCACCATCGGCCAGGTCGCCCGGCCTGGGCTGGCGCTCTGCGACCACCGGTTCACCGGCGAGCTCGCCGCCGCGGGCGTGGCGGGCCTGCAGATCGTCGAGTACGGCGGCGCCGGGCCCGCGGACCTGGCCCAGCGCGCGGCCGCGAAGCCCGGCGACTTCGCCGCCGTGGCCACCGCCGCCGACGACGTGGCCATGATCGCGTTCACCTCGGGTACCACCGGCCGGCCCAAGGCGGCCATGCACTTCCATCGCGACCTGCTCGCGATCGCGGACACGTTCTCCGAGCTCGTGCTCAAGCCGCGCCCGGACGACATCTTCACCGGCACCCCGCCGCTGGCCTTCACCTACGGGCTCGGCGGGCTGCTGGTGTTCCCGCTACACGCGGGGGCGGCCACGCTGCTGCTGGAGAAGGCCACGCCCGCCGAGCTCGCCGACCAGATCGCCGCGCGCGGCGTCACCGTGCTGTCCACGGCGCCCACCGCGTTCCGGGCGATGCTGGCCGCGGGCAAGGCCGGGCAGCTGCGCGGGCTGCGCCGGCCGGTCTCGGCCGGCGAGCACCTGCCCGGCTCGACCTGGCAGGCCTTCTATGACGCCACCGGCGTGAAGATCATCGACGGGATCGGCAGCACCGAGATGCTGCACATCTTCATCTCCTCCGCCGACGACGACATCCGGCCCGGGTCGACCGGCCGGGTGGTCCCCGGTTACGAGGCGGCGATCCTGGACGCCGATGGCCAGCCGGTCCCGGACGGGCAGCCCGGGCGGCTGGCGGTCAAGGGCCCCACCGGCTGCCGGTACCTGGCCGACGACCGGCAGCGGTCGTACGTGCGCGACGGCTGGAATTTCACCGGCGACACCTATGTCCGCGATGGCGACGGCTACTTCTGGTACCAGGCGCGCAGCGACGACATGATCATCTCGGGCGGCTACAACATCGCCGGCCCGGAGATCGAGGAGGTCCTGCTCGGTCATCCGGACGTGGCCGAGTGCGGGGTCGTCGGGGTGCCCGACGAGACCCGCGGCCAGATCGTCAAGGCCTTCGTGGTGCTGGCCGACGGCGTAGACGGCAACGAGAAGAAGGCGAGCGAGCTGCAGGACTACGTGAAGCAGCGGATCGCGCCGTACAAGTACCCGCGCGCCGTGCAGTTCCTGACCGCGCTGCCCCGCACGAACACCGGCAAGCTGCAGCGGTTCCGCCTCCGCCAGCAGGCGGGCGGCTAGGGCGCCGGCCCGGCCGGTCACCGGGAGGGCGGGGGGACCAGGTCGGCGGGCAGCCCTTCCTGCCGGTCTTGGATCACGTCGACCACCGCGGGCCGCCCGCTGGCCAGGGCGCGTTCCAGCGCGGGCCGCAGGTCGGCCTCGGCGGTGACCCGCTCGCCGTGCGCGCCGAGCAGCCGGGCGTACGCGGCGAAGTCCGGGTTGCCGTAGAAGACGCCGACGTAGCGGCCGCCGTGCGCGGTCCGCTGCCGGTCCCTGGTGTTGCCGAACGCGAAGTTGTTGCTGATCACGTTGACGATCGGCAGGTCCTCCCGGACGGCGGTCTCCAGGTCCTGGGCGACCATCCAGAAGCTGCCGTCGCCGCTGACCGTGATGATCCGGTCGCCGGGGCGGGCGAGCTGCATGCCCATGGCCGCGGGCAGCCCCCATCCCATGCTGCCGCCCGCCGACGCGTAGAAGGTGCCGGGCTCGGTGAAATCCAGGTAACGGTGGATCCAGGTGCCGAAGCTCGGCGCGTCCTGCACCAGGATGGCCCGGGCGCCGCCCAGGACCGCCCGGAGCGCGGTGATCAGCCCCGCCGACGACACCCCCGGGGGGCCCGGCGGCGCGCCGGTCATCTCGACCTGTTCCAGGTAGGCCTGCCGGACGGCGGCGGCCCGCTCGCCGCGCCGGCGCTGCGCCCCGCGGTCGGGCGGCGGCTGCGCCTGCGCCGCCGCGAGCATCGCGGACGTGGCGGCGGCCGCGTCGGCGCACATGCCCAGCGCCGGGACGTAGTACTGGCCGAGGACGCCCGGGTCGATATCGACCTGGATCAGGGCGGCGCCCGGCGGCACCAGCGTCCACCGCCCGGTGGTGAACTCCGAGAACCGGCAGCCGATCGCCAGCACCACGTCCGCATCGCGGACCAGCCCGTTGGTGGCGCTGACCGCGCCGTAGCCCAGCGACCCGCAGAACAGCGGCGAGTCGTTGGGGAAGACGTTCTTGCGCAGCCAGGTGGTCACCACCGGTAGGCGCAGGCACTCGGCCAGCTGGACCAGGCTGGCGTCATAGCCGCGGGCCGCCAGGCCGCCGCCGAGGATGGCCACCGGCCGCTCGGCCGCGGCCAGCCGCGCGACCGCCTCCTCGACGTCGCGGTCCTGCGGTGCCGGGCGGGACGGAAGGAAGCGGGACTGGTAGCCGACGTCGGCCTCGGCGGTCTGCACGTCCAGCGGGATCGACACCAGCACCGGCCCGGGCCGCCCGGACCGCGCCGTCCGCACGGCGCGCTGCATCAGCTCGGGGATCCGGGCCACCGCGTGGATCTCCGCCGACCACTTGGTGATGGGCTCGAAGAACCGGACGAGATCCATCTCCTCGAAGGCGTCGCGGTAGTAGATGTCGTCGGACACCTGGCCCACCAGGGCCAGCACCGGGACCGACTCGGCGCGGGCGTTGTGGATGCCGATCGCGAGGTTGGCCGCGCCCGGCCCCCGTGAGGCCAGGCACACGCCGATCTCGCCGCTGGCCCGCGCGTACCCGTCGGCCATGAACGCCGCCACCTGCTCGTGCCGGGCCGAGATGTACCGCAGGTCCGGCTGCTGACCCGCGGCGTCGATCAGGTGCATGACCGTGGTGCCGGGCAGGCCGAAGATGTGCCGCACTCCCTCGCGCCGCAGGGCCTCGACGGCGATCTGCGCTCCGTTCACGTTGCTGCCCTAGGCGAGCATGATGTTGACGGTCTTGAGCTGGGTGTAGCTGAGCAGCTCGTCCAGGCTCTCCTCGCGGCCCGTCCCGGAGCGCTTGAACCCGCCGAACGGCACCCCGGTGAAGTGCCGGGCCGAACCGTTGACCCACACGTAGCCGGCCTCGAGCGCCGCGGCGACGCGGTGCGCCCGGCGCAGGTCATTGGTCCACACGCTCGCGGTCAGCCCGTAGTCGACCGCGTTGGCGATGCGTACCGCCTCGTCCTCGGTCTTCCAGGTGATCGCGGACAGCACCGGGCCGAAGATCTCCTCCCGGGCCAGCCGCATGTCCGGGCGGACGGCGCCGAACAGGGTGGGCGCGACGAAGTGCCCGCGCGCTTCCTCCAGGCCGGGCGGGCGGCCGCCGCCGGCCAGCACCGCGGCGCCCTCGTCCCGGCCGATGCCGATGTAGCGGAGCGTCTTGTCGTACTGCGGCCGGGAGGACAGCGTGCCCATCTCGGTGTCCGGGTCGAGCGGCGAGCCGACCCTGATCGCCGCCATCTTCCTGGCCACCTCGTCCAGCACGTCGTCGGCGACGGATTCGTGCAGCAGCAGCCGGGAGGTGGAGCCGCACGACTGGCCGGCCGAGCGGGCGAAGTTCATCCCGTCGACCACCCCGGCGGCCACCTCGCTGGGGTCAGCGTCGGGGAACGCGATGAGGGCGTTCTTGCCGCCGAGCTCCAGCGTGACGTCCTTCACCCCGACCTCGGCCGCGTCGCGCTGGATGGCCAGCCCGGTGGCGTCGCTGCCGATGAAGCCGATCCGGCGCACCGCCGGGTGGCGCACCAGCGCGCGGCCCGCCGCCGGGCCGCTGCCGACCACGACCGACAGCACGCCGGGCGGCAGGACGTCGGCGAACAGCTCGCCCATCCGCAGCGCCGACAGCGGCGCCGTGTCCGGCGGCTTCAGGATCACGGCGTTGCCGGCCACCAGCGGAGCCGCAATCTTCGCCGCGGCGAACATGATGGGGTGGTTGAACGGGATGATCCGGCCCACGACCCCGTAGGGCTCGCGCACGGTCAGGTGCAGGTGCTCGGCGGAGGCGGGCACGGTCGCGCCCTTGAGCTCGATGGCCAGACCGGCGAACAGGCGGATCGTGTCCGCGGCGACGGCCACGTCAGCGCGCATCGCGGTGACCGGGTGGCCGCCGTCGATCGCGTCGAGCAGCGCGAGCTCGGCGGCGTGCCGTTCCAGCACGCCCGCCAGCTCCGCTACGACGGCGCCGCGGTCGCGGGCGGCCACCCGGCGCCACGCGACAGCGGCCGGGGCCGCCGCCTCCACCGCGGCGCCGATGTCGGCCGCGTCCGCGTCCGGCACGGCCGCGATGACCTCCTCGGTGACCGGGCTCTCGTCGTCGTAGTACCGGCCGCCGGCCGGGGACGCTGGCCGGCCCCCGATGAGCAGGGACCAGTCGCGGTCGAGGATCTTGGTCAGGCTCGGTGCGTCGCTCACGTGAAGAACACCTTCTCCGGGGTCGGCTGATGGTAGCCGGTGACCTGCCGGGTCAGCCATCCCGGCAGGTCACCGCAACAGGCGGTCCAGGAACTCGGCGATGGCGCTCTCACCGACGGTGAGCGCGGCGGCAGGGTCGTCCGCGCGCGCGATCATCAGGGCCGCCTCGTTGACGGCGGCCAGCACGATGTGCGCGAACGCGTCCACGTGACGCCGCTCGAAGTAGCCCGCCCCGGCGGCGTACCCGAGGGCGGCCCTGATCCAGCCCAGGTTGGCCTGTTCGTCGAGCTCCCGCCATCGCTCCCAGCCCAGGACCGCGGGCGCGTCGATCAGCACGATCTGCTGGAACACCGGGTCACCGGCCAGCCGGATCCACTCCAGGCACCAGACCCGCAGCGCGGCGACCGGATCCGGGGCATCCCGCTCCGCGTCCGCCAGCTGCTGGCCGACGCGGGCGGCGACGCCTTCCAGCACCGCCCAGAACAACGCGTCCTTGCCCGGGAAGTGGTGGTAGAGCGAGCCGCGGCTGACTCCCGAGTCGGCCAGCACCGCCTCGATCGAGGTGCCGTCGTACCCGTGCTCGGCGAACAGCCGCGTGGCGACGTCGACCAGATGCGCCCGGGTGGCCCGGCCCCGCTCGACGTTCTTGTTCATCCGCCTCTCCCGGCGCCATTGACAGACCGACTGACGGTCTGTAAGAGTTAGACCGTTAGTCGGTCTTCCACGGTCACTGTACCCCGGCGGCCGCGCAACGAGGGAGAAAACCATGCTCAGCGAGATGGAACGCCTCGACAAGCACCGCAGCCAGGTACCAACCCGGTCCGGCCCGGCCAGCTACATCGACACCGGCGGCCCGGGCCGACCGGCGCTGTTCGTGCACGGTGTCGGCTCCAGCAGTTACCTGTGGCGGCACGTGATCGACCAGCTCGGCGGCCAGCGCCGCTGCGTGGCCTTCGACCTGCCGCTGCACGGGCGCACTCCCGCCGCCGCCGACCAGGACTTCTCGCTGCCGGGGCTCGCCCGCTTCCTCGCCGACGGCTGCGACGCGCTGGAGCTGACCGGCATCGACGTGGTCGCGAACGACACCGGCGGCGCGATCACCCAGGTGTTCGCCGCCGGCCACCCCGAGCGGCTGCACACCCTGACCCTGACCAACTGCGAAGCCCACGACAACGTGCCGCCCAAGGCGCTCCTGCCCGCGGTCCTGCTCGCCCGGATGGGCCTGCTCGCCCCCCTCGCTCCCCGGCTGGTCCGCGACATCCCGCGAGCCCGCCAACGCGCCTTCGGCCGCGTCTACCAGGACATCACCAACCTGCCCGAGGAGATCGCGCGCGCCTGGCTGGAGCCGCTGGCCGGCACCGGCGAATCGGCCCGGCAGTTCCAGCGCCTGATGACCTCGCTGCACGCCCGCGACCTGCTGGCGGTCGAGCCTGCCCTGGCCCGGCTGCAAGTCCCGACCCTCATCGTCTGGGGTACCGGCGACCGCGCCTTCCGGCTCAAGTGGGCCTACTGGCTGCGCGACACCATCCCCGGCGCCACCGAGGTCGTCGAGATCGACGGGGGCCGCCTGTTCTTCCCCGACGAGCGGGCCGACGAGCTCACCGCGGCGCTGCGCCGTCACTGGGACGCCCACCCCTGATACCCGGGCGGCGCCTGCGGCCCGGCTAGGCGCCGCTCGCCAGGGCGATCCGGTCGAGGCCGTAACCGCTGATCAGCAGGCGCTCCTTGCGGCTGCCCAGCAGCCGGGCGGTCCAGCCGGTGAACCCGCCGTCGCCGACCTCGAGCTCGGGCCCGCCGAACGCCGCCTGGACCTTGAAGCACAGCCCGGTGTAGTAGCCGCGCCCGCTCTGCCGCTGCGGCGCATCGGCGACCTCCACGCCACCCGCGCCGGCCAGCGTGTCGGCCACCAGCGCGGTGATGCCGGACAGGGCCGGGTCCAGGCAGGTGAGCTCGAGCCGGACCCGCGAGGCGCCGAGCCGGCGCAGCCCGGCGGCGGCGAACCCCAGGTGCTCGGTGACGCTGTCACGCTCGAAGGCACGGCCGCCGGTGTCCCGCCCGGCGGTGACCACGCCCAGCAACTGGAAGTGCGCGAAGCTGACCGGCCCGCTGACCTGCTGGGCGCGGGCGACGCGCTGGGTGGCGGCCAGCTGGACCAGGCCGGCCGCGGCCCGGCCGCCAGCGCGCGGCGGCGGCGGACGGCGGCCTCCAGGGCCAGCCCGTTCGTCGGGTCGGCGGCCACCTCGCTGCCCCGGACGGTGGCGATCACGTTGCGCGGATCCACCGTGGCCACGGCCGAGTGCGCGCCGAGCGGCAGGACCGGGGCCAGCGTGAGCACCTCGAACCCGGCGGGCAGGGCGGCCAGCATGGCGTCCTCGGCCCGCCGCAGCGCCCCGAAGCCGACCGAGGCGGGCCCCACGAAACGGTCGCGGCCGTAGTTCCGCATGACCTCGGCCGGCGTCACCCGGCCAGCGCGGCGGCGCTGCACCTCGAGCAGGACCGTGGTCAGGTCCGCCCCGGGCAGCCCGGCCAGCTTGTCGATCAGGGCAGGATCGCCCGCCTCCCGCAGCACCCGCCGCAGCGCGGGGTGGACAGCGCCCTCGGGCACCTTAAACCTCGACGAGCACGGGGATGATCATGGGGCGGCGGCGGTAGTTGTCGCTCACCCAGCGCCCCACCGTCCGGCGGACCAGCTGCTGCAGCTGGTAGGGGTCGCTGATCCCGTCGGCGGCCGCCCGGGCCAGCGCCTCCTCGATCCGCGGCCGGATCTCGTCGAAGGCCGCGTCGTCGATCCCGGAGCCGCGGGCGTGGATGGCCGGGCCCGCGACCGGCTTCCCGGTCGTGGAGTCGACCACGACCACCACGGACACGAAGCCCTCCTCGCCGAGGATCCGCCGGTCCTTCAGCGACGACTCGGTGACCTCGCCGACCGACAGCCCGTCCACGTACACGTAACCGACCTGGACGTGCCCGGAGACCGTGGCCTGGCCGTCCACCAGGTCGACCACCATCCCGTCCTCGGCGAACACGATGTTCTTGTCCGGCACGCCGGTCAGCGCGGCGAGCTCGGCGTGCGCCCGCAGGTGCCGCCACTCCCCGTGCACGGGGATGAAGTTGCTCGGCCGCACCAGGTTCAGCACGTAGAGCAGCTCGCCGGCGGGCGCGTGCCCGGACACGTGCACCAGCGCGTTGCCCCGGTGCACGACCTGCGCGCCCAGCCGGGTCAGCTCGTTGATGACCCGGTTCACCGCGGTCTCGTTCCCCGGCACCAGCGACGAGGCGAGGATCACGGTGTCGCCCTCGGCGATCCTGATCGGGTGATCCCGGGCCGCCATCCGGGCCAGCGCCGACATCGGCTCGCCCTGCGACCCGGTGGAGATGAACACGACCCGGTCGGGCGGCAGCTCCTCGGCCTCGCGCAGCTCGACGACCAGGCCCCCGGGCACCGACGGCACCCGCAGGTAGCCGAGCTCGCGGGCGACGCCCATGTTCCGCACCATGGACCGCCCGACCAGCGCCACCTTGCGCCCGTGCGCGGCGGCGGCGTCCATCGCCTGCTGCACCCGGTGCACGTGGCTGGCGAAGCAGGACACGATGATCCGCTGCTTCGCGGCGTCGAAGACCTCGTTGAGCACCGGCCCGATGGCCCGCTCGGTGGTCACGATGCCGGGGATCTCGGCGTTGGTCGAGTCCGACATCAGCAGGTCCACGCCCTCGGCGCCGAGCCGCGCGAAGCCGCCCAGGTCGGTGAGCCGCCCGTCCAGCGGCAGCTGGTCCATCTTGAAGTCCCCGGTGTGCAGCACCAGGCCCGCGCCGGTCCGGATGGCGACCGCCAGGGCATCGGGGATGGAGTGGTTCACCGCGAAAAATTCAAGGTCAAAGGGCCCGAACGGACGCCTCGTGCCCTCCTCGACCTCGTAGGCCTCAGCGGTCAGCCGGTGCTCGGTGAGCTTGCTGGCCACCAGCGCCAGCGTCAGCCTGGACCCGACCACGGGCAGGTCGGGCCGCAGCCGCAGCAGATAAGGGACCGCGCCGATGTGGTCCTCGTGCGCGTGCGTGAGCACGAGCGCCTCGATCTGGTCCAGCCGGCCTTCGATGGGCGAGAAGTCGGGCAGGATCAGGTCGACCCCGGGCTGGTCGGGCTCGGGGAACAGCACCCCGCAGTCCACGACCAGCAGCCGGCCGGCGTGCTCGAAGACCGTCATGTTCCGGCCGATCTCGCCGATCCCGCCCAGCGCGACGATCCTCAGGCCGTCGGCGGGCAGGGGCGGCGGTGGCCCGAGTTCCGGGTGCGGGTGGCTCACTTGATCTTCACGCCGCCTGCCACCAGGTCCGTGCGCAGCCGCTCCGCCTCGGCCGTGGTCGCGTCGGCCAGCGGCAGCCGGACCGGGCCGCCGGGCAGCCCGAGCATGGCCATCGCCGCCTTGGTCGAGACCGTGCCCTGCAGCCGGGTCATGCCGGTGTAGACCGGCAGCAGCTCGCGGTGGATGGCCAGGGCCGTCGCCACGTCGCCGGCCAGGTAGGAGTCGATCATCTCGTGCAGCCGGTCGCCCACGACATGGCCGTGCACGCTGACGAAGCCGGCCGCGCCGACCGACAGCCAGGGCAGGTTCAGCATGTCGTCGCCGCAGTAGAAGACCAGGTCGGTGCTGGCCATGACCATCGACCCCGCGCCGAGATCGGCCTTGGCGTCCTTGACCGCGACGATCCGCGGGTGCGCGGCGAGCCGCTGCAGGGTCTCGGTGGCGATCGCGGTGCCGGTCCGGCCCGGGATGTCGTACAGCATGACCGGCAGCCCGGTCGAGTCGGCCACCTTGGTGAAGTGCGCCACGAGGCCGTTCTGCGGGGGCTTGTTGTAGTACGGCGTGACCACCAGCAGCGCGTCCGCGCCCACCTCCTCGGCCTGCCGGGCGAGCTCGCAGGTGTGCGCGGTGTCGTTGGTGCCGACGCCGGCCACGATCGTGGCCCGGTCCCCCACGGCCTCGATCACCGTGCGCAGCAGCGTGGCCTTCTCGGCGTCGCTGGTGGTCGGCGACTCGCCGGTGGTGCCGCTGATCACCAGGCCGTCGTTGCGCATCTCGGTGACCAGGTACTCGGCCAGGCGGGCCGCCCCGTCGTAGTCGACCGCCCCGTCGCCGAGCATTGGCGTGATCATCGCGGTGAGCATCCGGCCGAACGGGGCCGCACCGCCGCCCTCGGGCGTTGTGGTAGCTGTCATGCTCTGAACGCTACCGGGCCGCACCGCCGCGGGGTACTGCCGGCACGCAGACAGGGACGCGGCGACGTGAGCTCGGGGGTACCCACGTCGCCCGCGTCGGTCACATTATGGTCCGGCCGGTCCCCGGACGCCGCGCGTTCGCAGCAGGCCGGTGCGGCCCAGCCAGGCCCGGGCCGTCACGTTGCGTCTCTGGTACGTCAGGACGGGTGACGGGATGCGATCAGCGGGTACAAATGTTCAATAACGACGAGGCCCCCCCATGTATGAGATGGAGGGGCCTCGCCTGGCCTTGCAGCCCAGCGTGCCGATTGCTCGGCTGGCCGGTTACCCAGCTGCTGTCCGCTGCCGACCGCACCGCCTGCGCCGCTACCCGCCTGGAGCCCCGGTTTCCCGGCGCTCCCCGCGTTCCGGGGTCTCCCCCGGACCGGCACCCGCGTAGGTGGTGAGTGCATTTCTACTGCCTCGCCGAGTGGCTGCACAAGAGCTTCAGGACAGCAATCTCAAGATTCTTTGGCCATCCACAAGACACCCGCCGTTATCCCCCGCGTACCGCCGCTTATCCACGGTCCATCCACACAGCGGTCCACAGGATCGGCGCGCCGGTCCGCGGGGATCAGCGCACGGCCAGGCTGCGCGGGGCCAGCAGGTCGGCGCACGCGGCGGCCATCAACTGGTGGCCGCGGCTGCCCAGGTGCATCCGGTCGGCAGCGTACAGCTCCGGGTCGGCGACGTCGGGCATGGCCCACGCGTCGAGACAGCGGGCGCCGTAGGACTGCGCCTGCTCGCGGATGATGTCGCTGGTCAGCCTCAGCCGGTCGCGCGCGACTTCGGCCAGGTCCGGCGACAACGTCATGATCGCCGTGATGTCCGGGAGAGTGCACGTCAGCAGCGTGGCCTGAGTGGCGGCCAGGCTCTCGAGCAACTGCCCGAGGTCGGCCTTGAAGCCCAGCTCGTCAAAGCCCCGGACGCGGATGTCGTTCAGGCCCACCGTGACGCTGACCAGGTCGGGCCGGCAGGCGGCGACCGCGGGCAGTTGCTTGGCCAGGACCTGGCCGACCGTGGCGCCGTCCACGGCCAGGTTGATCAGCCTGCACCGCACGGCGGTCCGTACGCTTAAGACGTCCGCCAGCCGCTGCGCCCAGCCGACCGGGCGCCCGTCCCGCCCCTCGTCACCTCGCCCGGCAGTGAGGCTGTCGCCCAGGGCGGCGTAAGTAGACCAGCTCAAGAGCACCCCTCCCTTACGTCCCGCGACCGTGCTCCGTCCAACGGTCCCGCAGAGACCCCCCCTAGGGCAAGCCTGTCTTGCGGTCCGCCGGGACCGGCTGCTACGCGCGGGCGCGCGCCCGCGCCATGCCCGCTGGTCAGAAGACCGGGATGATGTCCTCGGGGTTGATGTCGGCCGAGACGTCCACGCCGTCGATGTCGAGTTCGGGGATGGCCGGGAACTCGATGCCCCAGCGGAGCACGATCGCCCGCACCCTCGCGATCGCGAGCTTCCAGTTCTCGGCCTGCTCGTCGTAGGACAGCACGCCGAGCCCGGCGTCCCGGGCGTGGCGCATCAGCACCCGGTGGTTGGGCAGGAAGTACGGCGGAAGCTCCCAGAAGCCCTCGGGGGGCTCCCAGAGGATCATCGACAGGAAGATGAATCCCGCCCGGAGCTGGCGGGTGATCGTGGCCTTGACGTCATCGGTCAGGCCCGGCCACTCGTTCTCCAGGATCGTCATGCAGATCTGCAGGTGGCGCGACTCGTCCCGGCCGATCTTGTGGAACATCTCGGAGAAGACCGGGTGCGTGGTGCCCGACGCCATGCCCCGGAACAGGGTCGAGGCTGCCATCTCCCCCATCATGAAGCTGGTGAACAGCACGGCGAGCGGGTACTTGCCGACGGCCTTGTTGTAGCCGCTCCAGTACCGGCCGCCGTTGTGGTACAGCCAGCCGATGTTGTTGTGCGCGGCGCGCTCCAGGTCGGTCGACGGGGTCCAGTCGAGAGGGCCGCCGGGCCACAGCGCCGCGATCGAGCGCTGGCAGCACTCCTCGTGGTTCATCTCGTCGCGCGTGATCGAGAAGAAGCACTTGCGGACCGGGTCCTCCTCGTGCTGCTCGAAGGCATGGATGGTGGCGCGGGCGAAGACCGCCGGGCCCGAGGCGTCGAAGTTGGCCAGCACCGAGAACCAGTACATGATCCCGAGGCGCTGCTCGACCGTGAAATCCTCGGCGCGCAGCCCGTCCCACGGCAGGTCGGCGGGATTCCAGGCCATCAGCTTGGACTTCTGGTAGATCGACGCCAGCTTCTCCGTCTCGACCCGCCACTCCATCGGGTAGATGTTGGGCTGCGGGATCGCCGGCGCCGGCCAGAACCCGCCCTCCGGGATCATCAGCTCGAGCTCGTGCTCCTGATCCGCCATGTCATCACCTCATCGATCCGCCGCCGCCCGCGGCCCGGGCGCCCTTGCCCGGGTGCGGACGGCGACCTTGTGACAGCGTAAGCCCGATCCAGACCGCGGAAGTAACGGCCCGGCGCCGCCATGTGCGGTGCGAGCGCGCATGCGCCAGGTGCATGCGGCCATCGGCAACGGGCCCGGGCTGCGGTACTGTACCCCTGTCCTGGGTGGCCGCAGGGTGGCCCGGGATGGCGCAGATCTCAGCGAAGCCGGTGCGAATCCGGCGCTGTCCCGCAACGGTGATGCCCTCCGGTGCCCGGCACGCAGCGTGCCGCCCCCGGGGAGACGAGCCCGGACGCCTGACCCGTGCCGACGACCTGTCCTCGGAGGAAGGGCGGTTCGTTCCGATGCCCTCCCGGCGTCGTAGCGGGCGCACTTCGTCCTCCACGACCGACGGAGGATGATCATGCGATCTCTCTTTCATCGCCTCGCGGCCGTCGCGGCCGCGGCGGCCCTGGCCCTGTCCGCCGTGGCCTGCGGCAGTTCCAGTTCGCCTGCCGCGTCCGCCCCGGGCGGTGCCGCGGCCGCTGGCGGCGGCGGTTCGTTCCCCGCGGCCATCAACACCGCCAACGGGGTGGTGCACGTCAAGTCCCGGCCCACGGCGATCATCTCCCTGTCGCCCACGGCCACCGAGATGCTGTACGCGATCGGCGCCGGGAGCCAGGTCAAGGCGGTCGACAGCGACTCGGACTATCCGCCGCAGGCGCCGATGACCAAGCTGTCCGGGCTCGATCCCAACCTGGAAGCGATCGTCGCGTACAAGCCCGATCTGGTGGTCGTCTCTAACTTCACCGACAACTTCGACAGCCTGGCGAAGCACCTGGCCAGCTTCTCGATCCCGGTCCTGTACCTGCCCGCGCCGGCCGGCCTGAGCGGCGTTTATTCCCAGTTCGACCAGCTCGGCGAGGCCACCGGCCATCTTGCCCAGGCCGAGCGCGAGGACGCGATGCTGCGCAGCCAGATCAGCAAGATCGTCGCCTCGGTGCCGAAGCACGCCCAGCCGCTCAGCTACTACTACGAGCTCGACCAGACGTACTACTCGGTCACGTCCTCGACGTTCATCGGCACCCTGCTCGCCCTGCTCGGCATGAAGAGCATCGCGGACACCGCGTCCGGCGCCGCGTCGTCCGGCGGCTACCCGCAGCTGTCCTCCGAGTACATCGTCAAGGCCAACCCGGACTACATCATCCTGGCCGACACCGTGTGCTGCCATCAGAACGCGGCGACCGTGGCCGCCCGTCCCGGCTGGTCCGGCCTGGCCGCGGTCAAGGAAGGGCACGTCATCCCGCTGAACGACGACATCGCCTCCCGCTGGGGCCCGCGGATCGTCGACCTGCTGCACACGGTGGCCACCGACATCACCAAGGGGTCCGGGTGACGGAAGCCGCCCCCAGCCCGGACTCGCCCGGGCCGCCTGCCACCGCCGGGCCCGGGCCGCCTGCCACCGCCGGGCCCGACCCACCCCGCACCGCGCTGGGGCGGGTCCGGCCCGGGCGCCCGCTGGCCATCGCGCTGGCGGCACTGGTCGTCGCGCTCGCGGTCGGGGTGTCGGTCGGGCCTGCCGACCTGTCCCCGGCCACGGTGGCCGAGGCCCTGCTCGTGCGGCTGCCGTGGCACCCGGCCCTGTCGGTGCCCGCCATCGACACCGCGATCGTCTGGCAGATCAGGCTGCCGCGGGTGATCCTCGGCGCGCTGGTCGGGGCCATGCTGGCCGGCGGCGGCGCCGCCTATCAGGGCGTCTTCCGTAACCCGCTGGCCGACCCGTACCTGCTCGGGGTCGCGGCCGGGGCGGGGCTGGGCGCGACCCTGATCATCGTCGGCGGGGGTAGCACCGGCCTGCTGCCGGCGGCCGCGTTCACCGGGGCGGTCGGCGCGGTCACCATCACGTACGTGCTGGGCTCAGGCGCCGGCGGGACAGGCGGCAGCACCACGTCGATCGTGCTGGCCGGCGTCGCGGTCGCCGCGCTGCTCACCGCCATCCAGGAGTACCTGCAGCAGCAGCACACGCAGGAGCTGCAGCAGATCTATACGTGGATCCTCGGCAGCCTGTCGCTGGCGTCGTGGTCGGACATCGCGCTCATCCTGCCGTACGTGGTCATCGCCGCCGTGTTGCTCCTGGCCCACCGGCGGCTGCTCGACGTGCTCCGGGTGGGCGAGGCGGAGGCCGGCAGCCTCGGCGTGAACGTCGCCCGGCTGCGGCTGACCGTGGTGCTCGCGGCCACGCTCGGCACGGCCGCGGCGGTCTCGGTCACCGGGCTGATCGGCTTCGTCGGGATCATCGTGCCGCACACCGTGCGGCTCACCTGGGGCGCGAGCTACCGGATCGTGCTGCCGGTCTCGATGGTCGGCGGCGCCGCGTTCCTCGTCCTGGCCGATGTCGTGGCCCGGACGGTCCAGGCGCCGGCCGAGGTACCGCTCACCGTGATCACCGCGACGATCGGGGCCCCGTTCTTCCTGTTCGTGCTGCGGTCGCGGCGCACCCGCCGGGACCTGTCGTGATCAGCCTCGAGGACGTCACGGTCAGATACGGCCCGGCGGTCGCGCTCGACGGGGTCACCGAGCGCGCCGCGGACGGCGAGTGGCTGTGCCTGATCGGCCCGAACGGCGCCGGCAAGACCACCCTGCTGCAGGCGGTCGCCCGCCAGGTCCGCCACGGCGGCCACATCGAGGTCTGCGGCCAGCCGACGGCCGGGATGTCCCGCAGGAAGCTGGCCCGGCTCGTGGCCTACGTTCCCCAGCGGCCGCAACTGCCGCCGGACATGACGGTCGGCGACTACGTCCTGCTCGGCCGTACGCCGCATATCGGCTACCTCCGGGTGGAGACGGACGCCGACCGGCGGATCAGCGCCGAGCTGATCGACCGGCTGGCCCTGTCGGCGATGGCCGGACGGCAGTTGCGGACGCTGTCCGGCGGCGAGCTGCAGCGGCTCGTCCTGGCCCGTGCGCTGGCCCAGCAGGCGCCGGTCCTGCTGCTCGACGAGCCGACGAGCGCCCTGGACCTCGGCCGCCGGGTCGACGCGCTCGAGCTGGTCGACGCGCTGCGCCGGGAGCGGTCGCTTACCGTCTTGTCCGCCGTGCACGATCTCACCCTGGCCGGGCAGTTCGCCGACCGGCTGCTGCTGCTCGACGACGGCCGCGTGGCCGCCAGCGGGCCGCCGCCGGGCGTGCTGCGCGACGAGGTGCTCCGCCCGCACTTCGGGCCGCGGGTTGAGGTGCTGACCACCGACACCGGCGACCGGGCGGTGATTTCCCGGCGCCCGCCGCGGGGCACGGCACCGGCCGAGCCTGCGGACTGAGGGCGCTGGCCGGGCCTGGCCGAGCGCTCCGCCCCGGGCGCTCCGCCCTGGCGACAGGCTGCCCGGCGGGCGGGCTACCCCGCTGACCACTCCCACCGCGGCACTTCCCGCAGCGGATGCAGGTGATCGTCGGTCTCGGCGTGGGAGTTCTGCATCGCGACCTGCGAGCCGAACTCGACGTGGGAGCGCAGCGCCTCCCGGAACGGGGAGTCGCCGGGCAGCTCGGCCGCGTCCGCGGCGGCCAGGTAGAGCTCGACGAACCTCTTCCGCTGCTCCTCGGTGATCTTCAGGCCGCGGTGCACCTCGATGAGATGGGCGAAGCCCAGTTGCCGGGTGAAGTCGTCCGGGCCGCCGAACGATTCCGCCTCGAACGCGGTCAGGTGGTCGACGTGATCCGGCAGGCCCGCGCCGAACAGCGGCTGCAGCAGCGGATCGGCGAGCACGCTGCCGTAGAAGATGTCGATGAAGCGGTGCAAGGCCTCGTAGCCACCGGCATGCTCGTAGATCGATTCCATGATTACAGCCTTACAGCTATCCGGGTGAGTCTCAACCGGTTACCGGGAGGCGCGCCCCGCTAGACGCCGAGCCCGCGGCCGATGATCTCCTTCATGATCTCCGTGGTCCCGCCGAAGATCGTCTGGACCCGGCCGTCCAGGTACGCCCTTGCCACCGGGTACTCCCGCATGTAGCCGTAGCCGCCGTGCAGCTGCACGCACCGGTCCACCACCCGGTTGCACAGCTCGGTGTCCCACCACTTGACCATCGACGCGTCCTCGTTCGACAGCCGCCCGGCGTTGTGCTCCAGCACGGCCTTGTCGGTGAAGGCGCGCGCCACGGCCAGCTCGGTGGCCATCTCGGCCAGCGCGAACCGGTTGTACTGGAACCTCCCGATCGGCCGCCCGAACGCCTGCCGCTGCTTGCAGTACTCCAGCGTGTCCTCGAACACCTTCTCCGCCCCGGCCAGGGCGGTGGTGCCGATCGCGACCCGCTCCCTGGGCAGGTTCTGCATCAGGGCGATGAACCCGCCGCCCTCGTCGCCGAGCAGGTTCTCGGTCGGCACCCGCACGTCCGTGAAGAACAGCTCAGAGGTGTCCTGGGCGTGCATGCCGACCTTGTCCAGGTTGCGGCCGCGCTCGAAGCCGGCCATGCCGCGCTCGACCGCCAGCAGGCTGATCCCGAGATGGCCCGCGTCCGGGTCGGTGCGCGCCACCACGATCACCAGGTCGGCCATCTGGCCGTTGGAGATGAAGGTCTTCTGGCCGTTGAGCACGTAATGGTCGCCGTCGCGTACGGCCGAGGTACGGATCCCCTGCAGGTCGCTGCCCGCCTCGGGCTCGCTCATGGCGATCGCGGTGATGATCTCGCCGGAGCAGTAACCGGGTAGCCAGCGCTGGCATTGCTCGGGGCTGGCCAGCCGCTGCAGGTACTGGCCGATGATGTCGTTGTGCACTGAGAAGCCGGGGCCGTGCGCGCCCGCCCGGGCCAGTTCCTCGTTCATGACGAGGTAGTACCGGTAGTCGGGATTCCCGCCGCCGCCGTACTTCTCGTCGATGTCGATTCCGAGCAGTCCGGCCCTCCCGGCCGCGAGCCACACGTCTCTGGATACCATGCCGTCCCGCTCCCACTGCTCGTGGTGGGGGGCGATCTCGACCGCGATGAACGAGCGCATCATGTCGCGGAACGCTTCGTGCTCGCTGGTGAAGATGTCCCGCTCCATCGCTGGTTCCCCGGGGGCGTCGGTTCTGGGTCTGCACCGCGAACCTAACATGCGGCCGCCGGGCCGGTCGTCCGGCAGTGGCCGAGCCCGCTCCGCGCGGCCCGGGCGGCGGGTCCGGCCGGGCCGCGCTTCAGGCGGCCCGGGCGGGCGGGCCATGGCTGCGCAGGACGCGGCGGCGGCCGGGGCTGATGGCGGTGACCGTGGCGTCGGAGTGCAGGGTGATCTGCCAGCCCCACCGGTGCACCGCGATCAGGTGATGGAAGGTGCACAGCAGCAGCAAATTGGCCAGGCAAGTAGGGCCGCCCTGCGACCGCGGCAGGATGTGGTGCGGCTGGCAGGCCGCCGGGGGCTGGGCGCAGCCGGGGAACCGGCAGTGCCGGTCGCGGACGGTCACCGCCCGGCGCAGGTGGGCCGGGATGGTCTCGGTCACCGCGCCGGTGTCCAGTACCAGGCTGGGCGAGGTGGCCGGGCCGGGCGCCAGCCCGGTGCGCAGCCAGGACGCCAGCCCGCCTGGCCCCGACAGCAGGTCCGCTGCGGCCGCGACCACGATCTGCCGCGCGGCCCGTTCCGCCCGTTGCCGCCGGGCCGCGTCCCCATCGTCGGCCGGGCCGGGCTGGCTGACATGGCCAGGCTGAGCGGCGCGACCGGCGCGGCAGGCGGCGGGACCGGGCAGGGCCGCGCCGGGCAGCGTGCCGCGCAGCAGCGCGGCGGCCAGCCGGTCCAGCACCACCGGATCCACCGTCCCGGTCACCACCGGCACGATCGCCGCGTCACAGTCAGCGCCCGGACCGGCCGCCGGGCCCGGCCAGGCCGCCTCCGCCTGCGCGGCGCCCGGCAGGCCCCGCAGCTGGTCCAGGCTCATGTGCAGCTGAATCTGCGTGGGCTGGCCGGCCCGGTCCGGCAGGCCGCCGGACGCGACTAGCCGCCGGCATGCCTCCTCCAACGCGTCGTGGTGACGCTGCCGGCGGGTCCGGGTGTCCTCCGGCCCGGCCTTCTTGCCCAGCGATTCCAGCACCGCGCCCAGAGCAGCAGCGCAGCCCGAGGTCAGGTCGCCATCCAGCTGGCCCGCGCCGCGGAAGGTGGTGCTCAGCCGCAGCCCTCGGTCACTGAACCCGTCATCGTCGTCGGCGTCGGGCCGGGCGCAACGCTTGCGCATCTCCTCGGCCAGCGCGGCCAGGTCGGCCAGGTCCGCGCCGCCCGCCGCGGCGCCCAGCAGGATAGCCTCCGCGTCGGCTCGCTTGGCTTCCGGCAGCAGGTCGGTCCAGGCGCAGACCTGCCGCGCCCACGACTCCGAGATCTCCCCCGCCGCCAGCGCATCACCCACTGCCGGGTGCGCAGCTAGGCGCCGTACCCAGCCCACTGCCCCGGCGGCCGCGCCGCCGGTGATCCGGGTCTGCCACTTCAGCCAGGCCATCGCCGAGCCTTGCCCGTCGTCCTCGTACCCACCCCCGGCCATGAACGCCGTCAGCACCCGGGCGCGGGCCGCGGCGTGCATCGACCCGGCCCGCTCCAGCGCGCGCAGGCAGTCCGCCTGCTCGACCGTCGTCAGCGATGTGACATCCGCGGCCGCCAGCCAGCCCAGCACGGCCTGCGCCATCGCCGCCGCGTCGGCGGCGGTCGCGGGCACGGGTGGCGCCTCGCCGGGTAAGCACATCCTGCAGACCTCCCTCCGGGCCGCTGCCTAGGCACTGCCTAGGCATTGCCTGGTGTCTGGCGTCTGGCGTTGCTCCTGGGCACTACTTCGAGTACTAGTTCGACCCTAGCGCGAGGGTCTGACATTTCTCGGAATCGTCGGCGATTTGCGGACAAGTCCGCGACAGACGCGGTCGCATCCGACTCCTAGTTAGGTGACCGGGAGGCGTAGGCCGGTCAGCGTCCGGTGGTGACCCGTCATGCAACCCGCCGGGCGATGAAGACGAACTCACGCCCGGGCCGGTCGGGGGCATCCCGGACTTCTTCCACCGCCAGATCCGCCGCGGCCAGCGAGTTCACGAGCTCGTCACGCCCTCGGAATCGCAATGTGGATTCCGACGTCAGGACGGCACCGTCACGGCCAAATACGAAGGTCATCCGGAACGAGACCAGGCTTTCCTCGACGCCGGCGAGGTCGGTCCATGTGTCCACGGCGCCGACCTGCGGGATGACGACACGACGGTAGGTCTGGTCGCGGTTCCACTCCAGCCACGCCCTCTTCGCTGGATCTCGGCTCTCGAATACCAGCCGACCCCCAGGTCGCAACGCCTCACCGACGGCCTCCAGCGTGGCCGCCCACTCCTCGTCGGTGATGAAGACCTGCGCCACGTTCCCGGTCATGGTTACCAGATCGACCTGCAGCGGAGGCAGGGCCGTGGCGTCGGTGTGCAGCCAGCGGACGCCATCAGCGCCCCGCTTGCGGCGGGCGATGTCGAGCGACGCGGCTGCCGGATCGGCAGCAATCACCTCCAGCTCGCGGGCGGCGAGCAGGCAGGCGAGGGTTCCGGTGCCGCAGCCGACGTCCAGCGCGCTCCGGGTACCGAACTCCCCCGCCATGGCGGCGTACACGTCCAGGTCGCAGCGGTCGGGATCCATCGGATCGTAGATCTCTGCGAGCCGGGGTTCCGCAAAGGCCGCATCAGGCACGGAACGAACCCTACGGCGGGGGCATACATGCGAGCAGTGCGCGCCCGGCCGGTAATCGTCCAGGGGCGCCGCTGCGTGACTTTTGGCCCGGCGGGTGAGTGTCCAGAGCGCTACGCGGCGCTGGGCTCGGTCAGGTAGGCGGCCCACTGCGGATCGCCGTCGTGAACGGCCCCGATCAGTCGCCAGTGCGCACCGCGCGGCACCGCGGGAACGCAGCGCAGGGTCCAGCCGAGTTCCTCGATCAGCCGGTCAGCCTTGCGGTGGTTGCAGCGCATGCAGGAGGCGACGCAGTTCTCCCAGGAGTGGGTTCCGCCGCGGCTGCGCGGTATCACGTGATCGATGGTCTCGGCCTTGATCCCGCAGTACGCGCACAGGTAGTTGTCCCGGCGCATCAAGGCCGCCCTGGTCAAGGGGACGCGACTGCGGTGCGGCACCCGGATGTAGCGGCGGAGCCTGATCACGGACGGGGTGGCGAGCACGACCGAGGTGGAGTGCAGCACCGCCCCGTCGGCGTCGTCGTGCACGACTTCTGCCTTCTCGCCGAGCACCAGGCAGACCGCGCGGTGCAGCCCGACCGTGGTGAGCGGCTCATACGTGATGTTGAGCAGCAGTACTCGACGCACTCCCACCTCCCAGGCAGGTGCGCCGTCTAAATGGTCGGGGCACCCGTGACCAGTGTGATTCCCAGAGGGTCCGTCCGCCAACTCCAATAGCGTAGCCGGGCGGGACCACCAGTGGGTGGAACGCGCCGGCCGGTCATGCCGCTGCTCCTCTCCGGGTGGCGCCGGCCGACGCGATGGCTGTACCGCAGGCTCGGCCCGGCCGGAGACCGGACGGGCAGGCTGGGCGAAGCCCGTAGAGTTCGCGCATGACCGCTACCGGGTATCCGCCAGCGCGCCGCGAAGAGTTCACCGAAGAGATCCACGGCCGTCTGGTCGCCGATCCTTATCGCTGGCTGGAAGACGCTGACAGCGAGGAGACGAGGTCCTGGCTGGCCGCGCAGGACGCGCTGCTGGCCGAGTACCTGGCGGCGCGGCCCGAAAGGGCAGGGCTGGCCGCCCGGATCACCGAGCTGCTCGGCGCGGGAGCCGTCGGCGCGCCGGTCTGGCGGGGTGAGCGGCGGTTCTTCACCCGGCGCGCCGCGGGCCAGGAGCATGCCGTGCTCTACACGGCCACGCCGGCGGAGGGCGAGCGGGTCCTGATCGATCCGATGGCGATCGACGAGACCGGCACTACGACGCTGGATGACTGGGAGCCGGACCACGACGGCCGCATGCTCGCCTACCAGTTGTCCCGGGGCGGCGACGAGGAGTCGCTGCTGCGGGTCATGGACGTTGCTACCGGCGAGGACGTTGACGGGCCCATCGACCGCTGCCGGTACACCGAGGTGGCCTGGCTGCCCGGCGGCAAGGCGTTCTACTACAGTCGCAGGCTCGCCCCGGATGAGGTTCCGGACGGCGAGGAGCAGTACCACCGGCGGGTTTACCTGCACCGGGTGGGCAGCCAGGCGCGGGACGACGTCATGGTCTTCGGCGCCGGGATGGAGAAGACCAACTACTACTCGGTCTCGGTCAGCCGGGACGGCCGCTGGCTGATTATCGGCGCGGCCGCGGGCACCGCACCGCGCAACGACCTGTGGATCGCCGACCTGACCGCGGCGCCGGAAACAGCGCCCGACCTGCGCGTGGCGCAGCAGGGGACCGACGCGCGGACCGGCGCGTACCCGGGCCGGGACGGCCGGCTGTACCTGTGGACGGACCGGGACGCACCGCGGGGCAGGATCGCCGTGACCGACCCGGCCGAGCCCGGCTACGGCCACTGGCGCGACCTGATCCCGCAGGACCCGGAAGCCGTGCTGGCCGACTTCGCCATCTTGGACGGCCCGGAGCTGGAACGGCCGTTGCTGCTGGTTTCCTGGACCAGGCACGCGATCGGCGAGATCAGCGTGCACGACCTGGTCACCGGGCAGCGGACCGGCACCGTGCCGCTGCCCGGCCTGGGCACGATCGGCGGCCTGTCCGAACGGCCCGAAGGCGGCCACGAGGCGTGGTTCGGCTACACCGACAACACCACGCCGCCGCTGGTGCTCCGCTACGACGCGCGCAGTGGCACGGCGGTGACCTGGGAGCGTCCGCCCGGACGGGTCGAGGTCCCGGAAATCTCCGCCCGCCAGGTCGCGTACCCCTCCAAGGACGGCACCGTGGTCAGGATGCTGGTCATCTCCGGTGACGCGCGCCCGGACGGCCAGCGCCCGCGGCCGACGATCCTGTACGGATACGGCGGGTTCGACGTCAGTATGCAGCCCAGCTACTCCCCCTCGATCCTGGCCTGGGTCGAGCGCGGGGGCGTCTACGCGATCGCCTCGCTGCGCGGCGGCGGCGACGAGGGCGAGGAATGGCACCGGGCCGGCATGCGTGACCGCAAGCAGAACGTGTTCGACGACTTCCACGCCGCCGCCGAGAAGCTGATCGCCGACGGATGGACCACTCGGGAGCAGCTGGCCATCTCCGGCGGCTCGAACGGCGGGCTGCTGGTCGGTGCGGCGATCACCCAGCGGCCTGATCTTTACGCCGCGGCGGCGTGCTCCGCTCCGCTGCTCGACATGGTCCGCTACGAGCGGTTCGGGCTCGGCCAGACCTGGAACGATGAGTACGGCACCGCCGCCGATCCCGAAGAGCTCGGCTGGCTGCTGTCCTACTCCCCCTATCACCACGTGCGCGACCGGACCAGCTACCCGGCCGTCTTGTTCACCGTCTTCGACAGCGACACCCGGGTGGACCCGCTACACGCGCGCAAGATGTGCGCCGCGCTGCAGCACGCCACGTCGGCCCGGTGGCCGGACCGCCCGATCCTGCTGCGCCGGGAGTCCGATGTCGGGCACGGAGCGCGAGCCGTCAGCCGTTCGGCGTCGCTGGGCGCAGACACTCTTGCCTTCCTCGGCTTTCACGTCGGCCTCAGCCACTAAACAGCGCCGCACGGTAAGCCCAGGCCACTCGGGCCCGTCTCGTCCCGCCGACGGCTAATCCCGTCCGCTCCTCGCCAGGTGGCGACTAGGGTGGGGCGCTCGCGAGTGCAGGGAGGTCATCGTTGTACACGCACGTCCTGGCCGCGGGCCCCGCCGCCCCGGCCGTCCCGTCCGACGCGGCCGGTAAGGCCGGCCATCGCGGGCACGTAACCTAGGTCACGCCATGAACGAGACGACCGGACAGAGCTTCTATGAGGCGGTAGGCGGGGAGGAGACCTTCCGCCGCCTGGTGCACCGGTTCTACCAGGAGGTCGCCCAGGACCCCTTCCTCCGGCCGGTGTACCCCAGCCGGGACCTGGGCCCGGCCGAGGAGCACCTGCGGCTGTTCCTGATCCAGTACTGGGGCGGGCCCGGCACCTACAGCGAGCAGCGCGGCCACCCGCGGCTGCGGATGCGGCACGCGCACTTCGCCATCGGCGAGGCCGAGCGCGACGCCTGGCTTCGGCACATGCGCACCGCGCTCGACGAACTGGCCCTGGACGAGGCCCTGGACGCGCAGCTGTGGGACTACCTGGTGATGGCCGCGCACAGCCTGGTCAACCAGGAAACCCGGACTGCCGGTCCCGACCTGGGCCTGACCCCAGCCTGACCGCGCCGCCGTGGGTGGTGGGGTTTAGTCGGCTGGTCTGGGTGGTGGGTTAGTCGGCTGGTCTGGGTGCCGGGTTAGGGCGGCCGGTCCGGGTGCCGGGTTAGGGCGGCCGGTCCGGGTGCCGGGTTAGGGCGGCCGGTCTGGGTGGCGGTCAGGCGGGCTGGCCGGCGCGTCAGCCGCGGGTCAGCCTGCGGTAGGTGACCCGGTGCGGGCGCGCGGCTTCGGCCCCGAGACGGTCGATCTTGTTCTTCTCGTACGCCTCGAAGTTGCCCTCGAACCAGAACCAGCTCGACCCGCCCTCCCAGGCCAGGATGTGCGTGGCGATCCGGTCCAGGAACCACCGGTCGTGGCTGGTGATCACCGCGCAGCCGGGGAACTCGAGCAGCGCGTTCTCCAGCGACGACAGGGTCTCGACGTCCAGGTCGTTGGCCGGCTCGTCGAGCAGCAGCAGATTGCCGCCCTGCTTCAGGGTGAGCGCCAGGTTGACCCGGCCGCGCTCGCCGCCCGACATGAGCCCGGCCGGCTTTTGCTGGTCGGGTCCCTTGAACCCGAACGCGGCCACGTAAGCACGGCTGGGTATCTCGGTGTGGCCGGCCCTGATGAAGGACTCGCCGTCGGAGATGGCCTCCCAGACGTTCTTGTTGGGGTCGATCCCGGAGCGCAGCTGGTCCACGTAGGCGATCCGGACCGTATCGCCGATCCGGATCGAGCCGCTGTCCGGCTTCTCCTCGCCGAGGATCATCTTGAACAGCGTGGTCTTGCCGACTCCGTTCGGCCCGATGACCCCGACGAGCCCGTTCGGCGGCAGGCTGAAGCTGAGTCCCTCGATCAGCATCCGGTCGCCGAAGCCCTTGGACAGGTCACTGACCTCGACGACCTGGCTGCCCAGCCGCGGGCCCGGCGGGATCTGGATCTCCTCGAAGTCCAGCTTGCGGTTCTTGTCGGCCTCGGCGGCCATCTCCTCGTACCGCTGCAGCCGGGCCCGGCTCTTGGCCTGGCGCGCCCGAGGGCTGGAGCGGACCCACTCCAGCTCGTCCTCCAGCCGTTTGCGGCGCTTGACGTCCTTCTGGCCCTCCACCTTGAGCCGCGCCGCTTTGGTCTCCAGATAGGTGGAGTAGTTGCCCTCGTACGGGTAGGCGCGGCCGCGGTCAAGCTCGAGGATCCACCCGGCCACGTTGTCCAGGAAGTACCGGTCGTGGGTGACCGCCACCACCGTGCCGGGATACTTCTCCAAGTGCTGTTCCAGCCAGAGCACGCTCTCGGCGTCCAGGTGGTTGGTGGGCTCGTCGAGCAGCAGCAGGTCCGGCTGCTGCAACAGCAGCTTGCACAGCGCCACCCTGCGGCGCTCGCCGCCGGACAGGACGTGCACGTCGGCGTCCGGCGGCGGGCAGCGCAGGGCGTCCATCGCCTGCTCGAGCTGGCTGTCGAGATCCCACGCTTCCCGGTGGTCCAGCTGCTCCTGGAGCTTGCCCATCTCCTCGAGCAGCTCGTCGGAGTAGTCCGTCGCCATCTGCTCGGCGATCTCGTTGTACCGCTGCAGCAGCTCCTTGGTCTCCGCGACGCCGTCCTCGACGTTGCCGAGCACCGTCTTGGTCTCGTCCAGCTCGGGTTCCTGATCCAGCAAGCCCACCGTGAACCCGGGCATCAGCCGGGCGTCGCCGTTCGACGGCTGCTCCTTCCCGGCCATCATCCGCAGCAGGCTGGACTTGCCCGTGCCGTTGGGCCCGACCACGCCGATCTTCGCGCCGGGCAGGAAGGCGAGCGTCACGTCGTCAAGCACGACCTTGTCGCCATACGACTTCCGGACAGCACGCATCTGGTAGATGTATTCGGGCATGTCTTCAGGGTACGGCCAGCCTGGGTTCGGTCAGAACGGGGTAGTGACGCTGTCCGCCTCCTGGGCCAGCGCCTCGATCGCGCTGTCGTCGAACATGTCCTCTCCGGCCGGGCCCTCGGCCGCCGGGACGAGTTCGGCCTCGACCGCCGCCGCCTCGTCGTCCGCCACGGCGTCGCCGCCGTCAGCGGGCGCGTCCGCGGCCGCGTCCTGCTCCGCCGTCTTGCCCGACGAGGGCCAGACCCGCCGGAAGCCCGACGTCACCCCACGGTTCAGGTCAGGGCCGACCGCGCTGGCGTCCACGTCGACAACGGTCCGGCGCTGCCCGTCCCGGCCGGTGAACGAGCGGACGTCCAGCCGACCCCTGACCACGACGGGGTCGCCCCGGCGCAGGCACGTGGACACGTTCTCGGCGAGCTGGCGCCAGCAGATCACGTTCACGAACGACGTGTTGCCGTCGACCCACTCGCCGGTTGCGGAGTCCCGGCGGCGGGTGGTCCAGCACACCCGCACGGTCAGCTTCGGGATCTGGCTCTCGCCGACCTTCAGGTAGCTGGGCTCGCCGGCCACGTAGCCGGCCAGGCTCACATGCGCCTCATTGAACACGGCGATCCTCCTGGGTTCCGCGGCGGCACCGCGCCGCCGTCTGCCCACCAAGGTCGCCGGCCTGGCGCTCCCCGGCCGACCTGAGGCGCGGCCCTGTGGACACGCCGCGTCCCGCGGTGCCGCCTGTGGATGACCGGCCAGGACCGGGAGCACCGCGTGGGAGGATGCTGTGTTTGCCTTGGGGGGCGGCCCCCTGGAACCCCGCGATGCCCCCGCCCACCTCCCCGTCCCCCGCCACGGCCGGCGAGCGGCCGTCGCGGACGTCAGGCCGCGACGAGCTCCGAGGGCTGGGCGATCACGTCCACCAGGGCGCCGTTGCGCATCACCGTGATCGCGAGCGGCTGCCCGATCGCCTCGCCGAACATCAGCCGCTGCAGGTCCTGGGCCTTCTGCACCGGGCGCCCGCCCGCGCTGATCAGCAGATCCCCGGTCCGCAGGCCCGCCCGGTCGGCCGGGCCGCCCGCCACCACCTCGGCCACCCGCAGCCCGTTCGGCCGGTCGAACCGCTCCCGCAGCGGCGCGGGCAGCGGCGCGGGCACGCTGACGATCCCCAGGTACGCGCGGCGGACCCGGCCATCCTGTATCAGCGCGGAGATGATCCGCCGGGTGGTGGCGTTCACCGGGACGGCCAGGCCGAGCCCGACGCCCGCGACCGCCGTGTTGATGCCGACCACGCACGAATACGCGTCGGCCAGCGCGCCGCCCGAGTTGCCCGGGTTGAGCGCGGCGTCGGTCTGGATCACGTCCTCGACCAGCCGCGCGGCCGATCCGCTGCGGGTCGGCAGCGACCGCCCGAGCGCGCTCACCACACCCGCGGTCACCGAGCCGGCCAGGCCGAGCGGGCTGCCCACGGCCACCACGAGCTGGCCGACGACGAGCCGGTCCGCCTCGCCGAGCTCGGCGGGCGGCGGCGTGGGCCCGCCCGCGCGCACGACCGCGAGGTCGGACAGCGGGTCGGCCCCGACCACGCTGAACGGGGCGCTGGTGCCGTCGGAGAACAGCGCGGTCCCGCCCTGGGCCCGCCCGACGACGTGGGCATTGGTCAGCAGGAACCCGTCCCCGGTGAAGACGACGGCGGAGCCGAGGCCCTCCCCGCCACGCCCGCCGTCTCTGCCTCGCCCGCCCTGGGGCACGCGGAGACTGGCCACCTTGGGCGTTAGCTCGGCGGCGACGCCGGCGACTATCTTCGAGTAGCCATCGAGGTCTGATTCGGGTTCCATGTGACCTCCGTTCTCTTGTAATTACAACATTACACCTGAGCGCGAACGCCACGTTTCGGCCGGCACCGCGACGCGGAGAGCTGGGGTGAGTTCGGTACATTCGGGGGATGCCAGCCGACGGACCCACCATCCTGGCGACCTCGGGCGGACTGCGCCGGGGATCGCGCACCACCTTCGAGTTCGCCCCGCTGATCGAGCACGCGCTCGAGCTGTCCGGCGTCGCGGGGCGCGCCCCGCGGATCTGCCACATCGGCACCGCCGACGGGGACCAGCAGTGGTTCAACGCCTTGTTCAGCGAGGCGGGCCAGGCGGCCGGGATAACCGTGACGCACCTGAACCTGTTCCCCATGCCGAGCACCGCCGATCCGGCGGGACTGCTGCTGGACCAGGACGTGGTCTGGGTCGGTGGCGGCAGCGTGGCGAACCTGCTGGTGGTCTGGCGGCTGCACGGGCTGGACCAGGCGCTCCGCGAAGCCTGGCGGGCCGGGGTGGTCCTGACCGGCGTATCGGCCGGTTCGGTGTGCTGGCATGTCGGCGGGACCACGGACTCGTTCGGTCCCGACCTGCGGCCGGTCAGCGACGGGCTGGGCTTCGTGCCGTACTCGGCGGGCGTTCACTACGACTCCGAGCCGCAGCGTCGTCCCCTGTTCCAGCAGCTCATCGGGTCGGGAGTGCTGCCCGCCGGCTACGCCACCGACGACGGCACCGGCATTGTCTACCGCGGGACCGAGTTCGCCGAGGCCGTCAGCGAGGTTCGCGGCAAGGGCGCGTACCACGTGACCAGGGAGGGAACCCAGGCCCGGGAGGAGCGGATCGAACCGCGCGTGCTCCCCGGCGCCTCCTGACGGCCCGGGCGGCTACGCGCCGGCCGCGACGCGGAGCTCGTCGCGGAAGCGCCCGTACTCGGCGAGTTCCTGCTCCACCGGGACGATGACCATCTCGTGCGCGACTTTCCCTATCCGGGCGCGCATCGCCTGCTGCACGCGCTCGCTCTCCTGCTCGGCCGCGGCGTGCACCACGTTCCGGGAACCCGCGGCGGTCAGCCAGCCCAGCAGCAGGAACGCTCCGGTCAGGACGATGATCCAGGGCAGCAGGGAAGCGTCGGAGAACAGCCGGGGCGCATGGCCCGCGGCGTGGAAGACGCCGAAGATCAGCAGGGCCACGATCCAGGCCAGGCTCACGACCACGCCGCCGAGCAGGAGCCCTTGCAGGCCCCCGATGAGCCGCCACCAGGTCGCGATCTTGTTCTCGTCCGGGAGCGACTCGGTCATCGCGGTGCCCAGCGCGGCGGGAATCTCCACGGCCCTGGACCGCGCGGCCGACCGGGTCGTCTGCGACCAGGGCTTCGGCAGCGGCGCGCCGACCTCGTCGGCGACCGTGGTCAGAGCATGGTCGATTTCCGCCTGCTGCGCGTCGGAGGGACCCGAGGCCATGCTCTTGACCTCGGCCCACAGCCTCCCGAGGCGCACCTTACGCACCGGGTCGCGGCCGGTGAGCCGTTCCGCCAGCCAGGCGATGGGCCAGCCGACGTAGTCCAGGGCCCGCAGCTCGCGCGCGCTCTGCAGGGTGTCGGCCACGGCCGACACGCCGACGGCGCGCGAGAAGGAATCCACCAGCTGCGTCACGATGCCCGCGGGCACGCCGGCCGGGCCCGGGCCTCGGCCTCGGCCGCCTCGGCCTTGGCCTCGGCCAGCGGCCGGCTCCAGGCCGGGGCGGGCCCGTCGTCCGGCCCCGTTGCGTAGGGGGCGAATTCCGCCGCGACGTCGTCCAGGTCGGCCGAGAGCCGCGCGGCGACGGCACTGCGCTCGTACACCGTCTCGGTCAGCAGCTTGCGCAGCTGATCCACGCCCGCTCCGGTGACCGCTGAGGTGACCAACAGCGACGCGTCGTGCAGCCCCTCGGAATCGAGCAGGCGGCGCAGGTCGCTGGCGCACTCCTCGACCTCCTCGGCGCTGAGCAGGTCCGCCTGGTTCAGCACCACGGCGATCACTTCGGAGTGGCTGGCGAGCGGCACGAGGTAGTTCCGGTGCACCGACGCGTCCGCGTACTTCTGCGGGTCGAGCACCCACACCATGAGGTCGGCCATGCCGATGAGCTTGCCGACCTGATCCGAGGCCTCACCGACGACGGAGTCATGGTCAGGCAGGTCGAGCAGGACTAGCCCGTTCAGCGAGGTCTCGCCGCCGTCGAGCTCGCTCCCGCGGGCGTACCGGTACCTGCGCGGCACGCCCAGCCATTCCAGCAGCGGTCCGGAGCCGGTCGCGCCCCAGACGCAGGCGTGCGGGTCCCTGGTGACCGGCCGGGTCACCCCGACGGCGGAGAAATCGGCGCCGGCCAGGTAGTTGAAGAGCGAGGACTTGCCGCCTCCGGTGCCGCCCGCGAGGGCCACCACCGTATGGATCGCGGATAGCCGCAGCCGCTCGTCGGCCCGGCTCACCAGTTCCTCGGCCGCACCGATCAGATCCTCGCTGAACCCCCCGGCGCCGCCGCGGGCCGACGCGATCGAGATCAGCCCGGACAGCGCGGTGAGCCTGGCCGACAGCCCGTCCGTCGACGGCCTGGGCGCCGGCGGCCTGGGCCACGGAGGCCCGGCCTTGACCGGGACGGCTGTGGGCGGCAGCTCCCACGGCGGGGCCGCCTGGCCCGGCGCGGCCGCGGCCGGCGCGATACTGTCCGGCAGTTCCCACGGCGGGGCCGCCTGGGCCGGCCCGGGCTTGGCGGGCCCGGGCTTGTCCGGCAGCTCCCACGGGGGAGCTACCTTGGCCGGCTCAGCCTTGGCCGGCCCGGGCTTGACCGGCGGAGCTTCGGCCGGCCCGGGCTTGACCGGCGCAGCAACGGCCGGTCCGGCGCTGGCCGACCCGGCGCTGGCCGGCCGGTGTCCACCGGCTCGGCGTCCACCGGCTCAGCGTCGGCCGGCTCGGCCTGGTCCGGCAGCTCCCACGGCGGCCTGGCCTTGGTCGGCGCGGGCTTGGCCGGGGTGGCCTTGGCCAGCCCCGGCGGCGTCGGCCCGGGCCTCGCGGACCCGGTCGGCCAGGTCTTGGCCGGAGCGGCGCGTTCTGGCACCGTTTTCTCGGGCTCGTCGGTCTCCGGTTCCGCCGATTCGGAACCGAAGATCTGCCACGGCGGGCCGCCGGCCGTCATCGTGCCGCCTCAAGCGCCTCGGCCGCCTGGAGCAGCGCGGGCGCGGCGTTCTCGTCCGGCGCCCCGGCGGCGTTGATGATCTGGGTGAAGCGCCGCATCTCCTCGCCGTACAGCAGGCTGATCTTGTCGTGCAGGTCCAGGCGGGCCCGCGCGCCGAGGTCACGCAGCGGTCCCGCGCCGAACAGCGAGGTGAGCAGGCGCTGCGGCACCGCGCTGGTGCCCTCGGTGACCGCCACGCCGCCCGCGCCGTACCCGAGCATGCCGATCGTGAGCACGAGCGCCAGCGATTCCTCGTCGAAGGAGACCACCCGGGCCACCGACCGCTTGGTCACGTTTTCCGCCCGGACCAGGTCCATCACGTGATCTTGCCATGCGCTGATCGCCTTCGCCAGCCGGGCGGCCAGGTCCGGTGAGGAGCGCGCCAGGGCGGCGGCGCCGGTCGGCCCGGGCTCCGGCTGCGCCTGGCTGGCCTGGCCCGACGGGATGAAGTCGTCCAGCCCGGCGAGGACCTCGAACGGGGCCAGGCCCGCCTGGCTGGCCGCGTCCGCGGCGGCGACGTCACGGATTAAGGCGGCGCCTGCCTCGTGCTCCTGCCACCTGGCGACCGTGTCCTCCGCGGCGCGGTCGGCGAGCGCGCCGGCCAGCGTCTCCAGCCCGTCCCGCACCGCGACCTTGAGCGCCTCGGCCCGGGCGGGCACGCGCCGCTTGCGGGACCGGCCGGCGGCTGGCCGCCGCGGCGCACCTCCAGCATGCGCAGCAGGTCCCCGGTCCCGGTGAAGTCCTGCCAGCGGGCCAGGATCTCGCCGCGCAGCAGCGAGCCGTTCCGCGTCGCCTCGTCGAACTCGGCGAGCCCGGCCTCGAAGGAGCTGCTGACCTGAGACCGCAGCTCGGAGCGCAGGGCCAGCTGGTTGTCCACCTGCGCGGCCAGGTCGGGGACCCGGGCGCGGAAGGTGTCGAGCACTCCCGACATGGTCTGGGTCAGCACCGCGACCCGCCGCTCCGGCCGCGCCGACGTGTCATCGAGCCACTTGCGCACCGGGCCGTAGACCTCGCGCGGCAGCATGCCGTCGGTGACGACGGTCTCCGCGATCATGAAACGCTGTACCCCGCCCAGGCCGTTGGCCTCCAGCATCGCGCCGAAGTGCGAGCTGAGCTGCCGGGCCGACGCCGGCGCCACCCGGGACAGCACGATCGCCAGCGACGCGTCGCGGTCCCTGGCCTGCTGCAGCAGTTCCCATACGGCCGCGTCGGCGTAGCGGGCGGCGCTGGTCATGAACAGCCACAGGTCCGACGCGTCGAGAAACTGGTGCGCGAACTCCCGGTGCGCCTGCACGACGGAGTCGATGTCGGGCGTGTCCAGCAGGGCCACGCCCTCGGGCATGCCCTCGCTCTCGGCCAGCACGAGCAGGCCGTCCCGCCCCGGCATGGCCAGGCCCCGCTGCCGTACCCGCGGCAGGGTCGGCAGGAAGACGTTCTCGGCGAACCACCGGGCGTCGCTGGGATGGCAGGCCAGCACCGGGCTGTTGGTCGTGGGCCGGCGCGTGCCCGTGTTGCTGACCTGCGCGCCGACCAGGCTGTTCATGAGCGTCGACTTGCCCGCACCGGTGGACCCGACCAGGGCCACCAGGACCGGCGCCCCGGACTGGCGCAGCCGCGGGAGCAGGTAGTCATCGATCTGGCCGAGCAGCTTGCGCCGTTCCGCCCGCGCTTCCCCGACGGCGGGGGCCTCCAGGCTCAGCGGCACCTCGACGATCGCGTGCCTGAGCGCCAGCAGCGCCGATTCGAGCCTGCGGCCGTCCACCCGGACGTGCGGCTCGACCTCCTCGGCGGGGCCGGGGCCGCCGGGCGGCGCGCTCGCAGCGGGGCCGGGGCCGGGATCGGGCGCGGTGTTCCCGGCACTGGCGTCCGCGGCCCCCGCACCGCCGGCATCGGTGCCACCGGGCGGCACCGATGCCGCGGTCACGCCCGGCCCCTCAGCCATCCCGGGCACCGCCGGGCACGAACGTTCCCCACCGCGGCGAGCCCGGCAGGCCGCCGCACAGCTCAGAGATCTGCTCGGAGATGGTCACGACCTCTCCCACCACCACGACCGCCGGAGGCCCCAGGCCGGCCCGGGCGACATCGCGAGCTACGGTATCCAGTCTTGTGTTAATTGTGCGCTGCGAAGGCAGGGTACCGTCCGAGATAACGGAAACCGGGGTACGCGGATAACGTCCGTGCCGCATTAGCGTCTCGGCTATGACCTGCAAATGCTCGGTGGCCATCAACAAGACCAGCGTCGCAGGCGATGACCCGAGCGCGCGCCAGTCCACCCCCGAGCGCTCGTCGCCCGGCGCGACGTGCCCGGAGACCACGTAAAACTCCTGCGCGATCCCGCGATGGGTCAGCGGCACGCCCGCCGCGGCCGGCACGGCGGCGGCGCTCGACACGCCGGGAACGACCGTGACCGCGATCCCGGCCCGCAGGCAGGCGAGGATCTCCTCGGCGCCGCGGCCGAAGACGAACGGGTCACCGCCCTTCAGCCGGACGACGAACCGGCCGGCCCGGGCGCGGGAGACCAGCAGCGCGTTGATGTGCTCCTGCGGCATGGCCGTGCCCCGGGGCACCTTGGCCGCGTCGATGATCTCCACGTCCGGCGCCAGCTCCGCGAGCAGTGACCGCGGGGCGAGCCGGTCGGCGATGACGACGTCCGCCTCCTGGAGCAGCTGGCGCCCGCGCACCGTGATCAGGCCCGGGTCGCCGGGCCCGCCGCCGACCAGCGCCACGCCGCCGCGAAGATCACCGCCGCGGGGGTCCTCGGTACCGGACGGGGCGATGGCGCCGGAGGCCAGCCCCGCCACCATCGCGTTGCGGATCCTGGAACTTCGCCGCGGGTTACCGGTCACCACCCCGACGTGGACGTCTCCCGCGCGGCCCGAGGCCGGCGTCCAGGCCCGGGAAGCGGCCGCGTCGTCGGCCCGGACGCACCACACCCCCGCGGCGTCGGCCTCGGCGGCGACGGCGGCGTTGACCTCGCGGTCGCTCGTGAACGCGCCGATCAGCCAGGAGCCCGCGCCGTCGCCGGCGGCGTAGCCCCGGCCGATCCAGCGGACCCGGCCGGCCTCGGCCAGCCGCGCCACCGGGGGGCTCAGCTCCGGCGAGATGACGACCACGTCGGCCCCGGAGTCCAGCAGCGCGGGAAGCCTGCGGGCGGCCACCGCGCCCCCGCCGATGATCGTCACGCGGCGCCCGGCCAGCCGGAGCGCCAGCAGGTACGGCGCGTCGTCGGTGCCGGTCACCCTTTGTCCGTCACCCCGGCCGAGTCGAACGTGGCGACCTCCCGCAGCGCCCGCACCGCGCTCGCCGCGATCGGCAGCGCGAGCAGCGCCCCGGTTCCCTCGCCGAGCCGCAGCCCCAGATCGATGAGCGGCTTCAGGCCGAGGTGATCGAGCGCGGCCGCGTGGCCAGGCTCCGCGCTGCGATGGCCGGCCAGGCAGCAGTCGGCCGCGCCAGGGGCCAGCGCGGCGGCCGCCAGCGCGGCAGCGCCCGCGATCATGCCGTCCAGGATCACGGGGGTGCGCAGGGCCGCGGCCCCCAGGATGAAACCCGCCAGCGCGGCGTGCTCGAACCCGCCGAACGCCGCCAGCACGCCGACCGGGTCGGCCGGATCCGGCCGGTGCCGGGCCAGCCCGCGGGACACCACCTCCACCTTCCTGGCGAGGGTCTCGTCGTCGATCCCGGTGCCCCGGCCGGTCACCTCGGCCGCGTCGCGCCCGGTGAACGCGCAGACGAGCGCGGCGGACGCCGTGGTGTTGGCGATCCCCATGTCGCCGGTGAGCAGGCACCGGTTACCCGCCGCGACCAGGTCGCGGGCCACCTCGGTCCCGACCGCGATCGCGGCCTCGGCCTGCTCGCGGGTCATGGCCGGGCCCGTGGTGAAGTCCGCGGTGCCGGGGGCGATCTTGCGCGGCAGCAGCCCGGGAACGTGGTCGAGCTCGGCGCGGACCCCGACGTCCACCACCACGACCTCGGCTCCGGCCTGCGCCGCGAACGCGTTCACCACGGCGCCGCCGGCCAGGAAGTTGGCGACCATCTGCGCGGTGACTTCCTGCGGCCACGGCGTGACGCGCTGCGCGTGCACGCCGTGGTCGGCCGCGAAGATCGCGACCGCGGCCGGCTCGGGCATGGGCGGGGGGCAGCAGCCCGCCAGGCCCGCCAGCCGGACCGACACCTCCTCCAGCGCGCCGAGCGAGCCCGGCGGCTTGGTCATCCGGTCCAGCCGCTCCCGGGCGGCCGCCATCGCGGCGGAGTCCAGCGGCCCGACGGCGGCCCGGACGTCGTCCAGCAGGCTCGTGGCCTCCTGCCCGGGCAGCCCCCGGCGGCCGTACTCCTCGGCGTGCACCGACCAGGCCAGCGGCCGGCGGCGGGCCCAGCCGGCCGTGGCCAGCTCCGGCTCGGGCGTGAACTCGGTCACGCGGCCCAGGCACAGGTAGGCCACCACTTCCAGGTGGCCGGGCAGGCCGAGCTCGGCCGCCAGCTCGCGCTCGCCGAAGAAGCTCACCCAGCCGACCCCGAGCCCTTCGGCCCGGGCGGCGAGCCACAGGTTCGCGACCGCGAGCACGCTGGAGTAGGCCGCGGTCTGCGGCTGGCTGTGCCGGCCCAGCGTGTGCCGGCCGCCGCGGGTCGGATCGCAGGTCACCACGATGTTGACCGGCGTCTCCAGGATGGCCTCGGTCTTCAGCCGGTCGAAGGCCAGCGCCCGGGTTCCCGGCAGCGAGGCCGCGTAATCGGCCCGGCCCCGGTCGGCGAGCGCCTTGATCCGCTCGCGCTTGCCCCGGTCGGTGATCACGATGAAGTCCCAGGGCTGGGAGAAGCCGACCGACGGGGCGCGGTGCGCCGCGGCGATCACCCGGGTCAGCACCTCCGGCGGGACCGGGTCGGGCCGGAAGCCGCGGCGGACGTCCCGCCGCTCCTCGATGACCCGGTAGACGGCCGCCCGCTGCTCGTCGGAATAGGAATGCTCGTTCATCGCCATCCTGGTGGGGTCATGGGTCCGCGGTCGGAAGGGGCACGGTCCTGGCGGCGCCGGCGGCCTCCCCCCAGCCCGCGCGCGATCCGGTGACGGCCACGGCCGAGCGGAGCAGGGCCTCGAGTGCGGCCGCAGCGGCGGCCGCGCCGCCCTTTTCCGACACGTTACTCACCGAGCGGATCCCGCTGGCCCGCAGCGCGTCCTTGGCCGCGGCGGCCGCGACGAACCCGACCGGCAGGCCGATGACGAACGCCGGCTCGACCCCTCTGGTCAGGATCTCGGTGAGCGCCGCGGGGGCGCAGCCCACCACCCACACCGCCCCGGGACCCACCTCGCCGAAGGACAGCCGGATCGCCGCCGCGGGCACGGAGATGCCGACCGTCCTGGCCAGGCGCCCGGTCAGCGGCTCGCCGATCTTGCACACCACCGGGCCGCCGGTGATCCCGGCCGCCACCATGGCGCCGTCGGCCACGACGGGAGCGCCGGCCGCGAGCGCGTCCACGGCCACGGCGAGTGCTTCCTCGTCACAGACCAGGTCGGTGGCGTAGTCGAAGTCGGCCGTCGCGTAGATGATCCGCTCCGTGACGTCGCGGCTGTGCTTGGGCAGGCGGGACAGGTCGATCCGGGAACGCAGGATCCGGTAGGACTCCGCTTCGGTCGGCTGTGCCTCACGCGGCGCCTCGCTGGGCCACGTCACCGTGCCATCACCTCCTCGGCCGCGAACCCGTCTCGGCCGGCCGGCGCCATTACCAACGGACCAGCGCAAGCGACTTGGCGTTCGCAGGCAGACCTATCCGGGTCCGCCGATACACTAGCCAGGCGCATCTCCGGCTCGTCCACGGCAGAAGCGCACACGCGAACCGCCGAGGCTCACGGCCGCGCGCCCGGGAGACGTTCAGCTTTTTCGAATCTCTCTCTGAGGATCGTCGCATGCCGAACCGTTAGACCCTAACAGCAAGGTGGCACATGACGACTCACGCGAACGGAGCCTCCATGAGGGCGGTCGGTCCTCCCCGGGTGCTCGTCACCGGCGGGTCCGGCTTCATCGGCCGGCGGATCGTGCGCGCGCTGCTCGACGACGGCGCCGACGTCACGGTGGCCGACCAGCGGCCATCGCCCGGCGGCGACGTGCGCACCGTCATCGGGGACCTGCGCGATCCGTCCGTGGTGGCCGAGGCCGTACGCCCCGGGACTGACGTCATCATCCACCTGGCCGCGGTCACGCGGGTACTGCAGTCGATCGAGGACCCGGCGGCCACCTACCGGGTGAACGTGGAGGCCACGGCGGCGCTGCTGGAGCAGGCGCGGATCCGCGGCGTCCCGGCGTTCCTGTTCGCCTCCACGAACGCGGTGACCGGCGACGTGGGCCGCGCCACCATCGATGAGCGGATCCCGCTCCGGCCGCTCACGCCGTACGGGGCCACCAAGGCGGCCGCCGAGATGCTGATCGGCGCGTACGCGGCCTGCTACGGCATGACCGGGTGCTCGCTGCGGTTCTCCAATGTTTACGGCCCTGGCATGCAGGAGAAGGACAGCTTCGTTCCGCGGCTGATGCGGGCCGCGCGTGACGGCGCCGGGGTACAGGTGTACGGCGACGGTACCCAGGTCAGGGACCTGGTCCACGTGGACGACATCGTGGCCGGGCTGTTCGCGGCGTGGCGGGCCGGGTTCAGCGGGCCGCTGATCCTGGGCGCCGGCGAGTCGGTGACGGTGAACGACATGGTCGACGCGGCACGGCAGGTCACCGGGTGTGACATCCCGGTGGAGTACGTTCCGGCCAAGCCGGGCGAGATGCCCGCCGTGATCGTGGACATCTCCGCCGCGCGCGCCCTGGGCTACCGGCCGGCGCACGACCTCAAGTCCGGCCTGTCCACCGTCTGGCCAGAGTTCTCGGAGGCAATGTGACCGCTCAAGTCAGCGACGACGAGGCCATCGACAGCGCAGCGATCCGGGCGTTCGCCGAGGAGTTCGGCGATCGGGCCACCAGGCTGCCGCCGGTCGCGATCGTGATCGCCGCCTTCAACGAGGAGGGCGCGATCGGCCCGGTCGTCGAGGGCCTGCCCGCCGCGATCGGCGGGCTGGCCGCGGTGGCGATCGTCGTCTCGGACGGCTCGGTCGACGCCACGACCAAGGAGGCCAGGGAGGCCGGCGCGCTGGTCTGCGACGTGCCCGTCAACCGGGGGCAGGGCGCGGCGCTGCGGCTCGGCTACCGGCTCGCCCGGGAGGGCGGCGCACGCTACATCGTGACCACCGACGCCGACGGCCAGTACAACCCGGCCGAGATCGAGAGCCTGATCGCGCCGATCCTGGCCGGCCAGGCGGACTTCGTGACCGGCTCGCGGACGCTCGGCAGCGAGGAGACCAAGGACCCGGTGCGGAAGCTGGGCGTGCGGGTCTTCGCGCTCACGATCAGCATGCTGACCGGGCAGCGGATCACCGACACGACCTTCGGTCTGCGCGCCATGCGGGCCGAGGTGACCGGCGCGGTCCTCCTCGAGCAGCCGCAGTACCAGGCGTCCGAATTGCTGATCGGCGTGATCACGCACGGGTTCCGGGTGGCCGAACGGCCCGCCACGATCCACCGCCGCCAGGTCGGCAAGAGCAAGAAGGGCAACAACGCCCTCTACGCGCTGAGCTTCGCGAAGGTCGTATTCGGGACCTGGTGGCGCGAGCGGCGGCGGCGCGGCCACGGGCCCGCGGCCCGGCGGGCGGGCGGCGAGTCCGAGGCGCGCGGCCAGTTAGCGGACGGGGTGCTCGCGAACGACCCGGGATGCGCGCCGGCCCGCGATTAGACCAACGTGTGCGGGCAGGTTCCGCTAGACCCGCCCCGCGGGCACGTCCGAGGTGGCGCCGGGCACGGCGCCGGAGGACCCGCGGTCGGCGAACAGCACGTTATGGAAGATCAGGAACCTGATGACGAAGGTCAGGCAGTTGGCCAGCAGGTACAGTCCCTGCGCGAACAGCACTTCCTTGGCCCCGTGCAGGCCAAGCTCGCGAGCCCAGTAGTGGGCCAGCTTGCTGGTGCCGGTCAGCACGACCCCGACGCACAGGGAGATCGCCACGAACGGCAGCGTCTCCTTGAGCAGGTGCGGCCGGCCGGTACGCTCCCACGCCCACCTGCTGACCACGTAGCTCACGATCGCCCCGGCCAGCCATCCGGCGGCCCCGGCGATCCCCGCCGTGACGTGCGCCAACTGGCAGATGAAGTACGTCAGCTGGGTCGCGCACAGCGCCAGCACCGCCGCGGGCGCGAAGCGGATCAGCCGCCGGCCGCCCTGGGTGCGGAGCTTGCGCCGCAGCGGTCCGGGAACCAGGCGCCACACGGCTTCGGCATTCTTGGGCGATACCAGCGTCATAGGTGTCCTTGACTGACGAAAGGCCTGCGGGTGGTAAGTCAGGTATCAGGTATACAGTACGGGAGCCTGTGCAGGGCTTTGTTGCATGTTCTCCAGGTCAGCGGTGCGCCTGTCGTTCGGGACGGCCGCCGCCACGGTGCTTCGGCGCCACCTGAGCGTTTCAGGCAGTTTAAATGCCGTTGTCAGCTAGGTCAGGTATAAAGCAACGACAGCTACGGACAAGGCAGGAGCACGATCATGAAGGTCTTGGTGTTGGGCGGGGACGGCTACCTCGGGTGGCCGACGGCGCTGCACCTCTCGCAGGTCGGTCACGATGTCGCCGTGGCGGACAACTTCGCGCGGCGGGGTTACGACCACGAGATGGGCGTGGACAGCCTGGTGCCGATCGAGTCGTTGCGCGCGCGGATCGCGGCGTGGCGGGAGCTGACCGGGAAGACCATCGCCAGCTACGTGGGTGACCTGTGCGACGCCGACTTCACCTATCACATCGTGGCCGACTTCGCCCCGGACGCGATCGTCCACTACGCCGAGCAACGCGCCGCGCCGTACTCGATGGTCGACCGCAAGCACGCCGTCTACACGCAGGTCAACAACGTGGTCGGCAACCTGAACGTGCTCTACGCCATCGCTGAGATCAACCCCGACATCCACCTGGTCAAGCTCGGCACGATGGGCGAGTACGGCACGCCCAACATCGACATCGAGGAGGGGTGGCTCGACGTCGAGCACAAGGGCCGCCGGGACCGGGTGCTGTTCCCCAAGCGGCCGGGGTCGTTCTACCACCTGTCCAAGGTGCATGACAGCCACAACATCGAGTTCGCCTGCCGGATCTGGGGGATCCGCGCGACCGACCTCAACCAGGGCGTGGTCTACGGCCAGCAGACCCCGGAAACGGCCCTGGACGACCGGCTGGCGACCCGGTTCGACTACGACGGGGTGTTCGGCACGGTGCTGAACCGCTTCGTCATCCAGTCGGTGCTCGGCCAGCCGCTGACCATCTACGGCAACGGCACCCAGACCCGCGGCATCATCGAGATCCGGGACACGGTCCGGTGTATCCAGCTGGCCTGCGAGACCCCCGCCGACAAGGGCGAGTTCCGGGTGTTCAACCAGATCACCGAGTTCATGTCGCTGCAGCAGATCGCGGACACGATCGGCAAGGCGAGCCCGGACGCGGTCCGGGTCGAGTACGTCGACAACCCCCGCGTCGAGCTCGAGAACCACCACTACAACGTGGTGCACACCGGGCTGGTCGGGCTCGGCCTCGAGCCGCACCTGCTGTCGGACACGCTGATCGAGTCGCTGTTCGAGATCACCAAGCGGAACGTGCACCGGGTCCGCCCCGAGGCCATGATGCCGACGATCCAGTGGCGCAAGCCGTCCAGCGTCATCGGCAACTAATGTCGCGGTAGCCACCGGGGGCGGGGCCGTCCGGCCCCGCCCCGCGCTATGCCCAGCCGGGCATCGGGAACCCGGCCAGCAGCTCGCGAACCTCGCCGGCGATCCGCTCGATGGCCGCCTCGTCGTCCTTGGCCGCGGCGGTGATCGCCTCGTCCATCCAGGCGGCGACCTGGGCCATGTGCGGCTCGCCCAGGCCCCTGGTGGTGATGGCCGGCGTGCCGATCCTGATCCCGGACGGGTCGAACGGCCTGCGCGGGTCGAACGGGACCGTGTTGTAGTTCACCTCGATGCCGGCCCGGTCGAGGGCCTTCGCGGCGGGCTTGCCCGCGATGCCCTGCGGGGTCAGGTCGATCAGGATCAGGTGATTGTCGGTGCCGCCGGAGACCAGGGCGTAGCCACGGTCCAGCAGCGCCGCCGCGAGCGCCTTGGCGTTGGCCACCACCTGATGCGCGTAGTCGCGGAACGCGGGCTCGGCGGCCTCCCGCAGCGCCACGGCGATCGCCGCCGTGGTGTGGTTGTGCGGGCCGCCCTGCAGGCCCGGGAAGACCGCCTTGTCCACCTGGGAGGCGTACTCGGCGGTAGTCATGATCATGGCACCGCGCGGGCCGCGCAGCGTCTTGTGCGTGGTGGTCGTGATCACCGGGGCGTAGCCGACCGGGCTGGGATGCGCCCCGCCGGCCACCAGGCCCGCGATGTGCGCGATGTCGGCCACGAGGACCGCGCCCGCCTCGGCCGCGATCTCGGCGAAGGCCGGGAAGTCGATCGTGCGCGGGATCGCGGTGCCGCCGCAGAAGATCAGCTTGGGCCGCTCGGCCAGGGCCAGGTCCCGCACCTGGTCCAGGTCCACCCGCCCGGTATCGGCTCGCACCCCGTACTGCACCGCCCGGAACCATTTGCCGGTGGCCGACACGCCCCAGCCGTGCGTGAGGTGCCCGCCCATCGGCAGTGCCATCCCCATAACGGTCTCGCCCGGGGACACGAACGCGAGGTAGACGGCCAGGTTCGCCGGCGACCCTGAGTACGGCTGGACGTTGGCGTGGTCGACGCCGAACAGCGCCTCGGCCCGCCGCATGGCCAGCGTCTCGATCGGGTCGATGAACTGCTGCCCCTCGTAGTACCGGCGTCCCGGGTAGCCCTCCGAGTACTTGTTGGTCAGCACGGTGCCCGAGGCCTCGAGCACCGCGGCCGAGACGTAGTTCTCCGAGGGGATCAGCCGGACCTTAGCGAACTGGCGTTCGGCCTCGGAGTCGATCAGCTCGGCTACTTCCGGGTCCTCGCTGGCGACGTGCGGGATGGGCGGCTGATGCATGGGTGTCCTCCTCGCTGCTGCCTTCATCATGCCGAACGTGACCGCGCGCGTACATGCCGCCGTACCCGCGGGGCGAGCATCGCGCGCTCCGCGGCGGCCCACGCGGTCGTGGTCAGCAGGTACAGGCCGGCCGCCAGCGGCATGACCGCGGCGATCACCAGCGTCGTGTACGGGAGCGCGCGGGCCAGCCAGCCGGCGGCGCCGGGCAGCGCGGGCTGGACCGGCGCCTGTTGTGCGGCGATCTTCCTGGCCACTCGCGCGGCCAGCCAGGCCGCCACGGCCAGCAGGGCGAACAGCCCGAGGAACACCGCGCCCTGGGCGCTGAGCGGCCCGGGCCCGCTCAGCCAGTGGCTGCCCAGCGGCGCGCCGAGCAGGTCGTGGCTGAGCAGGCTGTTCGGCCGGCCGCCGATGGTGCCGGACCGGAACAGCGCGTATACGACGCTGAGGAACGGCAATTGCAGCAGCAGCGGCAGGAATCCGGCGAACACCCCGGTACCCTCCCGCTGATACAGCGCGGCCAGTTCCCGCTGCAGCCGTTCCGGATGCCCGGCGTGCCGCTGGCGCAGGGCCTGAACCTGCGGGGCCAGCCGGGCCTGGCTGGCCTGGCCGCGGATCGCGTAGTAGCTGAGCGGAAGCAGCAGCAGCCGCACGGCCAGGGTAAAGACGACGATGGCCGCCGCAGCCGCCAGGCCCCCCGACAGCGGGGCCAGGACCTGGGCGAAAGCCGACACGACGTGGTAAGCGGCGCCGACGGCGACGCCGAGCAGAGTGAACATGACAGGGACCCTCCAGCGGTTCGCAGAACGGGATGACAGCTGGAGACGGCCGCGGGAGCCCGCGGGGTGGCCCGGAGGTGTGCCGGGCGGCACCGGGGGCTGAGCCCGCGGCAGGTGCGGATCGTCAGGCGGCCGCCGGGACCGCCGAGGGAGCCCGGGGCCGGACCCGGCCCGCTGCGTCGGGATTGAGCTGCCGCTGGAACGCCGCCGACCAGGACTTCTCGCGCTGCGTCGCGGCCCGGACCAGCGGGCGCGCGGTGACCGCCGCCGCGATCCTGGCGCTGTGCGCGAGGAAGGCGACGAGCATGCCGGTCAGCGCGACCGCGGCCAGGGCCATCAGGCCGGACGCGGACGGCGAGGTGGCGGCGTGGCCCGCCGGCAGCCAGTAGCTGATCAGCTGCGTTACCGCGCCGACGAGCCAGGCGACCATTACGGCCTCCGCGGTGGACCCGAGGCCGGCCCGTCGCGGGCCGGCGACTCCAGTGTAAGCACCCCCGGACTACCCGGCGCCGCCGACGGCGATCAGGGCCACGGACGCGGCGGCGAGGGTCAGCCCGGCCAGCCGGATCGCGGTCAGCCGCTCCCCGACGAGCACCCGGGCCAGCATGATCGTCACGGCCGGGTAGAGCGAGGTGATGACGGCGGCCACGGCGAGCAGGCCGTGATGCGTGGCGAGGAAGTAGCAGATCGTGCCCGGCGCCCCGGTCAGGCCGGTCAGGGTGGCCAGCCAGCCGCCGCGCGCCCCGGGCAGGCGAAGATCCCGGGTGAACGCGGCGACGCCGCCGACCGCCACGAGCGCGGCGGCCTGGCCGGAGAACACCGGCCACAGGCCGCTGCCGGATCCGGCCTGGTCGAGCCCGATGAACAGCAACGCGAAGCAGGCCCCCGCGACCAGCCCGTAGCTCACGCCGCCGGCACCGCCGCCGGCCCGTTATGGCCGGGTTTCCTGGGGGTGGCGGCGACGCACCCGCCGCTTCGCCGCCCGAAGGTTCGCGCGCGCTCGCGGACACGCCCGCGATCGCGGGCAGCGCCAGGGCGATCCCGATCAGGGCCAGCGCGGTCGGCCGCTCGCCGAGCAGCAGCCCGGCCAGCACCGAGAATCCCGCGGCCCCCACCGCGCTGAGCGGCCCGGCGACGCTGAACGCCGCGTGCCGGAACCCGAGGTACAGCGCCAGCGCCCCGGTCACGCCGGCCAGGCCGGCCGCCGCGCCCCAGGCCACGGCCCGCGGCGCGGGCGAGCCCGCACCGGTCAGCACCAGCGCCAGGCTCATCACGGCCAGGCTGACCGCCGTGGCCAGCAGGGTGACCCGGATCACGCTCGCGCGGCGGCTCGCCAGGCCGGCCGCGAAGTCGGAACCGCCGTAGCCCGCGGCGGCGAGCAGGGACAGCAGGATGGTCAGCACGGCCGGGCCCTAGCCCGGCGTGACATCGAACTCGTTGCCTTCCGGATCTTCCATCGTCACCCAGGCCCGCTGCCCGGCCAGCACCCGCGCGCCGAGCCCGGCCAGGCGCAGTACCTCGGCCCTGACGTCGGCGGACGCCAGGTCCAGGTGAACGCGGTTCTTGACCTGCTTGGCCTCGGGCACCAGCTGGAACCACAGCCGCGGACCGGAACCCGATGACGGCTCGACCAGGACCGTCGGGTCGTCCTCCGGGTCATCGATCCCGGTGGCCCGCAGCCGGTCCAGCTCGGCCTGGTCATACGGCGCGACCGCATAGCCCTCCAGCGCCGCGGCCCAGAACCGCGCCAGGGACGCCGGGTGACGGCAGTCGAAGACCACATCGCGGATCCGGGCCACGGCGACCTCCTCGCCTGCGCACTGCGCACCTGCTCAGCCCCACCCTGTCGGTCCCGCACCGGGCTGTCCATCCGGTTCGCGCCGGATGACCTGCGCCGGCGCGTGCCTGCGCCGTCCCGTCCCCGCGGCCAGCCGGTAAGCTGCCCGGGCGTTGTGCTCACGCCGGGCACATCCGGGGCACGTGAGGTATCGGAGCGGCATGCGCGTCGGGCAGATCGTCATCGATGTGGCGCCGCTGCGGGAGAGCCGTGACTTCCGCTGGCTGTACTCCGGCCGTCTCGTGGCGTCGGCCGGGGACGTGGTGGCCACCACCGCGGCCAGCTGGCAGGTCTACACGCTGACGCACTCGTCGCTGGCGGTCGGCCTGCTCACCCTGACGGCCAGCCTCGGAATGCTGTTCAGCCTGCTGGCCGGGGGCATGCTCGCGGACCGTCACGACCGCCGCGCGCTGCTGCTGGCGACCGGGCTGCCGCAGGCCCTGCTGGCGGGCGCGCTGCTGGCCAACAGCCTGCAGCGGCACCCCGCCGTGTGGGCGATCTACGTCGTCATGCTGGCGATCGGGCTGCTCCAGGGCCTCGGCGCGCCCGCGTCGACCGCCGCCACCCCGGCGCTGGTCGGGCCGTCCCGGATGCCCGCCGCCGCGGCCCTGAACGGCATGGGCAACCAGCTCGGCAACCTGGCCGGGCCCGCGCTGGCCGGCCTGCTGATCGCCGGGCCCGGCCTGACCGCGTGCTACGGCCTGAGCGTGGCGTGCTTCGCCGCGTTCACCGTCGCGCTGCTGTTCGTACGGCCGCTGCCGCCCACGGTGCGGGCGATGCGGCCGGGGTTCCGCTCGCTGGCCGAGGGCTTCCGCTACGTCTGGCACAGCGGCGTGCTGGGCGGCATGCTGCTGATCGACACCAACGCGATGATCTTCGGTATGCCCGCCGCGCTGTTCCCGGCCCTGGCCAGCCAGCACTTCCACGGCGGCTCGGCCACGTTCGGCCTGCTGGTCGCCGCCCCCGGGTTCGGCGCCATCGTCGGCGCGGCGAGCAGCGGCTGGACCGGCCGGGTCCGGCGGCCGGGGATCGTGATCATCGCGGCGGGCATCGTCTGGGGCGGCGCCATCGTGGGCTTCGGGCTGGTCCGCAGCCTGCCGGTCGCGCTGGCGTTCCTCGCGCTGGCCGGGATGGGCGACATGATCTCGGAGATCCTGCGCAACGCGCTGCTGCAGATCTACGCCCCGGACCGGTTGCGCGGCCGGCTGAGCAGCCTCTACCTGGCGCAGGTCAACACCGCCCCGGCCCTGGGCAACGTCGAGGCCGGGATCGTGGCGGAGCTGTTCTCGCTGACCGCCTCGGTGGTCAGCGGCGGGCTGGCCTGCGTCGGCGGCGCCCTGCTGCTCGGCGCGCTGTTCCCGTCGCTGCGCCACGCCAGCCTGGCCGGCCCTCAGGACGCGGACGCCCCAAGCGCCTCACCCGTCCCATAAATCCTTAGCGGGCGGCGAGGCTGCGGTACACGGCGTCAATCAGCGCCATCTTGCGCGGGTCGTCCGCCAGGTTCATGCCCATCCGGTTCATCACGTAGGCAACCGCCACCCCGGCCTCGGGGTCGGCGCCGACCGCCGACCCGCCGAAACCGTCGTGCCCGAACGCGGCCGGGTTGGGGCCGAAATGCCCCTCCGGGCCGGACAGGGCGACGCCGAGCCCGAACTCAACCGGGAAGCCGAGGACCACGTCGGTGAACCGCCCCTGGCCGGTCCGGGCCGCCTGCAGGGTCTTGGCCGAGATCAGCCGCTCGGACCCGTCGGTCAGCGTCCCGTACACGGTCACCAGGCCCAGCGCGGTGCCGTGCCCGTTGGCCGCCGGGATCTCCGCCATCCGCCAGTCGTCGGCGTTGGCCTCGTCCCCGGTCAGCGCCGGGTTGAGCAGCGCGGCCTGCGCGGCGGGGCTGGCGCTGGCGTAGGCCTGGGCCAGCGCGGCCTGCTCGTCCTCGGACGGCCGCACTCCTTGCAGGTCGGAGCAGCGGTCCAGCTCGGTCCCGGGCAGCCCGATGTGGAAGTCGGCGCCGAGCGGCCCGGCTATCTCCGAGCCGAAGAACGTCCCGCAGCTCTGCCCGGTGATCCGCCGGATGACCTCGCCGACCAGGTACCCGAACGTGATCGCCTGGTACCCGGTGGTGCTGCCGGGCGGGAACAGCGGCTCCTGGCGGGCCAGCAGGTCGGTGATCTTCTCCCAGTCGTAGTAGTCCTGGAGGCTGACCGGGACCGACAGGCCGGTGAGCCCGGACTTGTGGCCCATGATCCACCGCACCGGGATCTCGGCCTTGCCGCCCGCCGCGAACTCGGGCCAGTAGCGCGCGACCGGGGCGTCCTGGTCCAGTTCCCCCCGGTCGATCAGGATGTGCGCGCACAGCGAGGTCATGGCCTTGGTCGTGGACCACACGTTGGTGAGCGTGTCCTCCTGCCACTCCCGGGTCCGGCCGGGGTCGGCCCAGCCCGCCCACAGGTTGACGACCGGCTCTCCGCCGACCGCCACCGCGACGCTCGCGCCGATCTCGCCCGGCTCGGCGAAGTTCCCGGCGAACGCCTCCCGCACCGGCTCGTAACCCACCGCGCACGTTCCGTGAATCTCGGTCCCGACCTCGCTCATTGGCCACCTCGCCGTCTCCGCGGGCAGCCCGGCGCCCTGCGCGCCGCGGCCCTCCCCTTCCGGCTTGGTATGCCCGCGGCGGCCAGCCTGTCAACGCCTGGCCGGGCGGCTCTCAGTTGGTGAGACTCACGGCACCCGGCCGGGACGCTCCATCCACCGCTCCGGATGGGCGAGCGGGCCGTAGCCGAACCTGGTGTACAGGGTGCGCCCGGGCTCCGTCGCCAGGATCTGGCGGATGCCGCGCACGTCGGGATGGTCGACCGTGGTCTCGACGAGGAACGTGCCCAGCCGGTGGCCCCGGTGGGCCGAGTCGATGAAGACGTCGCACAGCCAGCCGAACGTGGCGTAGTCCGTGACGAACCTGGCGAAGCCGACCTGCGTCCCGTCGGCCGAGTAGAGGCCGACGACCAGCGAGTTCTCGATGGCCCGGGCCATCACGTCGTGGGGACGGCCTTCCGCCCAGTAGCTCTCGCCGCTGATCCAGGCGTGCACCCGGGCCAGGTCGATCAGCGCCCGCTCGTCGCTGGCCCAGTAGCCGTCGGGTCCTGGCCACCTCATGACATTTCCCTCGATCCAGCCGGCCAGACGACCGGCAGCCCCGGCGGCGGGCCGCCGTCGATGAGCCGCTCCAGCGCCGCCGTGTCGAGATGACTGGCCACGAGGCCGCCGAGCACGTCCAGCCGTGCCTGCCGCAGCGCGGCGAAGTCGGTATCCGGCGCGACCGTGAAGTCCCGGCCCGCGAGCGCGGCCACCTCGGTCAGGAACGCCCGCCGGAACGCGTCGCTCTCCAGCGTCCCGTGCCAGCTCGTCCCCCAGGCGGCCGCGGTCCGGCAGCCGCCCGGGAACGGCTCGGCGCCGGGGTCCAGGGCGGCGATCCCGTGATGGATCTCGTATCCGGCGACGTCCGCGCCGTAGCAGCTCCCGGCAGGCCGGCCCAGCCGCTTGCGCGCTCCGAACGTCACCCGCACCGGCAGCACCCCCAGCCCGGCCACCCGGCCCGCGCCGGACTCCACTTCGTCGTCGATCTCACGGCCGAGCATCTGGTACCCGCCGCAGATCCCCAGCACCGGCCGCCCCTTGGCGGCGCGCGCCGCGATCATCTCGGCCATGCCGTTGTCGCGCAGCCAGGCCAGGTCGGCGACGGTCGCCCGGGTGCCGGGCAGCACGACCAGGTCGGCGTCGGCCAGCTCGGCGGCCACGCGCGCGAACCGGACCAGCACGCCGGGCTCGGCCGCGAGCGCGTCGATGTCGGTGAAGTTGCTGATCCGCGGCAGCCGCACCACGCTGACCCGGAGCACGTCGTTTCCGCGCGGCCGGCCGTCCGACGCCGGCGGGCCCGCGTCGAGGGCGAGCGAGTCCTCCGCATCCAGCCACAATCGGTCAGTCCAGGGAATTATCCCCAACGGGATGCGGCCGGTGAGCTCGTGCAGCATCTCGACTCCGGGCTCGAGCAGTTCGGGCGCCCCGCGGAACTTGTTGATCACGAACCCGGCCACCAGTGCCTGGTCCGCGGGCTCGAGCAGGGCCAGGGTGCCGTGCAGCGCCGCGAACACCCCGCCGCGGTCGATGTCGCCCACCACGATCACCGGCAGGTGCGCGGCCCGGGCCAGCCCCATGTTCGCGATATCGGTCGCACGCAGGTTGATCTCCGCCGGGCTGCCCGCTCCCTCGCAGATCACCACGTCGTACTCGCGCCGCAGCTGCGCCAGGCTGTCGGCGGCCAGGTCCAGCAGCCGGGCCGCGTGCTGCCGGTACTCGGCCGCGTCGACCTCGCCCTCCGGGCGCCCGAGCACCACCACCTGGCTGCGCCGGTCGCTGCCGGGCTTGAGCAGCACCGGGTTCATCCGGGCGTCGGGCTCGACGCCCGCCGCCGCGGCCTGCATGGCCTGGGCCCGGCCGATCTCGGCGCCGTCGGCGGTGACGAACGAGTTCAGCGACATGTTCTGCGCCTTGAACGGGGCGACGCGCACCCCCTGCCGCACGAGCCAGCGGCACAGGCCGGCCACGAGCACGCTCTTGCCCGCGTCCGACGTCGTGCCCGCTACCAGAAGCGCGCCTCGCATGTCCGCACTCCGATCGCCGCGTCCGCCGCCGCAGCCGCCACTGCCGTAGCAGCGGCCGCAGCCGTCGCAGCGATCGTAACCGCGCGGCACAGGCGGACCGCGCGGCGGATGTCCCCTGGCTCCGGCGGGCGGCCCCGCCCGAGGACGGGCCGGTGCTCGGCGGCTCCCGCGTAGCTGCTGGTCCCGCCGAGCCGGACGCCGAGCGCGCCGGCGAAGGCGGCCTCGCACCGGCCCGCGTTGGGGCTGGGATGCCGTCCGCCGTACCGCCGCATCACACGCCAGGTCGCGGCGGGCCTCCCGCCGGCGACCGGCGCCAGCGCCGCGACCAGGATTCCGGTCAGCCGCGCGGGCGCCCAGTTGGCCACGTCGTCCAGCCGCGCGCTCCCCCAGCCGAACCTGGCCCAGGTCGCCGACCGGTACCCGACCATCGCGTCCAGCGTGTTGACGGCCCGGTAGCCGGTCAGGCCGGGCAGCCCGGCCAGCACCCCCCACACCAGCGGCGCGACCACCGCGTCGCTGGTGTTCTCGGCGACCGACTCCACCACGGCCCGGGCCAGCCCACTCTCGTCGAGCGAGCCGGGATCGCGCCCGCACAGGCTCGGCAGGGCCGCCCGGGCCGCCGTCAGGTCGCCGGCCTCGAGCGCCGCCGCTATCCGTTGTGCCTCGCTGGTCAGGGAGCGCCCCCCGGTCACGGTCCATACCGCCGCGGCCGTCACGGCAAGGCGCAGCCAGGGCCGACCGCGGGTCAGGTGCTCCGCGAGCATCGCGGGCGCTGCGGCGCCCAGCACGCAGCCGGCCGCGTACCCGGCGCCGCGCAGCCGACTGTCGGCGTACGCCCGCTCCCGCGCGGCCTGCGCGGCCCGGCCGAACAGCGCGACCGGATGCCCGCGCCGCGGATCACCGAGCAGCGCGTCGGCGGCCACGCCTGCGACGATCCCGGCGGCCTCCGGCCAGCCGGGTACCCTGGTACGCGGCCGGGCTCGCCGCGCCGGCGCGCGGGACCCGGCGACCGTAGCCGTCACGGCCACGACAATAGGGAACCGCCGGCGCCAGGGCGGGCGTCAGGGCGCTGCAAATGCGACCTGGGCTCAGCCTCTCTGTTGCTCGCGCGTGACCTTGGCCCGGCACAATGGCTCCGCTGGCGCCTGTAGCTCAGCAGGACAGAGCAGCTGCCTTCTAAGCAGCCGGTCGCAGGTTCGAATCCCTCCAGGCGCACTCGTTAGTCCTCTGACCTGGGAAAACACCACGGCCTTTGGCTCCTGCCAGATAGCCGCAGTTCAGGCAGATAGTCATCACTGGTCAGCCAGGCATTCCCCGAGAAACCACACCCTACCTGCGAAAACACGGCCAGGCCGTGCCCGCGCCGGATAGCTACAGCGCTCCCGCAGCAGATAACTGGATAACTTCGCGTGTTGCCGCCGATCCCACGGGCGATGCTGGCAGGCTGCCCGGGCTCTACCCGAGAGCCGCGCATCGCGGAGATCAGCACCCTGTCCAGGCGGCGTCGCTGGAGCGAGAAGCCGTCGCTAGCCGCGCGGGCTGTGCACCGCCTGGCGTAGCGGCGGTCGTGGACAGCGGGCAGGCAGCGCTGGCCATACCACTCCCCCTCCTTTGCCGATCTGACGCCCGGATCTGCCGCGAGTAGGGCGCGTTCGCTGTCTGCTATTGCTGCTGTGCTGGGCCGGTTCTGCTGAGAACTCGTTGCCTTGGGGGTCGGCCATGACGGTGTGATGCTCATGGTGCTCCAGGGCGGTGGCCCGGAGTTGCTCCAGCCTTAGCGGCCTCGGCCGGTGCTGGGCCGGAGGCACGCAGGTCGTGGTGCCTCCGGTTCTTGGCGGTCTTGGCCTCGGGCAGGCCTCACGTTCAAATTTCCCGCTTCCGCGGCTGTCCTTGATTGATCTTGGCCATTCCTGGCCTAGCCAGGGTTCCACGCCGGGACTGATCCGCCCGGCAGAGTGTGGAACGTGAAGTGCAGCACCTTGGCGACACCCTGGCGGTTGACGTAGAAGTCCGCCATCGTCCGGTACGACGGCTGGCCGTTGTGCGTCACGATGTCCTGCAGGCGCACCGTGACCGGGTAGGTGGCCGGGTGCCAGCCGGAGATCGGACCTGGCTGCGGCCAGTAGATGTCCAGCTTGCCTGCCGCCCATGCCCGGGGGCCACCCCAGTTCCGCCAGGCCAGTTGCCGGGCAATCGGCGCTCCGCCCATGCCCACGTAGATGTGGTCAGGGCGCTGAACCATCCCGGACCAGCCGACGGCGTTTGCCTGCACCCGCACCGGGACCTCAGCCGCGCTGGCGGGGCGAGCTACGACCGGGTGGGCGCTCATGCTGGGCGTACCGCACGCAGCCAGCCCACCCGCCAGAACGGCGGCTGCAATGACACCCAGGATCCTGGATGTGCTGCTCAACTGAGGATTCACTCCCCCCGTCCCCTCAAGGACACGCCCTGGCGCAGCGCCACGCAAGGGCCGAAAGGCCCGCCCAACGGTCACCGGGCGCCACGCCTGATGGCACAAGCAGGTCAGCAACACAGCCAAGAGCTACGAGGCGGACCGCCAAGAGCTCCGCATTACCGTGGGAAACGGGCATGCCAGCGGCGGTGATGTATAAGGGGCGCGGTGCGTCCCCGCACGACGGGCACGGCATGGGTGGCCGTGCCGACTCGACGGTCGGCCGGCATCGGGGCTACGCCTGTAGACGGCATCACGCTGAGTGATGGAGAAGACCAGGGAGAACGCTCGCCGAGCCGCCGATCGGCGCGATCCTGTCTGCTGATTCTCGCTGGGACGGTGTCTCGCATAACAAGCCAATCTGTATGGCTCTGCTCGCGTGAACTGAAGCGATGGGTGCGGTGCGGCGGTAGACGGCCGGTTCATACAGCTTGCGCCGTGACCAGCCACGCCGCGCCTGGCATGACCACGCCATCTGGCGAGGCGTACGCCGCCAGGCAGTCCCGGAACTGTCCGGTCAGCTCGGCGGCTTGTGCTGGGCCGAGCCCGGCCAGCACCTCGGTGGCAGTCGGGGAAGCACGCTCGTACTCAAGCACGTCGTCCACGTCACGGCCGATGAGCATCGGCTCATCCGCCTTCGCGAATTCAATGCCGCCGAACCCCGCGCCCCTCAGCAACGCGCCCACCCCGCCGGTATCGCCGAGGGAGAAAGCGGCACCCGGCTCAGGCATCTCGCGGAGGCCGAGGACCGCCGCGGCCTCGGCGAACCCGGTGGTAAAGACGGGGTTCTCCTCGCGGGTGCGCCAGCACAGGAACGCCAGCCTGCCGCCGCGCCGCAGCGCCCTCCTCAAGTTGGCGAACGCCGCCGCCGCGTCATCGAAGAACATGACACCGAAACTGCTCAGCACCACATCGAAGCTCCCGGCCCCGAACGGGTGCACCTGAGCGTCAGCGACCTCGAACCTGACGTTAGCGACGCCAGCAGCAGCGGCGAGTCGGCGCGCTTCGGCTACCAGGATCTGGGACAGGTCCGCGCCCAGAGCGTGCCCGCTGCCGGTGGCGCGTGCGGCGAGGATGGTCATCTCACCGCAGCTGGGCCCGACGTCGAGAACGTTCTCCCCATCCTCGATCTGCGCGGCGGCCAGCAACCGCGCCCTCAGCCGGCCCAGCATCTGCTCATGCCGCTCATGCTGCTCGATGAACTCCCGCCCACTCGCCCCGTTCCAGTCCTCGGCCTGCTCCACATTCACCGCCACGAACGACACGCTACATAGCCCGCATGAAGGCCGCGACGGTCGCGGCGGCATTGCCAGAGAGCGGCGGGTTCTGCGCTCAGCCGCCGATAGGGGTTGCCCGCGAGACCGAAAGGATCCCTTGTCCGGTCGATACAGAATCGGCGCGATCCGGTGCTTCGTTTCTCTGCGAGTCCGTCACAGTCAGTGATCCTGCTGCCTCGCTACTGGTAAAGCGCGCAGTGCCGCCGTTGCGGGCGGCAGACGGAATGTCAGCGTGGCCGGTGGGGCGCGCCGGAGAGATCGTTGTGTGTTTCATCGGCGTCTTGCTGGCGCTGGACGTGGCTTCAGGGCAGGTGCCACCTGCAGGTCCCGGGGCGACCGCAGATCACTGGTGTTGTGTGCGCCAGGCCCGCACCATCATCGGCATCATGTGGGTGACCTTGGGTCATCTACGCCCTTCGGCCCCCGTAATGCTTGATCATGCGGGTGATCGAGGCGCAGCGCTCTTTGGTCTTGGCGCCTCACGATCACCTCCATATCAAGGGCACCTGGGTGAGGTGGGATCGGGACCCGAATCGGCTGCCCAGGCGCGGCGGGATACGACTGCCAGGCCCATCGCGGCGCGGGCGGTGCGGCCGGAGCCGCGGGCGCCTGGCCGCGGCTCCGGCCGGTCGGGCGGGAGAACTAACTGACCACGATGCCTGCGGGCGTGGCGCCGGCGGGCAGCGAGGTCGGGGAGCTGGACAGCTCGGTCAGGCTGCCGCCGTTGACGGCGAACGCGCCGACCTTGCCGATCCGGCTCTCATCGACGTACAGGAAGCGGCCGTCGGGGCTGAGCCGCGCGTCGACCGCGCCGACCCCGCCGCTCTGGCTGACCGGGGTGCTGCCCAGCAGGGTCAGCACCCCGCCGGGGGCGATCGAGAACCGGGAGATCGTGCCGGAGGCGGTGTTCACGGTGAACAGGAACCGGCCGTCATGGGTGATCTCCACCCAGCACGGGGCCATCTGGCCATCGGCGAACGGGGAGCCCGCGACCGGCGAGAGCGTGCCGTCGCGGGAGTCGGTGAACGCCGAGATGGTGCCGCTGTTCATGGCGGTGTTGTGGGCGTTGGACACGAACAGCTGGCCGGGATCGGTCGGCCGGAACTCGCTGCCGAACGGGCCCGCGCCCTCGGCCGGGAACGGCGACCCGGGGGCGGCGGTCAGCCGGCCGCCGGAGCCCACGGTGAAGCTGTCGATCACCGACGTTCCCACCTCGGTGCCGGCCAGCTTGCGGCCGGTGCCGTTGAACAGCACGTCACCGGGCGCGGCATCAGCGGCCAGGACGACGGTCGACCCCGGGATCGGGTCCAGGCGGCCGTTGGGGCGCAGCCGGAAGCCGGTGTAGTTGCTGCCGCCGTTCCCGGAGTTGGCCACGTAGACCAGGTCACCGGAAACCGCGACGCTGTCGGGCAGCAGGCCGCCGGAGGAGACGACGCCGTGGCTGACCAGGCGCAGCGACCCGCCGGGCCGGATCCGCAGCACCGAGACCTGGTTGCTGCCGGCATCGACCGCGATCAGGAACCGGCCGCCGGCCGACAACTGCAACGCGCCCTGCGAGGCCAGCCCGGATCCGGTCCCGGCCCCGCCGGCCGCGAACGGGGACCCGGCCTCGGGGGTCAGCGATCCGTCCGCGTGCCGGTCAAACGCCCCGATCGTGTTGGTCCCTTCCGTGTTGTCGTTGACATAGACATGCCCCACCACCGCGAACCCGCCGTCCGCAGCCGCGGCAGAGGCGGACGCCGGGACCGCCACGGCTGCCGCCGCCGCGACGCCGAGCACCAGCGCGCACGACCGGCCGCGGGTCAGCCAGCGCGGTGCTTCTGGTTGCGCATGTCGCGCGCGCACGGCCGTCCGCGCGCGCCAAGGTGACACAACCTTCATCTGCTCCCCTTTCCCTCCGGCAAAGCCGGATCCGGCCGGCGGCACATGGCCGCCGCGATGGGTTCGCTCACCAGGTATTCGTTTCCCGGGGCGTTGAGGCTTGCTTGCGGTGGAAGCGCTCGCCGAGCACACGGGCGCGCACGCGCCGCCGCTGCACCGGCTGCTGCGCAGGCTGGCCAGCGCGGGCGTGTTCACCGAACCCGAATCCGGTGTTCCGCCCTGACCCGCTCGGGCAGACGCTGACCAGCAGCCAGCCTGGCTCGATGCGCGACCTGGCCATCAGGTGGACGGAAACGCGCTGCGCGCCGTTCGCCGAGCTCACCCACACCATCCGCACCAGCACCTCGACCAGCGATCACTCTGAGTGACAAGAAAGCCAGGGAGAACGCTCGCCGAGCCGCCGTTAGAGGCGCGAGCGCCGGCAGGGATCCCTGGGGCCACGTCCGTGATCGCGGCAGGGGAACGCCCGGGGCTGGCGGGTGTCCTGGACCAGGATGCGGATGCCGGTGCTGTCGGGCGCGAGCTGCCCGGCGCGGATCTTGTCCAGGGGTTCCCTGGAGGACGCCGTGCACCCTCTCCCCGCAGAACCCGGCCTGCACAGCGTCAGCAACGCTGCCCTGCGGCGGATCGACGTCGATCTGGATGCTCGGCTGGCGCCGTCTTCGTCTGGTCCTCGGGGGCAGGTGGCTGCTACGCGCCCGCGTGTGACCGGCTGCGCCATTCGGTGGGGCTGCAGCCGAATTGGCCGCGGAACCAGCGGGAGAATGCGCTGGGCTGCGAGAATCCCAGTTGTTCCGCGATTTCGGTCAGCGAGCGGCGCGGATTGGGCACGAGTCGTTCCGCGAGTTCGGCGCGGACGGCGTTGAGCAGCGACGAGAATGTCTGGCCGGAGTCGGCGAGGCGCCGCTGGACGGTCCGGCGGTCCACGCCAAGGCTGCGCGCCACGGCCACGATCGAGCAACGGCCGGCGGGCAGCAGCACCTCGATCAGTTCCCTGACGGGGGTCACCATGGGGCCATCGGCCGGTGGCCCTAGGGTGTCCAGGAACTGGTGCGCATACGGCCGCAGCAGCGGGTCGGCCATAATGTTCGGCGCGGCCAGGTCGCTGGCGCGCAGGACGATCCCGGCAAACTCCCGCTGGAACTGCACCACGGGTCCGAAGATCCGCAGGTGGGTACTGGTGTCCGCGGGCGCGGGATGAGCGAAGCACACCGACAGCGGCTGCCACCTCGTACCGTGGAGCTGGCGGTGGATGTGGTGGACCGCGCCGACCGCCAGTTCGGTAGCCTGGCGGGTGCCCGCCGGCTCGCCGAGGTCCAGGTCCACGCGGATCGTGGCCAGCCCGCCAGCCTCGGACAGGCGGATGCTCAGCGCCTGGTTGTAAGCATGCTCGTAACGGATGAGCACCTGCAGGACGCTTCGGACGTCGGGTTCCTCCCGGATGACCAGGGCGAGCGGGCCAAGGTTGGCCAGCCGCCGGAATTCGACCAGGCGCAGGGCGAAGTCTTCTCGCCCTGACGCCACCGCGGAGATCTCCAGCAGCCGGGCCACGGCCGCGGCGGGGACCCACCGGTCCTGGGCCGCCAGGCCGGCCGGGTCTAGCCCGACGCTTTGCATGAGCGGTGCCCAGTCCAGGCCCAGCGAGTCGCTGAGCGCTCCGTAGCCGCTCAGGGCCGCGTACCGGGCCTGAGGCTGAAACGACACCGCCCCAGTATGCCTGTCGCTAAATGTCTACTGATCTGTCGCCCCAGGTCAAGCAGACCCGCTGCAGACCCCCTAATGTTAGGCGTCCGGCGATGGCGCCGCGCTCACCGGCGCTGGCCGCTGGCACTGTCACGGCCGCGGCTCGGGCTCAGTAGTCGGGGGGGGGCGGGCCCGGGCCCGGCCGTTTCTGGGGGGGCAGCGTTCATGGTCGCGTGGGTGCTGGGATTGTTTGCGGGTCCCGTGGTTCTGGCTGGTTTCGGGGCCTGCCTTTGCCGTGGACCGCGGCACCGGCGCCTGGCCCGCGCGCAGATCGCGGAATGGGAGGCCCTCGCCGGCCTCGAAGCGCGCGAGAACCGGAATCGTCCCGCACCAGATCATCAACGCCCAGGCCGCCGGCCCGCGCCGGGTACGGCCGCCATGGCCAGCCCCGCCCCCGGCCCTGCCGATCTGGTCCGCCGGCGGCAGCTGGAGAAGTCGGTCTCCTGGTCCGGCCGCGAACGGCTCCGGTGCCTGTGGTACCGGCTCCGCCTGGAACTGGCGGACCTGAACTACGCCAGCAGGCGGCTAGCCGAGCTACAGATCCCCTGGATAGCTGACCCTCAATGGCATGCGAAAACACCGGGGCGCCAGGGGCGGGCCAACACCGCCCGGGGCCGCGTCGCCCCCGGCCGGGCGGAGCGGCCGAATGGGCGCACTTGATCATTTCACCTCACCACCGGAACCCCCCGGTGATCCTCCCCGGGTTCTCCTCGATCAGGTCACCGTGCTGGCGGTGCTGTTGCGCGAGCTAGAGGACGGCTGCCCTGATGCCCTGGCCCGGGCCCGCGCTTTTCATCCGCGGCCAGCTGGCCGCGCTGGCTGATGGCGGTGAGCCGAAGGCGCGGGCCTTCATCCGTGCCCGGCAGGCTGAGGGAGATCAGCCCCGCTGAGCGCCGGGTCAACCGCAACCACCGGCCGCCGTCAGGTCCAGCTCGCGCCAGCCGGCGAAACGCCATATGCATCCACGGACGTGGTGTCCGAATCTTGAACCGGCACTGCATGCATGCCGCCTCCGCCGGTCCCCTTCCGCGTTCTGAGACCTTACAGCGGGACCGGTGGTGGTCACGTTGCGCATGCGGCGGGTGCAGCACGGTGTTGTGACGTCAGCCGACCAAAGCCCTGGCTGGCCCAGGAGCACGCTGGAATGGTTGATCTGATCGCAGACGGCGATCCCGGCACGCGCTGAATCGCCAGCAAGGAATCGGCATCGATCCGGATCAGCTTGGACCGGTTGAGCGAGATATAGCCAGTGTCACGGTCGGTGTCCTGGTCCAGGGTGTGTTGACGCATCTGAGAGCTGCTGTTGTTCTGGGCGAGATCAGCTGGCGGCCGTCCTAGGGGGCCCGGGGAGTTCTGGCACGGGAGAACCGGGACGCTGATGGCAGCGTCGGCCCGGTGCGGTCGAGGTGGTGGTGGCACACTGATGCGATGCCACCGTGGCGGGTGCGGGACTTTCATGCCGATGACCTCGATGCCGCTGTCCGGTTGTGGGACAACCCCGCGGCCAGCAGCGAGGCGCCCGCCTTTGGCCTGTCCGATCTGATCGCCGCCGTCCGGTCGCATGAGCCCGCGGTCGCCGCGGTCGTCGGCGATGAGTTGGTGGGGGTGGCGGCCGCGACGGTCGCCGGTGACCGGGCGTGGGTGATGCGGATCAGCCTGGCTGCCGCGTGGCGGCACCGGGGGATCGGCAGCGCGATGCTCGGCGAGTTGGAGCGGCGGCTGGTAGCGGCCGGGGCGCACCGGATCCAGTGTCTGCTCGCGGACGGGAGCGAGATCGGGGCCGTGGCGCTGGAACACGCCGGGTACACCGCGCGCCGGGGGATGGTCTTCTACGAGCGGCTGGAGCCGGTCGACCCGGGCAGCGCCGGGATACTTGGCCAGCTCGGCGGGCGGCTGGTCCGGGCCGGCGCCTGGGATCAGCTCGGCGGCATGGTCGAGGAGAAGCAGCTGATCGAGCGGCAGGTCATCTTGCCGCTGGCGCACCCGCAGCTGGCCGAGCGGCTCGGCTTGGTGCCACCGCGGGCCATCATGCTGTTCGGCCCGCCGGGAACGGGCAAGACGACATTCGCCAAGGGCGCCGCGTCGCGGCTTGGCTGGCCGTTCGTGGAGCTGTACCCCTCGCGGCTGGCTGGCGAGTCCCCGGCCGGCCTGGCAGCTGCCTTGCGGGAAGCGTTCTCCCTCGTCGCCGAGCTGGACAAGGTTGTGCTTTTCATCGACGAGGTGGAGGAGATCGCCGGGATCCGCCAGCCGCGGACGGTCTCGGCAGCGCAGGGTGTCACGAACGAGATGCTCAAGCTCATCCCGCCGTTCCGGGAGCAAGATGAGCGCCTGCTCATCTGTGCCACGAACTCGGTGCGCGCCCTGGACAGCGCGTTCCTGCGGCACGGCAGGTTCGACTACGTCATCCCCATCGGCCCTCCCGACCCAGCCGCGCGGGAGGCGATATGGGACAACTACCTGACCGCGATTCCGCATGGTGATCTGGACATGGCCGCGATCGTGGAAGAATCACGGCTGTTCACCCCGGCCGACATCGAGTTCGCCGCACGCAGGACGGCACAACTGGCGTTCGAGCGCGTCATGTTCGAGGGCGGCGAGCAGGAGGCGACCACCAGCGACATCCGGCACGCCATCGGCAAAACCCGGCGCACCCTCACCCCCGGACTCGTGACGGAATTCGAGCAGGACATCGAGGATTACGCCAGGGTATGAGCGCCGTGGGGCGCGCAAACACCAGGCATGGCCCAGAACCAGGGCAACCGGAGCGGCCGTCTTCAGTTTCACGACCTCTCCGGCAACGCGCCCGATTCGGCGACCCGGCCGCATTGTGGCCAGGCTCAACGTCACTTTCTGTGCTTTGTCGTACTCCTGGCTCACGCGCACCGAGCCGCCTTATGGGCGGCTATCGAGCGCGGACTGCTTGCGGTCATTGTCACGCATAACGGACAATCGGTTGCTCCGCGGGAATTGTCCTTGGACGGCGGCGAGCGCTGCAGCGCCGGGGCCTGCGGGACGTTGCCTTCGCTGTCCCTCGATGGCCATCGCGCAGGTCATCGCGCCGGATTCCAAGCTGGCCATCGCCCGCGGGCTGCAGGCTGAGACCGCGGCCAGCTCGCTGGGCCAGGTGCTGGGCGTGGCGGGCTGTGATGAGGATGACCTGTATGCCGCGATGGACTGGCTCGCCGCCCGGCAGGAGAAGATCCAGGACGCGCTCGCGGCCCGGCACCTGGCCGGCGGGACCCTGGTCCTTTACGACGTGTCCTCGGCCGCGTTCGAGGGGCGGACCTGCCCGCTGGGCGCCATCGGCCACCCCAAGGACGGGGTCCGCGGCCGCCTGCAGATCGTCTACGGGCTGCTCACCTCCAGGGACGGCGTCCCGGTCGCCATCGAGGTCTTCCAGGGCAACACCGGCGACCCCAAGACCGTCGCCAGCCAGGTGAGCAAGCTCAAGGACCGGTTCGCCCTCGCCCGCGTGGTGCTCGTCGGCGACAGGGGGATGCTGACCGCCGCGCGGCTGCGCGAGGACGTCGGCCCCGCGGGCCTGGACTGGATCACCGCGCTGCGCGCCCCCCAGGTCAAAGCCCTGGTCCGCGACGGCGCGCTGCAGCTGTCGCTGTTCGATGAGCAGGACCTGGCCGAGATCACTTCCCCGGACTTTCCCGGCGAGCGGCTGGTCGCCTGCAAGAACCCGTTCCTGGAAGCCGAGCGGGCCCGCAAACGCGAGAGCCTCCTGCAGGCCACCGAAGCCGACCTGGCCAAAATCGCCGCCGCTGCCGGGCGGGAACGCCGGCCGCTGCGCGGCACCGACCAGATCGCGCTGCGCGCGGACCGGGTGCTGCGCCGCCGCAAGGTCGCCAAGCACTTCACCACCAGCATCGGCCAGGACAGCTTTACCTACGCCCGCAACGAGGACTCCATCACCGCCGAAGCCGCCCTGGACGGCATCTACGTGCTGCGCACCAGCGTCCCCGGCGGCGACCTGGGAAGCGGCGAGGTCGTCTCCTCCTACAAGTCGCTCGCCCAGGTCGAACGGGTTGGGTTTAGGCGCTGGCATCGGCCAGGTAGGCCGTGGGCTTGACCGGCGGCACGATGCGCCGGCCTGGCCTGCGGGGGCTGCCTGAGCGAGAGGGGAGCGGGCGGCCCGGGCACGTCGGCAGCGGCGCTGGCCTACGGGGTGCGGTGGCTGGAGTCGTACTGGCGGACCAGTGGCTCGCCGTCCACGCCGGCGGCGCGAGCGATGGCGCGGATGTGCCCGCGCGCGTAGAAGTCGCCGCCGCAGGCGGAGAAGTCGTCGTCTTCGATCCCCCGGATAATCGTCTCCCTGATCCGAGTCCGCTGGCTGACCTGCGTCACGGTCAGGCCAGCCTGGCCCCGTGCCGCAGCCAGGACCTCACCGATGCTCACCCGGCACCTCCACTGCCCGATCACGCCGCGGCCAGCGTGCAGCGTGATGGCAGCCACAAACACCATTCTCCCCCGATTCCCCGCAGGCAGCGCTCGCCAGCCGCTGGAATCTGGTTACCATCCGGCAAGACCGGCCCGATCTCCCGGCCCGCCACTTGTCCGGTGTCCGCGACCGCCCGAGCACCGCACCCATGACCGCCGCCGCGAAGCGAGCGAGCCAGCCCCGCGCCGTCCCGCCACCGGCGCGAGCACGGCCCGGGCCCCTTCGAACCCCCCGCCCCGCAGCGGCGACGCCGCGGCGCTGACCGAGGTGACGCCCGCCGCCACCCCGGAAGCCGGAAAGCCTCGCAGCCCCCGGCCTGTCCGGCCCCACCGGACGGGCCCGGCCTACGCGGGTACCGCTCACAGCTGACCGGGACCAGCCCGCACACGTCCCGCTGACAGTCAAGCCGGACAACTGCCCGCAGACAGCCAGCCCTGTCACAGCGTGGCTGCTCCGGCCCAGCGTGGCCGGCTTGAGGGGGCGCCGGATCCGGCTTCGTTCGGGGGGGCTCACGGTCGGTGAAGCCTGCCCGCCGACACGCTTCGACGGATTGATATGGGGCGGCTCCAGCCTCGCAGGCCGATTCGCTACGACGAGCCCGCAGGCGCCGCCGCGGCGCCCGTGCGCCGATTCCCGCCGAACGCGTACTTGGGCGGTGGGCGGCATCTGGCTGGGCTAGCCGCCAGTGATCGCGTGACTGCGGGTTCCCGCAGCCAGCCCGGCTGCCGGGCGTGTCAGCTGGCGGCGGCGCGCAGGTCCTGGAGCATCTCGGCCTGCCCGGACAGCACTCCGGTGAGGATCAGCCGTGCTACCGCCAGCAGCTCGGCCACGTGCGGGGTGGTCAGCGAATAGTAGACGGCGGAGCCCTGCTTGCGGGATGTGACCAGGTTCGCCCGGCGCAGCACCGCCAGCTGCTGCGACAGGTGCGCAGGCTCGATGCCGACCTGCGGGAGCATCTCGGCCACCGCATGCTCGCGCTCGCTGAGCAGCTCCAGTATCCGTATCCGGGCGGGATGGCCCAGCGTCTTGAAGAAGTCCGCCTTCAGCTGGTACAGCGGCGCGCTCACCCTGGCAGCCTCCCTCGCCTGGCCATCACGTCATCCAACCATGATGCCTGAGAACGATGCCAGCCCTGGTCAACGAACTTCGCAATTGCTAATCTTGGCAATCAACTGACGGAGGGAGGGGGTGTGGAGGGGCCGGGTGAGGGGATCTTACGACACGCGTCACTGCCACGGGCTGACCGGCATCGTCGGCTACATCGTGGTCTGCACCCGACCCGGCTCTGCCGATGACAGCGCCGCCGAAGTCCGCACCGACCTGGCCTTCCTGGAAGGCGCCGGGAAATACCTGCGTGCCCGCGAGCGGGTGCGCGGCCTTTATGCCAGGCTCGGCGCGCACCCCGGCGCCGGGGATGAGTTCCGCGTGGACGTCGTGTACACCGACGGCTGCCGCATGCCCTGGTAGCCCCCCGGCCCCCGCGGGGGGCTACCAGGTTCCCACGAGCATCGCCCGGTCCCGGTCCCACGCGGCCCTTATCGATTGCAGAGATAACAGTCCCGTCAGGCCTGGCCCGGATCGGGGGATACGTGGCTCGGCTCAGGCGGGCGGGAGAGATGTCATGGGAGAGTCCGCGATCGGGTCGGGCGCGGTGCTCACCGCTGCGCCCCCCATCCGCGGGGTAGCGCGGCAGGGGCCTACGGGCTGGCGATGGCAATGACCCGGCAGTACGTGGCAGGGGAGTTGTCGGTGCTGCTCGCGCACGTGCAGGCGGTGACCACTACCGAGGCGTCCGAGCGTGACGCGTGGTCCCTGCGGCACGCCGCCGAGACGGAGCCGATCCCGGCACTGGGCTCGGTGACCGAGCGTGCACTGGCACTGACCGAGCACCTGTGTTGGGATTCGCTGAACCGGGGCGACACAGCGGCGTTCACCCGCCAGGCGGCGGTGTGCGCCGAGCTGCATGAGTTCGGCGTGTGCGCCGGCCTGCTCAAGGAAGCTTAGGCAGGCCTGCGCTCCGTTTTCCGATAGTTATCTTCCGGCGACAGACACGAGAGGCAAGACAATGGCAGCAAGCCAGGAGCCGCAGGGTCCCGAGGCGCAGGTTTCCGAGACGCAGGTTTCCGAGGCGCAGATCGCGGTGCACTGGCGCGAGGAGGAGAGCTACCCGCCGCCTCCTGCGTTCGTCGAGCAGGCCAATGCTCAGGATCCGGCCATCTTCGACCGGTTCAGCGAGGAGCGCTTCCCCGACTGCTTCAAGGAGTACGCGGACCTGCTCAGCTGGGATGAGCCCTGGCACACGACGCTGGATACCAGCAACCCGCCGTTCTGGAAGTGGTTCACCGGCGGCAAGCTGAATGCGTCGTATAACTGCGTGGACCGGCATACCGAGGCCAAGCCGGACAAGACCGCGATCGTCTTCGTGCCGGAACTGGAGTCCGACGCCTACGTGCACATCAGCTACGCCGAGCTGCTCCGCCAGGTGAACGAGTTCGCCGCGGTGCTGCGGGACACGCTCGGCCTGAAGACCGGCGACCGGGTCACGCTGCACATGCCGATGGTCCCGGAGCTGCCGGTCACCATGCTGGCCTGTGCCCGGCTGGGCATCATCCACTCCCAGGTGTTCGGCGGCTTCAGCGGCACCGCCTGCGGTCACCGGATCGCGGATTCGGGCAGCCGCGTGCTGATCACCATGGACGGCTACTACCGCGCCGGCAACCTCATCGACCACAAGGTCAAGGCCGACGAGGCCGTCGTTGAGGCGGCCAAGGAAGGCCAGGAAGTCGACAAGGTCCTCGTGTGGCGCCGCCACCCCGGCCAGTACGACTCCCAGACGCCGATGGCCGGGGGGCGGGACGTGTTCGTCGACGACCTGCTCGCCGAGCGCCAGGGCGCGACCGTCGACCCGGTGTCCATGCCGGCCGAGGCGCCGCTGTTCCTGATGTACACCAGCGGCACCACCGGCCGGCCGAAGGGCTGCGTGCACAGCACCGGCGGCTACATGTCCTACGTGGCCGGGACGTCCAGGTACTACCAGGACATCCACCCCGACGACATGTACTGGTGCATGGCCGACATCGGCTGGATCACCGGCCACTCCTACATCGTCTACGGTCCGCTGGCCCTCGGTACCACCACGGTCATCTACGAGGGCGTGCCCAACTATCCCGACGCGGGCCGGCCGTGGCGGATCGCCGAGAAGCTAGGGGTCAACATCTTCCACACCTCGCCCACGGCCATCCGGCAGCTGCGCAAGATCGGCCCCGAGGAGCCGAAGAAGTACGACTACCACTTCAAGCACATGACCACGGTGGGCGAGCCGATCGAGCCCGAGGTCTGGCGCTGGTACCACTCCGAGGTCGGCAAGGGCGAGGCGGTCATCGTCGACACCTGGTGGCAGACCGAGAACGGCGGCTTCCTCGGCAGCACACTGCCCGCCCTGCAGCCGATGAAGCCCGGCAGCTGCGGCCCCGGCGTCCTCGGCGTCTACCCGGTGATCTACGACGAGGACGGCAACGAGATCCCGGCCGGCAGCGGCAAGGCAGGCAACATCTGCATCCGCAACCCCTGGCCCGGCATCTTCCAGACCATCTGGGGTCAGCCCGACCGGTTCGTGTCGACCTACTACGCCAAGTACAACAAGGACCCGGACAGCAAGGACTGGCGCGACTGGCCGTACTTCGCCGGCGACGGCGCCGTCCAAGCCGCCGATGGCTACTTCCGGATCCTCGGCCGCGTCGACGACGTGATCAACGTGGCCGGGCACCGGCTCGGCACCAAGGAAATCGAATCGGCCGCGCTGACCGTGCCCGAGGTCGCCGAGGCGGCCGCGGTCCCGGTGATCGACGACATCCGCGGCCGCGTCGTGGAGATCTACGTCTCGCTCAAGCCCGGCTTCAAACCGGGCCAGGAAATGGAAGACAAGGTCAGCAAATCGATCGAGACCGAGATCGGCAAGATCGCCCGGCCGAAGAACGTCTGGATCGTGCCGGACATGCCGAAGACCAGGTCGGGCAAGATCATGCGCCGGGTCATCGCGTCGATCTCCAACTTCGCCGACGTCGGGGACGTCACCACCCTGGCCAACCCCGAGATCGTCGACGACATCCGGCACCACGTGCAAAGCGCCAAGGTCGCCAAGGACGACGTGCCGCGCCAGCTGACCGAAGCCGAGTTCGAGGAGATCAAGAAGTTCGGCGGCGACTAGCCGAGGGCGTGACCCGCACCCTGCTGTCCCCGCACGGGCGGCGGTCACCATCAGATCGGCGTGATCGGATAGCGGGTCATCGACCGCGTAGGCGCCGGGCTCGTCCACCTGGGTCATGCGGCTTACACCAACGGCCAGCGCATGTTCCACGCCGTTCGCCTCACGCTCGAGGAGCTGCTCGCCGGGATGTCCGATGCCGACAGATTGAGCGTACTGGGACGGCACCCACCAGCCAGTGACCGGCGACGTCCACCGCGCAGCCCTGCTCATCGACACCGGACTGAGCTCGTTCGCAGCCTTCACGCCCGGTACAGGCGGACGACGGGACACGCCGACACCGCCGAGCACGCCCCGGCACACGTAACGACTGACATTACTTAGACGAAGCAGGCTCAGCGGCCCGTGCCGAGGACGGTTACGGAAGATGAGACAGTACGAGCCGCTGTCACACGCTGACCCCATCCCCGGCGCGGCGGACATCCTCGCGCAGGCCGTCGCGCAGCCGACTGACGGCGCCCGCCGTCCGCGCCCATCGGGCGTGGCAGTCGCAGACCGTCTGCCAGAGCAGGAAGCCAGCTAGCAGTGCCTGCCACACGCAGCGTTTGCGCGACACAGCGAATCGCGTCAGTCGGCATGGCCGCTCGCACCACGCCCGAACTGGGTATTCTGCACCGCATAATCGCGGCAAACTCACCATCGGCTAGCAGCGCCTATTCGGCGATCGGGCCGCGCACGGCCAGGAAACTAGATTACTTTGTGTGATCGGCCCTGGTCCGCAGCCAGAGCACAAGTAACCGCCTTACCTGCATCCACCGGTGACTGCAAGGTGGATGTGGGGCTTTGCGGTCATGGTTGCCCTGGTCTTGGGGGTGGCTGAGTCTGCTCCCTGTCCCTGATAGCTGCCGGGTTCTGCGACCGGGCGGGCGGGTCAAGGACCGGGCGGGAGCCCGGCCGGCGTAGCCGGCGCCGTTAGGCGTCCTTGACGCGGCCGCCCGGGAGCGGATCATGCCGGGCGGCGGGGCAGGGAGTCCTGTAGTAGCGCGGGATATGGTTCAGCGGTTCAGGCTGGTGGCCTTTCTGTACGGGATGACCAGCCGTGGCGGCCGGGGGGCGGGACCAGGAGCAGCCAGCCTTACCTAGGTCCGCGGGGCGTAGGCGCTGCCCCGGCGACATGATGATTGATTGGGTGTCCCCGGCCTGCGGGGATGCGGCCGCTCAGTCTAATCAGGCCGTCCGCCTGGCCTCTTGGGAGGCCGGCAGCGGCTGACAGCGGTTCGGCGGGAGCTGGCCGCGGTGGTCCCCATCGGGTGAGAGCGGCTGCATAGGTGCGCCCGGCCGGGCCGGCGGTCATGGGCTGGTCACCGTGTCATGGAGCGAGGGGTCTCAGGCGGCGGACAGCGCGTCGTCGCCGAGCTCGGCCAGGATGTGGCAGGCCTGGCGGAGGATCTTGCGGGCCTCGGACAACGCGGCCCGCTTGCCGTTGCAGCGGTCCTTGACCGTGGCGTAGTAGGCGTGGTCAGGGGCCGAGGCGCGGGCGTGGGTCTTGCCGGCCTCATAGACCGCCCAGCGCAGCACCGGCGGTCCTTGCCGGGACAGCCGCCCGGGCGGGCCCTTGCGGTCAGAGGACCAGACGGTGACGTCCAGCCCGGCGAACCGGACCGCCTTGCGGGAGGAGGAGAACCGTCCCGCCCCGGCCAGCCAGCAGGTCATCGCCAGAGCGGTGACCGGCCCGACCCCGTACAGCCGCGCGGCCAGGACCTTCGCGCCGGCCAGGTGCGCTGCGGCATCCCGCAGCTGGTGGCGCAGCTCGTGCATCCGGGCCTCCAGGGCGGCGGTCACCTCCAGGGCGGTGGCGACCTGCAGCTGCCCGGCCGGTGACAGATGGGCGGCCGCGACCGCCTGCAGCGCGGCCAGGCCCTGCTCGCTGCGCAGCGCACCCTCGCCCAGGGCCGGGGCGCCCTGGTGGAACAAGACCGCGTGGATGCGCTGCACCCAGGCGGTGTGCTCGGCCCGCAGATCGTGATAGGTCTCCAGCAGCGCCCGGCACTCCAGGATCTGGCCGGGTGGAATCCAGCATTCCGGCAGCCGGCCCTCGGCCAGCAGCACCCTGAGGTGCCGGGAGTCGGTCTTGTCGGTCTTGGCGTGCCGCTTGCGGCCGCGAGCGGCAGCGGTGTCCGCCGGCTCGGCCACATGCGCCGCGACCCCGGCCGCGGCCAGCTCCTCGGCGACATACCGCCACCCGGTGCACCCCTCGGCCGCGAACGCGACATCCTCGCGGCCGGCGAACCGGGCCAGCCAGGCCCGCAGGTGCGCCCGGTCGGCCGGGGCGATCTGGCCGCGGCGCACCTGCCCGGTCGCGGTGTCGAGATAGTCGAAGGTGATCTGCTTCCGGTGGATATCCAGCCCGCCTACGATGGGCATCAGGACCTCCTCAAGCTCCGGAGGGGCGCACGCCCCCATGCCAATTGCCTACGCGGTCAATCCTGACCCGCGTCTGAGCTGGGGAGGTCTCCCGGCACCCGGCCGCCACCTCAGCTCAGTCAGGCCCGATGCATGTCATCTAATAGAGACCGAGGTCGACGTTGCGGTGTTTGCCGTAGCGTTCAGAGGTCCGATGGGCTGGCTCCCGAACCGCCTGCCGGCCGCGCTCGCGCGGTCTGGCTTTAGAACGAGGTGCCGGCCTGTCGGTTCTCGCCGTGGCGTGGCTCGAAAGAGGCGCGAGCGCTAGCAGATCCGGTATTAGGCATGCCCGCCATGGTCCGCCCATTTCTGGTGACGATGCTGGAGCGTGCTGATGATGGCAGTGATGATCGGGATCGATCCGCATAAGGGCTCACACACGGCGGTGGCGATCGGCGCGGCGGAGGAGCCGCTGGGTGATCTGCGGGTCCGCGCTAGCGCGGCTCAGGCCGGCACGCTGGTCGCGTGGGCGGCGGCGTGGCCGGAGCGGACGTGGGCGGTGGAGGGCGCGGGCGGGCTGGGCCGGCTGCTGGCCCAGCAGCTGGTGGCCGCCGGGGAGCGGGTGCTGGACGTGCCGCCCAAGCTGGCTTCCCGGGTGCGGCTGCTGCAGGCCGGGGACACGAACAAGAACGACCCGAACGATGCCCTGTCGGTCGCGGTCGCGGCGCTGCGGTCGAAGGCCCGGCGCCAGGTGCTGGCCGAGGATCACGCGGCGGTGCTGAAGGTGTGGGCCAAGCGGCACCGGGACCTGGCCCGCTCCCGTAACCAGGTCGCCTGCCGGCTGCACGCGGTGTTGTGCGACCTGCTCGCCGGCGGCGTCAGCAAGGAGATCACCGCAGCTCACGCTGCCCGCATCCTGGAGCAGGTCACGCCGTCCGGGCCGGTCGCGGCGGCGCGCCACGAGCTGGCCGGCCAGTTCCTGGAAGACCTGCGCGGCCTGGATGCCCAGCTCCGCGACACCAAGAAGAAACTGGCCGCGGCCGTCAGGGCGTCGGGTACCAGCCTTACCGAGGTCTTCGGTTTCGGCCCGGTCAACACCGGCACCGTGATCGGCGACGTCGCCGACGTGACCCGGTTTCCCAGCCGGGATCACTTCGCCTCCTACAACGGCAGCGCGCCGGTCGAGGTGTCGTCGGGGAACCGCAAGATCTACCGGCTGTCGCTGCGCGGGAACCGGCGGATCAACCATGCCCTGCACATGGCCGCGATCACCCAGATCCGGCACGCCCACAGCGACGGCCGCGCCTATTACGACCGCAAGATCGCCGAGGGCAAGACCCACAAGGAAGCGCTCCGCTGCCTCAAACGGCGGATCAGCGACGCCGTCTTCGCCCGCCTCCAAGCCGACGCCCGGAAGGTCACAGTGACGGCGGCGGCGAAGGGCCCGGGAGGGCAACCGGGGAACGACTCTGACTCCAGCGCGGCCGGATTGCGCCCCGAACGCCGGCTCTTCGGACAAGCCACTCCCGAGCCCGGTCCCACCCTACGGCCCGCCAACCCGCACCGGCGAGCCACGCCACCCAAGCCCGCATCCAAGAAAACCCGCCAGACGACTTGACACGAACAGCAAAGAGGACTCGTTCTGGGCGCATGCCCGGTCGGCCGGACGGCAAGCCGTAGCCGAGCCGAACCGGTTAATCTGCGCACGGCAGGTTGTAGCTGCTTCCGGCTTTGCCGATGAGCGCGGTGTGCCGCGCGGGCCTTCGCGGTCGCGAGCCCGGAGCGTTGGTGGCCTGGTGCAAGCGGGATCAGGCGCCCGGCCTGGGCAGTACCTCTTCGGCCGTGCGGTAGGCGTCGGCCGGCGCCAGGACCTCATCGGGACCGGGCGGCGTGATGTCGACGGCTACACCGAAATTCCACAACTCAACGATCGACCAGACCTGTGCGTCCGCGGCAGCGGTCGGCTCGGAACTCACCGCGATGCGGCGGGCGAGGCCAGCCGCATCCAGCCACACCTCCGCGGGCAGCCGGCTGAGCGAGCGGTACGGCCCGGAGGGCACGCTCACCCCGGCCGGCAGTGAGGCGTCTGCTCGCGCTAGGTCGACGGTGAGGCGGCAGCGCGTGGCAGGCACGCCGCGCACGACCTGCGGTCCGATCTCCATGACATCGTCACTGGCACCGAACAGGGCGTCCAACGGCCACAGCGGGTCATTCGGCCCGCGCGGACCGCCGGGATCAACCAGGGAGAAGCCCGTCCAGCTGCCGGCGACGCGGATATAGGCGTTCGCGCCGTCGTAGATCATCTCAGTTTGCTCGACGGGCTCGCGAAGGCCCGGATCGTCGCCGTGTCCGGTGAGCGCCGCCGTGGCGCGGTCGGTGAAGAACAGCGACTGCGACACGCGGGCGCGGCGCGCCGACAGGTCAGCCACACCCTCACAGCGCCGGTCCGCAGCCTCGGCCAGCGGTGAGCCCGTGCACCATTCCGCGAGCAGCCGGGCAGTCCCGGCCGCGACCGTCCGCGCAGCGGCAGCAGCCACGCGGCTGGCGATGGGCTCGCCTGCAGTTGGCACGGATTCAGGATAGCTCGGACGAATCCGATGACCGGACACGTTCTGGCCAGCAACGGCATCCGCGCAGAACGCGCTCCGAGACGCTGCGCAGCCGCTGATCGCCTGCAGATCGCGTGAGCCTGCCGTCCTGCCGACGACCCAACGGCGAACGAGAGGCGAAATCTCACACTCTGTTATGGCCGTTCGCCGTGACTTGACGCACCCGAGCCGCCTTATTGCACGCTGGTGGTGATCGGCGGGCAAGCCGGTGAGGGCGTGCCGGAAGATCGTTATGGGGAGGGATGTCGGGGCTGGGTTGCTGGCGTCTCGTCGAGGTATTGCCCGGCGAGCTGGATGGCGGTGGCTCCTTCGCCGACGGCTGAGGCGACGATCGCGCGCCGCCGCGGCGGCGCCCGCGGCAAGCCACTTATCCGGATCTGAGGCGACCCCCCGGCCCTGCTCGCACGATAGGCGCAAGGTCGATGAGGCCGGAGGCAAGCTCGGTCCCCAGCCAGGCCGCCCCATCCCGGCCGTGCCGCCAGGCCGATCAGCCGGCCCACGGAAACCCCAGGAGTGCCTAGGATTGAAACTTGCCGCCAGCGAGTAGGAACTGCAGGGACGAGCACATGGACGAGTCCGAGATTAGAACGCTCGTAGACAGCCGATCTGAAGCCATTCGCATGAAGGACATTGATCGGCTCATGTCACACTATTCTCCTGACGTTGTCTATTTCGACGCTGTACCTCCCCTCCAGTATGTCGGGTCTGCCGTGCTCCGGGGTAGGTTCCTGCAATGGTTTGATGGCTACAAAAGCGGTATCGGACAGGACGCCGCGGCCTGAATATTGTGGCGAGCGGTGATATCGCGGTCGCATTTATGCTTATTCGAGCAGGCGGCACTCTCAAGAACGGGAACGAGTTCGAATCCTGGGTACGTGCGACCAGTTGCTGCAAACGGTCGGGCCTCACTTGGCTAATTACGCACGAACATGTCTCAGTGCCTGTTGATCCTAGCGGCGGGAGAGCGGCTGTGGACCTTGCCCCCTAACCTCCTGAGCTGGCAGAAATCCCTGGAGCCATGTTCAAGGCCACCGGGGGCAGTTCGATTCCGCAGGCCACCGTCAGCCCGGTGCAGCTCCGCGCCGGGCAGATCACCGGCAACACCGCCGCGCAAACCGGCAACCCTCGCAAGGCCGAGGGAAACAGGCCCCCGCCCGGGTCAGCGTCACCTGGAGCAAGGTAACTGACAGGTAGTTTTCGCGTGCGGTGGCGCTCTTGCCTGCCCGGGAATGCCTGGCCGCTCTCGGCTTCTTCGATCTCCAGCGCCAGGCTCCGTGACGCAGAAGGTCAGAGCCAGCCCGCGCCGAGCCGGCGTCCGGCGCGGGTGTTGGGTTGACGCCGATCACGGCACTGGCCATCCAGATCTGGGCATTTAGCGTGCTCACGAGCTGGCGGGGACACGGATCGCCGACCTTACGTCCTGGCTCCGCCAGAAGACGTGCAGGGGCCGGCGTGGGCCTCGCGCAGTTGGCGAGGTGCCCGCCGGGATCTAGGGTCACGCCATGGACCTGCAGCAGTACCTGGCCGACATCAGCCTGAAAACCATCAGCGGGCTGCACCGGGCCGTCGTTCATCTGAGTGGCGGCCAGGTGCTGGGCTCGGCCTTCGGGATGCCCGTGGTCGAGTTGCACACGGTGGGGCGCAAGTCGGGCCTGCCGCGCTCGACCATGCTGACCGCGCCGGTCGTCGACGGTGACCGGGTCGTGCTGGTGGCCTCCAAGGGCGGCGATGACCGTGACCCGGACTGGTACCGCAACCTGGTAGCTCATCCCGAGATCGAGCTGACCATGGCCGGCCAGCGCCGGCCGATGCGGGCCCGCCGGGCGTCGCCGCAGGAGAAGGCGCGGTTGTGGCCCCGGGTGGTGGCGGCCTACCGGGGCTACGGCAGTTACCAGCGCCGCACCAGCCGCGACATCCCGGTGATCATCTGCGAGCCGCGCTGAACGCGCTCAGCCGCCCGCTTCCGCGGGCGTGGCCAGCCGCCCCATTTATCGCGGGCATTCCGGCTCGCGCTGAGCCCGCCCCGTCATCTCGGGCCATGCAGGCCAGGCAGGACAGCGTCACGGCCAGCCACCCGAAGATCAGGCCCGGCCCCTCGCGGGCGCGGATCATAGCCCGTGGCGGGGAACCATGCGGCCTAGCTCGCGTCGCCTCCCAGTCCCGGCCGCAGCGGATACGGAGGAAATCACCTTCCCCGGGCGACACGCATAGGTCGAGCTATCCGCGCTGACCTGCTGCGGAAACCGCAGCCGGCGGCCGCGGCCTGGCTTCGGCCCTGACCGCCGCGCCGCAGGCGTAGCGCTGGGCGAACCGACGCAAGATCGCAGGCGGGTGGGTGACGGTGCTGCGGCGGGCCTGCGCCTTGAGCTCGCCTGCTTGTCCGGATTCGAAGTAGCCGGCGTGCTTGTATACCTCGATCCGGGTGCACAGGCCGGCCGCGTCCAGTTCGGGATGGAACTGGGTGGCGTAGACGGCCGAACCGATCCGGAACGCCTGCACCGGGCACGCGGGGGAACTGGCGAGCAGGACGGCGTGCTGCGGCAGCCCGCTGATCGCCTCCTTGTGGCCGACGAACGCGTCAAAGGTGGCAGGCAGCCCGCGCAGCAGCGGGTCTTGCCGGCCCTCGCGGGTAAGCGTGACCGGGACCGAACCGACCGGTTCGGCGTACCGCCGGTCGACCACTGCCCCCTGGTGGCTGCCAAGCGCCCCGATGCCGTAGCAGGCCCCGAGAAACGGGAAGTCCGCGCTGATCACCTTTTCGAGCAGCCCGCGCAGGTCGGCCTCGACCCGCCGCTGCACCGGCGACTTCGATCCCTCCGGATCGCTGGAGGTGAACGGCCCGCCGCCCAGCAAGATCCCCGACCAGTCCCGCAGATCGACGCTGCCCAGCGCCCGGCACTCCAGCCGGTGCCGGCGAAGGTCGCGCTCGGCCAGCCCGGTGCAGGCCAAAAACGACTCGTACTCGTTATCCGCGGCCGCATCCTCAGCACGGGTGGCCAGCAGCAGGAACGGTTTCACAAGATCACCCTAGTGAGTTCAGGCCCCCGGCTCAGCCAAAAGCCAACCCGACGGTACCCGGACGCGCACGGGCTCAGAACGATCTTGCTGAAGGACGTGGCCGGAGACCGTGATGAGATCACTGACCGCGACCGATCCATAAGATGGCACGCGCCTAGCCGCCGATATGCGTGGCGCTTCGGTCACCGGCCATGCTGGGTGGTGCCACACCGAACTGGGTGTTCTGGGCGGTTACTGGAGGCGCGTGACGGCGATCGGCTGCTGCAGGCCCGGGATCGCCGGGATCGTCATCGGGCCGCCCGCGGCTGGCCCGGGTCAGGCCTGCCAGACGGCCCGGACGGCCGGCGCTTCCGCCGCAGCCTGGGCCCGCCCGGCCCTCGCCGCCGCCGCCCGGCGTGACACGTCGAGCACGTTGCGCCCGATGGCGCGCGCGGCCGCCCGGTCCGGCCGGGCCAGCGCCACGCGGGCTCCGGCCGCGGTCAGCGCGGCCGCCTGCCGGCGCGGGCTGGCCATGAAGCCTATGCCCGCGGCCACCGGCGCGACGATGACCACTCGCTCGTATCCGTGCGCCAGGTCGGCGTTGGCGACGGTGCGCATGCCGCCGTCCATGAAACGGCGTTCTCCGATGGTGACCGGCGGCCAGACTCCGGGCACCGCGCAGCTGGCGCCCACCGCATCCACCAGGCTGGCGTCCCCGGCGGAGTCAAACACCGCGAACTGGCCGGTCTGCGCGTCCACCGCGGTCACCTTGAGGGCGCGGGAGGGCCAGACGCTGGTAGGCAGCCGGGTCTCGAAGACCTTCCGCCGGTCGGCCTCGGGCATGGTGGGCACGGCCAGCGCCCACCTGCCGATCCGCGCCCGGGCCCGCTTCGGGTCCCGGCTGGTATGCACGTCCCACAGCAGCCTGCCGATGAAGTCCCAGCCGATCCGGGCGGCGGGCTCGGGAGCCGGCGGCGCGAGCTGGGCCTGGTACAGCGCCTCGAGCTCCTGCCCGGAAGCTATGTCCGTGCCGACCACCGACCCGGCCGATGTCCCGATGATCACGTCGGCCGCGGCTAGGTCGATGCCGAGCCCAGCCAGCCCGGCGATCAGGCCCGTCTCCCAGGCGATGCCGCTGACACCGCCGCCGCCCAGAACAAGCGCGCGTCTGTCCATGACAGTCATCTATACAGCGCAACGAACGCCCGGGCCTAGGACCTTTGGCACGACAACCTGAGCGCTCATCACGGCAGCACCGATGCGGCTTCATTCTTCTCGTGCACGGAGGTGTCCACGGCCACCAGGCCGCACGACATACCTGATCTGTATCTGGCGCCCGTGGCGCTGGCCGCGGATGCGCGGATAGAGGAGCTTGCCCCCCGGGATTACTGACGGGCCTGGCCCACGGATCCGCCTGGTCGGCTGGCCATCCGGTCGCCGTGACGTCCGCCGCCGTACCGAAAGATCGTTCTGTATTTCCGCGCATCCGTCCGTGGGCGGCCTGGTTCAGGGCTGGCGCCGGGCCAGCAGGTACCCGCGGCGCGTCTGGACTTCCTGGGGATAGCTCAACCGCTCCAGGCGCATCTCGACCCGGAATCTTGCCCGCTCCATGGCCTGGGCGATATCCGACGGCTCGAAGAAGCGGAAGTCCACGTCCACCTCGTGGCCCAGCCACCCGGCCAGGTGCCTCACCTCCGAGCCAACATGAAAGGCAACCAGGAAAAGCGCGCGGGGCCGCAGCACCCGGTGGATCTCACCCAAGGCCCGGCCCAGCTCGGCAGGCTGAAGATGGATGACCGAGTAGAACGCGACGGCAGCCCCCGAACTCACCGTCCGCCGCCGGCAGCCCAAGGAAATCGCCCTCCCGGAACTCCACCTGCGGATAATCCCCGCGACCGACGGCGATCATGCCAGGCGACAGGTCGATACCCGACTTGGCTCAATTAGTGCGCACGCGGGTGGCGTTGTTGATCTTGGTAAGGACTGCGCGGATGCCGTCGGGCAGCGGGTTGGCGCGGTGAGGGTGTGGTTGGCGGACCGGCCCGTGTCCCGCATCGACTGTCCATGTAGGGGGCGGGAAGTTGGCCTGGTCAGCCGGTGGTGCCGCTCAAGATCGCGGCGCGAAGCGCGGGCCAGCGTTGTTCGGCACGCAGGAGCAGGTCGACGCCGAGTCGGATCTGGTCGAGCGCGCCGTGATCTCCGTCGACGTGGCGGCGAATAAAGAAAGCGACATGCCCCAGGCCGCGGGCCCGTTGGGCGGTGGCGATCAGGTCCAGCTCGTGTTCTGCAGGGGAGCGCGCGCCGAAGTAGCCGGCCGCGATCTGCGCCGAGTCCTCGACCTCGGGAATCAGGGCCGCGATCGCAACATCGACGAGGGGCAGGTCGGGGTGGGCAAAGTCGAAGTCGAGAACCCCGCTGACAGTCCCGCCCTGGTACAAGATGTTCCCGTCGGGCCAGTCGCCGTGCACGAGCTGCACATCGAGCCGGCCGCTGGCGGCTGACCCGGCCGCGGCGCGCACCTCGGCCAGTTTGCGGCGGATCAGCCCCCTCAGGACCGGGTCGTCCAGGGCGTCCAGACGCTGCCAGGCCGGGTCGGCGGGCATCTCAAGGATCCGCGGAAAGGTATCCGGTGGCCCCGCGACCGGAACAGCGGCGAGATCGCGGTGCAGCCGGCCCAGAATCCGGCCAAGCTCCCGGGGCTGCCGTGGCCGCGCCGGGATGCCGCGGCGTCCGGCCAGCCGCGGGAACAGGGAATAGCGGCGACCGTCATCAACAACCACCATGCGCCCCGCATCCGACGCAATCGGGACCGCGACCGGCCAGCCTCGCTCCCGAAGCTGCCCCACGATGGCGTGTTCGTAGTCGATCGCGGCATCGGAGCGGAACGGGCCGTAGCGGCGGAGCACCAAGCCTGCGCCGACGTACCAGTGCTCGTTGTTGCGACCCGCGTCAACCTGATAAGGCCGAACGCTCTCCAGGCCATACGCAGCCAAGACCAAGCGCAATGTCACCGACGCGCACCATAGCACCCCGAGTGGAGGGCGGAGCGGCGACCCGCGGTGCGCGGAGTGCACGATCTGGCCCGCCGTCACGCCCGAGGCGGTCCCCACCGTCCGCACGTAGGGACCGGGCCACTCTACGGCCCCGGATTAGTCAAATCCGTTCAGCAGGAACCGCGAACCAGCAGGTCAGCGCGGTACGGCCGGAAAGGAACCATGATCGTGAGCCAAGTCAGGTAGAACGCGACGGCAGCCCCGAACTCACCGTCCGCCGCGGGCAGCCTGAGGAAATCACCCTCCCGGAACTCCACCTGCGGATAATCCCCGCGGCCGGCGGCGATCATGCCAGGCGACAGGTCGATACCCACCGAAGCCACGCCATGGCCAGCGAGCCAGGCTGCCATATGCCCAAGGCCGCGCCCCAGATCGGCGACCGGCGTACCGTCTTCAGCCTCCTCGGCAAGGCAGGCCAGCACAGCCCGGTCGAGCGGCTTTCCGGCGAGCTCGTCACCGAAGCACCCCATGTACTGCTCGGCGACGGCGTCATAACTCTGGCGGACAGTCACGGCAGCTGTAGATCGTGATTGTTGACGCGTTGCTGCTGGTCCGCGAGATGGGGTGGTCGCCGGTATGGGTACGGCCACCGCGATCATGATCGTCTGTGACAACAGATACGAACGCGGTGGCCGTAGAGGCCACGGTAGCGCAGCAGGCGTGGCAGGACGGGTTCGGGGAGGTGATGCGCCGGGTGGCGGATTGTTTCCCGCGCCGGGAGACGCCGCAGACGATGCGGGAGATGACCGAGGCGATGCTGATGGACGTGCAGCGGGTCAGCTGCTGGACGCTCGCCGAGGCGCTGGGGCATTCCGGTCCGCACCGGCTGCAGCACTTCCTGTCCCGCGCGGTGTGGCACCACGACGCCGCACGTGATCGCCTGGCCTGCTGGGCGGTCGCGGAACTCGCCGACGACCAGGCGGTACTGGTGGTGGATGAGACGGGGGATGAGAAGTCGTCCACGGATGCGGTGGGCGCCTCGCGGCAGTATTCCGGTGCGCTGGGCGGGATCGGTTTGTGCCAGGTCGCCGTCCACCTCACCTACGCCGCCCAGAGCGGCCACGCGCTGATTGACCGCGCTTTGTACCTGGCGCGGGACTGGGCAGGCGACGATGAGCGCCGTGAGCTGGCGCATGTGCCCGGCGAGCTGTGTTTCGCTACCAGGCCGCAGCTGGCTGCCATGCTGCTGGAGCGGGCCCGCGACCTTGGGCTGCCGGCCCGGTGGGTGGCCGCCGACGAGGTTTACGGCGGGCGCGACCTGCGCATGCGGATACGCGAGCTGGGCTACGACTACACGATGGCGGTGCCGAGCGGCCACTACGTCACCACCCGCGCGGGACGCTTCACGGCGGCCGCGCTTACGGCGCGGCTCCCGCGCCGGGCCTGGCAGCGGCTGAAGACCGGACAGGGCGGCAAGGGCGACCGGCACTACGACTGGGCAATGATCGAGGTCGTCCCGGACGACACCCCGCCAGACCATGCGGCCGGGCACGCGTTCCTGCTGGTTCGCCGCCACCGCTACACACGCGAGCTCTCCTTCTGCCGCTGTCATTCCGCCGCCGCCGTTGCCCTGGGCGACCTGGTCGCCGTGGTCTGCCGCAGGTGGAGAACCGAGGAGGACTTCCAGGCTGCGAAGTCGCTGTCCGGACTGGATCAGGGCCAGGCGACCTGCTGGAACTCCTGGATGCGCTGGAGCCTGATCAGCATGATCGCGTACACCATCCTGGCCGTGACCACCGCCCGCAGTCGTGCAGTCATCTCCGCGAGCGCGGAAGCAAAGCTCATCCCGCTCACCTCCCGCGAACTGCTCACCCTGCTGCGAGCCTCCGTCCTGGCCCAGCCCCGGCGCGATCTCGCCCACGTCCTGCACTGGTCACAATGGCGACGCCGTCATCAGCACCGAGCCGCCGCGTGCCATCGCCACTGGAACGAAGTCACCGCAGCGGTCATGACATGACCCCCCAGCCACAAGATCACGATCTACAGCTGCCGTGACTAGACATGGAGGGTCATCTCTGCGGAATCCGGGTAGCCGCATTCATGGCTGCGCCGCCATCAACCAGACTTCGCCTGGCCAATTCAGCTACCGGGCCTGGCTGGGCCAGTGCCTGGGTCAAAAACGGGCGAGTGAGGATTGACAGACGTGTAGAAGTAAAGGATTGACAGGCATGTAGAAGTAGAGGATTGACAGATGTGTAGAAGTAGCGGACGCTCGAGAAGGGTCAGACCCACCAAGCCCAGCTAAGGGACAGTCCCAGACAGCCCGGGCATGTCTTCTAGTACGTGAGTCGGCCCCGGCCGACTCTCATCCACCGCGTGCGGCCCTACGGGCCATGAGGATCTAAGCAGCCGGTCGCAGCTTCGAATCCTGCCAGGCGCGCCAACCGAAACCCAGGTAAAACCTATTGGTCGTTCTTCTCGTCCCTGCCCAGGATGCGCCTCACCAGGTTGCGGATCGGCTTCCGCTTCGGCGGCGGAGGCCCATCGTATTCCCCGAAATGCGGATGGTCCGTCTGCGGGTGCAAAGCCTGGTGCTCGTTCGCGAACCGGCCGGGGTCAACATTTGCCATCATGGCCTCCCCATGTTCGGTGCCCAGGACCCGAACCCCCCGGGCGGCGCCCGTGGTGGCCACGCCCGCACCGGGGCACCATACTCACAAACACACGATACATCGCAAGAGTCCCGGGCGAGCAGAAGCGATAGCTGCAGGGACAAGCGGCCGGGCGGAGACTCAGCCGCCAGGACCGAGCGCTATCGCCGTAGCGCGCGGGCCGGTGATCGGTACCAGAAGGCGAGATGTCCCGGCTGCGCCGCCGGGGTTTCCGGCTGGAGTACGCCAGCATGGCCTCGATGACCGGTCACCCTGACATGGCAGATCTTGATCGTCGCGCAGTCAGGAGAGATCGGCGGGGACCTGCTGCATATGTCAGGGCGCGATTACGATCGCTTCGAACCCAGAATCCCAGCCGTGGCCGATTTTGATCGACTTTTCGGGCGTGTTGGTCGCAAGGTCGATGGGCGTCACCGTGCTGGATGGCTGGTTGGCTACGTAGGCGGTCGTCCCGTCCGCGCTGATCGCGATCGCGTCCGCCCCCGGTTTCCCGCTGATCTTGATCGGCTTTCCGGGCTTGTCGGTGGCGACGTCGATCGGTGTCACTGTGCCCGATGCTCCGTTGGTGACGTAGGCAGTCTTCCCGTCCGGAGTGATCGCGATCGCGTATGGCAGCCCCGTGAAATCGTTCCCCGGCGACTTCCCGCTGATCTTGATCGGCCTTCCTGCCTTGTTGGCCGAGAGGTTGATGGGCGTCACCGTGCGCGACGAAAAGATGGTGACGTAGGCGGTTTTCCCGTTGGGGGTGATCGCGATGGCCTCTGGCTCCCCGCTGAGCTTGACGGGCTTTCCGAGCTTGCCGGTCGCAAGGTCGAGCGACATGAACTCGTACACCACGCGGAGGTGTCTGACCCCCCCAGTGCTCGTTTGAATGGCGACATAGGCCTTCCCGTCCGAAGCCATCGCGATCGCCTGTGGCGGTTCGCTGAGCTTGATCGACTTTCCGGGCGTGTTCGTCGCAAGGTTGATCGGCGTCACCGTGAGGGACGGGAAGCCGTTGATGGCGTACGCGGTCTTCCCGTCCCGGGTGATCACGATCGCATCTGGGGGCCACTGGAGGTTGATCGGCTTACCGGCTGTGTTAGTCACCAGGTCGATCGGCTGCACCGCCTGGGCTGACGTGCGGCTACTGGTGAACCCGGTGGCGACGTAGGCGGTCTTGCCGTCCGGAGCGATCGCTATGGTCACTGGCTCCCCGCTGACGTCGATCGGCTTCTCGGCCGTGCTGGTAGCGAGGTCGATCGGCGTCACCGTCCCCCCGCCGCTGTTGATGACGTAGGCGGTCCCGTTGGGCGGCACCCATGGCCCCGGCGGCCTCAGCGCGTGGTGCTGTGGGGCGTGGTGCCGTGCGGCGGGGGGGTTCCCGATTGTGCCGATCGCCACGGGTATGACGGCGGCCATAGCGATCACGACCGCCGCTCCGCCGACGGTGCGCCGTATCCGGGCACGGCGGCGGAGCTTGATCCCTCCCCACAGCGAGTTGCGAGCGACCGGCCCCATCGGCGGCTCGTCGCCGATGGCAGTCTCCAGCAGCCCGCGCACCGAGGTCTCATCCATGCCGCGTATCCCCCACCTCGTGCTGTTCTTCCGAGCCACGTTCAGCAGGGTCGTGGCCGGCCAAGGCCTCATCCAGCACTGCCCGCAGCTTGCCGAGGGCCCCGGCGGCAAGGCTCTTGACGTTGCCCGGCGAACAGCCGAGCACGGCCGCTACCTGGTCCACGCTCAGGTCCTCCCAGTACCGCAGCACCACAACGGCCCGTGCCCTGGGCGGGAGCGTGGCCAGCACGCCGAGCACCACCATCCGGGTCTCCGGGGCGTGCGGCTCCACCGGGCACTCGGGGAAACGGTCGGTGAGAATCTCGGCGTTGCGCTTCAGGCGTTTGTCGGCCAGGTAGGTGTTCACCAGCGTTCGCGCAGCGTAGGCGTGCACGGCGTCGCGGCGCCGGATCTTGCGCCAGGAGACGAACACTTTCGCCAGCGTCGCCTGCACCAGATCCTCTGCGGTATGCCAGTTGCCGCAGAGCAAGAACGCCGTCCGCCGCAGCTGCGGCGAGGCGGTCTCCGCGAACTCGGCGAACTCCTCGCCCGATGTCACGTCACCAGCGCTCCTCCAAGACTGTCCGGCCCAAGGCCGACATGTCGACGCCCCCATGCCGACATGCCACCACTCAACAGATGCGCCGGGACCGGCATTAGGTTGTATCAGGCCCCGTGCCCGGCGCCCTCGCCGTTTGGCTCATGACACATTCCGCCCGCCTCGTGCCCGTCACGTCCGATCGCGCTTCCCGATCGGGGACGGTCTGTCGTGCCGGTAACGGGTTGTCGTAGTCCCGTGTGACAATGCCCGGCATGGCCTGGACCGTGCCTGAGCCGCAACGAGTGTGGGAGCCGTTCGTCGCCGATGAGCGCACGACACTCGAAGGATTCCTGGACAAGCAGCGTACGACGCTGCTGTGGAAATGTGCCGGCTTGACCGGCGACCAATTGGCACGCCAGGCGGTGCCGCCGTCGAGTCTGTCCCTGCTGGGGTTGGTGCGGCACCTGACTGAGGCCGAACGCGGCCACTTCCGCATCGAGTTCGCCGGGGAGGAGGTCGAGCATCCCTACTCGACTGCTGACCGCCCCGACGCAGCGTCGACCGATGCCACCGCTGACGGCGCCGAGAAAGACATCGCCGCCCTGATCGCCGAATGGGACCTGGCCCGCGCCGCGATCGCCGACGCCAGCCTGGACGACTGTTTCACCGACCCCGAGATCGGACAGATCTCCCTGCGCACCCTGCTCAACCACATGATCGAGGAGTACGCGCGGCACATTGGCCAGGCCGACCTGCTGCGTGAATGCATCGACGGCGTTACCGGCGAGTAGTCGCGTCCTTGGCCACGCGGTCGAACTCCGCGAAGTCCAATCGTTGGTACCCACGCTCATTCAACGCACAACGACCACGCCGCGGTTAGCTGCCCGGGGCCGCGGGGGACCGGGGCCGGCGCTGGGCCCTGGCCGGTTCCCGTATCACCGACCGGCCAGGCTGGTCATCTTGCTGGCTACGGGTATCGATACCGCACCGCGCCGTGTTCCCACCGACAGCACGGACTCGGGGGTGAGGAGCGCGAGATGAGCAAGATCGCAGATGACGGCACGCCCGCCAGCGAGCTGGAGCATCTGATCGCGGAGCTGTCGGAGTCTGGACCGCTGGTCTTTGTCTTCGGCGTCGACTGGTGGACCGCGCACCTCACCGGAGCGACAACGCCGCTGTTCCGCGGGCCGGCCGACCGGCGCTGGTGGCACGTCGACCTCGGCGACGACGCGGCGAGCTGGACGATGGACGTGCGGGTCGATGAGATAACCGCAGTACGTTTCGTGCGCGAGCCCTACCCGTTCCCCTCGTTCGCCGGGCGGGAGGTCCTGACCGTGCACTTCCTCGGGCCAGGTGGAGAGACGGTGCTCAACTGCTACGTACACGACCTGTATGACGGCCATCGGATGCGCCCGGAAAAGCTGGAGGCCTGGCAGGCACTGCGCGAGCGCTACGGCGATCGCGACGAGTCAAGGGTCGATCGAGGCGCCCTCCTGGCCCCGGCGGCCTAGTGAGCGGCAGCACCGTCAGGCGGGGCAGGGCCAAGATCACCATGGCCCGTGATCGGCTACGCCTGGCGGCCTGCTGACATCACGACGCGCGGGCGGTGCGGCCGGATGGCGTTGAACATGACCCGCAGGCGAGCAGTAGCGGCGGCCCGAAGAGCACGGCCAGGTTTCCCAGCGGCGGGTGAATAAGCAAGTCAGTATCGGAATCGGGCGGGCGGAGTATGGGCGAGAAGGCCAGCTGCATCGCATAGGGGTAGAACATGGCCGCGGCGAGCAGCAGGAACGTCCGGTTCAGCTTCAAGGTCACGGCCAGGCCCACGGTGACGGCCGCCAGCACGGCGCTGAGTATCAGCTGCTGTCCGGGCAGGCTGTGGCCATCACCCCGGCCGCGCTCTCGGCCGTTCTTGCTCCACTCCGTCGCACCGAGTAGAACGAGACGATGGGAAGACGGTCAGCCGTGGTGCTGGTGCTTTACGTGCTCGTGATGGTGGCCGTCGTGGTGGGCGTGGACATCCTGTTCTTCAGGCACCACCTCTGGGAGCGGCTGGCGGTAAACATCGGAATTGTCCTAGTATTCGGGGCGTTCTATCTGAGGTTCCTGAAGCGTCCATGAGCGCAGCCGCCGCGATGCGGCTCAGGGCGGTACCTCGCACCCCGCCAGTAAGACCGGACGCCTCACGCCGGCCTGCCGGACACATCTCCTCGGAGCCTGCCGTATCCGGCGGTGCTGAACCTGGGCAACCTGCTCACGCTGCATGTCTTCCTCGGGATGCTGCTGCTGGGCCCGGTCGGCCTGAAGATCGGGTCCACGCTGTGGCGTTTCACCAGGTACTACACCGGCTCGGCGGCTTACGTGCGGCGGGGGCCACCGGCTCCGCTCCAGCGGGTGACGGGGCCGTTCGTCATCTTGACCACCGTGGCCGTTCTGGGCACCGGGATCATGCTCATCGTCGAGGGAAACGGCCCGGGCGGCTGGCCCTGGATCCGGCTGCACCGCATGGCGTTCCTGCTCTGGGTGGTCGTCATGGTCATCCACCTGGCCTGGTACGTCCCGAAGCTGCCGAGAATGCTGTCCGGTCGCGCGGATCACGCCCGCTGCCTGCTGGCCGCCCGGGCCACCCGCTGGCTGCTGCTGTCCGGTTCCCTGGCCGCAGGTTTGGGGCTGGCGTTCGCCACCTATCACCTGTCGGCCGACTGGGGCGGCTCGGGCAGCATCATCCCGTAACCAGGTGCCGTGCGTGGCGCCGCCCGGGTGCGGGAACGCCGAAGGCAGGACGTCATGGCGCCCGCCTGCGACGGACCTGTGACACGCACACCCAGCCGAGCCCGGCGGCCAGCACCAGGTAGATTCCGGTCTCGATCCACTGCAGCGGCCAGAACCGGCTGGCTGGCTGGTAGGTGACGGACTGACGCAGGTGCATGGCCGCCAGGGTCTTCCGGCAATCGAGAGGGTTGAAGCTAGACCCGGGCGTGGGAATGCATGTCCTGGGCAGCACCGTGAACTCCGGCCCGACGGGCGTCATGACGATGTCGGACGGCTGCGCGCCCGATGGCGTGATGATGATGTTCGACAGAACCCAGGCGCCCGGCTTGTCGAAAGACCCGGCGAGCTGGATGTCGGTCAGCCCGCTGGCCACGTTGGTGCTGACCTGCCCGTGCTGGATGTTCACCGGCGCGGTGACGTGGGCGGGCGGGAGCAGGTACGGCCGGACGAAGTTCGGCATCAGGACCTGGATCGTCACGAACGCGACCAGAGCGACGGCCATCGCAGGCACCGTCCGGCGCAGCAGCACACCCGCGGTCACGCCGAGCGCAAAGGCGAGGGCGGCGTCGCCCAGCGGGGCCACCCCCCGTGCATCGAAGATGACCGGGTCAAGCCGGGCCTCCGCAAACCCGGAAAAGGTGATGTGCACCCCGTGCCCTGCGCCTGCGGCGGCTTGTGCAGATCCGCCGGCCAGCGATGCTGCGTCGATCGGGCCGGCCCACCAGCTCACCATCAGGCTGAGCAAGGCCGCCGTCGCGATGGCCGCCAGGCCGACCAGGCCGAGCTTGACGAGGGTCCAGCGAGTGCGCGTGACGCTCTGGTTCCAGGCGATCCGGTGCGTGCCGGCCTCGAACTCACGGGCGATCAGCGGCGCGCCCCAGAACAGGCCCATCAGTGCGGGCGCCACGATCAGGAGCAAGACGCCGCCGAAGTAGAGGACGTGGTCGAGGTTGCCGACCCGGTCTAGGAAAATGCTGGCGGTATTGGCGCAGTGCGCGTGGCAGGCGGACAGGCCTGCGGCAGTGTACGCGCTAGCGAGGCCCTGCCTGGTCACCGCCAGCACGATCGCCAGCACGGCCAGGGCACCGGCGGCCGCGATGGCCTGCGGGCGGAACTGACGCCAGGTAAGCCACATCATCGCTTGGCCTCCAGCTTCTTGATGTCCGGTGCCCCCCCGGAGGTGTGGCCCAGGTAGGCGAGGACCAGGTCTTCCAGGCTGACCGGGTCGACCGTCCAGGCGGGGTCGAGGATTGGCTCGCTGCTGCGGACCAGGAACGTGCTCTGCCGGCCGGTGTGGCTCTGCGTGATGACCTGCTGGCTGGCCGGCAGTCTGGCGGTGTCGCGGCGGGGGCCCGTCAGCAGGTGGTGGGTGGCGAGCAGGTCGTCCACCTCGCCGTCGATCCGCACCCGCGAGTCGATCAGCACGATCAGGTAGTCGCTGACCCGTTCCAGGTCGGCGACCTGATGCGAGGACAACACCACGCTGAGTTCTTCCTCGGCCGTCACGTTCATCAGGACCTGCAGGAACTCGCGCCGGGCCCGCGGGTCCAGCCTGGCGATCGGCTCGTCCAGGATCAGCAGCTCAGGGCGCTTGGCGATGGCCACGGTGAGCGCGAGCTGGGCCCGCTGGCCGCCGGACAGCTGGCCCGCCTTCTGCTCCGGGTCCAGGCCAAGCTGCTCGATCCGGCGGTCAGCGAGCGCGGCGTCCCAGCGCGGGTTCAGGTGAGCGCCGAGCCGCAGGTGGTCGGCCACGCTCAGCCCGGCGTAGGTCGGGGTGTCCTGTGCGACGTAGCCGACGCGGGCGAGCTGATCGGGACCGCTGGCCGGCGGGCCGCCGAGCACCTCGACGGTGCCAGTGGTCGGGGCCAGCATCCCGGTGGCCAGGCTGATCAACGTGGTCTTGCCGGCCCCGTTCGGGCCGACGAGCCCGGCCACGTGCCCGGCCGGGATGGTGAGCGTGCAGTCGGCCAGGGCCCAGCGGTGCCCGTACCGCTTGCCGAGGCCGCAGGCTTCAATCGCCGCGGTTGCGTTCGTCATCCTGCTTCCTCCTGCGCGGCGGACCGGGCGGCCCGCTGAAACAGCGCCTCGATGTCCTCGGCGTCCAGGCCCGCCTGCCGGGCGCGGCGCATCCACGCCGATAGCTCCAGGCTCAGCCGCTGATGCGCGGCAACGGAGGCGTCGCTGATGGTCTTGGTTATGAAGGTCCCGACGCCTGGCTTGGCGGCCACGAGGCCTTCGTACTCCAGTAGCCGGTAGGCCTTGAGCACGGTGTTGGGGTTGATCGCCAGCGAGCCGGCCACGTCCTTGACGGTGGGCAGCTGATCGCCCGCCCGCAGCAAGCCCAGGCGCAGCGCCTGCCGTACCTGCCGGATCAGCTGCAGGTACGGGGCGACGCCCGACCTGTTATTGATGTGGAACTCGATCACTAGCACTCCCACCCGTGCGATCAGGAGTAAGTCTAGATGCCTAGCACAATAGCTTAATCAGTCGAAGCCAGCAACCAGGCAAGTCGTTGGCGCGGCCAGAGATGGCCCCGCGACCTGGCGAGGGGTTGGTGACTCGGCCCGGCGCTCATACTGTTGGCTCGTGTACGACCATGACCCTGAGGAAGTGGAGGCTCTCGGGTGGGAGGAGTTCATCGTCCGCCAGTGGGAGTCAATCTTCATCGGTTACCGCTCCTGGGTCGGTCGGCGGAGCATGGTCCGCCGCTGGAGCGACCTGTTTGAGGTCGGCCTCGGCTGCCCGCAGGAGATCGCGGGCTGGCTGGCCAGGACCGAGATCATGGACCGGGCTGATCGCGACCTGGAGGGCACCGGCGCCAATGCGGAGGCTCTGGTGTCCGGCATGATCGGCGTGGTCGCAGACTTGCGGGCGGACCTGGCGGAGATGGGTGAACTGGGACCGCAGCTCTCGGGCCAGATCCTCGATCAGCAGGCCAGGCTGCTCAGCTTCGTCCGCGCCTGCGCTTCAGGCCAGTAGGGCGGTCAGCCCGGCGCGCGCGTGACCTGTTGCATCAGTCCTACCGCGATGCCGTGATGCCATACATCCAGATCCTCGCTGATATCCAGGCCGGGAACCCCGATTCCGTGCGCGCCAAGGACGGAGAGCACGTGGCCGCGGTGGCATTCAGCGTGATGAATGGCCTGCGCCATCGGGATAGCGGCGGGCGTTCGCCAGCCGTCCCTGGTGGTCACCTCGCGGCTCGCGATCTCCGGGTCTCGGGCCAGGGCTTCCCAGCGCGGGCCCAGCTGCCGGGTCAGGTCCGCCAGTGTTTCCAGTGAGACTCGCTCGCTGGGCAGCGGACGGGCCGGGTGCTCACCGGTCACCGTGGCCAGGTAACTCTCATCGGCACCCACCAGATGATGCAGCGTGTCCCGGATCGTCCCGTACGTGCCTGGTGTCGTCGCGTCGAGCGTTTTCTCATCCAGGCCCTGGCAGGCCTCGATCAGGAGCAGAGTCGCCCAGGTCTTATGACGGAACAGCTCGATGAGCGCCTCGTTCATCCTCGCAACCGACCCTCCTGCCGTTCGTTTGCCTCAGCCAGTCGCACCCTAGGCATCAGGGCGGCCCGGCCGCACCTGGTTATCCCGGGTCAGGCCGACCGGGCCAGGCCGCGTCCTGCGGCCGGGAGTTGCCTTCGCGCGGCTCGCACCGGGCGCATGATGTGGCAGAACAGCGAGAACCTGGCGAAGGCGAATCGGGCCGCTTGCTCATCGGCGCGCCGGACCTCGGCCGGGCTCTTGGCCCGCTCGATCTGGTAGAGCCGGTAGGTGTCGTAGGGCATCATGATCCTGATCCCCTTTCATGTCCTTATCCATTGAGGTTGTCCAGCAAGTTGGACGGGCCGATCGCCGCCGGCTGATCGGCCGGCGCACAGCCTCAGCTGCCGCCCAGCCAGACCACCGTGACCGCGCTGGGACCCACGACAACGGCCCCCGCGCCTGTTGTTACCAACGCAGAGCCACGGGTCGCGCGCTTGATACATCCCGTCGTGCGCTACGCCCCGCCACCGTCTGGCGCGCTCCCCTCCCGGAGCGACGCGGCCAGGGATTCCTCGACATAACGCAACGCCTCGGCAGCGGCCTGGTCCGCCGGGCGGCGGGCCAGCTCGGCGGGATCGACATCCTCGACGTGCGCCTGGATCCAGGCAGATATTGCCCAGCGGGTCGCGGACCCGGCCGACCCGGTCCCCGAAGAACAGGGTGGTCATCTCCGTCACCGGGGCGGCCCCGGCCTGCAGCGCCCGCTGGTAGGCCGCGTCGCCGTCCTCGACATACAGGCGCAGGAAGGCCGGCGTGTCCGGCCAGCCCTCGGGTGCGTCGAACATCATCACCACCGAGTCGCCGATGCGGACCTCGGCGTGGCCGATGCCTCCGGCCGGGCCGGGAATCCGGGCGAGTTCCGCGGCGCCGAACGCCTGCTTGGTGAACTCGATCAGCTGGGCAGTGTCACGGGAGATGACCCACGGCGTCACCGCGTGGTAGCCCGGCGGGACGCCGCGGGCCGGGCTGGTGTCACGTGGCATGGCTAACCTCCGCAATCCGGGCGCTCACCGGAACACGCTAGGCCGCGGGTACGACAGTTCCGGGACCGTGATCCGAGCCGCCGGTCATGAACGTGCCGCCCGGGCGATCGCGGCCGGCCTGGCCAGGGCCAGCTGAAACCGGGTTGTGTCGGCGATCGGCACGCCCTAACCTCGTGCGGCGTGTACTCAGGTGCCATCTCAGACGCTGTTTCCGTGGTCCAGCAGGCCCTCAAGGCCGCTGGCTCCGCGGGTGACATCAAGGTGTTCCCCGAGCCGGTGCCGACGGCGGCGGCCGCCGCGGCGACCCTGGGCTGCGAGGTAGGCGCGATCGCGAACAGCCTGGTGTTCGAGGCCGACGGTGACGCGCTGCTGGTCCTGGCGAGCGGAGCGCACCGGGTGCACCCGGGCAGGCTGGCGCGGCGGCTGGGCACGGGCAAGATCCGGCAGGCCGGCCCGGACTTTGTCCTGGCCCACACCGGCCAGGCCGTGGGCGGCGTGGCGCCCGTCGGCCATCCGCAGCCGCTGCGCACGGTCGTCGACCGGGCGCTGGCCGCCTACCCGGTCGTCTGGGCCGGGGGCGGCGACGAGCGGGCGAAGTTCGCCACCAGCTTCGACGAGCTCGTAAAGATCACCAACGGGTTGCCCAGCGAGGTCGACTGACCCGCGCCGCCCGGGTCGCACCGGGAAGCACCTGGGCCGCTGTTAGCATCCGCGCTGTGCCGCAGATGACGCTGCCCGACGGCCGCCGGCTGGCGTATCAGGTGACGGGCGCGCCGGGGGGATCTCCCGTGGTGGTGCTGCACGGGACCCCCGGATCATCGCGGCAGCTCGCGGGCCTCGACCGGCCCGCCGCGCTGCTGGCCGAGCCGGACGCCCGGCTGCTGCGCGAGAATCCCGAGGTGCGGGACGGCTTCCTGGACGACCTGCGCCACCCGTCACCGACGACGGCCCGGGCCGCGGCCCGCGACTTCTGGCTGTTCGCCCGGGTGTGGGACGTGGACCTCGCCGGCCTGACGGTACCGGCCCACATCTGGCACGGCACCGCAGACCGCAACGTCCCCGTGGCCCACGCGCGCGTGATCGCGGACCGGTGCCCCACGGCCCGCCTGCACCTCGTCGAGGGCGGCGGGCACATGCTGCTCAGCCACCTGGATCAGATCATCGAGAGCCTGGCCCCGCGCGCCGCGTGACGGCGGAACCGTGCCTCTGGCCTCGGGCTCATATAGGTGATACTTTTATCACATGTCTCGTGAGGCGGCAGCCGCCGCGGGTTCGGCCGGGGAGCCGGACCTGTGGCGGGCGCTGGCCAGTCCCTGGCGCCGCCGCCTGCTGGACCTGCTCCGCGACGGGCCCGCGACCACCGGTGCCCTGGCCGGGCAGATACCGGAGCTCAGCCGGTTCGCGGTCATGCAGCATCTCGGGGTCCTGACCGACGCCGGGGTGGTGATCGTCGAGCGTCGCGGCCGCGACCGGTACAACCACCTCAATCCGGTGCCGCTGCGGGAGTGGTACGAGCGGTGGGTGCAGCCCATGGCCGATGCCGATTCCGCCGGCCTGCTATCGCTCAGACGAACCGTCGAGACAGGAGAACACGCCATGCCCGTTGTCACCGAGCCGGTCCGCACCGTCCGGCTGGCCTACGAACTGCGCATCCACGCCCCGGCCCAGCGGGTCTTCGAGGTGATGACCCGGCAGTCGCTGGACTGGTTCCCGCACACCTACGGCGGCGACCGGGTGCGCCGCGTGGTGCTGGAGCCCCGGGTGGGCGGCCAGCACTACGAGGACTGGGGTGACGACCGCGGTCACCTGTACGGCCAGGTCACGGCCTACGACCCGCCGCGGGCCTGGGCCACCCGCGGCCGCCTGTCGCCCGGGACGATCCTGGACACCGAGTACGAGCTCACCGAGGAAGCCGGGGTGGTCACGGTCCGGGTGACCAAGGTGGCCGTGGGGCCGATCAGCGAGCAGGAGGCGGCGGGGATCGCCGAATTCGGCGACATCAGGCGCTACGCACCCGCCATCGAAGCCCTGGCCGCAGGCTGAGCCATGGCCATCGACCTGCACGAGTTCCAGCTCATCCTGCTGGGCCGCCCGGCCGCGCGCCGAGCTACGACGACGAGACCTCGGAGCGCATCCAGCGCGACCACCTGGCCTTCTACGCCGGAATGCGCCAGGCCGGCCACGTGGTCACCAACGGGCCGGTGCGGGACCAGCCGGACGAGGCGCTGCGCGGGATAGCGATCTTCGCCACGGAATCGCTCGCCCGGGCCCGGGAACTGGCCGGCACCGACCCGGCGGTGCGAGCGGGCCGGCTCGAGGTCGAGGCCATGTCGTGGCTGTGCCCGCCGGGCACGATGGTCGCGGACGGAATACCGGTCAGCGTCGAAGGCTAAACCACGGCGAATAACAGGCGTGCAAAAGAATTCCCCCGGCCCTAGCTACGGCTTTCACCGGTCTGATTGAATCGCATCGTGCTGGCTACGCGGGGGAATTTCCGCGGGCGGCGGTGCGGCCGGTTCCTGGCCCTCGGCCTCACCACCGTGGCTGTGCTGGCGGCCACGGCCGCCTTTGCGGCGCCGTCGTACGCCCGGGCGATGCCCCCCCTGGGCGAGCTGTCGCTGATCCAGCCGGCGCCTGACTTCGCGGTCCCGCCGGTGCGCGTCTGGGGCGGCGAATTGGTGGACCTGAGCAACGGCACCCTGCTGTGGAGCCAGGACGCCAACGTCCCGCGGCCCATGGGCAGCATCACCAAGGTCATGACCGCGCTGGTCGTGCTCGGGGCCGGGGACCTGGGCCGGGAGATCACGGTCACGCAGGCCGCCGTCAGGTACGCGCAGAAGGACGGCGCGAGCAGCGCCGGCCTGATCGCCGGGGACGTGCTGACCGCGCGGCAGTTGCTGGAGGCCATGCTGCTGCCGTCCGGCTGCGACGCCGCCTACCTGCTCGCCAGCGCCTACGGCCCCGGCGTGCCCGCGTTCGTCGCGAAGATGAACGCGACGGCGAAGGCGCTGGACATGACGTCAACGCATTTCTCCTGGTTCGACGGCATGCCTTATCCGACCGAGTACTCCACCTATTCCACCCCGACCGACCTCATCCGGCTCGGCGTGGCGGCCATGCGCAATTCGGTCTTCCGCAGCATCGTCGGCCAGCGCAGCTATTACCTGCCCGCCACGGCCCTGCACCACAGTTACCTGTGGTACACCACCAACGCGCTGATCGGCTCGTACCGCGGCGCCGTCGGGATCAAGACCGGCGACACCACCGCCGCGGGCAACTGCCTGCTGTTCGGGGCCGTCCGCGACCGGGGCACCCTGATCGGCGTGGTCCTGCACGCCAGCCCCACCAGTAACCCCGGCTCGGCCATCATCGCCGGCGCGCAGGTACTGACCTGGGGCTACGGCCTGATCTAGGATGGCTGATTTCGGCGGCCCGGAGCCGTTCACGACCTGGGACGGCGAGCCGGTCAGCCGCGACCGCCCGCACGGGGCCACGATCGTGGTCGCCAGCCGGTCCCCCGCGGGGTGGCGGTACCTGCTCCTGCACCGGGCGCACCGCGGTCCGGCCTGGGACGGCGACTGGGCCTGGACGCCTCCCGCCGGGTCGCGCAGGCCGGGCGAGGACGTGACCGCCTGCGCCACCCGCGAACTGTTCGAGGAAACCGGGTTGCGGGCCGTACCGCGGCCGGTGATGACCGCCGAGGTCGGCTGGGCCGTGTTCGCCCTGGAGGTGCCCTGGGGTACCCCGGTCGCGGCGGACGGAACAGAACACGACCGGATCGACTGGGTCACCTTGGCCGAGGCGCGGCGCAGGCTCCGGCCCGCGGCGCTGCTCTCGTCCTTCGCGACGGCCTGCGAGGCATCGGACTTCGGCTGACGGGGCCGGAACGGGTGTGAGACACGAATGTAGGTAGCTGGAGTTGTGGCTGGTCATGGCCTAGCCTGGTTGTTGGTTGAACAACCAGGCTAGGGGGTGCCGGTGGCTAGTCCTCTGCTGGCCGAGCTGGAGGCCCGGCGGGCCCGGCTGTTCGAGCGGCTGGCCGCGGTCGGCGATTTCCGGCGGGGCAGTATCAGCGAGAACTGGCGGCGTTGCGGTAAGCCGTCCTGCCGTCGTTGCGCTGAGCCGGGCAGCCGCGGCCACGGTCCGCGGTGGCTGTGGACGAAGACGGTGCCGGGCCGGGGCACGGTGGGCCGGCAGCTGGCGCCGGAAGAGGTGGAGAAGGTGCGCGGTGAGCTGGCCGCCTATCAGGAGTTCGCGGAGCTGGCCGGGCAGATCGCGGAGGTGAGCGAGGCGATCTGCGAGGCCCGGCCGGTCCCGGCGGCTGCCGGCCAGGCCCCTGACCCGGAGGGGCAAAAAAAGGGCTCTGCGAACAGCTCGCGGCCGAGGCTGCCACCGAGATAGCGCGGCTGGCGGCCGGGGTGACCGCCTCGCTGGCGGGCGGGGCGGGCTTGGAGGCGGCGGAGCTAGCCATCCGGGCCGGGCTGGCCCAGCTCGGATGCGGCCTGCTGGAGCCGCTGCTGGCCGCCGATCCCGGCTGCCGCGGCCCGCGGGCAGATTGCGGGCAGGGCCACCAGGCGGAGTTCGCCGGCTACCGGGACAAGGCCATCGACACCGTGCTCGGCCCGGTCACCATCCGCCGGGCCTGGTATCACTGCAGCGCCTGCGGGCATGGCTTCGCGCCGCGCGACGCCGAGCTGGGGGTGGCCGGGCAGACGATGTCGCCGGGGCTGGCCAAGATGACCGACCGGGCCGCGGCCGCCGTGCCATTCGCCGCCGCCGCGAAGCTGGTGGGCGAGCTGGCCGGGATCATGCTGACCGGCAGGCGCACCGGCCGCCGCGCCGGGGCCGACGGCGCCGCGGCCGCGCAGGCAGTCCAGGCACAGGCCGCCGCGATCACCGCCCGCCAGGTCATCCCCCTGCCGCCAGCCGGGCCGGCCCCGGACATGCTGTATATCGCCGTCGACGGCACCGGCGTCCCCATGATCCCCGCCGAGACCGAGGGCCGGGACGGCAAGGCCGCCGACGGCAGGGCACACACCCGCGAGGTCAAGCTGTGCTGCTGCTTCACTCAGACCAGCCTCGATGAGCGCGGCCGCCCGGTCCGCGACCCGCGATCCTCTTCCTACCTGGCCACCTTCGCGCCCGCCGCGGGCTTCGGGATCCTGATGGCCGGCGAGGCCCGCCGCCGCGGCGCCGACTGCGTCCGCCAGCTCGTCGTCCTGGGCGACGGCGCTGCCTGGATCTGCTATCCCGACGTCGGGATAGCAGATCTTATTCCGGTGCCGCGGTTATCCCGAGGTGCTTGAGTCCGGCCCGGTGCAGGGCGGGTTTCATGGTCCGGGCCGGGATAATCAGAGGCGGTCGAGGAAGTCGATGATGTCGTCGGGCGGTCGGTAGCGGCCTGGCTGGCCGTCGACAGGGACGGTGCGGTCGAGGGCGCGCTGCTTGAGTTCGAGGTCGGCTTTTAACGGCACAGTCGGATATCAGAACTGTCTGAATACCTGAGATTGGCGGCCGGTGCGGGATGGCGGGCGATCATGGCCTGGCGCCGGTCAGGGGTAGCGGCGCGCTTGCTCCCGGAGCCCGCGTCCAGGCGACCAGTGCATGGTGGCCATCTGCCCGCGCTTCAGGTCCCACTCGATGAGGACGGCCTCCGTCACGTCCAGCACGAATACCTCGGCTGCCGCGCGCGGCTCGCGGAGCCACCAGGCGTCCCGGCACGCCTGGCGGAGCGGGTCGTCGACGAGCGCCGCCAGCCCGTAGACCTTCAGCTCGGCCTCGCCGGCATCCGGCGCGCTGATCGGGCTGTGCATCACGCAGCGAGGGTCCCGGAGCAGGTCACGCGCCTTGCCGGACCAGGCCATGGCGCCGAACATCAGCTGGCCGGGTGCGAAGTACGGCTCGACCGGGCTGATCCGGGGCGAGCCGTCTCGCCGGAGCGTGCCGAGCAGGACCACCCGCGCCTGGTCCAGCCGTGCGCGCCCGGGCCGGGCGATGCGAGGGGCGCCCTGCTCAAGGTCCTGCCACGATGCCATCAGGTGTCTTCCGGGGTGATGCCGGAACCGGTGGTGCCGGGTCGTCGGCTGACGTCGGCGGCGTAACTCATCCAGTCGCCGGTGGAGGCGCGCTGCCAGGCGACGGCGACGTCGATGTGGATGCCGAGCATGCGGGCGAGGATGGCGGCGGGGAGTTCGGTGGCGAGCTGGAACAGGGCGGTGGAACGGGCCGGTCCGGGGCGGATGCCGATCTGGTGGAGGCGTTCGTTGAGCCGGTCGGGGCTGATCGGCTGGCCGGGGCGTCCGCCGGGCAGCAGCCATGGGGAGGCGCCCTGGTCTCCGGTGGTGGCGTGGCCTTGGCGGGTGGCGACCAGGCGCAGGACGAGACTTGCGAGCGGTTCGGGGAGTATGACGGGTTCCCGGCCGAGCCGCAGGTGTACTTCGCCGCTGCTGGGCTGGACGTGACCGAGGGTGAGGCGGCTGATGGTGGCGGGCTGCTGGGCGTAGAGCAGGACAAGCAGTCCAGCGACCCGATCCCCGGGCTTGAGGGTGTCGTCGTGCAGCAGGTGCCGGGCTTGTGCCCAGCGTCCTTCGGTGTCGATGACGCGGGAAGGTCCGGCCCACCGGGTGGCGGGGAAGTCCAGGCTGGTCAGCTTCTGGTTGCGGGCCCAGCGGATGAAATGGCCGGTGTGGCCGCGCTGGCTGGTGCTTGCACCGGCCGTCCACTGGTCGAGGTCGGCCTGCGGGCAGGTGGTCAGTGTGAGATCGCGTGCGGCCAGCCAGTTCAGGAATGTCACGGCGGCGGCGATGTTCCGGCGGGCGACGCCGGCCTGCCCGTGGGTGGCGCGGGTGCTGCGTATCCGGTGACGCAGCCGGCGGAGTACGTGCCAGACCGCGTAGCGGTGCAGGATCTCCTTCTCCTGCGGATCAGCCTGGCCGGCGACGGTCTGCGTGGTCCAGCGTTCGAGCTGGACGAAGTGTTCGTCGCGGGCGGGCAGCGTCCCGGCGGCGACCAGGACGCTGCGCAGATGGGTCAGCGGTTTGCTCGCGGGCAGTTCGTCGAGCGCGGCGTGGGTGAGCGGGCGCAGGCCTGCGGCGAGTTCGGTGAGCATGGTCTGCGGAGTGCCGCTGGAGAGCCAGGTCAAGACAGCGGCCGGCCGGTGGCGGCGGCCAGCGTCTGGTGCAGGGCCTGCAGCTCGGGGCGGACGTTGCCGGTGCTGTCGGCGAGGAGTTCGCCGAGCCGCTGGCGGAGATGGCATCGGCGGCATGCTCCGGCGATCAAGCGCCCGGTGCTGCCGCAGGCCGGGCAGGTCTTGAAGAAGTCCGGGCCGGGGACGGCGCAGTCTCCGCATAGCGGCGCGTCACGAGTGCCGGCGCGGGCCGTGGCCAGCTGCCCGCACTTTGAGCACCGTGCCCATGAACGGGCGCATGCCCCGCACCGCGGCTGGCCGGTGATCTTGGAGACAGTGCAGGGGGCGGTGCGCCCGCAACTGCTGCAGGTCAGGATGTCGCGCGGGTTGCAGGTGGCGCAGACCGGCCCTTGGGACGTGCGGGTGCTGACCCGTCTGCGGCGTTGGCAGCGGACGCATTCTTCGAGGTTGACCGGATCGCTGACCAGGCAGTACGGACACAATGGGCGGCCCTGGCCATCGCGAGCGCCCGGCTCGCGCAGTGTTCCGCATTTCGTGCAGGGGACGGCGCGAGCGCGGGCACAGCAGTTGCGGCAGATCCTCAGCCCGTCCCGTTGCTTGCTCAACGTGACCACGCGCCGGCAGCGCGGGCAGGCGGGGCGCTTGATGCGGGTAGCGCCGTTCTCGCAGAGAGCATCGATGAGCCGCAGGACCACCGGGAATGGCGCTTTCGCGCCGTCCCCGGTGAGCAACTCGGGTTTGTCGTGCAGAAGCCACGCCAGTTTCTGCAGGTGAGCCTGCTTGGTGACGGTCGCCTCGATCGCCGCGGTGACCGCTTCGGCCGGCAGACCGGGGTCGGTCATGGTAATGACCTCGACGAGCACCAGGAGCGGATCACGGGTGTCCTGGTCAGGGCACTTGCTGCAGCGCGGCCGGCCCTGCCGGTCCCGGAACGCGACTTGCCGCGTGTTCCCGCAGCCCGCGCAGACCTCCGGGCGGACAAAGCAGGGCGCGCAGTACCAGTGCTCACCCCGGCGCTGCATCGAGGTGACGCGGCGCCCGCAGCCCGCGCACCATGGAGGCGAGATCCCGGCCGCGCCGGCGGCCCGCAGCGCGAGCATGAGATCACCCACGGCCTTGGAAGCGGGAGACCGCCCGGTGGCCAGCACCGACGGGTTACCGGCCAGCTCCACGGCCAGGCGGCGCCGCTTGGACCGGCCGCCGCCGACTTGCTCGGCGATCCGGCGGACGAGATCATGCCCGAGGGCAGGGTCGGCCGCGGTCACCAGGGAGACGACGGTTGCGACCGGATCGGCGAGTGCTTCAGCCGGCGTGGTCACCGGCCGGCCGGTGTGATCCGCGCCCGCTTGGGCCGCAGGTCTCCAACGCCTTCCCCGCCGCCAGCTACCTTGGCCTTCCTGGCAGACCCGGCGACGGCGACGGGCTCGATGAGATCGGCCATGTCGCAGCCCAGGATGTCCAGCAACGCCATGAGGATCTTCAGGCTGAGACGTTCGGGTCGTTCCACGACCAGCCGGTAGACCTGGCTGGAGGACAGGCTGATCCCACGATCGGACAGCGGGCCGAGCAAGTCGGTGGTGGAGAACATGCCGCGGGTGGCCATCACCTGACGCAGGTGCCACTGGTAGTCGAGCTTGGCCGGCATCAATGCTCCTCTCGCCTGCGACTGGTCCCCTGGCCTGCCCCGTGGCCGGAGCCGAAGGCCGGGACCAGCGCCCTGTGAAGCGCGGCATTCATGAAGTCGCTGCTCACATGCGTATAGACAGCCGTCGAGCTATCCGCCTCATGACCCACATTGACCTGGATAAAGCGGCGGTCGACGCCATCCTCGGTCAGGTGACTGACGTAGGAATGCCTCAGGCTATGGACGACCAGGGCGGCCGGGAGACCGAGAGCCTCACGGTAGGCGACGAACCGGGCATTAATCTCCGCCGGTTTCACCCGGCCGCCGCGCTCGGTTACCCACAACGCCGGATGACCGGCGCAGCCGAACCGGGGCCGTACGTTCTCCACGTAGTCGGCGACCGCCTCGACCGCCCAGCCCATCACCGCGGCGACGTTACGGCGCCGCGGCGGCTGGCCCTTCTTCGCCTTGCCATACCGGACGTTGAGCATCCCGAACCGGCCGAACTCCGGAGCCGCCGGATTCCGGCCAAAGTCCACCAGGTCCAGCTTGGAGGTCTCGGTGCGCCGCAGCCCCCACCCGTAGATCACCTTGAACAAGGTCGCGTCCCGGTAGGCGGCCAGCGCGCCCTTCCGCTTGGAGCTCACCGCACGTTCCACCTGCTCATCGGCGTAATCCAGGAACCGCTGCAGCTCTTGGCGGGTGAACGGCCGGGCCTCGGGATTGCCCTCGTAGTCGTTGAGATGAGCGATCGTGTTCCACTCATGCGCGATCGCCACCGGATGCCTGCCGGGCCCGAACGCCTGCTCACACGCCACCGCCCAGCCGTACCGGCCATCAATCAGGAACTCGCTGAACTGGCGGAGCGTGCACTGATAGCTGCGGATGGTCGACGGCGCCAGGTGCTGCTCGGCAGTCAGGGACAGCGACCACTCATCCATATGCCCCGGCGACCACGCCCACGGATACTCGCTGGTGAACTCCAGGAACCGGCGCACCAGCCGTTCCCGCGGCACGACCGTATCCTCCCTCAGCCCGCGCGCCATCTGCTGCGCACGCCAGCCCCGCAACATCGCCTCGACCATCGCGTCCTCCGGACGCAACTGCACCACACCCGCGACCAGCTCCATGTGAGCCGCACCCGCAAGATCCGCCCGCCGCAACCAGTCCTCCACCCATCAAGATCCAGCCCTTTTCAAGGGCAGATCTTGCACCAAGCGGGATCACCCTGGCAAATCACCTGATCAGGCAGCCATGCCGAGAACCCTCGAAAGCCCGGAAGAGCGCCGTCCTGACAGGGCGACCTGCGACTTCTCGCCCATCTGATGCAATTCCCGAGGGTTGAGGTAAATCATCGTGGTCCGGGTCGATTCGTGGCCCATCCACAAGGCGATGACGGCGATGTCGATGCCGGAGCGGAGCATCCTCACCGCGCAAGAATGCCTCAGGACATGGGGAGTGACGTTCTTGCTGGTCAGGGAGGGGCAGGTGATCGCGGCGGTCGCGGCGTGGCGTTTGACGCAGTCCTCGATGGCGTCCTGGCTCATCGGGGTGCCGCGCCGGGTCGGGAACACGGGGCTGCCCGGTCCGCCGGGGTTTTCCCCGAGCCATGCGGCCAGGACGGCGACGGTGTCGCGGAGCAGCGGTGTCACCCGGTCTTTCCTGCCCTTGCCGTGGCATTCCAGGTGGGGGCCGTCGCCCAGGTGGGTGTCGGCGCGGGTGAGGCCGGCCAGTTCGCCGGCGCGCAGGCCGGTGGTGACGGCGGCCAGCATCAGGGCGTGGTCGCGGCGGCCTGTCCAGGTGCCGGGATCGGGCGCCTGCAGGAGAGCGGTGATTTCCTCCTCGCTCAGGTGGGTGACGACGGTGGTCCGGAATCGCTTGCCGGGGACGGCCAGGACGCGGGCGATGTCGTCGGCGTGCTCGGGATGCTGCGGCGCGGCGCAGGCGAACATCGAGTGGATCGCGGCGAGCCGCAGGTTCCGGGTCCGGACGGTGTTGCCCCGCTGGTGCTCAAGGTGGTCGAGGAAACCGGTGACCAGCGGGGCGCTGAGATCGGCGAAGTCCAGTTCCGAGGGCGCCTTGCCCGTCTGGGCGGCGGCGAACAGCAGCAGGAGCCGCCAGGTGACGCGGTAGGAGCGGATGGTGTGGCCGCTGGCCTGGAGTTGCCGCATCAGCCGGTCGGTGAAGAACGCCTGCAGGGAGGGCGCGAGCAGCGTCATGACTGCCCCGCCCGGGAAGCGCCACCGCCCTGGTCGACGTGGGCCTGCAGCCGCTGCGCTGCCAGCGCCATCAGTTCCGGGGACGCGGACACATACCAGTAGGTCGAGGCCGGCCCGGAATGCCCCATGACGGTGGACAGCCACGGCAGGCGGGCGGGCACGTCGGCGCCGTCGCGATACCAGCCTGCCAGCATGTTCACCGCGAAGGTGTGCCTCAGGCCGTGGACGGTCGGGCGGCAGCGCCCGGTCCTGGGCCCGAGCCCGGCCGCGGCGACCAGGCCGGTGAAGGCCTTGTGGACGGCGTTGTAGGTGAGGCGGTCCCCAGTGCGGGAGACCAGGACCGCGGGCACGGGCCGTCCGGGGAGCACCTGGTCGCGGCGGTGCCGGTAGCCGGCGAGCGCGGCGAGGGCCGTGGGGTGGAGCGGGACCAGGCGGAAGCTCTGCGCCTTGTCCTGGCAGACGATCAGCATGCCTTCCCCGGCGTCGATGTCGTCGTCATCGAGCGCGAGCGCCTCGCCGATCCTCAGCCCGGTGACTGCCAGCAGCCCGATGAGGAAGGTGTAGGTCTCGGCGCGCAGCGGGCCCCGCAGCCGGGCGGCCGCGGCCTGCAGCGCGGCGATGTCGGCGGGCGAGAACAGGTAGGGCACCGCCCGCACCCGCCGCCGGGGAAACAAGCCGGGAGGCGGGACCTCATGGGCCGGGTCGTGGGCGTGCAGGAAGACGGCGAAGCCGCGGACCGCTTCCATGCCCAGCCCCGGAGCCGCTGACCCGTGCCGGGACTGGCTCACCCAGTCCGCTGCCGCCTCCACGGTGAGCGTGTCCAGTTCGCGCTCGCCGAGGTAGTCCAGGAACTGCCGCAGGTACCGCTCGGCCCTGATGAGCTTGCAGCCGAGCGCTCGGCGCAGGATCAGGTAGTCATCGAGACAGCCGGCGAGCGTGCTGGCCGGCGGGTTCATGACGCGCCCGCCGGGCTGGGCACGGACGGCGCGGGCCAGGGAGGGGCCAGCGGCCGCAGGGCGGCGACATCGACCTTGGCATACAGCGACGTGGTGCGCTCGTCGTCATGCCGCAGGACCTGGCCGATCTCGGCCAGGGGCGCGCCGGCTGCCTGCATCGCCGTCGCGGCGAGATAGCGGAGCTGATGGGGCCGCACCCGGTCCAGCCCGGCGCGGCCGGCGGCCCTGGCCACCGCGTGCCCGACACCGTAACCGCTCAGGCCGCGGCGCGGTGCCACGCTGCGGACGAACACCCTGCGGTCAAGCGCGGCTGCCGGCCGCCCGTCCCGCAGGTAGGCGATGACCGCCTCCGCGACGTCGCGGGGAAGGGGAAGCTCGTCACGACGGCCGCCTTTCCCGCTGATCATGACGATCCCCGAGCGCCAGTCCACGTCCTCCAGCGTCAGCGCGGCGACCTCGCGCGCCCGCAGGCCCATCCGCTTCAGGGCCAGCACGATCGCGTAGTCGCGGAGTCCCTGGGCGGTCGTGCGGTCGCAGGCGGCCAGCAGCGAGGCAGCGTCCGCCTCGGTCACGAGCGCGGGCATCCGGATCCGCCTCCTGCGATATGCCCCCGGCACCGCCCTGGCGAGCGGGACCGCGATCAGCCCTTCGGCATACAGCCAGGTCAGGAACGTCCGCAGCATGCTCGCGGTGTTCTGCGTGGTGCCCGGGGCCTGGATGCGGGCCATGCCGGCCAGGAAAGCGGTGACGTCCGAGGCCGCGAGGGCGCTCACGAGCGGCCCGCTCTCTTCGTCTGGGCCTGGCCCGGCTGCCGCCAGGAACCGGCGCGCTGAGTCCAGGTGAGCGCCGCGCGTCTTGTCCGCAAGCCCGCGCGCATCCGCCAGGAACGCCCCGAACCGCTCCAGCAGATGCCGCGCGTCCGCCGCCGGACCAGGGGCCGTCGCCGGCCGGACGGCGCCCAGCCCGCGCAGGTAGCCGAGCATCCAGGCCAGCGACTGCCCGGTCAGCTGGCTGGAGGATCCGGCAGCCCGGCGGGCGGCTGCGAACTCGCCGATCGTCTCGTCCCCGATGTCGTCCGCGGTCATGCCGCGTCCGGCGAGCCATTGGCTCAGGTGCGCCGCTGCCTCAAGCTTGCGCCTGGTCCCCGCCGGGGTATAGCCCAGCCGGGCCAGTTCCGCGTCGAACCCGGCCGCGAACGGTTCCAGCGGCCCAGACCATTTCACTTGCGACTTACTGTGCATGACTGCCTTCCTCCCGTGATTGGCCATCGCCAGGATCGCCTCACGGAAGGCCAGCTCACAGAGCCGTGACAGCTGAAATTATCCCGGCATGCTTGGCCGACTCACGCTTGCAAGCAGCACGATCACGTGAACTATCGGGATAACCGCGGCACCGGAATAAGATCTGGAACCTCGCCGGCCAGCACTTCCCCGCCGCGACCCAGATCGTCGACCTGTACCACGCCCGCGAGCACCTGCACGACCTGGCTAACCTCGCCGCCCGGCTGCTCGCCGGCCACCGCGACGACTGGCTCGCCACCCGGCTAAAAGAACTCGACGCCGGTAACACCGACGCGATCCTGGCCGCCGGACGCGACCTGGACTTCACCGGCTCGCTAGCCGCCGAGCGGGACAAGGCCCTGGCCTACTTCGAGCACAACGCCCACCGGATGCGCTACCAGCACTTCAAGTCGCTCGGAATGTTCACCGGCTCCGGCGTCGTCGAAGCCGGCTGCAAGTCCATCGGGCAGCGCCTGAAACTATCAGGCATGCGCTGGACCCTCGCCGGCGCGACCGGCATCGCCACCCTGCGCTGCCAGGACGCCAGCCACCGCTGGGACGAGATCTGGAAGCGGCCACACAGCCAGACGGCACCACCCCACCTCGCCAGCCAGGCGAGTTGATCTTGCTACCTACAGAATTGGCGCACATCCACGGGCACCTCGCCGGCGCCCGCTTCACTTGAAAGGGGATGGGGAAACGGGCCTTCAACGGCACCGCGCCCCTGACTGCCAATGGCGACGCGACTTGTTCAGATTCATATGAAGGCCCGGGATGACTCGGCGCTCGGCCGGTTCTGGGCGGAGGTGCTCGGCTGGGGTGTTGACAGCGAGGAACCCGGCGTGACCAACCTCGAGCCCGTGGGCTTCGTCTATCCCGACGCTGCTGCCGTCTGCATCGACGTCGTTGCCGACCCGCAACCCAAGACGGTGAAGAACCGCGTGCGCATCGAGCTCGCCACGACCTCCGCCGCCCATCAGGCGGACCTGGTCGCGCGCCTGCAGGAACTTGGCGCAACGCCCGCCGACGTGGGCCAGGGCGACGTGCCATGGACGGTCCTGGCCGATCCGGAGGGCAACGAGTTCTGCGTGCTGGAGCCTCGACCGATCTACCGGGACACCGGACCGATGGCCGCGGTGGTGGCCGACTGCGCGGACCCGCGGGCCATGGCCCGGTTCTGGGACGAGGCGATGGACTGGACCCTGCACGAGGTAACCGACGATCACGCGGTGCTGCGCTCCGCCAAGGGCGTCGGCCCTTATCTGGAGTTCCTCCGCACGCCCGACGTGAAGACCGTGTGGAACCGGGCAGCTCGGCCGCGCATCCATCTCGACCTCCGGCCGTACTCCGGTGACGATCAAGAGGCGGAGACAGGCCGGCTGACGGGCTCTCGGCGCCACCGACATCGACGTCGGCCAGGGCGACGTGCCGTGGACGTGCCTCGCCGACCCGGAGGGCAACGAGTTCTGCGTCCTCACCCCGTATTGACGCCGAGCCTTTTCATCTGCGGGTCGTGCAACGGCCTCCTCGGCGCCGGCCTGGCCGATCAGAACGACGAATAGACCGAAGGCCGCCGCCAGCCGCCCCGAAGACCAGATCTGGTACTCACCACGCAACCAGACACCAGCCGCCTGACCCGCCAGGTAGCTAAACGATCTTGATCACCTACAATATTGGCGCACACCCCGCGCGGTGACAGCTTGTTGCAAGACATGCCCGGGCTGTACGAGGTTGTCCTTCATCTGGGCTTGGTGCGCTCGGAGTCCGTCCACCGCCGATCCCGTTGGTGTCGCCTGCGGGTGTCAGACACCCCGGTGCAGTTCCCTGGTGCGACCTCCTGGCAGCGAGGCCGTCGCCAGGTCAGCGATCGTTAGCAGCCTGACGCAGCCGCCCAGAGTCGATGGCGTTGCTGTATTCGAGTGCTGTACGACTGCTTGCTTGACTCGTTGGGCTGGCCCGAGTTAGGCGGTGAGCGATGATCTGTCGTTGGGACGGGTTACATTGACATCTGGATCCGGGGGCTAGTCCGGGAGTAACGGGATGGTCGATGGCGGCAGGAACGCGGCTGGGGGGTTCCTGTACCAATACATTCGTACGCTGGAGGCTCTTCTCGATGCTGTAGAACTGGGCTCAGTCGGCGCCGTGCACGTAGAGGGTAGACGCCCTGTCACTGAAGAGGCCCGAGTCGAGAGCATTGACTACGAGTTGATTGATCACGCGGGCTGCACGCTGGTGGCTGTTCAGGTGAAGAGTCGTGGCCCAGGTGACATGATGGGTCCAACAGATATCTTCCGCGCACTCAGTGGACTGGTTCATGATCGTGATGCGCCCAAATACCAGGTTATTACCAATGCGACGCTCGGCGATTCCGCTGTCGCGCTTGTTGCAGCTCTCCGCGAGGGCGCCGATCTAGGCAACTTGCGACGAAGCATCGACAAGGTGCTGGCGTCTGCGGGAGCCTCGCGTGCAAGGTCCCTGCTCCGGGGCCTGTCTGATCGAAAACTGGAGCGGCTGCGCCGCGCTGAGGTGATCGTCGACCGGCGCGAGGACGCGGAAGTTCACGCGGATCTGCGGGCTAGACTGAGCCTTTTTCATCCTGACCTTGGAGCCGCTCGGCAGGTTCGCTGATCACGGGCGGCGTGTCGCCTTGGGGCGTAGCGAAGCCCCTGGTAGATGAAGCGATCGACCAAGATCCGCATCGTCTGCCAAGGGGCTTCCATGCTTTTCTACCCTGCCGCGCTGCCGCTGTCGTCCCAGACCCTCGGCTACGTCGCCGGAATCATCCGCCGCCACCGCGCGAAAATCGGGTCATGCTGGCGCAAGCTCAATCCGGGACGGCAGGCCCTGCTGGTGCTGGCCTACCTACGCAAGGGCGAGACCTTCGCCGAGCTGGCCGCCGGGTTCGGCATCGGCACCGCCACCGCCTGGAGATATGTCACCGAGACCGTCGCCCTGCTGGCCGCCCGCTCGCCGAAACTGCGCCGGGCGCTGGCCGAGGCGAAGGACGCCGGGCACGCCTACCTGGTCATCGACGGCACCCTGATCCCCATCGACCGGGTCGCCGCCGACCGGCCGTTCTACTCCGGCAAGCACCGCCGGCACGGCATGAACCTGCAGGTCATCGCCACCCCGGTCGGGGACATCGTGTGGGTGTCCGGGCCGCTGCCCGGCGCCGTGCACGACCTGACCGCCGCCCGGATCTGGGGCATCATCCGGGCGCTGGCCGCCTGCGGCCTGGTCGTGCTGGCCGACAAGACATCCGATGCCCTTAGCTGTCAAGTGGCTTGTGGAAATTAGTGTTTGTCAGGCTGCGGCGGGGGTGACGGCCGTGGCGGGGAATGCGGTGGCCTCGTCGTAGTGCTGGCCGGTGACCAGGCAGTGGTGGAGACAGCCGAGTAGCCGGCTGAAGAGGTTGCGCTGGGCGGCTGCGTGGCGGTCGCCGGCGTCGCGGCGGCGGTCGTAGTGAGCGCGGGCGCCGGGTGATGCGGTGATCGCGGAGAACGCCCAGATGTAGCCGGCGGCTGCGAGGCGGTTGTTCTTGACGTGGCGCCGGGTGACGGATCTTGTCTTGCCGGACGCGCGGGTGATTGGGGCGGCGCCGGCGTAGGCCTTGAGGCCTCTGGCATCCTTGAAGCGGGACCGGTCGTCTCCGATCTCTGCGAGCACCCGGGCGCCGGTGAGCGCGCCTATGCCTGGGAAGCTGGTGATGATCCCGGCGTCCGGGTGCTGGCTAAAAGACTCCTCCGCAGCGGCCTGCAGGTCGTCTGCGGACTGGCAGGCGGCCTCTAGCTGGCGGAGTAGCGCCAGTGTCTGGCGGCCCATGGCCTGCTCGACGAGCGGGAGCTGGCGCATCTGCGGCTGCCGGAGGGCGTCGCGCAGCCGCTGGGCCTCGGCGTCGATGCTGCGGCTGCGCCCGGCCTTCTTCAGCAGGGCGCGCAGCTGCGCCGGAGTCAGCCTCGCCGCTGCTTCCGGTGTCGACGCGGCTGCCAGTATCGCGCGGGCCTCCGGGCGCATGATGCCGCCCTTGGCGGCGGCGAAGGCCGTGAGGAAGCCCGGGTAGTACTCGCGCAGGTGGGAGCGGAGCTTGTTGTGCGCGGTGACGCGATCCCACACGGCGTCCTGCTGGGCGCGGGCCAGTACCGCGACTGCCTGGGCGAGCTCGCTGTCGGCGGGCAGCGGCCGGTGCGCGTGCATGTCGGTGCGCAGGACATTGGCCAGGACGACCGCGTCCCCGTGGTCGGACTTGCGGCCCGCGGCCGAGTGCCGGTCCCGGTAGCGGGCCACCGCCATCGGGTTGACCGGGAAGATCCCGCGGCCGGTGGCGCGCAGGCAGGCGACGAGCAGTCCGCGCGGAGTCTCGATCGCCACCGGGACGGGGTCCTGCGGGCTGTCGCCGTGCCCGGCGAGCAGTTCCAGCAGCCGGGCAAGGCCGGCCGCGTCGTCGGTGACGCGCAGCCGGGCCAGCAGCCCGCCGTCGCGGTCCACCAGGGCGATGTCGTGGTGATCCTCGGCCCAGTCGATCCCGCAGAATACGTCCAACTAATTCCTCCTTTTCCGTGGCCTGCCGCTGTCCGTGCTGGCCAGGGCCGTGCAGGGCACGCGCGCTCCCTAATGGAAGGGCTCAAGGGCACCGCCATCCGATTGGCCGTTCGTGACCCCGGCTGCCCGCAGGCCCCGGTCTTTGCCAGGGCTCGGCGGCTCCCGGCGCTGATGAGGGGTAGCTCCTGCGGGTGGCTCAGGCCACGACCACCCATACCAGCGCCAATGGCGGCTTCCCGGCACCCGGCCCGGCGTGTCGCTGCAGGCAGCGGGAAAGGCGCGGCCGGGACCGGGACCCGGATCTTCGACCAGAGGTCCCTGCCCCGGTGATGTCAGCGGGTCACCCGGTGCCGGCCGCCAGGCAGACCCCGCAGCCTCGAACGAAGGCTTCAGCCTGGGGAACAAGTAGCGGTGCCCTGCCATTCGCCTGAGCGGTCCCACCATCTTGTCGGAGAGCTCCAGCGCCCCGGCTACCACCAGTGGTGACCTGCTCATGTGCCCATTAGGGCTATCACGGCGCCGGCGACCCCGTGCGCACTCCCTACCGGGGCCGGGGCAAGCCCGCCTCCCAGAAAGACGCCAACCGCGCCCACGCCCAGCTACGATCGCCCGCCGAACGCGCCAATGCCCAGCTCAAGACCTGGCGCATCCTGCGCAAGCTCCGCTGCTGCCCCTGGCGCGCCGGGCAACTAGCCAAGGCCATCCATGTCCTTCAAGCCCGCGAGATCGCAGGATGAAAAAGGCTCACTGCGTCGCTACCGTAATGATCACCGCGCTGGTCTCGGTGATGAATCGGCTGGTCTTATGGCCGGGTATCTGATCAGTGAAATCTTCAAGAGCGCCGCAGATGAAAACCGCGCAGAACTTACCGTCGCTGAGTTCAGGGCGAGACTACTGGTGGACGGCGCCACGCTGAGGTCCGCTCTCAGGTGCCGGGACTGGGGTGTGGTTGTTGGGGCGGTCCCCGGCTGGCCTGACATCCATCGGGCGAAGGACATCGAGCGAATCACGGACGCACTGCCGTTCAGGGGTGGAGGCGTGGGGGTTGCGCGATGCACGCTCGTGGGCCTGTCTGGCATCGGGAAGACCAGTCTGGCGGCTGCCTATTTGATGGATCGAGCCGATCTGTACGACGCCATCTACTGGGTAGACGCGGAGAGCGACAGCACCCTCCTGTCCTCCTTCATCCGGGTCCTCGCCCATCTCACGGGAATGAAGGGGGCTTTCATTAGCAATCCTGAATTGCTTCGCGCGCGAGTCCACGATGCACTGGCACAATCAGCCGGCCGATGGTTGATGGTCTTGGACAATTGCGTTCATCCAAAGTCCGTTGAGTCGTGGATTCCGCGTGCTGGTGACGGTCACATCATCGTGACTTCTACTGATAGCGCTGTGCCATCCCAGGCGGGAACCAAGATCAGCATCGGGCCGATGGCTGAGAGCGAGGCCGTTGCCCTCGTAATGAGACGCTTGCATATTCGTGAGGAACAGGCTTCGCGGGACCGCGCGCTGATCACGCAGCTGGCAGATGCTATGGAGCGCTGGCCGCTGGCACTAGAGCTTGCCGCGGCCTACATCGCCGCGGGTGGTATCGGCGTGGGGGGAATCCCGCAGTATCTGACGACTCTAAAGCTCCGGTCACTCGGTAATACCCGTGCCGTACCTCAGGGCTACCCGCGGACCCTGGTCGAGGCCATCTATCTGTGCTTGGAGAGGGTCGAGAACCAATCCCAGCGTCCCGACGATCCGGCCGGGGTTGCCGCGTCTGCGCTCTGGTGCGCGGCATACTTGTCGTCGCGAAGAATCCCAGCCCACCTGCTTGTTACGGCCGTGCTAATGGATCCCGAGAGCGCTGGGGGCTTCCAGGACAATACTCCTGCGTACATGAACGCGGTGGTCTGCCCCACTCCCGAAGTAGTCTCAATATTGCGTTCGGAGTCGCTGGTTGACCTCGATGAGCCGCTGCCTGCCGAGGGATTGACAGACCCGGGAGTACCCGACGCGGTCATCTCCGTTAACTCGGTTCTCCAAGAGATACTTCGTGAGCAAACGGATGCTGATCCGCGCGTTCCAGAGGATATTCTTGGCAGGCTCGCCTATCACATTGCCTTGTGGCTGGGGGCAGCGCACCGACGCTCAGACTACCCAAGGACGTTGGCCTTTGCCGCGCACGCCGCAGCGGTAGATGAACACACAACCCGCTTGGGGGCCGACAGCGACTACATTGCGTTCATGCGAGGGAATCTCGCCGGTGTCCTCCGGCGCCAGGGAGACCACGTTAAAGCCACTGCCTTGCTGCGCGCGGAAATCGCCCAGTTGGACGGAAGAGCCACCGAACACTGCGAGGATCTGTGTTGCCAGGCCCGGATAGAGTTGGCATACATGCTGGCCGAAGAGGAGCCACCAGCCTTGGCGGAGATCCTTGACCTCCTAGGCAACGTCTACTCGATCTTGCAGATCCGTGCGGCAGTTGCACCCACATGGGTTACGCGACTAGCAGTCTACGTCAAGGCAATCTTGAGTGGCATTGTTCCAGCTCAATGGGGACTGAGCGGGTCATTGGTCCGCGATCTTTCACGCCTTGAGGCCGTCGTGGCAGACTTGCTGACACGCCTGCCGGATACCCCACAGACTACAGCAGCGCAATACCTACAAGAGGCCGAACTCATATTTCGCAGCAGCCGCGACGCTAAGGCCGCCATCGAACTATGCCGAAGAGTTCTGAGTCAACTCACTTCGCAAGACCTGGAAACTGAAGAGCACAATCAGCTTCGGCATGAGGCACAACGCTTGATCATTGAAGCACTGGTTGACTCGGGAGAGTTTACTCTTGCTCGCCCAGAGCTTTCTGTGTTCTTCACAATGACTGAACCAGCAGAGCTTTACGTTGGCGTCCGCGAAAGTCTGGTGCATAACGTCGGCCGGGCACTTGCCCTTCAATGGCTGATATCCGATGAGCCTACAGTTGCGATGACAGAACTGCTCAGACTCATCACTGCACCGGGCGTGGTTGAACCTATCGAGGCCGCATTTCCAGGGAATACTGCAGCTCGTATCCGACTCCTACGGGCGGTCAACGCCATTGCTAACAGTGATGAAGAATCAGCATCGGTCCACCTTGAGGTCGCGCTTATGGGTCTGACGCCGAACTCCAGCGAGTCCATACGGGATACTGGGTGGGAGATGCTCGCAAACCTCACCGCCACTGCGTTGGCTGCCACACGGGAAGGCACTTAATAATGAGTGACGAACCGGACCGTACTACTCTTTGCGGTCAGCTAAATGCGATCCCTTGCTTGTAAGACATGGCCAGGCTGTACGGGACTGTCCCTCACCTGAGCTTCGTGGCTCTCGGGGTTTGTCCACCTGGATTATCCCGCTTTCGGGCGCTGCATGTCGGTGACACTCCAAGGGTGTTTTGACTGGTAGATCGAGTCGAGCCAAGGGGATTAGACCCCCCGACCTCCAGCAGGCAGGTTACGGCATGCTGTGGCTGACCTGGCATTATCAGGCGCCTTGCGAGCCACCAGTCGGCAGCTGGCGTGGATGTGCGGTCACGGCAGGCGAGGACGACAGCCTCCCCTGGTGACCGCCTGTCCCCCGCAGCGACTGACCGCCTGCATCTCGCTGGGCAGGGGAGCGGCTTTCGGACCCACAACGAACTGCAGCCGCCGTATCTGATCAGACCGGCCGGATCCGCCATCGTCGAGGATCAAGCGGTGGGTCAAGGGCAGCGCTGCATGGGATGGAGAGTCGCCGTGCTGGGGGCCGAGCATCTTTCGGGGTCACGCAGTTTGCGACAGACTGTCTTGGTAGCTCGAACAACGCGAGTTGCCTGGGGGATATCGTGGTGCGAGTGTTCCGTCATGGGACGATCTGCCCGCCAGTGCGCTGGGCTGGCCCCTCCGGAGGGCAAAGCGTCTTCGGTTGAGGAGGCATCGGTGAGCACGTGGCGAGATAAGCTGATGATTCCGTTGGTTGTCACGATCGTTGGTGGAATCATTGTCGGTTTAGTGCTTTGGGTCGTGGAGTCTGGACCAACTACACAACAACCTTCCCCGCATCCTACGGCGCTTGGGGGTAGTCAGACGGGCAGCGTGCGCCCGGCCTCGACCGGAGTTCCCGCAGGTACGGTCCTGATACGCCAAAAAGGTGTACAACTCACAAGTGAACATGAGCTGTCCTTTAGCGACCCTACTCTGCATCCATCCTCGAGCAGCTGCTCGGGTGACTTGTATGTATGCGGATTTATCTACGTCGGCAGTTCAGCGCAGCTCGCCCAGTACAGCGGAACGCCTCAGCCTGCCGGGTTCTCCCAATGCCAGTCCGATACCAATTATGTGTCTGGGGGAGGCCAAGACCTCGGGCAGTCGCTGGTAGGAACCACGCTGTGTATCACGACAGCGAACCGCATCGCCGCCTGCTACATCACCGGCGACACGAGGCACGGTACCGGCCCCACTTACGGGTTGACTATGGACGTGACCGTTTATTCATGGCACTGAGGAGTGCGCGTAGCCAGGGGCAAGATCGAGCATCCCCCATCTGGGGTCGCCAACTGCCTGGAGGCCTGCGTCCTGGCCTCTTCGTCCCGAAGCCAAGTTCATACGTCGGCAAGCAGGTTCTACTCATCGGCTGGCCTGCCGAGACTGTCCGTGGGTGTCCGCCTGCGAGCGCGGCGATTGTCACCCAGTTAGTCACCCAGGCCGCTCACGGGATCTTCAAGTCTGCGGCGCGATCCGCGAGGCGACGGCATCAGTGAGACGACACATAATTACACGGAGGTGCAGCGGGCTGTTCGGAGCAGGTGTGACGGTTGGATGAGATCAGCCAGGGTCCACGGCGCGATCCCCGCTTGCCTTCCGGGCGCTGGCTTGCCGGGGCAGCAGCTGTTGTTGCCCTGATCGCCGTGATCACAACCCTGGTCCTGAGCCAAGGCGGCCGCCGTCACGCTGTCTCCCCGCCGGGCGGTCCGACAGCGCTGGCAGCACCCGGGCCGTCGCCGACCGCCGCCCCTGGTACGGTGCTGCTCACCTGCGATTCCGCGAACCCGGGCCAGCTCGGGCCGGACTGGCGTGCTGGGAGCCTGCGGGCAGGCCCGCTGTGGTTCGTCGGCGGCCGTCAGCTCGGCTACGTGCATTATGACGGCTGGCCAGGCGCGGACCGGGCCGCGCACAGGCAGGGCAAATTCCGTTTCGTCGTGATGATCGTTGAAGTCACGACCGGGTCTACGGTGGTCATGAAGCCCGCCGCCGCGGCCCGATCGTACTTCCGCTTCGTGGACGGCTTCGGCCCGGGTTCCGGAAATCAATTGCCCGCCGGGGATACAGGTTTCACCTTCGCCGCGTGCCCGCGCGGAACCCCCGGGCCCAACGGCCAGGTAACCGACTTTTACCTGGGCTATTCCATCGAGGCAGGCCGGGCAGCCCTGGTAGAAATTCACCCATCAACGATGCCTCACCCAATCCAGGTGATCTTCACATGCCCGGTCCGCGGATGTGGCACAACAGGATGACTCACTGCTTAGGAGGTCGTTTCAGGCCACTCCCCTACCTGCGGTTGCCCAGGTCAGGCCATACTTCGATGGGTGTGGCTCGTCTGAAGGGATTGGCTGACCTGCAGTGTTGATGGTTGGGCTGCTGTCGGTGCCTGCTGGCTTCTACTGTTTCGGGCAGGAGCAAGGAGGGCGCTTGATGGGGTCGCTGATCGATGAACTGCAGCGCCGGGAAGCGGCGGCTCGGGCCGAAGCGGAGGAGTTGCGCGGGCGGATCGCTGGGCTGGCTGAGCGTCTGGCTGGGGTCGAGGAGCGGCTGTCGCGGTTGGTGATCACCCGGGAGATGGTCGATGAGGTGCTGAGCGAGGCCGGCGCGGGCGTCCCGCCGACGGCGGAGCCGGAGGTGACGGCGCGGCCGGGGGCGGGTCATCCGCCGGTGATCGGGGTGCTGGCGGTGCCGCCGTGGCGGGCCGGTCTTGAGGCTTCTGTGCTGCCGCAGGCCTACCAGGACCTGCTGGAGGTGGCCGAGGATGCCGGGCGCCCGCTGCGGGCGGCGCAGATCGCCGCGGCGGCCGGGCTCAGCACGGACAAGGCGAAGGTGGAAGGGCTGCGGTCGAAGCTGAAGCGGCTGGCAGAGCGGGGCTGGCTGGCCGAGGAGGCCGGGCCAGGGCTGTTCGCCCTGCCCGCGCGTAGCAGCAACGGTGCGGGGGAAGCGGCAAAACGGGGGTGACGGCGGGCTCTTCTTCCTAGGTTCGCAGGTGCCAACCAGGACGAACCGGACCGGAAGAAGAGCCCTATGGAACCGTATGCCCCGATCCCGGATGCTGGCCCCTTCGCGGCCTCGGTGGGTCTGTTCACCGCGCTAGTGGCGGAGCTAGAGGGGCCCGGGGCGGCCGGGCTGACCGCGTGCGAGCTCGAAAACCTCCTGGCCGGGCGGGGCCGGGAGGTGCAGCGGCAGCTGCTGCAAGATCACCTGGACCTGCGGGCGGCGCGGGAGGAGCGGGCCGCCCGGGAGCACCCCGCGCCCGCGACAGGGGCGGACGGGATCACGCGGAACCGGCTGGAGACCGGCCACGGCAGGCTGCTGGCCACGCTGTTCGGGACGGTGCGGATCACCCGGTGCGCCTGGCGCCGGCCGGGGGTACCCAGCCTGCGCCCGGCCGATGCCGCGTTGTCGCTGCCGGCCTGCCGGCCGTCCCACGCCCTGGCCCGGCTGGCCGCGGTGGAGGCGGCACGCGGCTCATTCGAGGCCGCGCACGCAGCGATCACGGATCGCTGCGGGCCGGTGATCGGCAAGCGGCAAGTCGAGCAGGCGGTGGTGAGCGCCGCCACCGACATCGCCGCGTTCTACGCCGCCCGGGTCCCGGTGCCAGCCACCGCCTCGACGCTGCTGGTGATCTCCGCCGACGCCAAGGGGATCGTGATGCGGCCCGAAGCGCTGCGCCCGGCCACCGCCAAGGCCGCCGCCCGGCAGGGCCGGATGCGGACCCGGCTGGCCGCCGGGGAGAAACCCAACCGCAAGCGGATGGCCACCTTAACCTGCGTCTACGACGCCGAGCCGTCCCCCAGACGCCCGCACGACATCATCGCCCCGCCCGGCGGCCGGCACGGCCACCGCACGCTGCGGCCCCGGCCCAAAGCCACGGCGAAATGGCTGGCCGGGTCAGTGGAACACGACCCCGCCGAGATGATCGCCGCCGCGTTCAGCCAGGCCGAAGCCCGCGACCGGCAGCACCAGCGGACGTGGGTGGTCCTGGTCGACGGGGCCGAGCACCAGCTGGACCTGATCCGCGCCGAAGCCGCCCGCCGCGGCATCATCATCCACATCGTGATCGACCTCATCCACGTGCTCGAATACATCTGGAAAGCGGCATGGTCCCTGCATCCCGCCGGAGATCCCGCAGCCGAGGACTGGGTAGCGGTCAAAGCGCTCGCGGTACTGGCCGGAGACAGCGCCCGGGCCGCCGCCGAGATCACCGCCGAAGCGGACACCGCCGGCCTCACCGCCGCCCAGCGGGCCGGCGCCGACGCCTGCGTCCGCTACCTGACCAGCAAGCACGAGTACCTGCGCTACGACCAGGCCCTAGCCGCGGGCTGGCCCATCGCGACCGGGGTGATCGAAGGAGCCTGCCGCCACCTGATCGGCGACAGGCTCGACATCACCGGAGCCCGCTGGGGGCTCCAAGGCGCCGAAGCCGTCCTCACGCTGCGCGCCGTGATCAGCAACGGCGACTTCGATGAGTACTGGCGCTTCCACCTCGCCCGCGAACACCAGCGGCTCTACCCCGGCACCACCACCCAAGGCCAGTACACACTCGGCGCCTGACCCCTCACTTCAAACGAGCCGCACCCAACTTCGATGGTCTCTGAGTACACGTAAGGGACCGCCGAGGCGCCCCCGTTCTGGCATGGATCTGGCACGAGGCGGATGCCGCACTGGCAGGGTGAAACGCGCCAGTCGCCTAGATCCTCGAACCCACTTTCGACGAATCCGGGGCCTGGACTGGGCCTACGGCGTTTGTGCCCTCGATCGCCGGGGTAGCGGACGGTAACCGAAGACGGGGCGACCACCACCCCGGGGGAACGTGGGAGATCATCGTGGCCAATGAGTCTGGACCTAAAGCAGGCGTCGAAGGCGTCGTGGAAGACGTGAAGGGCCGGGCCAAGGAAGCGGCCGGGGCCGTAACCGGGGACGAGTCGTTGAAGCGAGAAGGCGAGGCCCAGCAAGACAAGGCCGCCGCGCAGCGTGACGTGGCTGCCAAGGAGGCCGAGGCGGAAAAGGCCCGGGCGCAGGCGAGCGCGGCTGAAGCAGAGCAGCGGTCGCACCAGTAGAGCCTGAGCTGAGCAGAGGCTCCCGGACCCGCCCTGGGCTGGGAGCCTCCCGCTACAGCCAGCGCAATCAATGAGAGCGGTCGGCCACGGACACGTGACACGCTCACGGCTCCGGAGGCGGTGTCACCCGGTGGCCTCCAGGCACGGTGACCGCTTCGTCCCGAGGCCAAGTCACGGTACGGGCGGCCGGCGTTCCGGCACGACTAACCTGGAAGCGCCGTCCATGGGCGTCCGCTGGCGTCCGTCCCTGACGTTGGTGATAGTTACTCATTTGGTTACTCGGCTCGCCGTCGCCCACGACCGACTTCGGCAGCGCCATCGCAGGAGGGACAGTAGGAGTGTGACATCGGCTATGACCCAGTACACGACTCGGCTGCTCACGCCCGATACCTGGGCTGACTTCGCTGCACTGGTCGAGGCGAACAACGGTGTCTGGGGTGGCTGCTGGTGCATCGGCTTTCATCCCGAGGGCATCAGCAATGACAGCACCGCGTCAGGCAACCGCGAGGCCAAGCTCGCTCATGTGACCAAGGGCACCAGCCGCCAGATGCTGGTCTATCGCGACGACCGGTGCGTGGGCTGGTGTCAGTACGGGCCACCGGCCGAGGTGGCTTCCATCAAGAACCCGAAGGCTTATGAAAAGGGTCTAGTCGAGTTGCCTGACTGGCGGATCGGCTGCTTGTTCACCGGTGCCGGGCACCGCCGCAACGGCGTGGCGCGGGCCGGAGTTGCGGCGGCGCTGGCCGCGATAACGCATGCTGGCGGGGGTCTGGTCGAGGCCTACCCCGAGCAGGTGGACGGCCGTGACCCGCAACGTGGCGCCTACCTGCATACCGGGCCAGAAAGCCTGTTCGAAGAGTTCGGATTCGTCCGCGACCGTCGGATCGCCAAGTGGCGCTGGGTCATGCGCCTGCGTATCTCCGCCTAGCGGTAGTTTGTTGAGTACGGATGTAGAGGTGCAGGCCGCAGCCTGCCGCGACCGAGGTGATCAGGGCCTGCAGCTGCGGGGGCGGGGGCGCCTTGGACCATGCGGTCCACCAGCGCTGCAGCACGGTCCAGGGGGAAAGCCAGGCGCGGACGGCGCGCAGTGCCCGCGGCCAGGACGGCGCCGGCGGCGGGACGGCTTCGCGTGGCCCCCCTCTCTCCGCGGCCGGGCTCTGACTGCGGTGCCGCGTTATCGTGTTGCGGCGGGTTATCGGCGAACCAGGCGGCCCAGCAGAAGCTGAACGCGCAGGTGACCAGGACCTGGTGGCGGCGGATCGCGATGTCGGAGCGGACCTGGAAATCCGCCCAGCCGAGCTCGTCCTTGACCTGTTTGTAGCCTTGTTCGGTCCAGTGCCGGATGCCGTAGATCCGCACGACCTCGGCCAGGTCCGCGGCCCGGTGCGGGCTGTCTGCCTCGCGCGGGCCGCCGGGGCGGGGCAGGTTGGTGACCAGGTACCAGGTGGCTTTCGCGGGCAGGGTCCCCGGGTCGGCGGTGGCCACCACCAGGCGCCGGGCGCCGTCCGGCCCCCACCAGCCCAGGGAGGCGTCGGCGGCGAACCAGGTCTCGGTGCGCCCGCCGCGGAAGGCCCGGGTCACCGCCTGCCAGTCACCGGGATCATCGGGCCCGTGCCAGGTCAGCGCGCGGGCCGCGTCCACCGGAGTATGCGCATCCGGGCCGTAGGCCCAGGTCCCGCGGCGGGGTTTCAAGGCCATGACGAACGGCAGGCCGGCCTCGGCGAGCTCCCCGCGGAACCCGTCCTGGTCGCCGTACGCGCTGTCGGCGGCTACCGCGCGGAACGCGAAGCCCGCCTCCCGGGCCTGGATCGCCAGCGCGGCGCCGATCGCCAGCTTGGTCCGGAACGCCGGATCGTTCTTCCCCTTCGCGAAGTGCCTCGCCGGGGTGTACGGCACCGCGTCCACCGGGTAATACAGCCGCTCGTCAGCCCAGACCGTCGTGACGGTGACCACCCCGTTGTCGGTCTTGCCGTACCGGCCCAGCCACTGATGGCCCACGTGCGCGGTCTTCGCCCCGTCCTTGCGGTCCCCGCTGTCATCGATCACCAGCACCCCCGCATCGTGCGGGGCGGTCGCCGGGTCCGCCAGCAGCAGCTCCAGCCGCCGGGCGTTCACCGCGCCCGGGTCCCACCGGGACTCCGACAAGAAGAACTGCAGCCGCTGCACCGCCGGATGCTGCGCCCCGGCCACCGGCTCGGCCCCGGCCAGCGCGGTCAGCGTCTTGTTCCGGTCCCGCGGCGCCAGCAGCCCGGCCAGGTACTCCCGGAACCCGCGCCGCTGCGCCACGCGCGTGAACAGGTCATCAAACCGCGCCGCGTACTCCTCCAGCGGGCCCGGCGCCACCGGACACGGCCGACGTCCCGTCATCATGCACCCCACAGCAGGTCATGCCACTACTCCCCGGCATACCTCCAACTCGATCCAGAGTCAACAAACTACCGCTAGTGTCCTGAGTCGATAATTCCTAATCACCTAGTAGGCTTGCCCGATGGCGAGTCCGAAGCTTGAGCCGCTGGTGTTGTCCGATGATGAGCGGCAGGTTCTTGAGGGCTGGGCGCGTCGGCGGAAGACCGCGCAAGCGCTGGCGCTGCGGTCGCGGATCATCCTGGCCTGCGCGGACGGTGCGACTGTCAGCGCGGTGGCCGCGGAGCTGGGCGTATCCCGGACCACGGCGGGCAAGTGGCGGTCGCGGTTCCTGGAGGCCAGGCTGGAAGGGCTGAGCGACGAGCCGCGGCCGGGCCGGCCCCGCACGGTCACCGACGAGCACGTCGAGCGCGTCATCACCGCGGCGCTGGAGCAGCAGCCCCCGGGCGGAGACACGCACTGGTCGACCCGGTCGATGGCCAGGTCAGCGGGCATGTCCCAGTCTGCGGTCTCGCGGATCTGGCGGGCCTTCGGCCTCAAGCCGCACGTTGTGCAGACCTGGAAGCTGTCGGCCGACCCGCAGTTCATCGATAAGGTCCGCGACGTCGTCGGCCTCTACATGGCGCCGCCAGAGGACGCCCTGGTCCTGTGCGTGGACGAGAAGTCGCAGATCCAGGCCCTGGACCGCACCGCGCCCTGCCTCCCCATGCTGCCTACCACCCCGGCGCGGATGACGCACGACTACGTGCGCAACGGGACCACCAGCCTGTTCGCCGCCCTCGACCTGGCCAGCGGCTCGGTCATCGCCCAGCACTACCGCCGCCACCGCCACCAGGAGTTCTTGCGCTTCCTCAAGCTCATCGACGCCGCGGTGCCCGGCGACCTGGACCTGCACCTGGTCCTGGACAACTACGCCACGCACAAGACCCCCGAGATCCACAAGTGGCTGCTGCGCCACCCCCGCTTCCACCTGCACTTCACCCCGACCAGCTCCAGCTGGCTCAACCTCGTCGAGCGCTGGTTCGCCGAGCTCACCAACCGCAAGCTCCGCCGGTCAGCCCACCGCAGCGTCACCGAACTCGAAGCCGACATCCGTACCTGGATCAACGAATGGAACAAGGACCCCAGGCCGTTCGTGTGGACCAAGACCGCCGACCAGATCCTCGAAACCCTCGCCGCTTACTGCGAACTAATTAATGACTCAGGACACTAGAAGGCCGCGACCTTGCACTGGCGAGCGGCAGCGCCAGGTCGCGGATGCCCTGGGCGAGCTGGCCCGGGCGGGAACTCCAGGACGACAAGCAACGAGCCAACTCGGAGCCAGGCCGCCTCTGGACTCGAACCACGGACCCCTTCCTTATCAGGGAAGCCGAAGGCGTCTGCGACCATCCATTATCTGATCCCTGAGCTGGCCTTATTGTCCGCGGGCGTCCGTAGTTGTATGCCGACTGCCACAGCGGTTGTCACGCAGTTAGGCACTCAGCTACCTGCGCGGTGTACCTGCTCTGGCTGCCGTCAGCGTCTCGTGCTGGGCGGGTCTGACTCACTCTGCAGAGAACACCACCATGGCGATCTGCTCTACCGCGAGCTTCCCCTCCTCTCCGAGCCGCAGCAGGACGTTGTTGAGGGCCTTGACCCAGGCCGGGACCGGTGGGGCCAGCTCGGGGTGGGGGTTGCCATGTGCGTCGGTGGGTGCACGCATGCCGGGTGGCGGGGTGACTCGTCCGGCGCCGAGCTCCTCGGCGATTTCGATGAGCGTGAAGACCCGCTTGCCAGTGCGGGCGTGCAGGTCGTTCACTGCTGCCAGTACCGTCTCCTCGTTCAGTTCTATCGTCGCCATGCGGGCAGTATGTCGCGGGTGCGCTGGTTCCCGCCGCGCCGCATGACCTCTTCCTTATCACATCACCGCTCGCATCGCCTGCGACCAGCATGCGCCCAGGTCGGAGGAGGTTCCGAGTGTCCCTGGATGACCGTATGAGACCGAGCCGCCGCGTGCCATCGCCACTGGAACGAAGTCACCGCAGCGGTAATGACATGACCCCCCAGCCACAAGATCACGATCTACAGCTGCCGTGACAGATCACCCCGCTCGGGCGCGGGGCCAACGACTAGGCCAACGATCAGGCCGTCGTCCAGATCGGCGGCTATTCGCGCGTGAGCCAAGAGCAGGAGTAATCACAGAAAGTAACCTTGAGCCTGGGCGGCGATGCGACAGATTCGCCGAGTATGCGCTGCCTCGCGGCGAAGGATTTGCCGTAGCCGGGTGTCACCGAACTGCCAGTTCTGGTGGTGTCTCTGTCGCATCCTCGCAGGAAAAGGCGCGCGGTGACTGCAGTGGAGCCGTGCGGCTACGGAGCGCGACGACGCCGATAAGCCACTGACGTTCGACCGGGTCGGCTGCCGGTTCTCTGCGGCTGGGCAAGTGCGGGTCGCTGTCTGGGCCGTCGCGCCCAGATCGTCCTGGGTGGGCTGCCTTTAGGGCGGAGCGGCTGGCCGCGGGCACGGGCGACGACGGTGGTGCTGGCTGCCTGGAGATCGGTGGTGGGACCCTTCCTGCCGACTGGTGGAATCCGGCGCACAATGACGGGCATGGGACAAGCCTGCCCTGCGGCCCGCGGGGCTGATTCCCGTTGGCTGTGGCGTTCTACTGGTGGCGAGCGACCCGCCAACGCTCGTGGCGGTGGTGGCGGTTGTGTTGATCGGCGGGCTGCTCAGCACGGTGGCGCTTGGCGCCGCTGCCGTGGGCATCGCGGCCCGATCGCAGTCCAAGCCGCGCATTCGGTCCGCGGTGATCCTGCGAAGGGATTAGGCCCATGGCGGCTGTGCTCCGAGCCCTGCGATCCGACCTGAGGTCGCGGTGGCGGCCGCTGCTGGGCCTGGCGCTGCTGCTCGGCCTGGTCGGCGGGGCCGTGCTTGCCTGCGCGGCCGGTGCCCGGCGTACCGACACCGCGTACGGCAGGCTGCTGGCGTGGGCACACGCGAGCCGGGTGCAGGTCGTCTATGGGGGCGGTGGCGGAGCGTACTACTACGCGGTGGCCGGTCTGCCCGGTGTCGAGTCTGCGGGCGAAGTTGTCTACGACGACGCTGTGCTGCCGACCGCGCACGGACTGTCGTCGCAAGAGGTGAACGTTTTCTCGAGCCCTGACAACTCTGTCGGTGTGCGGACCGACCGGGTCAAGATCCTGGCCGGCCGGATGTGGCGCGCGGCGGACCCGCATGCGGTGATGGTCGATCAGCAACTCGCCGACCGGTATCACCTGCGGCCCGGCAGCAGGTTCCGGCTCGCGATCATTCCGCAGTCCCCGGTCACTGGGAACGCCGAGCTGGGCAAGGCGGTGGTGCTATCCACCACGGTCACGGCCGTCGTAGCCTTTGATGACCAGATCGTGCCGGCGACCGCCTTGACCGCGATGCCGCAGGTGCTGCTCAGTCCGCCGTTTGCGCGCACGTCGCTGTCGGCCAGCGCTAGCTACGGCACCGAAGTGGCCGTGGCGCTGAAGCCGGGTGCCAGCGTGCGGAAGTTCGACGCGGCCGCGACGGCACTCGCCGCAGCGAGTTCGAGCGTCACCGGTACCGGCGGGGTGTACATCACCGACGTCAGCGACCAGGAGGCCGCGACCCAGCGGGCGATCCGGCCGCAGGCGGTGGCCCTGGGCGCGTTCGCGGCGCTGGCCGGGCTGCTTCTGCTCGTGGTGGCGGCACAGCTGCTCAGCAGGCAGCTTGTCCTGGACGCCCGGGACTTCCCCGTGCTGCGCTCGCTGGGCATGGCGCCAGGCCAGCTGGCCAGTCTGTCACTGGCACGGACCGCCATCGTCACAACGACCGGGGGCCTGCTGGCGGTCATCGTGGCCGTTGCCGCCTCGCCGCTCACGCCGATCGGCCCGGCCCGGATCGCCGAGCCGCACCCTGGGCTGGCGGTCAACGTCGCTGTCCTGGGCGCCGGCCTGGGCGCCATCATGCTCTTGCCGCTGGCGCTCGTGCTGCCTGCCGCGTGGCGCGCGTCCGCGAAGTCTCCTGCCTCCTGGCCCGCGGCCGACCCGGCAGTACCCGAGCGCTTTCCGCGCACCGCCGCGGCGCTGGGCGCGGGCGGCTCGGTCAGTAGGCGCATCGGCGTCCGGATGGCGTTGCAGCCGGGGCGCGGCCGGACGGCGGTACCGGTCCGCAGTGCCCTGATCGGCACCGCGATCGCCGTCGCTGCGACGGTCGCGGCGCTGGTCTTCGGGTCTAGCTTCCGGCACCTACTCGGCACGCCCGCCCAGTACGGCCAGGACTGGCAGCAGGAACTCGATTTCAGCTTCGGCGGCGTCAGCCAGCCAATCGTCGCCAGGATCGCGTCGATCCAGCCGGGCCTCACCGGGTACGCGGCCGGGAACTACGGCCAGGTCAGCATCAACGGCACCGTCGTGCCGGCCGTCGGGGTCGACCCGTTTCGCGGCGCAGGCTACGTGACAATGCTGTCCGGGCACGCGCCGATGGCGGTGGATGAGATCGCCCTCGGCGCGGAGACGCTGAGGGAACTGCACCTTCGGGTCGGTCAGCGGATCCCCGTGCGGACGTCAGCCCTCACCAGCTCGACCTTCACCGCCAAGCGGCCGCGGATGATGACGATCGTCGGCGTCGCGGTCCTTGCCGCGTTCGGACAGGGCTCGCTGGTCGCCACCGACTTGGGCAGCGGCGCCGTCGTGCAGGCGAACGTGCTCTCAGTGGCCGACCCGCAGACCGGCTGCACCCATGATTGCTTCAACTTCGTGCTGGCACGTTATCGTCGCGGCACTAGCCCTCGAGCCGAGGTCGCAAGCCTCACCGCAGCGACGAGGCTGATCGGCTGCCCGCCGCAAGTGTGTCAGGTGATCTCCGACCAGAAGCCGAGCGACGTTCGTAACTACACGGCCGTCAGCGACACGCCACTGGTCCTCGGCGTCGCGCTGGCCCTGCTGGCGGTCGGCACCCTGGCGCACGTGCTGGTGACCAGCGTGCAGCGCCGCAGGCGGGACCTTGCGGTGCTGAAAGTGCTCGGCATGGGCAGGCCGCAGCTCCTCAGCGTGGTGCTGTGGCAGGCGTGCGCCATCAGCGCGGTTGCGCTCGCCGTCGGCTTGCCCGCCGGCGCGCTCGCGGGCCGATGGGCCTGGACGCTGTTCGCCGTATCGGCCGGAGTACCCGCTGACCCGGTCGTATCTGTGCTCGAGCTGCTGGCGGTCATCCCGGTAACGGTGGCGGTGGCCTGCCTCGTAGCGGCCATTCCCGGTCGGGCGGCGGCGCGAGTCCGCCCGGCCCCCGCGCTGCGCGCGGAGTAGCCGCGTCAGGTGTCCACGTCCTTGTCGCGTGCGTCGGGCTACTGGGCGAGGAGCAGCACGGCAGCTCGGACCGTGGCGCTGCGGCGAATGGCCAGAGCGCGAGCACGTCGCGGCGACCAGCACCGCCGGGATCAGCAGCAGCACGGTCCCGACCGGAATGACGGCCCAGGCGAGATGCCCAGACTTCGGCCAACACTGCCCACGCCTACCCGCCTGCCGCGACGCCAACTGGCAGCCCGATCACGAGCGTCAGCGCGGCCAGCGTGTTGGCCTGCCAGAGCGTCACGGCGGTCAGCTGGCGGCGGAACGGGACATCTCGTGCCCGACCTGCGCTGACACCCCGCCTGGCAGGAATCTGGGCACGTATCCGGCATGATCAAGCTCTCCGGTGGCGACGGAGCGGACCAGGCGCGCCGCTGCGCCCGCCGGTCACTTCGGCATCCACCGGATGCTCATGCCTGTCAGATTGTGATCGTGCACTGGCCGGCCCGCACGGCCGCTTGCCAGCGCGCCGATCTCGATGTAGTCAGCCGCGGCGGTTACATCCGCAGCGCACGCTCAAGAGCAGCGCCGAACGAATCCTCTTTGTGTCAAGTGGCTTTGCGGAGTTTCCTCCTGGGCGGCGCTACTGCCGCAACTGGCCGGGCTGATATGGCAGGTCGTAGGCTGGGCTGCGGCCCGGGAGTGGCTTGTCCGAAGAGCCGGTGTTCGGGGTGGAAGCCGGCCGCGCTGGAGCCAGAGTCGTTCCCCGGTTGCCCTCCCGGGTCCTTTGATGCCGCCGCCGTTTGGGCGTCGGCCAGCAGGCGGGCGTAGATCGCGTCGCTGATCCGCCGCTTGAGAGCGCGCAGCGCCTCCTTGGGGGTCTTGCCCTCGGCGATCTTCTTGTCGTAGCAGGCGCGGCCGGGGCTGTGCTTGTACCGGATCTGGGTAACCGCGGCGATGTGGATCGCGTAGTTGACCCGCCGGTTCCCGCGCCGCGACAGCCGGTAGATCTTCCGGCCGCCGGAGGACACCTCGACCGGGGCGGTGCCGTTCCAGGCAGCGAAGTGATCCCGGCTGGGGAAGCGGGTCACGGTGCTGGCGTCGCCGATCACGATGGCCGCGACCACCGGGCCGACACCGAACAGGCCGGTGACAGAGGTCCCCGATGCTCTGACCATGGCGGCGAGCTTCTTCTTCGACTCGGCCATCTGGGCGTCCGAGCGGCGCAGGTCGGCGAGCAGCTCGGCGGCAAGGTCGTGGCGCGCCTGCCCCACCGCGCCGACGGGCGCGGCCTGCTCGATGATCCGGGCCGCCTGGGCGGCAGTGATCTCCTTCGGCAGGCCGCCGGGGACCAGGTCGCACAGCACCGCGTGCAGCCTGCGCGCGACCCGGTTCCGGGACTGGCCCAGGTCCTGGTGCCGCCGCGAGCGCATCCGCAGCACCGCAGCGTGATCATCGGCGGTCACCTCACGGCAGGCCCTGGACCGCAGCGCCGCGACCGCCACCGACCGGGCGTCGTTCGGGTCGTTCTTGCTGGTATTCCCGGCTTCCAGCACCCGGATCCGGGCGGCCAGCTTGGGCTGGACGTCCAGCACCCGCTCCCCGGCCGCGACCAGCTGCTGGGCCAGCAAGTGCCCCAGCCCGGTGGCACCCTCGACCGCCCAGGTGCGCTCCGGCCACGCCTGCGCCCATGCCAGCAACTGCCCGGCCTGGTCCGGGCAGGCCGATACCCGCATCCTGCCCAGCGGCGCCTCACCAGCATTGATCGCCACCGCGGTGTGCGAGCCCTTGTGCGGGTCGATCCCGATCATCACTGCCGTCATCAGCCCTCCTCCGCGTCGTCCATCAGGAGCAATGGGAACCGCGGCGGGCATGCCTAACTTCAGGGCTGCTGGGCGTTCGTTCCTCTAATGAGGGCTACCGGGTCGGCCGTCGGGCAGACTCGGTCCGGTAGCCGCCGGCAGGTGAGCACTCGTGCCTCTTGGATCCCTTTGCGGGGAGTCCTGTCGAAAGACCGTGCCCCTGCCGGCTGGCCGGGAGAGTTGATCGCTGATGGGATGTCGTGCCCGCCCGCGTGCGGCGTGAGCACTGATTCATTAGGTCGCTGATAGTTCTCCCGCAGGCTGCTGGCACTGTCCGGATCGCGAGGCGGGAGCATGGTTTGAGACTGTTCGTTGGAGATGACTGGGCCGAGGACCATCACGACGTCGAGCTGATGGACGCCTCGGGCCGTCGGCTGGCGAAGGCCCGGCTGCCCGAAGGCGTGGCCGGGATGGCCAGGTTGCACGCCATGGCCGGTGAGGCACTCGGTGATGACGCTGAGGACGCCGATCCGGGCCAGGTGGTGATCGGGATCGAGACCGACCGGGGCCCGTGGGTGACCGCGCTGATCGCCGCCGGGTATACCGTGTTCGCGATCAACCCGCTGCAGGCGTCCCGGTACCGTGAACGGCACGGCGTGTCCGGCGCCAAGAGCGACGCAGCGGACGCTCACGTCCTGGCGGACATGGTCCGCACCGACTCCCACCAGCTGCGCGCGGTGGCCGGTGACAGCGCGCAGGCCGCGGCGGTCAAGGTGGTGGCCCGGGCGCACAAGACGCTGATCTGGGAACGCACCCGGCACGCCCAGCGGCTGCGGCACAGCCTGCGCGACTACTTCCCCGCCGCGCTGGAGGCCTTCACCGACCTGTCCGCCCCGGACACGCTCGAATTGCTGGCCAAGGCCCCCGGCCCGGCCTCGGCCGCGAGGCTGACCACCGCGCAGATCACCGCGGCGCTCAAACGCGCCCGCCGCCGCGGCGTCCCTGCCAGGGCTGCGGCCATCAAGGCGGCGCTGCGGGCAGACCATCTCGGCCAGCCCGCGGTCGTGGCCGGCGCCTACGCCGCCACGGTCCGCGCCGCCACCGCCGTCATCACCGTCCTCAACGAGCAGATCAAAACCCTGGAACGGCAGGTCGAGGCCTATTTTGGCCAGCACCCGGACACTGAGATCATCACCTCCCAGCCTGGCCTGGGGCCGATCCTCGGAGCCCGGGTGCTCGCCGAGTTCGGCGACGACCCCCACCGGTATGCCGACGCCAAATCCCGTAAGAACTACGCCGGGACCAGCCCCATCACCCGGGCCTCCGGCAAGAAGAAGGCCGTGATGGCCCGCTACATCCACAACGACCGGCTCATCGACGCCCTCAGCAGGCAGGCCTACACCGCGCTGACCACCTCGCCCGGCGCCCGCGCTTACTACGACCAGCTCCGCGCCCGCGGCCTCAGCCACCACGCCGCCCTGCGCCAGCTCGCCAACCGGCTCGTCGGCATCCTGCACGGCTGCCTCAAGACCCGCACCCACTACCACGAAGCCACCGCCTGGCCGCAACACACAGCGGCTGAGAAGCCCGCGGCTTGACATCTAAGCTCCTGGGATGTCTTTCGAGCCACACCACGGCAAGGCCCGGCAGGCTGGCACCTCGTTCGTAAGCCAGACCACACCCTGGCGGTCGGCAGGCGGTATATAGAGCCAGCCCGTCGGGCCTCTCAACGCTACGACCCGGCTCACTCCCATCCCGGCCAGGCCGCAGTGCCTACAACAAATTCTTCAGTTAGGCGGATATCGCGTGTCAAGCGATGCGCAGCGCGTACTACAGCGCGTGACGAAAGGTCGGCGGTCCTTTGCGCTGCCGATTCCGTACTTTGTTCAGCGGCAGAATGACCGGTTCGGCGTGGCATCGGCGGTCGGCTAGCCAGGCGTCTAGCGGGTTACCGCGCCTCAGCACACGAGGCGAGCGGCCATAGGCATGACATTCAGGGCCGTGCGGGTTGACTCGCGGCCCTTCATGTCACGTTGTCAGCGTCGCCGGATGGCCCGGCTGAGGTGGCTCAGCTGCCGGTGCACTGCTGACTGGCCTGCACCAGGGCAACTCCCATTCCTATGCCGTGTGGCTGGAAGTTGCCGGTGAGCTGCACGCCAACCCCGCTGGGCAGGGCTGAGGGGTCGATGACCACGCGGGGTCTCGGAGGCGGAGCAGGGGAAGGGAATACCTGGCTTAGCAGGGCCTGGCTGGCGGGGTATCCCTGACACGCCGGGTTCTGCTGGCCGTAGAAGGTGACGCTGGCCGGGACGCCATCGGCGCGGAGCGTGCTTTGCAATCCGGCCGGGTAACGCAGTTCGCGGATGGTGATGTAGATATTGCCGTCCGCCTGCTTGGTGATCGTCCAAGCCGCCAGCTCGGCGCTGCGCTGATGGCCGGGCTGGTGGCTGGACGGCAGCAGCGCGGGCACGGCAACTGCTACTCCTGCCAGCACTGCCACCGCTCCGGCCAGGCCGGGAATCCGCCGGCGGCTGCGTAGCGCGCGGCCGCGGCTGATGATCTGTTCCACCGGGGTGGTCATCTGGACTTTGTTTCGCTGGTCTCGCACTGCTGTGATCAGTTCGTTGTCGTTCATGACAAGTTCTCCTGCTGTGGGGTGGGGATAAGGTCGTCGCGCAGCGCGGCGATGGCGCGGCTCAGGTGAGCCTGGACCGTGCCCGGCGCGATGCCGAGCACCTGCGCGGTGCGGCGTGTGTCGAGGTCCAGGAACAGTCGCAAGGCGACGACCTGCCGTTGCCGGACGGGAAGCCGCATCAGGGCTGCCATGATCCGGGGATCGACGGGGCTGTCGGATTCCCCGCTGACGGCAGGCAGGTCCGCGACCGTGCCAGGGTCGGGCAGCGATACCTCTCGCCGGCGGCGCCGCCAGCGGGAGATGTTCGCGTTCAGCGCGGTGCGGACCACCCACGCCGCTGGCGCCGGATGCCCGCTGACGCTGCGCCACGACGCCCAGGCGCGGGCGAAGGCCTCGGCCACAAGCTCCTGTGCCGTATCTTGGTCGCCGACGCTCACCAGGACGGTGAACAGGCATTCATCCTTGGATTCGCGGTAGAACTCCGTGAAGTCCATTCGTTGGGTTCCCACACCCTTTCAACGCACAGCCAGCCTGGGCCGGTTACCTGACTCGTGCCCTGCCGGCGCGAACCTGCGGACCCGGACCGCAGGCGCCACTGACGGCGATCGGGGACGCGGCGGCTGCCAGCACCGGCCATGCCGATTGCGTCGTCGGTGAACGTGACCTGCTGGAACGCCGCGGCCAGGATGGCTCTGTGTACCCGATCGGGCGGTGACACACGGCAACTCGGCGGTAGAGATGACCAGCACCGACCCCATGATGTGGGGTTACGCCGGAGTAGCAGACAACAAATGGCTAACCGTGCTGTTGGCCTCCCTCGCCGGCTGGCCGGAGAGCGAGGCTCGCCTCGGTGATCGAGCCTGGCCGCTGATGCTGGCATGTCACAACGTCGTCGTCACAAGAGCGATCGCCCGCTATCGCGGCCGGGAGTAGACATCGCGGGAGACGGTTTCTCCAGGACCGGTGATCTTGATATTGGCGATCAATGCCTCGACAAGGAAAGCCACACATCGCGAACGGGGTACGCCCGTCGCTAGCGGTCTGGTCGGCTTGGAGCCGCCCATATCAATCCTTCGTGCGCCACGGGCAGCGAGCTATACAGACTGAGAATGCTGCCCATCAGAAGCCTCTTTGTTGTCAAGAGCCTTTCCGGGTTTTCTTCGGAGCTGCTGCCGGACGGGTGGGTGCGGGTCCGTCCGAGGGCCGTAGGGTGGTGGCGGGCTCGGGAGTGGCTTGGCCGAAGAGCCGGTTTCCGGGGTGTGAGCCGGCCGCGCTGGCGACAGAGTCGTTCCCCGGTTGCCCTCCCGGGCCCCTGGCACTGGCCGCTGCGGCGACCCGCCGGGCGTCGGCCTGGAGGCGGGCGAAGATGGCGTCGCTGATGCGCCGCTTGAGACAGCGGAGCGCCTCTTGGTGCGTCTTGCCCTCGGCGAGCTTGCGGTCGTAATAAGCCCTTCCGTCGCTGTGGCGATGGCGGATCTGGGTGACCGCGGCCATGTGGATGGCGTGGTTGATGCGCCGGTTCCCGCGCCTCGACAGCCGGTAGATCTTGCGGTTTCCTGAGGACACCTCGATCGGCGCGGTGCCGTTATAGGCGGCGAAGTGATCCCGGCCCGGGAAACGGGAAACGTTGGTGACGTCGCCGATCACGGTGGCAGCGACGACCGGGCCCACGCCGAAGATCTCGGTGAGCGTCGTCCCGGCCGCCTTGACCACCACGGCCAGCTTCTTCTTCGTGTCGCGCATCTGGACGTCGAAGCGGCGGAGGTCTTCAAGGAACTCGGCAGCGAGCTCGCAACGAGCCACCTCGACGGCCCCGGACGGCTCAGACTGCTCGAGCACTGCGGCGGCCTTAGCTGCAGTTATCTCTTTGGAGATGCCGCCGGGGAGGAGCTCGCAGAGCACGGCGTGCAGCCGGCAGGCGACCTGGTTCCGTGCCCGGCCCAGGTCACGGTGGCGCTTTGCCCACACCTTCAGGACCGCAGCGTGGTCATCAGCGGTCACCGCTCGGGGGGTAGCCGAGCGCAGCGCAGCGATCGCGACCGACCGGGCGTCGTTCGGGTCATTCTTGTTCGTCGCCCCGGTCGACAGCAGCCGGACCCGGGCACCGAGCTTGGGCTGAACATCGAGCACCCGCTCGCCCGTCGCCACCAGCTGCTGGGCGAGCAAGTGGCCCAGGCCCCCGGCGCCCTCGACCGCCCAGGTCCGCTCCGGCCAGGCCGCCGCCCATGCCACGAGCCGCTCCGCCTGGGAGGCTGACGAGCGGACCCGTAGTTCGCCCAGCGGCTCCTCGGCCAAGCTGATCGCCACCGCCGTGTGCGAGCCCTTGTGCGGATCAACACCTATCATCACTGCCGCCATCAACCGCTCCTTCATCATCTCTGCGGGAAGGACCGTGGCGGGCATGCCTGATTCCGGATCTGCTGGCGTCGCGCCTCTTACGAGCCACACCACGGGAGACCCGACAGGCCGGCACCTCGTTATTAAGCCAGACCGCACGCGGCCGGCAGGCGGTTCGGGAGCCAGCCCATCGGACCTCTGAACGCTACGACCAAGCCGCAACGCCTACGTCGATTCTCAATCAGGCGGATCCGGGTGTTTGCCCCACCGGCGGTTCGGCCACGCTCCGTGACCTGCTGGCGGACGGTAATCCGGGTCTCAGCCGGGCGGAGCTACCCGGGAACGGGGGCTGCGCGGCGTCCGGGAGGGTGCTGGCTGGGGATGTGTCAGGGGATGATCCTGACGTTTTCCGCCTGGGGGCCCTTCTGGCCTTGGGTGATGTCGAACTCGGCCTTCTGCCCTTCGTCCAGGCTGCGGTAGCCGCCGCCGGTGATGGCGCTGACGTGCACGAATACGTCCGGGCCTTCCTCCACCGCGATGAAGCCGTGGCCCTTGTCGCCGTTGAGCCACTTCACCGTGCCCTGCGCCATCGTGACCTTCTCCGCTGCGGATGCGCTCCCGCCATGGCGGCGGGGGTCCGCGCTGATTCCTGCGATTGCCCTGGCCAGCCTGTCACGTCAGGCGCGGGGGCGTAAGTCGTGCAGCCGGCCCCGGGTGCGGGGCGGCGAGAACACCCCGCCGGCCAGGAAGCGGAAGCGGGGGAAGTGAATACCTGGGCCGGATGCACCACAGCCCTGCACCGGCGAAATCCGGGCATGGGCGCGGCCACCGGTCTTGCCTATCCCCGGCCGCGGCAGGTTGTGGGCCGGCTGGCGCGGCGCGCCGCGGCTTGGGATGCCCGGCAGAATGGTCGCTGTGACCGGTCCGTCCCCGTCGCCTGTTGTGCCGCAGGGCCTGTCGGTGCTGGAGGCGGTGCTGGAGCGGATCACTTATGCCAACGAGGACACCGGTTACACGATCGCCCGGGTGGCCACCGAGCGGACCGGCCCGGATCTGCTGACGGTGACAGGGCCGCTGCTGGGCGCCCAGGTCGGCGAGAGCCTGCGGCTGACCGGGCGCTGGGGCTCCCACCCCAGGTACGGCCGGCAGTTCGAGGTGACCTCTTATACCACGGTGCTGCCTGCCACGATCCAGGGCATCCGCCGCTACCTGGGGTCGGGGTTGATCAAGGGGATCGGCCCGGTGATGGCCGAACGGATGGTGGCACATTTCGGTGCCGGCATCCTGGCCGTCATCGAGACCGAGCCCGGCCGGCTGACCGAGGTCCACGGCCTGGGGCCGAAACGGACCAAGAGGATCGCTGAGGCGTGGGAGGAACAGAAGGCGATCAAGGAAGTGATGGTGTTCCTGTCCGGCGTCGGGGTGTCCACGTCGCTGGCCGTGCGGATCTACAAGAAGTACGCCGGCGCCTCCATCACGATCGTGCAGAACGAGCCGTACCGGCTGGCGTCGGAGGTGTGGGGCATCGGGTTCAAGACCGCCGACACCATCGCCCAGGCCGTCGGGATCCCGCACGACAGCCCGCAGCGGATCAAGGCTGGGCTGCAGTACACCTTGTCGCAGGCCGCCGACAACGGACACTGCTACCTCCCGCAACCCAACCTGATCACCGATGCCGCCAAGATCCTGGAAGTGGACCGGGAACTGATCGGCCCGTGCCTGGGCGAGCTCGTCGCCGCCGAGGGCGTCGTCCGAGAATTGGTGCCCGGTGAGGGTGGCGATCTGCTCCCGGCGGTCTACCTGGTGGCCTTCCACCGAGCCGAGCAGTCCCTGGCGGCCGGGCTGCTGGCCCTGCTGAACTCCCGGCAGGAGCGGCTACCGGCCTTCGCGGCCGTGGACTGGGGCAAGGCACTGGGCTGGCTGCACACCCGGACCGGGCAGGACCTGGCCCCCGAGCAGCAAGAGGCAGTCAAGCTCGCGCTCAGTAGCAAGGTCGCGGTGCTGACCGGCGGCCCCGGTTGCGGGAAGAGCTTCACGGTCCGTTCCGTCGTCGAGCTCGCCGCGGCCAAGAAGGCCACCGTGGTGCTGGTCGCGCCCACCGGCCGGGCCGCCAGGCGGCTGGCCGAGCTGACCGGCCACGACGCGTCCACCGTGCACCGGCTGCTGGAGCTGCAGCCCGGCGGCGACCCCAGATACGACCGTGACAACCCCCTAGACGCCGACCTGGTCGTGGTCGATGAGGCCTCGATGATGGACGTGATCTTGGCCAACAAACTGGTCAGGGCCATCCCGCCCGGGGCGCACCTGCTGCTGGTCGGCGACGTCGACCAGCTCCCCTCGGTCGGCGCCGGCGAAGTACTGCGCGACCTGCTCGCCGCCGGCGCCATCCCGCGGATACGCCTGACCCAGATCTTCCGCCAGGCCCGCCAGTCCGGCATCGTCGTCAACGCCCACCGCATCAACCACGGCCAGCCCCCGCAGCTCACCGGCTTTCCCGACTTCTACTGGTTCACCTGCGAGCCCCCCGAGGACTGCGGCCTGCACCCGGCGGAACAGACCGCCAAACTCGTCGTGGACATCGCCGCCCGCCGCATCCCCGCCAGATTCGGGCTCGACCCGGTCCGCGACATCCAGGTACTGACGCCGACGCACCGCGGCCCCGCCGGAGCGGGCAACCTCAACACCCTGCTGCAACAAGCGCTCACCCCGCCACGCGACGGCACGCCCGAGAAGCGGTACGGCGGGCGGGTGTTCCGCGTCGGGGACAAGGTCACCCAGCTGCGCAACAACTACGACAAAGGCCAGGCGGGGATCTTCAACGGCACCGTCGGAGTCGTCACCGCCCTGTCCCTGGAAGAACAGACCCTCACGGTGCGCACCGACGAAGACGAGCCGGTCGACTACGACTTCGCCGAACTCGACGAACTCGCCCACGCCTACGCCGTCACCATCCACCGCTCCCAGGGCAGCGAATACCCCGCCGTGGTCATCCCGCTCACCACCTCGTCCTGGATGATGCTGCAGCGCAACCTGCTCTACACCGGCATCACCCGCGCCCGCCAACTCATCATCCTGGCCGGATCCCGCCGCGCCCTGGCCCAGGCCGTCCGCACCCCCGGCGCCGGCCGCCGCCACACCGCACTCACCCACCGGCTCCACCCCGCCGGGGCAGGCGAGCCGACCCCAGCGCCCGGCAGCGAATAAGAGCACGCTGCGACGCGTCGGTAAACGGCCGGCCTGCACACACAGCAAGATCAACCCAGACCGCCCCCGGATACCGCCAGAAGGCCGGACCGCACCACCAGGCCCAGCCGCCAAACCTTGAACAGCCCCGAACGATGATCCGCCCCGGGCCGTCCCAGCAAGCATCCAGGGTGGCGTGCATTCACGAGGTCGTTCATGCGGTTCCAGGCCAGCGGCGAGGAGACTCACAATGCCGCGCAGATCATCTCGTTCGGACGCGGCATTGGCGATCACCGGTGGACAGGGCGCGGAGTACAGATCGGATATCGCGCGGTTCGTCGCTGCCGGACTGTTACGGTCTGTGAAGAAACGTCGGCCCCGGGGCAGGCACACCGGGTGCCGCAGGCTCAGGTCTCGGTCACGCAGAAGCCTCACGGCGAGCAGGACAGCGTCACCGTGACCATCGCCGAAGGGTTTCGGTCAGCCTCATACGATCTGTCCATATTCATCAGGAGCGACGTTCAGCACTCATGGCGGGCACGCGCAACACTCCGGGATGATCGCTGACGCACGGTCCGCCGTGTGTTGCTGGCTGAGGGTGGAGCCTGATCATCGCGTCTGCCGTCGGCCAGGAAGCGATCATGAACCGCACAGATCAGTGCCCGGCGTGCGGCGGCGGCGGTCTGGTCTCCGGCCCGTGCGGCGGATCGTGATCGCCGGTCACCGCGGTGCCGCCCGCGCTAGCCAGGTGCCTTCCCCTGAGCAGTGACCACGCGCGCTGCAGCGACACAATCAGCGTGACGAAAACGATGAAGGACAGGTTGATCAGCTGATCGCTGTTATGTGGATTGACTAGCAGCAGCACACCGAGTACGAACTGAGCGGCGCAGGCCAGCAACGTGACTGCCGACACGATCAGGCTTCTGGCGGCGTGCAGCCGCCGCTGGAGCCCGGCAATCGTGACGATGCTGATCACGGCCATGATCACGGCGGGTGAGCCGATGTTGATCTTTGGGATGAGCCCGAGCAGGGACACCACGAACGAGTTCACCAGGCCGGTGAAGGCAGTGATCGCCAGCGCTTCGCCGCCCGGTATGGCATTCGGCCCGAAGATCGTATCGTCTCGGACCGAAACGGCCACGAACAACAGGCCGATGAGCGCCGCAGCGGCCGTGGCCACCGCGGCAAGGTAGGCGTCGTACGCGCTGGGCACCATGCGAACAGAAGCTGGCATGGCCGATCTGTGATGTCAATCGGGTGGACGCTGGCCCGGAGGTGGACCGGCACCGTCGTCGTTGTCACTGCCCTGGGCCAATGCTGAGCTGAGTGTCCAGCCAGAGGCCAGGCCCCCGAAGCGCGCGGCGAACTTCGGTGAGTAGACCCGGCACCTGTTGGGAACGCCGCCGAGGTCGGCATGACAGCCAGGCACCTTGTCTGGAAGCATCTTCGTGACGAGAGCATGGCCGTCAAGGTCACGATGAACCTGCCTCAGGCTGGCACCACGGTGGGAGGAGCGGAAGGACTATGAGTGTCACCTTGATCAACATCTTTGAGGTGCCAGCGGGCGACGAAGACGAATTCATCGCTGCCTGGGAGAAGACCCGCGACTACCTGAAGACATTTCCCGCGCATATCGAAACTGCGTTGCACCAGTCGCTGCACGACACGCAGTTCCGCTTCGTGAACATCGCGCACTGGACGTCGGAGGAAGAGTTCAATGCCGCAGTCGGCAGCCAGGGATTCCGGGAGGCCGCATCCCAGCTGCGCTGGCCGTTCCATCCCGCGCTGTATCAAGTGGTGAGCACCGGTTAACGTCAACAAGGGCAAGGCCGGTGTCTGCACGGATCAGACGTGGACCAGGCGCTGCGTGAGCGCGCAGCTCCGATCGTGATCGTCGTGGCCTTGTCGGCTGGCCTGGCATGGGTGAGCATCACCGCCGCCCAGTACTGCTGGCTGCTGGTCCCGGTCGTGCAGTGGGCCTCGGAGCACAGGTCCGCCCGTGCCGCCGCCCGCAGCAGCCCGGCTGGCACGCCTGGCCGTTAGCCAGCAGTCACCGGCCCGGCCACGGCAGCCGGACATTGGCGTCCTTGCGTCCCGTCCTCTAGTCGTGGCCGCCAAGCTTACCCGGCGAAGTCGGGCCGCCAAGCTGCAGGCGCTGCGCCCGCTGCAGCACCAGGATCCGCTGAAAGCCCAGGGTTACTGCAAGGTAAAGGACTATGGTGGCGGTCCCAAGCCCCTGGAGCCGGGGCCACGCCATACCAGAAAGTCATAGCCCAGATGCGCGACCAAAGAGGCAAGCCACAAGGCGGCGGTCAGCCAGTTGCCCTTTGACCAGGCCGCTCCGTCCTGCAGCCAGAGCCGGACCGTGCTGGCCCGCAGCGCGCCGAAGATGCCCGCCAGCACCAGGCTGCCGCCTATAGCCCCGTAGGTCAGTGGGTGAGCATGGTATTTATTCAGGAACTGGAAAGTCTGAAAAATGCCGATGATCAGGAGAATCGCGGTAAGGCGCAACGCGGAAGCATTGACAGGCTGACTGCGCAGCTGCCGATAGATCAGCAGGACCAGAACCGCGAGTCCTAGGAGTATGTCGAGGACGAGCATAGTTATTACCCCCTCGGGTTGCCGCAGCCCCATGGTGGCGCGCCGCACACTCCGACGGTGACCAGTCCACAGTACGACCGCGGGGCCGATCCGGGACATCCCCCGTACAGCCGACAGCTTGGCTGTATGCGCTGGCGGCGGCGGTCAGGTCCGGCGCGGACCTCGAACGAGGTTAGGAGCTGCTGAGCGGTGGCAGCGGCATCGGGGCTGATCTTGGCGGCCTGGTCCTGGCCGGGCTCGGCGCTGCCGTGGCCGGAGGGCATCATCTAGCACCCCACTGAGTACGGCGAGACCCAGGTCATCTGCCTTACGTCCTTCATGATCCGGCCGGGCCTTCCGTGTGCGGGCGTTGATCCACTGCGCCCGGCGGCGTAACGGGCCGGAAGGGTATTGACCGGGGTTGTCCCCGGCAGGACACTGCCCTTCATCAGCCAGCCGGGGAGGGAGCACGGACATGGGCAACGTCGATGTCGTGAATCGGCTGTATGCCGGGTTTGCCGCCGGGGATATCAGTGCTGTTACCGCTACCTTCGCCGACGACATCGAGTGGACTGAGGCCGCTGGCTTCCCGTACGCCGGAACGTACGTAGGCGCCGAGGCAATCCTGGCAAACGTGTTCATGCGGCTCGGCACCGAATGGGACGGCTACACGGCAGCACCCGACCTGGTAATCGCCGACGGGGACCAGGTCGCGGCCCGTGGCTGGTACTCAGGCACATGCAAGGAGACCGGCAAGCCATTCCGGGCCCGCTTCGTGCACTGGTATACGGTTACCGACGGCAAGATCGCCCGCTTCGAGCAGGTGGTCGACAGCAGCAAGGTCAACGAAGCCCTCTAGCTCCTGCCGGTCCAGTCCATCTCCGCGGACGCCGCACGTTCGCAAGCACCTGGCCGACCGTCCATGGCCATGCGTGCGACTGCGCCAACACTGCTGCCAGGCCTGAAACGGAGCGTCGAGAACCAGCATCATTCCGATGCGGCTGCTGCCAGAACTGCTGCCATGACAGCCGACAACGCCGTCCACCTATGGACAACTTTGGAATATCGGCCTAGCACCCTGACCGCAATAGACCGGCCTGGGCGATATGCCCACTGCTGCGGATCTGATGGTCAGGCGAGAGATCCAGGAGCCTGGGCGGTCGCCGGTGCGCTGGTGCCGGATCGACAGCTAGACGGACAGGACGGGGGCGGGAAAATCGCGGGTGTGATGAGCCTCGGTTGCCTGGGTCAGGCTCGGCCCCTGGCCGCTGGCGACAAGGCGCCCGTGGCCGTCCTGCCAGTCCGGCAGCTCTGCGCCCGGTTGCTCCCACTCGACGAAGGTCGCCTCATCGCACCAGTCATCGATGCGGCTCATGGTGTGCAGATGCGGTTCGCTGCCGACGAACGCGTTCATCAGGTCGCGCTGTTGCCAGATCGTGCGGGTCCAGTACGTATTGTTCGCCTCGGCCAGCACATCCGCGCCGAGGTTGCCCTCGGAGTTCTGCGCCTGCTCCACCACGGCCACGGCGCTGGCGAAGAACTCATCGAACAACGCCGGGTCCTTGAGCCGAAGCCTGGTAACCACGATGACCGGCATCGCTACCTCCCTGCCCGGCGCCGCGGAGCCAGCCGGTGGCGACGGTGTAACCGGGTTCGTCAGCGCCAGTATGCCCGTGGCAGTCTCACGGGACATCTGCGGGATGCGTCCGGGGACGCGGTTCGAGCCCGCTGGCGTCGGTGCAGATCACAGCGCGTGCCAAGGCCAGAACGGTGACGGCCTGTAAACCGCTCCCATAGGACGCGCTCGCCAGCCGTTCCGGACCAGCAGGTCACTTGCTGATAGTCGCCGCGCCATCGAACGAGACGAGCAATCGGATGCGCCCATCCTCCGCGAGCTGGGCGAAATCCTCACCCGTCAGCGGCGCCTGTCCGTTGTTCCAGGTCGTGGTCCAGGCGACCCGAGCGAAGCCGCCGTGACCATCGGGAACGCCGAAGCCAACGGTGGCCGCAGGGAAGGCGCGACGGAACTCCGCGATGCTAGCGCTGAGCGACTCAACCCCAGAGGTCTGCCCCTGTGGCGCCACGAAGACCGTATCCGGCAGGCATGCGGCGGTGAGCAGCTCCAGGCGTTCGTTGTCGTTGTCGGTGTTCCATGCACGCGCAAACGCGGCGATCACTTCGGCGGCCGTCATGAATCCAGTCTCCACGCAGCTGCATGTCCGCCGCAGGGACTCCGTCACCCCGCCGGGTTGCAGCCAATGGTGCAGCCTAGTACTCCAGCCGTAGATCGTGATCTTCATGCCTGAGTGGCTTGTTGCCGGTAGTGGCTGGCCTGGGATCGGGCCTGGTGGCGGCGCCGCCAGTCGGACCAACCGAGCCGATGGGCGGCATCGTGGGCGGGTCGGACAACGAGTGTGATGAACAGGCGCTGGATCTCGTTGCAGGTGAGCGGAATGAGGGCATCGGGTGCGGGGCGGGTGTGCTCGTCTGCGCGTACGACGGCGAGGAAGGCGTGCGCGAGCATGGCGAGGGTGACCCAGCGGGACCAGGAGG
>CAWCGJ010000041.1:0-93207 GCA_963795055.1 uncultured Actinomycetota bacterium
GGCATGACCGCGCGTTCGTAACCCAGCGCCGATCACCCTGATCTGCGGACACGGCCGATGATACCGCTAGGCGCATCCCGCCGCGCATGCGGCGGGAGTGCGCGCCATCGCCGGTTGGCCCGGCCACGCTCTATGATCGGTTCAGCAACTTCCGCAGGCTGCATTGCCGCTGTAGGCGTTCGTCACCGCGCATCTAGCGTCTCCGGTTCTCTGCACCGCCCAGCGGCCGGGCGCTCGCCGATCCTTCGTACCTCATCGCTGATGTGCGGATGCTGACCGGATCCGCGGTATCGGTGAAACGCCCGGAGGCGGTGGCGGGCTAGGTGAGGCTGAGACGATGGAAAATGGCCGCCTTAAGGTGCGTCCAGCATTGTCGCCCGAGGATCTCGATCAGATCGGCAGGATCGACGTCTCCTACAGCACCGACCGGATCTATACCGTTCAGCGCCGGGGGATGACGTTCTCGCTGGCCGAGCAGCGTGTCGATCCGCCGCTGGAGAAGTCGAACCCGCGGCCATCGCTGGAGCTGAGCGAGGGTCTTATGGTGGCGTGCATCGGGCCGGGCGTGGCCGGCTACGGGGAGCTGCGGTTCGAGGCCTGGAACAACCGCGCGCGCATCGAGCACCTGTTTGTGACGCGCGGGGCACGCGGCCGGGGAGTGGGGCGTGCGCTCGTGGAGGCCCTGGCCGGGCACGCCCGGCAGGCCACCGCAGCGCGCTGCCTGTGGCTGGAGACGCAGAACGTGAACTACCCGGCGGTCCAGTTCTACCTGCGCCTGGGCTTCCAGCTCTGCGGCCTGGACCAGACCCTCTACGCTCCTGGCCCCGGACTGCTGCCCGGCGAGGTGGCCCTGTACTTCGCACGCGACCTGCCGTGAGCCAGTTCTCGCCTATCTCTTCACCGGGGCGGCGGATAGCCCGCCGCGCCCACATCCACCGGGCGGCCACGGCGCAGCAACTAAGCAACTTAGCTGCGGCCGCAGCGCGGCATAGTGAGTTCGGTCGCGTCGGTCGCTCCCGGCTGCGACTGAGGTGCGGGTGCCGCTTGCGCACGCTCATCATGCAGATCCGGACATTGGCGGCCCGGCAGCCATACGTAGCCACACGCATATCGCCCAGCACGGTGCGTCATCGAGCGGTCACCGCGTCGGCCGGGTTGCCACTCATATCAGGCGGATCCGGCGTCACGACGCTGCTGGCCCTGGCATCGACCGCGCCGGGCCGGGTGGGCGCGTCCGGGAGAAACGAGCCGTCGGTACAGGCGGGCCCGGCGGTTGGTCAGCGGAACTCGCAGGGCAGGTGCTTGATGCCGTTGATGAAGCTCGACAGCAGGTAGTCTGGCTCGCCCGTGTAGCGGATGTCCGGGACCCGGGTCAGCAGCTCGCGCAGCATCGCGGTGATCTCGCGCCGGGCCAGGTGCGCGCCCAGGCAGAAGTGCGGGCCCGCCGACCCGAAGCCCACGTGCGGGTTGGGGGAGCGGGTGATGTCAAACTCAGAAGCGCAACGAAAAACCGACTCGTCGCGGTTGGCCGCCTGGTAGAACAGCACGGCCCGGTCGCCCTCGCGGTAGGCGTGGCCGTTCATGACGGCATCACGGGTCAGCGTGCGGCGCATCCAGATCACCGGCGACGCGTAGCGGACAATCTCCTCGACGGCCGGGCCGATCCGGCCCTCGAGGTCGGCCAGCAGCAGCTCGCGCTGGTCGGGATGGTCGGTGAGCAGGCACAGCGAATGCGAGATCGCGGTCCGGGTGGTCTCATTTCCCGCCACTACCAGCAGGATGAAGAACGAGGCCAGCTCGGCCGGAGTGAGCTGCTCGCCGTCGATGTTGGCCGTGGCCAGCGCCGAGACCAGGTCGTCGCCGGGGCTGTCCTGGCTGCGCTCGGCCAGGCCGGTGACCAGGTTCGCGAGCTCCTGGCCGGCGGTGAGGATCTGGGTGATGGCCTCGTTCATGTCCTCGCTGACGAACTCCGGGTCGGCCCCGGACAGGATGATGTTCGTGTCCTTCAGCACCATCGCGTAGTGCTCGTCGCCGACGCCCATCATCTCGCAGATGATCTTGAGGGGGAGCCGGGCCGACACGTGCTGCACGAAGTCGCACGGCCCGGTCCGCAGCAGGTCGTCGACGATGACCGCGGCCGTCCGCTGCACGTCCTCCTCGAACTTCTTGATCATCTTCGGGGTGAAGGCGCGGGACACGATCCGGCGCAGCCGGGCGTGCCGCGGGTCGTCCATGTTGATCATCGAGCCGAAGTACTCGTTGAACTCGACCGGCAGGTCGACCAGGCTGGTGGACCCGGCCGCCGAGGAGAACACCTCGGCGTTCCGGCTCGCCTCGACCACGTCCGCGTGCCTGACCAGCGCGTAATAACCGCGTTCGTCGGTACCGAACGGGTTCTCCGGTGCCTCGAAGTACGGCGGCGACGGCATGGCCCGCAGTTGCGCGTAGGCCGCGTGACGTTCCGCCGGCGGCTTCCCCCAGAACTCGTTCTGCGATAGGTCGAGGTCTCCGGCGAGGGGGGCGGGATGCGGACTGGTCACGTGGGCCGCCTTCCGGAAGTAGAACTGCGTTCGGTTTCCCATAGTGGCACCGCCACCGGGCATCGCAAAAGGGCGCGGCCGGCGGGGGTGCGGTTCGGCGGCGCCGCTGCTGATTCGTTGCGCTACCCTTTGACCATGCGTTCCGCTCGGCTGCTCCTTAGCTAGCCGCGCCGACCAATCCGTCGTTGGCGCGGCTGCCCCTCGTGAGCGAGGGGCATTTTCTGTAGGGCCCGGGACGTAACCGGATCTAGTCACATCGTGAGGGACCAATGAAGGCGGCTGAGGACGCGGGACACGAGCGGCGCGCCGCGGATCGGGCGCCGGCCCGCGAGACTGCGCGGGCGGAGCACTACGATCCGCGCGCGGTACAGGAGAAGTGGCAGGAGCGCTGGGCCGCGCTGGACCCGTTCCGCGCCAGCGACGACCCGCAGGACGCGCGGCACCGCACCTACCTGCTGGACATGTTCCCGTATCCGTCCGGTGACCTGCACATGGGTCACGCGGAGGCGTACGCGATCGGGGACGCGGTCGCGCGCTACTTCTTCCAGCGCGGCCACAACGTGCTGCACCCGATCGGCTGGGACGCCTTCGGCCTGCCCGCGGAGAACGCCGCGATCAGGAACAACTCCCACCCGGCCGACTGGACCTACAAGAACATCGAGACCCAGGCGGCCTCGTTCCGGCGGTACGCGGTCTCCTTCGACTGGTCCCGGCGGCTCGAAACCTGCGATCCGGGTTACTACCGCTGGAACCAGTGGCTGTTCCTGCGGTTCTACGAGCGCGGCCTGGCCTACCGCAAGGACGGCTACGTCAACTGGTGCCCGGTCGACCAGACCGTCCTGGCCAACGAGCAGGTCATCGCGGGCCGGTGCGAGCGGTGCGGCGCCGAGGTGATCCGGCGGGTGCTGACCCAGTGGTACTTCAAGATCACTGAGTACGCCGACCGGCTGCTGGAGGACATGGCGCGCCTGGAAGGGCACTGGCCCGAACCGGTGCTGCTGATGCAGCGTAACTGGATCGGGCGCAGCGAGGGCGCCGAGGTGCAGTTCGCGATCGAGGGACGCGACGAGCCGGTCACCGTGTTCACCACCCGCCCGGACACGCTGTTCGGGGCGACCTTCTTCGTGATCGCGGCCGACTCGCCGCTGGCCGAGGAGGTCTGCGCGCCCGAGCAGCGCGCCGCGCTGGAGGACTACCTGACGCAGGTGCGCAAGCTGACCGACATCGAGCGCCAGGCCACCGAGCGCGAGAAGACCGGCGTCTTCCTGGGCCGGTACGCGATCAACCCGGTCAACGGCGAGCGGATCGGTGTGTGGGCGGCCGACTACGTGCTGCCGGACTACGGCACCGGAGCGATCATGGCCGTTCCCGCGCACGACCAGCGGGACCTGGACTTCGCCCGGGCCTTCGGGCTGCCGGTGCGGGTCGTGGTGCAGACCGACCAGCCCGACCCGGCGCAGACCGGGATCGCGACGCCCGGCGACGGGACGCTGGTCAACTCGGGCCCGATCGACGGGCTGCCCAAGGCCGACGCCATCGCCGCGATCACCGACATCCTGGCCGAGCGCGGGCTGGGCCTGGCGGTCAGCTACCGGCTGCGCGACTGGCTGCTGTCGCGGCAGCGGTTCTGGGGGACGCCCATCCCCATCGTGTACTGCGGCTCGTGTGGCGAGGTCCCGGTGCCCGACGACCAGCTGCCCGTGGTGCTGCCGGACCTGCGCGGGCAGGACCTGGCCCCCAAGGGGGTCTCCCCGCTGGCCGCGGCCAAGGACTGGGTGAACACCGAGTGCCCGAAGTGCGGGGGTCCCGCGACCCGGGACACCGACACGATGGACACCTTCGTGGACTCCTCGTGGTACTTCCTGCGGTACTGCTCGCCGTCCTATACCGGCGGGCCGTTCGACCCGACCGCGGTGCGCCGGTGGAACCCCGTGTACCTGTACGTGGGCGGCAGTGAGCACGCGATCCTGCACCTGATGTACAGCCGGTTCTTCGTGAAGGTGCTGCACGACATGCGGATGGTCGACTTCGACGAGCCGTTCACCCGGCTGCTGAACCAGGGGCAGGTCATCAACCAGGGCCGGGCGATGTCAAAGTCCCTGGGCAACGGGGTTGACCTGGGCGAGCAACTCGCCGCGCACGGGGTCGACGCGATCCGGCTCACGATGATCTTCGCCAGCCCTCCCGCGGACGACATCGACTGGGCCGACGTGCGCCCCGAGGCCGCGGTGAAGTTCCTGGGCCGGGTCTGGCGGCTGGCCGCGGACACCGCTGCCGCCGGTCCAGCGGCCGGGCCGGCGGGACCGGATGCGGGCGACCTCGAGCTCCGCAAGGCGACCCACCGGACCATCGACGAGGTCACCAGGCTGGTCGAGGCCCGGAGGCTCAACGTGGCGGTCGCGCGGCTGATGGAGCTGGCCACCGCGGCCCGCCGGACGATCGACTCCGGGCCGGGCGCCGCCGATCCCGCGGTGCGGGAGGCGGCGGAGACCCTGGCCGTGCTGCTGTCGCTGTTCGCGCCGTACACCGCGGAGGAGTGCTGGGAACTGCTCGGGCACCAGCCTTCGGTCGCGCTAGCGGGCTGGCCGTCCGCGGACCCCGCGTTGCTGGTCGAGGACCTGGTGACCTGTGTCGTCCAGGTCGCGGGCAAGGTGCGGGACCGGCTGCAGGTACCACCCGTGATCGGCGAGGACGAGCTGCGCGAGCAGGCCCTCGCCGCGCCGGGGGTGAGCCGGGCCCTGGACGGGCGCGGCGTGCGCACGGTGATCGTGCGGGCGCCGAAGCTGGTCAACGTCGTGCCTGAATGACGGCGCGGCCCGTCCGCTAGTGCCGCCGGCGGTTCCTCGCGCCTGGCTTTTCCTCAGACCCGGCGGAGCACGGCCACCACCTTGCCCAGGATCTCCGCGGCGTTGCCGGCGATGGGGGTGTAGATGGGGTTGTGCGGCATCAGCCAGATGTTGCCGTCGTCGGCGCGCTTGTAGGTCTTGACGGTCGCCTCGCCGTCGATCATGGCGGCCACGATCTCACCGTTCTCGGCGACCTGCTGCTGGCGGACCACGACCCAGTCCCCGTCGGCGATCGCCGCGTTGATCATCGAGTCACCGACGACCTTCAGCAAGAACAGCGTCCCCTCGCCGACGATCTGCCGGGGCAGCGGGAAGATGTCCTCGATGTGCTCCTCGGCCAGGATCGGGCCGCCAGCCGCGATCCGGCCGACCATGGGCACGTACGCCGCCTCCTGCGAGGCGATGTCCATCACCGGCTCTTCGTCCAGACCCTGCTCCGGCCGGATCGCCGGATGCCCGGGCAGGCGCACCTCGACGGTGCGCGGCCTGCCGATGTCACGGCGCAGGTAGCCCTTGCGCTGCAAGGTCGAGAGCTGGTAGGAGACGCTGGACGTGCTGGTCAGCCCCACCGCCTCGCCGATCTCCCGCATCGAGGGCGGGTAGCCGCGCCGTTGCACCGAGTCGCGGATGACCTGGAGTACCTTGCGCTGCCGCCAGGTCAGTACGTGGTCGGGATCGGGCTTGTCGGGCAGGTCGGCCACGACAGCGGGAACGCTGCCCTTCGGCTTCCGCCCCGGCCGCCCCTTGGGTCTCTCGCCAGCACCGGTTCCGGCCGCGTCGGCTGGCGGGGTCCCTGGCGTCTCCCCGTCCTCGTTCGAACTGCTCATCGTCGGGCCTCCGGCTCGGTGGGTGTGATTAACGCCGACGCTAGCGGTTTCGGCTGCAGATCTCAAACATCTGTTCGACGGTTTGTCAAAGTGTCGGACCCGTGCGATATGACGGTACCGTGCTCGCGTTCGATCGAACGAAAGTTTGATAGAACAGAGATACGATCGAACAGTCATTCGGGTCGAGGGAGGTCAGGATGAGCGTGATGAGCGCGGCGGAGACCGGCTCCAGCCCGGATGTCCCCCGGCGACGGCTACGGCTGGCGGCGCCGGCCGGCCAGGACGCTGGCGACCCGGCCGCGAGCTCGCCGGGCGCCGGGGCCGGCGAGCAGTCCGGTCCGGCGGCCCCGGCCGCGGACGACGGCTGGCCGCGGCTGGCCGCCGGGGAATTGCGCGCCACGGAACTGCGCGTCCGCGAGGTCCGGGTCGTTCGCGAAGCCAGCGTCCGGACGCTGCGGGGGTCCCCGCCGGTAGCGGCCCAGGCGCAGACGGCGGGCCAGGCGCGGGCGGTCCAGATCCAGGCGCAGACCCGCGCGCAGGTAGTGAACCAGGCGGCGAGCCAGGCCTGGGCCGCGTCAGCCCAGACCCGGACGCCGGCCGGCGTCCGGTCGGCGAGCCAGACCCGGGTGGTGACCCACCGCCGGGCGGCGACCCAGACGCGGGTGACGACCCGGACCCGGGCGGTCAGGCCGGGCGCGGTGCGCCTGACCCGGCGGGGGCGCCTGGTCGTGACCGGTCTCGTGCTGCTCGCCGCCATCGTCGCGGCCACGCTGCTCTGGATGACCGCGGCAGGCAGCGTGCAGGCGTCCAGTCGCGGCGGCCCGGCGCCACGATCGCCCTACCAGGGCCTGACCCAGGTCGTGGTGCAGCCCGGCCAGACCCTGTGGTCGATCGCCGCGGCCGCCGAGCCGTCGGCGAATGCCTGGGCCGTGGTTCAGCAGATCATCGAGGTCAACGCCCTGAACGGTCCCCAGGTCCGCGCCGGGGAACAGCTCTGGGTGCCGCGGGCCTGAGCCAGCCCCGGGTCTCGCGGCCGGTCCGATCGGTCCGGCGAGCCGGGCAGGGCCTCCGGGCGGCGTGTCGCGGTCCCAAAGCGCTGCGACACGCCGGCGGGTATCGCCGGATCAGCGGTACCGCGGCGCCCAAGAACGGGCCGCCCGCCACCCGCCCCGCCCCGCAGCCGGCAAAGTTTCGCAAACGTCCCGGGGGACACTTGCATCCCGGGGCTGCTGAGACCACAATATCTAGGAGTTACAGGGATGTAATTTCCCAGTAGTAGTGTTGTCACTACGGGTCAACGGGAGCACCTGAGGGGAGGTGGATCGCGTGTACTGCCCGCACTGCAAGCATCCCGACAGCCGGGTCATCGACAGCAGGGCGGCCGAGGATGGCACGGCGATCCGCCGCCGGCGGTCGTGCCCGGCCTGCGGCCGCCGCTTCACCACCCAGGAGACGGTCATCCTCATGGTGGCCAAGCGCAGCGGCGTGACCGAGCCGTTCAACCGGGACAAGATCGTACGCGGTGTCCGGCGGGCCTGCCAGGGCAGGCCGGTCAGCGAGGACCAGCTCGCGATCCTGGCCCAGCGGGTCGAGGACGCGATCCGGTGCCGCGGCAGCGGCGAGGTTCCCTCGCACGAGGTGGGCCTGGCGATCCTGGGGCCGCTTCGTGACCTCGACGAGGTCGCCTACCTGCGATTCGCCTCCGTCTACCGGGGCTTTCAGTCGCTGGCGGACTTCGAGGAGGAGATCGCCACGCTGCGCCGCGAACGCGCACCGGGCCGCGACCGCGCGCGGCGCGCCGGCGACGACGAGCGGGGGCTCCCGCCCGAGGACGCGCCGGAGCCCGCGGGGCCTGGAGCAGGCAGGGTCGGCCCGGAGCCCGCGGACCAGCAGCGCACGGACAAGCAGCGCACGGACAAGCAAGAGCAGCCGGCAGCCGCCCGGTGAGGGCGGCCCAGCGATGAGCATCAGACGGAACCGTAGAGCATCGGCGGAATCACGGGGCCTGGCCAGGCTCGCGACAGGACCAGACGGATCCTTGGAAGGGGCGGACATGACCGAGACGACGGCTAGCGGGGCGGCGCAGGACGGCAAGGGGGCACGTCAGGGGCTCACCGTCCGCCGCATCTACACCCGTGAGGGCGTTCATCCCTATGACGAGGTCACCTGGGAGCGTCGCGACGTCGTCATGACCAACTGGCGGGACGGCACGGTCAACTTCGAGCAGAAGGGCGTGGAGTTCCCTGACTTCTGGTCGGTCAACGCCGCCAACATCGTCACCACCAAGTACTTCCGCGGCGCGGTGGGCACGCCGCCGCGGGAATGGAGCCTGAAGCAGCTCGTCGACCGGGTCGTCGGTACCTATGTGACGGCCGGGCGGGAGCACGGCTACTTCGCCTCCGAGGCCGACGCCGAGATCTTTTCCCACGAGCTCTGCTACGCGCTCATCCACCAGGTCTTCAGCTTCAACTCGCCGGTCTGGTTCAACGTCGGGACCTCGTCGCCGCAGCAGGTGTCGGCCTGCCAGCCTTACGACGCCCTGGTCAGCACGACGAACGGCCCGGTACCGATCGGCGAGCTGGTCGAGGGTAACGCGGTGGGGGCCAAGGTGCACGATGCTCATGGCACCACCCGGATCGTCGCGGTCAAGGCCAATGGCGTGAAGGACGTGCTGCGGGTGCACACCTCGAGCGGGCAGTCGCTGGACGTCACCGAGGATCACCTGGTCTGGCGCGCGGTCGACCTGGTCGTCGGCGAGTTCACCGTGGCCGGCTTCCTCCGCGTCGGCGACCAGCTCCTGGACGTGACGCCCGACGTCGGCGGCACGGACCGCAGCCTGACCCAGGTCAGCAAGATCGAGCGCCTCGGCCCGATGGAGGTCTTCGACATCCAGACCGAGAGCGGCGAGTACCTGTCCGGCAGCTCCGCCGGGCTGCGCGTGCACAACTGCTTCATCCTGGCCGTCGACGACACCATGGACTCGATCCTGGAGTGGTACCGGGAAGAGGGCCTGATCTTCAAGGGCGGCTCGGGTTCCGGGGTCAACCTGTCCCGGATCCGGTCGAGCAAGGAACTGCTCTCCTCGGGCGGCACCGCCAGCGGCCCGGTCTCGTTCATGCGCGGCGCCGACGCCTCGGCCGGGACGATCAAGTCGGGCGGCGCCACCCGCCGCGCAGCCAAGATGGTGGTCCTCGACGTCGACCATCCCGACGTCGAGGAGTTCATCGTGACCAAGGCCCGCGAGGAGGACAAGATTCGGGTCCTGCGCGACGCGGGCTTCGACATGGACCTGGGCGGCAAGGACATCGTCAGCGTCCAGTACCAGAACGCCAACAACTCGGTGCGGGTCAGCGACGAGTTCATGCGCGCCGTCGAGCAGGGCGGGAAATTCGACCTGGCTGCCCGCCGGACCGGTGAGGTCGTGGAGACCGTCAACGCGAAGGATCTGTTCCGGAAGATGGCTCAGGCCGCCTGGGAATGCGCCGACCCGGGCATCCAGTACGACAGCACGATCAACGACTGGCACACCTGCCCGGAATCCGGACGGATCACCGCTAGTAACCCTTGCAGCGAGTATCTGCATTTGGATAACTCGTCCTGCAACCTGGCCAGTATCAATTTGCTGAAGTTCCTGCGAGACGATGACACCTTCGATGTCGAGCGGTTTCAGCAGGTCACCGAGCTCATCATCACGGCGATGGACATCTCGATCTGCTTCGCGGATTTCCCGACCGAAAAGATAACGGCCATTACCCGGGCCTACCGGCAGCTCGGCATCGGCTACGCCAACCTCGGCGCGCTGCTGATGGCGACCGGGCACGCCTACGATTCTGAAGGCGGGCGGGCCATCGCGGCCGCCATCACCTCGCTGATGACCGGGACGGCCTACCGGCGCTCCGCCGAACTGGCCGCGGTGGTGGGGCCCTACGACGGGTACGCCCGCAACGCGGCGGCGCACAAGCGCGTGATGGGCAAGCACGCCGCGGCCAGCGCCGAGATCAACGCCCTGGGCGGGATGGACGAGCCCATCATCGCTGCCGCCAGCAGGGCCTGGAATGAATGCCTGGAAATAGGCGAGAAGAATGGCTACAGAAATGCCCAGGCGAGCCTACTCGCGCCGACCGGCACTATAGGCTTGATGATGGACTGTGACACCACTGGAGTAGAACCGGATCTGGCGCTGGTTAAATTCAAGAAGCTAGTCGGCGGCGGTTCTATGCAAATTGTCAATCAGACGGTGCCGCGGGCCCTGAAGAACCTCGGCTACCAGCCCGAGCAGGCCGAGGCCATCATCGAGTACATCTCCGAGCACGGCCATGTCGTCGGCGCTCCCGGGCTGCGGCTGGAGCACTACGATGTCTTCGACTGCGCGATGGGCGAGCGGTCGATCGGCCCGATGGGCCACGTCCGGATGATGGCCGCCATCCAGCCTGCCCTGTCCGGCGCGATCTCCAAGACGGTCAACCTGCCCGAGAGCGCTACGGTCGAGGACGTCGAGCAGATCTACTTCGAGGGCTGGAAGCTCGGCTTGAAGGCGCTGGCCATCTACCGCGACAACTGCAAGGTGGGCCAGCCGCTGTCGGCGGCCAAGAAGAAGCCGGCCGAGGCGGAGGCGGCCGAGCCGGCCCCGACGCATGAGGTCCGCCCGGTGCGCCGCCGGCTGCCCAGGCAGCGGTCGGCCATGGTCACGCGGTTCTCGGTGGCGGGCGCGGAGGGGTACATGACCGCCTCCAGCTATCCGGGCGACGGGATCGGCGAGGTCTTCCTCAAGCTCGGCAAGCAGGGCTCGACCCTGGCCGGGGTGATGGACGCGTTCTCGATCGCGATCTCGGTCGGCCTGCAGTACGGCATCCCGCTGGAGTCGTACGTGGCCAAGTTCACCAACATGCGGTTCGACCCGGCCGGGATCACCGACGACCCGGACATCCGGATGGCCAGCTCGGTGATGGACTACATCTTCCGCCGCCTGGCCCTCGACCACCTGTCCTACGACCAGCGCTCCGAGCTGGGCATCCTGTCGGTCGAGGAGCGCACCGCGACGCTGGCGGGCGGAGACCCGGCCGCGGCGGCGGAGGAGGTGGACCCGGACGAACTGGCCCAGTCGGTCCCGGTGGAACGAGCCCAGTCGCAACCCGAGGTTCAGAAGCCGCCACGGGAGGTCGGCGGCGGAACGTCGCCCGCACCGCACAGCTCGACCGAGCTGATCGAGGCCCAGCAGGGGCGCAGCGCCGACGCCCCGCTCTGCCTGAACTGCGGGACCAAGATGCGCCCCGCGGGCAGCTGCTACGTCTGCGAGGGCTGCGGCTCCACCAGCGGCTGCAGCTGACTCGGGCATCGCCCAAGGGCAAGAGTTTCCAGCTCAGGGGGGCGCGGCTAGATGGCCGTGCCCCTCCTGAGCCCGGTCACCGGGTGAGCACGAGCCACTGGCCGCCGTCGATCAGTTCGCGGGCCGTGTCCAGGTGGCCGGCGTGCGTGGCGGTTTCGGTGATCACGTGCAGGAGGGTCTTGCGCAGCGGCCGGGGCGGGAAGTTGGTGAAGAAGTCGGGCCACCACTTCGGCATCGCGTCGATCGGCGTCGCGGCGATGATCGCGTCGGCCTTGGTTATCTCTTCTCGGTACAGCTCGAGGATCGCGGCGCCCGGTACGTCCGCCGGAACCTGCCATGCCTCGTCCCCCGAGGTCAGTGTGATCGGCTCGCCCGCGACGGCCCCGCGGAACCAGAACTGCTCGACCTCCAGGGCCAGGTGCCGCACCATGCCCAGGGGCGTCCAGCCCGACGGCAGCACTGACCGCCGCAGGTCGTCCTCGGAAAGTCCCTCCAGGGCGCCAAGCACGTGCTCGCGCTGTGAGTTCAGCGACGCGACAAGCGCGTCCTTCTCGTCGTCCACCACCTCAGGATGACGCACGGGCCCGCCGGAGGGTCACGCGGGCGCGGATTAGATCGCGGGCCGGCCGCCGGTGTTTCTCTGCCGTCGGCAGATTGTCTTGGCCGGCGCCCCCGGGGCGAACCATGGTGGATGGTGCCGCCGGGTTTCCGGCGCCCGAGGAGAAAGCAGGAGATCATGCCGACTGCCGTGGCCGAACCCGCAGCGTTCGCCGGGATGCTCGATGACCAGCTGGCCACCCGCCTGTTGTACCAGCGCATCATCGTCCTGGGCACCGAGGTCGACGACCCGGTGGCGAACCGGCTCTGCGCCCAGCTGCTGCTGCTGTCGGCCGAGGACCCGCGCGGCGACATCAGCCTGTACATCAACTCGCCGGGCGGCTCGGTCACCGCCGGGCTGGCCATCTACGACACCATGCAGCTGATCCCCAACGACGTCAGGACGCTGGCCATGGGCCTGGCCGGCAGCATGGGCCAGTTCCTGCTGTGCGCCGGGGCCGCGGGCAAGCGGTTCAGCCTGCCGCACGCCCAGGTGCTCATGCACCAGGGCTCGGCCGGGTTCGGCGGCACCGCCGCCGACGTCGAGATCTACGCCGAGCAGCTGGAGCGGACCGGAGCGATGATGACCAGGCTGATCTCGAAGCACACCGGCCAGCCGGAGGAGACGGTGGCCCGCGACAGCCTGCGGGACCGCTGGTTCAGCGCCGGGGAGGCCCGGGACTACGGGATCATCGACCACATCGTGGAGCGGCTCGACGACGTGCGCCCCGCGTCCAGCAAGACGGCCGGGCTGTGACCATGAGCCAGTACACGATCCCCACCGTGGTCGAGAGGACCGCGGGCGGCGAGCGGGCCTACGACATCTACTCCCGGCTGCTCTCGGAGCGGATCATCTTCCTCGGCACCGAGATCGACGACGGCGTCGCCAACGTGGTCATGGCCCAGTTGCTGCACCTCGAATCGGCCAGCCCCGACCTGGAGATCATGCTGTACATCAATTCCCCGGGCGGCTCGTACAGCGCGCTGACCGCGATCTACGACACGATGAACTTCGTCCAGCCGGACGTCGCCACCGTCTGCATGGGGCAGGCGGCCTCGGCGGCGGCGGTCCTGCTGGCGGCCGGCGCGCCGGGCAAGCGATCGGTCCTGCGGCACGCCAAGGTACTGCTGCACCAGCCGTCCAGCCAGGCCCGGGGAACCCTGCCCGACCTGGCCGTCCAGGCTAAGGAGGTGGCCCGGGTCCGGGCCGAGATGGACGAGATCCTCAGCCGGCACACCGGCCACCCGGTGGACAAGATCAGGCGTGACACCGAGCGGAACATGACCCTCAGCGCGCGCGAAGCCGTGGCCTACGGCCTGGCGGACCAGATCATCACCACGCGCAGCACCGCTCCGGTCGAGCTGGCCGAGGCTAGCTGATCACGCGGCCAGCAGGCACTGGGCATCGGCCAGCCCGTGTCCGGCGGCTCGCCACGGCGGCCCGGGATGGGCGCCAGCCGGAGCACGGAAACGCGGCCCGCGCGGCGGTCCACCAGATCCTGCCCGACCTCGGCCAGCAGGTCGGACAGCTCGATGTGCAGCGCATCGCAGATGGCGACCAGGACCTCTGAGGAGGCCTCCTTGCGCCCGCGCTCCACTTCGGACAGATACGGCATGGAGACCTTGGCGGCCCGGGCCACGTCGGCCAGGGTCCGGCCCTGCTCCCGCCGGATCCGGCGCAGCACGTTGCCGAGCATCGTCCGCAACAGGGGCCGGGGGGGCCGGGGTAGGGGCCACTGGGGCCGCGGGTCGCGTCCTTCCGGCCCGATCGTGGTGGGATCCAACGTCGCCGTCCCTTCCCGGCACCCGCGACGGCTCTGCGCCCGGACGTGCCTGCCGTCACGGTATCCACGACCGCGGCGGCCGGCCGAGCGCTTTTCGCTGGCAGCGCAAGAGCGGTGCAGCGCTGGGCCGGGGCGGGCCGGGGCGGTGTGATCAGAGCGGATCGATGTCGGTCAGCTCGCGGTCGATCCGGAGCCAGCGGGTGAGGCCGAGATCGCGCAGGAACGGCACGTCGTGGCTGGCCACGATCAGTGCCCCTGGGTAGGACCGCAGCGCCCCGGCGAGCTGGCGCACGCTGGCCAGATCGAGGTTGTTGGTCGGTTCGTCCATCAGCAAGAGCTGCGGCGCTGGCTGCGCGAGCAGCAGGGTGGCCAGCGTGGCCCGGAACAGCTCGCCGCCGGACAGGGTGCCCGCCCGCTGGTCGGCCCGCCGTCCCCGGAACAGGAACCTCGCCAGCTGGGCCCGGATCTGGTTGTCGGTCGCGGCCGGCGCGGCCCGGGCCACGTTCTGGACCACGGTCAGCTCACGGTCCAGAACGTCCAGCCGCTGCGGCAGGAACCGCGCCGGAACCGCGGCCTTCGCCTCACCCGAGACCGGCGGGATCTCGCCCACGATCGTGCGCAGCAGCGTGGTCTTCCCCGCCCCGTTCCGGCCGGTCAGCGCGATCCGCTCCGGCCCGCGGACGATCAGGTCGGCGCGGGCGCCGTACCGGATCTCCAGGCCGGAGAGCGTGAGCACCCGGCGCCCGGCGGGCACGGACGTCTCCGGCAGGTCGATGCGGATCTCGGCGTCGTCGCGCACGGCTTCCTCGGCGGCGGCCAGGCGCTGGGCCGCCTCATCGAGTCGGCCGAGGTGCGTGGCGCGGTCCTTACCCGCGGTGACCTGGGCGTGCCGCTTGCGGGCCCCCGCGACGATCGGGGGCAGGCTCCCGCTCTCCTGCACCTTCCGCCCGTACCGGGCCCGGCGGTCGAGCTTGGTCTGGGCCTCGGTCAGCTCGCGCTTCTGCCGCCGCACGTCGGACTCGGCCGCGCGCACCATGCGCGCGGCGGCCTCCTGCTCCACGGCGACCGCCTCCTCGTAGTCGGTGAGGTTGCCGCCGTACCAGCGCACCTGCCCGGCCCTCAGGTCGCCGATCTGGTCGACCAGCCCCAGCAGCTCCTGGTCGTGGCTGACGATGACCATCGCCGCCTTCCAGGAGCTGACGGCGTCGTACAAGCGGTGGCGCGCGCCGAGGTCGAGGTTGTTCGTCGGCTCGTCCAGGAGCAGCACGCCGGGCCGGCGCAGGAACTGCGCGGCCAGGCAGAGCAGCACCGCCTCGCCGCCGGAGAGCTCGCCGATCCGCCGGTCCAGCGGCACATGCTCCAGGCCGAGCCGGCCGAGCACGGCCCGGGCCCGTTCCTCGACGTCCCAATCGCCGCCGACCAGCGCGAAGTTCTCCTCGCTGGGGTTCCCCGCTTCGATCGCGTTCAGGGCCAGAAGGACGGGAGCGATGCCGAGCGCCTCGTCCACGCGGACGCCGGTGGTGAGCGTCAGGTTCTGCGGCACGTAGCCCAGCTCGCCCTCGACCGTGACCGAGCCGCGGGCCGGCTGGAGCTCGCCGGCGATCAGGCGCAGCAGCGTTGACTTGCCGGACCCGTTGAGGCCGATCAGGCCGGTGCGGCCGGGCCCGATGGCCAGCGAGAAGTCGGTAAACACCGGCGTGCCGTCCGGCCAGGCGAAGGTCAGGCCGGAGCAGACAACGGCGGGAGGTGGCGTCGGCATGCGGGGCTCCTGTCGGGATCTTCACGTCGCGCCATCGCGGCGGCGCGCGGTATCTCCTGACTCAGCGGAGCAACGGCCTTCTCCCCTCAACGGCCACCTGACGCCTCCACCGTATGCCAGCACCGGCGAAGGCGGTAGCGAGATTCCGCCGGGCTGGGGTCAGCGGGACGGGGCGGGCGGCCGCTCAGCGCGTCAAAGATGAAGAGGATGGCGCGCACCAGCGCGTCAAAGATGAAGTAGTTAGGGATCTGGCTGACCTGCGCCCGTTTCCAGGCCAGCCACTTGCCGGACCTCTTCACCGACACCATCCCGTTGCGGGTCGGCACGTCCTCGATCTCGCTCCACGGCAGCGACTGATCGCCGGCCGTGATGCCGCTCGGGCCTACCGACAGCGGGCCGAACGCGACCGCCTGCCCGGTGTTGAAGCGCTCGATGGCCTTCGGCAGCTGGGCGCGGGTGACCCTCGTTTCCAGGAGGCGGCCCAGCGGCGGTCCGGGACGTAGGTCCGGCTCGGTCACGTGTCATGGGTTTAACGGTCATGATAGGAGTTTTCGGGCTTTAACCGGTTACCGTGCTGGCCCCCGCGGGGTGCCGAGCGCGTCCCAGTCCAGCACCGGCGCGGCGAGATCGCGGATCGCGGCGAGCAGGCCGAGGCGAGCCGCGCGCTGCCGCGGATCCCCGCTCATCACCAGGACCTCATCGAAGAACGCGTTGACCGGCCCGGTCAGCGCGCTGGCCTGCTCGGCGAACTCGGCGAGGCTGGGACGGCCGGCGGCCGGGCGGGCGGAGGCGCGGCTCGCCGGGCCGAGGCGGCCGTCCTTCAGGGCCGCCCTGACCGTGACGAGCGCCCGGTGCAAGGCCACCTCGGCCGGCTCGGTGAGCTGACCGGGCCGGTAGCCGGCCGTGGTGCCGGCCGGCACGATGCGGCGGACCCGCAGCAACGCCGCGGCCAGGGCCGCGAACTCCGGCCGGCCCTCCAGCTCGGCCAGCTCGGCGAGGGTCCGGTCGGCCGCCGCCGGCGTGTCGGCCAGGGGCAGCACCGCCGTCACGTGCCGGTGGTCGGCACCGGAATCCAGGAGTTGCTGCTCGAGGCGCGCGCCGATAAAGTCCCGCGCCTGCGCCATCGCCGCGTCGTCGGCCCGGATGCCCTGCCGGCGCAGCTGGGCGGCGGCCGCGTCCAGGCCCGCGGTCAGCCTGACCGGTTCCAGCGGCGGCCAGGCCCGCAGGATGGCGGTCACCCCGAGGGCGGCGCGGCGCAGCCCGAACGGATCGGAGCTGCCGGTAGGGCTCGCGCCCACGGCGAACAGCCCGGCCAGCAGGTCCAGCCGGTCCGCCAGGGCGAGGACGGCGCCGGGCAGCGTCTGCGGCAGCGCCCCGCCGGCCGAGCGGGGCCGCTCGGTGTCCGACAGGGCCTGCGCCACCGCCGCGGGCTCCCCGCTCCTGGTGGCGTACTCGCCGGCCATGACCCCGGCCAGGCTGGTCAGCTCGATGACCATCTGCGAGGCGAGGTCGAACTTCACCAGCTGGGCCGCGCGCTCGAGGGCCCGCCGGTCTTCGGGCGCGAGCGTGACCAGCGGCGGCGCCGTCCCGGCGGGCAGCGCGAGGGCCCGCGCGACGCCGGCGATGCGGTCGGCGCGGTCGGCCATCGAGCCGAGCCGCTGCTCGAACGCGATCTGGCCCAGGCCCTGCCGGAGCCGGTCCGGGCCGGCCCGCAGGTCGGCCCGCCAGAAGAACAAGGCGTCCTCGTACCTGGCCCGCAGGACCGCCTCGTTCCCGGCCCGCACCACCTCGTGATCGCACGGGCCGTTCGCCACCGCCACGAAGCACGCCATCAGGCGCCCGGCCGCGTCCCGCACCGGGAGGTACCGCTGGTGCTTGCGCATCACGGTGGTGAGGATCTCGCCGGGCAGGTCGAGGTAGCGCTCGTCGAAGCGGCCGAGGACCGGCTCGGGCTGCTCGACCAGGTCGGCCACCTCGTCGATCAGGGCGGCCTCGCCCTCGGGGTCGACGCGGCCGCCGACGCTGGCGGCCAGCGCCCCGGCCCCGGCGATGACCTGCTCGCGGCGGCGCCGCGGGTCGATGATCACGCCGTGCGCGGCCAGCAGGCCCGCGTACCCGTCGGCCTGGCCGACCTCGATGACCGGGACCTCGGCGGTGCGGTGCACCCGGGTGGTGCGCGCGCTGGCCAGCGACGACACCGCGACCGGGACCGCCACGTCGCCGAGCAGGGCGAGCAGCCAGCGGACCGGCCGGACGTAGGACAGGTTCGGGTCGCTCCAGCGCATGTTCGCGTCGGCCCGCAACCCGGCCACGGCCTGCCCGAACACCGCGGCGAGAACCTCGGCCGCGCCGCGCCCGGGCACCGTCTCCACGACGGCCACGTAGTCGACGCCGCCCACGCTGACCCGGCTCAGCCGGGCCGGCTCGGTGCCCCGACCGCGGGCGAATCCCAGCCCCGCCCGGGTCGGCTGGCCGTCGGCGTCGAACGCCGCGCTGGCCCGCGGCCCGCGGACGGTGCGCTCGGCCGCGGGCTCGCGCGGGGCCACGTCCTCCACCAGGGCCACGATGCGCCGGGGCGTGGCGTACGTGCGGATCGGGCCGTGGGCCAGCCGGGTGCGGTCGAGCAGGCCGGCCAGCGCGGCCCGCAAGGATTCCGCCGCGCGGGTGACCTCGGCGGCCGGGAGCTCCTCGGTGCCGATCTCCAGCAGTGCCGTCCGCGCCCCGTCGACCTCAGGGAACGACGTCGGCGCGGCCGCGGGAGACGGGGCCGGCGTGACGCCTAGCGGGTACCCGAGCTCGGCGCGGCGGTCGGCCCAGAGCCGGGCGACGTCCTGGGCCAGGGCCCGCATCCGGCCGAACGCCGCCGCTCGCTCGGTCGCCGACACCGCGCCCCGCGCGTCGAGCACGTTGAACGCGTGCGAGCACCTGAGCACGTCGTAATGGGCCGCAACGGGAAGTCTCGCGGTGATCAGGCGCCGTGCCTGCGCCGCGTACTCCTCGAACAGCCGCAGCATGCTGCTCACGTCGGCCTCGTCGAGGTAGTAGCGGCTCATCTCGTACTCGGCCTGGCCGAACGCCTCGCCGTAGGAGATGCCGGGGGCGTAGGTGATGTCCCTGAAGTGGGTGACCTGCTGCAGCGCCATCATGATGCGCTCGATCCCGTAGGTGATCTCCACCGATACCGGGTCCAGCGTCACGCCGCCGGCCTGCTGGAAGTAGGTGAACTGGGTGATCTCCAGGCCGTCCAGCCACACCTCCCAGCCCAGTCCCCACGCGCCCAGGGCGGGGGAAGCCCAGTTGTCTTCCACGAACCGCACGTCGTGCGCGGCCAGGTCGATGCCGAGGGCCGCCAGGCTGCCCAGGTACAGCTCCTGCGGGTCGCCGGGGTCGGGCTTGAGTACCACCTGGAACTGGGTATGCGTCTGCAGCCGGTTCGGGTTCTCCCCGTAGCGCGAGTCATCGGGCCGGACGCTCGGCTCCGGGTAGGCGACCCGCCACGGCTCGGGACCGAGTACCCGCAGCACGGTGGCCGGGTTCATGGTTCCGGCACCGACCTCGGTGTTGAACGGCTGCCCGACCAGGCAGCCGAGATCGGCCCAGTACCTGGTCAGCGCCAGCAGCGCGTCCTGCATCGGCAGCACGGCACGACCCTGGCCCGGCACCATGACCACGCCGGTCAGGCCGGGCGCATGACGAAGCGGACGTCGGTGTAACTTTCCCCGGTCGCCGGGGCCCGGAAGGTGACCGTCCCCGCCGGGGAGAAACCGGCCGCCGCGGCGGCCCGCTGGCTCGCGGTGTTGGCCGGGTCGATCCGGAGCTCCACCTCGCGGGCCAGCCCATCGGCCAGCAGCCAGCGGCCGGCCAGCCGCGCCGCGGCCGAGGCGTAGCCGCGGCCACGGCGATCCGGCGCGACCCCGTAGGCCAGCTCGACCACGCCGTCGCCCCGGTCGCCGAGGCCGACCTGGCCGGTCAGCCGGTCCCGGCCTGCCTCGACCATGACCAGCGCCGGGCCCTGGAAGCTGCGCCGGTTCTGCCACCCGGCGAGCCAGTCGCGGACCAGGGCCTGGCAATCGGCCAGGGTGGCCCCGGCGGCCAGCGGAACCCACGTCCCGTCCAGGCCGCCGTCCTGCGCCGCGTACGCCCGCAGCACGGCGGCGTCCGGCTGACCCGGCAGGCGCAGCGCGACGCGGTCATCGGCCAGCCGGCCCGGGGGCGGCGCCCACCGCGGAGGCCCCGGCGGGCGGTCGGGAGCCTGGAGCTGCCGGGCGTGGGCGACCGCCTGGTCCCGCTCGCCGAACCCGGTGATGCCGGCGATCCGGCCGCCGCGGACGGTGAGCACCTGCCAGCGCTCAGCGCCGCCGCCGGCGTCGGCCGCCTGGCCGCCGGTCACCCGCAGGCCCACGAGCACCCGGTCGCCGTGCACCGAGACCTCGGACACCCGGGCCCGGATGCCCGCGTCTGTCCCGTGCCGGTACCAGGACAGAACCTGCTCCCGGTTCCGGCACACGGGGAACGGCGCGCCGGGCGCGCCCCATTGCACGTCGGCGTCCAGGAGATCGCCGAAGGCCGACAGGTCGGCCGCCTCCAGGGCCGCCCTGACCTGCTGCGCCACCCGCGCCGTCGCCTCGGGCTGCTCCGCCATCGCTCACCTCCCGGCGCCATCATGAGCCGCGGCCGGCCGGGCGGGCAACCGAGTATCGGCGCCGGGCGATCCGGCGCCCGCGGCCCGGGCCAGGCGCTCGGCCAGGACCCGCAGCACGGGGATGAGCTCGGGCGGGTGCAGCACCTGGAAGTCGAAGCCCTTGAGCGCGAGGTACAGGGCGAGCTCGTCCAGGGAATCGGATCCCGCGTGCAGGACGCAGCGGCCGGCGTCGACGGCCTCCAGCCGGCCCGCGGCCGGGGAAGACCGCCGGGCGACGTCCTGCGCCGGCGCGTGCACCAGGATCCGGGCCTGGTAGCGGTACGGGGCAGAGGAGATGGACTGCGCGACGTAGGCCGCCACGTCCTGCGCGGGCAGCTCACGTGGCGTGAAGCGGGCCCCGGGCGGGCCCAGCGGCCCCTGGATGCGGTCCAGGCGGAAGGTCCGCCAGTCGCCGCGGCCGGCGTCCCAGGCCACCAGGTACCAGCGGCGCGGGGTGTGCACCAGGCGGTGCGGCTCGACGTCGCGGGTGTTGCTGACGCCACGGCGGTCGCGGTAGCGCAGGTGCAGCCGCCGCTGATCCCGGCACGCCGCCGCGACGGCGGTCAGCAGCTCGGGGTCCACGGCGTCCGGCGGGGACCCCGGCCCGGTCAGCGGGACGGTGGTGGCGCGGAAGGCGCTGACCCGGTGCCGGAGCCGGGACGGCAGCATCTGCTGCAGCTTGGTGAGCGCGCGCAGCGCGGTCTCCTCCAGCCCGGTCACGCTGCCGGCGGCGGCCGTGTGCAGGCTGATCGCCACGGCCACCGCCTCCTCGTCGTCCAGCAGCAGCGGCGGCAGCGCGGCTCCCGCGCCGAGCCAGTAACCGCCCGCCGCGCCCGGCGCCGCCTCCACCGGATAACCGAGGTCACGCAGCCGGTCGACGTCGCGCCGCACGGTCCGCAGGCCGACGCCGAGCCGCTCCGCGAGTTCGGTGCCGCCCCAGTCGCGCCGGGACTGGAGCAGGGACAGCAGCCGGAGCAGCCGGGCCGAGGTCTCGAGCATGCTCCGATTATCGCCCGTATTAGTGCCAGAACCTGACACCAATGGCTTCTAGGGTCGGGGACATGAGCAACTTCGCCCCCACCTCGCCGCAGCCAGCCAGCGTCAACGCCCCCAAGGCCGGCCTCCGGCCGTATCGCATCAACGTCCCGCAGGCCGACATCGACGACCTCCGCGACCGCCTGGCCCGGACCCGCTGGGCGCCCGGCCTGCCCGGCACCGGCTGGGAGCGCGGCGTCCCCGCCGGTTACCTGCGCGAGCTCGCCGCCTACTGGGCCAGCGAATACGACTGGCGCGCCCAGGAGGCGGCGCTCAACGCGATTCCCCAGTTCATCACCACGATCGACGGAGCCGACCTGCACTTCCTGCACGTGCGCTCCGCCGAGCCGGACGCCACGCCGCTGATGCTGCTGCACGGCTGGCCCGGCTCGGTCGTGGAGTTCCTCGACGTGATCGGCCCGCTCACCGACCCGGCCGCGCACGGCGGCGACCGGGCCGACGCCTTCCACCTGGTGATCCCGTCGCTGCCCGGCTACGGGTTCTCCGGGCCGCTGACCGAGACCGGCTGGACGGACGGCCGCGCCGCGGCGGCGCTGGCCGAGCTGATGGCCCGGCTCGGCTATACCCGGTACGGCGTGCAGGGCGGGGACGTGGGCGCCTTCATCGCCCCGCTGATGGGCCGCGCGGCCCCGGACCGGGTCATCGGCGTGCACGTCAACGCGCTGGTCACCTTCCCCTCCGGCGACCCGGCCAACATGGCCGCGCTGACCGAGGCCGAGCGGGAGCGGCTCGGCGCCATGCAGCAGTGGCAGCAGCGCTCCGGGGCCTACCTGCAGCTCCAGGGCACGCGGCCGCAGACCATCGGGCAGTCGCTGACCGACTCGCCGTCCGGGCTGCTGGCCTGGATCGTGGAGAAGTTCCAGGAGTGGACCGATCCGGCCGCTCAGCTGCCCGACGACGCCGTCGACCGCGACCGGATCCTTACCGACGTCAGCATCTACTGGTTCACCTCCACCGCCGCCTCCGCCGCGCACACCTACTACGAGCGATTCAACGACCCGGCCATGTGGGCGCCCCGGCCGCGATCGGCCGTGCCGACCGCGGTGGCGGTCTTCACCACCGACCTGTCGATCCGCCCGTTCGCCGACAAGGTCAGCAACGTCGTCCGCTGGTCGGAGTTCGACCGCGGCGGCCACTTCGCCGCCCTCGAAGCCCCCGACCTGCTGACCGCCGACGTCAGGGAGTTCTTCCGCTCCCTCGGCTGACGGCGAGCCTTTACGGTGAGGCCATGCCGGACATCACCACGCTCAGCGCCACCGAACTGCTCGGGCGGTACCGGCGGCGCGAGCTCTCCCCGGTGCAGGTCACCCGCGCGGTCCTGGCCGCGATCGAGGCGCGGGACGCGACCACCAACGCCTACTGCCTGGTCCGCGGCGAGGAGGCGCTGGCCGCGGCCCGGGCGTCGGAGCGCCGGTGGCAGGCGGGGGAGCCGGAAGGACGGCTGGACGGGGTTCCGGTCTCGGTCAAGGACCTCCTGCTGACCAGCGGCTGGCCGACGCTGCGGGGTTCGCGGACGATCGAGGCGGCCGGGCCGTGGGACGCCGACGCCCCGGCGGTCGCCCGGCTGCGCGAGCACCGGGCGGTGCTGCTGGGCAAGACGACCACGCCCGAGTTCGGCTGGAAGGGCGTCACCGACAGCCCGCTCACCGGGGTGACCCGCAACCCGTGGGATCCCGCCCGGACCGCGGGCGGGTCCAGCGGGGGCAGCGCGGCGGCCGTCGCCTCGGGCCTGGGCCCGCTGTCGGTGGGCACCGACGGGGGCGGGTCGATCCGGATCCCGGCGTGCTTCTGCGGCATCGTCGGGCTCAAGCCGACCCACGGCCGGGTGCCGGTCTACCCGCCCAGCACGTTCGGCACGCTGTCACACGTCGGGCCGATGGCCCGCACGGTCGCGGACGCCGCGCTCCTGCTCGACGTGCTCTCCGCGCCCGACTACCGGGACCCGCTGGCGCTGGGCGGGCCGGGCCGGCCTCCGAGGGCGCGCTGCCCCGGGTCAGCGGCCTGCGGGTGGCCTACAGCCCCGCGCTCGGCTACGCGCAGGTCGATCCCGAGGTCGCCGCCGCGGTCCGCGGCGCGGTGACCGCGCTCGAATCGGCCGGCGCCCGGGTCACGCAGGCCGACCCGGGGTTCGCCGACCCGATCGATGCCTTCCGCGTGCTCTGGTACGCGGGGGCCGCCCAGCTGGTCAACGACATTCCTCCCGGCCGCCGGGCCCTGATCGACCCGGGCCTGGCCGAGGTCGCCGCGGCGGGCCGGCGCTACTCGGCGCTCGACTACCTGCAGGCGCTGCGCGAGCGCTCGGCGCTCGGCATCGCCATGGGCGCCTTCCACCAGGCCCATGACCTGCTGGTGACCCCGGCGGAGCCGATCGTCGCGTTCGAGGCCGGCGCCGAGGTTCCCGGGGGGTCCGCCGGGTCGCGCTGGATGAGCTGGACCCCGTTCACGTACCCGTTCAACATGACGCACCAGCCGGCGGCCACCGTGCCCTGCGGGTTCTCGGCGGCCGGACTGCCCATCGGCGCGCAGGTCGTGGGTCCCCGCCACGGGGACGCTCTGGTCCTGTCGGCCTGCGCGGCGATCGAGGCCGCGCTGCCCTGGCGCGACCGGTGGCCGGAGTCACCGGACCAGGCGTTGACGAGGTAACTTTTCTTCGGAGCATCCGAATGTGCGCCTTCGTATGCGGCCGGTAATGCGCTATACAGGTCTCAAGCGCGAGGGAGCAAAATGCGGACAGACCAGGGTTCTCTGTCCCTGCCCGGCCGGCAGATCGTGCAGGGCGGGGTTACGCGCATTCGCCGAATCTTCTCGGCGGCCCCGCTGCTCCTCAAGGTCCTCATGCTGGCCGCGCTGGTCTTCCTGCTCCCCTTCGGCCTGGCCATCGTGTTCCCGGTGCTGCTGCTGGCCGCGCTGGTCTACGCGCCGTTCGCGGTCTCTGCCGCGCACCGCACCGTGCTGGCGTCGCTGTCGGTAGCGGTGTGGGGCCTGGCCTTCGTCTCCGGGGTGTCCGGTGGCTACCGGCCCTGGCTGGCCCTGCTCCTGCTGCTGCCGTTCGTCGTCGTGCTCGCCGCGCACGCGGGCACGCTCGGGCGCTGGTTCGTGCCGTGCCGGACCGTCGCCTGGACGCTCGGCTGGTCCCTGCCGATCGCCATGATCACGTGGCGGCTGGCCGAGAGCCAGCCCGCCATCGGGCCCGTGGTCGGCTGGCTGATCGCGTGCGTGGTGCTGGGCTGGCGGCTGGCCAAGTCGTGGCAGGAGGAGCGGGAGTTCGGTCGCCAGCAGGCCCGTGGCGGCGCCCTGGCCGCACCCTACGGGTGGCCACCGCCCGCAGGCCCGCGCGACGGCGGGTCGGGGACGGGCACGCTGACCGGGCCGCGCCCGCCGACCCGGACCGCCGGGCCGGGGCCGTCCGGGCCGGGCGGCCGGCGGCCGCGCGGCAACGGCCGGGCCGGGGCCGAAGCGGTCCGCGCTCAGCACGCCACGGACGGGGCCCAGGCCCAGCCCGGCGCCGATGCCCACGATCGCGCCGCCGGGCCGCCGGAGATCACGGTGGACGAGGCCATGGCCGAGCTGGACAACATGATCGGCCTGACCGCCGTCAAGGACCAGATCAAGTCGATCGCCGCGTCGATCGAGGCGGCGCGCAGGCGCGCCGTGGCCGGGTTCACCACCGACAAGCCCATGCAGCACATGGTGTTCCTCGGCCCGCCCGGCACCGGCAAGACCGCGGTGGCCCGCATCGTCGCCAAGATCTTCTACGCGTTCGGCCTGCTGGACTCGCCGGCCGTGGTGGAGGCGCACCGCGCCGACCTGGTGGGCGAGTACCTGGGCGCCACCGCGATCAAGACCAACGAGCTGATCGACTCGGCGCTGGGCGGGGTGCTGTTCATCGACGAGGCCTACAGCCTGGTGAACGAGGGCGACGGCCAGGGCGACCGGTTCGGCAACGAGGCGGTCCAGGCCCTGCTGACGCGCGCCGAGGATGACCGCGACAACCTGATCATCATCCTGGCCGGGTACGAGCGGCAGATGGACAACTTCCTGACCAGCAATCCCGGCCTGACGTCGCGCTTCGCAGTCCGGGTGAAGTTCCCCGGCTACACGCCCGCCGAGCTGCTGTCCCTGGCCGACCTGGCCATCGAGCGGCGGGGCGAGCTGCTCGACCCCGACGCCCGGCCGGTGCTCTGGCGGCTGTTCGAGGACGTCGGCCGGCGCAGGATGGCCGACGAGCTCGGGAACGGGCGCTTCGTGCGCAGCCTGCTGGAGAAGGCCGGCCAGGCCCGGGACGTCCGGGTGATGGCCGCCGAGGAGGAGCCGTCCTCCGCCGACTTGGTCACCCTGCGCGCCGGTGACCTGGAGCAGGCCTTCTCGGAGCTGACCACGAGATTCCGCGGGTACGGCGAGACGCCGACGCTGGAGAGCGCGCTGGCCGAGCTGGACGCGCTGATCGGGCTCGAGCCGGTCAAGCGCCAGGTGCGCGAGATCGCCGCGCAGCTGCGGGTGGCGCGGCTACGCGACGCGCACGGCCTGGCCAGCCAGCCGCCGGCCCGGCATTTCGTGTTCACCGGCCCGCCGGGAACCGGGAAGACCACCGTGGCCAGGATCCTGGGCCGGATCTTCGCCGCGCTCGGGCTGCTGGTGCGGCCGAGCGTGGTGGAGGCGCACCGCGCCGACCTGGTGGGCGAGCACCTGGGCGCCACCGCGATCAAGACCAGCAAGCTGATCGACTCGGCCCTGGGCGGTGTGCTGTTCATCGACGAGGCCTACGCGCTCTACAACGAGGGCTACTCCGGCGGCGACGCGTTCGGCTCCGAAGCGATCGCGGCGCTGCTCAAGCGGGCCGAGGACGACCGGGACCGGCTGGTGATCGTGCTGGCCGGCTACACGGCGGACATGGACAGGTTCCTGCGCAGCAACCCGGGCCTCGCTTCCCGGTTCGGCGTGCGGATCTCCTTCCCCAGCTACTCCCCGGAGGAGCTGACCAGCATCGCCGAGGTGATCGCGCAGCAGGCGGGGGACAGCTTCGAACCCGACGCCCGGCCCGTGCTCGACCAGATCTTCGGTGCCGCCTGCGAGCAGCGGAAGATCGACGAGCTCGGCAACGGGCGGTTCGCCCGGTCGCTGTTCGAGCGCGCCTGCGCGGTCCGGGACGTGCGGGTCGCGCACCTCGGCGAGGCCGCGAGCCCCGAGGACCTCACCACGGTCGCGGCCGCCGACCTGCTCGCCGCCTACGGCGAGATCAGCCCCGAGTAACCGAGAACCGCACCCGACTGCCCGGCCGCAGCTGCCCGGCCAGGCCGATGTCCGCGGACGTGACCACCGCGATGACCGGGTAGCCGCCGGTGACCGGGTGATCGGCCAGCAGCAGGATCGGCTGGCCGCCGTGCGGGACCTGCAGCGCCCCGGTCACCACGCCCTCGCTGGGCAGCTCGCCGCGGCTCGCGCGGGGCAGGGCCGGGCCGTCGAGCCGCAGCCCGGTGCGGTCGCTGGCCGGCGTGACCGCATAGGTGGCGCTGCCGAGCACTTCGAGCGCGCCCGGCGCGAACCAGTCCCCGCGCGGGCCCGGGATCACCCGCAGCTCGGCGGGCGCGCCCGCCAGCGGCAGCACCGTGGCCGCCTCGCCCGTCCCCGGGGGGACCGGGCCGGGGACGCCCACCGGCAGCAGGTCGCCGGCCCGCAGCGGCGCCGGCCCGAACCCCGAGCGCAGGTCGGCGGACCGGCTGCCCAGCACCGGCGGGACGTCGACGCCGCCGCGGACGGCCACGTAGCTGCGCAGACCTGCGGCGGGCGCGCCCACCCGCACCAGCCCGCCCGCCGGGACGCCGAACGCGCGGCCGTGCGGCACGTCGCGGGCCGCGCCGCCGGGCCCGGCCAGGGTCACCGGGGCGCTCGCCCCGGTGACCGCGACCCGCGCCTCGCCCGGGAACCTGAGCGCGGCCCGGCCCAGGGTGAGCTCGATGCCCGCGGCGCCGTCCGGGTTCCCGGCCAGCCGGTTGGCCCGCCGGAGGCTGGCCGCGTCGGCCGCGCCGGAGTGCGGCACCCCGAGGTGCCCGAATCCCGGCCGACCCAGGTCCTGGACGGTGGCCAGCGGCCCCGGCTTGATCACCTCGATCACCGGGCCCGGGGCCAGCGCGGCGGCCGCGGCGGGCGCCGCGGGGAGGGACGCGGGGAGGGAGTTGACCGGGCGGAAGCGGACCCGCATCCCCGGGGCCAGCAGGGCCGGCGGGTTCCGCTCCGGGTTCCACAGCACGGCCGAGGTGCGCCCGAGCAGCCGCCAGCCGCCCGGCGACGCGCTGGAGTACACGGCGGCCAGGCCGCCGGCGATGGCCACCGCCCCGGCCGGCACCCGCAGCCGGGGCTCGGCCAGCCGGGGCACCGTGGCCAGCACCGGGTCGAGCCCGGTCAGGTACCCGAAGCCGGGCGAGAAGCCTAGCCAGCCGACCGTGTAGTCGCCGGCCGCGTGCCGGGCGATCACCTCGCCGGGGGACAGCCCCGTCAACCGGGCCACCTCGGCCACGTCCGGCCCGTCGTAGACCACGGGGAACTCGGCCAGCGCCGCGGCGCCGGGGCCGGCCTCGGGCAGCGGCAGGGCTAGCACCCGGGCGGCCAGCTCGCCGAGATCCAGGCTTCCCGGGTCGGTGGTCACCAGGACGGTGCTGGCGCCGGGTACCACGTCCAGCACGCCCGCGATCCGTTGCGAAACGATGGCGGCCGCCAGCGCGCTGGCCACGCCTTCGGCTTGCAGCAGCAGCGCGGCGTCCCCGGCCGGGCGCACGCGGCCCGGGCGCGCGCGCATCAGGCGAACGGCGCTACAAGCACCCCGGCCCGCTCGAGCGCCTCCCGGACCGCGCGCGCGAGCGTGACCGCCCCGGGAGTGTCACCGTGCACGCACAGGGAACGGATGCTGACCTTCACGTCCTGCCCGTCGGCCGCCTCGACCGCGTGGCTGGTCGCGATGGCCGCGGCCTGCGCCGCGGCCCGGGCCGGGTCGCTGATCACGGCGCCCGGCTGGCCGCGGGGGACGAGCGTGCCGTCGGCGCGGTAGGCGCGGTCCGCGAAGCCCTCGGCGACCACGGTCAGCCCGGCGGCGGCCGCGGCGCGGGCGGCCTCGCTGCCGGGCAGGGCCAGCAGCGGCAGCGCGGGGTCGTAGGCGGTGATCGCGGCCGTGAGCGCGGCCGCCTGGGCCGGGTCCCTGGCGGCCCGGTGGTACAGGGCGCCGTGCGGCTTGACGTAACTGGCCTTTCCGCCTTCCGCCCGCGCGATCCCGTCCAGCGCCGCGATCTGGTACAGCACCTCGGCGGTCAGCTCGTCCGCGGGCACGTCCATGTTCCTGCGGCCGAAGCCGGCCAGGTCACGGTAGGACACCTGGGCGCCGATCGACACCCGGCGCGCCACCGCGCCCGCGCAGGCGCGCCGGATCGTCAGCGGGTCGCCCGCGTGGAAGCCGCAGGCGATGTTGGCGCTGGTGACCACGCCCAGCAGGGCGTCGTCGTCACCGAGCCGCCAGGCGCCGAAGCTCTCGCCGAGATCGGCGTTCAGGTCGATGACGCCGGGCCCGGTGGTCGGCCCGCTGCTCACTACGCCGGTCCCCGCCGTGACCCGCCCGGCGGCCCCCCGGGCTCATGCGGGGGGAGGTCGTCCAGCGCATCGGCGATGTCCTTCTCGCTGCGCCCCGCCGACCGGATGGTGTCCATCAGCGTGTGCAGCACCGCGTGCCGGTCCTCGCCGAGGTCGAGCAGGCGCTGCGCGGCCTCCCACAGCTCCGGCGGGTCCCCGCGCCACAGCCGGTCGGCCAGCGCCAGGTGCCGGTCGATGTGCTCGTCGCCGGCCGCCCGCCCGGCCGGGCTGTCGTGGTCGGCGGCCAGCAGGATCCGGCGGTCCGCGGGCCGGGCCGGGTCGAGCGCGCCCAGGTCGGTGCCCCGGTAGCTGCCCTGCAGGATCCCGAACGCGAAGACCCGGCGGGCCAGCGCCTCCAGGTCGGAATCGGGCAGCAGCCTGGCCACGAGCCCCGGCTCCAGGCCGAACGAGACGGGATCGTGGTAGACGCGGGTGAACGTCCCCATCGAGTCGAACACCGCGTCCAGCGTGGCCCCGATCGCCTCGGCGTCCCGGCCCTCACGGACCCCGGCCCAGCGCACCCAGGCGGCGAGCACGTGCGGCATCGCGTGCTGCGCGGCTGGCGACAGCATGACCTTGCGGGGCAGCCAGTCCAGCAGGAAGGTCTCGACCTTCGCCGGGCTCATCCGCAGCGGGCGGCCGAAGTCCTGGTCACAGCCGTACTCGACGATATGGTCGGCGCAGCGGCTGGCCGCCTCGCGGTCCGAGAGGTTCTCGGCCTCGTCGGAGGCAAGGAACTCGGCCACGAGCATCGCCCGGCGGTCCTTGCGCCACGTCTGGGGCCGGGCGGCCGGCATGCTGCCCGCCGGCGGGGCCCCGGCCAGCGCGGCGCCCGCGGGCAGGGTCGGCGGCAGCGTGCGCACCCGGGCCCGGATGAACGCATGGTAGGACGGGAACGAGCTGCTGACCGGCGGGTCGGCCGCGCGCTCGGTGGCGGTGAGCGCCGACTCGAGCAGCCGGCGGGCCTGCGGCGGCTGGACCTGCGCGAACGAGGATGCGGACTGGCCGCAGTAGTCGAGCAGCTTGGCCACCTGCGAGGTGACCCAGCCGTCGCGGGCCAGGCCGCCGGCGTTGTAGTCCACGACCACCACGAGCGCGTGCTGTTCCTGGCCGGCGTAGCTGAAGACGCAGACGACCTCGTCGCGATCGCCGTAGGAGTCGGAGTTCAGGTAGCACTCGGCCGCCGCCACGGCCCCGACGTGCTCGGCCCACCCCGGCCGGGCCACGCCCCGCTCCATCAAGGCCAGCGCCGCCTGCTCGGCGCTGGCCGCCTGGCGCGGCGTGCCCAGGCACGCAATGCCGGACAGCAGGGCCAGCGCGGCCGGGCTGCCCTGCTGGGCCGCGTAGGCGACGAGCCCCTCGCCGACCAGCTCCTCCACATCGGCCCGGCGGCGCCGGCTCGGCCGCGTGCCCGGGCGCAGCGCGCGCTGACCCCACCAGGTGCCGAGCAGCTCGCTGACCATCAGTTCGGCATCGAGCGGGCTGCGGACGGCGAGCAGCTCCCTCGCGGCCCGCAGCATCTCCGCGAACAGCGCGTTCGGCGGCGACGCGGACGTCCCCGCGGCGGTCGGCCGCGCCTTCGGCGGGCCGGAGTGACCATGGTGACCCGGTCGGCCGGGAGGCTCTGCGCGTCGGCTCGGCGGATTCACGAGGCTAGCTTCCCAGATGCACGCCGCCCGGTGCCACGCCCCGGCCCGGCGCGCCGCCCGTTTCTGCCCGTGTCGTCGCCTCCTTCGCCCGTGTCCTCAGCCTTCGCCGGCGCGGCCGGTACCGCTGCTGCCCTGATACCGATAACGCCCGTCGCCGGCTTCGCTCCTCACCATGGCAGACTCTGCCCGTCCGGGTCAGCCGGGTGGACGATGAGGCGCGATTTCCCGTCTATCGTGCCATGGGAGCCAGGGATCCGGATGCCGGGTGCGGCCGCGCGGCGGGCCCGCCGAAGGGGCGGCAACGATCCCGTAATATCCGAATATTGCGGGCACAATTGCTCATTCGGTATGCGCATCCGGCGCCGGGCGCAGTTCCGGGGGCCGCTGGCCACCGGCGCGCCCCGGTGGCTATCGTTACCGAGTTGTCGCCGGTAGCTCTCTTGTGCGCGCAGTTGCCGCTAGCCTTCTTTGTGTCGCAGTGAGCAGGGAGGAACCGTTCATGGCTCGCGCTCGCACGGGTACGGGGTGCCCCCGGTGAGCACAGGCACCTCCGTGCCGAAGCCTCGCGTGTCCGGCATGGACGTGTCGGATTCTGCGCTGCTGGCCGCGCTGGCTGACGAGGCGCCGTTCGGTTTCGCCTTCCTCGACGGTGATCTACGCTTCCGCCGGGTGAGCCAGGCCCTGGTGAGGCTGGGCGGGCGGGAGCCGGGTGAGTATGAGGGCCGCCGGCCCTCGGAGGTCTGGCCGTCTGGCCTGGGCCTGCGCGCCGAGGCCGCCGCGCGCCGGGTGTTGTCGTCCGGTGAGCCGGTGTCTGATCCCGGCCAGGGCGTCCCGGCGGGCGGGGAGGTACGGCACTGGGATCTGTCGTGGCTGCCGGCGCGTGATCCGGACGGGGAGCTCACCGGGGTGGTGTTCGTCGCTACCGAGGTCACCGGCCGCAAGAACGCGCAGGAGGCGCTGCGGCGCAGCGAGGAGCGGTACCGGTCGCTGGTGCAGGCCGGGGCGCAGGTCGTCTGGGTCACCACGCCGGCCGGCAAGATCGCGGAGGATTCGCCGGAATGGCGCGCGATCACCGGCCAGACGGCTGAGGAGTTCCTGGGCAGCGGCTGGCTGGACGCGGTTCATCCCGAGGACCGCGAGCGGGTCGAGCGCGAATGGGTGGGCTGCGTCGATACCGGCAAGCCGTTCGACGGCCGCTACCGGGTCCGGACCAAGTCGGGGTCCTACCGTCACTACGACGTGCGCGCCGTCCCGGTGGAGCGGGACGGGAAGATCATCGAGTGGATCGGCGCCAGCACCGATGTCACCGGGCAGCGTGAGGCAGAGGAGATGCGGGGCCGGCTGACCGAGCAGCTGTCGGCCGCGGCGCTGCGCACGGTGCGGTTGCAGCAGGCGACGTCGATGCTGGCCGAGGCCATCACGGTGGAGCAGGTGGTCGAGGTCATCACCGAGGTGGGGCGGTCGGCGATCGGTGCCGAGCGGTCGGCGGTGGCGATGCTCGACCCCGAAAGGCTGCGGCTGCGCACGGTGAACCTGGCCGGGCTGCCGGACGGCCCGGGAGCGCCGCTGGGGGACACGCCGCTGGACGTGCCGAGCGTGCTGACCGCCGCGGTCCTGGCCCGCCGCCCGGTGCTGCTGGAGAACCCCGACAGCCTGCGCAGGCATTTCGAGGGCGAGGCCAGCGCCGAGCTGTTCTTGCAGCACACCGACGAGCGGGCGTGGGTGGGCCTTCCGCTGCTGGCGTCGGGCGCGCCGCTGGGCGCGCTGCGGTTCTCGTTCACCCGGCCCCGCAAGATCACCGATGAGGAGCGGGTGTTCCTGGAGGCGCTGGCGGGCCAGTGCGCGCTGGCGCTGGAGCGGGCGACGATGTTCGAGCGCGAGCACACCACGGCCGAGACGCTGCAGCGCAGCCTGCTGCCGGACCGGCTGCCGACGATCCCGGGGATCATCCTGGAGGCCCGTTACCTGCCGGTGACCCGGAACATGGAGATCGGCGGCGACTGGTACGACGCGTTCCGGCTGCCGGACGGCAAGCTGGCGGTGGCCGCGGGCGACGTCATGGGCAAGGGCCTGACCGCGGCGGCCGGCATGGGCCGGGTCCGCAACGCGCTGCGCGCGCTGGCCCTGACCGACCCCCGGCCGGCCGCGGTGCTGGCCGGGCTGGACCGGCTGTTCATCGCCACCGAGCTGGAAGAGCAGGTGACGACCGTCGCGTACCTGGTCCTGGACCCGGCCAGCGGGGACGGCATGGCCGGCAGCGCGGGGCACCTGCCGCCGCTGCTGCTGTCGGTCGGCGAGGAGCCCCGGCTGGACCAGGCGGCGGCGGGCACGCCGCTGGGCTGGGCCAGCCCGCGCCAGCAGTACGCCTTCCGGCTGCCGCCCGGCCACACCGCGGTGCTGTACTCCGACGGGCTGGTGGAAAACCGCAGGCGCGGCCTGGACACCGGCCTGGACGAGCTGGTCGCGGTGGCCGCGCAGGCCCCGGTCCAGGCGGTGGAAGACCCGGCCGTGCTGCTGGAGTACCTGGTAGACCGGATGATGACCGGCTACGAGCAAGACGACGACGTGACCGTGCTGGTGGTGCACAGTCCGCGGCGCGAGCCCGGAGCCCCGGCGAGGCGGGTCGGGACGACGGCGGCCGCGAGGAAGGGCAAGGCATGACGGATTCGGTACCATACCTGCGCGCGGGGCAGTCGTTTTCGCCGGGAACTATCGCTCAGCGGCCGCTGTTGTACGACCTACTCGCCGCCTGCGCCTAAGGTGGTGGACGGGAGACAAGCCGGTTCCGGCCGCGGTGATCCGCGGCAGGCGCCCGGCTTCCGGCACGGTCTTGGGAGCGGGACCCGCGCGATAGGGTCCATTTCTCGCCATACGGTTGCAGGAGAGGTGTCTGTGTCGCCTGCTAGTTCGGTCAGCCAGGGGTCGCCTGTTCGTCCGGTGCACCCGGCCGCCATCCAGCAAGGGAAGGGGTGACCGCGGTGGCAAGCGCTGCAAGCTCCGCAGCGCGGAGGCAGCCAAGGCCGACGGGCCAGGGCCCTTCGGCGCAGGGTTCATCGGGGCTGAGCACCCGCGTTCCCGCCCAGCCCGAGCGCTCGCGCCGGGCGTCGGGGCGGTCGGCCGCTGCCGTCCGGGAACGGGACGCCGAAGCGAGCCACGGCCCGGCGGCTGACGAGCCCGCCGGCGGGTCCGGCTACGACGGCGGCGACGAGAACCGGACCCCGGAGGCGGAATTCGCCGACCCGGCCGGGGACGAGCTGGATATCGAGGTTGACCTGGACGCCGAGCCTGACCTGGCTGCGGTCGCCGAGCTGGACGTCGAGGCGGACCTGGCCGAGCTCGAGCTCGTCGCCGGCGACGCCGAGGACGCGATCATCGAGCTGGACATCGACGGTGACGCCGCCGACGCGGCCGTCGAGCCGGACGGCGCCGTGCCCGGGCCGGGCGCGGTCGCCGGCGACCAGGAGCCCGACGAGCCCGCCGTGGCCGAGGGCCAGGGCGGGCTGGTGAAGCCGGCCGGCGCGGAGAACGAGGACGAGGAGTTCGTCTACGGGGACGACGACGAGGACCTGCCTGCCGCTCAGGTGGCGGTCGCAGGGGCGACGTCAGACCCGGTCAAGGACTACCTCAAGCAGATCGGCAAGGTCCCGCTGCTCAACGCCGAGCAGGAGGTCGAGCTGGCCAAGCGCATCGAGGCGGGCCTGTTCGCGGACGAGAAGCTGGCCGAGGGCCGGGCCACGCTGCGCCCGGAGGCCCGCGGCGACCTGGAGTGGATCGCCGACGACGGCCGGCGGGCCAAGGATCACCTGCTGGAGGCGAACCTGCGGCTGGTGGTCTCGCTGGCCAAGCGGTACACCGGCCGCGGCATGCTGTTCCTGGACCTGATCCAGGAGGGGAACCTCGGCCTGATCCGCGCGGTGGAGAAGTTCGACTACACCAAGGGCTACAAGTTCTCCACCTACGCCACGTGGTGGATCCGGCAGGCGATCACCCGGGCCATGGCCGACCAGGCCCGCACGATCCGGATCCCGGTGCACATGGTCGAGGTCATCAACAAGCTGGCCCGGGTGCAGCGGCAGATGCTGCAGGACCTGGGCCGGGAGCCGACCCCCGAGGAGCTGGCGGCCGAGCTGGACATGACCCCGGAGAAGGTCATCGAGGTCCAGAAGTACGGGCGCGAGCCGATCTCCCTGCACACCCCGCTGGGTGAGGACGGGGACAGCGAGTTCGGCGACCTGATCGAGGACTCCGAGGCCATCCAGCCGGGCGAGGCGGTCAGCTTCACGCTGCTGCAGGAGCAGCTGCACTCGGTGCTCGACACGCTGTCCGAACGCGAGGCGGGCGTGGTCTCCATGCGCTTCGGGCTGACCGACGGCCAGCCTAAGACGCTCGACGAGATCGGCAAGGTGTACGGGGTGACCCGGGAGCGCATCCGGCAGATCGAGTCGAAGACGATGTCGAAGCTGCGGCACCCGTCCCGCTCCCAGGTGCTGCGCGACTACCTCGACTGAGCCTGGCCGAGCGAAAAACTGCGCCCGGTCCCCCGCGGGGGACCGGGCGCACGAATGAGCAGCCCGGGGTTTATCTTTCCGCGGCCTGCTCCCGGGCGAGCCGGTCGGTCTCGTCCTGGATCTCGACGGCGACCTTGGCCAGCGCGTCGGCGTGCTTGCGGCTGTGATGGGCGCAGAACAGGAGCTCGCCAGAGCCGGGGAGCACGACCCGTACGTAGGCCTGCGCGCCGCACCGGTCACACAGATCGGTGGCGTTCAGCGGCCTGCTCGGGGCCATAGCAGCGGTCATGTCGCCTCCCTCGGCGGTGCGGTCCCGGCCGCTCGGCGCGGCCGGCCATGCAACCTGTCGTGGTCTCGTTATGCCCGACAACACTCTGCCGGACACCGCTTCTTCCCGCTGCGGCGCCGGATACGCCGTAGGCGAACAGCGCGGGCCGGCCACCCGGACCGGTCCGCGCGCCGCCGGGGCGGGGCGGCGTGGCGGCACCGGACTGTCGTAGCGGGCGGCTAGTCTTCCTTCAGGCGCTGCCCGCCGCCCCGTACGTTCTCCCTTCAGGCGCCGACCGTCCCGCACGTCAGGAGACTCCCCGAGTGACCGCCGCCAGTACCGCCGAGACCCGCGTGGTGAGCCGGAACCGCGCGTCTACGCCAAGCCTCGCCGACGGCTACACCGCGCGCCACCTGACGGTCCTCGAGGGGCTCGAGGCGGTGCGCAAGCGCCCCGGCATGTACATCGGGTCCACCGACGGCCGCGGGCTGCTGCACTGCCTCTGGGAGCTCGTCGACAACGCGGTGGACGAGGCCCTGGCCGGTCACGGCACCCGCATCGAGGTCATCTTGCACGAGGACCATTCCGCCGAGGTACGCGACAACGGCCGCGGGATCCCGGTCGACGTCGAGCCGAAGACCGGGCTCAACGGCGTCGAGCTGGTGATGACCCGGCTGCACGCGGGCGGCAAGTTCGGCGGCGGTTCCTATACCGCGTCGGGCGGCCTGCACGGCGTGGGCGCGTCGGTGGTCAACGCCCTGGCCAGCCGGCTGGACGTGCAGGTTGACCGGGAGGGGGCGGAGTGGGCCATGAGCTTCCGCCGCGGCGTGCCCGGCGAGTTCGGCGGGCCGGGCCCCGGCGCGCCGTTCCGCAAGGCGGGCGGGCTGAACCGGGTACGGCGGGTGGCCAAGACGCTGACCGGCACCCGGATCAGGTTCTGGCCGGACCAGCAGGTGTTCGTGCGCGGGACGCTGTGGAGCTTCGACGCCCTGGCCCAGCGAGCCCGCCAGACCGCGTACCTGGTGCCCGGGCTCACCATCCGGATCGCCGACGAGCGGTCCGAGGCCGACCGCGAGGCCGGCCGGGAAGAGGGCGCCAGGGACGCCGGCCGGGAGGCGGAGTTCCGGTTCGCCGGCGGGATCAGCGAGTTCTGCGCGCACCTCTCGCCGGGTGAGCCGGTCACCGACGTGGTGCGGCTGACCGGCTCGGGGCAGTTCACCGAGACCGTGCCGGTGCTCGACGGCCAGGGCCACCTGGTCCCCACCGACGTCGAGCGGGAGCTCGCGGTCGACGTGGCGCTGCGCTGGGACAGCGGCTACGGCACCGTGACCCGGTCGTTCGTGAACGTGATCGCCACGCCCAAGGGCGGCACGCACGTGGCCGGGTTCGAGCGGGCCCTGGTCCGCACGCTGAACGAGCAGCTGCGCGCGGTCCGGCTGCTGAAGAACGGGGACGAGGCCGTCACCAAGGAAGACATCCTGGAGGGGCTCACCGCGGTGATCGCGGTGCGGCTGCCGGAGCCGCAGTTCGAGGGGCAGACCAAGGAGGTGCTCGGCACCCCGGCGGCGTCCCGGATCGTGGCCGGGGTGGTGGCCGGGGAGCTCAAGGCGTTCTTCGAGGCGCGGGGCCGGGGCAAGCAGCAGGCGCGCGCGGTGCTGGACAAGGTGGCCGCCGCGGCCAAGACCAGGATCGCGGCCCGCGAGCACCGGGAGAACCAGCGCCGCAAGTCGGCGCTCGCGACGTCCGCACTGCCGGCCAAGCTGGTGGACTGCCGCTCGGCCGACGACCGCAGCGAGCTGTTCATCGTGGAGGGCGACTCCGCGCTCGGCACGGCCAAGCTGGCCAGGGACTCGGAGTTCCAGGCGCTGCTGCCGATCCGCGGCAAGATCCTGAACGTGCAGAAGGCGTCGCTGGCCGACATGCTCAAGAACGCCGAGTGCGCGGCCATCATCCAGGTGATCGGGGCGGGTTCCGGCGCCGCGTTCGACCTGGACTCGGCCAGGTACCAGCGGATCATCTTCATGGCGGACGCCGATGTCGACGGCGCGCACATCCGGACCCTGCTGCTCACCTTGTTCTACCGGTACATGCGGCCAATGGTGGAGGCGGGCCGGGTATTCGCGGCGGTGCCGCCGCTGCACCGGATCGAGCTCATCAGCCCGCGCAAGGGACAGCAGAAGTACCTCTACACCTACTCCGACGCCGAGCTGGTCCGCACGCTGGTGCAGCTTGAGCGCCGGGGCCAGCGGTGGAAGGAGCCGCCGCAGCGGTACAAGGGCCTCGGCGAGATGGACGCGGCGCAGCTGGCCGAGACCACGATGGATCCCCGCCACCGCACGCTGCGGCGGATCAGGATCGAGGACTCGGCCGCAGCGGCGGGCATGTTCGACCTGCTCATGGGCACCGAGGTGGCGCCGCGCCGGGACTTCATCATCACCGGCGCCGCCGAGCTCGACCCGTCCCGCATCGACGCCTGACCCAGTGCCGCACCCCGGGCCGGATGAGGGGAAATGTACCGAAAGGCTGGCCCGAGTCGGCCTTTCGGTACATTTGCGCCCGAAGGCTCGCGGCCCGGGCCGGTCAGGCCGGGGCCGGACCGCCCAGCGCGGCCAGCGGGTGGCGGACCCGGACGCCGGAGCCGTCCCGGCGGCCGTCCGGCGGGGGCAGGTCGACCGGCGTGCCCGCTTCGGTCGCGCCGCGGGCGGGGCCCGGCCCGGCCCAGGCCAGCACCAGCACGTCCTCGCCCTTGAGGAACCGGTGGCAGCGGACGCCGCCGGTGGCGCGACCCTTCGGCGGGTACTCCGCGTAGGGCGTCACCTTCACGGTCACGGCCGACGTGCCGGGTAGCGCCCCGGCACTGCCCGCCACGGTCACCACGACGGGGGAGCCCCCGGCCGGGTCCACGGCGCCGAACCAGACCACCGAGGCCCGGGCCGCCAGCCTGATCCCGGCCATCCCGGCGGCGGACCGGCCCTGCGGGCGCACCGCCGCCGCCCCGAACCTGAGCAGCTGTCCGTCACCGGTCACGAACACCAGGTCCTGCGCCTCGTCGGCCAGTTGCACCGCGCCGACCACCCGGTCGCCGTCCTTGAGCGCGATGATCTCGAACTCGGCCGCGTTCTGCGGGTAGTCGGGGGCCACCCGCTTGACCACGCCGCCGACGGTCCCGACCGCCAGCCCGGCGCCCGCCCCCGGCCCCGGGCCGTCCGCCGCCGCCAGCCCGACCACGGTCTCGCCGGCCCGCAGCGACAGGAACTCGCTGACCGGGGCGCCGCCGGACAGGCCGGGGGAGTGCGCGCTCGGCGGCAGCGCGGGCAGCTCTAGCACGCCGAGCCGGATCAGCCGGCCCTGCGAGGTCACCACGCCGATCGTGCCGCGCGCCGTGGACGGCACCGCCGAGACGATCGCGTCGTGCGCGGCGCGCGGCCCCGCGGCGTCGCGGCCGTTACGCCCGGGGGCGGGGGAGCCGTTGCGCTGCGGATCGCGGTCTTCTCCGGCGCTGGCCGTCCTGGCCAGCAGCCCCGCCGAGGACAGCAGCACCGTGCACGGATCGTCGGCCACCTCCAGCGGCACCGCAGCCGTCCGGGCCGCGCCGCTGCTCTCCAGCAGCACCGTGCGGCGGGGGGTCGCGAACTTCTCGCTGACGTCGGCCAGCTCAGCCGAGACCAGCTCGCGGAGCCGCTGCTCGGAGTCCAGGACCGCGGTGAGCTCGGCGATCTCACGCTCCAGGGTCTCGCGCTCGCGCTCCAGCTCCAGCCGGTCGTAGCGGGTCAGCCGGCGCAGCGGGGTGTCCAGGATGTACTGGGCCTGGATCGCCGAGAGGTCGAAGACGGCCATCAGCCGTTCCTTGGCGGCCGCCGCGTCGTCGCTGGTGCGGATCACCTGGATGACCTCGTCGATGTTGAGCAGCGCGATGAGCAGCCCGTCGACCAGGTGCATCCGGTCCTCGCGCTTGCGGCGCCGGAACTCGGTGCGGCGGCGGACGACCTCGATCCGGTGGTCGACGTAGATCTGCAGCAGCTCGCGCAGCCCGAGCAGCCGGGGCTGCCCGTCGACGAGGGCCACGTTATTGATGCCGAACGTGTCCTCCATCGGGGTCAGCCGGTACAGCTCCTCGAGCACGGCCTCGGGCACGAACCCGGAGCGCACCTCGATCACCAGCTGCAGCCCGCGGTGCCGGTCGGTCAGGTCCTTCAGGTCCGCGATGCCGGCCAGCTTCCTGGCCTGGACCAGCTCCCTGATCCTCTGGCTCACCTTCTCCGGGCCGATCCCGTACGGCAGCTCGGTGACCACGATCCCGGTGCGCCGCGGGGTGATCTTCTCGATCCGCGCCGCGGCCCGGGTGCGGAACGTCCCGCGACCGGTCTCGTAGGCCTCCCGGATCCCGTCCAGCCCGACGATCTTGCCGCCGGTGGGCAGGTCGGGCCCGGGCACGAACCGCATCAGCTCATCCAGGCCCGCGTCCGGGTGCGCGATCAGGTGCCGGGCCGCCGCCACGACCTCGCCGAGGTTGTGCGGGGCCATGTTGGTGGCCATCCCGACGGCGATCCCGGCAGCCCCGTTGACCAGCAGGTTCGGGATCGCGGCCGGGAGCACCTCCGGCTGGTTCTCGGTGCCGTCGTAGTTCGGCACGAAGTCGACCGTGTCCTCATCGAGCGACCTGGTCATCTCCACGGCCGCGGCGGCCAGCTTGGCCTCGGTGTAGCGGTACGCCGCCGCCCCGTCGTCCCCGCCCAGCGACCCGAAGTTGCCGTGCCCGTCGATCAGCGGGAGCCGCATCGCGAACGGCTGCTGCATCCGGACCAGCGCGTCGTAGATGGCCGAGTCCCCGTGCGGGTGCAGCCGCCCCATGACCGCGCCCACGACCTGGGCGCACTTGACGTACGCGTGCTGCGGCGTCAGGCCCATCTCGCTCATCAGGTACAGGATCCGGCGCTGCACGGGCTTGAGCCCGTCCCGGGCGTCGGGCAGGGCGCGCTGGTAGATCACCGAGTAGGCGTACTCGAGGTAGCTGCCCCGCATCTCCTCGGTGACGTCGATGTCGACGATGGTCTCCTCGAAGTCCTCGGGAGGCGGGGTGGTCGTGGTGCGTCTGGCCATGACCGCCATTGTGCCTGCCCGCTGCGACAAGCGGGCCGCGGCGCGCGGGCGCGGCGCGCAGGCGCGGCGCGGCCGGGTCAGGTCGCGGAGAAGCCGCCGTCCACGAAGATGACCTGGCCGGTCACGTAGTCGCTGGCCCGGCTGGCCAGGAACACCGCGATGCCCTCGAAGTCCGCCGCCTCGCCGTTGCGCCCGATCATCGTGCGCGCGGCCAGCGCGGCCGACCGGGCCGGGTCGCTGGCCGCTTCCCGCGTCAGCGGCGTGATCACGAAGCCGGGGGAGACCGCGTTGCAGCACACCCCGCGGGCCGCCCACGCCTCGGACTGAGACCGGGTCAGCGAGACCAGGCCGCCCTTGGACGCCCCGTACCCCCCGCTGTTACCGAACGCCCGGACCGCCTGCTGGGACGCGATGTTGATGATCCGCCCCCAGCCGCGCTCGGCCATCGGCGGGCCGAAGCGCTGGCCGAGCAGGAACGGGGCGGTCAGGTTGACGGCCATCGTCAGGTCCCACTCGCCCGCGGTCAGCGTGCCCAGCGGCGGCCGCAGGTTGATGCCGGCCGAGTTGACCAGGATGTCCGGCTCGCCGAACGCCGCCGCCGCCTCCCGCGCGCCGCGCTCCAGCGAGAAGCGGTCAGCCAGGTCCGCGCTGACCCACGCCACCTCAGAGCCGCCGGCGCGCAGCCCGTCGGCCGTCTGGGCCAGCGCGTCGTGGCCGCGGGCGACCAGCACGACCCGGGCGCCGGCCCCGGCCAGGGCCCGCGCGATCGCCCGGCCGATGCCGGAACTGCCGCCGGTGACGACGGCGACCCGGCCGTCGAGCGAGAACAACTCGCTGAGGTAATCAGTCATGAGCGATTTGAACCCTTTTCGTCCGCCGACCTTGGCTCAGGGTACGCGGGCAGCCATGAGGAGGATGAAAAAGGCTCATCTGCCGTGGCTGGAGATCCTTAGCCGACGGGCTTAATGTTAGCGATATGGCTAATGAAACGGTGGTCTGCACCTACCGGGTCCGGGCCGACGCGGAGGAGCGCTTCGCCGAGTTGCTCCGCGGCCACTGGCGGACGCTGCACCGCCTCGGCTTCGTGGCCGGCGAGCCGCCGCTGGTGCTGCGAGGCACCGATGGCGGGCTCACCTACGTCGAGGTCTTTACCTGGGTCGAGGGCGGTTTCGGCCTGGCGCACGAGCACCCGGACGTGCTCACGATCTGGGAGGCGATGGACCCGCTGCTCGAGGAGCGCGACGGCCGGCCCAAGTGGGAGTTCCCCCACTTCGTGCGGGTGGCTGCGGGGGCGTGACCGCTCAGCCCCAGGGGATCGCGGACCTCGAGGCCCTGGAGTCGGTGTTCGGGGCCCTCGCGCACCAGTCGCGGCGGACGATACTACTCGTGCTGCTGGCCCGGGGCGGCGAGATGACCTCCGGCGACATCGCCGGCCGGTTTGACTGCTCGTGGCCGACCACGACCCGGCACCTGAGAATCCTGGAGGACGCGGGGCTGGTACACGCGGCGCTGCGCGGGAGGCAGCGCGTCTACCGGCTGGACGTCCGCCGGCTGCGCTCGGTGGCGGGCGGCTGGCTGGCGCGCTTCGAGCTGCCGCCGGCCGACTCGCCCGGCGGCGATGCCGCCGGCTGACTGGGTCCGGCATTACTGTGTACGCCAAGCGCTGTTCCCGGGGCTGTCGCGGAATCGGTTTCTGACCGGTCGGCGTGCCGTCTGGCCTGGTAAGCAGCGGTTTGCAATGATTTGATCATGGCGAAACGGTTCCGTCCGGTGCACCGGGATCAGCCGTTCCTGCTGCCGCCGGATATGCGGGAGTGGCTGCCGGCTGGTCACCTGGCGTGGTTCGTGATCGATGCGGTGGACGTGCTGGACATCTCGCGGTTCGCGGCCCGCCAGACGCCGCGCGGGTCGGTGGCGGGCCGGGCGGCATATGACCCTCGGGTGCTGCTGGGGCTGCTGGCGTACGGGTACGCGGTGGGGGTGCGGTCGTCGCGGCGGATCGAGCGGGCGTGCCGCGAGGATGTGGCGTTCCGGGTGATCTGCGCGCAGGATGTCCCCGATCATGCGACGACCGCGCGGTTCCGGCGGGAGCATTTCGCGGACCCGGCGGCGATGGGGCAGCTGTTCGGCGAGGTGCTGGTGCTGGCGGCGCGGGCCGGTCTGGGCAAGCTGGGGCAGATCGCGGTGGACGGGACGAAGATCGCCGCCAGCGCGTCGAAGGACGCCAACCGCACCGAGGCGGGGCTGCGGGAGCTGGCCCGGCAGATCCTGGCCGAGGCGGAGGCGGTGGATGCGGCCGAGGATGCGCTGTTCGGGGAGGCCCGCGGGGATGAGCTGCCGGACGAGCTGGCTGATCCGGTGACCCGCAGGGAGCGGATCCGCAAGGCGCTGGCCGGGCTGGAAGCCGAGCGCGCGGCTGCACAGCAGAAGCGGGACCAGCAGGCCAGCGCCTATCTGGAGCGGCATGAGGCCGGCCGTGGCGGCCGGGCGCCCCGGCAGGCGCGGGTCGCGGCTGCACAGGCGAAGCTGGACCGTGAGATCGCCCGCTACCAGGCCAAGACCGCGGCCCGGCAGGCTCGCGCGAAGGCGGCCCGCCAGGCCGGGCGCCGGGTGCCCGCTGGCAAGCCGCCGGTGCCGGTCAGCGAGTACTGCCGGGTCAAGGCCGCCGCCGCCAGGCTGGCCAGCGCCAAGGCCAGCGCCGCCCAGCCCGTGCCGGGGGCCGCCGCGGAGGGCGAAGACCGCGGCCCGGTACGCAACATCACCGACCCCGATTCGCGGCTGATGCCGGTGCGCGGCGGCGGGTTCATCCAGGGCCTGAACGCCCAGGCGGTCTTCAGCACCGACGGGCTGTGCCTGGCCGCCAGAGTCACCCAGGACACCACCGACTACGCCAGCTTCGAGCCCATGATGCGCGAGGCCCAGGCCACGCAGGACCTGCTGCGCGCTCACGCGCGCGGACCGCTGCACCGGCTGCGCGCCAAGATCGGCGTCATGCTCGCCGACGCCGGGTACTGCTCGGAACCCAACTTGACCTGCCCCGGCCCGGACCGCCTGATCGCCGTCGGCAAGCGCCGCGACCTCGAGCACGCCACCAGCGACCACCCTGCCGCGGCCGCGGGGGGCCGCGGCGGCCAGGCGGCCGCGGCCATGGCTGCCCGGCTGGCCACTCCCCAGGGCCTGGTCACCTACCGGCGCCGCGGCCCGCTCGCCGAAGGCCCGTTCGGCAACACCAAGCACAACCGCGGCTTCCGCCGGTTCTCCCTGCGCGGGCTGCCCCGCGCCGAGGGGGAATGGGCTTTCCAGAACGCGGCCGGCAACCTCCTGAAGATCCACGCCACCGGGTGGCAGCCAGCGGCGGCGCCCTAAACCGCCACCACTCGCCCCAGACCCCGGGTAATCGCCGGCCCGGGCCATCCAGACCCCCCGACCAAACCCGGCACCGCTGACCGCTGACCGCAACAGCCCAGGCATCAGACAATTCCGCGACAGCCCCTCCCACGGCACTTATCGAACACACGTGCCCGTAACGGCGGATGCGGCGGAGCGCCGGGCGGCCCGCTACAGCGCGGGCCGTGCGCCGACCAGGCTCAGGGCGCGGGCCGCGAGGCGGCAGCCGCTGGCCAGCGCCTCCCCCGGGGGCTTCTTGTCCAGCCAGGGCGGCAGGAACCCCGCGCAGAACGCGTCCCCGGCCCCGGTCCCGTCCACGATCCGCTCGACCGGCGGCCCGGGGACCCGGAACGGGTCCGGGCGGCCGTTGGCGTAGAACAGGGCGCCCTCGGCCCCGAGCTTCATCACGACCTGCGGATACCAGGCGTTCAGCACCCGCGCGGCCTGCTCGGGCTGGTCCCGGCCGGTGAGCACGCGGGCCTGGTCGCCGTTCACGAACAGCAGCGTGGCCCCGTTGGTCAGCTGCAGGAACGGCTCCGCGCCGACCCGCTCCAGCGGCGCGGCGGAGGCGCCGTCCACCGACACGGTCATCCCGGCGCGCTGCGCGTGGCTGAAGGCGGCCAGCGCGGCCGGCCGGGAGCCCTCGTTGAGCAGCGTGTAGCCGGAGACATGCAGGTGGCTGCCGGGGGTGAACAGGTCCTTGGGCAGGTCGTCGGAGGATAGCGCCGCGTTCGCCCCGGGGTCGGAGAGCATGGTGTGGTCGCCCTTGTGGGTGACCATCACCACGCAGGTCCCCGTCGGCCGCTCCGGGTCCATGACCAGCCTGGCGTCGACGCCGTAGCCCATCAGCTCCATGTCCCGGTTACGGCCGGCGATGTCGGCGCCGCGCCGTCCGACGAACGCCACCTCGGCGCCGTCCACCGCGAGCCAGGCGGCTATGTTGGCGCCAGACCCCCCGCCGTGCATGGTTACCGTGGCGGGCGTATCGCTCCCCTTGGACAGCGGGAGCGCCGCGTGGGCGACCGTGTCGGTCATGAGATCACCAACGACGACAACGCGCGTCATGTCGTCACCACCTTGATCGCGTGGCTGAACTAAGAGCTGCCCCGAAGCGCGCCAGTGCTTTTGGTGCTAGCGCATAGAACTTAACAGTTTCGCAGAGTAGTCTCTCCCCCTTCGGGTTCCGAATCCCTGAATAGTGGCGATTCGGTCAGGCGGGAAGGGTCAGGGCCCGGCCCGCGACCATCAGCACCGTCTCCTCGGACTCGGCGGCGAGCCGCTGGTTGAGCCACCCCAGCTGGTCACGGAACAGCCGCCCGGCCCGGGTCGGGGGGTGCACGCTCGAGCCCACCTCGTCACTCACCGCCACCACGCGGGTCCGGGTCTGCCGCCACGCCCCGACCAGCTCGTCGACCCTCGCGGCGATCTGCCCCGCCGCCTGCCCGCCGTCCGCGGCCCACGCGCCGGCCTCGTGCATGACCGCCGCCAGCCAGGTCCCGGCCCCGTCGAAGAGAACGGACCCGGACTCCGAACGCAACGTCCGCGCCGCATCGAGGCTCTCCACGGTGCGCCACCACGGGGGCCTTCGTGACCGGTGCGCCGCCACCCGCTCGGCCCACTCGGGATCGTCCCCGGGCCGGGCGCCGGCCGGGTACGGGCCTGCGGCCAGGTACGTCACCCGCGGCTCGGCGGCCAGCCTGAGCTCGGCGTGCCGTGACTTCCCCGACCGCGCGCCGCCCAGCACCAGGACCCGGCGCGGCGGTCCCGGGGTCACCGCTCCGCCCGTCGTCGCGCCCGGGGTTACCGCCAGCACGTCGCCGTCCCGGGGCACGATGACCCCCCAGAACCGGCACCGCCGGGCCAGTTCCTCCTCGGAGGAGACCCGGTGATCGGCGTGCCACACGGCGGCCACGGTCCCGGCGCGCACCAGGCCCCGGTGGCGCAGCGCGCCGAGCTGGGCCGGATCGTCCAGCAGGTCCAGCAGCACGAGGTCGTAGGGTTCCGTGCCAGGGGGCGGCTGCGGCGTGACGCCCGATCCGTCGGCGACCAGCAGCCGGCCGCCGTCGGGGCCGGTCACCGTCCAGCCGCCCGGCATCCGGCCGGCCTGGTACCCGGCAGGCGTCCCGGGCGCCGGGCCCGGCCCCAGCCGCAGCACCCCGTCCACGAGCACCAGCGCGGGAGCGCGTCGGCGGCCGGCCGCCGCGGCCGCGGCGCAGGACGCGCAGCGGCAGCCCGGCCGCGGCCAGCCGCCGCGGCCGCCGGTGCCCGCCAGGCGGACGTCCATCAGCGCCTGCGTCCGGTCCGGCCCGGGCGGTGGCTAAGATCTGGCCACATGAGCTGGACCTGGCAGCTGGAGAAGGAAGATGGCACCGTGCTCGCCTCGCGCGGCCTGCCGAAGGAGTCCTTCGGGAGTCAGGGCGACGCGGAGAGCTGGATCGGCGAGAACTGGCGGACCCTGCTGGACGCCGGGGTTGACCAGGTGACCTTGCTGGAGGACGGCCGGCCCCAGTACGGCCCGATGAGCCTGCATCCCGGTCATTGACTTCCACTCCGCCAGCAGCACAACCACCCCGCCCGACCGGCTCACGTCCCGCCGCCTTCACCACCAGCCCGAAGGTCGGCGCACTGGCGGCCCTCTTAGTAGCCGGGTCAGGAACGCCCCGCGGGGCTCGCCGTCTCGGCCGGGTCGGTCACGACCACGGGGCCGAGTGCCGCGTCGATCCGGGCCATCAGCCCCGGATCGAGCCGGACCCCGGACGCCCGTACGTTCTCGCGGACCTGCTCCGGCCGGGTAGCGCCGACGATCGCGGCCGCGACGTTCGGATTCTGCAGTACCCAGGCCACCGCGAGCTGGGCGAGCGTCAGGCCGGCCTCATCGGCGATCGGCTTGAGCTGCTGGACCCGGGTCAGCAGGTCGTCGGTCAGGTAGCCCCGGATGAACCTCGACCCGCTCGGGTCGGTCGCGCGGGAGCCGCTGGCGGGGCCGAGCCCGGCAGGTACTTGCCGGTCAGGATGCCTTGCGCGATCGGCGAGAACACGACCTGGCCGATGCCCTCCTTCTCGCAGAGCGGTACCACCTCCGCCTCGATGACCCGCCAGAGCATGTTGTACTGCGGCTGGTTCGAGACGATCCGGTCGAACCCCATCTCCCCGGCGATCCGCAGCGCGTCCGCGATCTGCTCGGCCCGCCACTCGGAGACGCCCACGTACAGCACCTTGCCCTGGCGGACCAGGTCGTCGAAGGCCCGCAGGGTCTCCTCCAGCGGCGTCTCGTGGTCGTAGCGGTGCGCCTGGTAGAGATCCACGTAGTCGGTCCGCAGCCGCCGTAGCGAGCCGTGGATGGACTCCACAATGTGCTTGCGGGACAGGCCACGGTCATTGGCGCCCGGGCCGACGGGCCAGTAGAGCTTGGTGAAGATCTCCAGTGACTCGCGGCGCTGCCCGTGCAGCGCCCGGCCGAGCACCTCCTCGGCCCGGGTGGCCGCGTACACGTCGGCGGTGTCAAAGGTGGTGACGCCCTCGTCCAGGGCCGCGGCCACGCACGCGCGCGCCGCTTCCTCCTCGACCTGCGAGCCGTGGGTGATCCAGTTGCCGTAGGCGATCTCGCTGATCTTCAGCCCGCTGCGGCCGAGGTGACGGTATTCCATGCCATCCGACCCTAACGGCCCGGCGCCGGGAGGCGCCGGCGGGTCAGATCTTGTCGCCGGGCTTCACCCTCGGGGCCGGCATCCGCAGTCTGCGGATCTGGGTACCGCGGATGGCGGCGTACATCCGGATGCCCCGGGTGCCCTCGCCGGGGAACCGCTGCTGCGCGAGCTTGATCACGCGCCCGCCGACGAGCACGCTCTCGGTCACGATCACCAGCAGCAGGGCCAGCACCGCGTAGTCGATCACGGCCGACTTCCGCAGCGACGGGATGAACAGCAGGACCACGAGCACCAGCACCGCGAACATGTAGTACTCGCTGACGCTGCGCCGGGAGTCCACGTAGTCGCGGGCCAGCGCCCGGACCGGGCCCTGGTCCTTGCGCGGCAGCGCCCAGTTCTCGCCGCGCTTGTAGGCTTCCGACCGGCGCGCGCGAGAGGTCCGGTCCCGGTCGCGTGACTGCTGGGCGGCGGCCTTGCGGTCTGCGGGCGCGTTGAACGGCTGCCGCCGCCGGCGCTCCGCCTCGCTGCGCTTGGGCGTGGGCAGGCCCTTGCCCTGGGTCACGCCCGGCCGGTCGGCGGCCGCGCTGCTCTCATCCGGGCTCTGATCATCCTGATCGAGCACCTCAGGTACGTCGGCTGAACGTCGTCGGAACACGTGCTCAGCATACCGGGGTGAACCTCGCAGACCGCCAGGTCCGTGCCATCAGGAGACCGTCGGGGACGTATCGGGAGGCATCTAGGGAGCGCCTTGGATGACGAGGTTGGCCGGGCGTCGTAGGCTGGAGCGAGCACCGGTCGGCAACCTCCGTTGCGTCGCGCAGCAAGCTGGTTTGCGCCGCGGCCGTGCGTGCGGTCGCGGTGGAATAAGAATGAGGGGATGGTCGCGCTTATGGGCGTGATGAAGCGGGTTTCGCTGATCTTCAAGTCCAAGGCCAACAAGGCCCTGGACAGGATGGAAGATCCCAGGGAAACCCTGGATTACTCCTATCAGACGCAGCTTGAGCTGCTGCAGAAGGTGCGTCGCGGGGTCGCCGACGTGGCGACGTCGCGCAAGCGCGTTGAGTTGCAGATCAACCAGCTGCAGCAGTCATCGGACAAGCTGGACCGGCAGGCGCGCGACGCGCTCGGGGTCGGCCGGGAGGACCTGGCCCGCGACGCGTTGACCCGCAAGGCAGGCGTGCAGAGCCAGCTGAACGAGCTGAACGTGCAGTACGCCTCGCTGCAGGGCGAGGAGGAGAAGCTGACCGGCGCGTCGCAGCGGCTCCAGGCCAAGGTGGACGCCTTCCGCACCAAGAAGGAGACCATCAAGGCGACCTACACCGCGGCCGAGGCGCAGACCAGGATCAACGAGGCCTTCACCGGCATCTCCGAGGAGATGGGCGACGTGGGCCTGGCCATCCAGCGCGCCGAGGACAAGACCGAGCAGATGAAGGCGCGCGCGGGCGCGATCGACGAGCTGATGGCGTCGGGCGCGCTGGACGACATGGTCAGCGGCCCGCGCGACGACATCCAGGCCGAACTGGACCGGATGGGCGCGAGCCACGGCGTCGATGCCGAGCTTGAGCGGCTGAAGGGCGAGCTCGGCCAGGGCAGCGGTCCCCCCCGGCAGATCGAGGGCGCCGCCGACGGGGCGGCCGCGGGAACCGCCGCGTCGGCCACCGACGGCCAGCCGGCGCAGGCCTCGCCCGCGGATCAGCCGCAGGCGGGTGACGGGACATGATCGTCCGGATCCTGGGCGAGGGGCAGCTGCGGGTCGACGATTCAGCCACGAGCGAACTGAACGAGCTTGACGCCAGGCTAGAGGCCACGGTCGAGCGCAACGATGAGCCCGCGTTCAAGTCGGCGCTGAGTGAGCTGCTGGCCCGGGTCCGCTCGATCGGGAGCCCGGTCGAGGCCGGGGCCCTCGAGCCGTCCGAGCTCATCCTCCCGGCGGAGGGCGCCACCATGGCCGACGTCCGCAAGCTGCTCGCCGGCGACGGGCTCATCGCGGGCTGACCGGCCGGGCCGGGCTGGGCCCGGGGACTGTCCCCTGCCTCCGTCCGTTATCCCGGAATGTCCCCTGCCTCCCGTCCGTTATTACTCATGGGTATGTGACGGCAGCGCCGGAACGACCCCGGCCGCCAGCCCGTTGTACCGGGTACCCGGCACAAGCTGGCCGGCCGCCTGGCAGGCTCGTTCTGCGTAAGTCGCGGTCTTGCGCAGAACACTCCGGCGGCTGAGATGTAATGAGACATGACGGCTCGCCGGATGAGCCGCAAACGGAACGGAGGCGCCACAGATGGCGCGCACTCGCTACGCGAGCGACCCGGGCCTGATCGCGCGGATGGGCGCGACGATGTTCCTGCTCGGACTCGTGCTCACTGGGTTCGTCCTCGCTCTTTTCTTCATCTTCGATTACTACGGCAGTCGCGGCGGCGGGAGCGGCCTCGGGCTGGCCGTATTCGCGGTGCTGATCGGCGCGGCCGTGGCGTTCGGCGGATATTACTGGTCCGACAAGATCGCGCTGAACACGGCCCGGGCCCGGCTGGTCAGCCCGCAGGAGGCGCCGGAACTGCACGGCATCATCGACCGCATCTGCGCGCTCGCCAACATGCCCAAGCCGCGGGTGGCCATCTCGCCGGTGGCCATGCCCAACGCCTTCGCCACCGGCCGCAGCAGCAAGGTGGCGGTGATCTGTGTCACCGAGGGCCTGCTCCAGAAGCTGGACCCCAAGGAACTGGAGGGCGTGCTCGCGCACGAGATGTCGCACGTGGCGCACAAGGATGTCGCGGTCATGACGGTCGCGTCGTTCCTGGGCATCGTCGCGGCCCTGCTGGTGCGGTTCGCGTTCTACTCCGAGCTCTTCGGCGGCGGCGGCGGCCGCGGCCGCGGCGGCAACAACAACCAGAACGCGCTGCCGGTCATCTTCATCGTGATGCTGGTCGGCATCGTGGTCTACGCGATCAGCTTCCTGCTGATCCGGCTGCTGTCGCGGTACCGGGAGCTGTCGGCCGACCGGTCCGGCGCGCTGCTGACCGGACAGCCCTCGGCGCTGGCCAGCGCGCTGGTGAAGGTCTCCACCGACATCGGCAGGATCCCGACCAAGGACCTGCGCCAGGCGGAGCCGCTGAACGCGTTCTACTTCGCGCCCGCGCTCTCGGCTAAGCAGGGCCAGATGGCCCTGGGGCAGCTGTTCTCCACGCACCCGAGCCTGGAGAAGCGGCTGGCCCAGCTGGACAAGATCTCCAAGCAGCTCGGCCGGGCCGAAAGCTAGCAGGCCGGCCCGCGCCTGGCCTGGCCCGGCGGCCTGAAGGAGGTAGCAGGTGGGGTTCCTCGACGCGCTGCTCGGCCGGACCAAGCCGGTGCCGCCGAACCTGGACGCGCTGTTCGCGCTGCCGTCGGCGGCGATCACGCTCCAGGCGGCGATGGACTTCAACCCGACGGGTACCGGCTCGGTCTGCTTCCGCGCCGCCGAGGGCCGGGCGTTCAGCGACATCGAGAAGGATGTCAGCGACCTGCTCAACATGGGCGAGAACAAGACGCCGGTCGAGCTGTCCGAGGACAAGTACGGCTTTACCTGGCTGGTCTGCCATCACGCCGCAGACGACGTCGAGGGGCTGGTCACCGACCTGCACGCGGTGAACTCCTCGCTGGAGGCCGGCGGGTTCGGCCCGCAGCTGCTGTGCACGATCCTCGGCTTCCGCAACGCGTCCGGCCGCCCGCTCGGCCTGGTGTACCTGTACAAGCGCGGCACGTTCTACCCGTTCGCACCACAGTCGGGGGAGCGCCGGGACAACGCGCTCGAGCTGCAGGTGCGCGGCGCGCTGGGAGATGACCTGAAGATCGAGCCCGACCTGGGCCGGTGGTTCCCGGTGTGGGGGGCCCCGGGTCTGTGACCGCCGCGGTGTGCAGGCAGACGGTATACCGCCAGGGGGGACCGGAATGCCGGGGCCGGGGATATGGTTGAGACTGCAGAGATGAGGAGCCGCGCCGCAGGGGCGACGGCAGTCGGACGCGGGAGCTAATCCAGATGACGATTCAGGACCAGGCCACCACGCAGCGCATCATCCTCACCGATGTCGCGGCGGTCAAGGTGCGCAGCTTGCTGGATCAGGAGGGCCGCGATGACCTCCGGCTGCGCATCGCCGTGCAGCCGGGCGGCTGCTCGGGCCTGCGCTACCAGCTGTACTTCGACGAGCGCCAGATCGACGGCGACGTAGTCAGCGAGTTCGGCACCGTCCAGGTGGTCACGGACAAGATGAGCGCCCCCTACCTCGGCGGGGCCACGATCGACTTCGTCGACACGATCGAGAAGCAGGGCTTCACCATCGACAACCCGAACGCCACCGGGTCCTGCGCCTGCGGCGACTCCTTCCACTGACGGTCCGGAGTTTGTGCCCGGCCGCGGGGGTTGAGGCGGCATCGTTGTGGCGGCCGTGGCTGCGACCGTCGGCCGTCAAGGGGTAACCTGAGCGCGCTTCGTTCAGGTTCCGTCCCTCAGAGAGAGTGCCGCCGTGCGCATTGCCGTCACCGGGTCGATCGCGACCGACCATCTGATGACCTTTCCCGGCCGCTTCGTCGACCAGCTGATCCCCGACAAGCTCGACAAGATCGCGCTGTCGTTCCTGGTCGACTCGCTGCAGATCCGCTACGGCGGCGTCGCGGCGAACATGGCGTTCGGGATGGGGTGCCTGGGCCTACGGCCGCTGCTCGTCGGGAGCGCCGGGGCCGACTTCGCCGAGTACCGCGGCTGGCTCGAGGCGCACGGCGTGGACACGAGCGGGGTCCGCGAGTCGGCGGTGCACCATACCGGGAGGTTCATCAGTACCACGGACACCGACCTCAACCACTTCGCCTCGTTCTATCCGGGCGCCATGGTCGAGGACACCAAGATCGACCTCGGCGACCTGGCCGAACGGGTCGGCCCGGTTGACCTGGTCCTGATCGGCGCGAGCGATCCGGAGGCGATGTTCTCCTTCACCCGCCAGTGCCGGGAGCACAAGATCGCGTTCGCGGCGGACACCTCGTGGCAGCTGGCGCGCATGGAGGGCGAGCAGGTACGCGACCTGGTAGACGGGGCGGCGTACCTGTTCTGCAACGAGTACGAGGCCAAGCTGACCGAGCGCAAGTCGGGCTGGGCCGACGAAGAGGTCACGGCGCGGGTGGGCGTCCGGGTGACCACGCTCGGCGCGGACGGCGCCCGCGTGGACCGGGCGGGCGAGCCGCCGATCCTGATCCCGCCGATCACCGGGGTCACGCCCAAGGAACCGACCGGCGCGGGCGACGCGTTCCGGGCCGGGTTCCTGGCCGCGACCGCCTGGGGGCTCGGCCTGGAGCGCGCGGGCCAGCTGGGCAACCTGATGGCCGTGCACGCGCTGGAGGCCGTCGGGCCGCAGGACTATGAGCTGAAGCCGGGACCGCTCATGGAGCGGTGCGCGGCCGTGTACGGGCCCGAGGCGGCCCAGGACCTGGCCGAGCACTACAGCTGACCGCCCGCGAGCTCGCCCGCCGGCGGCGCGGTAGCGTGGCGGGGTGGGTATGGGTATCCCGGCCGCCGCGGTGTACCAGGGGCCCGGGTACCAAGGGCCCCCCGAGCTCACCGTGGCGAGGGCGTTCACCGAATGGACCCTCGATCCGTGGGCGCTGGGGTTCGTGCTGCTGCTCGCCGGGCTCTACCTGCTCGGGGCGCGGCGGGTACGCAGGTCAGGGACGGCCTGGCCGACCGGGCGCACGGTGGCGTTCTGCGGGCTCGGGCTCGGCTTCTCCGTGATCGCGACCATGTCCTGGGTGGGGGTGTACCAGCCGATCCTGTTCTGGGTGCGGGCGGTGCAGACGATCCTGATGCTGCTCGCGATACCGCTGTTCTTCGCCATGGGCAAGCCGCTGACCCTGGTGATCGCGTCACTTCCCCGGGCCGGGCTGCGGGTCGAGGCCGCGATCCGCAGCCAGGCCGCCAAGATCATGACCTTCCCCGCGGTCACCACCCTGGTCCTGGTGATCGTGCCGTTCGGTGTTTACTTCACGCCGTGGTACGAGGCCGGCTTCCACAGCGTCGCCGTGCGGGAACTCACCTACCTGGCGCTGATGGTGCCGGGCTTCGTCTTCTTCTGGACGCTGCTGCGGGTGGACCCGGTGCCCAAGGCCTACCCGTACCTGGTGGCCCTGTGGGTGACCGGGGTCGAGGTGGTCGGGGACGCCGTGCTCGGCCTCGCGGTCATCGCCTATCAGGGCCTGATCGCCGGGGCCTACTACCACGCGCTGGCCCGGCCGTGGGGGCCGAGCCTCGCCACCGACCAGGTACTCGGCGGCGGGACGCTGTGGATACTCGGCGACCTCGTGGGGCTGCCGTTCCTGGCCGCCCAGCTGATCCAGATGATCAGGGAGGACGAGTCCGAGGCCGCGGTGATCGACGCCGAACTGGACGCCCGGGAGGACAAGGCCCCCGCGGACGCACCCCCGGACCGGCCGTGGTGGGAGTCTGACCCGAGGTTCGTGGGCCGGTTCCAGTCCGTGGACGACGGCAGCGAGTGAACCAGGCTCAGTAACTGCGCCGGACCAGGTAGGTCCACCCCTGGCCGGGCAGGTCGGTGGCCATGACGAACTCCTGGGACTTGAGCATGCACCACGAGGGCACGTCGCTCTGCGTCGCCGGGTCGTCGGCCAGTACCGCGACGACCTGGCCGACCGGCACCTCCCTGATCCGCTCGGCCAGCATGATGATCGGGATCGGGCACTTCCGGCCCATGGCGTCGATCGTCAGCGCCGGCGTCGGTGCCGCCGCCGGGGGGTCGGCCGGCGGGTGCGCGGCCGGGTGCTGCGGACGGGTCACGCGGTTTAACCTCCAGCTCGGGCTCACGGATGACGCGGCGGCGGGTACCGCGGTGTGCTGACCGGCGAACCTTTTCATCCTCCCACGACCGCCCGCTTATTCCAGGCGGGAAATCGACGGATGAAAAGGTTCGGTCTCTCGCAGCCGCCCTGCGATGCTGGTCAGCACGGCAAGTTTGGCTGCGCCGGCGCTGGCGCGGGCACGTTATGGCGATACCCCGGCGCGACGGCAGGTAAGCACGGGCGGTTCCGGCGGGGGTCCCCCAGACGCGCCGGGGGCGCCGCGATACTGTTTGCACGACAGGCTGTAGGACGCGGAAACACCGGCCGGGCTGGGCCGGGAATCACCACGCTGGGAAGGCAATCCGTGAGTCTCAACCGCAGCGCTCGGGTCCGGCGCTGGGCGCTGCGCGCCGCCATCGGGGCGGCCGTCCTGCTCACCACGACCGGCTGCCAATCCAACGCGTTCACCCGCATGGGCTTCTTGCCGCCGGTCACCAAGCAGGGCAAGGTGGTACTGACCCTGTGGCAGGGATCCTGGATCGCCGCCTGGGCGGTCGGGATCGTCGTCTGGGGCATCATCATCTGCGCGATCATCTTCTTCCGCAAGCGCTCGGACCGGGTGCCGTACCAGGTCCGCTACAACCTGCCGATCGAGATCCTGTACACGGTGGTGCCGTTCATCATGGTCGGCATCCTGTTCTTCTTCACCGCGCGGGACGAGAACTACGTCGACGCGCTCTCGGCCCATCCCGACGTGGTCGTCAACGTGACCGGGTTCCAGTGGAGCTGGGAGTTCCAGTACCCGCAGTACCGGGTGCCGCACTCGGACAACGGGGACGTGACCGAGATCGGCCAGATGTGGAACGGGCAGCTGCCGGGCAACGAGAACCAGCTTCCGGTCATGGTGATCCCGACCGGCGAGACCGTCCGGTTCAACCTCACCTCGACGGACGTCATCCACGCCTTCTGGATCGTGCCGTTCGAGTTCAAGCGTGACGTGATCCCCGATCACCCGAACCACTTCGAGGTGACAGCGACCAAGACCGGAACGTTCATCGGCCGGTGCACCGAGTTGTGCGGCGTCTACCACAGCCGGATGCTGTTTAGGGTACGGATCGTGACGCCGGCCCAGTTCCGCCAGTGGATCGCGCTGCAGCAGGCACAGCAGACCGTATCCGGGGGTGCCCAGTGACCGCCATCGACCAGCCGACCCAGGTCGCCGCGCCGAGCAGCTACCGCAAGGGCTCGATACTCGCGGACTGGCTGTCGTCCACCGACCACAAGATCATCGGTCACCTGTACCTGATCACCTCGTTCTTCTTCTTCCTGGCCGGCGGCGCGATGGCCATGATCATGCGCGCCCAGCTGATGGGGCCGGATAACACCATCGTGTCGGACCAGCAGTACAACGAGCTGTTCACCATGCACGGCACGATCATGCTGCTGCTGTTCGCTACCCCGCTGTTCGTCGGGTTCGCCAACGAGATCATGCCGCTGCAGATCGGCTCGCCCGACGTCGCCTTTCCCCGGCTGAACCTGTTCAGCTACTACGCGTTCCTGTTCGGCGGGCTGATCCTGCTGTTCAGCTTCCTCACCCCCGGCGGCGCGGCGGCGTTCGGCTGGTACGCGTACTCGCCGCTGACCAGCGCGCTGTACTCGCCGGGGATCGGCGGGGACATGTGGATCATGGGCCTGACGCTGGCCGGGTTCGGTACGATTCTGAGCGGCGTGAACTTCGTCACCACGATCTTCTGCATGCGCGCGCCCGGCATGACCATGTTCCGGATGCCGATCTTCACCTGGAACATCCTGCTGACCAGCATGCTGGTGCTGCTGGCCTTCCCGGTCCTCGCCGCGGCCCTGCTGGTGCTCGAGATCGACCGCAAGCTGGGCGCCCAGGTGTTCAGCGCCTCCAGCGGCGGGGCGATCTTGTGGCAGCACCTGTTCTGGTTCTTCGGCCATCCGGAGGTCTATATCGTGGCGTTGCCGTTCTTCGGCATCGCCACCGAGGTCCTGCCCGTGTTCTCCCGCAAGCCGCTGTTCGGCTACAAGGGCCTGATCGGCGCCACCATCGCGATCGCCGGGCTGTCAATGACGGTGTGGGCGCACCACATGTTCACCACCGGCGCGGTGCTGCTGCCGTTCTTCTCGTTCATGACCTTCCTGATCGCGGTGCCGACCGGGGTGAAGTTCTTCAACTGGTGCGGCACGATCTGGCGCGGCCAGCTCACGTTCGAGCCGGCCATGCTCTTCATACTCGGCTTCCTGGTCGTGTTCTTGTTCGGCGGGCTCACCGGCGTCATCCTGGCCTCGCCGCCGCTGGACTTCGCGGTCAGCGACTCCTACTTCGTGGTCGCGCACTTCCACTACGTGCTGTTCGGCACCGTGGTGTTCTGCATGTTCGGCGGGTTCTACTTCTGGTGGCCGAAGTGGACCGGCAAGATGCTGGACAACACGCTCGGCAAGTGGCACTTCTGGGCCGTCTTCATCGGGTTCAACATGACGTTCCTGGTCCAGCACTGGCTCGGCCTGATGGGCATGCCGCGCCGGGTCGCGAACTATCCGTTCCTGCCGCACCTGGCCACGACCCTGAACGACATCTCCTCGATCGGCGCGTTCATCCTCGGCGCGTCGAACTTCATCTTCTTCTACAACATCTACAAGACCTGGAAGACCGGGGAGCGGGTGACTGCCGACGACCCGTGGGGCTTCGCCAACTCGCTGGAATGGGCGACGTCCTGCCCGCCGCCGCGGCACAACTTCACCTCGATCCCGCGCATCCGGTCCGAGCGGCCCGCGTTCGACCTGCACTACCCGAACATCAGGTCCGGCCGGGACCGGGAAGCCGAGCCGATCACGGTCGGCTCCTCTGCCAGCGGTAATTCCGAGTAAGGGTTCCTGATGAGGGTCGAGGGTTACCTGTTCCTAGGATGCGCCATCTTCTTCGGCGGCTCCGACGTCGTCTACTGGCATTACTCCCACGACCCGACCGGAGCCACCGCGCTCGGGGTCGCCGTGGGCCTGGCCTTCCTGATCGGCTTCTACGTGCTGTTCACCGGGCGGCGGCTGCCCCCGCGGCCCGAGGACGAGCACGAAGGCGAGATCTACCAGGGGACCGGGGAACTCGGGTTCTTCAGCCCGCACAGTTGGTGGCCGCTGTTCGTGGGCCTGGCGGCCGCCACCGCTGCGGTAGGCGCGGCCATCGGCTGGTGGCTGTTCCTCATCGGCATGCTGATGGTCTTGCTCGCCACGATCGGCTTCGTGTTCGAGTACTACCGCGGCCATTACGCACACTGATCGCCACCCGGCCGTCCCCACGCCCGGCCCGATAGCCGCGGCGGCGGTGCGGTCTCCTCCGGGGGCCACCTAAGCCGCGTTCCCGGCTGCTGCGCCGCGTCCGCATAATGTCGCCGCGCTCACCCTCCCGCCGCTCGGGAACCATGGGCCCTCCGCCGCGCTGGCCTTCCTCGGCGCGTTCTGCCTGGCGGCCGCGGCCCTCGTGGTGATCGCCGTCCGCGACCCGCCGTCAGACCGGGCGCGGGCGGGCGCGAACCGCGGGTCACCGTACCGGGAGCCGATGCTGTGGCGTATCCACGCCGCCAGTTCCCTGCTCGTCGTCCCGCAGTTCACCGTGGCCACCTTCGCGCTGGTCTACCTGGTCGACGCCTGGTGTTCGCCGTGGTCGCGTTCTTCCCGCTGCTGGCGGCCGCGCTCGTGCCCGTGGCCGCGGAGCGCCGGGCGGGGGAGCGGAGCGCCGGGCTGGCCCGCTAGCCACCCGGTCAGCGGGCTTCGGCGGCCAGCCGCAGGCCGAAGCCGATGAGCACGACCGCGGTGACGCGCTCCACCCGGCGCTGCGCGGCCGGCCCGCGCAGCCAGCTGACACCGCGGGCCACCATCCAGGCCAGGGTGAGCAGCCAGGCACCGGTCTCGACGATGAACCACAGCCCGAACACGAGCGAGAACGTTGCCGCCGAGGACTTCGCCGGGATGAAGCCGGGCAGGAACGCGACGAAGAAGACGCCGATCTTGGGGTTGAAGAGGTTGGACAGCAGGCCGTTGAGGTACGCCCCGGCCCGGCCCGCCGGGGGCCCGGCTCCCTCCCCGGTCCCGTCCGGCACGGCGGGAGCGGCGCGACCGCGGCGCAGCCGCCACAGGCTGCTGGCCCCGAGCCAGATCAGGTAGGCGGCCCCGGCCAGCCGGAGGATGTCGTAGCCGACGCGGCTGACCCGCAGCAGCGCGGACAGCCCCAGGGCGGCGGCCACCGCCCAGATCAGCAGGCGGTGACCCACCCGGCGCGCCGGCCGCCGCGCAGGGTGTTGCGCATGACCAGGAGGCTGTCCGGGCCGGGGGCCAGGATCAGCAGCGTCGCCGTGAGGGCGAACGCCAGCAGTGCCGTGGTCATCGGTCCAGCCTCCCGTCGGCCCCGCGCCCTCGGCGGGTACTCACCGGCAAGATAGCCGAAGTGGCCCGCGATGTGATGCCATGAAGATCGTCAGGTACGGTACCGGCCTGCCCGGGGAGGGCTCTGGCAGAGGAAGGCGGCAGATGGACGTTTACGAAGCGCTCTACACCACGCGGGCGATGCGCCGGGTCCGGCCCGACCCGATCCCCTACCCCGTCCAGGCGCGCATCCTGGACGCGGCGATCCGGGCGCCGAGCGGCGGCAACACGCAGGGCTGGCGGTTCATCCTGGTGGACGACCCGGCGGTCAAGGCCGAGCTCGGCCCGCTGTACCGGGACAGCATCGGCCAGCTGTGGGCCACCGCCTACCGGGACCGGGTGGAGCGGGCCCGGAGCGAACCGGAGGAGCCGGAGAACGCCGCCACGCTGCGGATGGTGGCCTCCGCGCAGCACCTCGCCGATCACTTCGAGGAGGTGCCGCTGTTCCTGATCGCGTTCTCCCGGGGCGACACCTCAGGCGGTTCCATCTACCCGGCGGTGTGGAGCGCTCAGCTGGCCGCGCGCGCCGAGGGCGTCGGCAGCGCGCTGACCTCGGTGCTCGGCATTTTTCACGGCCCGGAGGCCATGGAGATACTCGGCGTGCCCGCCGGCCACGGCTGGACCATGGCGTGCTGCGTTTCCTTCGGCTACCCGACCGGGCGCTGGGGCGTGGCCGTGCGGCGCCCGGCACGCGAGGTCGCCTACCGCAACACCTGGGGAGCGGACCTGGACCTGGAGATCCCCGGCCCGCTGTGGCCGCGCGAAGGCGGCTGACCCGCCGCTTAGGCCTGCCCGCCCGGCTGGCCCTCGCCGGAACCGCTCTCCTGTCCATCGCCGGAGCCGTCACCGGCATGCTCACCGGAGGAGACCGCGGTGTGTTCCTCGCCGTGCCCGTCCCCGTGCCCGTTGCCGTGCCCGCCGTAGCCGTTGCCGTGGCCGTCCAGCGGAACGCTCTCGGTCAGCACCTTGTACGCCCGCTCCCGTACCTGGCCCAGGCCGCCCCGCTGTCCCCGCGGCGGTACTTCCAGCTCACCCTGGGCGGCGCCGACGGGCAGGCTCGGCGGCCGCGTGACATCGAGCGCGGCGACTTCCTCCTCGGTGAGCGGCCGGGTCACCTCGACGTACTCGCCGGTCGGCAGCTGCCGGATGATCCCGGTCTCCACGCCGTGCTCCAGCAGGCGCAGGTCCTTGCGCTGCAGGCCCAGGCAGATCCGCTTGGTCACCCAGTAGGCGACGACCGGGCCTATGAAGATCGCGTACCTGGCGATCTCCGTGGTCAGGTACAGGGAGATGCTCAGGTGGTCGGCGATGACGTCGTTGGCCCCCTCCAGCCACAGGATGCCGTAGAACGTGACCGCGGCCATCCCGATCGCGGTCCGGGTGGGCGCGTTGCGGGGCCGGTCGTTGACATGGTGCTCGCGCCGGTCGCCCGTGATCCACTGCTCGATGAACGGCCAGAGCGCCGCGCCGGTCAAGATGAGGCCGAGCGGCACCAGGGCCGGGATGAGCACGTTCCAGGCCACGGTATGCCCGAAGATGTCCCACGTCCAGCTCGGGAACATGCGCAGCGAGCCCTCGAGGAAGCCCATGTAGAAGTCGGGCTGCGAGCCCGCCGAGATCCCGACCGGCGTGTAGGGGCCGTACAGCCAGATCGGGTTGATCTGCGCGAACGTGGACGCGAGCGCGCAGGCCGCGAACGTGAAGAAGAAGAACGCCCCCGTCTTGGCCATGAAGTACGGGTACGTGGGGGCGCCGACGACATTGGTGTCGGTGCGGCCCTCGCCCGGCATCTGGGTGTGCTTCTGCCAGAACATGATGAACAGGTGCGCGCTGATCAGCGCCAGGAGTATTCCCGGGATCAGCAGCACGTGGATGATGTACAGCCGCGGGATGATGTCGTTACCCGGGAACGGGCCGCCGAACAGGAAGAACGACAGGTACGTGCCGACCACGGGGATGCCGAGCAGCACGCCCTCGGTGATCCTCAGCCCGGTGCCGGACAGCAGGTCGTCCGGCAGCGAGTAGCCGAACAGGCCTTCCAGCAGGGCCAGCGTGAACATCACGAGCCCGATCAGCCAGTTCACCTCGCGCGGCTTGCGGTAGGCGCCGGTGAAGAAGATCCGCAGCATATGCGCCAGGATCGCGGCCACGAACAGGTCCGCGGCCCAGTGATGGATCTGCCGCATCAGCAGGCCGCCGCGGACGTCGAAGCTGATGTTCAGCGTGGAGGCGTACGCCTCGCTCATCCGGACGCCGTCCAGGTTGTGGTAGGAGCCGTGATAGACGACCTCGGTCATGCTCGGCTGGAACCAGAACGTCAGGAACGTGCCGGTCAGCAGCAGGATGATGAAGGTGTAGAGGGCGATCTCGCCGAGCAGGAAGGTCCAGTGATCGGGGAAGATCTTCCGGAACAGCGTGCGGAAACCCTTGGCGCCGCGGAACCTGTCGTCCAGCCAGCTGCCGGTGCCGTCGATGAGTTTTTCTGTGAGGGTCATCCCCGCTCCCAGTAACTCGGGCCCACCGGCTCCTGGAAGTCTTTCATGGCGACCAGGAAGCCCTCCGCGTCCGTGGTCAGCGGCAGCTGCGGCAGCGGCCGCGGGGCCGGGCCGAAGAGCACCGTGGCGCCGCGCGGCGCGTCGAACGTCGACTGGTGGCACGGGCAGAGGATATGGTGGGTGGTCTGCTCGTAGAGCGCCGCCGGGCAGCCCACGTGGGTGCAGATCTTGGAGTAGCAGACGATGTTGTCGACCGTCCAGTTCATGACCGTCGGCGGCGCCAGCACCCCGGGCTGGAACTTGATGATGATCGCCGTGGCGGCGGCCAGCGCGTCCGGGTCGTCCTGGTAGCCGTCGGGCACCACGGTGATCATCCCCCCGGGGGAGCTGAATTCCCCGGGCGTGATCGGCGTGTTGCCCCCGAACCTGAGCAGGCGCAGGCCCGGGCGCCAGACGGTGTGCCGCAGCGAGGTGCCGGGCAGCGGGCCCATGTCGCGCAGCAGCACGATCGGGGCGACCGCCAGCGGCACGGTCGCCGCGATCAGCGTGCGCCGCAGCAGCGGCCGCTTCACGAACTGGCTGGCGTCCGCGCCTTCTTCGAAGGTCTCCTTGAACGCTTCCCGGTCCGCCGTATCCGACCGCAGCGGGTGCCGCTGCTCGGTGAGCTCCACGTCCGGCATGATGTACCGGACCCAGATCACGGCCCCGACCGCGAGGGCCAGGAACGCCAGCGACATCGACAGGCCGAGGGCGAGGTTGGAGCGCAGCACCGCGTCGACCGAGCCCACCTCGAGGCCGATATAGGCGGCGATGAAGCCGATGCCGGCCAGCATCGAGAGGATGAACAGTGACGCGGCGAGGCGTTCGGCCGTCTTGGCCTTCCGCAGGTCCTGCGGGCCGGCGGGCAGCTCTCGCGGCGCCGGCTGCGCGCCGTCCCCGGACCCGTCGCCGAGCAGCGTCCGGGCCTGCGCGGGCGAGGGCGTGCCGATCACGCGATGCGGGGCCGCGGGGGCCTCGGCCGGCTCGTCGGGCAGCCCGCCCGGGGTATCACTCATCAGCAGTCTTCCTGTGCTTCGCAGTTATCCACATCGCGGCCAGGACCATGAAGAACAGCAGGCCGAGGAACGCCACCAGGCCCTCGGTGACCGGCCCTACCCGGCCCAGGCTGAAGCCGCCCGGGTTCGGCGTGACCCGGCTTCGGGTCACGTAGGCGATGACGTCGCGCTTCTCGTTCGGGGGGATCGTGGTGTCGTTGAACACCGGCATGGCCTCGGGGCCGGTCAGCATGGCCGTGTAGATCTGGGTGGGCGTCGACGCGTTGAGTGAGGGCGCGTACTTGCCGTAGGTCAGCGCGCCGCCCGCGCCGTCGAAGTTGTGGCACTGGGCGCAGTCGGCGGTGAACAGCTCCTGGCCGAGCGCGATGTTGGCGCCGACGGTGCTCACCATGGCCGGCGTGGGGATCTCGGGACCGCCACCCAGCGACTGGATGTACGCGCCGACCTGGCGGATCTGCAGCGGGTTCAGCTGCGGCGGCTTGCGGTCGTTCTCCGCGTCCGTCGCCTTGGCCGGCATCCGTCCCGTGCTCGTCTGGAAGTAGACGGCCGCCGAGCCGACGCCGATCAGGCTCGGCGCGACGGCGGTGCCCTGCGCCTGGAGGCCGTGGCAGGTGGCGCAGGTCAGGTCGAAGATCTGCTGGCCCTTGGCGATGTCCGCCGCCGAGGCGGTGGGCGTCGTGGCCGCGGACGACTCGCCGCTCCCGGTGATCATCGCGTAGATCGCGCCCACCAGGATCAGCGCGAGCAGGACGACGGCGTAGCCAGCGACCGGCCGCCTGCGCCAGGTGAAGCTCACTGCGGTCCCCGTCTCTGGTCAGTGAATCAGGTAGATGGTGGTGAACAGGCCGATCCACACCACGTCGACGAAGTGCCAGTAGTACGACACGACGATGGCGCTGACCTGCTGCTCGTGGGTGACTCTCTGCGCCGCGTAGGTCCGGCCGAGCAGGAAGAGGAATGCGATCAGGCCGCCGGTCACGTGCAGCCCGTGGAAGCCGGTGGGGATGAAGAAGACCGAGCCGTAGTTGCTGTCCGACAGGGTGAGGTGCTGCTTGCTGACGAGGTCGAGGTACTCGTAGCCCTGGCCGAGGACGAAGTACAGGCCCATGAAGAACGTCAGCACGTACCACTCGCGCAGGCCCCAGCTCATCGGGCGGAAAATGGACCGGGACCGGCGGACCTGGCCGCGCTCGATCGCGAAGACCCCCATCTGGCAGGTCACGCTGGAAGCCAGCAGCACCAGGGTGTTGGCCGTGGCCAGCGGCAGGTCGAGGTGCACCGGCGGCCACTTCTCGCCCAGTCCCTTGTCCACCGAGCGGATCGTGAAGTACATGGCGAACAGCGCCGCGAAGAACATCAGCTCCGAGGACAGCCAGATGATAGTCCCCACGCTGACCAGGCTCGGCCTGTTGGTCGGCGTGCGAGGAGTTACCTCGCTCGTTGCTGTGGCCACGGGGCCATTATTACGACACGGCGTAGGCGCCGTATGGCCGACCCCCCTATCCGACACCGCGTAGGCGCCGCCTGGCCGACGCCCCTATCCCGACACCGCGTAGGCGGTGCGCGGCCGACCCCCCGGGTCGGTAGCATCCAGTTTCATGAAGGTCGTTGTGTACAGCCATGACGCCGACACGCGGGCCCGGATACGGCTCGCCATCGGGCGTCGGCCCGCCCCCGACGTGCCGGAGGCGGAGGTAACTGAGGTAGCCACCCATGCTGCGCTGATCCGCCTGCTCGATGCGGGCGGGGCGGACGTCATGGTGCTCGACGGTGAGGCCCAGCCCGCCGGCGGCATGGGCGTCTGCCGCCAGGCCAAGGACGAGATCTATAACTGCCCGCCGGTGCTGCTGATCATCGGCCGGGCCGATGACGGCTGGCTCGCCACCTGGTCCCTGGCCGACGCCGTGGTGAGCCACCCGATCGACCCGGCGGCCCTCGCGCAGGCGCTGGCCGGTCTGATGCGCCAGCGCGCGGCGGGCACCGCGGTCACCGCGCCCTGACCAGCCCGGGCCTCGGCCCGCCTCTCTCTTCCCGCCTCCTGGGGGCTCCATGGATTCCCGCACCGCGTGGCCCGCGCTGATCGGCGCGCTGATCAAGGGGGAGACCCTCACCGCCGATGAGACCGCCTGGGCCATGAACGAGATCATGGAGGGCGCGGCCACGCCCTCTCAGATCGCCGGGTTCGGCGTGGCGCTGCGGATGAAGGGCGAAACCGCCGGGGAACTCGGCGGCCTGGCCGAGGCCATGCTTACCCGCGCGACGCCGATCGCGATCTCCGGGCGCATCGTCGACCTGGTCGGCACGGGCGGCGACGGCGCGCGCACGGTCAACATCTCGACGATGGGCACGATGGTGGCGGCGGCGGCGGGCGCCCGGATGGTGAAGCACGGAAACCGAGCGGCCTCCTCGTCGTGCGGGTCCGCGGACCTCCTTGAGGCGCTCGGTGTGGTGATCGACCTCCCGCCGGAGGCGACGGTCCGGCTGATGTCGCAGACCGGCGTCGTGTTCTTGTTCGCGGCGCTCTACCACCCGGCGCTGCGCCATACCGCGGTCCCGCGGCGGGAACTGGGCGTGCCGACGGTGTTCAACTTCCTCGGCCCGGTGGCGAACCCGGCCCGGCCGCGCGCCCTGGCGGTCGGCGTGGCGGACCCGCGGATGGGACCGGTGATCGCCGGCGTGCTGGCCGCCCGGGGCTGCTCGGCGCTGGTGTTCCACGGCGATGACGGCCTCGATGAGCTGACGACGACCGCTCCGTCCACGGTGTGGGTGGTGCACGGCGGCACGGTGAGCCAGACCACGTTCGATCCCGCGGTCCTGGGCATCAGCCGGTCGTCCCCGGCTGATCTGCGGGGCGGCGACCCGGCGCACAACGCCGAGGTGGCCCGGGCGGTGCTGGCCGGCGAACCGGGGCCGGTGCGGGAGACCGTGCTGCTGAACGCGGCGGCCGCGCTGGCCGCGGAGGCGGGCGTGCCGGGCCCGGATCAGTTGCAGGCGGCGCTGGCGGACGGTCGCGCGCGAGCCGCGGACGCGCTGGACTCCGGCGCGGCCCAGGACCTGCTGGCGCGCTGGGTGGAGGCGAGCCGTCGGCTGGCGGCCGAGCGCTAGGCGGGTAACGGTCAGGCGGGCTCGGGGTAGCCGATCGCGAACGCCGCCTCGAGGTCGTGCCGCGAGTACGTGCGGAACGCGATGTGGGTCTCGGTGTGCGTGACCCCGGGAACCCGGTTCAGCCTGCCTGGGATGACATCGCCCAGCTGATCGTGCTCGCGTACCCGGACCATGGCCACGAGATCGAACTCGCCCGTCACCGAGTAAACCTCGGAGACCTCTGGTATCTGGGCGATCGCCTCGGCCGTCTCCGGAATGCGCGTGACGTCGGCCTTCACCAGAACGATAGCGGTGACCACTGCCGCCTCCTCAGCCCGCAGTCTCGTCCTACCACGGGGCGCCGGCGGCGCCAGCCGCCCGAGTAGCGTACCTCCAGGCGCGGCTGAGGCGCGGATCAGGCGCCGATCTCGGCGAGCGTGCGCACACCGCTGCGGGTGAGCCTGCCGAGTAGGCCACGCAGCACGTCAGCGGTGGCCTTGGCGTCGGCTAGGGCACGATGGCACGGCCTGGTCTGGGCGCCGAAGAAGCCGGCCAGGGTGGCCAGCTTGCAGTCGGGTACCTCGGCCTCGTCGAGTACCGAGCGGGCCAGCGCCGCGGTATCCAGAACCGGGAACGCCGGCCAGGGAATGCGGCAGTGACCACAGGCTGCGGTAAGGAAGCCGACGTCGAAGGGCGCGTGGTGCGCGGTCAGCACGCAGCCGCGGGCGAAGGCGAGGAAACCCGGCAGCACCGCGCTGATCGGCGGTGCCTGGCTGACCATCGCGTCGGTGATGCCGGTGAGGGCGACGATGTCCGCCGGGATCGGGCCGCCCGGGTTGACGAGGGCGGAGAACTCCACGCTCGGCCGGCCCGCGCTGACCCTGACCGCGGCGAGTTCGGTGATGCCGGCCTGCTCCGGCTGCCAGCCCGTGGTCTCCACGTCGACGATCACGAAGTCGAGGCTCGCGAAGTCGACGCTCGCGAGCGAGCCGGCCGACGCGGCGTCGGCCGGCTCGGTGTAAATCGGTTCCGTGTGAATCGGTTCCGCGGGGACGGGCTGGGTAAGGGGCGGCTCCGAGAGGGTCGGCTCCGGGCGCGTCGGCTCCGAGAGGCCCGGTTCCGTTAGAGCCGGGCTCGTTATGGCTATTTCCGAACGGACCGGCGCGGTCGGCTCACGGGTAGTCACTCGCTCACCGTAGGACCCGGTGCCGACAGTCTGGCTCAGGCACGCCATTTCGCCCGGGTGCGGATTTAGGCCGGACGAGAGTGTCCGAAGTGGTTGAATGCATCACCCGAGTATCACTAGTGTCGTGCAGCGAGTCGCATCGCTCAGCAGTCGCTACCCAGCGACGGCGATCGGCCACCGCCGAGTCTTTAAGGCTGGCCCCTGGCCAGCCGGAGAGCCGGGGACCCACCGGAGGACCTTCGGGCGCTGCCAGAAGGTGCTCCAGGGGTGAATCGGCTCGGACCGCCACACCGGACCGGGCCGTAGGGCGCGCTTCCACAGCCCGAACCCGTCAGCTCACCCGGCAGGCGGACAGTGGAAGAAGGGGCGTGTCACGCACGTGCGTACGCGGCGATCGGGCAGTACGACTCTGATCGGTACTCTCAGGTGGCGCGGCGCGGCCGTCTCGCTCGGCCTGCTTGCCGCTGGTGCGCTCGTCTTGACAACCGGAGTGATGGCCGGAGCGGCGCCGCAGCCCACGGTTACCCAGGTCCAGCAGAAGCTCACCCAGCTGACCGATCAGGCGCAGCGGCTCGAGCAGGAATACGCCGGGGCCCAGCAGCAGCTGTCAGCGGCCAACCTGCAGCTCACAGCGATCAATACCGAGGTGGCGCGGGACGAGAGCTCGTTCAGTTTGTGGCAAGGCAAGATGGCCGAGATCGCCACGGCCGCCTACGAAAACGGGGATTTCACCTCGCCGGAAGCAATGCTGACCGGCAATGCGCAGGAGATACTCAACGAGTCGTCGATCCTGGCCGAGCTGTCATCAAGTGACAAGAGCCAGGTCAAGGCGTACCTCGCGGCCGCTCGTCAGCTGGAGAACGCGCAACAGTCAGCGCAGCGCGTCCGGGACGGCAGGCTTGCGCTCAAGGACAAGCTGGCGAGCGAGAAGGCCGAGAACAGCAAGGTGACCGCCCAGCAGGAGAACCTGCTCGCGCAGCTCACCCCGGCACAGCAGGCGACCGTCACCCCCGGCACAGGCGGCAGCACCGTCGCCCAGGACCCGTTGCCGGATACCAGCCAGGCGCTGAAGGCGGTCCAGTTCGCGTACGACCAGCTCGGCTGCCCGTACGTGTTCGGTGGCACCGGGCCGTGCAACGACGGGTTTGACTGCTCCGGCCTGACCATGTCCGCGTGGGCCTCGGCCGGCGTGAGCATCCCGCGCACCAGCGAAGAGCAGTGGGCCGACCTCCCGCACGTCTCCACGTCGGACCTTGAGCCTGGCGACATCCTGGTGTTCAACGACGCGGGGCATGTCGGCATCTACGTGGGCGGCGGCATGCTCATCGATGCTCCACATACCGGGCTGGACGTCGAGAAGGTCGCGCTGAGCGGCTGGTACCTGCAAACCCTCGACGGCGCGGTCCGGCCCTAGCCGGTCCGCCGCGCGGTCCGGCTGTCATAGGTCCGCGCCCCAACGGGCGCGGCAGCGTTGGACGAGGCTCTCTCCCGGAGGCTCCCGGGAGCGGCTGCGTGGTCACGCGATCCAGCGCGCATGTCTGCCGTGTGGTTGACGTCGGACCCCTCGGCGGCGTCAGGTAGCAGCGCACTCCGCAAGCCACCGCGGCCCCGTTCGGACCGCGATGCAGACAGCGCGGATACCACGGCCAGTCTCGGCCGGGGCGCCGCGGGGCGCTGGCGGCGGCGGTCGTGCCAAGGACCTGGCTCTTGCCGCTGTGCGAAGATCATGACAGCGGGCGTGAGTTGTGAGCATGCGGTTCGGAGTCATTCACCGGCGCCTGATCGTGCTGCTGGCGAGATCTTCTTCGGCGGCTGATCGTGCCGGCGGCTGGAAGTCGTTCCCCGGCGGCTGAGTTCGATGGGCCGACGATCGCCAGGGGCGGATCGAGCAGGTCGCTGCCACAGTTAGTGAGAATTTGGTGGTTTCGAAAAGTCGATGTGCGATCGAGGCCTGCCGATTAGCGGTCCTGAGGCGCATGGCTGCCGGTACCTGCCGATGGACCCGTACGTCAAAGACCGCGACCGCGGAACGGGACGCGCGTGAGGTCGAGGATGGGTGAGCCGATGCGGCGGAGCCGCGACGTCGGTGGCCAGGTGAGCCTGGAGCTGAGCTGGCCGGCAGGGTGCTGGCCGCGGCTCGGCCTAGGCGGTGACTGGCTGGGGTTCGCCGCCGGCGCGGCGCTGTGCGCGCCGGTTAGAACCTGGATTGGCGCGGGTGATGCTGGAGGCGCCTGGCGGCGGGCGGGTCGCTGCTCCGGGATGCGTGGAGGCCGGATGATCAGGACGCCGTGGCGGCTGCCGAGCGGGACGTGGTGGCGGGCGGGTGGCTGGGCGGTGATCGCTGCCGGCCGCGGGCAGCGCGGGGCGGCGCTGCAGGGGTGGAGCACATGGACCCGGGCGCCGGCACGCCGGGGATGACTGGCCGCGGCCGCGGCCCAGGCGGCGAGTCTGGATGAGTGTCAGCGTGGAGCCGGCGGTGGCGATGCGCGTGCCCGCCGGTTAGCGCCTGGGCGGCAGGCCGCCGGGCTGGGCGCGGGTGGGCTGCACCGGGCGTGTGTCGGCCCGGGCTGCCGGCCGCGCCCGACATCCGGCGATCGGCGTGGGCGCCCGGACCCGGCGAGCCGGCGACGGTCGATGCCTGGCGACGGCGGTGGCGCCGGTCGACGGCGCTGGCGTTGATGCGGCACGCGACCCTGGTGCGCAGCAGCCCTGGCGGCGGCTGACCTGGCGGGGGTGACCTTGTGCTGGCGGCTGCCGGGCACACCCGTGCGCGGCGCTGGCCGCCGCGGGACCCTTGACTTGTCGACGGACGCCCGGCGCGGTGATCGCCTGGACGGCGCACCGCCGGTGACTGGGCGAGGACGCCGCGCGCGGTGACGGCTGGACGGCGACGGTGGTGCCGGGCCGCGGTGGCGGCAGACGACGGCGCACCCCGGTGACGGGTGCGGCTGCGGCCACGGGGAAGCCGACGACGACGACCATGACCTGCCCGGGGCGCGGAGCGGTGCCGCGTGGAGGGCCTGAGCGCAGCGGCCAGGCGAGGCGGCCCGCCTCCGCCTGCACCGTCCGGCGAGGCAGGCCGGCGCCGGCGGCTGCTGGACCTCACCCTGCCCGGGACCACCCTGGCCGGCCTGCCGCGGCGCCCGGGCTGCTGGGCCGCATCGGCGCCGATCACCGCTGCTCAGGCCCGCCAGCTCGCCACCGCCGCCGGAACCGACCCCGCCGCGCAATGGCTGGATCATCATCACCAACCCCGCCGGGCAGGCCATCACCGTCACCCGGCATCCGCCGCCGTACCCGCGACCCCGCGCGCGCGCGGCGCCCCCGGACCCCCGCCGCCCGGCGACGGCCGCAGCCCTGGCGGCGGCGCGGCCCTGGCGACGGCCGCGATCACCTGACCATCACCCAGGACACCATCCGCGATCACACCGCCGGCGGGGCCGGCCCGGCCGCCAGCGCAGCCGGTCCCGGGCCACCCGCCCCGGCCGGGGGACCGGGCCAGCCTCGAAGAACCAGGCCCGGCCCGCCGGGGCCGCCAGACCCGGGCCGCCCGCCGGGATCGCCGCCGCCGCGCTGACGCGCCGCCGCCCGCGCCCTAGATCGAGCGCTCGCCCGAGCCCGGGCCGACGCCGACGCCGGCGGGTGCGCCCACCACGCCCAATCCGACGCCTACCGGCCCCCGCCCCGGCTGCGCGAGCACGTCACCGCGCGAGACGTCACCTGCCGCCACCCCGCCTGCCGCCAGCCCGCCTGGCGCGCCGACCTCGACCACACCCGGCCCTGGGAAAACGGCGGCCCCACCTGCGGCTGCAACCTCGGCGGCGCCTGCCGCCGGCACCACCAGCTCAAACAACACCCCCGCTGGACACTCCAGCAACCCCGCCCCGGCCACTTCACCTGGACCACCCCCGCCGGCCGCACCTACACCACCAACCCCGACACCCACCCCCTGTAGCGCCCGGGGCTCGCTGGGCAATCATGGACGGGTGCCGAAGGTCCTGATCGTCAGCAATGACTTCCCGCCGCGCCGCGGCGGGATCCAGTCGTTTGTGCACGCGCTCGCCTTGCGGATGCAGGCCGGATCGGTAGTCGTCTACGCGCCGTCGTGGGAGGGCGCGACCGCCTTCGATCACCGGCAGCCGTTCCCGGTGATCAGGCATCCGACCTCACTGATGCTGCCGGTGCCATCGGTGGCGCGCCGTGCGGCTCGGATCCTGAAGGAACATGACTGCGACACGGTTCTGTTTGGGGCGGCCGCGCCGCTCGGGCTGCTCGCGCCGTCGCTGCGCCGGGCCGGCGCCCGGCGCGTCGTCGGGATAACGCATGGTCACGAGGCAGGCTGGGCAGCGCTGCCGGGGGCGCGCAGCCTGCTGCGCAGGATCGGCGACCAAGTCGACGTGCTCACCTACCTGGGCGAGTACTTCCGGGTGCGGCTAGCCCGGGCCCTGTCGCCTGATGCGGCCGCCCGGATGGTGCGGCTGGCGCCCGGTGTGGACACGGCAACCTTCCGTCCCGGGGCGGGCGGGGACAAGATCAGGGAACGGCTGGGCCTGGGGAACCGCCCGGTGGTCGTCTGCGTGTCGCGAATGGTTCCGCGCAAGGGCCAGGACACGCTGATCCGCGCGTGGCCTCGGGTGCTCGCGGCCGCCGCCGGGGGACCCGGGGCCGGCGCAGGGATCGAGGCGAGCGCAGGGATCGAGGCGAGCGGGCCAACTGGCGCGAGCGGAAGTGAGCGGCGCGGAGATCCGGTCCTGCTGCTCGTCGGCGACGGGCCCTACCGCGCGGAACTGGGCCGGCTGGCGCACCGGACTAGTGTCTCCGGCTCCGTCGTTTTCACCGGGCCGGTGCCGTGGGCCGACCTGCCGGCCTATTACGACGCCGGGAACGTCTTCGCGATGCCATGCCGCACCCGCCGGGGCGGCCTGGACGTGGAAGGGCTCGGGATCGTCTACCTGGAGGCCTCGGCTTCGGGCCTGCCGGTCGTGGGAGGCGACTCGGGCGGCGCGCCGGACGCCATCATGAACGGCGAGACCGGCTACGTCGTGCCCGGACATGACGTAGCCGCGGTCGCCGACCGGATCGCCGGGCTGCTGGCCGACCCGGCCGGCGCGGCCGCCATGGGAGAGAAGGGCATGGCCTGGATCGACCGGGAATGGCGCTGGGAGCTGGTGGCCCAGCGGCTCCAGCAGATCCTGGCGGGCTAGCCGGCGGGGCGGACCCCGGCGGGCTGGCCGGCCTGGCGGGCGGGGCCGGCCGCGACGGCCCGTTATGGATTCTGGGCGTACAGGGCATCAATCTCGCCTGCGTAGTCCTTGACCACCACGTTCCTACGGACCTTGAGTGACGGCGTGAGGTAGCCGTTGGTCTCGGTGAAGTCCGAGTCGAGAATGCGGAAGCGGCGGATCGACTCGGCCCGGGAAACCGCCTCGTTCGCGTCGTCCACCGCGCTCTGGATGTCCGCGATCAGCTCCGGATCATCGTTCACCTCAGCGTCGGCGGGGCGATCGTGCTGCTTCTTCCAGAACTCCAGCGCCTCGGGGTCCAGGGTGATCAGGCTGGCGACGTACGGGCGCTGGTCGCCGACTACGAGGGCCTGGCTGATCAGCGGGTGGGCGCGGAGCCTGTCCTCGAGCACGGCCGGAGCGACGTTCTTGCCGCCTGCGGTGACGATAAGCTCCTTCTTCCGACCGGTGATCCGCAGGAAACCTTCCTCGTCCAGGCTGCCGAGGTCGCCGGTGCGCAGCCATCCCTCCTTGTCCAGCGCCTCGGCTGATGCCTCCTCGTTATGCCAATATCCGGGGAAGACGTTCGGGCCCCGGAGCAGGATCTCACCGTCGTCGGCGATCTTGACGGCGACGCCCGGCAGGGGCAGGCCGACAGTCCCGATCTTGTTCCGGCTCGGCTTGTTCACGATGGCGGCCGCCGAGGTCTCGGTCAGCCCGTAGCCCTCAAGAATCGTGATGCCCGCGCCCCGGAAGAAATGACCAAGCCGCTCGCCCAGCGGCGCCCCGCCGGAGATCGCGTACCTCACCTGCCCGCCGACCGCGGCCCTGAGCTTGGCGTAGACGAGGCGGTCAAACAGGTTGTGGCGCAGCCGGAGGACCATGCCCGGCGTCGTGTCTGCCGAGCCGCCTGCCCCCTGGCCCTTGCTCCAGGCGACCGCGGTCTCCACCGCGGCGTCGAAGATCCGGCTCTTGGCCTTGCTCGCCGCGGCCTGCTGCTGCGCGCTGTTGTAGACCTTCTCGAACACCCGCGGGACGGCGAGCAGGAAGGTCGGCCGGAACGTGGGCAGAGCCTGGGCCACCGTGCCCGTGTTCGGCCAGTGACCGAGAATCGCCCCGGACTCCAGGCAGCCAACCTGAATGATGCGCGCAAACACGTGCGCGAGCGGCAGGAACAGCAGGGTCGAGCTTTCCGGGGCATCGAAGATCTCGACGAGCGCGCCCTGGGTGGCGTTGCGGGCGCCGGAGAGCAGGTTGAGGTGGGTGATCTCGCAACCTTTCGGTTGTCCCGTGGTGCCCGACGTGTAGACAATCGTCGCCAGGTCCGCCGCTCGTCTCGACGTCCGGCGCTGTTCGATTTGCTCGTCGGTGACGTCGCCAGGGTCCAGGCCCAGGCCCTGGCCACTGGTGCCCTCGATCGGCCAGACCTGCTCCAGGGCCGGAACACGCTCGCGGACCTCCCCGATCGTCTCCGCGTGCTTGCTGGTCTCGGCGAACACGGCGCGGGCGCCCGAGTCGCTGAGGATCCACTCGACCTCGTACGCGGATGAGGTCTCGTAGACCGGGACCGTGACGCCGCCGGCCGCCCAGATGGCGTAGTCGATCAAGGTCCACTCATACCGCGTCCGTGACATCAGAGCGACCCGGTCGCCGGGCTCGATGCCCGCCGCGACGAGGCCCTTGGCCAGCCTCGTCACCTCGTCGCGGAACTCTCCGGCGGTGACGTCTTCCCACCGGCCGTTGCCGTCGCTGAGCTTGCGCATGATCACGGCATGCGGGTCCTGGCTGGCCCGGGTGAAGACTACGTCAGCGAGACTGGCGGCGGCGGGGATGTCCACCAGCGTAGGGATGCTGTACTCCCGCACGGTGCCTCCTTTGTAACCCACGTTAGGCACGTACCTTCATGGAACGTATACCGCACCGGCGCCTGCTACTCATCCCGGCGCCCGACAGGACTTGCCTAGGGTGTGTTCATGCGGGTCCACGTGGTCAGCGATGTGCACGGCCGGGCCGATGCGTTGCCGGCCGCGGCCGACGGAGCCGACGCCCTGATCTGCCTCGGCGACCTGCTGTTGTTCGTGGACTACGCGGACGACGCGAAAGGGATATTCCCGGACCTGTTCGGCCCGGAGGCGGCCAGGGAGTTCATCGCCTTGCGCACCGCGCAGCGGTTTGACGAGGCCAGGAAGATGTCGGCGGCGTTGTGGGCGGGACTCGACGGCGACCCGGCCGCGTACGTGGAGGCCGCGGCGTCACGGCAGTACGAGGAGCTGTTCGCCGCGCTGCCCTCGCCGTCGTATCTCACCTACGGCAACGTCGACATACCGCGGATGTGGGCCTCGCATCTGCGGCCCGGTCATCACGTGCTCGACGGCGAGCGGGCAGAGCTGGGCGGCTGGTCCTTCGGCTTCATCGGCGGCGGGCTACGTACGGTGTACCGGACGCCGAACGAACTGGCCGACGACATCTACGCGGCCAAGGTGGCGGCCGTCAGCGAGGTGGACGTGCTCTGCGCGCATATCCCGCCCGACCTACCTGAACTGCTGTTTGACACGGTGGCCCGCAGGATGGAGCGGGGCAGCGCGGCCTTGCTCGAGGCGGTGCGGACCACCCAGCCGCGGTATCTCCTGTTCGGCCACGTGCATAATCCTCTGACCGACCGGGTCAAGATCGGCCGCACCGAGTGCATCAACGTGGGGCATTTCCGGGCCACCGGGACGCCGTACGCCCTGGAGTGGTAGGCATCTGCTGGTTATCATTCGCCGGCCTGGTATCCAGCCGGGCAAGGTACGCTCCGAGCATGGCGGACAAGACCACGTCAAGCATCGTGATCGGGGTGCCGCGAAAGGATGTCATGGCGGTGATCGCTGATTTCGAGGCGTACCCGGAGTGGGCGACGGGGATACGCAACGCTGAGGTCTTGTCGCTCACTGACGGGCGCGCGAGCGCAGTCCGTTTCGCCCTGGACGCCGGAGTGATCAAGGACAGCTATGTGCTCGATTACGACTGGGATGACGACGCGCGGGTCCGCTGGCACCTCGCAGAGGCGGGGTCGGTGATCTCCGAGATGACCGGTGGCTACGAGCTGGCGGGGGACGGAGAGGGTACCGAGGTGACCTACGACCTCGCGGTGGGCATCAAGGTGCCGATGATCGGGATGCTCAAGCGCCGGGCCGAGAAGACGATCATCGACACGGCGCTCAAGGGGCTCAAGTCGCGGGCCGAGACGATCAGGAGCAGCCGGTGACCGGGCAGCCCGGCGGTGACCACGGGGCCGCCGCAGACGAGGGTCGCAGCAGCGGCAACTGGGGCAAGGCGGTCGACGGCCGGGACACCGGGCCGGACACGGACACCGGCCCGGGCCGGGAGGTCAAGTCGAGCCGGGACGCCGGGCCGCGCCAGGAGACAAGGCCGGGACGGGAGGTCAAGTCGAGCCGGGACGCCAGGCCGGGCCAGGAGACGAGGCCAGGCCGGGACGCCGGGCCGGGCCGGGACGGGGGACAGCCGCGGCCGCCGCGGCCGCCGCGGCCGCCGCGGCCGCCGGCGCGGGGCCGCCGGGCATCGACCTGACGGGTGAGATCCAGCGATGGCTCATCCGGTCGGGTGCCCGCAGCATGCGCCGGGAGCTGGGCGAGCAGTTCCGCAAGGCCTGGACCGGCCAGCGGGCTGAGCCCACCGAACCGGGCGATGTCTGGAATACCGCGACGACCGAGCCGCCGCCGGAATTGTCGGAGGCTCCGGAATGCGCCTGGTGCCCCGTGTGCCGCGCGGCCCGCCGGATCAGGGAGTCCGGGCCCGGACTGGGCGGGCAGCTGGCCGGGGCCGGCGACGCCGTCGCCGCGGCCGTCCAGGAAGCCCTGTCGGCGTTCGACTCGGTCCTGTCCGCGCGCCCGCGAACGGAACCAGCAGGCCAGCCCGCCCCCCCGGCCACGGATGACCGGCCGGAGGCGCCGGCGCCGGGGCCGGGTGCGCCCTCGGAAGGGCCAGATCATGAGTCTGACGATCGGGATTGATGTCGGGGGCACCAAGATCTTCGCGGGAGCCGTCGACTCCGGCGGACGCATAGTCGAGAAGCTGAAGCGTTCCACCCCCGCGCCCAGCCCGGAACAGACGGCGCGGGTCATCGGAGATGCCATCCTGGAGTTGCTCGGACGGCACCAGGTTGACGCCGTCGGCATCGGCGCCGCCGGGTTCGTCGACTCGGCCGGTTCCACGATCCTGTTCGCGCCCAACCTGGCCTGGCGTGACGAGCCGCTGAAAAGGCAGGTCGAGCAGCACGTCGGCCTCCCCGTCGTGGTGGAGAACGACGCGAACGCCGCCGCCTGGGCGGAGACCAACCTGGGCGCGGCCCGGGGGCACGAGCACGTCATCTTCATCGGGGTCGGCACCGGCATCGGGGCCGGGATCGTGATCAATGGCCAGCTGTACCGGGGGCGGTGGGGAATCGCCGGTGAGCCCGGGCACTACCGCGTCGTGCCCGAGGGGCGGCTTTGCGGGTGCGGCAACCGCGGCTGCTGGGAGCAGTACGCGAGCGGGAACGCCCTGGTCGCCGAGGCCCGCGAGTTCGCGAGACGCTCACCTGGCGCCGCGGTCCGCCTGCTGCAGCTCGGCGGGGGCGTCGCTGAAGGGATCAACGGGCCGGAGGTCACCCAGGCCGCCCGTGAGGGAGACGCCGTCGCGCTGCGCTGCTTCGAGATCGTAGGGAACTGGCTCGGCCAGGGCCTGGCCGCGCTGGCGGCCATGCTCGACCCAGACTGCTTCGTGATCGGTGGCGGCGTGTCGGACGCCGGCGACCTGCTGATCGGCCCGGCCAAGGCGGCGTTTGCCGACGCGCTGACCGGAGGGCATTACCGCCAGCATGCCGAGATCAGGCCCGCGCAGCTCGGAGCCGATGCCGGCGTGATCGGCGCGGCCGACCTCGCCCGACGTTCCTTCGACCTGCAGGCCCTGGTCAGCTAATCCCGGGAGACTCAGAGCACCGCTCCATTGTCGGGCCCGGCACCGCTTGACGGCCCGTCGCCGAGGCGCATGACGATCACCGCGAACCCGCCTACGAAGGCCATAACGGCCAGGAGCGCCGCCCAGCCCGGCACGGTCCACCCGACGAGCGTGGCCACCAGCAGGTAGGCAGGCCCGCCGAACAGCGCGGTCCAGGCTCCCTTCGCTACCGGGTCAAGGTTCGGCAGCGGCGGCGGGGGAGGCGGGATGAAGTGTTCTTCGGTGTCATCGCCCGGCTCGTCATTCCGGCCGGCATCGCCGGCGTCCGCCGCCGTCGAGGAGGAGGCCCGGGCCGAAACGGGCGGGGGCGCAGCCGGCCGGATCACCCGTGCCCTGTCCCCGTCGGCGCCTGGCCCGTAGGCGGCCGGCTCGGGCTGGGCTGACGCCTGCCCGGCGGGTCCCTGGTCGCGGGCGGGCGGCGGGATCAGGCTCTCGCGGTCCGGCCACGGAGCCGTGCCGGCCGGGTCGGCGGGCAGGTCGTAACGCGTGACAAGGTCCTGCCAGGCAGCCTCGTCGCCGGCCGCGCCTCCGCCGCCGGGGGGCTCGCCGTCGGCGGTACCCGGTCCGCCGCTCGCGTCCTGGCCGTCGACCGGGCCGCCGTCGGCCGCGCCGCTCCGTTGGCCGCGCCCTGGCCCCCGGCTGGCTCGCCGCCGGCCGCGCCCGCTCCGTTGGCCGCGCCCTGGCCCCCGGCTGGCTCGCCGCCGGCCGCGCCCTGGTCCCCGGTCGGCTCGCTGCCGACCGGGTCCTGGCCGCCCGGGTCCTCACCGCTCACGTCATAACCCTCGCACGTCATAACCCTCGCGCGGCCTGCATTTTCGCCGCCGCTATCCTCTCCCGGCGCGGCTGTGCGTCCTGACGAATTCCAGGCTCCCGGCGAAGATGGCCTGCGCGTCGTTGTCAAGGGTTGCAACATGGTAGCTGTCCGGGCATTCCCGGACCTCCAGGTGAGGGAGCGCGCCGCGCAGCAGCCGGAGGCTGGCCGGCCCGACAACATGATCATCGGTGCTGTGGTACACGAGCACCGGCGCAGTCACGTCGGCGAGCTGGCCCTGGGTGGTCCGCCACAACCCCCGCAGGCTGTCCACGGCCTTGACCGGGACGCGGTCGTAGCCGACCTCGCTGGCCCCCTCCTTCTTGATGTCACTCGCGATTCCCTTCAGCGAGGGCACCACCAGCTTCAGCGCCGGGGCGAGCATGAGCAGGCGCGTGTCACCGGTGAGTGACGGGTTGACCAGAACGAGGCCGCTGACCGACGGGCCGCGCAGCTCGGCGAGCCGCAGCGCGAGGCAGCCGCCCATCGACAATCCCATGACGAAGATCTCGTCGGAGTGCGCCCGGAGCTCATCAAAGGCCCGGTCAACCTCGGCGTACCAGTCCTCCCACCGGGTACGTGCCAGGTCCTGCCACGTTGTGCCGTGCCCCGGGAGCCTCGGCAGCCAGACGCTCAGCCCGGCCTCGGCCAGGTACTCCGCCCACGGCCGCAGCGACTGGGGGCTGCCGGTGAATCCGTGGCAGAGCAGGGCGCCGGTGCTACCGCCCGCATGAGTGAAGGGTTCTGCGCCTGGCATCACTGGCATCGGCCGGGTCCTCTCCAGTGGCGGTGTCTGGCTTTCCGCACGGCTGCTCACGGCATCGTCGCATGCCTTGATGACAAGGTGGTCGGCTACCCACCTGGCTGGCCGTCTTGGCAGATTGCCTGTTGCCGCCGATCGCGTTGTGCGACACTAGCGCGCCTAGCGTTGCGCAACCCGCACCCCCGCCGGCGGATCCGCGCGCCGCGCCCAGCTTCCGGGCGCATGACGCACTCGACCCTCTTGGAGGACCGTATGCGCACGTGCCAACACGTGTGGCGATGGGATGGTGACCAGCTGTGAGCCCTGCACCGGCCGCTGCCGCCCTCTCCTTAACCCTGGTCTTGCTGACCGCGTTGCTGGCGCTGTCGATCGCCGCCATAGTCCGCGCCGAGCCATGGATCCCCGGCCCGCCCGAGCAGGAGGCAGCCCGGCAGTTCAGCCCGCCAGGAACCATGAGCGAGCCGCCTACGGCTCCGCTGCCGCGCCGCGTGGCGGGCGAGTCGGGCTGGGTCGCGGGCGAATCCGGCCGCGACGCTCGCGCGCCCGGCGAGCTGTCCTCCCCGCCGGGCGTGATCGGGCGGCCCGGGGTGTCGGGCTCCCCGCCCTGGGATCCGGCACCCAAGCCACCCGGCACCTGGTAGACCGGGAGCGGCCTTAGCCCGGGTTCGACGAGTCACCGCTGCGCTTGCCCTGTCGTACTTGCGCGGCTCACTCGTTCGCGGCACTCTTGCGACCGTGCGGGAACGTTTTCTCGTGCTGCCGCCTGATTGCTCTGATTCGAGGTATGGGCGTGTTCTACTGGGTGGTCAAGGCGGTACTCGGGCCGATCCTGCGGATCGTGTTCCGGCCGTGGGCCGACGGCGTCGACAACGTCCCCCGGGAGGGGCCGGCCATCATCGCCAGTAACCACCTGTCGTTCTCCGATCACTTCTTTGCCCCGCTGCCGCTGCCGCGCAAGGTGATCTTTCTCGCGAAGTCGGAGTACTTCACCGGCCGTGGCCTCAAAGGCCTGGTGAGCAAGGCCTTCTTCAGTGGCGTGGGCCAGATTCCGGTGGACCGGTCCGGTGGCGAGGCGAGCGAGCGCGCCCTGCGCACCGGCCTGCGCGTCCTGGCGCAGGGTCATCTGCTGGGGATCTACCCGGAGGGCACCCGGACCCCCGACGGGCGGCTGTACCGCGGGAAGACCGGGGTGGCCCGGCTGGCCCTGGAGGCGAGGGCGCCGGTGATTCCCTGCGCGATGATCGGGGGCTTCGAGTTCCAGCCGCCGGGCAAGATCAGGCCCAGGCTGGGGATCCGGCCGGGCGTCAGGTTCGGCAAGCCGCTCGACTTCTCCCGCTATTACGGGCTTGAGCAGGACCGGATCGTGCTCAGGGCGCTGACCGACGAGGTCATGTACGCGATCATGAAGCTCTCCGGGCAGGAGTACGTCGACGAGTACGCCCAGCGGGCCAAGGTCAGCATGCCGTTGCCGCGCAGGCATCGCGGGACCGGGGACATACCGGGGGGCATCGCGTCACAGGACGGCAGGACCGGGGGCGCCGGGGCTCGGCACGCCGAGCCCTCGACACAGATCGCCGCCGCTTCCGCGGACGAGTCCGCCGAGGAGTGATCCCGCCTGACCGCGGCGGCCGGGCCGGGGTAGTCAACCGGGAAGCGCTGGCATCCGTCGTACTGGCTAGGAACTCCTTCCCCTCAGGCCCCACACAGCGAAGGGTCAGCTGGTGACGATCGGGAAACTCGCCGTCTGCACGCTGTCCGCGCTCGTGGTCGCGGCCCTGCCGGCCACCGGGGCCGCGGCACGGGCGGCCGGCCCGGCGCCCGGCGCCGACTTCCGCGATGCCTGTTCCGCCGCCCCGCCGGCGGGCTGGGCGCGGTGCCTGGCCCTGGTCCGGACCGACGTGCCGTCCTTCCGGGGCCTGGCCCTGGGGGCTACCCCGGCCGGCTACAGCCCAGCCGAGCTGCGGGCCGCCTACAACCTGGCATTGGCCTCGGTCGCGGCGGGCCGGGGCCAGACGGTCGCGGTCGTCGATGCCTACGACGACCCGGACGCGGCCTCGGACCTGGCGATCTACCGCGCCCATTACGGCCTTCCCGCCTGCGGCGCGGGGTGCTTCAGCCAGGTCAACCAGCAAGGCGAGGCCGGCCCGCTGCCGGCCGCCTCGGGCAGCACCGGCTGGGCCACGGAAGAGTCGCTGGACGTCGACATGGTGTCGGCCATCTGCCCGAACTGCCACATCCTGCTGGTGGAGGCGGACAATAGCTCCCTCGCCAACCTGGGCCAGGCGGTGAACGCCGCCGTCTCGCTCGGCGCCAGGTTCGTGTCCAACAGCTACAGCGCCGCCGAGTACTCCGGGGAGACCGCTGCGGACTCCGCCTACTACGACCACCCCGGCGTGGCGGTGACCGCGGCGGCCGGCGATTCCGGGTACGGCGTCGGCTACCCGGCCGCGTCTGGCTACGTGACGTCGGTGGGCGGCACCGAGCTGGTCCGCGACACCGCCGCGGCCCGCGGCTGGAGCGAGACCGCGTGGAACAGCGGTTCCGGCGCCACCGGCTCGGGGTGCTCGGCCTACGAGCCCAAGCCGTCCTGGCAGGCCGACCCGGGCTGCTCGCGCCGCACCGACAACGACGTGGCCGCCGACGCGGACCCCGACACCGGCGCGGCGATCTATGACAGCTACGACGGGGGCGGGTGGCTGGAGGTCGGCGGCACCTCGGAGGCCACTCCGCTCATCGCCGCGACCTACGCCCTGGCCGGCCCGCCGGGCGCCGGCTCCTACCCGGCCGAGTACCCGTATGAGCACACCGGCGCCCTCCACGACGTGACCTCGGGCCGCGATGGCTCGTGCGGCGGGTCCTACCTGTGCACGGCCCGGGCCGGGTACGACGGCCCGACCGGCTGGGGCACGCCCGACGGCACGGCGGCGTTCCAGGCCGTCGACCACTCGGTCACCGTGGCCAGCCCGGGCAGCCGGCTCAGCCGGGCGGGGGCGAAGGTGCGCGCGCTGGCCGTGGCGGCGCGAGACTCCGGCTCGGCGCTGCCGCTGTGGTACACCGCGAGCGGGCTGCCCGCGGGCCTGTCGATCACCCCGGGCGGCATCATCTCCGGCACGCCGAGGGCCAGGGGGTACTACGCGGTCCGGGTGTACGCGACGGACGCCACCGGCATGACCGGGTCGGCCTCATTCCGGTGGACCGTGGAGTCGGTCGGCACGATCACGGCGCTGCGCAAATGCCTGGATGACTGGCACGGCGGCACCGCGAACGGCAACAAGATCGATATCTACGGCTGCAACGGCGGCCGGGCCCAGGCCTGGCTGGCTTATCCCCAGGCCGGCGGCGTCCTTCAGGTCCGCCTGGCCAGGGCGGTCGGCCTGTGCCTGACCGCCCCGGACCGCGCAGGGCGCGTCAAGCTCTGGCGCTGCGGTGCCGCCGGCCAGCGGTGGCGGGCCGGGGCCCATGGCCACCTGGTCAGCTCGCGGTCCGGCCTGTGCCTGGCCGACCCCCGCGCCGGGCCGAGCGGCACCTGGCTCGAGGTCAGCCGCTGCGCCGACACGGGCGCGGAGCGCTGGACCCTGCGCTAGCTAGCCGGTCTCGCCCGCGGAGCGGGCCCAGCCCCTGGTGCGCTGCACGGCCTCGCGCCACCACGCGTAGGCGGGCTCGTCCCGCGGGCCGGGCGAGAACCGCCGGTCGAGCTGCCAGGCGGCCGCGAGTTCCGCGGTCGAAGACCACACGCCGGTGGCCAGCCCGGCCAGGAAGGCCGCCCCGAGCGCGGTGGTCTCGGCGACCACCGGCCGCTCGACCGGCACCTGGAGCTGGTCGGCCTGCATCTGCATGAGCAGGTCGTTGGCGCTCGCGCCGCCGTCGACCCGCAGCGGGCTCCCCTCGGTGAGGAACCCCGCGGAGGATCCCATCAGGTCGGCGACGTCCCGTACCTCGAACGCGATTGCCTCCAGCGCGGCGCGGACCAGGTGCGCCCGGGTGGTGCCCCGGGTCAGGCCGAACATCGCCCCGCGCGCGTCCGGGTCCCAGTACGGCGCGCCGAGCCCGGTCAGGGCCGGCACGAATACGGTGCCGCCGGAGTCGGGCACGGAGCGCGCCAGCGCCTCGCTCTGCGCGGCGTTGTCGAGCAGGCCGAGCCCGTCGCGCAGCCACTGGACGGCGGCGCCGGTCACGAACACCGATCCTTCGAGCGCGTAGGTCAGCGCCCCGGCCTCGTCCATCCAGGCCACCGTGGACAGCAGCCCGGCCGGGGAGCGGACGATCTCGGTTCCCGTGTGGCACAGCACGAACGACCCGGTCCCGTACGTGCACTTCGCGGACCCGGGGGAGAAGCACGCCTGGCCGAACATGGCGGCCTGCTGGTCGCCGGCGATGCCGGCGATCGGCAGCGACAGGCCGAGGAAGGTCTCCGGGTCGGTCTGCGCCACCACGCCCGACGAGGGCACCACCTCGGGCAGCGCGTGCGGCGGGACGCCGAACAGTCGGCACAGCTCGGCGGACCACTGGCCGGCCTCGATGTCGAACAGCAGCGTGCGCGAGGCGTTGGACGCGTCCGTGACGTGGCGACGGCCCCCGCTCAGCCGGGCGATCAGGTACGAGTCCACCGTGCCGACCGCGAGCGAGCCGGCCGTGACGTCCGCCCACAGGGCCGGCTCGTGCTCGGCCAGCCAGGTCAGCTTGGTGGCGGTGAAGTACGGGTCGAGCCGCAGCCCGGTCAGCTCGGTCACCCGCGGCTCGTGACCGGAGTCCCGCAGCCGCGCGCAGATGCCCGCCGTCCGCCGGTCCTGCCAGACGATGGCCCGCCGCGGCGCCACCAGCGTGGCCCGGTCCCAGATCACGGCGGTCTCCCGCTGGTTCGTGATCCCGACGCAGCCCGGCGGGTCCGTGCCGTCCAGCGCCTGCCTGCACGCGGCGAGCGTCGCCTGCCAGATGCCCTCGGGCAGGTGCTCCACCCATCCGGGCTCCGGGTAGAACTGGGGGAACTCCGCATAGCCGCGGCCGGTCACCGCGCCGTCGGCGGAAATCACCAGGGCCGTGACGCCCGTGGTCCCTGCGTCGATCGCGAGCACGCTCATGGGCACTAGTGTGGCGGTGCTGACAATGCAAGAGGTCCATGTGAGAGGAAGATCCATGCGAGTCGGAGTCCTGACCGGCGGCGGCGACTGCCCAGGCCTCAACGCGGTCATCCGCGCCATCGTGCGCACGGGCGTGGCGGAGTACGGATACGAGTTCACCGGGTTCCGTGACGGCTGGCGCGGCCCGCTCGAGGGCGACACCATGACCCTGGACGTGCCGGCGGTCCGCGGCATCCTGCCCCGCGGGGGCACGATCCTCGGCTCGTCCCGGACCAACCCGCTGGCCGACCGCGCGGCGGCTGGCGGCCGCTCCGGGCTGGAGCGGATCAAGGACAACCTGGCCAGCCTGCGCGTCGACGCGCTGGTGGCGATCGGCGGCGAGGACACGCTGGGTATCGCCGCCCGGCTGCACGAGCACGGCGTGAACGTCGTTGGCGTGCCGAAGACCATCGACAACGACCTCGGCGCGACCGACTACACGTTCGGGTTCGACACCGCGGTAAACATCGCGATGGAGGCCATCGACCGGCTGCACACCACGGCGGAAAGCCACCACCGGGCGCTGATCGTCGAGGTGATGGGGCGCAGCGCGGGCTGGATCGCGCTGCACTCCGGGATGGCCGGAGGCGCGAACGTGATCCTGATCCCGGAGCAGCCGTTCGACATCGACCAGGTCTGCGCGTGGGTGGAGCACCGGTTCCAGACCAGGTACGCGCCGATCGTGGTGGTCGCCGAGGGCGCGCACCCCAAGGAGGGCAGCGAGGCGCTGCTCAACGAGGAGCTGGACGCGTTCGGCCATGTCCGCTACGGCGGGGTCGGGCCGATGCTGGCGAGCGAGATCGAGAGGCGCACCGGCAAAGAGGCCCGCGCCACCGTGCTCGGTCACGTCCAGCGCGGCGGCACCCCGACCGCGTTCGACCGGGTGCTGGCCACCCGCTTCGGCACGCACGCGATCCGCGCGGTGGCCGACGGCGCGTTCGGCGCGATGGTGGCCCTGCGCGGCACGGAGATCGTCCAGGTCCCGATCGCGGCGGCGGTTCGCGAGCTCAAGCTGGTGCCGCCCGAGCGCTACGCCGAGGCGGAGCTCTTCTTCGGCTGAGCCGGCGGATGGGCGGCGCGGAACGCCGCGGCCTTGACCCGGTTCTGGCAGGCGGTCGAGCAGAAGCGGCGGGTCGCGTTGCGCGAGGTGTCGACGTAGACCCGGTCGCACCGGGGCGCCGCGCAGACCCCGAGGCGGCCCTGCTGGTCACTGCCGAGCACGATGGCCAGGCCGGTGGCGCAGCCGGCCGCCCAGCCGGTGACCAGCGAATCCTCGGCGCCGTGGAAGTGCAGGTGCCAGGGCTCGCCGTCGTGCCGGTCGAGCCGCGGCCTGGCCTCGGTACGGGCCAGCATCTCGTTGACCAGGCGGGCCGCCGCGTCGGTGCGGTCAGCCGCCACCGCGTCGAAGACCGCGCGGATCGCCTCGGCCACGGCGCGGAATCCGGCCGCCTCGCGCGGCAAGACCTCCGGGGTATCCGGCTGTGCGGCCCGGAGCGAGGCCGTCACCGCGGCGGGCAGCGCGCCGCCCCCGGGCGGCTGGTACGGCCGGCCGCGGGCCTCGCCGGGGGTGAGCGCGTTCACAAGCTGGACCGCCACGGTCACCACCGCGTCCATGTGACTGGTGAAATTCACTTGACCAGTTACGTCCTCGCCGTCTAATTTCGTGACTATCAAAATGATGATAGCCAGTCACGACGTATCCGGGGGCATGAAGCGCCGCCCGCGCCTGGCCGGGCCGGACCGGGAGATCCTCCGGCTGGCCGTGCCCGCGTTCGGGGCCCTGGTCGCGGAGCCGCTGTTCCTGCTGACGGACTCGGCGATCGTCGGCCGGATCGGCACGGTCCCGCTGGGCGGGCTGGGCGTGGCCAGCCAGGCCCTCACCGCGCTCGTCAACGTGTCGATCTTCCTGGCCTATGGGACCACCGCGGCGGTGGCCCGCCAGCTGGGTGCGGGCCGACGGCCGGAGGCGATCCGGCAGGGCATCGACGGGCTCTGGCTGGCGGCGGGGATCGGCCTCGGCGTGCTCGTGCTGGCCTGGCCGCTGGCCCCGCAGATCGTCCGGGTCTTCGGCGCCTCGCCCGGGGTGAGCGCGGGCGCGGTGACGTACCTGCGGATCAGCCTGTTCGGGGCGCCGTCCATGCTGCTGGTCCTGGCCGGCACCGGGGTGCTGCGGGGCCTGCAGGACACGCGCACCCCGCTGCTGGTGGCGGTGGCCGCCTACGCGGTCAACATCGTGCTGAACGCTACGTTCGTCCTCGGCCTGCGCCTCGGGCTGGCCGGGTCCGCGTGGGGCACGGTGATCGCGCAGTCCGCGGCCGCCGCGGCCTACCTCGCGGTGGTCACGCGGGGCGCCCGCCGGGCCGGGGTCTGGTTCGGCATGGACCTGGCCGGCCTGCGCGCGGCCGCCGCCGCCGCGACCGGGCTGTTCGTGCGCACGCTTGCGCTGCAGGCGGTGCTGATAGCGACCACCGCGATCGCGGCCCGCCAGTCGGACGCCGCGATCGCAGCGCACCAGATCGCGTTCCGGCTGTGGACCCTGCTGGCGCTGGCCCTGGACGCGATCGCGATCGCGGGCCAGGCGATCACCGGTCGCTGCCTCGGGGCGGGCGACGCCGCGGCGGCCCGGGCCGCGACCAACCGCATGATCGGCTGGGGCGCGGTCTACGGGATCGTGTTCGGCCTGATCCTGCTGGCGGCCCGGCCGCTGCTGCCCGGGCTGTTCGCGGCCGCCCCGCCGGTCCGGGCGCTGCTGCTCGCGGTGCTTCTCGTGGTCGCGGCGCAGCAGCCGGTGGCGGGCGTGGTCTTCGTGCTCGACGGCGTGCTGATCGGCGCGGGCGACCAGCGGTACCTGGCCGTCGCCGGGGTCCTCAGCCTGGCCGTGTTCCTGCCCGCCGCGTGGCTGGTCTACGCCCGGCACGGGGGGCTGGTGGCGCTGTGGCTGGCCTACAGCCTCTGGCTGGCGGCCAGGTTCGTGACGCTGGTGCTGCGGGCCCGCGGCAACCGCTGGCTGGTGACCGGTCCCGTTAACCGAGGGTAAACGGATCCCGGGTGGCGCCGGTCAGCTCCACCCACACCGCCTTGGTCTCGGTGTACTCGCGCATGGCGTCCACGCCGTTCTCCCGGCCGATGCCGCTAGCGCCGAAACCGCCGAACGGAACGTGCGGGCTGACGACCCGGTAGGCGTTGACCCAGATCGTGCCGGCCCGCAACCCGGCCGCGACCCGGTGCGCCCGGTGCACGTCCTTGGTCCACACCGAGCCGGCCAGACCGAACTCGGTGCCGTTGGCCAGGGCGATGGCCTCGTCCTCGGTGCGGAACGTGGTCACCGCGACGACCGGCCCGAATATCTCCTCGCGGACCGCCCGCATCCCGGGCGTCGTGTCCACCAGCACGGTGGGCTCGACGAACCAGCCGCCCAGGCTCTCGACCGGCTGGCCGCCGCAGGCGATCGTGGCCCCGTCGGCGCGCGCGGACTCGAAGTGGCTCAGCACCGTGGCGTACTGCTTGTCGGTGGCCATCGGGCCCATCTCGGTCTCCGGGTCGAGCGGGTTGCCGATCTTGATGGTCCTGGCCCGGCTGACGACGCGCTCGACCAGCGCGTCCTTGACGTCCTCGTGGACCACGACCCGCGAGCCCGCCATGCAGGTCTGCCCGGTCGCCGCGAACACCCCGGCGATGACCCCGTTGGCCGCGGCGTCGAGATCGGCGTCGGGGAACACGACCTGCGCGGACTTCCCGCCCAGCTCCAGGGTCACCCGGGTCAGGTTGTCCGCGGCGGCGCGCGCGATGAGCTTGCCGACCTGGGTCGACCCGGTGAAGGCGATCTTGTCGACGCCGGGGTGGGCGGCCAGTGCCTTTCCGACCTCCGGCCCCCAGCCGGTCACCACGTTGACCACGCCGGGCGGGAAGCCGGCCTCGCCGACCAGGCCGGCGAAGGCGAGCGTGCTCACCGGCGTGTAGTCGCTGGGCTTGACGACGATCGTGCACCCGGCGGCCAGGGCCGGCGCCAGCTTCCACGTCAGCAGCAGCAGCGGCGAGTTCCACGGCACGATCGCGGCGACCACCCCGACCGGCTCGTGCCGGGTGTACACCAGGTAGTTGGGCTTGTCCGACGGGATCATGCTGCCCTGGACCTTGTCGGCCAGGCCGCCGTAGTAGTAGTACCACTCGGGCAGCCCGGCCATCTGGCCCGCCATCTCGCGCAGCAGCTTGCCGTTGTCCCGGGTCTCCAGCTCGGCCAGCCGCCCGGCGTCGCGGGCGATCAGCTCGCCCAGCCGGTACAGCAGCTTGCCGCGCTGAGTCGCGGTGAGCCTGCCCCAGGGGCCGCCGAGCGCGGCCCGCGCCGCGGCCACGGCCGCGTCGACGTCCCCGGCGTCGGCGTCGGGCACCCGCGCCCACGGCTGCCCGGTGAACGGGTCGGTCGAGGTGTAGGTGCGCCCGGACCGCGCGGACCGGGGGGAGCCGTCGATAAGCATCAGCAGCTCGTCGACCCGCGACGTGTCGGCCGTGGTGGTCATGTGGCCCTCCTAGGAGATTCGGTACTTCTCGATCAGCCGGTTCCCAATGATCATCTTCTGGATCTCCGCGGTGCCCTCGCCGATGAGCAGCAGCGGCGCGTCGCGGTACAGGCGCTCGATCTCCGAGTCCCGGGAATAGCCGAAGCCGCCGTGGATCCGCAGCGCGTCCTCGACGACCTCCTTGCAGTACTCACAGGCCAGGTACTTGGCCATGCCGGCCTCGAGGTCGCTCTGCCGCCCCGCGTCCTTGTGCCGCGCCGCCATGACCGCCATCTGGTGCGCCGCGACCGTCTTGGTGCCCATCTCGGCCAGCTTGAACAGGATGGCCTGGTGCTCCGCGATCGGCTTGCCGAACGCGTGCCGCTGCTGGGCGTAGCTCACGGCCAGCTCGAAAGCGCGCTGCGCTACCCCGGCCCCGCGCGCGGCCACGTTCACCCGGCCGACCTCGATCCCGTCCATCATCTGGTAGAAGCCGCGTCCGGGACGCTCGCCGAGCACGCGGTCGGCCGGGATCCGGCACCGGTCCAGGATGAGCTCGGTCGTTTCCACGCCCCGGTAGCCCATCTTGTCGATCTTCCCCGGAACGGTGAGCCCGGGCCGGGTCTCGCCGTACCCGGTTTCCTTCTCGACCAGGAACACGCTCAGGTTGCGGTGCGCCTTGGCCGCGCCCTCGTCGGTGCGGGCGAGCAGCGCCACGAGGCGGGCGGACGCCCCGTTGGTCAGCCACATCTTCTGCCCGCTGATGACGTAGCCGGTGCCGTCCCGGGTGGCCAGGGTGCGGATGGCGGCCACGTCCGAGCCGAGCCCGGGCTCGGACAGCGAGATGGCCCCGCGCACCTCGCCCGATGCCATCCGGGGCAGGAAGTATGCCTTCTGCTCGTCGGTGCCGTGCCGGCCGATGATGTGCGAGACGACGAAGTGGGTGTTGATGATGCCGGAAATGCTCATCCAGCCCCGGGCGATCTCCTCTGCCACCAGCGCGTAGGTAAGCAGGGACTCCCCGAGCCCGCCGTATTCTTCGGGAATGGTCAGCCCGAACAGGCCAAGCTGCTGCATGCCCTCGACGATCTTCCCGGGGTACTCGTCGGCGTGATCGAGCTCGTTGGCGACCGGCAGGATCTCGGTGTCGACGAATTCGCGCACCGTGGCGAGGATGGCCCGCTGCACGTCGGTGAGGCCGTCGGTCTCGGTCAGGGCCACGGGTGCCTCCTTCTTTGACTCACCGGGAGCCGCCCTCCCCGGCCACGCCCCGGTCCGCGAGCGCGCGGACTTCGGGTGCCGACAGCCCCAGCAGGCCGGTCAGGACCTCGGCGGTGTCGGCGCCGAGGCGCGACGCGGGGGAGGGCGCCAGGCGGCCGTCCTGCTCGAGCGGCGAGGCAGCCGCGAGCACCGCGCCCACGCCCGGCTGGTCGATCTCCCGCAGCATCGGGTGGCCAGCCAGGCTGCCGTCGCTGACCAGGTCGGTGAGCCGGCGGTAGCGTGACCACAGCACCGCCGTGCCGTCCAGGTCCCGCCCGATGTCGGCCACGCTGCGGCAGGCGAACCAGGGAGCCAGCAGCGAGGCGATGACCTCGCGGTGGGCGTACCGGTCGCCGTCGACCGCGAAGTCGGCGCCCAGCAGCCGCTCCAGTTCCGCGAACGCGGGAGCCAGCCCGGTGGCCGCGGCCAGGTCGGCGAAGTGCCGGGCGGTGACCGCGATCACCATGACCCGCTCGCCGTCGCCGGTCGCGAAGTCGCGGGCGAAGCCGCCGTAGAGATGGTTGCCGATCCGGGGCCGGTCGGCGCCGGTCAGCTGCGCCTCGGCCAGGAAGCCGAGATGCCCGGTCACCGCCAGCGCGACGTCCTCCAGGGCCAGCGTGATCCGGCTGCCTTCCCCGGTGAGCCGCCGGCGCCGCTCGGCGGTTATCAGGCCGATCGCGGCGTAGAGCCCGCACGCCACGTCCCAGGCGGGCAGCACGTGGTTCACCGGCCCCTGGTGCCCCTCGGGACCGGTGATCAGCGGGAACCCGAGCCCGGCGTTGACGGTGTAGTCGACGGCCGGGCGCCCGTCGTGGTGGCCCAGTATCTGCAGGTGGATCAAGTCGGGCCGGGCCTTGACCAGGTGGTCGTAGCCGAGCCAGGGCCGGCCGACCGCGTTGGTCAGCACGATCCCCCCGCCCGGCCCGGAGGCGGCCACCAGGTCGGCCAGGAGGCGCTGGCCCTCGGGGTCGCGGAAGTTCAGCGTGACGGACTTCTTGCTCTTGTTCAGCCCGGTCCAGTAGATGCTGGTCCCGGACGCGGCCAGGGGCCAGCGGTGCTGGTCGCCCGCGCCGCCGATCGGGTCGATCCGGATGACCTCGGCACCGAGCTGGGCCAGGGTCAGGCCGCACAGCGGAGAGGCCACGAAGCTGGAGATCTCCAGGACCCTGAGCCCGTCCAGCGGCGCTCCACTCACTGGGGCGAGGCCTTGGCCGGCAGGCGCTTCAGGTCGTCGGCGGTGAGCTCGCCGGTGGAGACCAGCAGCCGCGCGAGTTCTTCCAGGGCCCGCGGCCCGCGCAGCCCCGGAGCGCCGAGCCGGGCGTAGCGGTCCCTGATGTTCTCGCACCGCTTGGTGACCGTGTGCGCCTGCCACCCGATCCGCTCGGCGGTGTCCCGGGCGCTGCGCGGCGCGGGGTCCCCCACGTGCCGCCAGGTCAGGTACTCCTCGAACCGCGCGGCCAGGACCAGCCGGTCGCTGTCGGTCAGCCGGGCCCGGTAGCGGGTGGTGGTCACCGCGTGCTCGCTGGTCACCGGCTTGGCCGCCGGGTCGGGGACGTCGTCGAGATCGGGCAGCCGCAGCCGCAGCGCGTAGCGGTCCAGGGCGCCGACGACGGTCACCTTGGCGTGCCACTGCTGCAGCGGCACGGCGAGCCCCGGCGGCAGGTCGGCCCGGAAGCCGCGGTCGCCGAGCACGTTCAGCACCGAGGAACTGCTGTCGTTGTGCAGCCACCAGCAGCCGTCGTGATACCGGAAGCTCCCGGCGGTGCGGGATACGCCCCGGTCGTCCGCGGGCAGCACGGCCGAGCACGTCGGCGCCCGGCCGAACGTGAACGGCTCACCCGGACGGACGCGCCACGTCTGCGACTCGTACATGACAATCAGCAGCATCGTCTGGGCCCGTCCACGAACTTCTTTCCTCCGTCGGTCTCATGCTCAGCGTAAGTGGGCAGTCGGGGGAGGAGGTACCCCGGATGGCAGGGCTGGTCACAGCCTCCTGGGGCGGGAGATCGGCTGCGGCCTGGTCTCCACCACGCGCCCGTTCACCGGTCCGGTCCTCCCGCCTGGGCCGCCCACTCGTCCACGGTGAGCACGTCGGCCTGCCGCGGGAACACCTTCTCGGTCAGGACCCGGTGGACCTCCGGGTCAGCGTCCAGGCAGGCGTCGGCGAGCACCACGAGCCGGTAGTCCAGGTCGGCCGCCTGCCGCAGCGTGGACAGCACCACGCCGCTGGTGGCGATGCCGGCCAGCACCAGCGTTCCCGCGCCGAGGCCGCGCAGCAGCACCTCGAGGTCGCTGCCGGCGAACGCGGACACCCGCCGCTTGGTCACCACGAGGTCCGCCGCGGCGGGCGCCACGGCCGGGTGGATCTCGGCGGCCGGGTCGGCGTCCGTGAACCGGCCGGCCGACGCGATCGCGGAGAAGCTGCGGTTCCTGGCGCTGATCTCGGGGTGACCGGGGCGGAAGCCGATGGTCACGTAGATCACGGGAATGCCCGCCGCGTGCGCGGCGGTGATGGCGCGGCCCAGCCGCGGCAGGTAGCCGGCATCGTCGGCGAAGCGCTCGACGATGCCCCGCTGGACATCCATGACGAGCAGCACGGTCGCGTCCATGGCGTTGCCTCCGGTATCGTCCGCGGCGATGACGGCACTGCCGAGAGACTACGACTCGGACCCGGAGCGGTTCCTGTCCGACGCCAGGAAGCCGCATGACGACGTGCATCCCTGCGTCGTGGCCCGGTTCGCCGCCGCCGGGGCCCGGCGCGTATTGCGCCCGGGGGCTTGTTCGCGGCCTGTGCCCCCGGGCCCGCGGGGCTGCGTGGTCTACGCCACCAAGGGTGGCGCTGTGGCCGGGCCTCAGAGCGGTTCGTCGTAGCGGACGGGGGTGGTGAACCGCGGATCCTCGTGGCGGCGCCAGTACTCGTCCCGCAGTCGCGCGGTCAGCGGCCCGGGCTTTCCCGTGCCGACCGGCTCGCCGTTGATGACGGTCACCGGCATGATGCCTCCCGCGGTCGAGGTAACCAGCACCTCGTCGGCCCGGCACAGGTCCCCGGCGGTCAGCCGGACCTCCCGCACCGGATCGCCGGCCTCGGCGGCGATCTCGATGACCGACCGGCGGGTGATGCCCTGGAGCGTGCCGTCGGCCGGCGTCAGCCACCGCCCGTCCACGCGGGCGAACACGTTGTAGCCCGGTCCTTCCGTGATCGCGCCGGAGGGGCCGCGGAGCACGACCAGCTCGGCGCCGTGGTCGTAGGCCTCCAGCTGGGCCGTGTCCAGGTCGAGCCAGTGATAGTTCTTGACCACCGGGTCGACGCTCTGCGGCGGGATGCGGGTCACCTGGCTGATCCACAGGCGCGCGCCGTCGGCGGCCTGCCGGTCCGGCGCGATGATCCACACGAACGGCACGGCGAAGCAGTAGAAGGTGGCCCGGGCGGTACGCAGGTCACGGCGGCCGGCCTCGACGCGGCCGCGGGTGCAGGTCATCGACACGTAGGCCTCGCGCAGGCCGGCCAGGCGCACGCACCCGTGCAGGATCGCCTCGATCTCGGCGCGGTCGTGGCCGGGGTCCAGCCGCAGCCGGGCCAGGCTGGCGCTGAACCGGTCGAGATGGTCATCCAGCCGGTAGAAGCGCCGGCGCCAGACATGAACCACGTCGTAGGTGGCGTCCGAGCGGGTGACGCCCAGGTCGAGCACGGAGATCTTGGCCTCCTCGACCGGGCAGTACCGCCCGCCCATCCAGGCCGCTCCGGACGGCCAGGGCGGCGTCGCCGCCCCGGAGCCTGCGCCCGCGTCCGCCATCCGTGCCCTCCGCCGATCCCGCCGAAGCATCTCGCTCAGCATCCACCGCTGCGGGCGTCCGCGGCTACCCCTGGGTCGGGGTCTAGA
>CAWCGJ010000042.1:0-283087 GCA_963795055.1 uncultured Actinomycetota bacterium
CGGCGTCGAACGTATTCGGGTCGGGCCCGGTGCGCTCGTCCCGCATGCTGGCAGACTGGAGAGATGTCCGCGCCGTCCCTAACCTCCCGCGACGTGCCCGGCGCCCCCGCGGCGGCGGTGCCTGAGCCTTGCGTGCTGCTCAAGCTGGGCGAGATCGTGCTCAAGGGCAAGAACCGGCAGCGGTTCGAGCGGCTGTTGCACGACAACATCAAGCGCGCGGTGCACGATGTCGGGGTCCAGCTCTGGCAGCGCGAGGGAGTGATCGTGCTCCGGGTCGCGGACGGCCGGCCCGGCCCGGCGGCCGAGGCCGCTGCCGACCTGGTGGCCGAGCGCATGCGCAACGTCATGGGCCTGTCCCGGGTCTGCCGGGCGGTGCGGGTGGCCAAGGATCCCGAGGCGGCGGCCGCGGCCGCGGTGCAGCTGACCGCCGGGCGGCCGGGCACGTTCGCGGTCCGGGCCCGGCGCCGCGACAAGCGCTTCCCGGTCACTTCATCCCAGCTCGCCACGCTGATCGGAGCCCGGATCCAGCAGGCGCACGGCTACCCGGTGAACCTGTCTCATCCCGACACGACCGTGTTCGTCGAGGTTGACCAGTCTGAGGTGTTCGTGTTCACCGAGGGGCGGCCCGGGCAGGGCGGGCTGCCGGTCAACATGAGCGGCCGCGCGCTGGTGCTGATGTCCGGCGGCATCGACTCGCCCGTGGCCGCCTACCGCATGATGCGCCGCGGCCTGCGCTGCAGCTTCCTGCACTTCTCCGGCATGCCGCTGACCGGGCCCGAGTCGGTATACAAGGCCTACGGCCTGGTCCGCGAGCTGGACAAGTTCCAGGGCGGGTCGCGGCTGTTCGTGGTCGCGTTCGGGCGCACGCAGCAGCGGCTGGCCTCGTCCGGAGCCGGGCGGCTGCAGATCATGGCGCAGCGGCGGCTGATGCTCAAGACCGGCGAGGCGCTGGCCCGGCGGCTGCGGGCCGCGGCGCTGGTCACCGGCGATTCACTGGGCCAGGTGAGCAGCCAGACGCTGGCCAACATCACCGCGCTGGACGACGCGGTCGCGCTGCCGATCCTGCGCCCGCTCATCGGCCTGGACAAGACCGAGATCATGGCCGAGGCGCGGCGGATCGCCACGCTGCAGATTTCCGAGCTGCCCGACCAGGACTGCTGCTCGCTGCTGACACCGCGCCAGGTCGAGACCCGGGCGCGCATCGAGGACCTGCGCCGGATCGAGGCCCGGCTGGACGCCGACGACCTGGCGGAGGAACTGGCCGCGGCCGCCCAGGAGCACACTCCGCCCCGCGAGCCCGCCGCGGCCCGGTCGTGACCTACTCAGGAACGGGCGCCCGCTCGCGGGCCGTCTGCGCCTGGATGAGTTCCCGCGCCCGGGGGGCCCGGGCCGCCCACCGCGCGCGGCCGGAGGCCCGGCACCCCCGGGCGCTCAGGTAGACCCGGACCATCCCGCGGTCCCCGCCCGTCAGGTAGACCCGGACGACCTCGCCGCGGCCCGCCACCACCAGCCGGCTGCGGTGCGATCCGCGGCCGTAGGCCGACCAGCGCTCGCGGATGGCCAGGTGGATGCCGGGTACCCCGTGCTCCCAGATGGCGGCGTCGCCGCCCAGCGTAGTCAGCAGCCCGCCGGTGCCCCACAGCGTCGTGGTCCCGGGGATCAGCGCGAGGTCGCCGACGCCGACTCCGGTCCCCGGCCCGGCGGCGATCCTGGTCCGCGTCCACACGCCGGTGCCGGACAGGTGCAGGATCCACGTCGCGGGGCTGACCCCTCCGGTGACGACCGGGATCCAGATTCCGCCCGCGCCGTCCGCAGCGAAGCGCTCGGGCTGCTGTACCGCCCAGGGCGCCACGAAGCGCTTCCAGCACCGGCCGTTCCAGCGGACCAGGACCAGGCGCCCGTCCGCCGCGTTGGCCGGGGTGACGCCCGATACCCAGACGCTCCGCGCGGACACGGCGAGCACGTCGTCGAGCTGGGTGTTGGCCAGGGCCGATTCGGCGGCGGCGTCCCGCCCCCAGATGCGCCCGTCGTAGTGGACCACCGAGCCGCCTCGCGGGCTGACCGTGATCGCCCAGATGTCCCCGGGGGAGACGGCGCTGGCCCGGTAGATCGCGTCGGCGACCCCGGCCGCGCGGCTCCAGGCGCGGCCGTCGTAGTGCCAGGCGCCGAGGCTGGCCTCGCCGCTGAAGCTGGAGGATCCGAAGACCCAGACGTCGCTCGGGCTGGCCGCCACGACCGATGTCGGCTGCCCGGCCTGGGACCAGATCTTGGCCACGGCCCACCGGGAGCCGTTCCAGTGCAGCGCGTACTCACCGCCGACCGCCCAGACGTCGCCGGGCGACGAGGCGGCCGCAGCGACGATGAAGCCGCTGAGGCCGGCCGGCAGGGACCACGCGTGCCAGCGCTTGCCGTCCCAGCGCTCGGCCGCCGGCGAGCTTGTCCCGCCCGGGTTGGTCCCGCCGAACGCCCAGGCGTCGTCCTTGGCCGGCGCGATGACGGCCGAATAGCCGGAGGCGTTATCGGCCGGCCCGTAGTGCACCGACGTGGCCATCTGCCACGTCGGCTTGGGTGCCGGCGCGGCGATGCTCGCCGCCATGGTCGCCACGGCGGCGGTCACGGAGGCGAGGACGACGCCCGCCTGGCGGGCTATCTTCATCGCGGTCTCCACTCGGCGGAAGGGCATCGGGAAAACCGGGGCAGTCAGCGCCAGATTAGATCAATACAAAGCTATCGGAAAGCGAGGCCCAAGTTCGCCCGCGACCTCTTGACTTTCCGGGACCGGCCGCAGCCGGCAGGCGGGGCTCGCAGGCCCGGACCGTGATGTGGCAAGCTCATCGGCGGAGGTGCTGACGTGCAGATCGGACTGCAGATCCCCGATTACACCTGGCCCGGCGGGCCCGCCTCGGCCGCGACCTGGCCACGGTGGCCCGGACCGCCGAAGAGGCCGGCTTCGACTTCATCAGCGTCATGGACCACTTCTTCCAGATCCCGCTCATCGGCCCGCCCGAACACGAGATGCTCGAGGCCTACACCACGCTGGGCTACCTGGCCGGCTGCACGGACCGGGCCAAGCTGGTGACGCTGGTGACCGGCGCGGTCTACCGGAATCCCGGCATCCTGGCCAAGATCGTCACCACCCTGGACGTGCTGTCGGGCGGACGGGCCTGGCTCGGCATCGGCGCGGCCTGGAACGAGGAGGAGTCGCGCGGCCTGGGGATCCCGTTCCCGCCCGTCGCCGAGCGGTTCGAGCGGCTCGAGGAGACGCTCCAGATCTGCCTGCAGATGTGGCGCGGCGACCAGGCCCCCTACCACGGCAAGCACTATCAGCTGGAGCGGCCGATCAACTCGCCGCAGGCCCTGTCCCAGCCGCATCCGCCGATCATGATCGGCGGCTCGGGCGAGCGGAAGACGCTGCGGTTCGTGGCCCGCTACGCCCAGGCCTGCAACCTGTTCCCCGGTCCCGACCTCGCCCGCAAGCTCGAAGTGCTGCGCGCGCACTGCGAGGCCGAGGGGCGGGACTACGACGAGATCATCAAGACCTGCTACTACATCTTCGACGTCGGCGAGAAGGGGGAGAAGGCCGGGCAGGTCGCCGACGAGCTCGCGGCTCTGGCCGGGATGGGGTTCCAGGTCGCGATCGGCGCAGTGGCGCGAGTCTGGGAGGTGTCGCCGCTGGAGATCATCGGCAGCCAGGTGATCCGCAACGTCGCCGCGTTGTGATCACTGCTGGGCGTCCGCCCGGGGCTGCACCCTAGCGCATCCGGGCAACGCGGGGCACGGCCCGGGTGCGCGCCCGGGCCCACGGGGCGGGATGGCAAGATAGCCCCACTTGCGGGCGAGGGCCGGCGCGTCGTGGCCGCCGGGGCGCACGTGCGGGAAGGAGCAAGTCAGCCGGTAATGAGGCATCCGGAGACCAGCGCGCGGCTGCAGGCTGCAGCGGGCCAGCCGTCGGCCGTCTCATCCGGGCCCAGTCTCCCGCCGGGCCAGTACGTCCCGGGGGGATGGCCCGTTCTGCACTACGGCCCGGTTCCGGCGTTCCAGCCCGAGGCCTGGGACCTGCGGGTACACGGTGCCACCGCCTCGGGGCGCGAACACCGGTGGAGCTGGGCCGGGCTCGGCGGCCTGCCGCGCGGCCAGGTCGTGGCCGACTTCCACTGCGTCACCAGGTTCACCGTGCGCGACATCGCCTGGGAGGGCATCCCGGCGGCCGAGCTGCTGCGCGCCGCGCCCCCCGACGGTGCCGTGACTCACGCCATGATCTGGGCCGACTTCGGGTATAGCGCAAACCTGAGGATCGAGGACCTCGCCGCCGACGACACCCTGTTCGCCACCCACCGCGACGGCGCCGAGCTCAACCCGGAGCACGGCCATCCGCTCCGGCTGGTGGTCCCGTCCCGCTACGCCTGGAAGAGCGTGAAATGGGTCCGCGCCGTCGAGTACCTGACCAGGGACCGCCGGGGGTTCTGGGAGGAGCGCGGCTACCACAACGGCGCCGACCCGTGGCGCGAGCAGCGCTATTCCTATCAGGAGCTGCCCGGCGAGGGGCCGCCCCTGTGACCGCGGCCGCCGGCGTCGCGCGGGACCGGCGGGCTACGGGAAGCTGAAGCCCAGGGTGAGGGTGATCGTGCTGCCCTGGGGTGCCTGGCCGGAGGGGGACTCGCCGGACACGGTGTTGCTGCTGAAGATGCCCGAGCTGACCTGGACCTTGAATCCGGCCTGCTCCAGGATGCGCGTGGCCTGATGCACGTTATCGCCGGTCACGTCGGGGACGGGAGCCTCGGGCGGGCCGTTCGAGACGTGCACGGTGACCACCTCGCCGGGGGTGATCGGCGTGCCCGCCGTCGGCGACTGGCTGGTGATAGTCCCCTGCGGCTGGCTGCTGCTGGCGTCGGGCACCTGCTGCAGCTGGTACCCGCCGGACTGCGCCTGGCCCTGGGCCTCCTGGAACTGCTGGCCGACGAAGTTGGGCAGCGGCGGGCCCGCGCTCACCGTGATCCCCACCGCCTTGGTCTGCGGCCAGGAGGTGCCGGCCACCGGGTCCGTGCTGACCACGATGCCGGCCCCGATGGTGTCCGATGCGGTCTGGGTCACCGCGCCCGGGGTCAGGCCGGCCTTCCTGAGCGCGGCCTCCGCGGCGGCCTGGTTCAGGCCGGTCACCTGCGGAACGCTGATCATGACCGGGCCGGAGGACACGATCATGGTCACCACGGCCCCCCGCTTGGCGCTGGTGCCGGTGGTGGGGTCGGTCGCGATCACGTCGCCCTTCGCGATGACCCTGTCGTGCTTGGCCGGGGCGACCTTCACCGCGAAGCCGAGGTTCTCCAGCTCGGCGCGCGCGGTGCTGGCCGCCATGGCGCGCACCGCGGGCACGGTCACGTACTGCCCGTCCGTGACCCACCAGGTGATCAGGCCGACGATCAGCACCGCGGCCAGGGCCAGGGTCAGGTAGACCAGTCTGCGGCTGAACAGCCATCGCTGCAGCAGGGGCTCGCCGCCCCGGCGGGAGCGGCCCGGCCGCCGTCCCGGGTAGGCGTCCGGCCCGTCGCCTTCGCCGTACGGCAGGCCGCCGTACGGCAGGCCGCCGTACGGGACGCCGTCGTACGGGATGCCGCCGTGGGCGGCACTGTCGTAGGCAGCACTGGCGGCCGGGACGATCAGGGTGTGGTTTGTCCCGTTCTGCGGGCCCGGCATCGGGCCGGCCTCGTCGAACCAGGGGAATTCGGCGGGAGGCCCGGCGGCCGCGGGGCTGCCAGGGGGCGCGGCCGCTGGGGGAGCGGCGGGCGGCAGCGCGGCCGCGGGGGCGGCGGGCAGCGCGGCACCGGGGGGGATGGTGGCGGCCAGCAAGGCGGCCGGCAGGGGCGGGGGCGGCTGCGGGCCGGCGGGCGCCGCGCCCGCGCCGCCGATCGGGATGCCGCGGCGGACATCGGCGATCGCGCGCAGGAACTGGCCCGCGTCGGCGGGGCGCAGGTCGGGATCCCGGCTGGTGGCCAGGGCCACCAGCGCGTCCAGCGACGGCGGCAGGCCAGGCACCGCGCTGGACGGCGCCGGCACCGGGTCGCTGACGTGCTTGTGGGCCACCGCGAGCGGGGTCTCGCCGGTGTGCGGCTGGGCGCCGGTGAGCAGCTCGTACAGCATCACGCCGGCGGCGTACACGTCGGTGCGGGCGTCGGAGACGCTGCGCGAGACCTGCTCCGGCGCCAGGTACGCGGCCGTCCCGATAAGCATCCCGGTCCTGGTGTGGCTGGCCCGCGATGTGGCCCGGGCCAGCCCGAAGTCGGCGACCTTGATCGTATTGCCGTCGCCCAGCAGCACGTTCTCCGGCTTGACGTCCCGGTGCACGATCCCGGCCTGGTGCGCGGCGGCCAGTCCGGCGAGGACCCCGCTGATGACGTCGAGCGCCTCGCGGGGGCTGAGCCGGCCGCGCTCGCGCAGCAGTTCCCGCAGCGTCCGGCCGGGCACGTACTCCATGACCAGGTACAGCACGCCGGCGTCGGAATTCTGATCGTAGACGGCGACCACGTTCGGGCTGGACAGTCTCGCTACCGACCGCGCCTCGCCGGCAAAACGCCGGACGAATTCGGGATCGTCGGCCAGCTCCGCGTGGGCGACCTTGAGCGCCACCGTACGATCCAGCTTGGTGTCGGTGCCCAGGTAGACGGTGGCCATGCCGCCGCGGGCGATCCAGGAGCCCACCCGGTACCTGCCGTCGAGCAACTGGCCCGCGTGGAGGCTGGAAAGGGTGGTATCCATCGGGAGAAGTGTAAAGGCCGTTACCCGTACGGCGCGCGGCTATCGGCACCGCAGCGGTCGCTTGATAGCTAACAGTAACGAGACAGTGGCTTTTCGTTGCATAGTAGCCTGCCGGGGGCGTGGAGCGCAGCCGATGCGAGGTGATGGGTGAGTCCGGCCAGCTCGGCCGGGCCGGGGCGGATCGTGGTGGTGGGCGGCGGGCTGGCGGGCCTGCGCACCGTCGAGGAGCTCCGGGCCCGGGGATACGCGGGCGAGGTGACCCTGGTGGGCGCCGAGGCCCGGCCGCCGTACGACCGGCCGCCGCTGTCCAAGCGGCTGATGGCGGGCGAGCTGGCCGACACGACGCTGCGGGACGACCTGGCCGAGCTCGGGGTCCGGCTGCGGCTGGGCGAGACCGCGACCGGCCTGCAGAACGGCCTGCTCCGCACCGATCGCGGCGAGCACGGGTTCGACCGGCTGGTGCTGGCCACGGGAGCCGAGCCGGTGGCCCTGCCAGGCCCCGGCCCGCAGCGGTTCCTGCGCACGCTCGACGACGCGCTGGCGCTGCGCGCGCGGCTGCGTCCCGGGCTGCGGCTGGCCATCGTGGGAGCCGGCTGGATCGGCGCCGAGCTGGCCACGGCGGCGGCGGCGCGCGGCTGCCGGGTGACCGTGCTGGAGGCCGCTGCGGCGCCGCTGGCCGCGGCCCTGGGCGCCGAGGTCGGGGCGCATACCGCCGGGTGGTACGCGGCGGCGGGCGTGGAGTTGCGGCTCCACCAGCCGGTCGAGTCGGTGCAGCCGGGCGGCCTGGCCCTGGCCGGGGGCGGTTGGCTGGCCGCCGACGAGGTCGTCACCGCGGTGGGGGTGCGGCCGGCGGTCGGCTGGCTGGCGGGCTCGGGCATCGCGCTGGACAACGGGGTCGCGGCCGACGAGCACCTGCGCGCCTCGGTGCCGGGGGTGTTCGCGGTCGGGGACTGCATGGCGTTCTGGTCGCTGCGGTACCGGCGCAGGCTGCGGTTCGAGCACTGGGACGTGGCGCTGCGCGCCCCTGCCGTGGCCGCGGCCAACCTGATGGGCGCGGCCGACACCTACGATCCCGTCCCGTATTTCTGGTCGGAACAGTTCGGGAGAATGATGCAGTATGTCGGCTTTCACGGCGGGGCCGACCGGATGGTGCTGCGCGGCGACCCGGCCGGGCCGCGCTGGGGAGCGTGCTGGCTGGCCGGTGACCTGCTGGTGGCGCTGCTGACCGTGGACTCGCCGCGCGACCTGGCCCAGGGCCGGCGCCTCATCGAGGCCGGGGCGGCGGTCGACGCGGCCCGGCTCAGTGACCCGGGGGTCCCGGTGCGAGACGCCGCCCTCGGCTGACCGGCCGCTCCGGTCGGTCGGGCCGGCGGGTCTGCTCCGCCGCCGGGCGCAGCGGCGGGTCCAGCAGCCGGAGCGCCGCCGCGTCCGCGTCGAGTTCGGCCGCGACGCCGATCGGGAACGTCTGGAAGTAACCGCCGTGGCCGACGTTCGCCCACGCGATCATCGGCACTCCCAGGCCGCCGAGGCGCTCGGTGAGGATCTCCTCGATCACGGCAACGCCGGCGGGCGCAGCGCCGCGGCGCGCTGGGCCGCGGAACGCTGGGCCGCGGCGGACGCGGCGGGGTCAGGTCGCGTGCGGGCATCCGACGGCGTCATCCTGTGCTGGCCCCCGTTCTGGCGTGTTTGGCGGCGGGCTCATTGTGGGAGACTCTCCAGACGTGGCACCGATCGACCCCCAGTCCGACGCCATGGTCGGTGACTGGCTGACCGTTCCCGAGGTTGCCGACCGGCTCAGCCTCCCCCCGAGCCGGATCAAGCAGCTGCTCCGCGACCGCAAGCTGGTGGCCGTCCAGCGCCCGGACGGCACGTTCTGCGTGCCCGCGGCCTTCCTGGACGGCGGCCAGGTCGTCCGGGGCCTGCACGGCACGCTCACCCTGCTCTTCGACTGCGGCTTCGACGAGGCCGAGGCCCTGCGCTGGTTGTTCACCGCCGACGAGTCGCTGCCCGGCACGCCGATCCAGGCGATCACCGAGCACCGTGGCACCGAGGTGAACCGGCGGGCCCAGGCACTGGCCTTCTGAGGCCAATCACTGATTCAGTCACTGCGCTCGGTCGCGATGACGGCCAGCTCGGCCAGCGCGAGCTTGGCCGGGCTGGTGATGGGCGCGTCCTCGAGCGCGCGCAGCGCCTCCGCGACGCTGGAGCCGATCATCAGCTCGCACTCGGCCAGCGCCCCGGTTCCGAGCAGGATCGAGCGGATCTCCTCCGCGCCCGCCTCGTCGAGCAGCCGGTCGCCGAGCCTGCGGTCGAGCAGCTCGCGCTGGGCCGCGGTGGCCCGGTCCCGCGCGATCGCGACCAGGACCGTCCGCTTGCCCTCCCGCAGGTCGTCACCGGCCGGCTTCCCGGTCCGCGCCGGATCGCCGAACACGCCGAGCACGTCGTCACGCAGCTGGAACGCGATGCCCAGCGGGATGCCGTAGCCGGTGAGCGCGGCGGCTATCGGCCCGTCCGCCGCGCCGGCCAGCGCCTGGCCGAGGTGCAGCGGGCGCTCGATCGTGTACTTGGCCGACTTGTACCTGATCACCCGCAGCGCGCTGGCGACCGTGCCGTCGCCCGCGGACTGCCCGAGCAGGTCCAGGTACTGGCCGCAGATCATCTCGGCGCGCATCGCGTCGAGCACCGGCTGGCCGCTGCGCAGCGCGGCGGGCGGTAGCCCGCTGCCCTGGAACAGCTGGTCGGTCCAGGCCAGCAGGAGATCGCCGATGAGGATGGCCGCCCCGGCCCCGAACGACTCGGCCGACCCGCGCCAGCCGCCCGCCGCGTGCCGGGCCGCGAACAGGCGGTGCACCGACGGCTGGCCGCGCCGGGTGTCGCTGGCGTCCATGACGTCGTCGTGCACGAGCGCGCTCGCGTGCAGGAGCTCGAGCGCCGCGGCCGCGGCGTAGATCTGCGGGCAGTCCTCGCCGCCCGCCGCGCGCCAGCCCCAGTAGCAGAACGCCGGGCGCAGCCGCTTACCGCCGGCCAGCAGCCCGGTGATCGCGTCGAGCCACGGCAACAGGTCCGCGCCGATGCCGCCCAGGGCGGCGCGCTGCCGGCCGAGGAAGTCCTCCAGGGCGAGCCCGACCTGGTCGCGGATTCCGGTCAGGCCGGCGTGGCTGGTCGCCATGCTGGCGAGATTAGCCCGCCGGGAGCACGGCGGGCCGGCTCGGCGCGGCCGACGGGTGACCGGTACCGTCTGCTCAGCGCGCCGGGGGGCGACCGGGGAAGCCGCGGGGGTTGTGATTCGCGCGCGACATGCCACGCTGGTTGGTGACGGCTCCGCGGAGGAGAGCATGACCGAGGACCAACTGGTCCCGCCGGGCGTCGACCCGGCTGCGCCGAGCCCGGCGCGCCTGTACGACTACTGCCTGGGCGGTACCGATAACCTTCCCGCGGACCGGGACGCGGGCGAGAAGATCCGGGCCCGGATGCCCGAGCTGGCCGACGCGGCGTGGGCGAACCGCGGCTTCCACCAGCGGGCGGCCCTGTGGCTGGCGGCCTCGCGGGGCATCCGCCAGTTCATCGACATGGGGTCCGGCCTGCCCACCCAGAACAACACCCACCAGGCGGTGCAGAAGGCGGCCGCGGACGCCCGCGTCGTCTACGTGGACCACGACCCGCTGGTCCGCGCGTACGCCGGCGCCCTGCTGACCGGCGACGGGAGCACCGGGTTCGTTCCGGCGGACCTGCGCGATCCGGACCGCGTGCTGGACCACCCGCAAACGCGCGAGCTGATCGATTTCGGCCAGCCCGTCGGGCTGCTGATGACCGCGGTGCTGCATTTCGTGGCCGACGGATCGGACCCGCGCGGCCTGCTGGCACGCTACCTGGGCGCGCTGGCGCCAGGCAGCTACCTGGCGCTCACCCACGCCACCGCCGACCAGAAGCCGCCCGCGACCGTGCGGGTCCTCCTCGACGTCTACTCCGGCGCCACCGAGCAGCTCTACCTGCGCACCCGCGCCGAGGTGGAGCGGCTCTTCGATGGCCTGGAGCTGGTGCCGCCGTACGAGGGCGCTGCCGCGGCCGTGACCTACGTCGGCGAGTGGGGTGCCGAGGACCCCGAGCTGGCCGACAGCGACGGATCACGGTGGTCCTACGCAGCGGTCGCCCGCCGGCCCTGAAGCGTTCACCCCGGGCGGCCCGGTCCCGCTAGCCTGTGCTTATGCCGCCGCGCCAGCTCAGAGCCGCGCCAGCGATCAGGGACCTGCTGGCCTCCGGGGTTGTGTCGTCCTCGTTCGAGTTCATGCCGCCGAAGACCGAAGCCGACGAACGGCAGCTCTGGCGGGCGATCCGCCAGCTGGAGCCGCTCAAGCCGACGTTCGTGTCGGTCACCTACGGGGCCGGCGGCTCGACCCGTGACCGGACGGTCCGGGTCACCGGCAGGATCGCCGAGGAGACCACGCTCACCCCGGTGGGCCACTTCACCGCCGTGAACCACTCGGTGGCCGAGTTGCGTCACGTCCTCGGCTCGTACGCGGCGGTCGGCGTCAGGAACGTGCTCGCGCTGCGCGGTGACCCGCCCGGGGCGCCCGGTGACGAGTGGGTACCCCACCCGCAGGGGCTGCGGTACGCTGAGGATCTGGTCCGCCTGATCAAGGCGTCCGGCGACTTCTGCGTGGGCGTGGCCGCGTTCCCGGAGGGGCACCCCAGGTCGCCGGACGTGGAGTCAGATATAACGCACTTTGTAGGTAAATGCCGGGCAGGCGCGGACTTCGCGATCACCCAGATGTTCTTCTACGCGGAGGACTACCTGCGACTGCGGGACCGGGTCGCGGCGCGCGGCTGCGACGTCCCGATCATCGCCGGCATCATGCCGATCACCAGCGTGGCGATGATCGAGCGCATGGCGGCGATGTCCGGCGCGCGGTTCCCCGAGTCGCTGGCGCGGCGGCTGCACGACGAGGCGGGCGACCGTGCCGTGGTGCGGAAGATCGGCGTGGAGTTCGCCGCGGGGCTGTGCGACCGGCTGCTCGCCGAGGGAGTGCCCGGGCTGCACTTCTACACGCTGAACGGCTCGCGGGCCACCCAGGAGATCTACCGCCTGCTGGGGCTCGGAGAACGGGCCGCGGCATCCCCTGGGCGCAGCGGGAGCGCGGCGCCCATCACCGCGTAGGGCACCGGCGTGCCGGGGAAGCAGTAGCCGGTCAGCAGGTCGGCGAAGCCCAGGCGGCGGTACAGCCGCCGGGCCGGGGAGTCCGCGTCCTGCGTCGACAGCAAGGCCGTGCGCTCCCGGCGGCCCTCGGCCAGCCCGAGCACCAGGCTCCGGCCGATGCCGCGGCGGTGGAAGTCCGGGTGGACGTGCACTTCCGCGATCTCGAGCGAGTCGGCGAGCCACGCGTCGGCGAGCGCCCTCCCCGACCGGGCGGCGAGCGCGGTGGCGACGACGTCGTGCCACCACTGGCCGTCCGCGCCGCAGAAGCCGTAGCTGAACGCGATGATCTGCCCGCGCCCGCCCGGGGCGCCGGGGCCGTCGGCGGCGTCAGCCGTGACGGCGAGCGCGCGGAAGCCGTCATAGGTCACGTGCCGCTCCATAATCGAGCGCCGTCCCGGCAGCTGGGCCGGGTCGCACCTCATCGCCGCCAGGTACACCGCGGTGAGCGCGTCAAGCTCCGCCACGAAGGCGGCCCGGCTGAGTTCCTGCAGCAACGTGAGGCCAGACACGGCCGCCAGCGTATGCCAGGCCGGGCGCCGCGCCCGAGGCCGGCCGGGTCATCGCGGCCCGGCGGCCACCCATTCTGTCGGACCCACCCGGTAACTTCGAACGCAAGTGCAATCGACTGGACAGTCGAACGAATTTCTGTTCGAATGAAAGCCGGGACGCCGGGCGAGGTCGCCCTCGCTGGGCGCCGGGCACCGCCTCGGGCGGGGTGCGGGGGAGCGCCCCGCCCGGCCACCAAGGCGGTGCCGGGCCACCCAGCCGGTGCCGATGATAGGAGGAGCCGCCGTGAGTACAGCTGCTACGAGCACGGACGCCCAGGCCGGCCGTGACCGGAGCGACCCCCGGCCGCGCCGGGTCGCGCCATCGGCGCTGGCCCTCCTGGAGTCGGCCCGGCACGGGCTCGCCGCCGCCGAGGGCGAGGCATCGGCCGGGGCCAGGTACGTGTCCGCGCACCTGGCGGCGCTAAGGGCCGCCGCGGCGGTTGTCGCGGCGCGGGCCGAACCGGGCGCCTCGGGCCGTCGCCGCAGGCCGCTGAGCGTCTGGGAGCTGCTGCCGAAGGTGGAGCCCGCGCTCTCCGAGTGGGCCGCGTTCTTCGCCGCCGGCGCGGCCAAGCGGGCGGCCGCGGAAGCCGGCCTGCCCCGTGCCGTCTCGCCCCGGGAGGCCGACGACCTGCTCCGTGACGCGGAGACATTCCTGTCGCTGGCCGAGAGCGCGCTGGGGGTGCCCAGCCAGCCGCTGCTGCCGCTGCTGACGGCGGGCTAACCGTGGAGCGTGGCCCACGCCGCGGGTAGCCTGCCGCGGGCTCAGAACGTCTCGATGGCTCCCCGGGCGTCGGAGTCCAGGATGCCCCAGCCGATCAATTCCTCGGTGAGGTCCGTGGGCGTCTTGTCGTAGATGACCGCCAGGGAGCGCAGGTCCTCCTGGCGGATCGACAGCACCCGGCCGTTATAGTCGCCGCGCTGGCTCTGGATGGTCGCGACGTAGCGAGCCAGCGGCCCGGCCTTGTCCTTGGGCAGCTGGGCCATGCGCTCGAGGTCGATCACCAGCTTGGGGGACGGCGCCAGCAGCGTGGGCATCACGTCCCCGGGGAGCAGCTCGGATACCGGGACGCCGTAGAACTCGGCCAGCTCGGCCAGCTTCTGCACGGTTACCGAGCGGTCGCCCCGTTCGTAGGAACCCACGACCACGGCCTTCCACCGGCCGCGGGACTTCTCCTCAACTCCGTGCAGGGAGAGGCCCTGCTGGGTGCGGATCGCGCGCAGCCGAGCCCCTAGCGTTTTCGCGTAGTCAGATGGCATGATCCTCGGCCCCCTGGCCTTGTCGTAGGTGCCTGTCGTAGGTGAGGGTGATGGTTACGCACAGTGACGGTAGGCCGCGGCGACGGCAAGGTCAAGCCGAATGGCAAAAACCGGGTGAACTTACGCGCGCGGCACGCGTCCGCGCCGGGGGCGCGCCCTGCAATCGTTGGCATGCCGCGCCGGCGGGCGCTCACGGCGTCAGCCTGGCCGCGGTCAATCCCCCATAGCCGGTAGGGCGGGCGAGGTGTCACTAGATCATAATAAAATGTGATAAATTTCACACGTGGTCACGGCGCGTACAGGCCGGTCGCCGCCTGATGGTCCGGGCCGCCGGCTCCCGGCTGGTACGGTGGTCCGGACCGACGTCCTTTAAGACCCGTCCAGTGAGGCGGGAAAGGAGGTCCCATGACCCATGCGGCCGATCAGGCCGGGCGCGCTCAGCGTCCCGGCGATTCCCCGGCCCGGGCGGTGCTGGAGCCGGCCGAGATCAAGCGGGCCCTGACCAGGATCGCTCACGAAATCCTCGAGCGGACCAACGGCGCTGGTGACGTCGTCCTGCTCGGCATCCCGACCCGGGGAGTGCCGCTCGCGCACCGGCTGGCCGAGCGTCTCGAGCAGGTCGAGGGCCGCCCGGTTCCCGCGGGATCGCTCGATATCACCATGTACCGGGACGACCTGAGGCTGCGGCCGGCCCGGGCGCTCGGTCATACCGAGGTTCCCACGGCGGGCATCGATGACAAGATCGTCGTCCTGGTCGATGACGTCCTCTACTCCGGCCGGACCGTCCGGGCCGCGCTGGACGCCCTGGGCGACATCGGCCGGCCGCGGGCCGTCCAGCTCGCGGTCCTGGTCGACCGCGGGCACCGCGAGCTCCCGATCCGGCCCGACTACGTGGGCAAAAACCTGCCGACCTCGCAGCGCGAGATGGTCCGGGTGCTGCTGACCGAGGTGGACGGCGAGGACGCGGTGCTGCTCGAACGGGAGGGCTCATGAACCGCCACCTCATCTCCGCCGGCGACCTCAGCCTCGCGGACGCGCTGCTCATCCTGGACACGGCCGACGAGCTGGCCAGCATGGCCGAGCGGCCGGTCAAGAAGCTGCCCACGCTGCGCGGCCGCACGGTGGTCAACCTCTTCTACGAGGACTCCACGCGGACCAGGATCTCCTTCGAGGCGGCGGCCAAGCGGCTGTCGGCTGACGTGATCAATTTCTCGGCCAAGGGATCCAGCGTCGCGAAGGGGGAGAGCCTGAAGGACACCGCGCTGACGCTGGAGGCGATGGGCGCCGACGCCGTGGTCATCCGGCACAGCGCGTCGGGCGCGCCGCACCGGCTGGCGGGCTGGGTGCGCGGCAGCGTGGTGAACGCCGGCGACGGCGCCCACGAGCACCCGACGCAGGCGCTGCTCGACGCGTTCACCATGCGCCGCAGGCTGGGCCGGCTGGACGGGCTGCGGGTGACGATCGTCGGCGACGTGCTGCACAGCCGGGTGGCCCGGTCCAACGTGCTGCTGCTCAGCACCCTCGGCGCCGAGGTGACGCTGGTAGCGCCGCCGACGCTGCTGCCGGTCGCGGTCGGCAGCTGGCCCTGCTCGGTCGGTTACGACCTGGACGCCGCGCTGCCCAAGGCCGACGTGGTGATGATGTTGCGGGTGCAGCAGGAGCGGATGAACGCCGCCTACTTCCCGACCGTGCGGGAGTACAGCCGCCGGTACGGGCTGGACGCCGCCCGGATGGCGCTGCTGCCCGAGCACGGCATCGTGATGCACCCCGGGCCGATGAACCGGGGCGTGGAGATCGCCGCCGAGGTCGCGGACTCCGTCCGGTCCACGATCGTCGAGCAGGTGGCCAACGGGGTCAGCGTCCGGATGGCGGTCTTGTACCTGCTGCTGAGCGGGCCGCAAGGGGGGCAGCGATGACCGGGACGTGGCTGATCAGAGGGGCCCGGCCGCTGGGCGGCGACCCGGCCGACGTCCTGGTCCGCGACGGCCTGATCACCGAGATCGGCCCCAGCCTGGACGAGCCCGGGGCGGGGCGGCTGGACGCGGGCGGGCTGATCCTGCTGCCCGGGCTGGTCGACCTGCACACCCACCTGCGCGAGCCCGGCCGGGAGGATGCCGAGACCGTGGCCAGCGGTACCGCCGCCGCCGCGCTCGGCGGCTACACCACCGTGCACGCGATGGCCAACACCGAGCCGGTGGCCGACACCGCAGGCGTGGTGGAGCAGGTCTGGCGGCTCGGCCGCGAGGCGGGGCGCTGTGACGTGCAGCCGGTCGGCGCGGTCACCGGCGGCCTGGCGGGCAGCCGGCTCGCCGAGCTGGGCGCCATGGCCGACTCGGCGGCGCGGGTCCGGGTCTTCTCCGACGACGGCCGTTGCGTGGACGACGCGGTGCTGATGCGGCGGGCCCTGGAGTACGTCCGGGCGTTCGGCGGGGTGATCGCGCAGCACGCCCAGGACCCGCGGCTCACCAGCGGCGCGCAGGTGAACGAGGGGGAGATCTCGGGCCGGCTCGGGCTGACCGGCTGGCCCGCGGTCGCCGAGGAGGCGATCATCGCCCGCGACTGCCTGCTCGCGGCGCACGTGGAATCGGCGCTGCACGTCTGCCATGTCTCCACGGCCGGGTCGGTGGAGATCATCCGCTGGGCGAAATCCAAGGGCTGGCAGGTGACCGCCGAGGCGACCCCGCACCACCTGCTGCTCACCGAGGCACTGGCCGCGGGTTACGACCCGGTGTTCAAGGTCAACCCGCCGCTGCGCACCGCCGAGGACGTCCAGGCGCTCCGGGCCGGCCTCGCCGACGGCACCATCGACTGCGTGGCCACCGACCACGCCCCGCACCCGTTGGAGGACAAGGAGACCGAGTGGGAGGTCGCGGCGTTCGGCATGACCGGGCTGGAGACCGCGCTGCGCGTGATCCACAAGGCGCTGGTGGAGCCGGGCCTGCTCGACTGGGCGGGCGTCGCCGACCGGATGTCGGCCCGGCCCGCCGCGATCGGCCGCCTGAGCGGGCACGGCAGGCTGGCCCCGGGCGAGCCCGCCAGCCTGGTCCTCTACGACCCCTCCCCGCGGGAGGCGGTCGACCCGACCGCGCACGCGTCCAAGAGCCGCAACACCCCGTTTGCCGGGATGGTGCTGCCGGGCCGGGTGGTGGCCACGTTCCTGCGCGGGCGCCCGACCGTGCTCGACGGGAAGCTGGCCTGGTGACCGCGCCGCCGGCCATGCTGGTCCTCGAGGACGGCAGGACCTTCCGCGGGACCGGCTACGGGGCGGAGGGCGAGACGTTCGGCGAGATGGTCTTCAACACCGGGATGACCGGGTACCAGGAGACGCTGACCGACCCGTCCTACCGCGGCCAGATCGTCGCGATGACCGCGCCGCACATCGGCAACACCGGCGTGAACGACGCCGACCCCGAGTCGCGCCGGATCTGGGTGAGCGGCTACGTGATCCGCGAGCCTGCCAGGATCTTCTCGAGCTGGCGGGCCGTGCGCAGCCTCGAGGACGAGCTGCGCGGCCAGGGGATCACCGGGATCGCGATCACCGGCACCCGCGCGCTGACCCGGCACCTGCGCGAGCGCGGCGCAATGCGGGCCGCGATCAGCACCCGGGAGGCCGACCCCGCGCGGCTGCTGGAGCGGGTGCTGGCCAGCCCGCCCATGGCTGGCGCCGACCTGGCCCGGGAGGTCTCCACGGCACGCGCCTACGTGGTGAGCCCGCCCCCGGGCACGCCGGTGCGGTACCGCGTCGCCGCCGTCGATCTCGGCATCAAGGCCGCCACGCCCCGGTCCATGGCCCGCCTGGGCTGCGAGGTCACCGTGCTGCCCGCCGCCAGCACCGCCGGGCAGATCCTGGCCTTGGGCCCGGACGGGGTGTTCTTCTCCAACGGGCCGGGTGACCCCGCTGCGGCTGGCTACGCGGTCGAGGCGATGCGCGGCGTGCTCGCGGTCGGCCGCCCGGTGTTCGGGATCTGCCTGGGCAGCCAGGTCATGGGCCGGGCGATCGGCCTGGACACCTATAAGCTGCGCTTCGGGCACCGCGGCGTGAACCAGCCGGTGCAGGACCTAAGGACCGGGCGGGTGCAGATCACCAGCCACAACCACGGGTTCGCGGTCGCGATGCCCGCCTCACGCGCGCGGTTCGACACCGGCTTCGGCCCGGCCGCGGTCACCCACGTCAACCTGAACGACGGCGTGGTCGAGGGGGTCCGGCTGCTGGACGCGCCGGCCTTCAGCGTCCAGTACCATCCCGAGGCGGCGCCGGGCCCGCACGACGCGTCCGGCCTGTTCGGCGAGTTCTGCGACCTCATGGAGCGTGCCCGGTGAGCCGGGCGCGGGGGAGGGCGGCAACGTGCCGAAGCGGGCTGACCTGAACTCGGTGCTGGTGATCGGCTCCGGGCCGATCGTGATCGGCCAGGCCTGCGAGTTCGACTACTCGGGCACCCAGGCCTGCCGCGTGCTCCGGCAGGAGGGCATCAAGGTCAGCCTGGTCAACTCCAACCCGGCGACGATCATGACCGATCCGGAGTTCGCCGACGCGACCTACGTGGAGCCGATCACGCTGGACGTGCTGGAGAAGGTGATCGCGAAGGAGCGGCCCGACGCGGTCCTGCCCACGCTGGGCGGCCAGACGGCGCTGAACGCGGCGGTCGCGCTGCACGAGGCGGGCGCGCTGGCCCGCTACGGGGTCGAGCTGATCGGCGCCGACATCGAGGCGATCCGGGCCGGCGAGGACCGGAGCCGGTTCAAGGAGATCGTCACCCGGGTCGGCGCCGAGGTACCGGAGAGCCGCATCTGCCATTCCCTGGCCGAATGCGAGCGGGCAGCGGGCGAGCTGGGGTACCCGCTGGTGATCAGGCCGTCGTTCACCCTGGGCGGCCTCGGGTCCGGGATCGCCCGCGACGCCGATGAGCTGCGCTGGATCGCCGGGGCGGGCCTGGACGCCAGCCCGGTCACCGAGGTGCTGCTCGAGGAGTCGATCCTCGGCTGGAAGGAGTTCGAGCTCGAGCTGATGCGCGACCGGCACGACAACGTGGTCATCGTCTGCTCGATCGAGAACATCGACCCGATGGGCGTGCACACCGGCGACTCGGTCACGGTGGCCCCGGCCATGACCCTGACCGACCGCGAATACCAGCACATGCGCGACGTCGCGATCGCCACCGCCCGCGCGGTCGGGGTGGACACCGGCGGGTGCAACATCCAGTTCGCCGTGCACCCGGCGACCGGGCGCATGGTCGTGATCGAGATGAACCCGCGGGTGTCCCGCTCCAGCGCCCTGGCCTCGAAGGCGACCGGCTTCCCCATCGCCAAGATCGCGGCGCGGCTGGCCATCGGCTACACCCTGGACGAGATCCGCAACGACATCACCGGCGAGACTCCGGCCAGCTTCGAGCCGGCTCTCGACTACGTGGTGGTCAAGGTGCCGAGGTTCGCCTTCGAGAAGTTCCCCGGCGCCGACCCGGTGCTGACCACCCACATGAAGTCGGTGGGCGAGGCGATGGCGATCGGGCGGTCGTTCCCCGAGGCCCTGCAGAAGGCGCTCCGGTCGCTGGAGCACCCCGGCGCGTCATTCAGCTGGCGGGAATCGCCCGGCGACCCGGCGGAGCTCGTACGGCGCTGCGCCAGCCCGCACGACGGCCGGATGGCCACGCTGCACCAGGCGGTCCGGGCGGGCGCCACCGTGGCCGAGCTCGCCGCGGCCACCGGCATCGATCCCTGGTTCATCGACCAGGTCAAGGGCATCGAAGAAATAGCGCAACGGGTAGCCGCGGGGCGCGGCGGGCCGCTGAGCGCGGAGGAGTTCCGGGCGGTCAAGGCGGCCGGGTTCTCCGACGCGCAGGTCGCCCAGATCCTGGGGACGACCGAGGCGCAGATCCGGGATCAGCGCCACGGGCTAGGCGTGCGGCCGGTGTACCACACCGTGGACACCTGCGCCGCGGAATTCGCCGCGCACACGCCGTACCTGTACTCGACCTACGACGCCGAGACCGAGGTGCCGGCCGGGGACCGCCCCAAGGTGATCATCCTCGGCAGCGGCCCGAACCGCATCGGCCAGGGCATCGAATTCGACTACGCCTGCGTGCACGCCTCCTTCGCGCTGTCCGCGGCCGGCTTCGAGACCGTGATGGTCAACTGCAACCCGGAGACCGTGTCGACCGACTACGACACCTCCGACCGGCTGTACTTCGAGCCGCTCACCCTGGAGGACGTGCTGGAGGTGGTGGCCGCGGAGCAGGCCACCGGGCCGGTGGCCGGGGTGATCGTCCAGCTCGGCGGGCAGACGCCACTCGGCCTGGCCCGCTCGCTCGCCGCGGCCGGGGTTCCGGTGGTGGGCACGCCGCCGGACGCCATCCACCTGGCCGAGGACCGGGGCGAGTTCGGCGCGGTGCTGGCGGCGGCCGGGCTGCCGGCGCCGCGGCACGGCACGGCGATGTCCGTCGCGGACGCGACGGCGGTCGCCGACGAGATCGGCTACCCGGTGCTGGTCCGGCCCTCGTACGTGCTCGGCGGCCGCGGGATGGAGATCGTCTACGACGACGACACGCTGGCGGCGTACGTCGGGCGGGCCGCCGACGCCAGCCCGGGGCACCCGGTGCTGATCGACAGGTTCCTCGACGACGCGATCGAGGTCGACGTCGACGCCCTGTACGACGGCGAGGAACTGTACCTCGGCGGCGTGATGGAGCACATCGAAGAGGCCGGTATCCACTCCGGCGACTCGGCGTGCGCGCTGCCGCCGATCACCCTGGGCCACCGGAACATCGACACGATCCGGCGGTCCACCGAGGCGATCGCCCGCGGCGTCGGGGTGCGCGGCCTGCTGAACGTGCAGTACGCGCTGGCCGGCGGGGTGCTGTACGTGCTGGAGGCGAACCCGCGCGCCTCGCGCACCGTGCCGTTCGTGTCCAAGGCCACGGCAGTCCCGCTGGCCAAGGCAGCCGCGCGGATCATGCTGGGCGCCACGGTGGCCGGGCTGCGCGGCGAGGGCCTGCTGCCCGCCTCCGGTGACGGCGGCACGCTGCCGCTCGACGCACCGATCGCGGTCAAGGAGGCGGTGCTCCCGTTCGGGCGGTTCCGCAACGCGGCCGGCGAGGGCGTCGACACCGTGCTCGGGCCCGAGATGCGCTCGACCGGCGAGGTCATGGGCATCGACGAGGTGTTCGGCACCGCGTTCGCTAAGTCGCAGGCGGCCGCGTACGGGTCGCTGCCGGTCAAGGGCTGCGCGTTCGTGTCCGTGGCCGACAAGGACAAGCGGGCGATGGTGTTCCCGGTCAAGCGCCTGGCCGACCTGGGCTTCCAGATCTGGGCCACGGCCGGTACCGCCGAGGTGCTGCGCCGCAACGGGGTCCGTGCCACGATCGTGCGCAAGCATGGCGACGGCCCCGGGCCGGACGGCGAGCCGACGATCGTGGAGCGGATCCTGGCCGGCCAGGTGGACCTCATCGTGAACACGCCATTCGGCAGCCCCGGCCAGTCCGGGCCTCGGCTGGACGGCTACGAGATCCGCACCGCCGCGGTGCGGCGGGGCGTCCCCTGCATCACGACCACGGCCGGCCTGGCCGCGGCCGTCCAGGGCATCGAGGCGATCAACTCCGGCGAGGTGGGTGTGCGGTCACTGCAGGAGCACGCGGCACACATCCGCGGCGCGCCGGCGGAAGCCGTGCCGGACGCGACGGCCGGCGGGCTGGCCCGAGCGGACGGCCGGGGGGTACGGGGGGTCGTCCCCCCGGGTGGACACAGTCATGACGCACAGCGACGGCGAGGCGGAGGCGGGCCCGGTCCAGGTGCGCGGGACCGTGCTGACCGTCCGGCGGGTGGAGGCCTACCACGCGATGACGGTCGTGGCTCCCGGCATCGCGGCGCGGTTCCGGCCCGGCCAGTTCGTGACGCTGGCCGTCGGCGGCCCGGCCACGTCGATGCTGGCGCGCCGTTCGTTCTCGATCCATGACGTGCGGCCCGATCACGGCGGCACCGTGGAGTTCGTGTTCGCCGCGGACGGCCCGGGAACGCGGTGGCTGGCCGAGCGCCGCTCCCGGGACATGGTCGACATCACCGGGCCGCTCGGCCGGCCGTTCCCCGTCCCGCGGGACCCGGTCACCTGCCTGCTCGTGGGCGGCGGGTACGGCAGCGCGCCGCTGTTCTCGCTGGCGGCCAGGCTGCGCGAGCGGAGGTGCACGGTCGACTTCCTGCTCGGCGCGGCCACGGGGGACCGGGTCTTCGGGGCGCTGACCGCGCGGCGCACCGGGCGCACGGCCACGATCACCACCGAAGACGGCTCGCTGGGCGCGCGCGGCATCGTCACCGACATGATGGGCCAGATCATCCATGAGGCCCGGACCGATGCCATCTACGCGTGCGGCCCGATGCCGATGCTGCGCCACGTGACGCTGCTGGCCCGGCGCTATGACATACCGGTGCAGGTGGCGGTGGAGGAGCTGATGGCCTGCGGCATCGGGGTCTGCATGACCTGCGTACTGCCCGTGACGGGCACCGACGGGATCACCCGGATGGTCCGGTCGTGCGTCGACGGCCCGGTGTTCCGCGGCGAGCAGGTGCGCTGGGACGACGTGGGGACGATCCCGTTCGACGCGCTCGGCGCCCCCGGCTGGGAACCGAGATCCCGGCGCGCCGCCGGGCTGTCCGGGGCCGCCCCCCGGGCGGAGGCGGGCGGCGGGCCGGACGGCCGGGCGCAGGCCCGGCGGCGGGGATCGGCCCATGGCAACTGACCTCCGGGCCCGGCTGGGCCAGGCCGAGCTGCCGAACCCGATTCTCACCGCATCGGGATGCGCGGGATCCGGGCGCGAGCTCGCGCAGTTCCTGGACGTCTCCAAGATCGGCGCCGTGGTCACGAAGTCGGTGATGCTCGCGCCGCGGGCGGGCCGCCCACGCCGCGGATGGCGGAGACGCCGAGCGGGATGCTCAACTCGATCGGCCTGCAGGGCCCCGGCATCGACGCGTTCTTGCAGCGGGACCTGCCCTGGCTGCTGTCCAGGGGAGCCCGCGCCGTGGTCTCGATCGCGGGGGGAACCGTCGACGAGTTCGGCGAGCTCGCGGCGCGCCTGTCCGACGCGGCCGGGGTCACCGCGATCGAGGTCAACATCTCCTGCCCGAACGTGGAGCACCGGGGGCAGGTGTTCGCCTGCGACCCGGGTGCGGCGGGGGCGGTCATCGACACGGTCCGCCGCCGGTCCCGCTACGACATCCCGGTGTTCGCCAAGCTGTCACCCGATGTCACCGACATCGTCACGATCGCCCGGGCCTGCGTGGCAGCGGGGGCGGACGGGCTCTCACTGATCAACACCCTGCTCGGCATGGCCATCGACCTGGACACCCTGCGCCCGGTGCTCGCCGGGACGACCGGGGGGCTGTCCGGGCCCGCCATCCGGCCCGTGGCCGTGCGGTGCATCTGGCAGGTTCGCGAGGCGCTGCCCGATGTCCCGGTCATCGGCATGGGCGGCGTGCGGACCGGGAAGGATGCCCTGGAGCTCATCCTGGCGGGCGCGACGCTCGTCAGCGTCGGCACGACGATCTTTCACGACCCGTCGGCCTGCCTCCGCATCGTCCGCGAGCTGGAGGAAGAACTGGCGCGGCGCGGCATCGAGCGCGTCTCCGATGCCGTCGGGCTGGCTCACGAGCCGCGCGCCGCCGCGCGGCGCAGGCTTACCGGGAACGTGCCGTAGGGAGGAACCGTGGTCAATCCCGCGCCGATCGCCGTCGCGCTGGATGCGCCCAACCTGGACACCGCCGCGCGGTGGGCCTGCCTGGTCACGCCGCACGTCAGCACCGTGAAGATCGGGCTCGAGCTTTACCTGCGCTACGGTCCCGAGGCGGTGGCCTCGGTCCGCGGGGGCAGCAACGTCCGGGTGTTCCTCGACCTGAAGCTGAACGACATACCGGCGACGGTGGCCGGGGCCGCGCGCTCGGTGGCCCGGCTACGGCCCGACCTGCTCACGGTGCACGCGGTCGGCGGGATGGGCGCGGTGCGCGCCGCCGTGGAGGCGGCCCCGGAGACCAGGATTGTCGCGGTCACCGTCCTCACCTCGCTCGGCGAGAATGATCTGGACAGGATCGGGCTGGCCGGGCCGGTCGGGGACGCCGTGCGGAGGCTGGCCGTGCTGGCCGTGGAGGCGGGCGCCCGCGGGCTGGTCTGCTCGCCGCGCGAGGCGGCGGCGGTCCGGGCCGAGGTCGGCCCCGACATCATGCTGATCACTCCTGGGGTGCGGCCCGCCGGGTCGGACGCTCACGACCAGGCCCGGGTGGCGACGCCCGAGGAGGCGCTGTCGGCCGGCGCGGACCTGCTGGTCATCGGCCGGCCGATCACCGGCGCCGCGGATCCGGGCGCGGCGGCGGCCGCGATCGGCGCGTCGCTCAGGAAGGTCGCTGTCGCTTCCGGCTGACGCCCGCGCCCGGGCTGACGCCCGCGCCCGGGCTGACGCCCGCGCCCGGGCGGGGCACTGGCGCGGCCGGGGTCCAGACACCCGCAAATATCCCGAAAGGACGGCTGGGCCCTGCTTTTCGGTACATTTGCGAGAACACGGGCACCGTTGGCGTGATCGCGGCCGCTGGTGTCAACCCCAACTTGCGCCGCGCAAGTTCGGAGCTAAGCTGCGCGCGGTGGCGGCTCTCCGCGGGGGATCTGGCTGCCGGTGGCCGCAACTGCCCGGCGCCACGAGATTATGAAACTGACCGGACATTTAGTCACGATCAGTAGTTGATCGTGTTCGGACAGTAATAATGGTTAATTTATGACGCCACAAACGTGGGTTCACGTTGCCGTGCCGGGCCGAACTCGCTAGTTTTCCCACGCGGAGCGAGTTTTTCGATAACGAAACCCGAGGTGACCAGGAGTGGCTCTTCCTCCACTTACCCCCGAACAGCGAACCGCAGCCCTGGAGAAGGCGGCCAAGGCGCGCAAAGAGCGGGCGGATGTAAAAAACCGCCTGAAGCACGGTGCGACAACCCTGCCGCAGGTCCTCAAGGAGGGTCAGACCGACGACGTCGTCGGCAAGATGAAAGTCTCGGCCCTGCTGGAGTCGATGCCTGGCGTCGGCAAGGTCCGGGCCAAGCAGATCATGGAGAGGCTGGGCATCGCAGAATCGCGGCGCGTCCGCGGTCTCGGCGCGAACCAGCGGACGGCACTGGAGCACGAGTTCGCGGGCGGCCAGGCCTGACCAACGCGGAAAGCAGGGGCGGGGCGAAACGGGGACGCAGGTCCGCGGCCCGGCCGCGCAGATCGCGGCCATGCCGTCGCCCTGCTCGGCGACGCCCCGGCCCCTGTGCGTCTGACCCTGCGCGTCTGACCTAGTGCGTCTAACACTGTGCGTCAGACACTGAACATCGGACCCTGAACGTCCGGTCGAGCCCGGTGCGCCCGATACTGCGCGCCGGGCACTGTGCGTCGAACACTGTGCGTCGAACACTGTGCGTCGAACACCGCCTCAAACACCGAGCATCAAACACGACGCTTCAACCGCCGTGCGGCAAACGCTGCCCACCCCGCGACGGGCTCTTCGGGGTCGCCCCGGGGCCGCGGCAAGGTTAGGTCCCCGGTGAATATCACTTCCTCAGGACACTGAATTCGACAGATGATCGCTAATGTCGGCGCGCCCTAATCGGCAAATGTTCGCTAAGCGCACATGCGGCATCGCAAAGCAGCCTGTCGCGGAGAGCCGGGGGGAAGCATCCGCCCGAGATCGATCGGGGGCCGAGATCGATCAGGCGGGGGCAAGGAAGGCGACGAGTTGATCGCCTCCACCAGCCATCGGCGGCTGGTAGCCTGGATGCCGGCTCCAGCCGGCCAATAGGGCCGCGGGCCGCGCTCCAAGCACGGGAAAGGCACAAGGTGGCAGGGACTCCGGCCGTGGAAGGCATCATCAACCCGCCGATCGACGATTTGCTCGATGTGGTGGACAGCAAGTACGGCCTCGTCATCATGGCCTCCAAGCGGGCGAGGCAGATCAACGCCTACTACGCCCAGCTCAGCGAGGGTCTGCTCGAGTACGTCGGCCCGCTGGTGGAGACCCGCGTCCAGGAGAAGCCGCTCTCCATCGCGCTGCGCGAGATCAGCGAGGGGCTGGTCACCGCGGAGGAGGCGGAGTCCTGACGGCCCGCCGCGGCGCCTAGCCGTCCGGCCCGGGAGGTGCCGGTGCGCATCATCCTCGGGGTAGGCGCGGGCATCGCCGCCTACAAGTCCTGCGAGCTGCTGCGGCTGTTCACCGAGTCCGGCCACCGTACCCGGGTCATCCCCACGCCCGATGCGCTGCGCTTCGTTGGCGAGGCCACCTGGGCCGCGCTTTCCGGCGAGCCCGCCTCCTCCGGCGTCTGGGAGGACGTGCACGATGTCCCGCACGTCAGGCTCGGCCAGAGCGCCGACCTGGTCTTCGTCGCGCCAGCCACGGCCGATCTGCTGGCCCGCGCGGCCGCGGGCATGTCCGATGACCTGCTGACCGCGGTCCTGCTGACCGCGCGCTGCCCGGTCGTGTTCGCGCCCGCCATGCACACCGAGATGTGGCAGCATCCGGCCACGCAGGCCAACGTATCCGCGCTGCGGACCCGGGGCGCGGTGGTGCTCGAGCCCGCCACCGGGCGCCTCACCGGCGCCGACAGCGGGCCGGGCCGGCTGCCCGAGCCCGCCGAGCTGCTGCGCGTCGCGCTGCGGGTGCTCGCGCGCGGCGCCGAGGGGCTGGTGCCCGACCTCACCGGGCGGCGGGTGGCGGTCTCGGCGGGCGGCACCAGGGAGGAACTCGATCCGGTCCGGTTTATCGGCAACTGGTCTTCCGGGCGGCAGGGGTACGCCCTGGCCCGCACGGCCGCCTGCCGCGGCGCGAAGGTCACGCTGGTGGCCGCCAACGTGACCTTGGAGGATCCCGCGGGCGCCCAGGTGGTACGCGTCACCTCCGCCCGCGAGATGCGGGACGCCATGGCCTCGGCCGCGGCCGAGGCGGACGCGGTGGTCATGGCGGCGGCCGTCGCCGACTACCGGCCGGAAGCCCGGAGCGAGTCCAAGATCAAGAAATCGGGTGCGCCGCCGGCGCCGCTCCGCCTGGTGCAGAACCCGGACATCCTGCGCGAGCTGTCCACTCACCGGGCGCGCCCCGGCCAGGTCATCGTCGGGTTCGGCGCGGAGACCGGGAATGTTCTCGCGAACGGCCGGGCGAAGCTCGCGGCCAAGGGATGTGACCTCCTGGTCGTCAACGAGGTCGGCGGTGGCCTGGCCTTCGGGACCACCGACAACGAGGCGGTGATCCTGGCGTCCGACGGCACCGAGACCCCGGTGCCCCGCGGGCCCAAGGAAACGCTCGCCGATATCATCTGGGATCTCGTGGTCAGCAGGCTCGCCTAGTCACCCCCACCACCCGCGCTGGCCCGACTACACTTCGGCGAGACCTCGTCGTGGAAGCAAACCCGGAAGAAAAGGAAATCTGGTGGCTCGTCGTCTGTTTACCTCCGAGTCGGTCACAGAAGGTCATCCGGACAAGATGGCCGACCAGATCAGCGATGCCATCCTGGACGCCATGCTCAAGGGCGACCCGGCGAGCCACGTGGCCGTGGAGACGCTGATCACCACGGGTCAGGTGCACGTCGCCGGAGAGGTGACCACCGAGACCTACGTCGACATCCCGGGCCTGATCAGGGACAAGATCCTGGAGATCGGCTACGACTCGTCGGCCAAGGGCTACGACGGCGCGTCCTGCGGCGTATCGGTGTCCATCGGCTCCCAGTCGCCGGACATCGCGCAAGGCGTGTCCGACGCATTCGAGCACCGCGAGGGCGAGGGGTCGGACGATCTCGACCGGCAGGGCGCAGGGGACCAGGGCCTGATGTTCGGCTACGCCTGCCAGGAGACCCCCGAGCTGATGCCGCTGCCGATCATGCTGGCGCACCGGCTGGCCCGGCGGCTGGCCGAGGTGCGGCGCAGCGGCGACGTGCCCTATATCCGCCCGGACGGCAAGACCCAGGTCACCATCGAGTACGCGGACGGCAAGCCCGTCCGCCTGGACACGGTCGTGGTATCCAGCCAGCACGCCGCGGCGATCGACCTGAAGGAACTGCTGGCCCCGGACGTGCGCGACCATGTGGTCGAGCCGGTCCTGGCCGGCCTGGACATCGACGCGTCCGGCTACCGGCTGCTGGTCAACCCGACCGGGCGATTCGAGATCGGCGGGCCCATGGGCGACGCCGGGCTGACCGGCCGCAAGATCATCATCGACACGTACGGCGGCATGGCCAGGCACGGCGGCGGGGCCTTCTCCGGAAAGGACCCCTCGAAGGTCGACCGCAGCGCCGCCTACGCGATGCGCTGGGTGGCCAAGAACGTGGTGGCCGCGGGGCTGGCCGAGCGGTGCGAGACCCAGGTCGCCTACGCCATCGGCAAGGCCAAGCCGGTCGGCCTGTTCGTGGAGTGCTTCGGCACCGAGCACGTCCCGGTGGAGCGCATCCAGGACGCGGTGCTCGAGGTGTTCGACCTGCGGCCGGCCGCGATCATCCGGGACCTGGACCTGCTCCGTCCCATCTACGCCCAGACCGCGGCCTACGGCCACTTCGGCCGCGAGGAGCCCGACTTCTCCTGGGAGCGCACCGACCGGACCGACGCGCTGCGGTCGGCCGCCGGCCTGTGACCGGAGCGGCCCGCCGCGCCCGCTACCTAATGGACGCCCGTCGTGGCTGAGCCGCGCCGCGTCCTGGTCACCGGCGGAGCCGGGTTCGTCGGCGCGACCCTGGTCCGGCGGCTCGCCGGGTCCGGGCACCAGGTCCGGGTGCTCGACAACTACTCGACCGGCGACCGGTCGTACCTGGACGGCGCCGGCGCCGAGCTGGTGGAGGGCGACATCCGTGACGTCGGCGCGCTCGACGCCGCGCTCGGCGGGGTGGACGCCGTCGTGCACCTGGCCGCGGCGGGCTCGGTCATCACGTCCGTCGCGGACCCGGCGGCGAACTTCGACGTCAACGTGCTCGGCACGTTCCGGGTCCTCGACGCCGCCCGGCGGGCCGGGGTGGAACGCACCGTGCAAGCCTCCACCGGAGGCGCGCTGATCGGCGACGCCACGCCTCCGGTCACCGAGGCCTCCCTGCCCAAGCCGCTATCGCCCTACGGGGCGAGCAAGCTCGCGGGCGAGGGCTACGCGCACGCCTTCGCCGCGGCCTACGGCCTGCGCACGGTGGCGCTGCGCTTCGCGAACGTCTACGGCCCGTGGAGCGACCGGAAGACCGGGGCCATGACCCTGTTCTTCCGGGCCATCCAGGCCGGCGAGCCGATCGTGATCTACGGCGACGGCTCGGCCTCGCGCGATTACACCCACGTGGACGACATCGCGCGCGCGATCGAGCTGGCCCTGGAGCGCGACGTCCCGGGCGGCACCGCCCTGCACATCGCGTCCGGCGTCGAGACGACCGTCCGGGAACTGGCCGACCTGTGCCGCGCCGCGGCCGGGGCGCCGGATCACCCGGTCGAGTACCGGCCCGAGCGGGCCGGCGAGGTGGGGCGCAACTTCGCCTCCTACGACCTGGCCCGGCAGGTGCTGGGCTACGCGCCGACCATCAGCCGCGAGGACGGCATCCGCCGGACCTGGCAGTGGTTCCAGGAGTCGGTCTTCCGCGCCAGCGCGCGGCCCTGAACGGACGGCCCCGACGGCGGTCTCTGGTAGGACAGACACCGTGGCATCGCGGCGCGGGGCACCGAGGCGCCGCGTGCAGGCGGCGGCCGACCGCCTGCCCGTGGCGCAGGTGGCCGTCGACGTGTCGCTGCCGCACCTGGACCGGCCCTTCGACTACCTGGTGCCCGAGCGGCTCGCGCCGGACGCGGTACCCGGCTGCCGGGTCCGGGTCAGGTTCGCCGGCCGGCTGACCGGCGGCTACCTGCTGCGGCGGGCCGAGACGAGCGAGCATCAGGGCGCGCTGGCCTTCCTGGAGCGGGTCGTGTCGCCGGAGCCGGTGCTGACGGCCGAGATCGCCGGGCTGGCCCGCGCGGTGGCCGACCGGTACGGCGGCACGCTGGCCGACGTGCTGCGGCTGGCGATCCCGCCGCGCCACGCCGCGGCCGAGTCGGCGGCACCGGGCCGCGGGCCGGCGCGGGACGGCCAGCCCCGGATTCCGCTCCCCGAGCCGGGCCCCTGGGCCCGCTACCCGGCGGGCCGGTCGTTCCTCGCCGCGCTGGCCGCGGGGCGCGCGCCGCGCGCGGCCTGGACCGCCCTGCCCGGCCCGCACTGGCCCGACGAGATCGGGCGGGCGGCCGCCGCCGCCCGCGCCGCCGGGCGCGGGGCGCTGATCGTCGTCCCCGACGCCAGGGACCTCGGCCTGGTCGACGCCGCGCTGACCGGCCTGCTCGGGCCCGGCCAGCACGTCTGTCTCGCGGCGGGCCTCGGTCCCGCCGAGCGGTACCGGCGCTGGCTCAGGGTCGCCCGGGGCCAGGTCCGCGTGGCCGCCGGGACCAGGTCCGCGATGTTCGCCCCCGTCGCCGACCTCGGACTGGTCGTGATCTGGGACGACGGCGACGACCTGCACGCCGAGCCGCGGGCGCCGTACCCGCACGCCAGGGAGGTGCTCGCGCTCCGCGCGCACCGCAGCGGCGCGGCCGCGCTGCTGGGCGGCTTCGCGCGGACGACCGAGGTGACCCAGCTGGTGGCCGGCGGCTGGGCCGCCGCCCTCACCGCCGGGCGGGACACGGTCCGCCGGTGGGCGCCGCGGGTCACCGTGGCCGGCGATGACGCGGAGCTGGCCCGGGACGAGGCCGCCCGCTCGGCGCGCATGCCCAGCCTGGCCCTGCGCACCGCGCGCGAGGGGCTCGCCAGCGGGCCGGTCCTGTTCCAGGTGCCCCGCCGGGGCTACGTGGTCGCCGTGGCCTGCGAACGCTGCGGCGCGCGGGCCCGCTGCCCGCGGTGCGGCGGCCCGCTGTCCCTGCCCGCGGCAGGGGCGGCGGCCGTGTGCGGCTGGTGCGGCGAGGCCGCGGGCTCGCGGTGCCCGGGCTGCGGGCAGGCCGGGCTGCGCGCGCTGGTCGTCGGGGCCGGCCGCACCGCGGAGGAGCTGGCCCGCGCGTTCCCCGCCGCCGCCGTCCGGACCTCCGGCGGCGCGGAGGTCATCGCCGAGGTGGACGGCGCGCCCGCGGTCATCGTGGCGACCCCGGGAGCCGAGCCCCGCGCGGCGGGAGGCTACGCGGCGGCTGTCCTGCTGGACGGCTGGGCGCTGCTCGGCCGCGCCAGCCTGCGCGCGTCCGAGGAGGCGCTGCGCCGCTGGCTCAACGCCGCCGCGCTGGTGCGGCCCGGGCGCGAGGGAGGTTCCGTCGTGATCGTGGCCGACGCGGCGCTCCCGCCGGTGCAGGCGCTGGTGCGCTGGGACCCGGTGACGCACGCCGAGCGAGAACTGGCCGAGCGGGGCGAGCTCCGGTTCCCCCCGGCGGTCCGGCTGGCCTCGCTGACCGGGGCGGAAGCCGCCGTCCGCGACGTGGTCGGCGCGGCCGATCTCCCCGCGGGCGCGCAGGTGCTGGGGCCGGTCCCGGCCGCCGACGGCGCCGTCGCCGGCCCGGGCCCGGCGAGGCGGGACCGGACGGCTCGGAGCCCGGCCGCAGCGCGCGGATGCTGGTCCGGGTCGACCGGCGGGACGGGACCGCGCTCGCGGCCGCGCTGCGCGCCGCGCAGGCGGTGCGCAGCGCCCGCAAGGACTCTGACGTGGTCCGGCTGCAGCTTGACCCCGCCGAGCTGCTCTGACCAGACCATCGCAGGCCATAGGGTGCTTGGGTGGCCACCTCACGAAGGAACCAGGGCGCGAGGTCCGGCTCGGCGCGTCCCGCCGGCGATGCGGGAACCTCGGCGGGCGCCTGGAGCCAGCCGGGCGGCGGGCCCCCAGATCAGGCCGGTGACCTGGGCACTTCCGGAGCCTCAGGTCGCGGTGAGCCCGCGGCCGGCCCCGCCGGCGCCCTGCCACGGCTGCCGCCGGTCCGCCTGGCGCCGCGGGACGAGCTGGCGGCGGCGGCGCGCGTGGCGCCGCTACTGCGCGCGGCGCGTGATGTCACCCGCTGGGCGCGGCGGCAGGCCGGCCCCGGCGTCGGCCTCACCGCCGACGGCGTCCCGCGGCCGGAGGCGTCCGCGGCGGCGGCCGCGGCCCTGGAGCTCGCGCCCGCGGAGGCGGAGGCGGCGATCCAGGTCGCCCTGGCGGCCGGGATGCTCGGCCGCGAGCCGGGGCGGGAGGACGTGCTCGCCACCGGCGACGCCGAGCAGGTGCTCGCGGCCTGGGACGCCGCGCTGGAGGCGCTCCTGGCCGCCGAGGACCTGGACGGGCTGGCCACCGCCCTGTACACGGTCGGCGGCCCGGTCCGGATGGAAGGGCTGTTCGATGCGTACGCCGCGGCGGCCGGGACCACGCGCGGCCAGCCGGGCTCGGCCGCGCCCGATCAGGCCGCGGCGCTGTCGGCCGTGCTCGAGACGCTGGCCGACCTCGGCGTCGTGGAACTCGGCACGGAGGAGTCCGCCGGCGGCCTGACCGTGGCGCTGTCCCCGCTGGGCGTCTGGGGCGTGCACCGCAGGCTGCGCGGTCAGGGATGGCACGTCCCGGTTCTCGGCGGGGCGGGCCGGCCGGCGGCCGGCCTGCTGATCACCCTGGCCAGCTGCGATGCCGAGGACGGCGAGGCGGAGATCAGCTCCTGGCTCGCGCAGCGGTCCCCGGCCCGGGCCGCCGCCGAGCTGGTCGAGGCGGCGCGCGGCGGTTCGCCGGGCCTGCGCGGGGCCGCCTTCGCCGTGCTGGACCGGATCGGCGAGGCCGCCATCCCCGAGATCCGCGCGGCCCTGGCCGAGCCCGTGCTGCGCGCGCACGCCTCGGTCTGGCTGCACGAGCACGGCGAGCAGGCCGAACTGCGGCCCGAGGACCGGACCTGGCTGCTCGTGGACCTGGGCGCGGGCCTGCTGGAAGAGGCCGACCCGAGGGACGTGGTCGCCGAACTGCTCCCCGACGTGTCCGCGCAAGCGCAGGCCGAGATCGTGGCCGGCCTCTGGCAGGTCAGCCACCCGGGCGTGACGGACCTGCTGACCGCGCTCAGCGAGCATCATCCCGATCCCGCGGTGGCCCGGGCGGCGCGCAAGGCCGCGTTCAAGGCTCGCTCGCCGGCGGCGGGAACGCAGCCCCCGGCTCCATAGACTTGACCACGCTAGCGTTACGCGCCCTTAAGGCTGGAGGAACAGGTGAGCATCAGGCCGATACGTCTGTTCGGTGATCCGGTGCTCCGGACGCCGGCCGAGCCGGTGCGTGATTTCGACGCCGAGCTGCGCAAGCTGGTCAAGGACCTGACCGACACGATGCTGGAGGCACCCGGGGTCGGACTGGCCGCGCCGCAGATCGGGGTGGGCCTGCGGGTGTTCACTTACCACATCGATGATCAGCTGGGTCACCTGATCAACCCGTCGCTGCGGCTGTCGGAGGATGAGGAGACCGACGACGAGGGGTGCCTGTCCTTCCCTGGCCTGGCGTACCCCACGACGCGGGCCCACGGCGTCATCGCCCAGGGGTTCAACATGCACGGCGAGCCGGTCACGCTGGAGGGGACCGGGCACCTTGCCCGCTGTGTCCAGCATGAGACCGATCACCTGGACGGCATCCTGTTCATCGACCGCCTGGACGCCGCGCAGCGCAAGCTGGCGATGAAGGAAATCCGCGCGGCCGAATGGTGGGGAGAGCCGGTTCCCATGGTCCGGGTGTCGCCGCACCCGACGCACAGGGAGGCCTACTGACGGATGCGACTGGTCTTCGCGGGCACCCCGGCCTCGGCGGTGCCCTCGCTTGACGCGCTGCTCAAGTCGGGGCACGAGGTCGCGGCCGTGGTGACCAGGCCGGACGCCCCGGCGGGCCGCGGGCTCCGCGTCGCGCCGAGCCCGGTAGCGCGCCGCGCCGAATCGGTCGGCCTGGAGGTACTCAAGCCGGCCCGGCCCGGCGATCCCGACTTCCTCGCCCGGCTGCGGCAGATCGCGCCCGGCTGCTGCCCGGTCACCGCGTACGGCGCGCTGATCCCGCAGCAGGCCCTGGACATTCCTGAGCAGGGCTGGGTCAACCTGCACTTTTCCCTGCTGCCCGCCTGGCGCGGCGCGGCACCGGTGCAGCACGCGATCTTGCACGGCGACGACATCACCGGTGCCACCACGTTCCGGATCGTCCGCGCGCTCGACGCCGGGCCGGTCTTCGGCATGGTGACCGAGCCGGTCCGGCCGTCCGACACCGCGGGCGACCTGCTCGACCGGCTCGCGGTGTCCGGAGCCGAGCTGCTGGTCGCGACCATCGACGGCATCGAGTCCGGGGAGCTGGCCGCACGCCCGCAGCCCGCGGAGGGAGTGAGCCTGGCGCCGAAGATCACCGCGGAGGACGCCCAGGTGCGCTGGGGCGAGCCGGCGATCGCGGTCAGCCGGCGGGTTCGCGCGTGCACGCCTGCGCCCGGGGCCTGGACCTCGCTGAACGGCGCCCGGATCAAGTTGTGGCCGTTCGCCGGCGTGGCCGACGACCCGGACGTGCCGCCCGGGCAGCTGCGGGTGCAGGGCCCGCGGGTGCTGGTCGGCACCGGGACCCGGCCGGTACGGCTCGGAGACGTGCAGCCGCCCGGCAAGCGCCGGATGCCCGCGGCCGACTGGGCGCGGGGCCTGCGGCTTGACCGGTCCGCCGCGGTGCTGGGCTGAGGGGCGGAGGCTGACATGGCGTCCCGCGGCCGGGCGGCCCCGGCCCGGCCACCCCGCGGCCAGCCCGCCCGGGCCCGCCCATCGCGCGGCCGGGTAGATCCGGCCCGTCGCGTCGCGTTCGACGTGCTGAGCGCGGTGGCCGAGCGGGACGCGTACGCGAACCTGCTACTGCCCGCGCTGCTCGCCGACCGCGGGCTGACCGGGCGCGACGCGGCCCTGGCCACCGAGCTGACCTACGGCACGCTGCGCGGCCAGGGCAGCTACGACGCCATCCTCGCCATCTGCTCGGACCGGGAACCCGGCCGGCTCGACCCGCCGCTGCGCCGGGTGCTGCGGCTCGGCGCGCACCAGCTGCTGGCCACCCGGATCGGCGCGCACGCCGCGGTCGACACCTCGGTGAACCTGGCCAAGGACGTGGCGGGCCCGCGTCCCGCCGGGTTCGTCAACGCGGTGCTGCGCCGGGTCGCCACGCGAGACCTGGAGGGCTGGCTGGAGATCGCCGCGCCGAGCCGTGCCGACGACCCGGTCGGGTACCTGTCGGTCGCCTACAGCCATCCGCGCTGGATCGTCAGCGCACTGAGCGAGGCTCTCGGCGAGGATCCCGCGGCCGGGCTGGCGGAGACCGAGGCCGCCCTGGCCGCCGACAACGAGCGCCCCCGGGTCACCCTGTGCGCCGTGCCCGGGCTCGCCGACCCCGCCGAGCTGGCGGCCGGCGGGGCGGAGCTGGCCCGCTGGTCCCCGTTCGGCGCTCATATGCACGGAGATCCGGGCCAGGTGCCGGCGGTGGCCGAGGGCCGGGCGTCGGCCCAGGACGAGGCCAGCCAGCTGGCCGCGCTCGCGCTGGCCCGGGCCGGGGGCGGGCCGGACGCCCCCGGCGGCCGGTGGCTCGACCTCTGCGCGGGCCCGGGCGGCAAGGCGCGGCTGCTGGCCGGGCTGGCCGGGGGACGCGGGGCGCGGCTGCTCGCCGCCGACGTGCGGCCCCACCGGGCCCAGCTGCTGGCCGACCAGCTGCTCCGGGCCGGTGCCGCAGTGGCTGGTACCACGGGGGCCGGGGCCACGGGGGCCGGTACCACGGGGGCCGGGGCCGCGCCCGCGGCCGTGCTCGCCGCGGACGGGACCGCTCCCGCGTGGCCGCCCGGCACCTTTGACCGGGTGCTCGCGGACGTCCCCTGCTCGGGGCTTGGCGCCCTGCGCCGCCGGCCCGAGGCCCGCTGGCGCCGCTCGCCGGAGGACGTCGCCGCGCTGGGCCCGCTGCAGCGCGCCCTGCTGGCCGCGGCGCTGGACTCCGCCGCGCCGGGCGGGGTGGTGGCCTACGTCACCTGCTCCCCGCACCTGGCCGAGACCCGCGAGGTGGTGATGGACGTGCTGGCCGGGCGGGACGACGTCGAGGTGCTCGACGCGCCCGCGGTCCTGCCCGAGGTGCCCGGGCTACGCTGCCCGCCGCCGTACGACGCCTTCGCGCAGTTCTGGCCGCACCGGCACGGCACCGACGCGATCTTCCTGGCCCTGCTGCGCCGGTCCGCCTGAGCGGCGTCGCTACACCTGCCGGATGAGCTAGCTGGCGGCCCCGGTCAGGGCGCGGCCGCGCCCGGGGGTCACCCGGGCGGCGCCGATGTCGGCCCGCTGGCCCTCGGCGTACCCGTCCCGGTAGCCGGTGCCCGAGTAGGTGACCCGCGCGGTCCGGGTCAGCGGGTAGGCCCGCTCCGCCTCGTTGCGGATCACCTGCGCCCGGTCGGCCAGGACCAGCGCGGCGCGCGAGCCTGCCGCGGAATCCGGCCCGGCCGCCCGGCAGGCGGCCGCGTGCTCGGCGGCGCGCACCCGGGAGATCACGGCGGTGGCGAAGCCGAGCAGCCAGCTGCGCCGCCAGGCCCGCGGGCTGCGGGACCAGGCGGGCACCTGGGCGCCGGCCAGCCCGTGCCACATCTGGATCAGCACCGACGTGTACAGGACGTCCGTGCGCTCGATGTCGGACGCGTAGCCGAAGACGTGGATGCGGGTTCCGGGGCGCGCGCCGGAGAGCAGGATGCACTGGCAGCGCAGCGCGGAGCCGAGCCCGCATAGCAGGTGCGCCTTGACCCGCGCCCAGGGGTTGTCGATGTCGAGGATCTTGCTGCCGGGCCGGTCGGTCTCCGGCCGGTCGGCCGCGAGCAGGGCCCGGTCGATCCCGTACTTGGCCATCAGCTCCGCGGCCTTGGCCGTCAGGGCCTGCGCCTCCGGCGGCGTGACGCTCTCGTCCTCGGCCTTGGCCAGCAGCTTGTGCACGCGGTCCAGGAGCCTGCTCGATGCCTCGGTATTCACCTAGTCTCCTCGGCGGTTAGGGATTCGAATACAGTATCGAACGCTAGCGGGCGGCTCTGACAGTTCCGGGTCCCTGGACGCCGGGCCCTGGGCCTTAGACTCACCCTGTGAGCGTGCAGATTGCGCCGAGCGTGCTGGCCGCGGACTTCGCCAGGCTAGCGGACGAGGCCGCGACGATCGCGGAAGTTGCCGACTGGGTGCACGTCGACGTCATGGACTTGCACTTCGTGCCGAACCTCACGATCGGACTGCCGGTGGTGGAGGCGCTGCTCAAGCACGCGAGCCTGCCGCTGGACTGCCACCTGATGATCGAGGACCCGGACCGCTGGGCACCGGAGTACGCGGAGGCCGGTGCCGGGAACGTGACCATCCACGCGGAGGCCTCCGCCGCGCCGGTGCGGACGCTGCGGGCGATCAGGGCGGCGGGCGCGCGCGCCGGGCTGGCCCTCAACCCGGCCACTGCGGTCGAGCCGTACGCCGACCTGCTGCCCGAGCTGGACATGCTGCTGATGATGACCGTCGAGCCCGGGTTCGGCGGCCAGCACTTCCTGGACCTGGTGCTGCCGAAGGTCCGCCGGGCCCGGGAGCTGGTCCGCGGCCGGGGCGTGCCGGTGTGGCTGCAGGTGGACGGCGGGGTCACCGACGAGACCATCAGCCGCTGCGCCGAGGCCGGGGCCGACATGTTCGTCGCGGGATCGGCCGTGTTCGGCGCGACCGACCCCGCGGCGGCCGTTACGGAACTTCGCAGGCGTGCCGACCTGGCCGCCGAGCAGGCGTGGCCGGACTGACCGGTACCAGCTCACCGCCGAGCGCCTGCTGCCCCGGCGCATGCTCGCCACCGGGTCAGGCAGCGGCGCGGCCCCGTGGCGGCCCCGGGGCCTGATGTCGGCCATGTCGAAGATTCCGCTTTTCCCGGCGCCCGCCGCCCGGCGCCGGGGCCGGTGCCGGCGCCCGGCGGGGATTCGGCGAGAATTCTGGCGACGACCTGTCGATCCGCGGCCGGCCGTTCGTCGTTTAGGTGTCGGGCCGAATCGATAGCGAAGGAGACACGACCATGACCGAGTACCTGATCCTCATTTACGAGAGGGAGAGCGGCTACGCCGAAGGCGGGCCTGCGGTCTGGGAAGAGGTCGGGAAGGCGCACGGCAGGTTCGCCGAGCAGGTGGGCGAGAAGGGCGGCAAGATCCTCGGCGGCAACGCGCTGCAGCCGACGGCTACCGCCACCACGATCCGCGGCGACGTGGTGACCGACGGGCCGTTCGCCGAGACCAAGGAGGCGCTCGGCGGCTACTACCTGATCGAGGCCCGTGACCTCGACCACGCCCTGGAGATCGCCAAGCTCTGCCCGGCGCCGTTCGGCGGCGTCGAGGTGCGGCCGATCATGGACACCTCGGGGATGTGACCTGGCGGCCCGTGGTCAGATAGCCCGTGGTCATACAGCACCGTGACCGGACCTGACCCGGACGTCGGCGCGGCCGTCGCCGACGCGCACCGTCGCGAGTGGGCCTTCGTGCTCGCCGCGACGGCGCGCGTCGCCCGCGACATCGACGTCGCCGAGGAGTGCGTGCAGGATGCGTACGTGGCCGCGCTCGACGCATGGGCCCGGCAGGGGATACCGCGTAATCCGGGGGCCTGGCTCACCACGACGGCGCGGCGGCGGGCGCTGGACGCGCAGCGCCGTGACCGGACCCTGAGGGCCAAGCTGCCGCTGCTCATCGAGCCCGGCTCGCAGGCCGGCCCCGCGGGGGCACCGGCCGAGGACGGCAAGCCGGACGACGCGGGGGATGACGTGATCGCCGACGACCGGCTCCGCCTGGTGTTCACCTGCTGTCATCCTGCCCTGGCCCGGGAGGCGCAGGTGGCGCTGACGCTGCGGCTGGTGTGCGGCCTGACCACGGCGGAGATCGCGCAGGCGTTCCTGGTCCCTGAGCCGACCATGGCGGCCCGGGTCACCCGGGCCAAGAAGAAGATCTCCGCCGCCCGGATCCCCTACCGCGTGCCGGGGCCGGCCGAACTGCCGGACCGCCTGGACGCGGTCCTGACGGTGATCCACCTGCTCTACACGACCGGTCACACCGCACCCGCCGGCTCGGACCTGGTCCGCAGGGACCTCGTGGAGCGGGCGATCGGCCTGGCCCGGATGCTGCGCGAGCTCATGCCGGACGAGGGGGAGGCGCGCGGGCTGCTCGCGCTGCTGCTGCTGACCGACGCGCGCCGGGCGACGCGCGCCGGCGCCGACGGCCGGCTGCTGCTGCTCGAGGAGCAGGACCGGTCGCGGTGGGACCGCGCCGCCATCGACGAGGGAATCGGCCTGCTCACCCAGAGCCCGCGGGGCCGGGAAGGCCCGGCCGGAGCGCCCGGGCTGCCCAGGCCGGGCCGGTTCGTGCTGCAGGCGGCCATCGCGGCCGTGCACGCCGAGGCGCCGAACTACGGCGAGACCGACTGGCCGCAGCTGCTGCAGCTCTACGGCGAGCTGCTGAAGGCCTGGCCCACGCCGGTGGTCGCGCTGAACCGGGCCGTGGTGCGCGCCATGGTCGCCGGGCCGGAGGCGGGCCTGGCGGACATCGAGGGCGTGGAGCGCGACGGCCGCCTGGCGGGCTACCGGTACCTGCCCGCGGCCAAGGCCGACCTGCTGCGCCGCCTCGGCCGGCACCAGGACGCCGCCCGGGCCTACCAAACCGCGCTGGACCTGACCGACAATGATGCGGAGCGGGCGTTCCTGGCCCGCAGGATCACCGAGGTCTCCCGCCCGGCCGACGGCGGGTGACCGAGGCGACCGGCGGGTTGGTGCGCAGGCCGCAGGCCGGCCACAATGCGGAAGTTGACATCCTTCTCCGCCTGACGGCGGGGATTCCAGCGCTTCACGCCCTGGTCAGGAGGCAAGGAGCCGAGGTTGGGTGCCAGCGAGGAAGTTCGGGACCGGGCTGAGACGCCGCCGCTGCTCTCGGTGTCCGGGGTGGCGGTGCGCTTCGGGCTGCTGCGCGCCCTCGACGGCGTCGACCTCGCGGTCCGTCCCGGCGAGCTCGTGGCCTTGGCCGGGGAGAACGGGGCGGGCAAGACCACCCTGGTGCGCTGCATCGCGGGTGACATCCGGCCGACCACCGGGAAGGTCGTGCTCGACGGCAGGCAGGTAGCCCGCGACCCGGTGGCGGCCGCCCGCCAGGGCATCGCCGTGGTCTGGCAGGACCTGTCGCTCTGCGACAACCTGGACGTCGCCTCGAACCTGCTGCTCGGCCAGGAGCGCCGCGGGAGCCTGCTGTCCGACGTCCGCTTCCACGCGACCGCCGCGTCGGTGCTCCGCAGTTACGAGATCCCGCTGCCGGACACCACCCGGGCCGTGCGGTCGCTGTCGGGCGGCCAGCGCCAGCTGGTGGCCGTGGCCCGGGCGATGGCGCGCAGCCCCCGGCTGCTGCTGCTCGATGAGCCCACCGCCTCGCTGGGAGTCAGCGAGTCCGCCCAGGTCGAACAGCTGATCGCCCGCCTGCGCGAGCGGGGCACCACGATCCTGCTAGCCTGCCACGACATCGACCAGATGTTCCGGCTGGCCGACCGGATCGTGGTGCTGCGCCACGGCCGGGTCGTGACCGAAGTGGTCCCCGACCAGGTCCACCCCGATGACGTCGTGGCCCTGGTGGCCGGCCAGCAGGTCGACTCGTCGGCGCGGCGCCAGCTCACCCGGCTGCACGGGCTGGCCGACCGGCTGGTCTCGGCGGAGCCGTCGTCCAGCCTCTCGCTGATCCTGTCGGCACTCGGCGCCGCGCTCGGCAGCGAGCAGCTGTGTATCCATCTGCTGGCCGGCGACACGCTGGTCTGCGCCGCGTCGCTGGGCCTGCCGGACGCGCTGCTGTCCGCGTGGTCCCGGCTGCCCCGCGGGCCGGCCGGGCGGCCGGCCTGGCCGCGTCCACCGAGCAGGCCGTCATCGACAACGTGCGCGCCGGCGCCGCCTGGGCGCCGTTCAGCGACCTGGCCCGGGCGGCCCGGGTGGTGAGCTCCTGGTCGGTCCCGGTCATGGGCCCAGGCGGCCTGCTCGGGGTCATTACCGTCTTCCGCAGCGTCACCGGCCAGCCGCACCGCGACGAGCTTGACCTGGTCACGCTCTACGCCGGGTACGCCGCGAGCGCCATCGAGCGCGACCGGCTGCTCGATGAGGTCACCGCGCGCAACCGTGTGCTCGAGACGATCAGGGAGATGCTGGAGACCCTGGCCGGCCCGATCCCGGTGGCCAAGGGGCTGGTCGTCGCCCTGCACACCCTCAGCCGGGGCCTGCAGGCCGACCTGGCCGCGCTGCTGACCCGGGCGCCGGACTCGCCGCCGTCCTGCCGGGCGTTCGTCACCGCCGGAGGCCGGCCGAACGGCGCCAGCCCGCCCCGCGCCCTGCTCGACGCGGCCGAGCGGCTGCTGGCCGTCCCGCGCCGCGACGACGTGGCCAGCCCACTGCAGGTCGCCGGGCATCACCTGCTGGCGGTCACGTTCAGCGCGCCCGCGGGGCCCACAGTGCTGCTGGCGGGCTGGCGCGGCGGGCCGCCCGCCGCCGACGCCACGGCGCTGATGGAGGACGCCGCCCACTCGCTGCGGCTGGCGCTGGAGCGCGAGGAGGCCGGGCTCGCGCACCAGGAGGCCACCGCGCTGCGCCGCTCGCAGGAACTGCAGCGCGGCTTCCTATCCCGGCTGAGCCATGAGCTGCGCACGCCGCTCACGGCGATCAGGGGGTACGCTTCCAGCCTGATGCAGCCGGATGTGACCTGGGACCGGGACTCGCAGCAGCGGTTCCTGCACCGCATCGCGGCGGAGTCGGCCCGGCTCGGCCGGCTGGTGGAGGACCTGCTCGACTTCTCCGCGATCGAGTCGGGGATCCTGCGCCTGCAGCGGGACTGGTGCGACATCTCCCTGGTGGTCGACGCGGCCGTCGCCTGCCTCCCCCCGGCGGTCGCGGCCATGGTCGAGGTGGACTGCGATCCGTCGCTGCCCGTGGTCTGGGCCGACCACGACCGTCTGGAGCAGGTCTTCGTAAACCTGCTGGACAATGCGTTCGGCCACAATCCGCCCGGGACCCGGGTGAGCGTCAGCGCCCAGGCGGCCGGACGGGACGGGATCTCGGTCAGCGTGCTCGACAACGGCACCGGGATACCACGCGAGATCGCCAGCGCGCCATTCGAGCCGATGCGCCGCCGCCGCACGCCCAGCGCCGGCGCCGGGCTCGGGCTGTCCATCGCCAAGGGAATCGTGGAAGCCCACGGGGGGAACATCGTGCTAGAGCGGTCCGGGAAGGGAACCCACTTCTTGATCCACCTGCCCGTCGAGATGCCGCCCGGGCCGGACGGCCCGCCTGCCGAGCTGCCGGCCGCCGCAGCCGAGCCAGAGGCCGCCGCGGCGGGGCCCGCGGCAGGCGGCGGCCACGACGCAGGTGCCGGGGCCGGGCGGCGGACCGGAGCCCGCGGTGTTTGACCCCACGGCGAACACGCGCGCGCTGGTGGTCGAGGACGACCCCAACATCGTCGACCTGATCCGGTCGAACCTGGCCGTCCGGGGCTTCGACACGGTCGTGTCGGCCGACGGCGTCCGCACGCTGCAGCTGCTGGAGACCGAGGAGCCAGACATCGTGTTGCTCGACCTGATGCTGCCCGAGGTCGACGGCTTCGAGTTGTGCCGGCAGATCCGCGAGCGCTCGTCGGTGGCGATCATCGTGGTCTCCGCCCGCGGTGGCGAGCGCGACAAGGTGACCGCGCTCAACGTCGGCGCCGACGACTACATGACCAAGCCGTTCAGCATCGAGGAACTGCTGGCCAGGATCACGGCCACGCTCCGCCGTACCCGCCCGGCCACGGCCCCGGAGGCCGAGCCGGCCGCCATCATCATCGGCGAGCTGGTGATCGACCTGGCCAGCCAGCAGGTGACGAGCGGCGGGCAGCCGGTGCACCTCACCCCGACCGAGTTCGCGCTGCTGCGCGAGCTGGCCACCAACCGCGGCAAGCTGCTGACGCACGCCCACCTGCTGCGGCGGGTGTGGGGGCACGGCTACGAGACCGAAACCGAGTACGTGCGGGTCTACGTGCGGCGGCTGCGAGCCAAGCTGGAGGTGGACGGGACGACCCCGCTGATCCTGACCCAGCCCCGCGCCGGCTACCGCATCGCGGCCGAGTAACGGTCCCGCGTCGAAGTGATCTCGTTTGGCACTTCCGCAGGTGGCGGGCATCGCCACCGGCGCCGTGTTAACGCTATTTTAACGCCGAGGGCGTGATGTTTATGGCCACGTTCATTTCGCGAAGTCTACGGTTTACCTGACAGCAGGCGCCCTGCCGGCGCAAGCGGGCCAGGTCCGTGACGCCCTATTTGTGCACGCACGTGCACGCACGTCAAGCCCCACAAACGAGGTGGTTTCGTTGGACTTTATTAACCGGAGAAGAATCGCCCTCACCGCCATGGCCGCGTCCGCGGCCCTGGTCGCCGCCGCCTGCGGCAGCAGCAGCAGCACGTCGAGCGCGCCGAGCAGCTCAGGCTCACCGGCCGTGCCGCAGATCAGCGCCGCGTCGTTCAACCTGACCTTCGACGCGATGACCAAGATCAAGCCGCTGGCCGCCAAGGGCAAGGGGAAGGTGGCGGTGATCCTGCCGGACACCGTCTCGTCGACCCGCTACGTGGAGTTCGACGCCCCGTACCTCAAGAAGTCCTTCCAGCTCGCCGGGCTCTCGTCGACCGACACCATCATCCAGAACGCCCTGGGCAGCGACGCCACCCAGTACTCGGACGCGCAGGCCGACATCACCAACGGCGCCACGGTCCTGGTCGTGGACCCGCTCGACTCCGGCGTCGGGGCGAGGATCGAGTCCTACGCCAAGTCGCACGGCGTGCCCGTGATCGACTACGACCGGCTCACCCTGGGCGGCACCCGCAAGTACTACGTGAGCTTCAACAACACCTACGTCGGCACGCTGCTCGGCAACGGCCTGGTCAGCTGCATCGCGGCCTGGCACGTGGCCAAGCCTCAGGTCATGGTCATGCGCGGCGCCCCGACCGACAACAACGCCACGCTGTTCGCCAACGGCTACCTGGCGGTGCTCCAGCCCACAGTTCTCGATCGGGACGCGTACAAGGACGTGGCCAACCCGGCCGGGACCTGGGACCCGCCGCACCGCGCTGACTGAGTTCCAGGCGGCGTACACGGCGCACCCGAACATCAACGCCGTGCTGATGCCCAACGACGAGAACGGCGCGCCGATCATCCACTACCTGATCACCAAGGGCATCAAGCCGATGACGTTCCCGGTCACCGGCCAGGACGCCACCCTGACCGGGCTGCAGAACGTCATCGCCGGCTACCAGTGCGGCACCGTGTACAAGCCGATCTACCTGGAGGCGCAGGCCGCGGCCGCGCTGGCCATGTACCTGCGGGCGGGCGTGACGCCGCCGGCGGCCCTGGTCAACGGCATGGCGACGGACGTGAACACCCACGTCAACGTGCCGTCGATCCTGGAGACGCCGGAGTGGGTCGTGCCGACGACGATCCAGTCCACGGTCATCAAGGACGGCTTCGTGCCCGCGTCCCAGCTGTGCTCGGGCTCGTACGCCGCGGACTGCTCGAAGTACGGTATTTCTGGGTAACAATGCTCGTAGTCGAGCAGGCGGGAGCCTCTAAGTGGTAACGAACGGCTCCGAGGATGGCACCCGGCCCGCGGGCCGGGTGCCATCCGCCTCCGCGCCGGTCGGCCCGGAGGCCAACGGTGACACGCCGCTGCTGCGGCTGGAGAACATCGGCAAGAGCTTCGGCCCGGTGCAGGCGCTGGCCGGCATCGACCTGGACATCCCGGCCGGGAAGGTGACCGCCCTGGTCGGGGACAACGGCGCGGGCAAGAGCACGCTGATCAAGTGCATCGCCGGCATCTACCAGCCGACCACCGGCCGCCTGGTGTGGCAGGGCAAGTCGGTGCACCTGCACTCGCCCAGGGACGCGACCAACCTCGGGATCGCGACCGTGTACCAGGACCTCGCGCTGGCCGACAACCTGGACATCGTGCAGAACATGCTGCTCGGCCACGAGATCACGCGGTTCGGGCTGCTCGACGAGATCAAGATGGAGCTGGCCGCCAAGCAGACCCTGCAGGACCTGCGGGTCACGACCGTGCGGTCGATCCGGCAGCCGGTCGGATCGCTGTCCGGCGGGCAGCGGCAGGCGGTCGCGGTGGCCAAGGCGGTCATGCAGGAGGTCAAGCTGGTCATCATGGACGAGCCGACCGCCGCGCTGGGCGTCACCCAGACCGAGCTGGTGCTGTCCCTGATCGAACAGCTGGCCAGCACCGGCCACGCCGTCCTGGTCGTCTCGCACAACCTGACCGACGTGTTCCGGGTCGCGGACCGGGTCGCGGTGGTCTACCTCGGCCGGCTGGCCGCGGTCGGGCCGGTCGCCGAGTTCGACACCTCGTCGGTCGTGGACCTGATGACCACGGGCGCGTCGGCCCGCCTGCGCACCGGCAACGGCGGCGGGAGCGAGCCCGCGGCCTCGGGCAACGTCAGCAGCGGCTCGGAGGGCTGAGGAATGTCATCACCGGACAGCGGCGAGACGACCGAGGACCAGCCTCGTGCGGTCGCGGTAGCGGGAGAAGACCGAGGCCACCGAGGCCCCCGAAGCCCCGGATATCGCGCTGACCAGCGCCCCGGAGGTGCTGGCCGGGTCGCTGGGCGAGTACACCCGGATCTGGCTGCGGCGGGTCCGCAGCGGGGAGAGCGGGGCCCTGCCGGTCATCATCGGCCTGATCATCATCGGGGCCTACTTCCAGATCCGTGAGCCCGCCTTCCTGTCGGCGGGCAACATCGCGAACCTGATGACGCAGGCCGGCTTCATCATCACGTTCTGCATGGCGCAAACGTTCCCGCTGCTGCTCGGCGAGATCGACCTGTCGCTCGGCTTCAACGCAGGGATCGGCGGGGCCGTCGCCCTGTGGATGGTCGCGACCGCGCACCCGTTCCCGACCTGGGCCGCCATCGTGGTCGCCATCGCGGTCACCACGGCCATCGCCGCGATCGAGGGCCTGATCATCGTCTGGCTGCGGATCCCGTCCTTCGTGGTCACGCTGGCCGGCCTGCTCGGCCTGAACGGCGTGCTGCTGTGGCTGTTCGAGAAGACCGGGAGCGTCGGCCTCGGCGGGGTCATCGCAGACCACAACGGCTTCATCAACGGCCTGGTGTCCAGCAACGTCAGCCCGACCGCCGGGTGGATCATCCTGATCGTCGCCGTCGCGCTCGCCGCGGTCTTCATGATCTTCCGGGACCAGCGCAGGCGGAGGAACGGCCTGGCCGCCCCGCCGCTGAGCGTGACGATCCTGAAGCTCGCCTTCGTGGCGGCCGTGGGCCTGGCGCTCGTGCTGATCCTCAACCACAACCGCAGCAGCGGCGTGATCCCGCTGGAGGGCGTGCCGTGGGTGGTGCCGGTCGTGATCGGGCTGACCATAGTCATGTCCGTCCTGCTCGGCCGCACCAAGTTCGGCCGGTACATGTACGCGGTCGGCGGCAACGCCGAGGCGGCGCGGCGGGCGGGCGTCAGCCTGAGCCGGATCCGGGTGCTGGCGTTCGCGATGTGCGGGCTGATCGCGGGCATCACGGGCATCCTCTACGCGTCGTTCCTCGGGTCGATCTCGAACAACATCGCGGGCGGCCAGTACGTGCTGTACTCCGTGGCCGGGGCCGTCATCGGCGGGGTCAGCCTGTTCGGCGGCCGGGGCCGGATCATCGGCGCGGTGCTCGGCGGGTTCGTCGTGGCGGTCATCTACAACGGCGTCATCCTGCTCGGGCTCGGCGCGGCCGGCCAGTACATCTGGACCGCCGCCGTGCTGCTCGCCGCGGTCACCCTGGACGCGCTGGCCCGCCGGGGCTCCACGGTCACCTGAGCACCCCAGACGCCTGACAACCCAGCCGCCTGACCACCCGGCCACCTGACGGCCCGGCGCCTGAGCGCCGGGCCGCCGGGCTGGCCTGCGTCGCGTCCGGAATACCCGGCATGGCACACTGGTTCGAGAGGTAAACGCGTGCTCCGGGGTCGGTGAAACTCCGAACCGGCGGTGACAGTCCGCGACCCGGCCGAAGCCATCGGCCGGCTGACCCGGTGGAACTCCGGGACCGACGGTAACAGTCCGGATGGGAGGCAGCACGCGCACGGCCGGGCCGCAATGCGCCCGACAGGCCGTGCCTTGCGCATCCGCGCGATCCCCGGAGCCCGCGACAGGCGGCTTGCGGAGGAGAACGGGGTGGATGCGGTGTTCACCGGAATCGTGGAAGAACTCGGCGAGGTCGTCGCGCTCGAGGAGCTCCCGGACGCGGCCCGGCTGACCGTGCGCGGCCCGCTGGTGACGGGGGGCGCGGCCGCGGGCGACTCGATCGCCGTCAACGGCGTCTGCCTGACGGTCACCGGCGCATCGGACGGCACGTTCAGCGCGGACGTGATGGGCGAGACCCTCAGCCGGTCCGGCCTCGGCGCCCTCGGCGCGGGCTCGGCGGTGAACCTTGAGCGCCCGCTGCGGCTCGACGGCAGGCTCGGCGGGCACCTCGTGCAGGGGCACGTGGACGGAACCGGCACGATCCTGGAACGCCGGCCGGGCGAGCACTGGGACGTGATGCGGATCGCCGTCCCGCCGCCCCTCGCGCGCTACGTCGTGCAGAAGGGGTCGATCGCCGTCGACGGGGTCAGCCTCACCGTGTCCGCACTCGGCGGTGTCAGCCCGCACGGGGTCGGCTCGCCCGGGGTCAGCTCGAACGGGGGGCCCGGCTGGATCGAGGTCAGCCTGATCCCGGAGACGCTCGCGCGCACCACCCTGGGCCGCAAGCACCCGGGCGAGACGGTCAACCTGGAAGTCGACATGATCGCCAAGTACGTGGAACGGCTGCTCGCCGGAGGGACCCAGTCATGATCACGAACGAGACCACGCCCGGGGAGGCCGGCCTGGACAGCGTCGAGCAGGCCATCGCCGAGATCGCCGCGGGCCGCGCGATCGTCGTGGTGGACGACGCCAGCCGGGAGAACGAGGGCGACATCGTGTTCGCCGCGAGCAAGGCCACGCCCGACCTGCTGGCCTTCACCATCCGCTACGCCCGCGGCCTGATCTGCGTGCCGATGCTCGGCGAGGACCTGGACCGGCTGCAGCTGCCCCCGATGACCAGCGACAACCAGGAGCACATGGGAACCGCGTTCACGATCAGCGTGGACGCGCGCGACGGCATCACCACCGGGATCTCCGCGGCCGACCGGGCCAGGACCATCCGTACCCTGGTGGACTCGGCCACCGAGCCCTACGAGATCGTGCGCCCCGGGCACGTGTTCCCGCTGCGCTACGCCGAGGGGGGCGTGCTGCGCCGGGCCGGGCACACCGAGGCCGCGGTCGACCTCGCCCGGATGGCCGGCCTGACCCCGGCCGGGGTGGTGGCCGAGATCTTCAACGACGACGGCACCATGGCCCGGCTCCCGCAGCTGCGGGCCTTCGCCGACGAGCACGGCCTGCCGCTGATCTCCATCGCCCAGCTGATCGAGTACCGCAGGCATTCCGAGCGGACGGTACGCCGCGTGGTGCAGACCCGGGTGCCGAACCAGTTCGGCGAGTGGCGCGCGTTCGGCTACCTGAACTCGGTCGACGGCACCGAGCACCTCGCGCTGGTGCTCGGCGACCTGGATGAACCCGGCGATGTACCGCGCGTCCCCGGGGGACGGCGCCCCCGGACCCCCCCGAAGGCGTTCTGGTGCGGATGCATTCGGAGTGCCTGACCGGAGACGTGTTCGGCTCCCAGCGCTGCGACTGCGGCGCCCAGCTGACCGCCGCGATGGCCGCCATCGCGGCCGAGGGCCGCGGGGTCGTGCTCTACCTGCGCGGCCACGAGGGCCGCGGGATCGGGCTGCTGTCCAAGCTGCGCGCCTACCAGCTGCAGGACGCGGGCGCCGACACCGTGGACGCCAACCTGGAGCTGGGCCTGCCCGCCGACGCCCGCGAGTACTCGACCGGCGCGCAGATGCTCGCCGACCTGGGCGTGCGCTCGCTGCGGCTGCTCACCAACAACCCGGCCAAGGTCCGCGGCCTGTCCGGGTTCGGCATCGAGGTAACCGGCCGGGTCCCGCTGCCGGTAGCGGCCACGGCGGACAACCTGCGCTACCTCATCGCCAAGCGGGACCGGCTCGGGCATCAGCTGGACGACCTTCTCGTCCCCAACGGAACGCCCCGCCCGGCACCGCCGGCCCAGGCCGGCCCGGCCGCGCCCGCCGCGGAGGCGAGGTGAGCGGCGAAGGCCGCCCCGCGGGCCGGACCGTGGACGCGGCCGCCCTGAGCCTGGCCATCGCGGCGACCCGGTGGCACCCCGAGGTGACCGGCTGCCTGGTGCAGCGGGCGGTGGCGGCCGCCGGGGCCTGCGGGATCGCCGAGCCGCTGGTCGTCCGGGTGCCCGGCGCCGTCGAGCTGCCCGTCGTGGCGGCCGAGCTGGCCCGGCGGCACGACGCGGTCGCCTGCCTCGGCGCGGTCATCCGCGGCGGCACCCCGCACTTCGACTACGTCTGCGACTCGGTGACCTACGGGCTGTCCCGGGTGCCGCTCGACACCGGCACGCCGGTCGGCAACGGCGTGCTGACCTGCGACACCCTGGCCCAGGCCATCGACCGCTGCGGCGCCGAGGGCAGCAGCGAGGACAAGGGCTGGGACGCCGTCCTGGCCGCGCTGGAGACCGCCCTGGTGCTCCGCAGCCTGCGCTAAGACACCTCGGGCACGCCCTTGGGCGCACGCTGCTTCATGTAGCCGAACATGTAGCCCGCCACCCGGCGCATCTGGATCTCCTCGCTGCCCTCGGTGATGCGGTACCGGCGGTGGTGCCGGTAGATGTGCTCGAACGGCAGGTGCCGCGAGTAGCCCAGGCCGCCGTGCACCTGCATGGCGCGGTCGGCGGCGTCGCAGCACAGCCGGTTGGCCACGTAGTTGCACATGGAGACCCTCTCGGACTGGGAGAACGCCCCGGACTGGTCCATGCCCCACGCGGTCTTGTGGATCAGCGCCCGGAGCATCTCGGCCTGCGTCTGCAACTCGACCAGCGGGAACTGGATCGCCTGGTTGGCCGCGAGCGGCTTGCCGAACGGGGCCCTGGTCTTGGCGTACTCCACCGAGCGGTCGATGCAGAACTGCGCGGCGCCCAGGCTGGAGGCCGCCTGGCGGATGCGGTTCTCGTTGAAGAAATGCTGCACCACGGCCAGCCCGCGGCCCTCGCCGCCGAGGATGGCGGTGTCGGGCACGCGCACGTCGGTCAGCGAGATGTGGCCGTGGTCGGTGGGCATGTTGAAGGTCCAGAGGTACTCCTCGACCGTGAACCCCGGGGCATCGACCGGCACGAGGAACGCGGTGATGCCCTCGCCGCTGCCCGGCGCCCCGCTGGTCCGGGCGAAGATGAGGTCGTGCGAGGCCGCGTGCACGCCGGTGTTCCAGGTCTTCTCGCCGTTGACGACCCACCCCGCTCCATCCCGTTGGGCAAATGTCTCCATGAACGTCGCGTCGCTGCCGTGCGCGGGCTCGGTGATGCCGAACGCGAACCCGCGCCGCCCGGCGGCGAGGTCATCGACCCACTCGTCCTTCTGGCTGGCGCTGCCGTACTCCAGCATCAACAGCAGCCCGACGTTGTTGCCCACGATCGCGTGCTCGTTCTGCAGGTCGCAGTGCAGGCCGAGGCCCTTGCGGGCCAGGTGCTCGCGGATGACGGCCATGCCCAGGTTGGTGCCGTCCCGGCCGCCGTATTCCTTCGGGAACGCGTAACGGTAGTGCCCGGCGGCGTCGGCCCGCCGTCGGGCCTCGGCCAGCAGCGCCTCCCAGTCCCGGCTGGGCAGCCCGCCCCGGTCCCAGTCGGTCCTGGCGTCCTCCCGGCGGTGGTCGAAGAACCGGATGTTGTCGTCGGCCTGCTCGAGCGGCTTGATCTCGCGCTCGATGAACTCGTCGAGCTCGGCCAGGTAGTCCTGCAGGTCCGGGGGCAGGTTGAAGTCCACGTTCTCGTCTCCTTGGCTCATCCGGGGCGGGCAAGGTGGCCGGGGTTGGCGACGGTGAGCTTGTCGACGGTCATCGCGCGGACCGCGGCGATGACATCGTCGAAGCGTTCGTCCAGTGACCCGTCCCGGATGGCCGCGCACAGCCCGGCATCGTCGGCGCAGCCCAGGGCGGCGAGCCGGGCCTGGTGACCGCGCGCGTGCGCCGCGCCGAGCATGGCCTCGCGCTGCGCGATCCGCAGCGCGTTCGCCGCGACCCGGGCATGAAACGCCAGCCGCGGGTCCGTGGCGCCGATCCCGGTGGCGAGGAACCCGCCGACGGCGCGGAGTAGGTCGGGGCCGGCCGGTCGTGGGGCGCGGGCGGCGGGCCCGCGGGGCCGTCCAGGGGGTCCGCGACCGTGACCGGGGCGGCGTAGCCCAGCGCGAGCAGGACGTCGAACTCCTGCTCGCAGACGCGCCGGCCGAGCACCGCGAGCTCGATCGAGCCCTCGCCGCCGGTGAGGTACCGCTCGGCCTGCCGCCGGCAGAGCAGGGCCCAGCGCATCGTGCCGTACAGCTCCCACCACCGCTGGGTGGCCTCGTCCGGGGGAGTGCCGCCGCCGTGGGCGTAGCCCGACATCAGGTCGGCGCGGGTGCCGAAACCGCCGGCCGGCGCCGCCGAGCCGAACCGCCAGGCCTTGGTGCACAGCCAGCCCAGGTCCTGCATCGGGTCGCCGAGGTGCGCGAGCTCCCAGTCCAGCACGCCCCGCAGCCCGTCCTTCGCCACGATCAGGTTGCCGGTCCGGAAATCGCCGTGCACCAGCGCGTCCGGCCAGGGCGGGGGCCGGTGCTCGGCGAGCCACCGCAGTCCGATCTCCAGCGCGGGCCGCGGCTCCCCGAAGTCCTCGTACAGCGCGGTCACCTGGCCGAGCGCGTCGACCCGGGGCAGCTCAGGGACCGAATCGGGGTCGACCCGGTGGATGCGCGCCAGGACCTCTCCGAGGCGGCGCGCGAGCCGGGGGCGCACCGCGGCGTACGCGTCGTCCCGCAGCAGCCGCCGCGGGATCGTCTCGCCGTCTAGCCGCTCCGTCAGCAGGTAGGGCCGGCCGGGGCCCAGGGCCTCCTCCCCGTAGTCGTAGACCCGCGGCACCGGGACGTCCGCCGCTCTCGCGGCGATCATGGCCGCCGCCTGGAGCGCCACGTCGCCGTGGCGAGCGGACCCCTCCGGATCCCGCAGCAGGATGAGGCGGCGCTGTTCGCCGTCGGCCGTCCGGGCCTGGACGCCCCAGCTCTCCCGGCTCGCGCCGCCGGGCAGCTGCTGCAGGCCGGTGACCTCGACGGCCGCCCCCCACACCGCCCGCAGGCGCGAGGCCAGCAGCTCGGCCAGCCGGGAAGCCTCGGTCATGCCTGTCTCCTGGGGTCTTTAGGACCAAACAATCCACGGCCCGGTCCATGATCGTCAAGAGCTGCGGGCCGCGGAAGCAGGCGGGCCGGAAAAGCGTTATGTGACAAGGGACCGGGGCAGCCATCCTGGGAAGGCCCGCGAATCCGGCTGCGTGTCCCACATGCTCCGTTATGAAGACTGCTACCTTGACGCCCTCGCCCGCCGAGCCGCAAGCTCGCCTGCCCGAGATCACCTATCCGCCCGCGCTTCCGGTCAGCCAGCGGAAGGACGAGATCGCCGCGGCCATCCGCGACCACCAGGTGGTCATCGTCGCGGGCGAGACCGGCTCGGGGAAGACCACGCAGCTGCCGAAGATCTGCCTGGAGCTCGGCCGCGGCACGGCCGGCCAGATCGGCCACACCCAGCCCCGCCGGATCGCGGCCCGCACCGTGGCGGAGCGGATCGCCGCCGAGCTCGGCACCGAGGTCGGAACGGCGGTCGGCTACAAGATCCGGTTCACCGACAAGTCCAGCGACGACACCCTGGTCAAGGTGATGACCGACGGGATCTTGCTGGCCGAGATGCAGCGGGACCGGCAGCTGCGGCGCTACGACACGCTGATCATCGACGAGGCGCACGAGCGCAGCCTGAACATCGACTTCATCCTCGGCTACCTGAAGGGGCTGCTGCCGGCCCGGCCCGACCTCAAGGTCATCATCACCTCGGCCACGATCGACCCGGAGCGGTTCTCAAAGCACTTCTGGGACGCGCCGGTGATCGAGGTATCGGGGCGCACGTACCCGGTCGAGGTGCGCTACCGGCCGCTGGCCGACCCGGACCGCCCCGGTGCCGAGTCCAGGGACCAGGCGCAGGGCATCTGCGACGCCGTCGGCGAGCTGCGCGCCGAGGGCCCCGGGGACATCCTGGTCTTCCTCAGCGGCGAGCGGGAGATCAGGGACACCGCCGACGCGCTGGCCGATCAGGCGGACCTGGCCGGCCTGGAGGTGCTGCCGCTCTACGCCCGGCTGTCCGCGGCGGAGCAGCACCGCGTGTTCCAGCCGCACCAGGGGCCGCGCGTGGTGCTGGCCACCAACATCGCGGAGACCTCGCTGACCGTGCCGGGCATCCGGTACGTGGTCGACCCGGGCACCGCGCGGATCTCCCGCTACAGCCACCGCACCAAGGTGCAGCGGCTGCCCATCGAGCCCATCTCCCGGGCCTCGGCGGACCAGCGCAAGGGCCGGTGCGGCCGCACGTCCGACGGCATCTGCATCCGGCTGTACAGCGAGGAGGACTTCGGGTCGCGACCGGAGTTCACCGACCCGGAGATCCTGCGCACCAACCTCGCCTCGGTCATCCTGCAGACGGCCGCGCTCGGGCTGGGCGAGGTCGCGGACTTCCCGTTCATGGACCCGCCGGACTCCCGCAACATCACCGACGGGGTGCGCCTGCTGGAGGAGTTGGGCGCGGTCGCGCCGGGGCGGGGCGCGACCCGGCTGACCGGGGTGGGCCGCAAGCTGGCCCGGCTGCCGGCGGACCCTCGCCTGGGCCGGATGATCCTGGAGGCCGGCCACCACGGGTGCGTGCGCGAGGTGCTGATCATCACGGCGGCGCTGTCCATCCAGGACCCCAGGGAGCGTCCCGCGGACGCCCGCGAGGCCGCGGACGCCAGCCACGCGCGCTTCGCCCAGCCGGGGTCTGACTTCCTCGCCCTCCTCAGCCTGTGGGAGTACCTGCACGACCAGCAGCGCGAGCTGTCGTCGTCGGCGTTCCGCCGCCTGTGCCGCCGCGAGTTCCTGCACTACCTGCGGGTGCGCGAGTGGCAGGACGTGCACGCGCAGCTGCGCCAGGCCGCCCGGGAGGTGGGCATCTCGGCCGGCCCGCACCGCGGCGCCGGGGCGGACCCGGCGGACGCCGCGGACCGCGTGCACATGGCGCTGCTGGCCGGCCTCCTCTCGCACATCGGGCTGAAGGACGCCGAGCAGAAGGACACCCGACAGAATCCACAACGGAAGCGGCGCGGGCCGGCCGAGTTCGCCGGGGCGCGCGGGGCCCGCTTCGCGATCTTCCCCGACTCGGTGCTGGCCCGCAAGCCGCCGCAGTGGGTGGTCGCCGCCGAGCTGGTCGAGACGTCCCGGCTGTGGGCCAGGACCGTGGCCCGTATCGAGCCCGAATGGGCCGAGCCGCTGGCCGCGCACCTGGTCAAGCGCAGCTACAGCGAGCCGCACTGGGATGCCAGGCGGGGCGCGGCCATGGCGCTCGAGAAGGTGAGCCTGTACGGCCTGCCGATCGTCACCGACCGGAAGGTCAATTACGCGCGGGTCGACCCGGCCGCGGCGCGGGACCTGTTCATCACCGGCGCCCTGGTGGAAGGGGACTGGCCGACCCATCATGAGTTCTTCCACCGCAACCGGCAGCTGCTCGACGAGGCCAGGGAGCTGGAGGACCGGGCCAGGCGGCGCGGTCTCGTGGCCGACGACGCGGCCCTGTTCGACTTCTACGACCGGCGGATACCCAAGGACGTGACGTCCGCGCGGCACTTCGACACCTGGTGGAAGAAGGCCCGCGCGCAGTCCCCTGACCTGCTGACGTTCACGCAGGCCGACCTCGTCAGCCCGGCCGCGGATGAGATCGACCCGACCGACTACCCCAGCTCGTGGGGAGGCGAGCTCCCGCTGTCGTACGAGTTCGCGCCCGGCGAGCCCGGTGACGGGGTGCGCGCGGACATTCCGCTGGCCGCCCTGGGCCAGGTGAGCGACGAGGAGCTCGGCTGGCAGGTGCCGGGCCTGCGCGAGGAGCTGGTGACCGAGCTGATCCGGTCCCTGCCCAAGGAGTTGCGCCGGCTGTTCGTGCCCGTGCCCGACACCGCGCGCGCCGTGACCGCGCGGCTGGGCGAGCCGCGCGGCAGCCTGGTGGACGCTCTCGCCCGGGAACTCGGCCGCCTCGCCGGGGTGCCGGTGCCGCGTGACGCGTTCGATGAGTCCCGGCTGCCCGCTCACCTGGGGATCACCTACCGCGTGCTGGACGGGAACCAGGAGCTGGCGAGCGGGAAGGACCTGGACGCGCTGCGCCAGCGGCTGCAGCCCCGGCTGCAGGCCAAGCTCACCGAGGCGGCGGGCAGCCTCGTCCGGACCGGGCTTCGCGACTGGAGCATCGGCACGCTGCCCCGCGTGTTCACCCGTGACCAAGGCGGTGCTAGCCCCGGGGGCCGACGCTCCCAAACCCTCCCGGTCATCGCCTACCCGGCCCTGGCGGACACCGGGGATGCCGTGGACGTCCGGCTGTTCCCGACCGAGGCCGAGGCCAGCGCGTCCATGGCGGCGGGCGCCCGTCGGCTCATCTTGCTGCAGGTGCCGTCGGGCGTGCGCTCCATCGCCGACCGGCTGCCCAACGAGCGGAAGCTGGCCATGAGCCGGAACCCCTACCCGAGCATCGGCGCCCTGCTCGACGACTGCGTCGCCTGCGCGGCCGACCAGGTGATCGCGGACGCCGGCGGCCCGGCCTGGGACGCCGACGGCTTCGCCCGCCTGGTGGCCCAGGCCCGGTCCGCGCTGCCGCTGGCCACGGCCCGGGCGGTGGACGCCGCCGGGCAGGTCCTCGAGGCCGCCCATGATGCCGAGGCCAGGCTGCGGGCCACGCCGAGCCCGCCGCTGGCCGCGGCGTTCGCTGACGCGCGGGCCCAGTTCGCCGCGCTGATCTACCCGGGGTTCGTCAGCGAGACCGGGCTGCGGCGCCTGCCCGACCTGGTGCGCTACCTGCGCGCGATCAGCCGGCGGCTCGACACCCTGGCCTCCGATCCCGGGCGGGACGCCGAGCGGATGGCGATCGTGCACCGGGTCAGCGACGCCTATCAGCAGGCCGTCGCGGAACTTCCGCCCGCCCGGCGCTTTGGCGCGGACGTGCGGTCGCTGCGGTGGATGATCGAGGAGCTCCGGGTCAGCCTGTTCGCCCAGGTGCTGGGCACGCCCGCGCCGGTGTCGGAGAAGCGGATCCTCGCCGCGCTGGACCGCCTGACCGCCGCCCGCTGACCGGGCTCACCGACACGCTCGCCGACTGGGTTCCGGCGACCGGAATACCCTGAATACCCGATTCCACCCCGGCTGCGATGCGGTAACGAGCGCGCAAATGTACCGAAAGGCCGGCTATCACCGGCCTTTCGGTACTTTACGGGGCCGCGGCGTCCGGCCAGGCGAGCACCGGGCCCCGGGCCCGCAGCATGACCGGGGCCCCGGGCGGCAGCTGGCTGCCGCCGACGGTGCGGACCACGATGACTGGCGCCCCGCCGTCGTGCTCGGGCCGCACGTGGACCACGGCGTCGTGGCCGTGGTAGCCGTAGGCGATCACGCGTCCCGGCAGATGGTCGGCCCCGTCGGCCGGAGCGCCCGGGCCGCCGTTCGCCCCGGCGGGGCGCAGGTCTACCTGCTCCGGCCGGATGAGCACGGTTACCCGGCCGTTAGCCCCGCCGGAGCCGGGGGAGGCCAGGCAGCCCGGCTCGACCGGCAGCCGGCCCAGGATGGTGTCCACCGTGCCGGCGTCCAGCACGCCCTCGAGAAGGTTCGCGTCGCCGATGAACCTTGCGATGTCGGCGTCCGCCGGCCGGTCGTACAGGTCCTGGGGCGCGTCGCACTGCGCGATCCGGCCGTCCCGCAGTACCGCCACCCGGTCCGCGGTGGACAGCGCCTCGTCCTGGTCGTGGGTGACCAGGACCCCGGTGATGCCGGTCTTGGCCAGCAGCGTCTGCACGTCCGCCCGGACGCTGGCGCGCAGGTGCGCGTCCAGCGAGGCGAACGGCTCGTCGAGCAGCACGATCTTCGGCTCGATGGCCAGCGCCCGGGCCAGCGCGACCCGCTGCTGCTGGCCGCCGGAGAGCTGGTGCGGGTAGCGCTGGCCCAGGCCGGCCAGGCCCACCGCGTCGAGCAGCCGGGCCGTGGTCGGCCCCCGGCGCTGCCGGGCCGGCAGCCCGAACCCGATGTTGGCCGCCACCGTGAGGTGCGGGAACAGGCTGCCTTCCTGCGGCACGTAGCCGATCCGCCGCCGCTCGGGGGGCAGGTGCACGCCGCGGCCGTCGACCACCGAGCCGCCGATCGTGACCGTGCCCGCGTCGGCGCGCTCGAACCCGGCCAGCACCCGCAGCAGCGTGGTCTTGCCGCTGCCCGACGGGCCGAGGATGGCGGTCAGCGAGCCCGCGGGAACCTCGAGGTCCACCCCGGTGAGCACCGGGTGGTCGCCGAACGCCTTGTGCAGGCCGGCCACGACGAGCTGCGTCATGCGGCCATCCTATGGATGCCGCCGCCGGCCGGGGCCGGTCATCCGTGCGGGTGAGCCGAGCGGTCGAAGAACCGGCCGAGCACGTAGCTCGGCAGGGCGGCCACGGCGATCATCACCAGCGCGAACGGGGCGGCCTGGCCGTAGGCGAGGTTCTGCTCGTAGGCCCAGAACTGGGTGGCCAGGGTCTGCACGCCGGTGGGGATCAGCAGCAGGGTCGCGGTGAGCTCGGTGACCACGGACAGGAAGACCAGGCAGAACGCCGCGACCAGGCCGGGCCCGGCCAGCCGCAGCGTCACCCGCCAGAGCACGGCCAGCCGGCGCTGGCCCAGGGAGCGAGCCATCTCGTCCAGGCTCACCGGGGCCCGGGCCAGGGAGGCCTTCACCCCGACCAGGGCCAGCGGGAAGAACATGATCGAGTAGCAGATGACCAGCAGCGGCGCGCTCTGGTAGAGCAGGCCGCTGCCGTAGCGCTCGGAAAAGTAGGCCAGCGCGAACGCGATGACCACCCCGGGCATCGCGAGCACCAGGTAGGTGCTGCGCTCCAGGAAGTACCGCACCCGGCCGGTGTACCTGATCGCCAGCAGGGCGATCGGCAGGGCGGCCAGGGTGGCCAGGGCCCCGGCGGACGCCGCGTACCCCGCGGTGTGCAGGGCCGCGCTGGTCAGAGACATGCCGCCGGGGATCGGGTGGCTGCTGCGCTCGGCCATCCAGTAGATGCTCGCGCCGACCGGGACACCGAGCGCCAGCGCGGTCAGCAGGCCGAAGCCGGCCAGGACCGGCAGCGTCGCCCGCCCGAGCCGCTGCGGCGGCATCTGCCGCGGCGCGAGCGGGCCGGACCGGCTCACCCGGCCCCCGCCGCGCAGCATTCCCTCGCCGGCCAGCACCAGCAGGCTGAGCGCCACCAGCACCAGGGACAGCGCGCAGGCGGCCGGGACGCTGAACGACACCGAGAACTCGGTGAAGATCTCGGTGGTGAACGTCTGGTAGCTGAGGATCTCGAACGCGCCGTACTCGGCCAGCAGCACCAGCGCCACCAGCAGGCAGCCGCCGAGGATCGCGCCCCGCGCCTGGGCCAGCGTGACCCGCACGAACGTGCGCACCCGGCCGACGCCGAGGCTGCGGGCCACCTCCTCCTGGCCCGGGTCGGCGGCGCGCAGGCTGGCCGCGACCGGCAGGTAGACCAGCGGGTAGACGGCCAGGGTCATCACCACCACCGCGCCGCGGAAGCCCTGCACCCAGGTCCACAGCGACGCCCAGCCGAAGCTCACCACGAAGTCGGGGATGGCCAGCGGCACCACCACCAGCACCGCCCAGACCCGCCGGCCCGGCAGGTTGGTCCGCTCGACGCACCAGGCCGCGGCGGTCCCGATGACCGCGCACAGCGCGGTCACCACGACCGTGAGCCGGACCGTGTTCCACAGCAGGTCCGCGGTCAGCCTGCGGAAGATCAGGTCGGTGACCGCGGCCGCGCCGGCCCCGCGGGCCTCGATGAGCAGGAACACCAGCGGCAGCGTGAGCACGGCCGCCACGGCGAAGCCGGCCGCGGTCAGCGCCACCGGCAGGCGGGCCCGCCGGGCGCGCACGGCCGGCCGGGCGGCGGGCGCCTGGCCCGGCGAGGACGGCCCCGGCCGCCGCAGCGTCTGCGAGGTCGTCATCGCGGGGCCCGGCCGGTCACAGCAGGCCCGCCTCGCGCATCAGGGCGATGGCCGTCGACCCGTCGCCGAGCTCGGCGATCGTGATCGGATACGGCCGGAGCTGGCTGAACGGAGTCTCCGGCGCCTGGGTGGTCACGCCGGACGCGATCGGGTACTCGTAGCTGATCGACTTGCTCGGGTCGGCGATGATCTCCTGGCCCTGCTTGCTGACCAGGAACGCGAGGAATTTCTGCGCGGCGGCCTGATGCGCGGACGACTTCAGCACCGCGGCGCCGGAGACGTCGATGACGTAGCCGGGGTCACCCGGGGCGAAGTAGGCGATCTTCGAGTGGGTGCTGGACACGCCGATCTCCGCCCGCATCCGCCACCAGTAGTACTGGTTCACGATCCCGAACGCGACGGCGCCGCGGTTCACCTGGCTGGCGATCGTCTCGTTGTCCGGGTAGACATGGCCGCTCGCGTTGGCCTCGATCGCCTTGAGCCAGCTCAGGGTCGCGGGCTTGCCGTAGGCGCGCAGGTACGAGGTGACGATCGGCTGGAAGTCGGTCTCCTGCGGGGCGATCGCCAGCTTGCCCCGGTACTGCGGGTCCGCGAGCTGGCTCACCTTGGTCGGCAGCTGGCCGGCCGGGATCAGCGACGGGTTGTAGATCAGCACGCTGACCCGCGCCGAGACCCCCACCCACTCGCCTTGCGGCGAGCTGAACCGGGCCGGGGTCCGGGCCAGGGTCGCGGGCTCCACCTTGGCCAGCAGCCCCTTGGCCTGCAGGCTCTCCAGCGGAGGCGAGTTCTCGGTCAGGAACACGTCCGCGGGGGAGTGCGTGCCCTCGGTCGCGATCTGGTCGGCCAGCGTGTCCTCGTCGTTGCTGCGGATGCTGACCGAGATGCCGGTCGCGGCCTCGAACGCGGCGACCAGGTTCTGGGCGGTCTGCACGTGCTGGCCGTTGTACAGGGTGATCGACTGAGCGCCCGACCCGCCCGATCCGCCGCAGGCAGCCAGCGCGACCAGGCCTGCCGCGGCCAGCGCCGCGGCCGCGAGCCCGCGGATCCGGGCCACCACCGGGTGCCTTGGCGTTGCCATAGTCTCCGTCCTCCGAGGTCGCCCTTCCCGCAGGCTGGATTAGCTTAGGCTAACCTAACAAGGGTGTCAAAGCCCTGGCGGGGCCGCCTCGCGGCCGCGGGGAAGCCGCGCAGGCGAGATCGCGTTTCCTGGGACGAGGAACGTAGCCTGGGAGAATATCGCGAGACCTGAGGTGACTGCGTGCGAGACATCCTGGACCCGATTACCAAGTGGTGGGATGCCGGGGAGACGTTCGGACTGGCCACGGTGGTGCGCACGTTCAGCAGCGCGCCGCGGGACCCCGGCGCCGCGATGGCGGTCTCGGCCGACGGCGAGGCCGTGGGCAGCGTGTCCGGCGGCTGCGTCGAGGGAGCGGTCTACGAGCTGGCCAGCGAGGTCCGGCAGAACGGTCAGCCGGTGCTGCAGACCTACGGCATATCCGAGGACGACGCCTTCTCGGTCGGCCTGACCTGCGGCGGCATCATCGACATCTTCGTCGAGCCGGTGAGCCAGGAGTCGTACCCCGAGATGGGCGAGGTCGCCGCGGCGGTCCGGGCCGAGGAGCCGGTCGCCGTGGCCACGGTCATCGGCGGGCCGGGCCAGGTCGGCGCCCGGCGGATCATCTGGCCGCAGGACCGTGCGCTCGGTTCTACCGGGACCCTGGGCAGCGGCGACCGCCTGGACCAGGCGGTGGACGACGACGCGCGCGGGATGCTCGCGCAGGGCCTGACCAGCACCCGCCGGTACGGCCCGGACGGCGAGCGGAGGCGGGATGAGCTGTCGGTCTTCGTCCAATCCTTCGCGCCGCCACCGCGGATGCTGGTCTTCGGCGCGATCGACTTCGCGGCGGCGGTGGCCCGGGCCGGCAAGTTCCTCGGCTACCGGGTGACCGTCTGCGACGCGCGGCCGGTGTTCGCGACCCGGGCGCGCTTTCCCGACGCGGACGAGGTGGTGACCGACTGGCCGCACCGGTACCTGGCCGGGCAGGTCGTGGACCCGCGCACGGTCATCTGCGTGCTCACCCACGACCCGAAGTTCGACGTGCCGCTGCTCGAGGTGGCGCTGCGCACGCCCGCCGGCTACATCGGGGCGATGGGCAGCAGGCGGACGCACGACGACCGGCTGGCCAGGCTCCGCGAGGTCGGCCTGTCCGAGGAGGAGCTAGCCAGGCTGCGCTCGCCGATCGGGCTCGACCTCGGGGCGCGCACGCCCGAGGAGACCGCGGTCGCGATCGCCGCGGAGCTGATCCAGCTGCGCTGGGGCGGCTCCGGGCGACCGCTCACCGCGACCACGGGCCGGATCCATCACGGCTGAGCGCTCACCGTCGAGCCGCTCGTCCGATGAAGATCATGCCCTGTGGCTCCAGGCTGGGCCCGGTCACCGGCACCCGGCTGATGTGGCCGGTCCACGGGTTCAGCGCGCCCAGGTAGTTCGGCGGGAACCCCGGCGCGGGGCAGGTGGCCGGGGCGTTGTCGGCGTCGCAGGGCGTGACCGCGACGAAGACCGACCCGGCCGAGAACGGGCCGGTCACCATGTCGATGGTGTCGCCGTCGTGGTCGGCCGCGAACAGGTGCCCGAACCGGCTGGTGGCCCACGCGGTGTCGTCGACGGACTGGGACAGCCGGAGCACCGACAGCCGCCGCCCGAGCCCGCCGCGGGGGCCCGTGAAGATCTGCTCCTTGTCGCCCTGGCTGGTCAGCACGAAGTCACCGGCGAACCGGGGGCCCGAGCGCGGTACCACCTCGTTGGAGTCCGGATCGGTCAGGGCCAGGCGCACCACCTTCCCGTGATCCGCGCTGTTGGTGTTGGCCACCCGGGCGGGCGCCTCGTCGAAGAACACCGGCGTGACCGTGGCGACTCGGGTGGCACGGTCGAAGGTCACCGAGTACGCCGCCGGGTAGGTCGGCTCCGGGGCGGCGGCCCCGACCGTGCCCGGCGCGGACGCGCTGATCAGCACCAGGCCGTGGTAGATCGAGATCGCGTCGGTGCCGCCGTTGTGCGGCAGCGGGTGGACGTTGTACCGGTAGTGCCGGACCTGCGCGCCGCGCGGGGCCCGCGGGGTGATCGTGTAGATGCTGGAGTTGGCGTCCTCATTCACCGTGGCGATGACCAGGCGCCGCGCGGGATCGGCGGTCAGGCCGTCGCATTTGCCCTTGACATCCCATTGCCGGATGACGTGGCCGGTGGTGGTGAACTCGACGATCGTGCTGTCGGTGTTGCCGTCGGTGCTGGCCTGGCCCTGCGGGCCGATGCCGTTCTGGAAAGCAGTGAAGAGATTGGGTCCCATGTGGGTGATGTCGTCGGGCTGGGTCAGCGGCTCCGAGCGGCGCCGGGTGGAGCCGGCCGGAACGAACGTGTGCCTCAGCTTGCTGCCGAACAGGATCTGCCGCACCGCGAAGCGCGCTGCGGGAGGGTGCTGGATTGCACCGGGCCCGGCGGGGGCGGCAGTCGCCGCCATCGCGGTTCCGGCGATGAGCAGGCTCGCGGGGATGACGGCCGCCGCCGTGAGGATCTTCGCGGCCCGCCGCGTGGTCGGGAGCATGGCCTCGCCTCCGGAGTCAGGGGGACTGACCGACCAGGTGTACCGATGCCGCCCGACGCCGAGTCAGCCAGAGGATGGCCATCCGGTGAACGCACGCCTAAGGCTGGCTGACCGGGGTCCGGGCATCGTAGCCTGGCTGGCGTGCCGCCAGCCACGCCAGCCGCATCAGCCGCCGTCGCCGGGATCCTGCTCGCCGCGGGCGAGGGCCGTAGGCTCGGGCGGCCCAAGGCGCTGGTCGAGATCGGCGGGGAGCCGCTGGCCCGGCGCGGCGTCGCCCTGCTCCGCGACGGCGGCGCGGCGCCCATCGTGGTGGTCACCGGGGCGGTGGCCGTGGACCTGCCCGGGGTGCTGACCGCGCACAACCCGGACTGGCGCAGCGGCATGGGTTCGTCGCTGGCCGCCGGGCTGGCCGCGATGCCGGAGAGCGCCGCCGCCGCCGTGATCGCGCTCGTGGACCAGCCGCTGGTCGGGCCCGAGGCGGTACGGCGCCTGATCGCCGCCTACGCGGCGGGCGCGAGCGTGGCCGTGGCCGCTTATCAGGGGGCTCCGCGCAACCCGGTCCTGCTCGCCCGCGAGCACTGGCCCGGCGTGGTCGCCCTGGCCGTCGGCGACGCCGGGGCGCGGCCGTTCCTGCGCGCGCACCCGGACCTGGTCACGCTGGTGGAGTGCGGTGACACCGGCCGCCCGGACGACCTGGACACCCGCTCCGACCTGGACCGGCTGGCCGGGCTGGTCCGGCCGCGCGAGGCCACGGCGGCCGGGCCGCCCGGGCCCGCGGATCAGGATTGACCGACGCGGATTCCCCACGTGTGCGTGATGCTGTCACCAGGCTGCAGGATCAGCAGGTCGGTCCCGGTGACGAACGCGTTCGGCGGGCAGGTCATCGGCTCGATGGCCAGGGCCCGCCTGCGGCGGGACGGATCTAGGGGATCGCCGGTGAACACCTGCAGCCACCGATAGCCCTGGCCCGCCCAGAACGCCACCCGGGCCCCCGCACTGCTGAGCTCGGCCCAGACGCGGCCGTCCGGGCCGGAGGTCAGACCGGTGAACGCGTGATCGATCCTGGTGTCGCCCACCAGGCGCGGCTCGCGGAAGTCGTAGGGAGTTCCCGCGACGTCCTCCGGCTGGCCCCGCGGGATGCCGCGGTCATCGGCCGGGAGCCAACGGCCGGCGGGCAGCAGGAGCTCGCATTCGTCGACCAGCGGGGCGCCGGCCGTCAGGTACGGGTGCGATCCGGTGCCGTACGGGGCGGGGCGGCTGCCCGCATTGCTCGCCGTCACGCTGACCTGCAGTCCGTCGGCGGCGCTTAGCCGGTACTCGGCGGTCAGGTCCAGGCAGAACGGGTACCCGGGGCGCCCGTACAGCATGTGCCGGAGCCGTACCACGTCGGCCGCGTGCTCCTCTTCCTGCCAGCCCGCCCACCGGGTCAGGCCGTGGATGGCGTTGCCGTGAGCGGGCTCGCTCAGGTCCAGCTGGTAGCTGGCGCCGCCGACGGCGTACCGGCCGCCGTCGATCCGGTTCGGCCAGGGAACGAGCAGCTGGCCGGCCGCGCCCGGCGGGAGCTCATCAGCCCCATATTCTGCGATAACGGGGCGATCACGGCACCGGAATTCGCGCAGGCCAGCGCCGAGTCCGGTGATTGTTGCGAAGTAGTCACCCGCGGCTATCTGGAACTGAACTCCAGTGAGCGGGGTCGAGGTCGGCTCGGTCATGCCGACCATCTTGCTTCCTGGGCCTGACTGGCCGGAGCGGGACCCTGTAATTAATGCCGGCGGGGCTGCTTGGGGAGCGGGGGACCTTCAGCCCCGCCGGCAATTGCACCATAGCCTTATCGGCGTCGCATGCGGGCTAAATTCACCAACACCACAGGTAGTTCTGAGGTGAACGGGATTCCAGATCGGCGGATCGCGACGGCGCGTGTCGGACCGGTCACCCCTGCGGGGCCAGGCGCCCGGTCCGCACCGCCTCGGCGGCTAGGACGCCGAACAGGTAGAAGTAGGCCGACTCCTCGTCGTCGAAAATGCGCACCTCGTGCCGGGACCCGGCGGCCGCGTTGAAGACCTCGAACCCTTCCGGGGTCTGGATCAGGCACATGGCCCCGTCGACCTCCTCGCCGACCGCGTAGGCGGACGGCGGTATGGCCGCGAGGCCCGCCAGTTCCGAGAAGATCCGCTGCGTCGCCAGGCGCCGCAGCTCGGAACGCCGGTGGCGGGGGGACTCCGGCCCGGGTTCCGGCGTCGGCGGGTCGGTCGGCCGCGGGCCGCGGGCCGAGGCCGCGGCCCGCGCCGCCGCCTCCAGGGGCAGCGCAGGCCCTCCGGCCGCCGCCGCTGCGGCGGGCCCGGGCCCGGTGGCATCGGGCGTCGCGGCGTGCAACCCGATGGCCGGGGGCGCGGTGGCCGGTGCCGTCGTCGGGCGTGCGGCCGGTGACGCCGAGGCCTGGAGGGGAACGGCCTGTGGTGCCGTGACCGGGGGCGCGGCGGCCTGGGGCCGGGCGGCGTGGGGCCCGGTGAGGTGGAGTTCGTCGGCCTGCGGCCGGACCGCGTGGGGGCCGGTGAGGTGGAGTTCGTCGGCCTGCGGCCGGACCGCGTGGGGGCCGGTGAGGTGGAGTTCGTCGGCCTGCGGCCGGGCGGCGTGGGGGCCGGTGAGGTGGGGTTCGTCGGCCTGCGGCCGGACCACATAGGGGCCGGTCACGCTGATCCGGGCCGCGTGCGGCCCGGTGAGATGGATCTCGTTGGCCTCCGGCCTGGCGGCGTGCGGCCCGGTGAGATGGATCTCGTTGGCCTGGGGCCTGGCGGCGTGCGGCCCGGTGAGGTACGGATCGGCGGTATCGGCCCGGTCGGCATTGCGGTTCACGGAGTTCACCGCGCTCACGGCGGCCGCAACCTCCGCGGCGGCGGGGATTCTCGCGGCCGGGGGGGCCGGGGCGGCGGCCTCGGCGAGCACGTCCCCGGCGGCCGGCCGCTGCGGATAGTCAAGGCGTTCCTCGACGATCTCGCTGACCTCGTCCCGCGGCGTGATCAGCTCGAACACGCCGCGGTCGACCTCCCAGTACCCGAGTTGCTCCGCGTGATAGGCGTCATGGCCCAGGTAGGCGATATGCAGCCGGTCACCGAGATCGTCGAGCACGACGCAACGGTCGCCCCGGAACGTGCCCATCGGCCGGGACTCCCACAGCGCCTGCACGTCCTGGATCCGCAGCTGCTTGCGCCAGTGGCCGGTCGCGGGCTCGAAGCCCAGATCCTCGGGAGGCGGACAGGCGGCGAACAGCACCACATCCTCGTCGGTAGGACCGATGCCCGCCTCGTACGGGACACCGCGGTAGGTCGCCATCAGCCGGTAGCGCATGATCAGATCGCCTCCACCGGGCGCAGCCATACCTGCCCGTCGAACCGCGCGATGAATTCCGTCCCGCCGGAACTGATCCGGTAGATCTCGGCTCCCACCGGGACCGGTACCGGATCGAGGTAGAACTCGGCGACCATGTGCGTGCGGGACGAGGTGTAGCCGGTGCCGGTGAACGGCGGCTTGCCGGACCAGTCCCCGCCGCGGTCGGAAGAATAGGGGATGCGATACGACTCTGGGCCCACCGCATTCCAGCGCAAGACGTACACCTCCGCGAGGTCCGGGGCGAAGCCCGAGCCGTCATAGCCCAGGTCCAGCGCCTCGTAATACTCCGCCGGGTTGGCAAACGAACTGTCCTGCACCCGGTAGACGAATCCGGCAATGACCGCACGGCGGCCCGTCAGGTACGGCTCGACGAGCCGCGGCGGGATCGCCTTCTGCATGAGCGTTCCCGACGTGATAGCCAGAGACGCCTGGTCAGCCTGCTGCACGCATTCCCCTGTGGTTCGGACGTTGATGCAGTTTCATGAGAGTCTCACATTGCGAAATGCGTCCTCAACTGCTTCCGCTGACCGCCGGTCCCAGCAGCAAGGCTACCTGCGCCGATGCTGGCGTGGGGCCCGGTCGGCCAGGGCCGCCGCCGGCCCCGGCCCTAGAGTTGGCGGAGTGTCCGTTCTTGGCGGTGGCGAGTCCCCGTTCCGTGATGACGACGGCTCCGCCGACCCTGCGGCGGCCGCCGCCCTGGCGGCGTTCGGCGCGGGCCTCGGCAGCGAGCACGCTGCGCTGACCGCCCTGGCGTCCTCGCGGCTGCTCGTGCCCGTCGTCGCGGTCCTGGCCGCCGCAAAAGCACGCAGCAAGGCGGAGGGACCGGGGTGCGCCGAGGGTCATCCGCCGACCGGGCCCGGCCGCGGCGACCACGGCAGCGAGATGTCCCTCCCCACGCTGACCGGGCGCGACGGCAGGCCGGCGATACCGGTCTTCACCTGCTTGGACGCGCTGGCCAGGTGGGATAAGCGGGCACGGCCCGTGCCCGCGCAGGCCAGCCTGGTGTGGCGCGCGGCCGTCGACGGCTCGTGCGCGGTCGTGGTGGACATCGCCGGGCCGGTCCCGCTCGCCGTCGAGGGCGCGCGCCTGGCCGCGCTGGCCGACAGCCGGCCGGTCCCGCGGCCGTACCAGGATCCGGACGTGCTGGACGCGGTGCGGGCCGCGGCGGCGGGCCAGCCCGCGATCGCGGGGTGGCGCGTGGTCGGCGGCTCCGGCGATGACCCCGCGGCCGGTCACGCCGCTGGCGGCGAGGCCGGCGAAGGCTGCGACCTGCAGATCGAGTTGATGCTGGCGCCCGGCCGCAGCCTGGCGGCCGGAGACGAGGCGGCCCGCCTGCTGGGGCACGCCCTGATGGAGCAGCTCGGCGGCCGGCTGCGCCGCGGCATCACGATCGCCGTCACCCGGCCGGCCGGTCACCCGGGGCCGTGACCCCGTGGCAGGATCGACAGCATGCTGCACTGGCTGACCGCCGGCGAGTCGCACGGGCGCGCGCTCGTAGCGATCTGCGAGGGCATGCCCGCGGGCGTCGAGGTCACCACCGCGGACATCGCGGCGGCGCTGGCCAGGCGGCGTGCCGGGTACGGCCGCGGCGCGCGGATGAAGTTCGAGCAGGACGAGGCCGAGATCACCGGGGGCGTGCGGCACGGCGTGACGCTCGGCGGCCCGGTCGCGATCAGGGTGGCCAATACCGAGTGGCCCAAGTGGCAGACCGTGATGTCGCCCGACCCCGTGCCCCGGGCCGACCTGGCCGACCAGGCCAGAAATGCCCCGCTGACCAGGCCCCGTCCCGGCCACGCGGATCTGGCGGGCATGCAGAAGTACGGTCATGACGACGCACGGCCGGTCCTGGAGCGGGCCAGCGCGCGCGAGACAGCCGCCCGGGTGGCCCTGGGCGAGGTCGCCCGGAGGTACCTCAGCCAGGCGCTCGGCATACAGGTGGTCAGCCATGTGGTGTCGATCGGCTCGGTATCCGCGCCCGAGGGCCTGCTGCCGGGCCCGCAGGACGGCCCGCGGGTCGACGAGGACCCGGTGCGCTGCCTGGACCCGGCGACCAGCGCGGCCATGCAGGAGGAGATCGACCGGGCGCGCAAGGACGGCGACACGCTGGGCGGCGTGATCGAGGTGGCCGTTTACGGCGTGCCACCCGGCGTGGGCAGCCACGTGCACTGGGACCGCAGGCTCGACGGCAGGCTGGCCGGCGCGATGATGAGCATCCACGCGATCAAGGGAGTCGAGATCGGTGACGGCTTCACCACCGCGCGGCGCCGCGGCTCGGAGGCGCACGACGAAATCGACGCCGCCCACGGCGGGATCCGAAGGCGGACCAACCGGGCAGGAGGAATCGAAGGCGGGATGAGTACCGGCGAGGTGATACGCGTGCGGGCGGCCATGAAGCCGATCTCCACCGTGCCCCGGGCCCTGGACACCGTGGACGTGCGCTCAGGCGAGCCCGCGAAGGCCATCAACCAGCGCAGCGACGTCACCGCCGTGCCCGCCGCCGGCGTCGTGGCCGAGGCCATGGCCGCGCTGGTGCTCGCGGACGCGGCCATCGAGAAGTTCGGCGGCGACTCGGTGACCGAGGCCCGCCGCAACCTGCGCGGCTACCTGGACTCGCTGGTGGTCTCGTGACCGGGCCCGAGCAGGCCGGCGGACCCGCGGCGATCCTGATCGGCCCGCCCGGCGCGGGAAAGTCGACGGTCGGCGCGCAGCTCGCGGCCCGGCTCGGCGTCGGGTTCCTGGACACTGACGACCGGGTCGAGGCGGTGGCGGGCAAGCCGGTCAGCGACATCTTCGTCGAGGACGGGGAGCCAGCCTTCCGGGCGCTGGAGCGCGAGGCGGTGGCCTGGGCGATCGCGGCCGGGCGCGGTGCAGGCCAGGGAGGTGAGCTCCGCGGTGGGGTCATCGGCCTCGGTGGCGGCGCCGTCCTCGACCCCGCCACCCAGCGGCTACTGGCCGGGCTGCCGGTCGTCTACCTGGCGACCGGGTTCGCCGCCCTGGCCAAGCGGGTGGGCCTGGACCGGCCCAGGCCGCTGCTGGCCGTCAACCCGCGCGCGACCCTCCGGGCGCTGCTCGAGCAGCGGCTGCCGGTCTACGAGAAGCTGGCCTGGCTCACGGTCAGCACCGATGACCGGGTCCCCGAACAGATCGCGGCCGAGATCGTGGCCCACCTTCCCGGGCCGTCCCGGTGAGCCTCACCAGGATCGACGTCGGCGGCGAGCGGCCCTACGAGGTCGTCGTGGGCCACGGCGCGGCGGGCGAGCTGCCGTCGCTGATCGGCGCGGAGGCCCGTACCGTCGTGGTCATCCACCCGGCGGGTCTCGGCGAGCTCGCCCGGTCGGCCCTGTCCCTGCTGCGGCAGGCCGGGTACCAGGCCCACGCCGAGCCGATCCCGGACGGCGAGGCGGCCAAGGACATCGCCGTGGCCGCGGGCCTGTGGTCGCGGCTGGCCGCGCGGCGCGTCAGCCGCAGCGACGCGATCGTCGGGCTCGGCGGTGGCGCGGCGACCGACCTGGCCGGGTTCACCGCGGCCTGCTGGCTGCGCGGGATCCGGCTGGTGCTGATGCCGACGACGCTGCTCGCGGTGGTGGACGCCGCCGTGGGCGGCAAGACCGCCGTCAACATCGCCGAGGGGAAGAACCTGGTCGGGGCGTTCTACCCGCCGGCCGGGGTCGTGGCCGACCTGGACGCCCTGGCCTCGCTGCCCCGGGCCGAGTACGTCAGCGGCCTCGCGGAGGTGATCAAGGCGGGGTTCATCGCGGACCCGGTGATCCTCGAGCTGGTCGAGGCCGACCCGCAGCGGGCGGCGCAGCCGGGCGGCCCGCACGAGCGCGAGCTCATCGAGCGCGCGGTCCGGGTGAAGGCCGCGGTGGTGACCGCCGACCTGCGCGAGGCCGGGCCGCGGGAGATGCTCAACTACGGGCACACCCTCGGCCACGCGATCGAGCGGGCGGAGGGCTACCAGATCCGGCACGGGGCGGCCGTCGCGATCGGCATGGTGTACGCCGCGGCCGTGGCGAGGCGGGCAGGCCGGCTCGACGAGGCGACCGGGCGGCGGCACCGGGCGATCCTGGCCGCCGCCGGGCTGCCGACCGGCTACCGGGCCGGGGCCTGGCCGGAGCTGCGGGACACGATGGCGGTGGACAAGAAGTCCCGCGCGTCCCGGCTCCGGCTGGTGGTGCTTGACGGGCTGGCCCGGCCTGGCATCCTGGACGACCCGCCCGAGGACCTGCTGGAACAGGCGTACGCGGAATTGTCCGAGCCGAAGGGACGCGCCGCCATCCGTGAAGGGGAAGGGGAGGCGGGTGGGGAGCGAGGGAGCGAGGAACGAGCGCCCGGGCGAGGAGGGAAGACGGTGGGTCAAAGCGTCCCGCAGGCGAGCAGGGAGGCACAGTGATGCGGGACGTGCTGGTGCTGAACGGGCCCAACCTGGGACGGCTCGGCTCCCGTGAGCCCGAGGTGTACGGCACCGCGACCCTGGACGACCTGGCCGAGGCGTGCGTGGCGGCCGGGCGCGAGCTGGGCCTGCACGTCGAAGTCCGGCAGACCGACGACGAGGCCGAGCTGGTCGGCTGGGTGCACGAGGCGGCCGACGGCCGCGTGCCCGTGGTGCTCAACCCGGCCGCGTTCACCCACTACTCCTACGCGCTGCGCGATGCCCTGGCCATGCGCACGGCCCCGCTGGTCGAGGTGCACCTGACCAACCCGGCGGCCAGGGAGGCCTTCCGGCACATCTCCGTGGTGGCGGGGGTGGCCGACGGCACCGTGGCCGGGTTCGGCGTGCTGTCGTACGAGCTCGCGCTGCGGGCGGTCGCCTCTATGCTCGCGGAGCTTGCTCCGCGTCGGGGGGTTGACGGGGGGTCGCCCCGCTAGGGCAGACACAGTTCGCGGAGTACGGCGCCGCCCGGCCCCAGCCTTGACAACCGCGGGCCGCGCGGTATCCGATGGCGGCACCCCGGCGGCCGTCGCCCTCGCGGCCGCGAGCTGGTGAAAGGACCTGCATCATGCGCATCGGGATGTCACTGAACTACGCCGGCGGCTTCGCCGAGACGGTCGCCGAGCTCGCCGACTACGAGAAGGCGGGCCTGGACATCGTGTTCGTGCCCGAGGCGTACAGCTACGACGCGGTGAGCCAGCTGGGGTACGTGGCCGCGAAGACCGAGCGGCTCCAGCTCGCCTCGGGCATCCTGCAGCTGTACTCGCGGACCCCGACGCTGACCGCGATGACCGCGGCCGGCCTCGACTACGTCTCCGGCGGCCGGTTCGTGCTCGGCATCGGGGCCTCGGGGCCGCAGGTGATCGAGGGCTGGCACGGCGTGCCGTACGACGCGCCGATCGGCCGGACCCGGGAGATCATCGAGATCTGCCGCAAGGTGTGGCGGCGGGAGCGGCTGGAGTATTCCGGCCGCTACTACACGATCCCGCTGCCGCCGGACCAGGGCACCGGGCTCGGCAAGCCGCTCAAGCTGATCAACCACCCGGTCCGGGACCGGATACCGATCTTCGTCGCGGCGCTTGGGCCGAAGAACGTGGAGCTGGCCGCCGAGCTGGCCGAGGGCTGGCAGCCGATCTGGTATTTCCCGGAGAAGGCGGCCTCGGTGTGGGGCGCGGCGCTGGCCGCGGGCCGGGCCAAGCGCGATCCGTCGCTCGGGCCGCTGGAGGTGGTGCCGGCCACGGCGTCGCTGGCGATCGGCGACGACGTCGCCGGGCTGCTGGAGCTGGGCCGGCCGATGCAGGCGCTGTACATCGGCGGGATGGGCGCGAAGGGACGCAACTTCTATAACGACCTGGTCGGCAGGTACGGGTACGAGGCCGAGGCCGCCGCGATCCAGGACGCCTACCTGGACGGCAGGAAGGACGAGGCCGCCGCGCTGGTACCCGCCGCGCTGCTCGAAGGGACCTCGCTGATCGGGCCGCGCTCCTGGGTGGCCGAGCGGGTGGCGGCGTTCCGCGAGTCCGGCGTGACCACGCTCAACGTGGCGCCCCTGGCCCGCACCCACGCCGAGCGGGTGCGGCTGATCGAGCAGATCCGCGACCTCGCCGCCTGAGCCTCGGGCGGCGGGTCAGGCCACGGGGAGACCGAGGCCACTCAGATCCTGCCTGAGCCGCGCCGCCGACGAGAAGGGCAGGCCCACGAGGCCGAGCTCGCGGGCGGCAGCGACGTTGCGGGCCTGGTCATCGATGAACACGCAGGCCTGCGGGCGCAGCCCGTGACGGCGCAGCAGGATCTCGAAGATCCGCCGGTCCGGCTTGGCCACGCCCTCCAGGCCGGAGATGACGTAGGCGTCGAACCAGTCCATGAACGGGAACCGGGCCTGCCGGACCCGGAACGCGTCGGGCTCCATGTTGCTGAGCGCGTAGCAGCGCACCCCGGCGGCCTTCACGTCGCCGAGGACCTGCACGGCGTCGTCGAACTGCCCGGCCGCCATCTGCTCGCCGCGCTCGGCCCAGACCATGATCATGTCCCGGTGCTCCGGGTAGCGCCGCGCGAGCTGCTCGCAGGACTGGGCGATGTCCGCTCCCAGGTCATGGGCCCGATGCCAGTCCGCGGTGCAGACCGAGCCGAGGAACTCCTCCATGTCGGCCGGATCGTCGAACAGCGGCCGGTACACATAGCGCGGATCCCAGTCGATCAGCACCCCGCCGAGGTCGAACACCACGGCGTCGATCTCCCGCTGCTGGCTGGCCATGGCGTGACCGTACATCGGCCCGGCCGCGCACCCCGCCCCCGGCCCGGGCCCCGGGCCGGGAGCGATCCACGTCAGAGCCGTACAGTCGTGGTTATGCCGCAGATACATGCCGCCCGCCGCGAGCGCGCGCAGGAGAAGATCGCCAAGCTGGGCCCGGATGCGGCGCTGATCACCAGCCCGGCCAACGTCCGCTATCTCACCGGCCTGGTCAGCTCCAACGCGGCGCTGCTGCTGCCCGCCGCCGAGCCGGGCGTGCTGGCCACCGACTCCCGGTACGAGGAGGCGGCGCGGCGCGACTGTCCTGACCTGGAACTGGTCACCGAGCGCTTCATCGAGCCGGCCCTGGCCCGCCTGGCCGTGGCCCGGGGCCTGGCCACCGTGGCGTTCGAGGCTCAGGAAATGACCGTGGAACGGCACGCGGAGCTCGCCGCGCTGGACGACGGCCCCGCGCTGGTGCCGCTGGGGCGGATGGTCGAGGAGCTGCGGATGGTGAAGGACGAGACCGAGATCGCGCTGCTCGCCCGGGCTTGCGCGATCACCGACGAGGCGTTCTCCGCCGCGCTGCGGGACATCGTGCCCGGCCGGACCGAGCGGGAGTTCGCGGTCCTGCTGGAGCGGGCGATGATCGACCTCGGCGCCGAGGCGCCGGCCTTCGACACCATCGTGGCCAGCGGGCCGAACGGCGCGATCCCGCACCACGCGCCCGCTGACCGGCCGTTCGCGGCCGGGGACCTGATCACGATCGACTGCGGCGCCCGGTACGGCGGTTACCACGCCGACATGACCCGCACCGTGGCGCTCGGCGAGCCCGCCGCGTGGCAGCGCGACATCTACGAGCTCGTGGCCACCGCACAGCGGGCCGGCGTCGAGGCCGCCACGGTCGGCGCGGACGTCAGCGACGTCGACGCCGCCGCCCGGGACCTGATCGAAGCCGCGGGTCACGGCGGCGATTTCCGGCACGGGCTGGGCCACGGCATCGGGCTGGAGGTCCACGAGGCCCCGACCATCGGCTACGCCAGAACCGGTACACTCGTTGACCGGGTTCCCGTCACCATCGAACCCGGGATCTACCTACCCGGCCGGGGTGGCGTCAGGATCGAGGACACCCTGGTGGTGCGCGATCCGCGGGGGGGTCTGGGGGGTCGTCCCCCCGGGCTAACACCGACGCCGCGGGATCACGCCAGATACTTACCAGGACCGCAAGGGAGCTTCTCGTCCTGTAGCCGGACGAGCCGTTCCCGCCCGTACGCAGGAGACACGACGCAGTGGCCACCACGAACGATCTCAAGAACGGCATGACGCTCAACATCGACGGCCAGCTCTGGAACGTCGTGGACTTCCAGCACGTCAAGCCCGGCAAGGGCGGCGCGTTCGTGCGCACCAAGCTGAAGAACGTGCTGTCGGGCAAGGTCGTCGACCGGACCTTCAACGCCGGCGTCCGCGTCGAGCAGGCCAGCGTGGACCGGCGGGAGATGCAGTACCTGTACCGCGAGGGCGACGACTTCGTGTTCATGGACACCGAGACCTACGACCAGCCGCACATCCCCGCCGCGACCATCGGCGACGCGGCCAACTACCTGCTCGAGGAGCAGAACGCCGTGGTGGCCTTCAACGAGGGCGTGCCGCTGTACGTGGAGCTGCCCGCGGCCGTGGAGCTGACCGTCAGCCAGACCGACCCCGGCCTGCAGGGGGACCGGGCGACCGGCGGCACCAAGCCGGCCACGCTGGAGACCGGCGCGCAGATCCAGGTCCCGCTGTTCATCACCACCGGCGAGAAGATCAGGGTGGACACGCGCACCGGCCAGTACCTCGGCCGGGCGTGACGGCCCGCCCGGGCCGCAGGCGCCCCGGGGGCGGCCATGCCTGCGCGCACTAAGGCCAGGAAGCGCGCGCTCGACATCCTGTTCGAGGCCGAGATCAGGGGCGAGCCCGTGCTCGACCTGCTGGCCGAGCGGTCCGCCGCGGGAAGCCGGCCCGCCGACGGCGCCCCGCCGGTCTCCGGTTATGCCGCCGAGCTGGTCCGGGGCGTCCAGGCGCACCGGGAGCGCATCGACGAGCTGCTGGCCCGGTACTCCCAGGGCTGGTCGCTGGACCGGATGCCCGCGGTGGACCGGAACATCCTGCGGATCGGGGCGTATGAGCTGTTGTGGGAGACCGGCGTCCCGGACGGGGTGGCGATCAGCGAGGCCGTCCTGCTCGCCCGCGACCTGTCCACCGACGCATCACCGGCCTTCGTCAACGGCCTGCTGGCCCGGCTGCTCGAGCTCAGGCCGGAACTGGAGCCGGAGCCAGCTCCCGACCAGTGACGCGGCCCGGGGACCAGACGGCCCGGGCCGCCGTCCGTGAAGAGGCGTGAGCCGGCCGGTAGAATGTCGGAGCCGGCCAGCGCAGTACATTGGCGGCCGGAGCGGCATGAGGAGGCGCCAGTGGCGCACGGACGTGCCCGGGGCGATGCTGGCGGGCCTGCGCCCCGGATGACGCGGGCTGCCACATCCTGCACGTCGACATGGACGCGTTCTACGCCAGCGTGGAGATCAGGGACCGGCCCGAGCTGGCGGGCAGGCCGGTCATCGTGGGCGGCCGGAGCGGGCGCGGCGTGGTGCTGTCGGCCACCTACGAGGCGCGCGCCTTCGGGGTGCGCTCGGCGATGCCGATGGCCCGGGCGGCGCGGCTCTGCCCCCGGGCCGTGGTCATCCCGCCCCGGCATGGCCTGTACGCCGCCGTGTCCCGCGAGGTCATGGCGGCCTTCCGGGCCATAACCCCCGAGGTGGAGCCGCTGGCCCTGGACGAGGCCTTCCTCGACGTGGCCGGCGCGCGGCGCAGGCTCGGGATGCGGCCCGCGGAGATCGGGCAGCTGATCCGGGCCCAGATCCGCGGGCAGCAGGGCATCACCTGCTCGGTGGGGGTCGCGACGACCAAGTTCATCGCCAAGCTGGCGTCCGTGCACTGCAAGCCGGACGGTCTGCTGGTGATCCCGGCGGATGGCCTCCTGGATTTCCTGCACCCGCTGCCGGTCGCGGCGCTGTGGGGGGTCGGCCAGCAGACCGGCCAGGTCCTGGCGCGGCTCGGGCTGCGCACGGTCGCGGACATCGCGCAGACGCCGACCAGCACCCTGGAACGCGAACTCGGCCGCGCCGCCGCCGCTCACCTCTCGGCCCTGGCCGCCGGGCGCGACGAGCGCAAGGTCGTGCCCGGCGCCAGGGAGAAGAGCATCGGCGCCGAGGAGACCTTTCCGGCCGACGTCGGTGATCCCGAGGTGATCCGGCGCGAGCTGCTGCGGCTGTCCGGCCGGACCGCGCGCGGCCTGCGCGCCGCCGGCTGCTCGGCCCGGACGATCGTGGTGAAGCTGCGGCTGGCCAGCTTCAAGACGATCACGCGATCACGGACGCTGCCCGAGCCGACCGATGTGGCCCAGCAGATCTACCGGACGGCATGCGAGCTCTACGCGGCGGCCGGGCTGGACGCCGGGGCTCAGCTCCGGCTGGTCGGCGTGCGGGCGAACGGCCTGGTCCCGGCCTCGGCCGTGATGACGCAGCTGCCGTTCGGGGACCGGCCGGTCTCGTGGCGCGAGGCCGAGCGGGCCGTCGACAAAATCGCCGGGCGGTTCGGCGCCGATACCGTGCGCCCGGCGATCCTGGTGGACGGTGACCGGGGCGGGCCGTGATCGCGGCCCGCCCCGGTCGCCCTACCCCGGTCTCGGGGCCAGTAACGGCCCGCGGCCGCCGGATCCGGTTCCGGCTTTCTGGCGATATGCCGGTGAGCTCCGGGGCCTGTGCGGTGGCCGGCCAGGCTGGAGCAGGGTGGAGACGGGCGTACCCTTCCGCAGGACGCTCCTGCGCTCGTATTCTTGACGTAAGCCAGGCCGTGAGGAGAAGCTCAATGAGCCCCATCCCCGCGCGCAAGTTTTATGGGAGGCACCGTGCCGCTCTCGGAGCACGAGCAGCGCCAGCTCGAGCAGATTGAGCAGGCGCTCTACGCCGATTATCCGCGGTTCGCCAACGCCGTCCGCGCGAGCGACCCGCGCGTGCACTACAAGCGCCGGGTCATCCAGGCCGCGTTGGGATTCCTGCTGGGCGTCGGGATGCTCGTGGCCGGAGTGGTGACCAAGTACATCTGGATCGGCGTGGCCGGCTTCGTGGTCATGCTGGCCTGCAGCATGTGGGCGCTGACCAGCTACCGGCACATGACCGGTGTCGCCAGCGGGCGGACCGCCACCAAGCCGAAGGACCGGCGGGCCAGCCGCACGGCGGGCACCGGGATGATGGAGCGGCTCGAGGAGCGCTGGCGCCGGCGGCAGGAGCGGGGCTGACCCCGGCCCCTGGTCTCCCGGCGGTCGGTCGGCCGGGCGGGCCGGACCCGGCTATTCCTGTGGCCTGACCTCTTCGCCGAGCTTGCCATCGCGGGGCTCCCGGCCGCGGAGCTTCATCCCGGCCGCATCCATCCACCCGAACACGTCCAGCGCCTGCTGGAGCGCGGGACGGATCGGGGTGAGCATCGACGTGGGCAGCAGCCGTGCGCGCCAGCGTTCGGCCCGGCCCGCCTGCCGGGCCAGCGCCCGCCGGATCGTGGCACAGTCCGCGCGCAGGGTCGGCGAGGGAAGCGGAGACGTCGCGTAGCGCGCGCGCTCCTCGGCGCTGGCGACCCGGGCCAGGGCCTCGCGGGCCGACGGGTCAAGCTGCAGGGTGGTACTCGCCCGGCCGGCGACCGCGCGGGGTGACTCGCTCGGGCGGCAGCTGAACCCGTAGTCGGCCAGGTCGTCGCGGACCTCGCGCCATACCGCGTGCGCCAGCCTGGCGTCCCCCGCCGTCTGCAGCCTGCGGCGGCGGACCACCGACCTGGCCACCGGCAGGGCGATCACGGCGACCGCGATGACGATCGCCGCGATCAGCAACACCCAGAGGGCGATGCCGCGGCCCGGGACGGCGGCCCGCGACGCGCTGCCGGTGCCTTCCAGGCCCAGGTTGTGCAGGTGGGCGGCGTTCTGGCTGCCGGCCCCGAGCCCGGTCTTGGCGTGCGAGCTCTGACCGATCGGCGGGGTCGTCGGCTCGGTGCCGAATCCCGGTGGCGCTCCGTAGTTCGGCACGGTCGCCGTCCCCTGGCCGCCGGGACCGCCGGGAGTCGGCTCGAAACGGATCCAGCCGAGGTGGGCGAAATACAGCTCGGGCCAGGCGTGAGCGTCGGCGGTGGTGACCTTCCAGGTCCGGTGGCCAGCCGGGGAACCTGCCGTGTAGCCGACGGCGATCCGGGACGGGATGCCGAGCAGGCGGGCGAGCCCGGCCATCGCGAACGCGAACTGCTGACAGTAGCCGGTCTTGCTGTGGTACAGGAACTCGGTCAGGCCCTTGATGCCGGGCGGCAGGTTCACGCCGGTGCTGTAGGTGAACTCCCCGGACCGGAAATAGTCCTGCAGGGCCACCGCCTTCTGGTACGGGGTCCGGGCGTGGGCCTGAGCGGCGATCTGGTCCGCGAGCTTGGTCAGTTCCCGGTGCGGGCCGGCCTGGAAGCTGAGGTAGCCGCCGGAGATGTTCTTCGGGTAGGCCCCGCGGGTGTTCTCGACGGCAGCGTCCGGGACGGCTTCCTGGCTGGTCACCGTGTACGACAGGCCAGACAACTGCTGCGAGGTCGAATACACCATCAGCGTGGCGTTGTCTTCCGTCCAGCTCCCCAAGGCCTGCACCGTCTGCGGCGCGTAGGGCAGCGGGAGGAAGCCCAGCTTCGCGTCATACCCCGTGTTTCCCTGGCCGAGCGTGACCCTGGTCGTCGTCGTGGTCACCGGCGTGCCGTCGGTGATCCCCTGGGCCCGCCGGAGCTGGCCGGTGCTCACCGCAGTGGTGGGGCCACCCAGCGGGGCCAGGTTCCACGTCTGGCCGGGCAGGTCATAGTTCAGCACGTAAACCTGCAGGTACTGCTCCCGGGGTTGCGAGGCGTTCGTGGTATAGGTCAGGACGGTCCGCGGCGACGTACTCAGCAGCTGATCGTTCATCTGGATCAGCGGAGTAGGCGGCGGGATCAGCTTCCCGCCCGGCCCCGAGGCGGTCGCGACCGTCTTGAACAGGTCATGCACGCTGATGCCGGGAACCAGCAGCGGGAAGGCCAGCGCGATGCAGGCCGCGGCCAGCCCGATGCGGCGCCCCGACGCCGCCAGCGCCTTGGTGTCGGGCGCCTCGGCCGCCTCGGCCGTTTCGGCGGCTGCGCCGTGCCAGACGGTCACCAGCCTGCCCCAGATGCGGAGCCTTTCCCGGCCGTCGGCCGCGAGCAGCGCCAGGTAGCCGATCATGGCCAGGCAGAACACTATGGTGGCGCCGACGCCGCCCTGCTTGGCGGCGGTGGTGATCCGGACGCAGTACAGCGCCAGCAGGGGCAGGCCCGCGATCGCCGGACTGCGCAGCCGGACCGCGAGCAGGTCGGTGGCCGCCGCCATCAGGCCGATGCCCCCTGCGGCCAGCAGGATTACTCCCGGGCTGCTGGGCACCGGGGGCTCGAAGACTCGCTCGGCCATGCCCTGGTTCGCCAGGGTGGACAGGTAGGAAAGCGAGGCCTTGGTGGGCACGATGCCCGCGGTCGACAGGTGGTGGGCGAACAGCGCGTTCAGGTAGATCAGCAGCGCGGACAGGTAGATGATCACGCAGGCGAGCGCCTGCACGACGCGCAGCCGGGGCCGGCTGGCCGCGGTGACGGCCACGATGGCCGCGCCGGCCACCTTCAGCCCCCAGTAGGGGCTGACCAGCAGCGGGGCCGCGGCGATCAGCGCGAGCACCGAGCCTGCCACCGCCGCGTGCAGGGTCGGCAGCCTGGTGATGATCCCCGCGGTCGCCGCGACGATCACGGCGCCCACCCCGGCCCAGAACCACGCCGCGGTCTCGATCAGCGGGTAGACCGACACCGACGCCAGGATCACGGCCACGGCCGCAGTCACGGTGAGCCGGATATTCATACGGCTGCTCCGCGCAGCGGGATGGCGGGGGACAGGCCCAGTTGCTGCCAGGCCACGGTCAGCGGAGTGGTCACGTCGAGACAGGCCACCCGCCAGCCGGCGGCCCGCAGGATCGCCGCGGCCTGATCCGTCTCGCCGGGGCCGGGCCCGCCCGCCGCCCGGCCAGCGTCGTCGGCCGTGCCGGGACCCGGGAACCGCGGATCGGCTCCTGGGCCGCTCCAGGTGGACACGGCCAGCAGCAGGGCGATCGCGGGGCCGGCGTCGCGGCGGCTCGCGGCGAGCTGCCGAGCCGCGCCCGCGGACAGCCGTCCGGTGACCGCGATGATGAGCCCGCTCGCGCCGCGCATCGCGCCCAGGCCGGGGCTGAGGTCGTGGCCGCGGGATGGCCTGATCACGGCCAGCGAGTCGAGCAGCACGTCCTCGAAGATGCCGGGCGCGCTGAGTGCCCCGGCGTCCGTGATCAGCTGGCCGTCGAGGCCCTCGTGCGAGAGGTGCACGCCGATGGACGCGGCGGCGCTGACCGCGAACTCGAACGACGACGACGCCCCGCTGCCCGCGTGAGCGCCGCGCCGGGTGTCGAGCAGCAGCAGCAGCCGGTTCCGCCATTGCTGCTCCTCGCGCCGGACCATGAGCTCGCCGTAACGGGCGGTCGAGCGCCAGTGCACGCGGCGCAGCTCATCGCCGTCCCGGTAGGCGCGCGGCACCACGTCGTCCTCCCCGGCGGCGGCCGCGGAACGGGCCCTGCGGTCCCCGTCGCCCAGCCAGCTGCCGGTGATCACCGCCCGAGGGAGCGGGATGATTCTGGGGGTGACCACGAACGTGGTGCGGGAGGAGAAGGACCGGCCGAGCTCGACCAGGCCGAACGCGTCCGCGATCCGGATCTCCAGCGGGCCGACCACGTACTTGCCCCTGAGGTCGGAGCGCAGCGGGTAGCTCAGCTCGCGCGACCCGCCGCGCTCGATTCCGTTCAGGACGTACCGGGGGCGGGTGCCCAGCGCGTAGGGAACCCCGTCCTCGGCCAGCAGCAGCCCGGTCGGCAGCCGCGAGACATTCTCCAGGTGCACCCGGACCAGGGCGCTCTGGCCGGCCGCCACCCGGGGCGGGCTGATGCTGCGGACGCAGCTGAGGCGGTAGCGGGCGCGCCCGGCGGCCAGCGCGGAGAACAGGGGCAGCACGAGGAGGAAGATTCCGACGCTGACCAGGTCGCGCTCGCCGAGGAAGAGCCCGGCGAGGGCTGCGGCCGCGCCCGCGGCCAGGAATGAGGTGCCGCGCGTGGTGAACGCCGCGAGCAGCGACCGCATGTCGGCCCTCCTTCCGCCCGTGCTCACCAATCTACGGCCAGCGGGCGCCTACCGGCCGGCGGCAGCGGCAGTCTCTGCACGATCCGGGCCAGGGCCTGCTCGGGGAGCTCCTGGCCCACCAGCGCCTCGGGCGTGGGCAGCAGCCGGTGCGCGAGCACCGGGCCGGCCAGCGCCTGCACGTCATCGGGGATCACGAAATCCCGGCCGTCGAGGGCCGCGTAGGCGCGGCTGGCGCGCAGCAGGTGCAGCGTGGCCCGCGGTGACGCGCCGAGCCTGAGCTCGGGGGAGGTGCGCGTGGCGTTGACCAGGCCGATGACGTACTGCCTGATCGCCTGGGCCACGTGCACGCCGCGCACCGCCGCGATGAGGGCGCGGATGTCGCTGCCGTGCGCGACCGGCTCGAGCTGGTCGAGCGGCGACGACGATCCGTGCGAGTCCAGCATCGCGAGCTCGGCGTCCGGGTCCGGGTACCCGATGGAGATGCGGGCGGTAAAGCGGTCCCGCTGCGCTTCCGGCAGCGGGTAGGTGCCCTCCATCTCGATCGGGTTCTGGGTGGCTATCACCATGAACGGCAATTCCAGCGGGTAGGTCTCGCCGTCCACGGTGACCTGGCGCTCCTCCATGCACTCCAGCAGCGCGGACTGGGTCTTGGGCGAGGCCCGGTTGATCTCGTCTCCGAGGACGATGTTGGCGAAGATCGGGCCCGGCTTGAACTCGAATTCCCGTAGTTCCTGGTTGAACGCGCTGACCCCGGTCAGGTCCCCGGGGAGCAGGTCGGGGGTGAACTGAACCCGCCGGACCGAACAGTCGATGGACCGGGCCAGCGACTTGGCCAGGAGCGTCTTGCCGACCCCCGGCACGTCCTCGATCAGCACGTGCCCCTCGGCGAGCAGGACGGTCATCGCGAGCTTGATGGCCTCGGGCTTGCCGGAGATCACGGTCTCCACGGCCGCGCTGACGCGGTGGGCCACCGGCACGAGCTCGTCCAGCTTGCGGTCCGCCTGGTTCCCCGTGTCGATGACCACATGTCCTCCTCGCGTCACGCTCGGCGCGATTCTCCGGCTGCCCGGCCGGGCAGGACCCCGTGAGTTTTGCATGGCCGTGCGTTCAGACAGTACGTCGTGCGATGGTCCGGACGCGACTTGCGTCCCTCCCACTTCCCTCCACCGCTATGACCTCGGGTTCGGGTGGAAATAAGCGCCCAGTCCGGGCTCTTCCGCGTTGACGGTGGGGAATTGTGGAGTACAGTGGAGGACCGTGGGGCATAAAGGGCCCCAAAAGCGGGTCGGGTGGGGGACCGGGGAGGTGAGCGCTGGTGTTTCTCGGCACTCACACTCCGCGCCTGGACGAGAAGGGGCGGCTGATCCTGCCGGCCAAGTACCGCGAGGAGCTCACCCGGGGAATCGTCCTGACCAAGGGCGAGGAACGCTGTCTCTACCTGTTTCCCCAGGCCGAGTTCGACCAGATCGCCGCGGGACGACGGCCGGAACCGGGGGACGCCAAGCCGCAGCGCGCCTACAGCCGGGTGTTCTTCGCCAGCGCCGAGGACGCGATCCCGGACCGGCAGGGCCGGATCACGATTCCGCCCGCGCTGCGCGAGTACGCGGCGCTGCAGCGCGACTGCGTGGTGATCGGGAACAACACCCGCCTGGAGATCTGGGACTCGGCGGCGTGGGATGCCTACCTGGCCGAGCAGGAGAACGTGTTCTCCGAGGGGCCCGAGGAGGTGACGCCCGGAGCCTAGGGGAACAGGCGCCCCGTCACGGGGTGCCCGGCGAGGTCTCCACCCGCGCTGGATGGCCAGGCCGGCTGACGTCACTTCCCCGGCGCCAGGCGGCATCGGCCATCGGCGCATCGCGCGGATGGGGACCTGGCCGGGCAAGTGCCGCAGCGGGCGCCGTCCGGTCCTGCCGCTTTCGGCAGTGGCTGATGCTCACGCGAGAAGGAGGCCTGGTGGCCACGACAGGATCAGGACACCTGCCGGTCATGACCGGCCGGGTCCTGGCCCTGTTCGCGCCCGCCCTGCAGCCCGAGGGGGCGGTCCTGCTCGACGCCACGCTCGGGCGGGCCGGGCACGCCAGCGCGCTGCTGAGCCGGCATCCGGGGCTGACCCTGATCGGCGTGGACGCCGACGACGCCGCGATCGAGGAATCCCGCAAGGTACTCGCGCCGTACGGCGGCCGGGTCACGCTGGTGCACGCCAGGTACGACGCGATCGGCGAGATCCTGGCCGCGCTCGGCCAGCCGAGCGTCCAGGGCGTCCTGTTCGATCTCGGGGTCTCCTCGCCGCAGCTCGATGACCCCAGCCGGGGCTTCGCCTACTCCTACGACGCGCCGCTGGACATGCGGATGGACCAGACGGGGCCGCTGACCGCGGCGGATGTCGTCAACACCTATCCCGCGGCCCGGCTGGCGCAGGTACTGCGCGAGTACGGCGAGGAGCGCTACGCCCGGCGCATCGCGGACGCGGTGGTCAGGGAACGGTCGAGGTCCCCGCTCACGTCGACCATGCGGCTGTCCGAGATCGTCCGCGACTCGATCCCGGCGCCGGCCCGGCGCAGCGGGGGCCACCCCGCCAAGCGCACCTTCCAGGCCCTGCGGATCGAGGTCAACGGCGAGCTTGAGGCGCTGCGCCAGGCCCTGCCCGCGGCCCTCGACGCCGTGGCGGTGGGCGGCCGGATCGTGGTGCTCGCCTACCACTCGCTCGAGGACCGCCCGGTCAAGCAGGCCCTCGTGGCCAGCGCGGCGGACACCACCCCGCCGGGACTGCCGGTCCCGCTCGCGTCCGCCCAGCCGCGGTTCCGGCTCCTCACCCGGGGTGGCGAGCGGCCCACGGCGGCGGAAGTGGCGGCCAACCCGCGCGCCGCGTCGGCCCGGCTGCGGGCCGCCGAACGAATCCGGGCCGCGGCATGACCGAGCCAAAGGGGCGCGGTGCCGCCTGGACTGAGGAGCGAGGCAGCTTGCGAGCGAGCGACGAGGGAAGGCGGCGCAGTGAGGTGGCAAGTGGAGTGGGCCGGGGCGGTGGGCAGGGGGCGGGGCCCCGGAGGCGAGACAAAAGGCAGAGAACGGACGGTGCCCGATGAATACCACGGTCAGAACGGGCCCCCGCCGTAATCCTGGTCGCGCCGGTCCGGGGGAGCCGCAGCCGCGCCCGGCCCGTCCCCGCCGCCCGGGCGCGCCCGACGGCGGCCCGGCCAGGCCCGCTCCTCCCGCGGCCCGCTCCGCCGCCGGCCCGGCGGCCGTCGCGGCGCGCGCGGCGGCCCGTCCCGCCGCCATCGCGGCGCGCACCGCCACGCGTCCCGCCGCCGGCCCGGCTGCCCGCACCGGCCCGGCGCGCCCGCCGGCCGCGGCCCGGCAGGCCGGGGAGACCGGGCGTCGCGCGGCCTCGCGCACCCCCTTCATCCTGCTGGTGCTGGGACTGCTCGGCAGCGGGCTCATCTGCCTGCTGGTGATCAACACGACGCTGGCCGCGGCCTCGTTCCGGATCAGCGCCCTGCAGCAGGGCAACACCCAGGCCTCGCAGCGAGTAGAGGAACTGCAGCAGCAAGTGGCGGCCGAGCAGTCGCCGGCCTCCATCGAGCAGCGGGCCCTGAAGCTCGGCCTGCGGATGCAGCCGGTCCTGGACTTCGTGGACCTGCGGACCGGCCGCAGCTACGTCACGCCGGCCACGGTACCCGGGGTGGTCTCGGCCCCTCCGGGATACACCCCGTGACACCCGGCGACCGCTCGGGCCGCCGTCGCGAACGGTCCGGGCGAGGCCCGGCCGGCCGCTCGGCGCCGCCCGGCCCGCGCCGGCCGCACGGGCCCGGCTCCGACCGGCCGCCTGGCGAGGGCGGCGGCAGGCGCCCCGACGCGGGCAAGAGGCGCGGCGACGACCGGAGAAGGCCGCCCGGCGCCGGGCCCGCGGCGCTGGCCGCCCGGCCGACCCGGGGCACCGTCACTCGGGGCCGGCCCCGCCCGGCCCCGCCCCGGCCGGCCCGGCCCGGGCGCGACGCGCCCCGCCCCGGCCTTCGCCGGGCTGGCCCCGGCCGCCGCCTGAGCATCACGCTGGTGTGCATCGGGGTCGTGCTGGCCTTGTTCGCCGCCCGGCTGGTACAGCTCCAGGGCCTGCACTGGTCCCAGTACCGGGCCCTGGCCCAGAAGCAGATGCTGCCGCCCCAGCCGATCTCGATCCCGGTCGTGCGCGGCTCCATCACCAGCAGCGACGGCACGGTGCTCGCGATGACCGTGCAGACCGACCTGGTCTACGCCGACCCGGCCGAGATAAAGGCGGCCCAGCGGCCGCAGGTGGCCGCCGCGCTGGCCGGGCCGCTCGGCATGCCGCAGCCGGTGATCCAGGCGCTGCTCGACTACCCGACCTCGCCGCAGTACGTGGTGCTCAAGCGGAACGTCCCCGCGGCGACCGGCGCCCGGATCACGGCGCTGCGGCTGCCCGGCATCGCCGAGACCTCGTCGTACTCGCGGACCTACCCGAACGGCGACCTCGCCGCCAACCTGGTCGGCTTCACCAACGCCAGCGGCAACGGCGATGTGACCGGCGCGGCCGGGATCGAGCAGGAGTACAACTCGCTGCTGGCCGGCCGGGACGGCAGCGAGGAGGTCGAGATGGGCCCGACCCAGCAGCCCATCCCGGCGACCGAGACCGTGGTCAAGCAACCGGTGCCGGGCGACAGCCTGCGGCTCACCATCAACGCGAACATCCAGTGGGACGCCGAGCAGGAGTGCGCGGCCGAAGTCAAGGCGACCCACGCCAGGAACTGCTCGGTCGTGGTGATGAACCCGCACACCGGGCGCATCCTGGCGCTCGCGCAGTACCCGACGTTCGACCCGTCCGACCCGTCCAGCGTGGCCGCGACCAGCGACATCCCGGTGCAGAACGTGTTCCAGCCGGGGAGCACCGCGAAGGTCATCACCGCCGCCGCGGCGCTCGAGCACGGCGGGCAGACGCCGATGAGCACCTACACGGTGCCGGACCAGATCACGGTCGACGGGTTCTCCTTCCACGACGGCGAGTACCACGCCACGGCGAAGTTCACGATCGCGGGCATCATCGCCAACTCGTTCAACGACGGCATGGTGCAGGTGGCCCAGCACATCAGCCCGCAGATCCAGTACGACTACTTCAAGAAGTTCGGGATCGGCGAGCCCACCGGGCTGAACCTGCCCGGCGAGAGCGCGGGCCTGCTGCCCCCGGTGTCCCAGTGGTGGGGCGACGAGCGCTACACCCTGTCCTTCGGCCAGGGCGTCGCGGTGAACGCGGTGCAGATGGCCAGCGTCTACGCCACGATCGCCAACGGCGGGGTCCGGGTCCAGCCCTCGGTCGTCGCGGGTACGGTCACCGACAACGGGACGTTCACGCCCGCGCCGACGCCGCGGCAGACCAGGGTCCTGGAGCCGAAGACCGCCAGCGAGCTGATGCAGATCCTGCAGCAGGTGCCCTTCATCGACAACAAGGGCGGCGAGCCGTGGGGCATCATCCCGGGGTACTCGATCGCGGCCAAGACCGGCACCGCGCAGGTAGCGGCCCCGGGGAAGAGCTGCCTGTGCCAGTACGGCGCGAGCTACATCGGCATCGCGCCGGCCAGCGACCCGCAGCTCCTGGTCGCGGTCAACGTCCAGGACCCCACCAAGGGCGGCTACTTCGGCGACGAGGTCGCCGGGCCGGTCTTCTACCAGGTGGCGAAGTTTGCGCTGCAGACGCTGCGGATCAAGCCGGACGACGCCAAGCGTCCCCGCCTCACGCTCATGGTGCCGTGAAGTGAGCAGTCCACGCGCGGCACGCTCATGGCACCGCGAACAGAGGTAATCTCGGCCCGTGCCAGCGGATCTGCGCCCACGCCGCGTCCCTCTGCGCCCGCTCGCGGGGCTCGCGGTCCTGCTCGGGGTCAAGACGGCCGGCCGGGACGCGCCCGGCCCGCTGACCGCGGCCAGCGGATCGCGCGGGGTCTGCGGGATCACCCACGATTCGCGCCGCGTGCACCCCGGTGACCTGTACGCCGCGCTACCCGGCGCCAGCTACCACGGCGGGCGGTTCTGCGCCCAGGCCGCCGCCGCCGGCGCCGCGGCCGTGCTCACCGATCCCGCGGGCAAGGAACCCGCGATCCGGTCCGGCCTGCCGGTGTTCGTGGTCGGCAACCCGCGGGCGAGGCTGGGCGAGGTCGCCTCCTGGATCTACGGCCACCCGTCGGGAAAGCTGACGCTGATCGGGGTGACCGGAACCAGCGGCAAGACCACCACCACGTACCTGCTGGAATCCGGGCTGCGGGCGGCGGGCCACCTGACCGGCCTGGTCGGCGGCGTGCAGACCCGCATCGGCGACGTCACCGCCGACAGCGCGCTGACCACCCCGGAAGCCACCGACCTGCAGGCGCTGCTGGCCGCCATGGTGGAACAGGGCGTGACGGCCGCCGCGATGGAGGTTTCCAGCCACGCCCTGGCGCTGGGCCGCGTCGCCGGGACGTCCTATGACGTGGCCGTCTTTACCAACCTGTCCCAGGACCACCTGGACTTCCACGAGACGATCGACGCCTACTTCGCCGCTAAGGCCGCCCTGTTCACCCCGGACTACGCCCGGGTCGGGGTGGTCAACCTGGACGACGAGCACGGGCGGATGCTCGCCGCCGCCCCGAAGATCCCGCTCACCACCTACTCCGCGGCCGGGAACCGCGCCGCGGACTGGCGCGCGGCCGACGTGCGCGGCGGGTCGGACGGGAGCGCGTTCCGGGTCGTCGGCCCGGGCGGCGTGGAGGCCGACGCGTGGGTGGCCCTGCCCGGGCCGTTCAACGTGGCCAACGCGCTCGCCGCCATCGTGGCGCTGGTCGAGTCGGGCGTGGGGATCGCCACGGCGGTCCGCGGCGTCGCCGCGTGCCCCGGGGTGCCCGGGCGCCTGGAGCGCGTCGAGGCGGGCCAGGACTTCACCGTGCTGGTCGACTACTCGCACAAGCCCGGCGCGGTCCGGGCCGTGCTGGACGCGCTGCGAGCGGTCACGCCGGGTAATCTCACGATCGTGCTGGGCTGCGGCGGCGACCGGGACCGGGCCAAGCGCCCGCTGATGGGCGCTGCGGCGGCCGAGCTCGCCGATACGGCCGTTCTCACCAGCGACAACCCACGCTCGGAGGATCCGCTCGGCATACTGGCAGAGATGCTCACCGGCGTGCTGACCGTCCCCGCCCGCGACCGCGCGCACGTGATCGTCGAGCCGGACCGCGCGGCCGCGATCGGGCTCGCGATCAGCCGGGCCGCCAAGGGAGATGTGGTGCTCATCGCGGGCAAGGGGCATGAGCGTGGCCAGTACGCTGGCACGTCGGTGATCCCCTTCGATGACCGCGAGGTGGCCGCGGACGTGCTCACCCGCCGCCGGGCGTCCGCCCGGGCCGACGGCCCGGTGGCGACACCGTCCGATGGCCTTCCGGTCGATATGGGGGACCTGTGATCCCGCTGTCCGTGGCCCAGATATCCGAGATCACCGGCGCTCGCGCCGATCTCATAACCGACCATAACGGGATCGTGACCGGGCCGGTCGTCATCGACTCCCGGAAGGCCGGCCCGGGAAGCCTGTTCGCGGCCCTGCCCGGGGAGCGGGCCGACGGCCACGATTTCGCGGCCCAGGCGGTCGCGGCCGGGGCCACGGCGGTGCTCGCCACCCTGCCGGTCGGCGTGCCCGCGCTGATCGTCCCCGACGTGCCCGCCGCGCTGGCCGCGCTGGCCGCGGCCGTGGTCGCCCGGCTGCCCGGGCTGACGACCGCTGCGATCACCGGGTCGGCGGGGAAGACCACCACCAAGGACCTGGCGGCCCAGCTGATCGAGTCGCTGGGCCCGACCGTGTCGCCGCAGAATTCCTACAACAACGAGATCGGCCACCCGCTCACCGTGCTGCGGGTCACCGAGCAGACCAGGTACCTGGTGGCCGAGATGTCCGCGCGCGGGCCCGGGCACATCGCCGCGCTGTGCCGGATGTCGCCGCCGCGGGTGGGCGCGGTCTTGTGCGTGGGGCACGCGCACGCCGGCGAGTTCGGCAGCCTCGACGAGGTCGCGCGGGCCAAGGCCGAGCTGCCCGCGGCGCTGCCGGCCGACGGCGTGGCCGTGCTCAACGCCGACGATCCCCGCGTGCTGGCCATGGCGGGGCGCACGGCGGCCCGGGTGGTGACCTTCGGCCGGTCGCCGCGGGCGGAGGTCCGCGCGGCCGGCGTCGTCCTCGACGAGGCCGGCCCGGCTTCACGCTGCGCACCCCCGACGGCTCGGCGCCTGTCCGGCTCCGGCTGTACGGCGAGCACAACGTCAGCAACGCGCTGGCCGCCGCGGCGCTGGCCGGCCAGCTCGGCATGGGCCTGGCCGCCGTGGCGGAGGGACTGTCCGCGGCCACGGCCCGGAGCCGGTGGCGGATGGAGGTGACCAGGCGCCCGGACGGGGTCACGGTGATCAACGACGCGTACAACGCCAGCCCCGAGGCGCTCGAGGCGGCGCTGTCGGCCCTGGCCGCGATGGCCCGCGGCGGGCGCGCGTTCGCGGTGCTCGGCCCCATGAAGGAGCTGGGCGCCTACGCGGAGGAACTGCACGAGCAGGCGGGCCGGCAGGCGGCCCGGGCCGGCCTGGCCGGGCTGATCGTGGTGGGGGAGGAGGCCGCGCCGATCCTGGCCGGGGCGAAGGCGGATCCGTCCTGGCGCGGCGAGCTGGTGCAGGTGCCCGACGCGGCCGCCGCGGCCGCCGAGGCCGGCCGTCGGGCCCGGCCCGGCGACGTGGTGCTCGTCAAGGCCGCGCGGGCCGCGAACCTCCAGCGCGTGGCGCTGGCCCTGACCGGGGAGCTGGACCTGACCAGGGAGACGGCCCCGTGAAGACCATCCTCGTCTCGGCCGGCGTCGCGATGGTGCTGGCGCTGTTCGGTACGCCGCTCGCCATCAAGATCTTCACCAGGCGCGGGTACGGCCAGGAGATCCGGGAGGAGGGCCCGTCCTCGCACCTGACCAAGCGCGGCACTCCCACGATGGGCGGCACGGTCATCGTGGTCGCCACGCTGATCGGCTACATCTGCGGGCACGAGCTGACCAAGGACCCGATGACCATGTCGGGCCTGCTGGTGCTGGCGCTGATGACCGGCCTGGGCGCGGTCGGCTTCATCGACGACTTCATCAAGATCTACAAGCAGACCAGCCTGGGCCTGCGCAGCGGGGCCAAGCTGGCCGGCCAGGCGGTGGTGGGCGCGGTGTTCGCGGTGGAGGTGCTGCGCCACCCGGACGGGTTCGACCTCACCCCGGCGGACGCGCACATCTCGTTCCTGCGCGACATCGGCCCGGCCATCGGGGTGCTGCCGTTCGTACTGTGGATCGTGCTCATGATCGCCGGGTGGTCGAACGCGGTGAACTTGACCGACGGGCTCGACGGGCTGGCCACCGGCGCCGCGATCCTCGTGCTCGCCGCGTACGTGCTCATCGGGATCTGGCAGGAGAAAAACGACTGCACCAGCTTCCTGGCCGCGCAGTGCTACGCGGTGCGGGACCCGCTCGACCTCGCGGTGGTGGCCGGGACGGTGCTCGGCGCCTGCTTCGGCTTCTTGTGGTGGAACGCCCCGCCGGCCCGGATCTTCATGGGCGACACCGGGTCGCTCGCGCTCGGCGGCGTGCTCGCCGGGCTGGCCGTGTGCACGAAGACCCAGCTGCTGCTCGTGATCCTGGGCGGCCTGTTCGTGATCATCATCTTCTCGGTGATCATCCAGGTGGGGTCGTACAAGCTGACCGGGCGCCGGGTCTTCAAGATGGCCCCGCTGCAGCATCACTTCGAGCTGCTCGGCTGGGCCGAGACCACGATCGTGATCAGGTTCTGGCTGATCTGCGGCCTGTTCATCGCGGCCGGCCTCGGCATCTTCTACGTGGCCTGGCTCCCGGTGTAGCGCTATGCGCACGCCGGAGGAAGCGGACGCCCAGGTGCCCGGCCTCGCGGGGCGCCTGGCCGGGATGCGGGTCTTCGTCAACGGGCTCGGGATCACCGGCCCGCCGGTGGCCCGCCTGCTCGCCGCCCGCGGCGCGCTGGTCACGGCCGCCGACGGCCGCGACGACGAGGCCAACCGCCGGGCGGCCAAGGAGCTGGCCAGCCTCGGGGTCCCGGTCACGTTCACCGAGCACCCGGCGCTCCCGCCCGGCACCGACCTGGTGATCACCGCGCCGGGGTTCCGGCCGGGCAGCCCGCTGGTCGCGGCCGCGGCCGCGGCCGGCATCCCGGTGATCGGCGACGTCGAACTGGCCTGGCAGCTGCGCCCGGCGCTGCCTGGCGGCGGTCCGCGGGGGGTTGCGGGGGATCGCCCCCCCGGGCCAGCTCCGCGGGGGGTTGCGGGGGGTCGCCCCCCCGGGCCAGCACGGCAGGAGTGGCTCGGGGTGACCGGGACCAACGGCAAGACCACGACCGTGCGGATGCTCGCGGCCATGCTCGGCGCGGCCGGGTACCGCAGCATCGCCGCGGGCAACGTCGGCCTGCCGGTCATCGAGGCGGTTACCGAGCCGGAGCCGTACCCGGTCATGGCGGTCGAGCTGTCCAGCTTCCAGCTGTACTGGAGCCAGTCGCTGCGCCCGCTGGCCGCGGTGGTGCTAAACGTCGCCGCGCACCATCTCGACTGGCACGGCGACATCGAGGCCTACGCGCAGGCCAAGAGCCGGATCTACGCGCCGGGCACGGTGGCGGTGTGCAACGCGGACGACGCGCGCTCCCGGGACCTGGCCGCCGCGGCCCCGGGCACCGCCCGGGTGGTGCCCTTCCGGCTCGGCGCGCCCGGCCCCGGCGAGCTCGGGGTGGCCGACGGCGTCCTGCTCGACCGGGCCTTCGGCGACCCGGCCGGGGTGGTGCTGGCGGGCGTGGCCGACGTCCGCCCAGCGGGCCCGCACAACGTGGCCGACGCGCTGGCCGCGGCGGCCCTGGCCCGCGCGTACGGCGCGCCGCCCGGGGCGGTCGCGGCCGGGCTGGCCGCCTTCCGGCCCGAGCCGCACCGGATGAGCCTGGTCGCCCGGGTCGGCGGGGTGGATTATGTCGACGATTCCAAGGCCAGCAACCCGCACGCGGCGGCCGCGGCCCTGAACTCCTACCCGTCCGTGGTGTGGATCGCCGGCGGTCTGTTCCGCGGCGCCGGCGCCGACGTCGATCTGCTGGTGGAGGAGGTCGCGCCGCGGCTGCGCGGCGTCGTGCTGCTCGGCGCGGACCGGGAGGTGATCCGGCGGTCGCTGGCGCGACACGCGCCGGATGTCCCGGTCGTAGAGGCCGTCCGCACCGACACTGGAGCAATGGATCTCGTGGTGGCCGAGGCCGCCCGGCTGGCCGTGCCCGGTGACACCGTGCTGCTGGCGCCCGCCGCGCAGTCGTTCGACATGTTCCGCGACTACCCGGCGCGCGGCGACGCGTTCGCCGCGGCGGTCGGCCGGCTGGCAGGCTCGCCAAAGGGGCGCGGTGCCGCCAGTGAAGGGGGATGGGGAGGCGGAAGGGGAGGGAGCCTGCGACCGAGCGGCGAGGCTCCGAGCCAACGGGGCGCGCCGCCGTCTGGACTGACGAGCGAGGGCGCGAGGAACGAGCGCCCGAGCGAGGAGGGAAGACGGCGGGTTAAAGCGCCCCGGAGGCGACAGGGGACACAGTGAGCGCCCCGGTGATCTCCCCGGGCGCCAGCCCGGACGTGGCCGCGCCCGCGCCCCCGGCCCGCGGCGCGGCTCGGGTGACCGGCCGGGTGATGGCGGCCCTGCGGCTGCTCGACCGCCCGCTCACCTCCTACTACCTCGTCCTCGGCATCACCACGCTGCTGCTCGCGCTGGGCCTGGTCATGGTGCTGTCGACCTCGTCGGCCCAGGCCCTCGTGCAGGGCGGGTCTCCCTACGCGGGCTTCCAGAAACAGTTGCTCGGCGTCGCGGTCGGGCTGCCGCTGATGTGGGTTGCCGCCCGGTCCTCCCCGGTGCTGTTCCGGGCCGCCGCCTACCCCATGGTCGCGGTGTCCGTGCTGGGCCTGCTGCTGGTGCTCACCGTCGGCCACACGGTCAACGGCGGCGAGCGCTGGATCAACGTCCTGGGCTTCCAGGTCCAGCCGTCCGAATTCGCCAAGCTGGCCTTCGTGCTCTGGGGCGCCGACCTGCTCGCCCGCAAGGAGAAGGCGGGCCAGCTCGGCGAGTGGCGGCACCTGCTGATCCCGCTGCTGCCGGGGGCCGCGATCTTCAGCATGCTGGTGATGCTCGGCGACGACCTCGGCACCACGTTCATCCTGCTGGTCATCTTCCTTGCCCTGCTGTGGGTGATCGGGACGCCGTTCCGGCTGTTCGCGGGCATGCTCGGGCTGATGGGCTTCGCGATGATCATCCTGATCATCGTGGCGTCCTACCGGCTGCAGCGGATCACCGGTTTCCTGCATCCGCAGGCCAACGCCCTGACGGTCGGCTGGCAGTCGCTCCAGGGCAAGTACGCGGTGGGCTCGGGCGGGTGGTTCGGCGTGGGGCTCGGCGCGGGCCGGCGAAGTGGGGATGGGTGCCGGAGTCCACCACCGACTTCATCTTCGCGGTCATCGGCGAGGAACTCGGGCTGGTCGGGACGCTCTGCGTGACGTTCCTGTACGGCGGGCTCGCCTACGCCGGGATGCGGATCGCGCGGCGGGTGCCCGACACCTTCATGCGCCTGGCCGCCGCGGCCGCGACCGCCTGGATCGTGATGCAGGCCCTGGTCAACATCGGTGCGGTCATCGACGTGCTGCCGATCACCGGCGTGCCGCTGCCGCTCGTGTCGGCCGGCCTGTCGTCGCTCCTCGTGACCCTGGTCGCACTGGGCATGCTGATGTCGTTCGCGAAACGGGAGCCCGGTGCTCAGCAGGCACTCGCGGCTGCTGGCCCCGGACCGGTGCTGCGCGCCCTAAGCTGGCTTGGCCTGGGCCGGCGGCGCGGCTGAGCCCGGCCGTGCCGGCCTGAGGCCGCACGACGAGGCGGGAGAGGCGCAGGGAGGAGGCGAGGCCGCCGATGAGCGTCGTGCCGGAGGCGCGCCTTGTGAGCATCGTGCCGGAGGCGCGCCTATGAGCATCGTGCCGGAGGCGCGCCGATGAGCGTCGTGCTCGCGGGTGGCGGCACGGCCGGCCATGTCGAGCCGGCGCTGGCCCTCGCTGACGCGCTCCGGCGGGCCAACCCGCGGATCCCGATCACGTGCCTGGGCACCGAGCGCGGACTGGAGACCAGGCTGGTACCCCTGCGCGGCTATGACCTCGAGCTCATTCCCGCCGTCCCGCTGCCCCGGTCGGTGAACCAGCAGCTGCTGTCGGTGCCCGGGCGGCTCAGCGGGGCGGTCAGCGCCGCCGCCGCGGTGCTGGACCGGGTCCGGGCCGACGTGCTCGTCGGGTTCGGCGGCTACGTAGCCACGCCCGCGTACCTGGCCGCGCGGCGCCGCGGCGTACCCATCGTCGTGCACGAGGCCAACGCGCGGCCGGGCCTGGCCAACCGGATAGGGGCACGGCTGACCCGCCACGTCTTCACCGGGCAGCCGGGCACCAAGCTCGCGCACGCCACCTACATCGGCATACCGATCCGCCACGAGATAGCCGGGCTCGACCGGCTCGCGCTCGGGGACAAGGCGCGCGGGCACTTCGGCCTGCGGCCCGACCTCCCGGTGCTGCTGGTGACCGGCGGCTCGCAGGGCGCCAGGTCGCTGAACCAGGCCGTGGCGGCCGCGGTGGGCTGGATCCGCTCGGCCGGCGTCCAGGTGCTGCACATCATCGGGCCGCGCTCCGACGTCGACGTCCCGCCGCCCGGAGGGGAGCCTCCCTACGTGGCGCTGCCCTACCTGGACCGGATGGACCTCGCGTACGCGGCCGCTGACTTCGCGCTGTGCCGGGCCGGCGCGATGACCTGCGCGGAGCTTACGGCGGTGGGCCTGCCCGCGGCGTACGTACCGCTGCCGCACGGCAACGGCGAGCAGCGGATGAACGCGGCACCGATCGCCGACGTCGGCGGCGGGATCATCGTCGACGACGCCCAGCTGAGCCCGGAATGGATTACGGACACGCTGCTGCCCGTGCTGCTCGACCCGGAACTGGTCGCCGCCATGTCGCACGCGGCGGCGGGGGCGGGCCGCCGGGACGCTGATCGCCGGCTCGCGGCCGCGGTCATCGACGTCATGCAGGGGGAAGGGCGCCGGCCCGCACCACGGCACGACAGACCACAGCACGGCGGGCGGCGCCGGCGGTGAGCGGCCCGGGCGAGAACACGACGGGCGAGGGCGAGAGGAGCCGGACATGGGCCTGGTGACGCCCGTGACGGCCGTGCCGGTCGCCCAGCTGGGGCGGGTGCACTTCGTCGGCATCGGCGGCGCCGGGATGTCCGGCATCGCGCGCCTCATGCTGGGCCGGGGGGTCGCCGTGTCCGGCAGTGACCGGGCCGCTTCGGCCCAGCTCGACGAGCTCGCCCGGCTCGGCGCGACCGTGTGGGTGGGCCACGACCCGGCGAACATCGACAGGGCGGACACCGTCGTGACCACGCCGTCGGCCATCGGGGACCGCAACCCCGAGATCGTGGCCGCCCGGCAGCGCGGGATCGCCGTCATCCCCCGGGCGTCGGCGCTGGCCTCGCTCATGCTCGGCCGGCAGGGCATCGCCGTCACCGGTACCCACGGCAAGACCACGACCACCTCGATGCTGACCACCGTGCTGCGCCAGTGGGGCGCGGACCCGTCCTACGTGATCGGCGGGATAATCGCCGAGACCGGCGACGGCGCGGGCGAGGGCACCGGCGAGGCGTTCGTCGTCGAGGCGGACGAGAGCGACGGGTCGTTCCTGAACCTGTCGCCGAGCGCTGCGGTAGTCACCTGCATCGAGGCCGAGCACCTGGACAACTACGAGAGCCTGGCCCAGATCCAGGCGACGTTCGCGGCGTTCGCCCGCCAGATCCGCGCGGGCGGCCTGCTCGTCACGGGCCGCGACGACCCTGGCGCGGCCGCGCTGGCGGCCGACGCGGCCGGGCTCCCGCTGCGGGTCCGCAGCTACGGCGAGTCGCCCGGGGCCGACTACCGGCTGACCGGGGTGACCGGCCTGGGCATGGCCACCCGGCTGACCGTGACGCCGCCAGACGCCGGCCCGCTGACGCTGACGATCGGGGTTCCCGGCCGGCACAACGCGCTCAACGCCACGGCCGCCTTCGCCGCCGCCGCCGAGCTCGGCGTGCCCGCCGCGGCGGCCGTCAGCGGGCTCGAGGCCTACCGCGGCGCGCAGCGGCGCATGGAGCTCAAGGGCGAGGCGGACGGCGTGCGCGTGCTCGACACCTACGCGCACCACCCGACCGAGCTCGCGGCCGACCTTGCCGCGGCCCGGGAGGTGGCCGCGGGCGGGCAGGTCATCGCGGTGTTCCAGCCGCACCTGTACAGCCGGACCCGGTTCTTCGCCCGGGAGTTCGGTGCGGCGCTCGGGCTGGCCGACGAGGCCCTGGTCCTCGACGTCTACGCGGCCCGCGAGGATCCCGAGCCCGGCGTCACCGGGATGATCATCGCGGCCGCCGTGCCCGGCGGGCGGGCGCGCTTCCTGCCCGACGCCGCCGCGGTGCCGGACGCCATCACGGGCCTGGCCAAGCCGGGGGACCTCGTGCTGACCATGGGCGCGGGCGATGTCACGTTGCTGGCCCCCCGCATCCTCGCCGCGCTGGGCGAGCGCGGCGGTGAGGCCGGATGATGCCCGATCGCGACGTCAGCGGCGGCTCACAGACCGCGGAGTCCCGCGGTCCGGAACTCAGCGACCCGCAGGTCCCCGATGGCCCGGCCGCCCCCCGGGCCCGGATCCGGCGGCGGCGCAGGGTCGTGTTCCTCGCGCTGGGCGCGGCGGCCATCGTGGCCGTGGCCATCTGGGCCCTGCTCGGCTCCGGCCTGTTCGTCGTCCGCTCCGTGAGCGTCACCGGAGCCGGCGCCGTGCCGCGGGCCGAGGTGCTCCGGGCGGCGGGCATCAAGCCGGGCACCCCGCTGGCCCGGATCGACACCGCAGCCGTGGCCCGCCGGGTCGAGCAGATCACCCAGGTACAGTCCGCGCAGGTCAGCAGGGACTGGCCGGACTCGGTCACGATCGTGATCCGGGAGCGGACGCCGGTGCTCGCGGTGGCGTCCGACGGCGGCTTCGCGCTGATCGACAAGTCCGGCGTGGTGGTCAGCCACGTGGCCAGCCGTCCGCCCGGGATGGTCCTGTTCGACACGGCCGCGGACCCGAGCTCGCTGCGCGGCAATCGGGCGGTTCAGGCGGCGGTGACCGTGCTGCACCAGCTTCCGCCACGGATCCGCCGCCAGGTGCGCGCGGTGGCCGCGGCGTCGCCGGACGCGGTCACGCTGGACCTGCGCCAGGGCGTCACGGTGCTCTGGGGCGGCACCGACCGGGCGGCAGCGAAGGCGGCCGAGCTCGTGATCCTGATGCGCACGAGGGCGTCGTTCTACAACCTCAGCGACCCGAACACCGCGGTCACGGGGGGATGACGAAGCCCGCTGGCGGTCTCGCCCGGGCTCCGGGGGCGGGCCGGCCCGGGGCCAGCGCAAAGTCTGCAAAACACGCCGCGCCTGGTGCGGCGCGGTTAGTTGACCCCGGGCGCGGGACAACCCTACTGTCCCTATTAATCGGCAGCTTGACATAACTCTAAATCTCAACTTGAGGGTGAGAGTTGACTCGCTGGAAACCGCGGAACGTGCCCCGGCCGATGTTATTGGGGGCGAATTTCGGCGGACTGCTAAGAAGTAGTTTTCCGAGTTCGGCGCCCTGATCGGTGGCCAAGATGGCCAGCGGGAACGCGATACGGCGGACGAGCGGAAAGGTTTCCTCCTCGTGGCAGCACCGCAGAACTATTTGGCGGTCATTAAGGTCGTCGGCATAGGCGGGGGCGGCGTCAACGCCGTTAACCGGATGATCGAGGAGGGGCTCAAGGGCGTCGAGTTCATCGCGATCAACACGGACGCGCAGGCCCTTCTCATGAGCGATGCCGACGTCAAGCTCGACGTCGGCCGGGAACTCACCCGCGGCCTCGGCGCCGGCGCCAACCCCGACATCGGCGCGAAGGCGGCCGAGGACCACCGCGAGGAGATCGAGGAGGTGCTCAAGGGCGCCGACATGGTCTTCGTGACCGCCGGCGAGGGAGGCGGGACCGGCACCGGCGGCGCCCCGGTCGTGGCCAACGTGGCGCGCTCGCTAGGCGCGCTCACGATCGGCGTGGTCACCCGGCCGTTCGGATTCGAGGGCAAGCGCCGCGCGGCCCAGGCCGACCTGGGCATCGAGAAGCTCCGCGGCGAGGTGGACACGCTGATCGTGATACCGAACGACCGGCTGCTGTCCATCTCCGACCGGCAGGTGAGCGTCCTGGACGCGTTCAAGGCCGCGGACCAGGTGCTGCTGTCCGGTGTCCAGGGCATCACCGACCTGATCACCACCCCGGGCCTGATCAACCTGGACTTCGCCGACGTCAAGTCGGTCATGTCGGGCGCCGGTTCCGCGCTCATGGGCATCGGCTCGGCCCGCGGCGACGACCGCGCGGTCGCGGCGGCGGAGAAGGCGATCTCCAGCCCGCTGCTGGAGGCGAGCATCGACGGGGCCCACGGCGTGCTGCTGTCCATCCAGGGCGGGTCCGACCTCGGCCTGTTCGAGATCCACGAGGCCGCGCAGCTGGTCTCGAGCTCGGCCGCTCTGGACGCCAACATCATCTTCGGCGCGGTCATCGACGACGCGCTCGGCGACGAGGTCAGGGTCACGGTCATCGCCGCCGGCTTCGACGAGGGGGACATCGCCCGGCCCCGGCCGCTGAGCACGGCATCCGCCCCCCCGGTGGCCGGGAACCCAGTGACAGGAAACTCGGCGGCCGGGCCCGGCGGGAGGTCGGCCAGCGGCTCCGACGTGTTCAAGCCCTCCGAAGGCTGGCGGTCGCCCGGGGCCCCAGGCAGCGACACCGCCGCCGCGGCGGCGGAGCCCGGCCCGGGCCGCGGTGCCGAGCCCGAGCCCGCGGCCGCATCTTCGGTGGCACTGCCGTCCGATGGCCAGGCGCGGCCCGGGGCGGCCGCAGCCGCCGCCAAGCCCGCGGCCGCGGCCGGGCCCGGAGCGGCCGCGCCCGCCGCGAAGACGCCCGCTTCGGCTGGATCAGCCGCGGCCGCATCGAACGCGAAGCGGCCCGCCGGCAGGCCGCCCGCCGCGGCCTCAGCCGAAGCGGCCGAGGCCGGCGAGGCGGCCGAGGTCGCGCCCTGGGCCGGCACCATGGGAACGTCACCGTCGCTGACCGCCGCCCGCGCGAGTTCCGGGGGCGGCGCGGGCTGGCTGCCGGACGGCTCGACCACCCGGCGCCCGTCCGTGGTGTTCGAGGAGGATGACGACCTCGACGTGCCCGATTTCCTGAAGTGACCGGCGGCGGTGACCCGGGCCCGCCCGCCGAGCTGGCTCCGGGGGTGTTCGTTCTGTTCACCGGCCGCGGCGGCGGCGTCAGCGCGCCGCCCTACGACACGCTGAACCTCGGCCGCGGCGCCGGGGACGACCCGGCCGCCGTGGCCGCCAACCGGCGCCTGGCGGCCCGCGCGTGCGGGCTCGGCGCCGAACGGCTGACCTGGATGCGCCAGGTGCACGGGGCGGCCGTCCGGTACGCCAAGGCCGGGCCTGCCCCGGGCGAGCCGCCCGGGGACGCGGCCGGCCCCGCCGATCCGGTCGTGCCGGAGGCGGACGCGACGTACACCGACGTGGCCGGGCTGGCGCTGGGCGTGCTGGCCGCGGACTGCGCCCCGGTGCTGCTGGCCGATCCGCGGGCGCGGATCGTGGGCGCTGCGCACGCGGGCCGGGAGGGAATGGCGGCCGGCGTGGTGACCGAGCTGCTGGCCGCGATGTCGGCCGCGGGCGCCGACCCGGCCCGGGTGCACGCGGTGATCGGCCCGCACATCTGCGGCGGGTGCTATGAGGTCCCGGAGCAGATGCGGGCCAGGATCGCCGGAACGGTACCCGAGGCCGGCTGCGTGACCAGGGCCGGCACCCCGGGGATTGACGTCGGGGCCGGGATCGAGGCGCAGCTCGCCCGCGCCGGCGTGCGGGCCGTCACCCGCGACCCGCGCTGCACCGCCGAGACTCCCGGGCTGTACTCGTACCGTCGCGACGGCCGGACCGGCCGGTTCGCCGGCTTTGTCTGGCTGGCGCCATGATGGGGCCGTGACTGAGCCACCGGCGGCCACGGGACCGCACGACGCGGGGGAACGCAGGGACGAGATCGCGGTACGGCTGGCCGCGGTGCGCGCCCGGATCGCGGCGGCCTGCCGGGCGGCGGGCCGCCGCAGCGGCGAGGTCACGCTGATCGCGGTGACCAAGACCTACCCGGTCTCCGACATCCAACTGCTCGGCGAGCTCGGCGTCACCGACATCGGGGAGAACCGGGACCAGGAGGCCGCGCCCAAGGCCGCCGCGTGCGCGGCCCTCGGCCTGCCGGTGACCTGGCACTTCGTCGGCCAGCTGCAGAGCAACAAGGCCGCCAGCGTGGTCTCCTACGCCCAGGTGATCCACTCGGTGGACCGGCTGCGCCTGGTCCGGGCGCTCGGCTCGCGGGCCGCGGCCGCGGGCCGCACCGTGACCTGCCTGGTCCAGGTGAGCCTGGACGACGACCCGGCCCGGGGCGGCGCCAGGATCCCTGACGTGCCTGCGGTGGCCGACGCGGTGGCCGGGCAGGAGAGCCTGGTCCTGGGCGGCGTGATGGCCGTGGCCCCGCTCGGCGTGCCCGCGGACGTCGCGTTCGGGAAACTCAAGCAGGTGGCCGACGCGATGCGCTCGGCCCACCCCGGCGCGGTGATGATCTCGGCGGGCATGAGCGACGATCTTGAGCAGGCGATCGGGGCGGGCGCGACACACGTGCGTGTCGGTACGGCGTTGCTCGGCGGCCGGCGCGCCTTCGTCAGGTAATGTCCGACGCGTGGCACGCGGCGCAAGCGGGGCTGCACGGCAGGCACGACGGAGGGCAGACGATGGCCAGCGCGATGCGCAAGATGGCGGTCTATCTCGGCCTGGTAGAGGACGACAACCGCTACGACGATCAATACCAGGACGATTACGGCGCTGAGGAGTACGAAGAGTACGGTGCCGAGTTCATCGACACCGGTGACCACCGCGAGGTGGCCAGGCCCCCGGACGGGGCCCTGGAGCCGGCCGGCCCGGCGAGCGGGAGCCCGCGCCGATACAGACCACCGATCTGGCCCGGATCACCACATTGCACCCGCGCACGTACAATGAGGCCCGTACGATCGGAGAGCACTTCCGCGAGGGCACTCCGGTGATCATCAACCTGACCGAGATGGTTGACAGCGACGCTCGGCGCCTTGTGGACTTCTCGGCCGGCCTGATCTTCGGCCTGCGCGGAAGCATCGACCGGGTGACGAACAAGGTGTTCCTGCTATCCCCCGCGAACGTCGAGGTCGCCGCCGAGGACAAGGCCCGCATGGCGGAAAGAGGATTCTTCAATCAGAGTTAGACAGATACCGGCAAACTCCACGAATGCTGACGACGGGTCGCCCGGGCGTCGGCATGCGGGCTGGGCAGGGTCGCCGTGGGCATCGTAAAGGCTGTGCTCACCTACCTGATCTGGTTCTACCTGCTGCTGCTCATCATCAGGATGATCATCAGCTGGATACAGGCGTTCTCAAGGGACTGGGCCCCCCGGGGGGTGATCTTGGTGGTGGCCGAAGGAGTGTTCACCGCCACGGATCCGCCACTGAGATTCCTAAGGCGCTACATTCCGTCCCTCCGGCTCGGTACTGTGGCCTTGGACCTCAGCTTCATGGTGCTGTTCCTGGTGCTAATTCTGCTGTTGCAGGCCGTGCAGCTGATCTGATCGGGTAGCGTCCCCTGGGGACCAAGTTCGACGCGCCAAGGAGACGACGACATGCCACTGACGCCCGCGGACGTGAGGAACAAGCAGTTCAGCACGACCAGGCTCAGGCCCGGCTACGACGAAGAGGAAGTCGATGCCTTCCTCGACGAGGTCGAAGCGGAACTCGACCGGCTGCTCCAGGAGAACGAAGAGCTCCGAGGCAAGCTGGCCGAAGTGCTGCGCGGGGGCAAGGTGCCCGCACTCAACGCTCCGCATGCCGAGGCCCCTGCTGACCTCATGGCGGCAGAACCGCCACGACACGAGCCGGAGCCCGTGCGGCCGCCCGAGCCGGTGATGATGCCCCCCAGGCCCGCCGAGGACAACATGGACACCGCGGCGCGGGTCCTGGCCCTGGCCCAGCAGACCGCCGACCAGGCGATCGCCGACGCACGGCGGGAGGCCGACGAGACGCTCGGCCGCGCCCGGCGCGAGGCCGACGACATCCTCACCAAGGCCCGCCGTCAGTCCGAGCAGATCACCAGCGACGCCCGCGCCCGCGCGGAGAGCCTGGAGCGCGACGCCCAGGAGCGGCACCGCCAGGCCATGGGCTCGCTCGTCCAGTCGCGCGAGGAGCTCGAGCGGCGGGTTGACGACCTGCGCGCCTTCGAGCGCGAGTACCGCAGCCGGCTCAAGGCTTACCTGGAAGGCCAGCTGCGTGACCTTGAGGCGGGCGCGGCGGACAGCGGCGTGTTCCCGGCCGTGGGTGCCCCCGGGCCGCAGTCGTCCGTGCCGTCCGGCATGGGCCGCATGGACGTCCGCAACGGCGGCGGCCAGTCGGCCGTGACCGGTTCGTACGCGACCCCGCCCGAGCCGGTGAGCCACGGCGGATTCCACCCCGCCGACGCGGCGCCACACGACCGCCGCTAGCCGCAAGGCCGCCCAGCTGGCGTGCTCAGCCTCGTCCTTGCTAGCACTGCCCGCAAAGCCTGTGCCACCCGGGCCGCTTCCGTACGCGGAGGCGGCCCGGGTGGACCTGTTACCGTCCCTGGAGCTTGCTCGTGATCCGGTTCGGTGCCGTGCTCACGGTCGTCCTCGTGGCCATGGGGCTGCTCCTCGGTGGCGTGATCACCGACAGCCTGCTGCTGGTCTACCTGTCCATTGCCGTGGCCGCCCTGGCCGCGGTGATGCTGACCATCGGCGTGGTGATCTGGCGCGGCGAAGTCTTCGGAGGCGCCCCCGCGAGCCGGGCCGTGCCAGCCCCCCCGGCCGAGGCGATCAGCGAGGCCGGGGCATCGGCCAGCCCGCTCGGGCCGGCCGGCGAGGCCGTGGCGCCCGCGGCCACCAGGGAGGCATCGGCCGGCGAGGCCGTGGCGCCCGCGGCCGCGAGGCAGGCATCGGCCGGCGAGGCCACCGCGCCCGCGGCCCAGTCGGCCGCCGTGGCCAGCGAGGTCGCCGCGGCGGCCACGGCCGCGGCGCCCGCGGGCCAGGGTGCCGCTTCGGCGTCGGCCGGCGAGGCTGCGGCGCCCGCGGCCACGGCGGCGGGGTCGGCCGGCGGCTGGCCCGAGGCGCTGGCCCCGGCCGGGTACGCGGCCAGCGGCCGGGCCCCGGCCCGCAGCGACCGGGGCGATCTCGGCGACCTGGCGGTGCCGCCCATGCCCGCCGCGAATCCGGGGAGCGCCCAGCGCCAGGAAGCCCCGCCGCTTCCGGAAACCTCACCGCGGCCCGAACCCGCACCGCGGCCGGAACCCGCACCGCGGCCGGAACCCGCACCGCGCCCCGAGCCTTCGCCGCACTCGCTGTTTCCGCCGCTGGACTGGCCGCCGGACCCGCAGCGCCCGGATGCGGAACGTCTGGAGTCGCGGCGGCCCGAGCCGGAACGGCCGGCCCAGCCTGCCGCCCGGCCGGCCTCGCAGGAGACACAGCCTGCCGCCCGCCCGGCCTCGCAGGAGACACAACCCGCGCCCCGGCCGGCCTCGCAGGAGACACAACCTGCGGCCCGGCCAGCCTCGCAGGAGAAAACATGGGGTGGCTTCTGGGAACGCGCCCAGCCCGCGGCGTCCGGCGGCACGGTCCCGGATCAGCCGCGTGAGCGCGCTGGCGCGGACGAGGCGCCGTCCGGCGCCGACGAGGCCCGCCGGGCGAATGAGGCCACGAAGGCGGCGGTGGCGGCCGCCGCGGCGGCCCTCCGCTCGGGCGAGCCGGCCGAGACCGCGGAACCCGAGCAGGCCGCGCCGGCTGAGCAGGCCGCGCCGGCCGCGGCAGCTGAGCCAGCGGCGCCAGCCCGCCCGGCCGAGTCAGCCGGGACACCCGCGGCAGCCGGGACACCCGAGTCAGCCGGGACACCCGCGGCAGCCGGGACACCGGACGCCGCGCCCGCGAACAGCGCTCCGGGAACGACCGCCGCCGCCGCAACGGCCACTCCCGCGGAAAAAACTGACACCGTAGCCGGCGCCGGGTCCGCCGCCGGTTCCGCAGCCGGCGCCGGGTCCCCCGCCGGTTCCGCGGGGGGCGGCGGGCCGGGCCGGCGCAGCCCGGACACCGAGGTCATCATCGTCCAGGGCATCGGCCGGTACCACCGCAGCGGGTGCATCCTGATCCGCTTCCTGGGCTCCGAGGACCTCGAGTCCATGACGCTACGCGCGGCCGAGGAGTCCGGCTGCGTTCCCTGCAAGGCCTGCCGGCCCGAGCAGCAGCTGGCCGACGACTAACGCGGTCCGGCGCGGCGGATCCAGAACACCAGGCCCAGGTCAGGGTCGTCGTGCTCGCGCGGGACCGGGTCCGCGCCGTCGGGGGTTCCCGGCCCGTAGTCGACGGCCAGCACCTCGGCGCTGATCATGGCCCCGTGCTCGGTCATCGCCGCGGCGAGCTCGGAATCCCCGGTGCTCCAGCGCAGCCAGATCCGGTCGCTGACGTCCAGGCCATCGCCCTTACGCGCGTCCTGCACCAGCCGGACGACCTCGCGCGCGAGACCCTCGCGGCGCAGTTCCGGCGTGATCGCGATCTCCAGCGCCACCGTCTCACCGTCGGCGGACGCCACCGCCCACCCGGATCGGGGTACCTGGGTCACGATCACGTCATCGGGCCCGAGGTTCACCCGCGCCCCGTTCGCCATGACCGACGTCTTGCCCGCGGAACGCAGCTCGCCGGCCAGCCGGGCCGCATCCGCCGCCTCGACCGCCGCGGCCACCGCCGGAGTCCCCTGGCCGAAACGTCCGCCGAGGGCGCGGTAATTGGGCTTCACCGTGTAGTCCACCAGGTCCTCGGCCACCGCGGCGAGCGTATCCAGCTCGCGGACGTTGAGCTCGTCGGCGATCTGGGCCCGCAGCTCGGCGGGCAGGTCATCGAAGCCGGGCGCGCCGATGAGCGCGCGCGGGAGCGGCTGGCGGACCCGCACCGCCGCACTGGCGCGCGCCGAGCGGCCGAGTTCTACCAGGCGCCTGACCAGCGCCATCTGCGCGGAGAGGCGGTCGTCGATCAGCCTGGTATCCGCGGCCGGCCAGGTCGTCAGGTGCACCGAGTCGGGGGAGTCCTCGGCTCGGAGCACGCCCCAGAGGTAGTCGGTCAGGAACGGGGTCACCGGGGCCATCAGCCTGGTCAGCGTCTCCAGGCCCTCCTGCAGCGTGGCGAACGCCGCCGCACCGTCCGGCGTGCCCGGGCCCTCCCAGAACCGGCGCCTGGACCTGCGGACGTACCAGTTGGACAGGTCGTCGATGAACGCGCCGATCCTGCGGCCCGCAGCGGCGGAATCGAACCCCTCCAGGGCGGCCGTGACGTCACGTACCAGCGCGTGCAGCTCGCTCAGCAGCCACCGGTCCAGGACCGGCCGCCGGGCGGCTGGAGGCGCCCCGGGCAGGCGGGCATCCGGCGCGGCCGCCCCGGCGTTCGCGTAGAGCACCAGGAAGGACACGGTGTTCCAGTAGGTGAGCAGGACCTTGCGCACGATCTCCTCGAGCGGGGCGTGCCCCACCCGGCGGGTGGCCCAGGGCGACCCGGACGCCGCGAAGAACCAGCGCAGCGCGTCCGCGCCGTGAGTGTCCATCAGCGGGATCGGCTCCAGGACGTTGCCCAGATGCTTGCTCATCTTGCGCCCGCGCTCGTCGACCACCAGGCCGAGGCAGACGACCGTCTCATAGGAGTTCCGGCCGAACACCAGCGTGCTGACCGCCATGAGCGAGTAGAACCAGCCGCGGGTCTGGTCGATCGCCTCGCAGATGAACTGGGCCGGGAACGCCCGCTCGAACGCGGCCTCATGACGCCACGGCGCCCCGAGCCGCGCGAACGGCATCGACCCCGAGTCGTACCAGGCGTCGATCACCTCGGGCACCCGGCGCGCCTGGCTTCCGCACTGGCGGCAGGTGAGCACCACCTCGTCCACGTAGGGCCGGTGCGGGTCCAGCCCGGTCAGGTCGCGCCCGGCCAGCTCGGACAGCTCGGCCAGTGATCCCACGCAGGTCACGTGCTGCTGCGGACACACCCACAACGGCAGCGGAGTACCCCAGTACCTAGTCCGGGACAGGGCCCAGTCGACGTTGTTGCGCAGCCACTCGCCGTACCGGCCGTCCTTGATCGTCTCCGGATGCCAGCTGGTCTTCTCGTTCTCGGCCAGCATCTGGTCCTTGATCGCGGTCGTGCGGATGAACCAGGACGGCTGGGCGTAGTAGATCAGCGGCGTGTGGCAGCGCCAGCAGTGTGGGTAGCTGTGCTCGTGCAGCGCCGAAGAGAACAGCAGGCCCCGGTCCTCAAGATCGCTCACCAGGGTCGGGTCGGCGTCCTTGAAAAACATCCCGCCGACCAGCGGCACGCTGCCGGAGAATCGGCCGTCGCCGCGGATCGGGTTGACGACCGGCAGGCCGTTCGCCCGCCCGGCTTCCATGTCGTCCGCGCCGAACGCCGGGGCCAGGTGCACCAGTCCGGTCCCGTCCTCGGTGGTCACGAACGACCCGGTCACCACGCGGTGCGCGCCCGGGATGTGCACCAGCCGGAACGGGGGCCGGTAAGTGGCCCCGGCCAGTTCGGCGCCCCGGAACCGCGCGACGACATCCCAGCCCTCGCCGAGTACCCGGGCGACCAGGGCCTCGGCCACGACCACGCGGTCGCTGTCGGCGGGGTTGCGGGCGACCACGTAGATCTCGTCGGGGTGGACGGCGACCGCGGTGTTGGACACCAGCGTCCACGGCGTGGTCGTCCACACCAGCAGGTCAGCGCCGCATAGCTGCGGGTCCGCGCCGTCGGGGAGGGTGAGCAGCGGGAAACGGACCGTGACCGACGGGTCGGACACCGCCCGGTAGACGTCCGGCTGTCCCATCTCGTGGTCGGACAGCGGGGTCTCGCACCGCGGGCAGTAGGGGCTGATCCGGTAGTCCCGGATCAGCAGGCCCCGGTCGAAGACGACCTTCAGCGACCACCAGACCGACTCGATGTAGTCCGGGTCCATGGTGCGGTAGGCCCGCCGCAGGTCGACCCAGTAGCCCATCCGCTCGGTGAGCTCCTCGAACGCGTCCACGTGCCGCAGCACCGACTCGCGGCATCTCGCGTTGAACTCCGCGATGCCGTAGGCCTCGATCTCCTTCTTTCCCGACACGCCGAGTTCCTGCTCCACGGCGACCTCGACCGGCAGGCCGTGGCAGTCCCAGCCGCCCTGGCGCGGCACGTGGAACCCCTGCATGGTCTTGAAGCGGGGGAAGAGGTCCTTGAAGACCCTGGCCTCCACGTGGTGGACGCCCGGCCTGCCGTTCGCCGTGGGCGGACCCTCGTAGAACGTCCACGGCGGCCCCGCCGCGGTCTGCTCCAGCGACCGCTCGAAGACCCGGCCGTCCCGCCAGCGGGTCAGCACCTCACGCTCGATCGCCGGCAGGTCGACGGCCGCGGGCAGCTCGGGAAAGGGCGGTTTCGCGGCTGACGGCTTCGCGGCGGGCTGGTCATCCGGGCGCGGCATAGCGGGCAGCCTCTCGCGGGTTGTCGCGCGGCCACTGACCTCACCAGCGCCGTGCAGGTGATCAGGATAGCCGATGCCCCGTCCCGGTCCCGGCCTGCGGGCGGGCCCGCCGCGCCGTCGGGATTCCGCGCGCAGCGAACCTGCCACCATGAACCTTTTTCATCCTCCCCTGGCTGCCCACGTACTCTGGGGCGAAGGTCGACGGATGAAAAAGGGTTCAATCGGCCGGCGTGTTTGCGGTAGCCCCCGGTCACCATTTATCCTCTCGTGACTGCTCGCTACGAAGATCATTAGCTAGGTGCACCGAGGGAGGCCGGTATGACCGCTGCAGCGCAATCAGGCGCTGCCGCGCTTCCGGTGCGGCCGGGGGAGCGGCGCTGGACCGAAGCCGAGCTCGCCACGGTGCGAGACGAGCTGGCCGAGGAGGCCCAGGAACTGCGCGCGGACATCGAGCGCGCCGAGTCTGACATCGCCTCCCGGCTCGGTGACGCGGTCGGCGACGCCGGCGACGACCAGGCGGACGTGGGCGCGAAGACGTACGAGCGGGAACATGAGCTCGCCCTGACCCACAACGCCCGCGAGCTCCTGGCGCAGACCGAGCGGGCCCTGGCCCGCATCGACGAGGGCACCTACGGCACCTGCGAATCGTGCGGTGAGCCGATCGGCAAGGCGCGGCTGCAAGCCTTCCCGCGCGCGGTCCTGTGCGTGACCTGCAAGCAACGCGAGGAGCGCCGCTGACCGGCCCCGCGGACGGCGGGCCCGACCGCCCAGACCAGCCCGGCACGCCGCGCCCGGCGGCGCCGCGCCGGGTGGGCGTGCTGCTCGCTGTGGCCGTGACCGTGCTCGCCCTGGACATCATCTCGAAGGCCATCGTGGTGGCGACGCTGTCCGACCGGCCCGAGGTGCACCTCATCGGCAACCTGCTGATGCTTACCGAGTCGCGCAATCCCGGGGCGGCGTTCAGCATCGGGGGGCCGTCGGAGACCATCCTGTTCACCGCGATCGCCGTCGGAGTGATCATCTTCATTGTCCGCTCGGCGCGCCGGATCCACAGCCTGGCCTGGGCGGTGGCCCTCGGCCTGCTGCTCGGCGGGGCCATGGGCAACCTGACCGACCGGATCTTCCGCTCCCCGGGCCCGTTCCGCGGCTGGGTCGTCGACTGGATCCAGGTGCCGCACTGGCCGGTGTTCAATCTGGCCGACTCGGCGATCGTCTGCGGCGGCGTGCTCATGGTCCTGCTCGCGGCGCGCGGCCACGGGCTGGACGGCGCGCCGCAGTCGGCCGCGCCGCGATCGGGCACACCACGGGCCGGCGGCCCGCCGGCCAGCCCGACCGGCCCTGGCCGGAGCGTCCCTCGGGTAGCGGCAGCGGATGACGCCGCCTGGCCAGCGCCGGGTGCCCGTTCCCGACGGGCTGGATGGCGAGCGCCTGGACTCCGCGCTAGCCCGCCTGTTCGGCCTGTCCCGGGCCCGGGCCGCCGAGCTGATCAGTGACGGCTCGGTGCTCGTCGGCGGGCGGCCGGCGGCCAAGTCAGACCGGGTACCAGCGGGGGAGTGGCTGGATGTGACGCTGCCGCCGCCGGCGGCCGCGCAGCCGCCCCCCGAGCCGGTGCCCGGCCTGGTGGTGGTGTACGAGGACGCCGACATCGTCGTCGTGGACAAGCCGCCCGGCGTCGCCGCGCACCCGACGCCGGGCTGGACCGGGCCGACCGTGCTGCAGGGCCTGCTGGCCGCCGGTCATTCCCTGGCCACCAGCGGCGCGGCGGAGCGCCAGGGGATCGTGCACCGGCTGGACGCCACGACCTCAGGCCTGATGGTGCTGGCCAAGAGCGAGCGGGCCTACAGCGCGCTGAAGCGCGCGTTCCGGGACCGCGAGGTGGACAAGGTCTATCACGCGCTGGTCCAGGGCCACCCGGACCCGCTGCGCGGCACGGTGGACGCGCCGATCGGCCGGCACCCGTCCGGCGACGGCAGGTTCGCGGTCGTCGCGGGCGGGCGGCCCTCGGTGACGCACTACGACACCCTGGAGGCGTTCCGGGCCGCGAGCCTGGCGGAGATCGTCCTGGAGACCGGGCGTACCCACCAGATCCGGGTGCACATGGCCGCGATCAGGCATCCCTGCGTCGGCGACCGGCTCTACGGCGCCGATCCGGTGCTGGCCGCGCACCTGGGCCTGACCAGGCAGTGGCTGCACGCGGTGCGGCTGGGATTCGCCCATCCCGGCGACGGCCGCAGGGTCGAGTTCACCAGCGATTACCCGGCAGATCTCGCGCACGCGCTTGACGTGCTCCGCGCGGAGTCGTGACGGTAGACCCATGGCAGACCTTGACGCGGGCCAGGTGGTCGGCCTGCTGCTCAGCGATGACCGGCTGCGGGTGTTCGTCCGTGGCGGCCGGATCGTCACGATCCCGGCCCGGCTGGCCCGGCGCCGGCTGCTGCTCGACGCCGTGGCGCAGGGGTTCGAGCCGGGCGTGCGCTACCCGGAGCGCGTGGTGAGCTCCTTCCTGGCCGAGCTCTACGACGACCACGCCGCGCTGCGCAGGTACCTGGTCGACGAGGGTTTCCTGTCCCGCGACCACGGTGAGTACTGGCGCAGCGCGGGCACGGTCGACACCGGGGTTCCCGCGGACCCGCGAGCCGGGGAAGCCGCCCGCTAGACCGGGTCAGCCGGCTGCGGCGCGGGCCTCGCGGCCGGCCTGGCGCAGCTGGCCCAGCGTCCAGCCCCGGCCCGCCGCGTCGAGCGGGCGGGTGGCGGCGGTGAAGATCTCTGCGGCCCGCCGGTAGGACATCCGGGCCCGGCCGGTGACCGGGCAGACGTCGGCGGCCGCGGCGCGGGCCGGGGCTCGCCGGTCGGTGAGGAAGACCGGGCCGTAGGTGCGGCCCGCCAGCAGCCAGCCGAGCACCTGGCTGGTGCTGTCGCGCCAGCGGATCGGTTCGGCGGGGCCGGCCGGGGGCGCGCAGGGAACCCGGCCGCCGCGCAGGTCGAGCCGGCCCGCGTCCAGGGCCAGGACGTCGTCGACGGGCGCGGCCGAGTCGTAGATGACCCGCCAGAAGGCGTGCTCGCGCAGGGCCGCCGCGGCCTGGAACAGGCCGGCCACCTGGCCGCTGGTGAGCGGGGCGGCCGGCGCCGCCGGGCCGGCCCGGTGCCGCAGCCCGGCCGTGGGATCCTGGCTGATCCACCGCTGGTCCTGCCACCAGCCCACCGCGCTGCGCAAGGCGGACAGCTCGCGGTTGACGGTGCGCACGTCGGTGCCGAGCCCGCGGCCGGCCAGCGCGGCCGCGAGCCGGGCCCCCGCTTCCGGCCGGTCGAGCAGGGCCAGCGGCACCACCGGCGGCGCCGCGCCGCGGCGCTGCGCACCCTTCGGCACGGGCCGACCGGCCAGCGCCCACGCCCAGCTGGTCAGGGAGATCCGGTAGACCCGGCGCGAGGCCGGGCCCAGCGACGCCTCGGCCAGGTACCGGTCGACCGCCACCGCGTACTCCACCGGCACGGGCCCCGGTCCCGGTCCCGGGCCCGGCCGCGGCGCGATCACGGCCTGGTAGTGCAGGCGCATGGCTGGCCTCCGTCCGGCTTCCGGCGCGGCACGCCGCTGCGTGCTCATCCTCGCCTCCAGCATAATCGCGCCTGCGAGTGCATTTACTGCGACAAGTATTCACCGGGATCAGAATTACGCGCTCCCAGGCGAGAATTGCGAGCCCGGGCCCGGTTGCATTCCGTTATGGCATTATGGCATGGTGAGAAACGTGTCAGAATTGATACTTCCGCCGGCTAATAATCGCAGTAAATCCGCTGCGGCGGCCAGGGAAGACGCCGATCCTTACCGGTGGCTGCAGGACAGCGCCAGCCCCGAGACGGCCGCCTGGGTGACCGCTCAGAACCAGCTCACGCAGGCGTACCTGGCCGGCGTGCCCGCCCGGGAGGTGATCCGCTCCGGCTCACCGAGCGAGCGCGTCGGCGGTCACGGAGAGGATGAAAAAGGTTCAATGGCGCCGGGGCCGCAGTAAATACCGGTGACGACGTCATGAACGCTTTTCATCCGGCGGGCTCGGGTTTAGCGTACGCGGCTAGCCGTGCGGGGGATGAAAAGGTTCCTTGGGCGCGCGGTCTTTGAGGGATTAGGCCATGGGCACCGGAGGGTGGCGCGAGAAGGATCGGCCCGCGCCGGATCCATCCCGGCGGGCCGGCCTCGCGCGGCGGGCCAGCGTGCTGCGCGAGCGCAACTTCCGCCGGTTCTACGCCGGGTACGTGACCTCGCTGCTCGGCACCTCGATGTCCGCGGTCGCGGTGACCTTCGCCGTGCTCGGCAACGGGGGGTCCGCGACCGACGTCGGGTACGTGATAGCGGCGCGGATCTTGCCGCAGGTGGTCCTGGTGCTGGGCGGCGGCGTGCTGGCCGACCGGCTCGGGCGGCGCCCGGTCATGCTCGGCTCCGACGTGCTGCGCTGCTGCGCGCAGGCGGGGCTGGCCGCCGCGCTGCTGGCGGGCCTGGCCGTCTGGCTGATCGCGGTGCTGGCCGCGCTGGTCGGCACCGGGGAGGCCTTCTTCGAGCCCGCGCTCTCCGGGCTCACCGTCGAGATCGCGCCGCGCCAGGAGCTGGGCAGCGCGAACGCGCTCCTGGGCCTGGCCAGTTCGGCGGCCGGCATCGCCGGCCCCGCGCTGGCCGGGCTGCTCGTGGCGGTCGCCGGGCCGGCCGTGGTGGTCGCGATCGACGCGGCCAGCTACGGGGCGAGCGTGATCGCGCTGGCCGGGCTGCAGGTGTCGCGGGCGGGCCGTCCGCCCGGCAGGTCGCTGCTGCGGGAGATGGCCGAGGGCTGGGCCGAGTTCCGGTCGCGGACCTGGCTGTGGGTGACCACCGTGCAGTTCGCGCTGTTCAACCTCATCACGTGGGCGCCGTACCTGGTGCTCGGCCCGGTCCTGGCCCAGGACTACCTGGGGGGCGCCCGGGCCTGGGGACTGGTCATGGCGGCGAACGGGGCCGGGGCGGCCCTGGGCGGCCTGGCCGCGCTGGGCCGCAGGCCGCGCCGGCCGCTCGTGGCCGCCACCCTGGCCACCTTCGGCTACCCCGTACCCTGCCTGCTGCTGGCCGCGCGGGCCCCGGCGGGCGCGGTCGCCGCCGGGGCGCTGGCGGCCGGCGTCGCGAGCGCGCTGTTCGGCACCTTCTGGACCACCACGCTGCAGCAGCAGGTGCCGCCGGACCGGTTGTCCCGGGCCAGCTCGTTCTCCACGTTCGGCGCGTTCGGCCCGGGCACGCTCGGGCTGGCCATCGCCGGGCCGGCCGCCGCGCTGGCCGGCCCGGCCCGGGTGCTGGGCGCCGGCGCGGCCTGGTCGGTGCTCAGCACCCTGGTGGTGCTCGCCCTACCGTCCATCCGGGCCGTCCGCTGGCCGGACGACAGGGTCGTAAATGTACCGAAACACCCACTATAACGGACCTTCCGGGACATTGGCCCGGCGCGAGAGGAGACGGGAGCGCCGGCTCAGCCCAGCGCGCGCCGGAACCGGTCGCCGAGGCCGGCCAGGCGCTCGGCCGGCTCGTTAGCGAACGCCAGCCGCAGGTAATGGCCGCCGCTCGGGCCCCATCCGTCCATCGGGGTCGCGGCCACCTGGCCGTCGTCGAACAGCCGCCGGGACAGGGCGGCCGGGGTGAGCCCGAGCGGCCGGGCGTCCACGAGCAGCGACCAGCCGCCGTGCGGGCGGATCACGGGGTAGCCCGCCAGCTGGCTCAGGACGGTCTGGCAGCGCTGCTGCCAGACCGCGGTCGCGGCGGCCACGTCGGCGTCGGCGTCGGCGGCGGTCAGCGCGGCCGCCACGGCGGCCTGCGCGATCCCGACCTGGCAGACGACGTTGGTCAGGCCCACCAGGTTGATGTCGGCGATCACCTCGGGCGGGCCGACCACCCAGCCCACGCGCCAGCCGATCAGCCGCAGCTCCTTGGAGGCCGAGCCGACGGTGATGGTCCGGCCGGCCAGGCCCGGGTGCGCGGCCGGATGACTCGCCGGGCTCCCGTCAAAGCGGATGCGCTCCATCGCGGCGTCATAGATGAGCCAGGCCGGATGGCGTTCCAGGGCGCCGGCCAGCGCGGACCAGTGCCGCTCGTCCAGGACCAGGCCGGTGGGCATGGACGGCCCCATCATCAGCACGGCGGCGGTGCCCGGGCCGACGGCCGCGGCCAGCCGCTCCGGGTCGATGGTCCAGCCCCCGCCCACCTCCCCACCCCCCTTCGCTGGCGTGGCCGGGACGAAGCGCGGGACGCCCCCCGCCAGCCGGACGCGGTTGACCAGCCCGGCGTAGATCGGATCGCAGAGCACCACCTCCTGGCCGGGCTCGACGGTGGCCAGCAGCGCGTTGAGTATGCCGTTGAGGCCGCCCGCGACGCAGACGCACCCGGTCACCGGGTCGTACGCCCGGCCGGCCAGCCGGCCGACGTGCGCCGCGGCCGCCTCGCGCAGCGCCAGGTGCCCCTGGAACGGCAGGTAGCTGTTGGCGGCGTCGTCGTCGATGGCCGCGCGGGTCACCTCCAGCGCCACCCGCGGCGGGCGCAGGTCGGTGTCCAGGTTCTCCAGGCGGAGGATGTCCGGGTCGGCCGCGGCGTCGGCCGCGTCGCCGACGACGTCCACGCCGATGCCCGGGATATCCCGTAGCCGCGAAACGGTCATGGCAGCCGGACCAGCCTTTCAGGTTGCCGTAACGTTATGGCGATATGTTCATACCACTATGCTGGTACGCATGAGCGGCGCGCAAGCGGACGGGCCGGGGGCGGCGGGACGTAACGTGCACCGGCTGAGGACCTCGGCCGGCCTGTCCCTGGCCGAGCTGGCCGCCGCGGGCGGCATCAGCAAGACCACCCTGCACGGCATCGAGCAGGGCGACGGCAACCCGACGCTGAGCACGCTCTGGGCGCTGGCCACCGCGCTCGGCGTGTCGCTCGGCGAACTGCTCGAGCCGCCCGCGCCGCCGGTCGCGGTAGTCCGCGCGGGCGAGGGACCCCGGGCCGACGGCGACGCGGTGCACGCGCGCCTGCTGCACCGCATCGCCCTGCGCGGCACCGTCGAGGTCTACGCGATCGAGGTGGACGGCGCCGGGCAGGCGTCCGCCGCGCACCTCCCGGGCGTGCAGGAGTGCCTGATCGTGACGGCGGGCTCGGTCCGCACCGGGCCCAGCGACGAGCCGGTCGACCTGGCCGAGGGAGATTCCGTGCACTTCGGCGCGGCGAGCCCGCACGTGTACCGCGGTCTCGGGCCGCGCAACCGCGCCCTGCTGCTGATGCTGCACCCCGCGCCGCCCGTGTCACCCGCGTCGCCGGAGCGGCGGTGACCGCCCGGAGTGTCGGGGCCGCGCTGTCGGCGGGTTCCGATAGGCTCGACGAGCCGGACCGGCGCGCGCGTCAGCGAGGCCTCACCGGGCAGTTCCCCGGGCGCGGCGCGGCGGTCGCTTCCCCCGGCCCTTCGCAGCGCCCGCCGCGGGCGTGGTGACGCATGCCCGAAGGAGGCGACGTTGATGGCGGTAGCCTCGGCGGGTAACCAGAACCGGTCCTTCGCGCACCTGCACGTCCACACCGAGTACTCGATGCTGGACGGCGCCGCCCGGCTGAACGACCTGTTCGCGGAGTGCGAGCGCGCAGGCATGTCCGCCATCGCCATCACCGACCACGGCAACGTCTACGGCGCCTACGACTTCTGGGCGAAGGCGCGGGCGGCCGGCATCAAGCCGATCATCGGCATCGAGGCGTACGTTGCGCCCGAGTACCGCGGGCACAAGCAGCCGGTCCGCTGGGGGACCCCGGCGCAGCGGGACGACGACGTGTCGGGCGCGGGCGCCTACACGCACATGACGCTGCTCGCGGAGACCACCGAGGGTATGCACAACCTGTTCCGGCTCGCGTCGCTGTCCTCCCTGGAGGGTTACTTCCGCAAGCCCCGGATGGACCGCGAGCTGCTCGCCCGGTACGCAAAGGGGATCATCGCCACCACCGGCTGCCCCGGCGGGGAGGTTCAGACCAGGCTCAGGCTCGGGCAGGACCGCCAGGCCCTGGAGGCCGCCGCCGCCTACCGGGACATCTTCGGGCCGGACCACTTCTTCGTCGAGCTCATGGAACACGGCCTCGACGTCGAGCGGCGGTCGGCCGCCGGGCTGCGGCGGATCGCGCGTGACCTCTCGCTGCCGTACCTCGCCACCAACGACCTGCACTACGCGCGCGAGGGGGACGCCGGCGCGCACGGGGCCCTGCTCTGCGTGCAGACGGCCACGAACCTGGCCGACCCGAACCGGTTCAAGTTCGAGGGCACCGGCTACTACGTGAAGAGCCCGCAGGAGATGCGCGGCCTGTCCGCGGACGAGGACTGGCAGGCCGGGTGCGACAACACGCTGCTGGTCGCCGAGCGCGCGGACGTCGAGTTCACCAAGTCGAACCTGATGCCGGTGTTCCCGCTGCCCGAGGGGGAGACCGAGTCGAGCTGGTTCCGCCAGGAGGTCTGGCGGGGGATGGACCGCCGGTACGCCGACGGGTACGACGAGGAGCGCCGCACCCAGGCCGAGTACGAGATCGGCGTCATCGAGACCATGGGGTTCTGCTCGTACTTCCTGGTCGTCGCCGACTTCATCATGTGGGCCAAGAACAACGGGATCCGGGTCGGCCCGTGCCGCGGCTCGGCGGGCGGCTCGATCGTGTCCTACGCGCTCGGCATCACCGACCTGGACCCGATCGCGCACGGGCTGGTCTTCGAGCGGTTCCTCAATCCCGAGCGCGTGTCCATGCCCGACGTTGACGTCGACTTCGACGAGCGCCGGCGCGGCGACGTCATCCGCTACGTCACCGAGAAGTACGGCGACGACCGGGTCGCCCAGATCATCACGTACGGCACGATCAAGGCCAAGGCCGCGATCAAGGACGCGGCCCGGGTGCTCGGCTTCCCCTACGCGCTCGGCGACCGGATCACCAAGGCGTTCCCGCCGCCGATCCTGGGCAAGGAAATGCCGCTGTCCGGGGTGTTCGAGCCGGACCACCCCCGGTACGGCGAGGCGGGCGAGATCCGCACGCTGTACGAGGCCGAGGCCGAGGTCAAGCACGTCATCGACACGGCACGCGGGCTCGAGGGGCTGATCCGCCAGGCCGGCGTGCACGCGGCCGGGGTGATCATGAGCAGCGAGCCGCTGCTCGACCACATCCCGGTGTGGAAGCGCGAGGCCGACGGCGCGGTGATCACGCAGTTCGACTACCCCTCGTGCGAGGACATCGGCCTGCTGAAGATGGACTTCCTCGGGCTGCGCAACCTCACCGTGATCGACGATGCGATCCGCGGCGTCAAGGAGAACCGCGGCCTCGACATCGACCTGGAGACGCTCGGCCTGGACGACAAGCCCACCTACGAGCTGCTGGCCCGCGGCGACACCCTGGGGGTGTTCCAGCTCGACGGCGGCCCCATGCGGGGGCTGCTGCGGGCCATGCGGACGGACAAGTTCGGCGACATCTCGGCGGTGATCGCGCTGTACCGGCCGGGCCCGATGGCCAGCGCCCCGGTCTACGCCGACCGCAAGACCGGCCGGGCCGCGGTCACGCCGATCCACCCCGAGCTGGCCGAGCCCCTGGAAGACATCCTGGGCGAAAGCTACGGCCTGCTGGTGTACCAGGAGGACGTCATGCTCGCCGCGCAGAAGCTGGCCGGGTACTCGCCCGGCAAGGCCGACCTGCTGCGGCGGGCCATGGGCAAGAAGAAAAAGGAGATCCTGGACAAGGAGTACGAGCCGTTCGCGGCCGGCATGAAGGCCAACGGCTACTCCGACGGCGCGATCAAGACCATCTGGGACATCATGGTCCCGTTCTCCGGCTACGCCTTCAACAAGGCGCACGCGGCCGGCTACGGGCTGATCTCCTACTGGACCGCCTACCTCAAGGCGAACTTCCCGGCCGAGTACATGGCGGGCCTGCTCACCTCGGTCGCGGGCGACAAGGACAAGTCGGCGCTGTACCTGAACGAGTGCCGCCGGATGGGGATCAAGGTGCTCCCGCCGGACGTGAACGCGTCCCGGGCGATGTTCACCGCGGTCGGCGACGACATCAGGTTCGGCATGGCGGCGGTCCGCAACGTCGGCACCGCGGTGGTCGAGTCTGTCGTCGCCGCGCGCACGTCCAAGGGCGCGTTCACCAGCTTCGCCGACTTCCTGCGCAAGGTGCCGGTGAACGTGTGCAACAAGCGCGTGATCGAGTCGCTGATCAAGGCGGGCGCGTTCGACTCGTTCGGCCACCCCCGCAAGGGACTGGTGCTCATCCACGAGCAGGCGATCGACACCGTGATCGACGTCAAGCGGAACGAGGCGATCGGCCAGGACTCGCTGTTCGGGGAGGATCCCGAGGTCGAGGCGGCGTTTGACGTGCCGGTACCGGACGGGGAGTGGGAGAAGCCGACGCTGCTCGGCTTCGAGCGCGAGATGCTCGGCCTGTACGTCTCCGACCATCCGCTGCTGGGCCTGGAGCACGCGCTCGGCGCGGCCACGGACTGCTCGGTGGGCCAGCTCATCGGGTCCGCGGAGCAGGAGCCGGTCCGCAACGGCCCCGGCGAGCGTGGTGACGGGCAGGTGGTCACGGTCGGCGGGATCCTGTCCGGCGTGCAGCGGAAGGTAACCAAGCAGGGCAGCCCCTGGGCCGCGGCCACGCTCGAGGATCTCGAGGGCGCGATCGAGGTGCTGTTCTTCCCGGCTACCTACCAGGCGTGCATGTCGCTGATCATCGACGATGCGATCGTGCTGGTGAAGGGGCGGCTGGACCGGCGCGAGGAAGTGCCCAAGCTGGTCGCGATGGAGGTGAGCGCCCCCGAGCTGCCCGCGGACGGCCAGGGCCCTTTTGTGGTGTCGATCATGGAGGCGCGGTGCGTGCCCCCGGTGGTGGACCGGCTCCGGGAGGTGCTGCGGACGCACCCGGGGGCCACCGAGGTGCACCTGAGGCTGCTGACCGGCTCCCGTACCAAGGTCGTGCGGCTCGATGACAAGCTGCGGGTCCGGCCGTCGCCGTCGCTGCTGGCCGACCTGAAGCAGTTGCTCGGCCCCGCCTGCGTGGGTTGATTTTCCCGCTCGCTCGCTGATCCCCGGCTCTCGCTGCCGCACGTCGGCGCCGGTAGAATGCGCCCAGGTGAGCCGGGAAGCCTGGTCGGCGTCGGTGTGATCGCGGGAAGGCCTGCCATGCTGTGCGTCCGGTATCGCCACGGGAACTGCCGGTGATCCGCCGTCTGCTGCGCGGCTCGGAATGGCGCCGCGACGTGCTGCGCACCAATCTGTGGCTGGTTCCCGCGGTCGAGGTGCTCATCGCGGCGCTGCTGTTCGCGGGCACCTACGCGCTGGACCGGGCCGCCTATGACGGCGTGTTCCGGGTGCCCGGATGGGCGATCAGCGGTTCCGCGGACGCCGCGCGGCAGATCCTGACCGCGATCGCCGCGGCCATCATCACGGTCGTCGGCGTCGTGTTCTCGATCGTGATCGTCGCGCTGACCCTGACCTCCACCCAGTTCGGGCCGCGCATGCTGCGCAACTTCATCCGCGACCGGGGCACGCAGCTCACGCTCGGGACGTTCGTGGCCACGTTCGTCTACGCGGTGCTGGCGCTCGGGTCGATCGGCCAGGGCGCGCACGGGGACTTCGTCCCGCACATCAGCATCACGGTCACGCTGGCGCTGATGGTGGCCGACCTCGCGGTGCTTATCTATTTCCTGCACCACATCGCCATCCAGATCCAGCTGCCCCAGGTCATCGCCGGGATCGCCGGCGACCTGGCCGAGGCGATCGAGTTGCAGGCCGGCGACCCGACGGTGGGCGCCGACGCCCGGTACGCCGCGCTGCTGATCGCGGACATGGACGGGCCCGGCGGCGACGTGGCCGCGCCGCGCAGCGGTTACCTGCAGTACATCGAGCACCGGACGCTGGTCCGGATCGCCGCCGAGAAGGACGCGGTGATCCACGTGCGCTACCGGCCCGGCCACTTCCTGGTCCAGGGCCACCCGTACGCCACGGTGTGGCCGGCCAGCGCCGCGGACCAGGTGGCCCGCGAGCTGGCCCGGGCCCACGTCACCGGCCCGTACCGGACGCTGGCCCAGGATGTCTCGTTCGGCGTCGATCAGCTGGTGGAGATCTGCATCCGGGCCCTGTCACCCGCGGTCAACGACACCTTCACGGCGCTGACCTGCATTGACTGGATCGGGGACAGCTTGTGCAAGGTCACCGGGCGGTGGCAGCCGACGCGGGTTTACCGGGACGCCTCGGGCACGGTGCGGCTGATCGCGACGCAGACCACCTACCATCGCCTGGTCCGGCGCGCCTTCGAGAAGGTACGCCAGGCCGGCCGCGGCATGCCCGCGGTGATGATCCGGCAGCTGGACGCGCTCGCGAAGATCATGGAACGGGCGGCCGCGCCGGACGACTGCGCGGTGCTGCTCGACCAGGCCGCGATGATCGAGCGGCTGAGCGTGGCGACGGTCGACGAGGAATCCGACCGCGCCGACGTGCGGCGCGCCTACCAGAGGGTGCTCGACGTGCACGCCGGGCTCGCGGCCCCGGACGCCCCCGCCGCCCAGGCCACGTAGCCGGGGTCAGGCGTCGCGGCGCTGCAGCAGGTAGCCGGCGATGACCAGCAGCACCGCCGTCCACAGGCAGAACACCCCGAAGCCCTGCCACGCCGACAGCACGTTGCCGCCCGCCGGCGGGTGCTGCTGGCCGATCAGCTCTCCGGCCTGCACCGGCAGGTACCCGTTGACGTGCGCGCCCCAGCTGCCCGGCAGCAGCCCGGACAGGATCGGCAGCACGAACACCACGCCGATCGCCGTGCTGATGGCCCCGGCGGTGTGCCGGATGATCGCGCCGATGGCCAGCGAGAACAGGCCGAGCACGGTGAGGTAGAGCCCGGAGCCGACGAGCGCCCGGGTGACGTTGTGATCGCTCACCGACAACGGCACGTGGCTGTGCAGGATGGCCGCGCCGAGGAAGAACGAGCCGAACACGACGATCTCCGCCACCACGATCAGCAGTGCGGCGAATACCACCGACTTGGCGGTCAGCATCTTCAGCCGGCGCGGCACGGCCAGCAGCGAGGCCCGGATGACCCCGGTCGAGTACTCGGTGCTGATCACCAGCACGCCCAGCACGCACAGGGTGAGCTGGCCCAGCCCCAGGCCCGAGCCCAGGATGAAGCCGACGGGATCAAGGACGACCCGCGCGTCCCGTGGGGCCGCCCGCGGCCCGTTCCAGTTGGCGACGGTCAGCCACGTGAACAGCGCGGTGAGGCCGATGGAGACCACGACGAACACGATCAGCGTCCAGACCGTGGAGCGCACCGAGCGGATCTTCGTCCACTCCGAGGCCAGCAGGCCTCCCCACCCGGGGCGGTGCGCGGCGGCCGGGGCGGGGACGCGCGCCGGCGCCGCCGGCGTGGTGGCCGTCATCGGGCACCTCCCTGGGTCGCGTTCACCGGATCGGGCGGGCTGGGCTGGCCGGGCTGATCGCGCCGGCCGAACTCGACGCTGCCGGACGTGAGTTCCATGAACGCCTCCTCCAGCGAGGCCAGCGGGGTCAGCTCGTGCAGTACCACCGACGCGGACGCCGCGATCTCCCCGATCCGCGAGGCCGGGAGGCCGGTGACCGTCAGCAGGTCGGCGCCGTTGCCCGGCGCGGGCGCGCCCGGTCCGCCCCCGTTCTCGCCGGGCGTCGCGGTGCCGCCTGCCGCGGTGATCAGCCCGGCCAGCCGGGGCGCGTCGGGCGTGCGCACCCGGACCGACTTGTCGGCGCTGCGGGCGATCACGTCCTCGGTGCTGGACTCGACGATCAGCTTGCCCCGGCCGATCACGATCAGGTAGTCGGCGGTGACCGCCATCTCGTTCATCAGGTGGCTGGATACCAGGATGGTCTTCCCCTCGGCGGCCAGCTGCTTCATCAGGTTCCTGATCCACAGCACGCCCTCGGGGTCCAGCCCGTTCACCGGCTCGTCCAGCAGCAGCACCTGCGGGTCGCCGAGCAGGGCCGCGGCGATGCCGAGCCGCTGGCTCATGCCGAGGGAGAAGCTGCCCGCCCGCTTGTCGGCCACCGCCTGGAGCCCGACCAGCCCCAGCACCTCGTCCACCCGGGAATGCGGCAGTCCCTGGGTCTGCGCCAGGAACAGCAGGTGATTACGGGCCGACCGGCCGCCGTGCACGGATTTGGCCTCGAGCAGCGCGCCGACCGTGCGCAGCGGGCTGGGCAGGTCCCGGTACCGCCGGCCGTTGATCGTCGCGGTCCCGGCGTTCGGGTAGTCGAGCCCGAGTATGAGCCGCATCGTGGTGGACTTGCCGGCGCCGTTGGGCCCGAGAAACCCGGTCACCCGTCCCGGCTCGACCGTGAAGCTCAGATGGTCGACGGCCAGCTTGTCGCCGTAGCGTTTGGTCAGATCGCGTACTTCGATCATGCCGCTGCTTCCTCGTCGCCTCGTCGCGAACCTGGATTCTTGGCCGGCTTTCGTGCCCCCGCCCAAAGTTAGCAAGGTTCCCCGTGGTGCCCGGACGCTCAGCCAACGTGTCTAGCCCTGGCCGGGTTCCCGTAGTCCGAATTTTCTCATATCCGGATAAGATCACCAACTTCATTTAGGTGCGGGCGGCGCACGGGACCGGGCCCGGACCTGGCGGATGCGGCGCCGCCGGGCCCCGCCGCCGCGGCGTGGCGGATGGTGGTGCCGCGGGCCTGGCCGCCGGGCCCGGCGGCCGGTCCCGTACCCTGCTGCGGAGGATGGCCCAACCCAGTCAGCTTCCGCTCCCAGCCGGGCCGGGCCGCAGCCCGCCCGGCGACGGGCGGCCCGCCGCGCGCCGCGGCCTGCTCGCGGCCCTGGTCGCGCTGGCCGCGGTGATCGCCGGGACGGCGCTGCTGGGCGTGGCGGCCGGGTTCGGCTGGGCGGCGGTCGCGCCGCGCCCGCTGATCGTGGTGCTCGGCCCCGGTATGCCTTATCCAGTCAACGCGGAGACTAGCGCGTTCATCGTGGCCGACGGTTGGTTCGCGCTGCTGGCCGTGGCCGGCGGTATCGTCTCCGGGCTGCTGGGGTACGCGCTGGCGGTCCGCCGGCACGGCGCGCTCGCGATGGCCGGGATCCTGGTCGGCGGGGCCGCCGCGGCCCTGATCGCGAAGTGGATCGGCCAGCGGTCGGGCGCGGCCGCCTTCCAGCACGCGCTCGCGCTGGGCCGGGCCGGCGCCCTGCTGCGGGAACCGCTCATGCTGGGCGGCCTGGGCGCGCTCGCGCTCTGGCCGCTGGCCGCGGGCCTGGTCGCGGGCGGGATCGAGGCGGTCATCGCGGCGCGGGAGCGCCACCGCGGCGCCGCGGCCCGCCCGTGAGTCAGGCGATGGTCGCCATGGCCGCGCCGACGATCCCGGCGTCGTTGCGCATCTTCGCCGGCACGACCGTGGCGCGCAGGCCGGTCAGGAACGGCAGGAACTTGTCCGACTTCCGGCTGACGCCGCCGCCGATGATGATCAGCTGGGGCGACAGCAGCATCTCCATGTGCTCCAGGTACTCGTCGACCCGCCCGGCCCACTTCCCCCAGCTGAGCTCCTGCTCCTCGCGGACGCTCTCGGCGGCCCGCTTTTCGGCCTCCCGGCCGCGGATCTCGATGTGCCCGAACTCGGTGTTCGGCACCAGGCAGCCATCGGTGAACAGCGCGCTGCCGATCCCGGTACCCAGGGTCAGCATCAGCACCGTCCCCTTCTGGCCGACGCCCGCGCCGAACTTCATCTCGGCCACCCCGGCCGCGTCGGCGTCGTTGATCACCGTGACGTCCAGGCCGGTCACCTTTTCGAACAGGTCGCGCGCATCGAAGTCGATCCAGGATTTGTCGACGTTGGCGGCGCTCCTGGTCACCCCGTCCGTCACCACGCCGGGAAACGTGATACCCGCTGGCCCGGTCCAGGTGAAGCCCACCGCCAGCTCGCGCACGACCGCGGCGACCGCGGCCGGCTGCGCGGGCTGCGGGGTGTCGATCTTGACCCGGTCGGCGAGCAGCTTCCCGGTGCTCAGGTCGACCGGCGCGGCCTTGATCCCGCTTCCGCCGATGTCAATGCCCAGTACCTGCGCCACGACCCCTCCGTTGTGTGCCCGGCCCGTCCGACGAGGACAGCGTAGGCGGGCCGGCGCGTGGCGCGCCACGCGGGCCGCGGACCGCGGACCCCGCCGCGGCGCCGGCGCCGGTTCCGCCGCGCGCTGTTCACCGCCCGGTCACCGCGGCACGATGGACTGGGCCTGACGAGCCAGAGCGGGAGGACGCCGGGCGTGGAACGCGTGGTGGTGGTGGGCGGCGGGGTGCTCGGCACGATGCACGCGGTAGCGGCCCGGCGGCGCGGGCTTGACGTCCTGCACCTCGAGCGCGAGCCCGAGCCGCGCGGCGCCAGCGTCCGCAACTTCGGGCTGATCTGGGTCAGCGGCCGCGACGGCGGGCCCGAGCTGAGCCTGGCCCTGCGGGCCCGGGCGGGCTGGGAGGAGCTGGCCGCCGAGGTGCCGGGCCTCGGCTTCCGGGCGAACGGGTCGCTGACGCTGGCCGCCGGCCAGGCCGAGCTGCAGCTGCTGAAGGAGGCGGCCGCGCGGCCCGACGCCGCGGTCCGGGGTTACGAGCTCATCGACGCGGCCGCGGCCCGCGAGGTCAACCCGGCGCTGCGCGGCGAGTTCGCCGGGGCGCTGCGCTGCCGCCGGGACGCCGTGGTCGAACCGCGCCTCGCCCTGCCGGCCATCCGCGAGCACCTGCTGGCCCGCGCGGGCCGGTCCGGCGGCTACCGCTGGCGGCCCGGCCGCGAGGTGGCCGAGATCGCGCCGCACGCGGTGCGCGACCACACCGGCGACTGGCACCGCGGCGACCTGGTCGTGCTCTGCACCGGCGCGGCGCACAGCGGCGTGGCCGGCCCCCACCTGGCCGGCTACCGGCGGCCGCCGGTGCGCCGGGTCCGGCTGCAGATGATGCAGACGCAAGCGTTCGCCGCCCGGCTCACCACCTCGGTGGCGGACGGCGACTCGCTGCGTTACTACCCGGCCTTCGACCTGCCCGGCCGCGACCGGCTGCCGCCGCAGGCCCCGGCCGCCGCCGCGGCACGGGCCCAGCTGCTGCTGGTGCAGCGGCTGGACGGCAGCCTGACCATCGGCGACACCCACTCCTACGACGAGCCGTTCGCATTCGACGTGCACGAAGACGCCTACGACCACCTGCGCGGCCAGGCCGAGAAGCTGCTCGGCGCGCCGCTGCCGCGGACCGAGCGGCGCTGGGCCGGCGTCTACAGCCAGGCGACCGGCCCCGAGCTCTACCACCGATCACAAGTCGCCCCGGGCGTCATCCTGGTCACCGGGCCGGGCGGCCGGGGCATGACCTGCGCACCTGCTATCGCCGAGGAGACGTTCCCGTGACACCGACGCAACGGCCCACGCCGATCACCGTCGCCTGCCTGGACATGGCGGGCACCACGGTCGCCGACGACGGCAGCGTGATCGCCGCGTTCTCCGCCGCGGTCGAGCAGTTCGGGCTGCCCCGGGGCGCGCCGGGTTACGACCAGGCGCTGGCGTACGTGCAGCAGACCATGGGCCAGTCCAAGATCGAGGTGTTCCGGCACATCCTCGGCGCCGAGGAGGCCGCGCAGCAGGCCAACGGCGCCTTCGAGGAGCACTACGCGGCGTCGGTGCGGGCCGGCGCGGTGGCTCCGCTGCCGGGCGCGGAGCAGACCTTCGCCGCGCTGCGCGCCGCCGGGATCAAGGTCTGCCTGGCCACCGGGTTCTCCCCGGCGACCAGGGATGCCCTGCTCGACGCGCTGGGCTGGCGGCCGCTGGTCGACCTCGCGCTCTCGCCCGCGGATGCCGGCCGCGGCCGCCCCTGGCCCGACCTGCCGCTCACCGCGCTGCTGCGGCTGGGCGGGGGAGCGGTCAGCGAGCTTGCCGTGGCCGGGGACACGCCCAGCGACGTGGAGTCCGGGCTGCGGGCCGGGGCCGGGCTGGTGGCCGGCGTGCTGACCGGCTCGGCCACCCGGGAGGAGCTGGAGCGGGCCAAGGCGCCGGTGATCCTGGACATGATCGCCGACCTGCTGCCGCTGGCCGGCGTCCCCGGCGGGTAGTCCCGTCAGCCGGGCTCCGGGGTGGCTGGTGCCCCCGGGCGCAGCAGCGCGTCGAGGGTGGCCAGCACGTCCCGGACCGCGCCGTCCGGGGTGATCTGCGGGTCGCCGAGCGCGAGCGGGATGCCCACCCCGTCGACGAGCGCGATCGTGAGTACGGCGATACTCTCCGGGCTCTGCCGCGGCGCGAACCGGCCGGCCGCGCGGCCGCGCCTGATCACGCCGGCGACCAGGCCGCGCCAGGCGCCGTAGTCGCGCACGGCGTCCGCGCGCATCTCGGCGTCCCTGATCCCGAAGTGCCAGGACTCGATCCACAGCCGGCCCGATCCGGCCGTGCCCGCCTGGTAGCCGGCCACCGCGCTGGCGACGACGTGGGCCAGCTGCTGCCACGGGTCGCCCAGCGCCTCGATCTCGGCCTCCAGCGCCTCGATCTCGGTCCCCGAGGCGTGCCGGAACGCGGCGACCAGCAGGTCCTCGCGGGAGCCGAAGTAGTACTGCAGCGTGCTGACCGGCACGCCGCTCTCCGCGGCCACGTCGGCGAACCGGGTGGCGTCGGCCCCCCGCTCGGCGATGACCCGGCCCGCCGCCTCGAGCACGGCCACCTTGCGCCGCCCGGCCCGGCGCTGCCCGCGGCCGGCCGGGCGGGCGTCGCGGCCCGCCGGGCCGGCCGGCACTGCGTCAGCGGTGGTCATGCCGGGTCGAGTACCGGGGTCAGGTGTGCCGCCGCCGGGCGGTCAGCGGCCGGGTCAGCCACCGGGTGACCAGCGGCCGGGGCGGGCAGGGCGGGCAGCGTCCCGGTCGTGAAGAACGCGGGCAGCTTGCGCCGCGCCACCAGCATCGCCGCCACGCCGGCCAGCAGCGAGCCCGCGCCGATCAGGAAGATGCCGCCGATGCCGTGGAAGCTGGAGTAGCTGCTCGCGGCCGGCCAGTACGAGACGATCGAGCCGATGAACGCGGCCAGCAGGGCCAGGCCGCCGAAGGCGGGCAGGATCCCCTTGAACACCAGGTTGCGCACGCTGCCTAGCAGATCACGGCGGAAGAACCACACGCAGGCGAACCCCGTCAGCCCGTAGTAGAACGCGATCAGCAGCCCGACCGAGGCGGCCGAGTCGGCCAGCACGTTCTTGGAGGCCAGCGTCAGCAGGACGTAGAACACGGCCGACGCCGCGCCCATCGCGACCGTCGCCACCGTGGGCGTGCAGTAGCGCGCGTGCATCCGGGCGAACCGGGCCGGCAGCGCCCGGTGCGCGGCCATGGCCAGCGTCGCCCGTGCCGTCGGCATGATCGTGGTCTGCGCCGAGGCCGCGGTTGAGGTCAGCACGCACAGGATGAACACCTTGCCCGCCGCGCTGCCGAGCACCAGGGTGGACATCGCGCCCAGCACGTTGTCGCTGTGCTGGGCCAGGAACTGCGGCCCGGCGAAGACCAGGGACGCCACGGCGACCACCGCGAAGATCGCGACCAGCAGCACGGTCGAGATGACCGCGGCCCGCCCGGGCGTCCGGGCCGCGTCCTTGGTCTCCTCGTTGACGCTGACCGCGCAGTCCCAGCCCCAGTAGACGAACACCGCCAGCAGGAACGAGTTCGCCAGGCCGCGGAACGACCCGGTCCACGGGCTCAGCCAGGAGGCCGACACGTGCCCCGCGCCGGGCAGCGCGTGCCCGGTGCCCGCCTTGACGAACGCCACCACGGCGAACACGCCCAGCGTGATCAGCTCGATGGCCAGCAGGCCCTGCTGCAGCCGGGCGGAGACCTCGATCCCGCGATAGCAGATCCAGGTCAGCGCGCCGATGAAGACGACCCCGGCCGCGGTGACCCAGAGGGCCGACGAGGCCAGGCCGTCGGCGCCGACCAGCAGCAGCGCGTAGTGCCCGGCGATCTGCCCCAGGCTGGCCATGACGATCACGTCCGCGGCGATGATGCCCCAGCCGCCCATCCACCCGGCCCACGGGCCGAACGCGCGCGTGGTCCAGGTGAACGTGGTCCCGCAGTCCGGGTCCACCTTGTTCAGCTCGCGGAACGCGTACGCGATGCACAGCATCGGCAGGAACGAGACGATCAACGTGCCGGGGCTGTGCACGCCCACGATCGCCACGACCAGGCCGAGGGTGGCGGCCAGGCTGTAGGCGGGCGCGGTGGACGAGACCGCGATCACCACGCTGGACACCAGCCCGAGGGCTCCCGCGCGCAGGCCCTTGCCCTGCGGGGCGTTCTGCTCGATCTGGACCGATTCCATGGGGCACCACCATCCGTACGTCGTTGCCGTTGACACGACTGTACAGAAATACCATATAGCTGTACAGGTTCTGAGTATGAAAAATCCAACCTCGCGAGCCACGCGGGCCCCTTTCCTCACTCGCAACGCGAACGCCTCGTGGAGCCCGGGCACCCGCGCGGCCCCGGGAGCAGGGAAGTGCCGCCGGCGGCGGATCCGGGCGGTGATCCGGACTTGCCGTGCCGCGGCGAGTCATGCAAGGTGAGCGTCGGCGGTTCATCGCGCCTGAGCGGCCGATACTTCCCGGCGTCAGGCCCAGCCTTTGCCTGCAGGGGAGCACCATGACGACGGACAGTGACGCGCCCGGCCGGCCGGTCGGCATCCGGGACGTCGCCAAGTCTGTCGGCGTCTCCCTCGCCACGGCCAGCCTGGCCATCAACGGCCAGCCGGGCGTGGCCGAGGCAACCAGGCATCGCATCCTGGCCGCGGCCGAGCGGCTCGGCTACCGCGCCAACCCGCAGGCGCAGGCGCTGCGGCGGGGGCGCACCACGACATACGGCTTCGTGGTGCGCAACTTCGCCAACCCGTTCTTCCTCGAGGTGCTCAGCGGGGCTCAGCAGGTCGCGGCCGACTCGGGAGCGACGCTCCTGGTCCTGGATTCGCGCTACTCGCTGGACCGCGAGCGCCGGCACGTGCAGGAACTGGCGGCCCAGCGGGTGGCGGGCCTGGCCATCGCCCCGGTCGGCACCGGCGAGTCGATCCGGCTCTGGCATGAGCTGCGCCCGGGGGCCCCGGTGGTCGCGCTGAACGCGGCGGCGGACGGCATCACCGGCGTCTGCCGGGTCCACCCCGACAACGCGGCCGCGGTCGGGCTGCCGATGCGCCGGCTGGCCGAGCTCGGCCACAGCCGCGTCGCGTTCCTGTCGGCGCCGCGCCACCTCATGGCGGACCCGGACCGGCTGCGTTACTTCCGGCGCCTGGCCCGCGAGCTCGGCCTGCGGCCCCGGGTCATGTACTCGCCGCTCACGATCGCCGATGTCCAGCAGGCCGCGGCGGCGCTGCTGTCCCGCCCGGACGCGCCCACCGCGGTCGTCACCAATTCCGACTACACGGCGCACGCGATCTACAAGGCGGCGCGAGAGCTTTCGCTGCCGGTCGGGCCGGGAGTGTCGGTCGTCGGCCATGACGACCTGCCCACGTCGGAATTGCTCGACCCGCCGCTGGCGACCATTCGGATGGACCACCGGGCCATGGGCCGGGCGCTGATGATGCGCCTGCTCGAACTCGGCCCGCCCGGCGACTACATCGCCGACGTGGAGCTGGTCGAGCGGGCCTCGCTCCAGCCGCCGCTGGCCTGATTCCGCCCCTCTCGCAGGCCGGGATCGGCAGCGGGATTACCATCCGGTGACCTGCGGCTTCAACTCGATAACGTCTCTTGACACTCCGCCCGGCCTGGGTGAGCATACCGATGCGAAACGTTTTAGGCATTGGGTCGATGCCGTTTGCCGGGGAGGATCCGCACTTCCTGACATTGCTGTGCCGCGGCGTTCTGGGTGACCGCGGCCGCGCCATTGACGATAGGAAGCTACAGGAGGCATTCGCGTGAGATCGCAACGATATGCGCTCGTCGGCCTAACGGCCCTCGCGCTGCTGGCGGCCGGGTGCTCGTCGGGTTCTTCGTCGGGTTCCGGTTCCAGCAGCGCGACCAACTGGGCCACGGTTACCTCGGTTTCGGCCGGGGGAGGAATGAGCAAGCTCATCGCCGCGGCCAAGAAGGAGGGCACGCTGAACGTGATCGCCCTCCCCCCGACCTGGGCGAACTACGGAACGATCATCAGCACGTTCTCGAAGAAGTACGGGATCAAGGTCAACTCGGCCAACCCGGACGGCAGCAGCCAGGACGAGGTGAACGCGGTGAAGCAGGAGAACGGCACCGCGGCCGCCCCGGACGTGCTGGACATCGGGATGGCCGTCGCCACGGCCAACACCAGCCTGTTCGCGCCGTACAAGGTCAGCACCTGGTCCGACATCCCGGCGGCCCAGAAGGACGCGAGCGGCCTGTGGTACCAGGACTACGGCGGCTACATGGCGATCGGGTACTCCAGCAAGTTCGGCACGATCACGTCGATGAGCCAGCTGCTCCAGCCGAAGTTCAAGGGCGCGGTGGCGCTGAACGGGAACCCGACGGAGGCCAACGCCGCGCTGAACGGCGTCATGCTGGCCAACCTGGTGCAGGGCGGATCGGCCGGCGACATCTCCAAGGGCGTGGACTGGTTCGCCAAGCTCAAGTCGGTCGGCAACTTCGACTCGGTGCAGGCCACCGGGGCCACGATCAAGGCCGGCACCACCCCGGTCGTGTTCAACTGGGACTACCTCAACCTGCCCAGCTACGTGGGCGTGTCGAACTGGAAGGTGTTCATCCCGTCCGGCGAGCCCCTGGGCGGCTACTACGCGCAGGCCATCAACAAGAACGCGCCGCACCCGGCCGCCGCCCGGCTGTGGGAGGAGTTCCTCTACTCCCAGGCCACCGACGGCGGGCAGAACCTGTGGCTCGCGGGAGGCGCCCGGCCCGTGGAGCAGCCGGCCATGACCTCTAACGGCTCGATCAGCTCCGCGGACGCCGCCAAGCTGCCCCCGGTGTCCGGGACGCCGGTGTTCCTGAGCCAGTCCCAGTCGACCGACGCCGCCAACTACCTGGCCGCGAACTGGGCCAAGGCCGTCGGCTAGCGAGGCACGGTGGCCGTCACCGCGACGAGCCAGGCCGGCGCCCGGCCCGTACCACCGGTACGGGCCGGGCGCCGGGTTCGGCTTCCCGCCTGGCTCGGTACCACGCCGTTCCTGGCGTATGTCGGGATCTTCCTGCTGCTGCCGACCGGGATCGTGGTGGTCGACGCGTTCCGGAACCCGAGCGGCGGGCTGAACCTGTCCGGCCTCAAGCTGCTGTTCAGCTCGACCGTGCGCAGCTACTTCATCGGCTCGTTCCAGCTGTGCCTGATCTCGACGGCGGCCGGGGCCGTGTTCGGCGCGATCCTGGCCTACGCCATCGCCTCGGGCAACCCCAGCGGCCTGATACGCCAGCTCTACATCGCGGTCTCGAGCGTGCTGGCCCAGTTCGGCGGGGTCACGCTGGCGTTCGCGTTCGTGGTGACGATCGGGCCCGTCGGCCTGCTGCTGCACGCGACCTGGTTCTACACCTTCCCCTGGGGCATCGCGGTGATCTACGCGTACTTCCAGATCCCGCTCATGGTGCTGGTCTTCCTGCCCGCCATCGACGGGCTGAAAATCCAGTGGCGGGAGGCGTCGGAGAGCCTGGGCTGCTCGGCGTGGCAGTACTGGCGGTACATCGGCGGCCCGCTGCTGGCGCCGGCCTTCCTCGGCGCGGCGCTGCTGCTGTTCGCCAACGCGCTGTCGGCCTTCGCCACGATCGTGGCCTGGGAGAACCAGGTCGCCTACATCGTGCCGCAGCAGATCTACCTCGCCATCAACAGCGAGGTCGGCCTGAACAACGAGAACGAGGCCGCGATCCTCGCGGTTGGCATGATCATCTTGGTGGCCATCATCATGACCGGCTACGCCCTCCTGCAGCGCCGGGCGGCGCGATGGCTGCGGTAACCTCGCTCGGCGAGACGCCGCTGACCGCGCCGGCCAGCCGCCCGCGCGGCATGCAGGCCCGGCGTCGCCGGCGGCTGAACCTGTTCCGCTACGTGGTGTTCACGGTCTTCGGGCTGTTCTTCCTGCTCCCGCTGCTGGCGTTGCTGCGGTTCTCCCTGGAGGGGAACACGCTCGGCACCTGGTCGATCTCCGCCTGGAAGCAGATCGTCTCCTACCAGGGCCCCCCGCCGCTGCTCAGCGCGGTCGAGATCACCCTGGAGCTGGCCGTCCTGACCAGCGTGACCACGCTGGTCCTGCTGGTCCCGACCATGATCTGGATCCGGCTGCGGGTGCAGTGGATCAGCCGGGCCTTCGAGTTCCTCTGCCTGCTGCCGCTCACGATCCCGGCCATCGTGCTGGTGGTCGGCCTCGCCCCGGTCTACAACAAGATCAGGCATGTCGAGCTGTCCGCGCTGATGCTGTTCTGGGTCTACGTGGTCCTGGCGCTGCCGTACGCCTACCGGGCCCTGTCCGCGGGGCTGAACGCGATCGACGTCAAGACGCTGTCGGAGGCCGCCCGCAGCCTCGGCTCGAGCTGGCCGCGGGTGATGGTCCAGGTGATCGCGCCGAACATGTGGCAGGCGATCCTGAACGCGCTGCTGCTGTCCGCGGCCCTGGCCCTGGGCGAGTTCACGATCGCCTACACCCTCCTGTACACCAACCTGCAGGTGGAGCTGTACTCCATCAGCCGGAACACCCCCAACGCCTCGGTCATCTTCTCCACCTCGCTGGCCGCGCTGGTCTTCACGTTCGTGCTGCTCTTGATCATTTCTTACGTCGGGCGCCGCCGTCGGCGGACGGGATGAGGTAGGCACGTGACTACGCCACTGACCAGCACGCAGAACGGAACGTCCCGGGCCGCGGTCGAGGTCCGGATGGAGGGGCTGAGCCGGCGCTACGGCCAGGTCGTCGCGCTGGACGGGCTGGACCTGACCGTGCAGGCCGGCGAACTGGTGGCCCTGCTCGGCCCGTCGGGCTGCGGCAAGACCACCACGCTGCGGCTGCTGGCCGGGCTGGAGGACGCCGACGAAGGGCAGATCACCGTCGGCGGCGCCGACGTGACCCGGCTGCCCGCCAGCAAGCGGGACATGGGCATGGTGTTCCAGGCCTACTCCCTGTTCCCGCACATGACCGCGCGGCAGAATGTGGCCTTCGGGCTGCGGCTGCGCCGGGTGGGCTCGGCCCAGCGGGACCGGCGGGCCATGGAGATGCTGGAGCTGGTCGGCCTGTCCGCGCAGGCGGACCGGTACCCGCACCAGATCTCCGGCGGGCAGCAGCAGCGGGTCGCCCTGGCCCGGGCCCTGGCCATCGAGCCCCAGGTGCTGCTGCTTGACGAACCACTGTCGGCGCTGGACGCCAAGGTCCGGGCGCAGCTGCGGGACCAGATCCGCCGGATCCAGCTCGAGGTCGGCATCACCACGCTGTTCGTCACCCACGACCAGGAGGAGGCGCTGGCGATCGCGGACCGGGTCGGCGTGATGCAAGACGGCCGCCTCGAGCAGCTCGCGCCGCCCACCGAGGTCTACTCGCGCCCGGCGACCGCGTTCGTGGCCGAGTTCGTCGGCCTCAGCAACCGGATGGCCGGCACGGTCAGCGGTTCGACGGTGACCGTGCGGGGCCGCGACCTGCCGCTGGTAGACCCGTCCACCCCGCCCGGGCCGGCCATCGCGCTGGTACGGCCGGAAGCGGTCACGCTGGCGTCCGACAGCACCGGCGAGTCCGGGCCGCTGACCGGCACCGTGATCGCCTCGACGTTCCTCGGCGCGACCAGCCGGGTGACCGTCGACCTCGGTGACGCCACGATCCTGGCCCAGCTCACTACCGCGGACGCGATGGAACACCCGGCGGGCAGCCGCGTCGCGCTGACGATCCGCCCGGACCCGGTGCTGGTGGCCGCCGACAAGCCGGCCGAGGGCGAGTGAGCCGGAGCGGGCGAGCGGAAGACCCAGCGTGAGCGGGGGACATGCGCCGCTGACCACAGATCGCCGCCTGGGGCCGGGGGCGGTGCTGCGCCGGGGGACCAGCGCCCCCTACCGGGCGGTCGAGATCACCGGCGGCGAGCCGCACCTGGTGCGCAAGGACCTCGGCGCCCCCGGTCCCGGGTTGCGCCGCGGCGCTGGCCGGCCGCTGCTCTGCCTGGCTCACGTCACCGACCTGCAGCTCGCCGACATCCAGTCGCCGACCCGGTTTGAGTTCCTGAACCGGTACTTCGCCGACCCGAGGTACGCGGAGATCGTGCCCGTGCAGCGCCCCCAGGAGGCGCTCACCGCGCACGCGGTCGACGCCACGATGCGCACGATCAACGCCGCCCGGGGCCCGGTCACCGGGGCGGCGCCGCAACTGGCCGTAACCACAGGCGACGCGATCGACAACGCGCAGTGGAACGAGACGCAGGCCTTCCTCGCCCTGTTCGACGGCGGCCTGGTACGGCCGGGCTCCGGCGGCCCGGGATACGTCGGCGTCCAGTCCCTGGACTGGCCCGACGATTTCTTCTGGAAGCCAGACGGCGCGGGCGCGGACGGCGAGGACCTGTTCCGGCGCGAGTTCGGCTTCCCGTACCACCCCGGGCTGCTGGAGCGCGCGCTCCAGGAGTTCCCGGCGACCGGGCTCGCCGTCCCCTGGCTGTCCTGCTTCGGCAACCACGAGGCTCTCAACCAGGGCGTCGGGACGATAACGCCCGGCGTGGCCAGGGCGCTCGTCGGCGGCCGGAAGCCGCTGCGGCTGCCGCCGGACTTCGACCATGATCGCGCGCTGGAGGTGTTTACCGAGCATCCGGAGGCCTTCATGGCCGGCCCGGACGTGGCGATCGTCGCCGACGCCGGCCGGCGGGCCATCACCCGGCGGGAATTCGTCGAGGCGCACTTCCGGCCGGGCTCGCGGCCCTTCGGGCACGGGTTCAGCGACCGGAACCGGCTCGACGGCACGGCCTACTACGCTCACGACACCCCGGCGGCCCGGCTGATCGCGCTGGACACCGCCTGCCTCGCCGGAGGCGCCGCGGGGTGCGTCGACCACGACCAGGCCCGGTGGCTTGAGGACCGGCTGGCCGAGGTGCACTCGTCCTACCGGGGCCGGGACGGCCGCGAGGTGCGTACCGGCCACGACGATCGCCTGGTCATCCTGCTCTCCCACCACGGCAGCGACACGCTCACCAACACCCGCGGGCACAGCGGGCACGGCGAGCCGCCGCTCGGGGCCGCCGAGTTGCTCGCCGTGGCGCACCGGTTCCGCAACGTGGTGCTGTGGCTGAACGGCCACACGCACATCAACGCCATCCGCCCGCACCGCGACTCCGGCGACCCGGCCAACGGGTTCTGGGAGGTCACCACGTGCGCGATCGCGGACTGGCCGTGCCAGTCCCGGCTGGTCGAGATCATCGACTCCGGCGGCTGCCTGTCGATCGTCTGCACGATGGTCGACCACGACACGCCGGCCGCTCCCCGGTCCCTGCGCACCGGTGACGACCTGGCCTCGCTGCACCGGGAACTGGCCGCGAACATGCCGGTCATCGGGGCCGACTCGGAGCGGTCGGGCGCGGCCGCCGACCGCAACGCCGAGCTCCGGATCAGGCCGCCGTTCCCGCTGGACCGGGTGGCCGCCTGCTAGCGCCTCGTCCCGCCCGCTCCGGCCGGGCCGACGTCCTAGCCGCGGGCGGGCGCGGCCAGTCGACCGCCAGCAGCACGTTCGGGTCGGCGGCGGGCCCGGCGCCCCCGCGGTCACGGGCGCTCGGCGACCAGGACCGGCGCACCCGGCAGGCTGACCTGCACGGATGTCCCCAGCGCCATGGCGTCCGCCTCGGTGGTCAGGTGGTCCACCTTGACGGTCACGTCACCGGACAGCCGCACGGCGATCCGGGTCACCGAGCCCAGGAACGTGCGGTCGGTCACGATCCCGTTGCCGCCGGGCTGGACCGCGATGCGCAGGCCCTCCGGGCGGACCATCACGTCGACGTCCCCGGACGGCCCGCGATCCGAGCCCTCGTGGACCGGCACCACGGTGCCGAGCGCGCTGACCCGGTCGGCGCCCTGCATCTGTCCCGGGATGCGGTTCATGGTCCCGACGAACTCGGCGACGAACGCGGTGGCCGGCTCCGCGTAGAGCTTGCCGGGCACGTCGACCTGCTCCAGCCGGCCGTCCTTCATCACGCCGACCCGGTCGGCCATGGACAGCGCCTCTTCCTGGTCGTGCGTGACGAACAGCGTGGTGATGCCGAGCCGCTGCTGCAGCGCGCGGATCTGCTCGCGCAGCTGCAGCCGCACCTTCGCGTCCAGCGCCGACAGCGGCTCGTCGAGCAGCAGCACCCGCGGCTCGATGGCCAGGGCCCGGGCCAGCGCCACGCGCTGCTGCTGGCCGCCGGACATCTGGTGCGGGTACTTACGGGCCTGGTCGGTCAGGCCGACCATGTCCAGCAGCTCGCCCGCCCGCCGGTTCCGGCCGGCCGCGCGCAGCTTGCGCATCCGCAGCCCGAAGCCCACGTTGTCCAGCGCCGTCATGTTCGGGAACAGGCTGTAACTCTGGAACACCATGCCCATGTCCCGCTTGGCCGCGGGCACCCGGGAGATGTCCTTGCCGTCGACGCTGACCGTGCCGGTATCGGCGTACTCAAAGCCGGCCAGGATGCGCAGCGCGGTGGTCTTGCCGCAGCCGGACGGGCCGAGCAGCGCGACCAGCTCTCCCGGCGCGATGTCCAGCGACAGGCCGTGCAGGGCGCGCACGGCGCCGAACGAGCGGCTGAGATCGTGCAGGGCGACCGGCGCGCCCGCACCGTTGGCGGCGGCGCGCACGGCACCGTCCCCGGCGTTGGCGGCGGCCGCCCCCGTGCCCGCGGTCGTCCCGGCGTTCGTGGTCATTCTGGCTCTCCCGTGGTCTGGCTGGTTCCCCGAGGGGTGACGGTGAACAGGGCGACCTGAGCCCCGCCGCGCTTGTGCGCTCCCCGGCCGCCGACGGACACGATGAGCATCAGCAGCAGCCAGGTGACGAACAGCGCCAGCAGCGAGGCGGCGACCGACACCGGCCCGCTGTTCTGCTCGAACTGCACGATCCACACCGGGAAGGTCACGTAGAGGGCCAGGCTGGCCATGGTGAACTCGCCGAGCACCAGCGCGACCGTGAGGACGGTGGCCGACAGCATCGCGGTCCGGATGTTGGGCAGCACCACCCGCCACAGCGTGGCCGGCCAGCCCGCGCCCAGCGAGTTCGACGCCTCGACCAGGGTCTTCAGGTCGACCGAGCGCAACCCGGCGTCGAGCGACCGGTACGCGAACGGCATGGCCAGGATCACGTACACCAGCGCGAGCAGGTACGGGGTGCTCAGCAGGAACCCGGGTGCCACCTTCAGCACGCCGATGATCAGCACGATCGGCGGGATCACGATGGGCAGGATCGTGATCCCCTCCATGCTGCGCCGCACCTGCGGCAGCCGCAGGTGCACGTAGACGGTGGTAGGCACCATGAGCACCAGCGTGAGGATCGTGGTGACCACGGCGAGGCGCAGCGACAGCTCGATCGCGTCGGCGAACCCGGCCTGCTTGAAGATGTCGGGGAAGGCCTTCAGCCCGGCGAAGCGCAGCGCCGCGTAGAGCGGGATCAGGAAGTAGGCGCCCGCGAGCAGCAGGATCACCCAGCGCCAGACCGGGTAGCTGCGCCTGCGGCCCGCGGGCCTGGTGGCGGGGGCCGGGGCCTGCGCCCCGGCCTCGACGTCAGCTACCGCAGCCATCGCCCTTCCTTCCGCCTGTCGCAGCGGGCGCCCGCCGCGCCTACCGCAGCCACTTCGCCGCCCTGCGCTGCACGATCGTGTAGCCGATCATGACGATCGCGATGATGACGACCATGATGAGGCCGAGCGCGTAGCCGAGGTTCTGCTGGCCGGCCAGGACGTTGCCGTTCAGCAGCGCCCCGATCTGGATCGGCGTCAGCGCGATCGTGCCGCCGGTGAGCGCCTCGGCAGTCGCGTACGCGGCGAAGGCGCTGCCGAACAGCAGCAGCAGGCAGCCGAGGAACGACGGGAACAGCACCGGGCCGCCGACGTAGCGCCAGTACTGCCAGGTCCCCGCGCCCATGTTCTGCGCCGCCTCGCGCCAGGCCGGCCAGGCCTTCCAGCGCGGGCAGGATGATCAGGACCATGAGCGGGATCTGGAAGTACATGTAGACGAAGAACACGCCGTACGCGCTGTACAGCGTGAAGCCGTGGTCCCAGATGTTGACGCCGAAGATGGCCTTGATCCACCCGGTGACGATGCCGGTCGTGCTGAGCGTGGCGATGAACAGGAAGGCCAGCGGGACGCCGCCGAAGTTGGCGAACACGCCGGATGCGGTGATCACGACCTGGCGCAGCCACCGGCCGCGCTTGGCCGTGAAGATCGCGTGCGCGATGAGCAGCCCGAAGATCCCCGGCACGACCGCGGTGGCGATCGAGAGCAGGATGGAGGTCTTCAGGCCGAGCAGGTAAGTACCGTGCAAGGCCGTGTTGAAGTTGCTCATCGTGAACTTGCCGGTGGTGGAGTCCTGGAACGCGGCGATCGCGATCGCGACCGTGGGCGCGATCAGGCCCAGGGCGACGTACACGCCGAACGGCACGACGCCCAGCCACCGCAGGGCGCCGTGCAGCGAGGCCTGGACCCGGCGGGGCCGGGCCCCGGAGGTGACGGCCTCCGGGGCTCCCGACCCGGGGGGGCGACCCCCCGCAGCCCCCGCCTGCCGTCCCCTCGGGCCGGCAGGCCGGCCCTCGGAGTCGGCACGGCTTACGCCGTCGGCCTGGGTCGTGCTTCCTGCCATCGGCTAGCCGCCGACTTGCTTGGCCCAGTTCTGGGTGACGACGTTCTCCGCCGCGGCCTGCTGGGCCTGGCTCGGGAACGTCAGCGCGCCGGACGGGGCCGGGGGCAGCTCGGCGTACGCGGTCTTGTCCACGGTCCCGGCGGCGACCAGCGTGGGCAGCTCGATCGGGCGCGCGAAGCCCGCGAGCCACAGGTTCTGGCCCGTGGCCGAGTAGAGGTACTCCTCCCACAGCCGGGCGGCCGCCGGGTCGGGCGCGGTGGCGCTGATCGCCTGGTCGTAGTAGGAGGCGTACGCCGCGTCCGACGGGATCACGATCTTGAAGCCCTTGACCACCGGCTTCACCTCGGAGGCGAGCAGGTAGTCCCACCACACGAGAATCGGCGTGGTGCCGTTCTGCACGGTGGTCGGCCCGCCGATCGCGGTCGGGACGAAGTTGCCGATCGCCTTCAGGTGCGCGAAGTACTTGATGCCCGGCTCGATGTCGCCGAACGAGCCGCCGTTGGCCAGCGCCGCGGCGTAGACCGCGGCGAACGCCGCGCCCGCCGTGGTCGGGCTGTTGTTGAGGCCGATCATGTTCTTGTAGGCGGGGTTGGTCAGGCTGGCGAACGAGGTCGGCGCGACCTTGACCTTGGCCGGGTCGTAGCCGATCGCGACATAGCCGCCGTAGTCCGCGTACCAGTCGCCGTTGGCGTCCTTGGCGTCGGCCGGGATGTTGCTCCAGGTCGCCACCTTGTACGGGGCCCACAGATGGCTATTGGCCCCCTCCACGGCGAACGGCGTGCCCACGTCGACCACGTCGGGCGCGCGGCTCTGGCCCTTGAGCTGCTCCACCGCGGTGATCTCCTGGCCGCTGGAGCCCTCGGGGTTCGCATCGGTGATGTGGATGTGGTACTTCTTGCTGAAATCGCTCATGATGGCGCCGTAGTTGGCCCAGTTGCTCGGCAGCGTTATGACGTTGAGCTGGCCTTCCTTCTCCGCGGCCGTGACCAGGGCAGCCATTCCGCCGCCGGCGGCCGCTGTGGTGGCCTTTGACCAGTCCGTTGACGCGGTAGCGCCGCTCGATGAGCTACCGCTGCTGCATCCAGCGGCCAGCACGACGCCGCCAAGAAGGGCAGCAATGGCAGCGATTGTCTTCTTCCTTCGCACCTTTCCCCCTCCGAACTGCATGACCCCGTGGGTCAGGGACGCTCGCATCGTCGCGAGGGAATGTAAAGCAGAGATATCTATCAAAGAGATAAAAGCGGTCTGATTCGTGAACGGTAGCGGGCTGGAAGAGGAATTTCTGCATGGCGCTTTTAGTCGCTATGCATTAAGGCACAGTTAACAGTTGATACGGTGACCTGTAACAATGCCGTGCTGGGCAACGGGGTTAACGAGGAGTACACTGCCTGGCCCGCCCGCCCGGCCGGCTCAAATCCTCCAGCGCGCCCCGGACAGGGCCGCGATCGCGTCCTCGCCGCCGTCCAGCCGGACCCGGGCCGCGGCGGTCCGGCCGAGCGCCCACAGGGTCAGCTCCGCCGGGGCCCCGGTGACGGTCACGACCGGGGTGCGCGCCTTCGCGGTGATCCGGACCCTCGGCCCGCCCGGCCGGGCCGGCTCGGGCTGGTCGTCCCGGGCGAGCTCGACGCCGACCGGCGCCTTCCGCAGCACGAACCGGGCCATCCGCAACCGCAGCCAGAGCACCTCGGTCAGGCCCGGGTCGATCTTGCGCGGCGCCCAGCCCGGCTGTGCCCGGCGCACGTCCTCGTGGTGCACGAAGTACTCGACCACGTTGGCCCGCTCATCGGCGCCGGGCAGCGCGAACAGCGAGAACTGCGGCGGGCCGGCGCGGAACGTCTGCACCAGCCGCGCATACGGCGTCCGCTCGGCCAGCCTGCGCTGGACGCTGCGGGTATGCGCGGCCAGCGGGCCCCCGAGCAGCCCGAGCCCGGCGTCGGGCCGGTGCTCCCTGAGCACCAGGTGCGCGGCGAGGTCGAGGGTCGTCCACCCCGCGCACAGGGTCGGCTCTCGGGGACCGGCCTGGTCGAGCAGCGCAGAGAGGGCAAGGCGCTCATCCCGGGCGTACCCCATCGTGCGATGGTAAGGCACCGGCTCCCGGCGGTGCCCGAAGGCCGTCCCGGAGCCGCGGGGCGCGGCCGGCCTATGCTGGCGGCTACCAGCCAGAAACCGATCCGCGTCCGCGAGGCGGCGGAAGGAGCGCAGATGACCGCGGGCAGTCCCGCGCGCCCGGCCCGCAGCCAGCCGCGGCGCGAGCTTGCGCTGCTGCTCCTGCTCGGCGCGGCCGGGGCGGGCCTGGCCCTGCTGGCCACGCGGCAGGGCTGGGCCCGGGTCGAGACGGCCGCGCCACGGCCGCTGCCGGCCAGCGTCACCACCGTGACCGGCCAGGCCCTGGTGCCCGCCGCGGGCGCGCTCGCGCTGGCGGCCCTGGCCGGCCTGGCGGCGGTCCTGGCCACCCGGCGGGCCCTGCGGCGCATCGCCGGGGTCCTGGTGGCCGGGCTCGGCGCGGGCCTGGCCCTGGCGGTCGGCGCCGGGATCTCGCCCGCCGACGTGCTGGCGGCCGCCGCGGCCGGCGCCCCGGGCGGCTCCGGCGCCGCGGCCGGGTCGGGGGTCGGCAGCACGACCGCGGGCAGCGGAGGGCCGGCCGGCCCGGCGGGATCGCCGCTGTCCGGCCTTTCCGGGCACGTGGTCTTCGTGAGCTTTCCCTGGCGCGGGATCGCCTTCGCCGGGGCACTCGCGGTCGTCGCGGCCGGGGTGCTGGCGGCGTGGCGGGCGGAGCGGCTGCCGGTGATGTCCAGCCGGTTCGACCCGCCGTCCCCGCCCGCCGGCCCGGAGCCGGCGGAGCCGGCGGTGCCAGCCGGAGGCCGCGGGTACCAGGGCGATTCCGCGGCGATGTGGGAGTCGCTGAGCCGGGGCGAGGATCCCACCGGCCCGGAATAACGGAGGTGGCAGTGGGCACTGGGTACCGAGTTCGCCGGGGCCGCAGGCTCGCCGCGGCGGCCGCCGGGCGGCTGCGGCCCGGCCCGCTGGTCAGGCTGGTGACCCGGCTCATCACGGCCCAGGCGGCGGTGGCCGCCGCGATCGGCCTGTCGTACAGCCGTCGCCACGTGCCGTCGATCATCATCACGCTGATGCTGGTGGCGGCGCTGCTCGGGCTGGCCGCCCTGACCCGGTCGGGCACGCACGCGGCCTGGGTGGCCGCCATCGGCCTCGAGAGCGGGTTCATCATGTTCGGGCTGATCAGGTTCATCTCCTCCCGCTACCTGGGCGGCACGCTGTTCGCGATGATCAGCATGGGGGTGCTGCTGCATCCCGCCGTGGCCCGCGCGTTCAGCGAGATCCCGGGACCGGCCGGGCGCCGCGGCGAGGCGCGGCCGGGGCTGGGCGAGGCAGGCGCCGACGCGCTCGGCGACGGCGTAACCGGCTGACCCGCGGCGCCGCCGCGCCGGCGCCGTTCTTCCTGCCGTATCCCCAGGCAGGTGCCTGGCACGGCCCCCCAAGGCAGGGGTTCCTGCCGGAGCACCATCGCGTTCTCGCTACGATCGGGGGGCAAGCCATCCCACCCCGAGGGGGCAGCAGAACCGCGTGAGCGTGCTCGACGAGATCCTCGAGGGAGTGCGTGCCGACCTGGCGGCACGGCAGCGGAATGTCCCGCTTGACCGCCTGAAGGAGGCGGCGGCGCGGGCGCCGTCGCCGCACAACGTCGTGGCCGCGCTCAAGGGCGCCGACGTCGCCGTCATCGCCGAGGTCAAGCGCGCCAGCCCGTCCAAGGGCGCGCTGGCCGCGATCGCCGACCCGGCCGCGCTGGCCGTGGACTACGAGGCGGGCGGCGCGCGCGTGATCAGCGTCCTGACCGAGTCGCGCCGGTTCGGCGGCAGCCTGGATGACCTGATAGCCGTCCGGGCCGCGGTGCAGGTGCCGGTGCTGCGCAAGGACTTCGTGATCAGCTCGTACCAGCTCTGGGAGTCCCGGGCCCACGGCGCCGACATGGCGCTGCTCATCGTGGCCGCGCTGGACCAGAACGCGCTGGTGTCGCTGGTGGAGCGGGCGGTCTCGATCGGCCTGGTCCCGCTGGTCGAGGTGCACACCGAGCGGGAACTGGACCGTGCGCTCGAGGCTGGGGCCAGGGTCATCGGCGTCAACGCGCGGAACCTGATGACGCTCGAGGTCGACCGCAGCGTGTTCGCGCGGCTGGCCCCGCGGATACCGGACCGGGTCCTCAAGATCGCCGAGTCCGGGGTCCGCGGCCCGCACGACCTGCTGGCCTACGCGGCCGCGGGCGCCGACGCCGTGCTGGTCGGGGAGAGCCTGGTGACGGGCAAGGACCCGCGGTCGGCCGTGGCCGACCTGGTGACCGCCGGCTCGCACCCGGCGCTGCACGGGGACAGGTGATGGCCGCCGCTGCGGCTCCCGGCGCCCAGGTTGACGACCCGGCTGGGCCGGCCCCTGCCGGGCCCGACGCGGCCGGGCATTTCGGGCGCTACGGCGGCAGGCTCGCGCCCGAGGCGCTGATGTCGGCACTGGAGGAGCTGACCGCCGCCTATCTCTCCGCCCGGGCCGACCCCGGGTTCCGGGCCGACCTCGCCGCGCTGCTGCGGGACTACGCGGGCCGGCCCACGCTGCTGACCGAGGTGCCGAGGTTCGCCGCGCAGGCCGGCGGGGGCCGGGTATTCCTGAAGCGGGAAGACCTGGCGCACACCGGGTCCCACAAGATCAACAATGTCCTCGGCCAGGCGCTGCTGACCAGGCGGATGGGCAAGACGCGGGTGATCGCCGAGACCGGCGCCGGCCAGCACGGCGTGGCCACCGCGACCGCGTGCGCGCTGTTCGGCCTGGACTGCGTGGTCTACATGGGCGAGGAGGACACCAGGCGGCAGGCCCTGAACGTGGCGCGGATGCAGATGCTCGGCGCCGAGGTGGTTCCGGTGACGACCGGCAGCCGGACCCTCAAGGACGCCATCAACGAGGCGTTCCGGGACTGGGTCACCACGGTCGATACCACGCACTACTGCATCGGCTCGGTGATGGGCCCGCACCCGTATCCCGTTATGGTCCGTGATTTTCAGCGGGTCATCGGCGCCGAGGCCCGCCGGCAGGTGCAGGCAGCGGCCGGGCGGCTGCCCGACGCCGTGATCGCCTGCGTCGGCGGCGGGTCCAACGCCATCGGGATCTTCCACGCCTTCATCCCCGACGACGGCGTGCGGCTGATCGGCTGCGAGGCCGGCGGTGACGGCCTGGCCAGCGGCCGCCACGCCGCGACGCTGGCCGGCGGGTCCGCCGGGGTGATCCACGGCATGCGGACCTACCTGCTCCAGGACGGCGACGGGCAGACGCTCCCGACCCACTCGGTGTCCGCCGGCCTGGACTACCCGGGGGTGGGGCCCGAGCACGCCTGGCTGCACGACACCGGGCGGGCCAGCTACCGCGCGATCACCGACGTGCAGGCGATGGACGCGTTCTCCGTGCTGTGCCGGACCGAGGGGATCATCCCGGCCATCGAGTCGGCGCACGCGCTGGCCGGGGCGCTGCAACTCGGGCCGGAACTCGGCGCGGGCGCGGTGCTCCTGGTGAACCTGTCCGGGCGCGGCGACAAGGACGTGAACATCGCCGCCCAGTGGTTCGGTCACATCCAGTGAGCGCGGTCGCCGGCGCGTTCGGTAAAGCGAAGGCGGAGCACCGGGCCGCGCTGATCGGGTACGTGCCGGCGGGCTTTCCCTCGGTGCCCGGCGCGATCGCGGCCGCCACGGCCATGGCCGAGGCCGGGGCCGACATCGTCGAGATCGGCCTGCCGTACTCCGACCCGCTGATCGACGGCCCGGTCATCCAGGAAGCCACCACCCGGGCGCTGGCGGCCGGAACCCGGGTCGCCGACGTGCTGCGGACTGTGGCGGCGGTGGCCGGCGCCGGGGTGCCGACCCTGGTCATGACGTACTGGAACCCGGTCGACCACTACGGGGTGGCCGCGTTCGCGCGGGACCTGGCCGGCGCCGGGGGCAGCGGGCTGATCACCCCCGACCTGACGCCGGAGGAGGCCGGGCCGTGGCTGGAGGCCGCCGCGGAGCAGGGGCTCGACCCGGTCTTCGTGGTCGCGCCGAGTTCCTCGCCCGAGCGGATCAAGCTGATCACCTCGGCCTGCGGCGGGTTCGTGTACGCGGCCTCGCTGATGGGCACCACCGGCACCCGCGACGTGGTCAGCGGCGAGGCCGACGGGGTGGTCCGCCGGGTCAGGGAGTGCACCAGCCTGCCGGTGGCGGTCGGGCTCGGGGTCCGGGACCGGTCCCAGGCCGCGCAGGTGGCGGGCTTCGCCGACGGGGTCATCGTGGGAACCGCGTTCGTCCGCCGCCTCCTCGACGCGCCGGACGAGCCGACGGGGGTCGCCGCCGTGCGGGAACTGGCCGCCGACCTGGCCGCCGGGGTCCGCGCCTGAGCGAGCCGGAGGGGCGCGGAGCGGCGTCCGGACGGCCGCCTGTGACCTGGGAGATCTTCCCTCCGGACACATGCTCGTTACAATGCTTGCTGGAGCCGTGAGAGCGGGCGCTCTCACCGGCTCACCGCAGGGCCAATGTCGTCCCGCCCCAGGGCCAATGTCGTCCCGACCCGCATGTGCCGGACCGGACGACAGGAGGATTGATGGCCCCTGCTGGACCTGCTGCAAGCCAGGGACTTTACGACAGCAGCTATGAGCACGACGCCTGCGGCGTCGGCTTCGTCGCGGACCTGCCCGGCCGCCGCAGCCACCAGGTCGTGGCCCAGGCGCTCACCGTGCTGCGGAACCTGGATCACCGCGGCGCGAAGGGCAGTGACCCGGATACCGGCGACGGGGCCGGCATCTTGACCCAGCTCCCCGACGAGCTGTTCCGCGAGACGTGCGGCTTCGGGCTGCCAGAACCGGGCGGCTACGCCGCCGGGATGGTGTTCCTGCCCGCCAGGGCCGGGCAGCGGGCCGCGGTCATGGGTGAAGTACAGCGGATTGCCGCGCTGGAGGGCCTGTCCATCCTGGGCTGGCGGGACGTCCCGTACGACCCGCAGCAGTGTGGCCGCGGCTCGCGCGCGGTGCGGCCGCACCTAGCGCAGCTGTTCGTGGCCTCGCCCGGCGGCGAGCGCGGGCTGGCCCTCGACCGGCGGGCGTTCTGCCTGCGCAAGCGCGCCGAGCACGAGGCCGGGGCGTACTTCGTGAGCCTGTCGTCAGCGACGATCGTCTACAAGGGGATGCTCACCGCGCTGCAGCTGGAGCGGTTCTACCCCGACCTGTCCGATCCCCGGTACGCCTCGGCCCTGGCCCTGGTGCACTCCCGGTTCTCCACGAACACCTTCCCGTCCTGGCCGCTGGCCCACCCGTACCGGTACATCGCGCACAACGGCGAGATCAACACGATCCGGGGCAACCGCAACTGGATGCGGGCGCGCGAGGCGCTGCTGGCCTCCGACCTCATCGGGCGGGACGCCGACGGGCGGGGGCTCGAGCGGCTGCTGCCGGTCCTGGATGAGTCGGCGAGCGACTCGGCCAGCTTCGACGCCTGCCTGGAACTGCTGCACATGGGCGGGCGGTCGCTCCCGCACGCGGTGCTGATGATGATCCCGGAGCCGTGGGAGAACCACGAGCGGATGGACCCGGCGCTGCGGGCCTTCTACCGGTTCCACTCCACCCTGATGGAACCGTGGGACGGGCCCGCGCTGATCGCGTTCACCGACGGGACGGTGATCGGGGCGGTGCTGGACCGCAACGGGCTGCGGCCGGGCCGTTACTGGGTGACCCGCGACGGCCTGGTCGTGCTGGCCAGCGAGGTCGGGGTGCTGGACATCGATCCGGCGGCCGTGGTGCGCAAGGGGCGGCTGCAGCCGGGCCGGATCTTCCTGGCCGACACCTCGTCGGGCCGGATCATCGAGGACGAGGAGGTCAAATCCGCGCTGGCCGCCGAGCACCCGTACCAGGACTGGCTGCACGCCGGGCTGCTGCACCTCGACGCCCTGCCCGGCCGCGAGGACCCGGTGCGCCACCGCGGCCAGGCGCTGGCCACCCGCCAGCAGCTGTTCGGGTACACCGAGGAGGAACTGCGGGTCATCCTGGCGCCCATGGCCCGCACCGGCGGCGAGGCGCTCGGGTCGATGGGCCACGACACGCCCGTGGCCGTGCTGTCCGACCGCCCGCGCCTGATCTTCGACTACTTCATGCAACTGTTCGCCCAGGTCACCAACCCGCCGCTGGACGCCATCCGGGAGGAACTGGTCACCTCGCTGGCGTCCGCCACCGGTCCCGAGCACGACCTGTTCCACCCGGGCCCGGCCTCCTGCCGCCAGATCGTGCTGCCGTACCCGGTGATCAGCGACAGCGACCTCGCCAAGATCGTCCACATCAACGACGACGGCGACCTGCCCGGCTTCGCCGCCCACGTCGTGGACGGCCGCTACCCGGTCGCGGGCGGGGGAGCGGCCCTGCGCGGGCGCCTGGACGAGATCCGGGCGCAGGTGTCGGCCGCGATCGCGGCCGGGGCCCGGCTGATCGTGCTCTCCGACCGCGGCGACCTGGACCCGGCGCTGGCGCCGATTCCGTCGCTGCTGCTCACCGGCGCCGTGCACCACCACCTGATCAGGGAGCGGACCCGGACCAGGGTCGGCCTGATCGTCGAGGCCGCGGACGCGCGCGAGTGCCACCACGTTGCCCTGCTGATCGGGTACGGGGCCTCCTGCGTCTGCCCGTACCTGGCCATCGAGTCGGTCGAGGACCTGGCCCGCAGCGGGGCGCTGGACGCGATCACGACCCGGCAGGCCACGGCCAACCTGATCAAGGCGCTCGGCAAGGGGCTGCTGAAGATCATGTCCAAGATGGGCGTGTCCACGGTCGCCTCGTACACCGGCGCCCAGATCTTCGAGGCGATCGGGATCGGCGACGAGGTCATCGAGGCCTGCTTCGCGGGCACGTCATCCCGCCTGGGCGGCGTCGGATTCGACCAGCTCGCCGCCGAGATCGCCGCGCGCCACGCCCGGGCCTTCCCGCCCCGCGACGCCCGGCCCGCGCACCGGCGGCTGGAAACCGGCGGCGAGTACCAGTGGCGCCGCGAGGGGGAGCCGCACCTGTTCAGCCCGGAGACCGTCTTCAAGCTGCAGCACGCCACGCGCAGCCGGCGACAGGAGATCTTCGCCGAGTACACCAGGCTGATAGACGACCAGGCGGCGCGCCTGATGACCCTGCGCGGCCTGCTGCGCATCCGCGGCGTCGACGAGCCGCGCCAAAGGGCCGCGCCGCCGACTGGACTGAGGAGCGAGGGAGCCTGCGACCGAGCGACGAGGGAAGGAGGCGGGTCCAGCGGCCCGGAGGCGCAAGGCAACAGAGTGCCCATCGACGAGGTGGAGCCGGTCGCCAGCATCGTGCGGCGGTTCTCCACCGGGGCGATGTCCTACGGCTCGATCTCGGCCGAGGCGCACCAGACCCTGGCCATCGCGATGAACCGCCTCGGCGGGCGCTCCAACACCGGCGAGGGCGGGGAGGACCCGGACCGCTACGTCCCGGACCCGAACGGCGACCTGCGGCGGTCCGCCGTCAAGCAGGTGGCCAGCGGCCGGTTCGGCGTGACCAGCGAGTACCTGGTCAACGCCAGCGACCTGCAGATCAAGATGGCGCAGGGCGCCAAGCCCGGGGAGGGCGGCCAGCTGCCCGGGCACAAGGTGTACCCGTGGATCGCCCGGACCAGGTACTCCACCCCGGGCGTCGGCCTGATCTCGCCGCCGCCGCACCACGACATCTACTCGATCGAGGACCTCGCCCAGCTGATCCACGACCTGAAGAACGCCAACCCCGCCGCGCGGGTGCACGTCAAGCTGGTCGCCGAGGTGGGAGTCGGCACCGTGGCCGCGGGCGTGTCCAAGGCGCACGCCGACGTGGTGCTGATCTCCGGGCACGACGGCGGCACCGGCGCCGCGCCGCTGACCAGCATCAAGCACGCCGGGGCCCCGTGGGAGCTCGGGCTGGCCGAGACCCAGCAGACGCTGCTGCGCAACGGGCTGCGGGACCGGATCGTGGTCCAGGTGGACGGCCAGCTGAAGACCGGCCGCGACGTGGTCATCGCGGCGCTGCTCGGCGCGGAGGAGTTCGGGTTCGCCACCGCGCCGCTCGTGGTGGCCGGCTGCGTGCTGATGCGGGTCTGCCACCTGGACACCTGCCCGGTCGGCGTGGCCACCCAGAATCCCGAGCTGCGCCGGCGATTCACCGGCCGGCCGGAGTTCGTGGTGACCTTCTTCGAGTTCCTGGCCCTCCAGGTACGGGAGTACCTGGCCCGGCTCGGGTTCCGCCGCCTCGACGAGGCCGTGGGCCGGGTGGACCTGCTGGACACCGCGGCGGCGGTCGAGCACTGGAAGGCGGCCGGCCTCGACCTCGCCCCGGTGCTGCACGTCCCCGAACTCGGGCCCGCCGCCGCCCGGCACGCCGTCACCGGCCAGGACCACGGCCTGGACCGCGCCCTCGACAACACCCTGATCCAGCTGGCCGAGGGGGCCCTGGCCGACGGGACGCCGGTCCGGCTGGAGCTGCCGGTCCGGAACGTCAACCGGACCGTCGGGACGATGCTCGGCTACGAGGTGACCAGGAGGTGGGGCGGGCCGGGCCTGCCGGACAACACGATCGACATCTCGCTGCGCGGGTCGGCGGGCCAGTCGTTCGGCGCGTTCCTGCCCCGCGGCGTGACCCTCCGGCTGGCCGGCGACGCCAACGACTACCTCGGCAAGGGGCTGTCCGGCGGGCGGATCATCGCCGCGCCCGACCCGGACGCGGCGTTCACCGCCGAGCAGCAGGTGATCGCGGGCAACGTGATCGGCTACGGCGCGACCGGCGGGGAGATGTTCCTGCGCGGCGTGGTCGGCGAGCGGTTCTGCGTGCGGAACTCGGGCGCGACCGCGGTGGCCGAGGGAACCGGGGATCACGGCTGCGAGTACATGACCGGCGGCCGGGTGGCCGTCCTCGGCCCGGTGGGCCGCAACTTCGCGGCCGGCATGTCCGGCGGCCTCGCCTACCTGCTCGATCCCGACCCGGGGATGGTGAACACCGAGATGGCCGACCTCGATCCGCTCGGCGCCGAGGACGCCGAGTTCCTGCGGGACCTGGTGCAGCGGCACCTGGCCGAGACCGGCTCGGCGGTCGCGGCCCGGCTGCTCGACGACTGGATGCCGGCGGCCGGCCGGTTCGTGAAGGTGATGCCCAAGGACTACAAGCGGGTCCTGGCCGCGGCGCAGCGCGCCGAGCGCGACGGGCTCGACGTGAACGAGGCCGTCATGGCCGCGGCGCGGGGCTGAGGGGGCTGGTCACGATGGCGGATCCCAAGGGGTTCCTGACCACGCCGCGGCAGACCCCGGCCCGGCGGCCCGTCGACGTCCGGATCCAGGACTGGCACGAGGTGTACACCGAGTTCGGCCGGGGTGACCTGGAGCGGCAGGCCGGGCGGTGCATGGACTGCGGCATCCCGTTCTGCCACAACGGCTGCCCGCTCGGGAACCTGATCCCGGAGTGGAACGACCTGGTCTGGGACGGCGACTGGCGGGCCGCGGCCGAGCGGCTGCACGCCACCAACAACTTCCCCGAGTTCACCGGGCGGCTCTGCCCGGCGCCGTGCGAGTCCGCGTGCGTGCTCGGCATCAACGCGGACCCGGTGGCGATCAAGCAGGTCGAGGTCGAGATCATCGACCGGGCCTGGGCCGAGGGCTGGGTGCCGCCGCAGCGCCCGTCGGCCGCGGCGTCGGCGGCCGGCCGGCGGGTGGCGGTGGTCGGCTCCGGGCCCGCCGGGCTGGCCGCGGCGCAGCAGCTCACCCGGGCCGGCCACGCGGTCACGGTGTACGAGCGGGCCGACCGGCCCGGCGGCCTGCTCCGTTATGGAATTCCCGAGTTCAAGCTGGAGAAGCGGCACCTGGACCGGCGGCTGGTGCAGATGCTGGCCGAGGGGACCGTGTTCCGCTGCGGGGTGAACGTCGGCGCGGACGTGACCGCCGGCCAGGTCCGCCAGGACCACGACGCGGTCGTGCTGGCCGGCGGCGCGACCGTTGCGCGCGGCCTCCCGGTGCCCGGTGCCGGGCTGGACGGCATCCACCAGGCCATGGAGTACCTGCCGCTGGCCAACCGCGCGGTCGGCGACGGCCTGGCCGGGGACGGTCGCGAGCCGGCCATTTCCGCGGCCGGGCGCCACGTGGTGATCATCGGCGGTGGCGACACCGGCGCCGACTGCCTCGGCACCGTGCTGCGGCAGGGCGCGGCGTCCGTGGTCCAGCTGGAGATCATGCCCCGGCCGCCGGACCGGCGGCCGGACAGCCAGCCGTGGCCCACCTACCCGATGATCTACCGGGTGTCCAGCGCCCATGAGGAAGGCGGCGAGCGCGTCTACGCCGTCTCCACCCAGGAGTTCCTGGCCGACGAGGCGGGCCGGGTGCGGGCGCTGCAGCTGGCCGAGGTGGAGCCGTCGGGACGCGGCTTCTCGCCGGTGCCGGGCACCGAACGGGAGCTCCGCTGTGACCTGGTGCTGCTGGCCATGGGCTTCACCGGCGCGGAGCCCGGCGGGCTGCTGGCCGACCTCGGCGTGGACCTCGACGCGCGGGGCAACGTAGCCAGGGACGGGTCGTACGCGACGTCGGTCCCGGGCGTGTTCGCGGCCGGGGACATGGGCCGCGGCCAGTCGCTGATCGTGTGGGCCATCGCCGAGGGCCGGTCGGCCGCGGCCGCCGTGGACCGCTACCTGGCCGGGGACACCCTGCTCCCGGCCGCGATCCCGCCCACCGCCCGCCCCCTCACCTGACCCCGCACCCGGCCCGGTGCCCGTTCCGGCCCGGCACTTCGATCCGCCGTCGCTGTCCTAGTCCGCGAGCAGCAGGCGTTGCCAGGTGTCGGCGAGGAAGCGCTGGTAGCGTTCCGCGGTCCAGCCGCGCTGGCCGACCAGCAGCTGGTACATCTCGGCGGCGTTGGTGGCCCACACGATGTCAGCGGCCTGGCCGGGGTTCAGCCGCAGCGGGGCCACGGCGGCCAGGTCGGCGACGAACAGGCGCATGTTCGCCGCGCGCCGCTCGGCGATCTCGGTCCACAACGCGGCTAGCTCTGGCTCGGTGGGGGCGGCCTGCTGGATGATGCCCAGGATGAGCGCCATCCGAGGGGCGATGGCGGTGATCGCCGCGGCGTACACGGCGATCTTGGTCTCGGCGTCCGCGGCGGCCTGGATGGCGCGGACGTAGTCCCGCTGCTCGGCGGGTACCGCTTCATCGGTGCCGGTGACGGCGGTCTCGATCAGCATCCGGGCCAGCTCGGGCTTGCGGCCGACCGCCGCGTAGACGGTGTCCAGCGCCACCCCGGCCCGGTCGGCGATCGCGGTCATCGAGGTAGCGGCGTAGCCGCGCTCGGTGAACAGCTGGCGGGCGGAGTCCAGGATGACGGTGCGGGTACGGCCCGCGGCCTGGCGGCGGCGGGTCGCGTCGTAGCGCCTCTTGACCGGGCTGGGCATACGGGCCATGATACAGATATTCATCCGAACATGCTTCGGATAAATATAGGGAGGCAGCCCCATGACCTACGCGTCCACTTACGACGTGCCGATCACCGCCGAGACCTACGCCCGCATCAAGGAGGGCCTGGGCCCGGAGCGGCCGCCCGGCCTGATCGCCCACCTCGCGTGGCGCACCGAGACCGGGCTTCGCTACGTCGACGTCTGGCAGTCCAAGGACGACCACGAGGCCTTCGCCGAGAACCGGCTGCACCCGGTCGTCCACCCGATCCTGCAGGAGATGCTCGGCTTCATACCGCCCGAGCCCGCTCACACCGTGCTCGATGTCGTCGACGCCTGGACCGACCGGCATCCGGCCTGACCTCCAGGCCCCCAGCGCGGGCGCTGCTCGACCGGATTGGCCTGCGGCCCGGGGATGATCTGGCGGGCGCAGATAGCGCTGCCGGACGAGCCGTCAGCCGAGGCCGAGGATGCGGGTGGCGTTGCCGCGCAGCACCTTGTCCGCCACGTCGGCGGGGAGGTCCAGGGCGTCGAACTCGGCCAGGCACCGTTCGGGGGTCAGGAACGGGAAGTCGCTGCCCCAGAGGAACTGGCCGGACAGCCGCCCGCGCAGCTCCCCGATCACCTCCGGCGGGATCCGGCGCGGCGACCAGCCGGAGATGTCGATGTACACATTGGTCTTGTGCAGCGCGATCGCGATCAGTTCCATGTGCCAGGGCCAGCCGAAATGCGCGGCCACGATGGTCAGGTCCGGGTGCGCGGCGGCGACCGGGTCGAGCCGGACCGGCTGGGCGTAATCGAGCCGGATGCCCTGGCCGCCCGGCTGGCGCGCGCCGATCCCGCTGGTGCCGGTGTGGAACAGGGCGATCAGTCCGTGTTCCTGGCATGCGGCGAAGATCGGCCAGTACGCCGGGTCATCGGGGGCGAAGGCCTGCAGCGACGGGTGGAACTTCACCCCTCGCAGGCCCGCCGCGGCGATCTGCGCGACCTCGGCCACGGCCGTGTCCCCCTTGCGCGGGTCCACCGAGCCGAACCCGGTGAACACGTCCGGGTACGCGCCGCAGGCCTCCGCCACCGTCTCGTTGGGCACGCGCGGGCGCCCCGTGGCCGTCTCGGCATCCCAGGCGAGCAGCACCGCCATGACCTCGAGGTCGCGGTATCTGTCCGCGAGATCGTCCAGCGTGGACCGCTGCACCGGCGACCTGAAGTACGCCTCGGCCGCCTCGACGTAACCCGCCAGGCTGCCGTCCAGCCAGTCGGGCGTGGGCAGGTGCACGTGGAAGTCGATGGCGCGCGGCGGCACCGGCCCATCGTAGCGGCGGGCACCAGGATCCGCGCCGGGCGGCCGCCGGGAGCGGTGACCTGGCCGATCAGTACTTCGGGCCGACGAATTCGTCGAGCCTCGCCACGGCCTCCCGCCGCGCCACCGAGATCGTGGTCGGCTTCGAGAACCGCCAGGCCACCCCGAGCCGGTCCAGCGCCTCGCCGCACAGCCGGTGTATGTCAGCTGACCTGTTCACGAACAGGTACCGCGGATACTCATACCAGCGGTCACCGTCCTTGAGCCGGCGCCGGACCCGGTTGATGAGCCGGCAGCCGTCGGAGTGAAACAGCCCGCGGGCGAAATCCCCGGGATGACCATTCACGATCTCCTGCTGCCAGGCCTCGAGCTCGATTCTCCGCTCGTGCTTGCGCCCCGGCCCGTGCTGCGGAAACAGACACGGCCAATGTTTTGAGGTGCTCTTTATCTCGGTACATCCGGGTCGGGCCACCGCGAAGACCCCGGAGGTCGGCATGACCGCGGACATCGCCGTCCTTGCCTCAGCCGCAAGCCCCGGCCACGCGTCACAGCACTTGATGGAGAGCGCGTAGACGTCCCTGCGACCTCGGGTGATGTGGCCGTCGCCGAGATAGAGCCCAAGAAGGTAACCGTAGGCACTTTCGTCGAGAGCGCGTCCGTGACATAGCGGACAACGCGGAATTTCGCTCCGCACCGCTGTTCCGGGCTTGCGACGGCTGCCCCTGCGCCAGTGCCTTACCGCCGCGATTGAGACGCCGCAGATTACGGCGTTCTCACGATCCAGGATCTCCAGGCCGGATAAAAGCTTCGCAAGCTCAACGGTGTCGCGCGGGTACATGAGCCGATCATCAGCGATGGCACCGACAATCTTGCGACGGCACGTCGGTTTGAGGTTGGTTTTGTGCCCCGGGTGGGATTCGAACCCACACTTTATGGCGTTTGAGGCCATCGCCTGCTGCCGGTTGGGCTACCGGGGCACGGCCGGACTAGCAGACGCAGTCCGGCCGAATGCCAATGTACCGGACCAGGTTCGATACGCTCAGCGGGTGAGTCAGACTCCGTTTCGCGTGGTGATCGCCGAGGATGAGGCCCTCATCCGGCTGGACCTCAAGGAGATGCTTGAGGAGGACGGCTACGTCGTCGTCGGCGAGGCGTCGGACGGCGAGGCTGCCGTCAAGCTGACCGAGAGCCTCCGCCCCGACTTGGTGATGATGGACATCAAGATGCCGGGCCTGGACGGGATCTCGGCGGCCGAGCGGATCACGGCGGAGCACATGGCCCCGGTCGTCATCCTCACTGCCTTCTCGCAGCGCGATCTCGTGCTGCGGGCCCGCGACGCCGGGGCCATGGCCTTTCTGGTCAAGCCCTTCACCAAGGCCGATCTCGTCCCGGCGATCGAGATCGCGGTAAGCCGGTTCCAGGAGTTCGCAGCCCTTGAGTCCGAGGTCTCGAACCTCAAGGAGCGGCTGGAGGTGCGCAAGCTGCTCGACCGCGCCAAGGGGCTGCTCCAGGCCGAGCAGGGCATGACCGAGGCCGAGGCGTTCCGCTGGATCCAGAAGAGCTCGATGGACCGCCGGATGACCATGCGCGCGGTGGCCGAGGAAGTGCTGCAGGGTGTCCAGCCGCCCGCGCCCAAGGCGCCCGACGACCAGAACCGGGAGAGCCAGGCAGCCGGGCCGGGAGCACGCGAGGGCAGGGCAGGCGGAGCTGGCGGAAGCGAGACCGGGACGAACACCACCGGAAGGGGCTAAGCAAGCGGGCGGGCCGGCTGCACAACCCCCGTCTGCAGGCCGACCCCTACCCGCTTGTGCTGCTGCCGGCCGAGCTGGCCGACAGCAGGGAGCCCGGGAAGCCTTTGGTGCCATGTCAGCCTTCCCCGGGCCGGCACGTTCTCTACTCGGCCTCGCCGGGCTCTGGTCACCACCGTAGCGATGCCCCACCACCCGCGCAAAGGTGGGGACATGCACTGGCCGGTATGGGTTAAACGTCCCTTAACCCGCAGGTAGGCGCTGACCGGTGCATCGCAAGCGGGCGGTCCGGGCTCCGGCCGGTTCCGGCGAGCCCGGGCTGGCCAGCACCGTTCCGCTGTGCCCGGCGAGCCGGAGCGGAGCACGGTGGCGCGGACGTATCAGGAATCGCCGGTCTGCGGCCTTCCGTCACCCGGGACCGCGTCCCGCAGCATGCAGGTCAGCCGGGAGGTACACACGCGGCGGCCCAGTTCATCGGTTATGACGATCTCGTACGTGGTCACGGTGCGGCCGCCGTACAGGAGCGTGGCGACCCCTGTGACCTCGCCCTGTGTGGCACCCCGGTGGTGCGTGGCGTTGATCTCGATCCCGACCGCGACTCGGTCCGGGCCGGCGTGCAGGACAGAGCCGAGGGAACCGAGGCTCTCGGCGAGCACGCACGAGGCCCCGCCGTGCAGCAGGCCGTAAGGTTGCGTGTTTCCGGCGACCGGCATGGTGCCTACCACGCGCCGGGGAGAGGCCTCAATGATCTTGATGCCCATGCGGCCGGGGAGCGTGTCCGCGCTCAGCGTGTCGTAGGCAGCCCTGATCCGCTCGTTGTCTGCCACCGGGTCGTCTCCCACCGGTACCTCCGCGATCTGGCGACGGGCCTGGAGTCCGCTTGCAGGACGAAGCCTAGAAGCCCGCAGGCCAGCGGTTGTTCACCGGATCACGCCTCATCCGCTCGCGGCCTGCCCGCTCCTGCTACGCGCGGCGGGGCCGGCCGCCTCCGAGCCGGGCCGCCTCCCAGGCCAGGGAGCTCCGGGCTCGCCCGGTTCCCGGCCTGGTGCCCGGGATTGGTACCTTGCGCCTGTTCGCCGGATTCATCAGGAATCACCAGGCTTCGCCATAATTGCTCCCGTACCGTTAGCGATTCGTCATGAAAAAGTGGGCGTTTGTATGCCGAAGCGGGTGACATGGTCAGTTGTTAGCGCTAACAATGCCCTACGGAAGTCGTCGTTCCCCCGCTCCACCCAACGACAGGAGGGCACACCCATGCGCAAGGTCTTAATATCCAGCGTCACCCGGCCGGCCGTGAGGATCACGGCGGCCGCCGCCCTCGCGGCCGGGCTCGTGGGCACGACGGCGATGGGACAGGCGGCCGCGTCGCCCGCGGGCCACCAGTGCGGCAGCCCCACCGTCTCCCGGCAGCCCTTCGGCAAGACCATCGAGCCGTACACCGGCCAGCTCACCCAGGTGTTCCGCTACACCCTGACCAACTGCCGCGGCATGCAGGTCAGGATCCTGAGCTACGGCGGGATCACCCAGTCGATCGTCGTGCCCGGCCGCAACGGCCAGAAGACGGACGTCGTGCTGGGTTTCAAGACCCTCCAGGACTACGTCAACTTCGACAGCCCGCCGGTGACCGCCAACGGCGGCCCGTACTTCGGCGAGACCATCGGCCGGTACGGCAACCGGATCGCCAAGGGCACGTTCCAGCTGAACGGCACGACCTACACGCTGCCGATCAACAACGGCGTCAACAGCCTGCACGGCGGGCTGGTCGGCTTCGGCAACCACGTCTGGGCGTCGCACGCGGTCCGGACCAAGAAGGCCGCGGGCGTGGCCCTCGAGCTGGTCAGCCCCAACGGCGACGCCAGCGGGGCGGTCGGCTCTCCCGGCTGCCCGAACGGGTGCACCGGGTATCCGGCTCAGATCACCGTCTTCGTGACGTACACGCTGAACAACGCCGACCAACTGGCCATCCGCTACCGGGCCCATAACGACTCGGCCACGCTGTCCACGGTCACCAACCTGACCAACCACAGCTACTTCAACCTGGCCGGCGAGGCCTCGCCCGCAGGCTCGGCCTACAGCCAGTTCGTGCAGATCAACGCGGACAACTACTCGCCGACCGACAGCACCCAGATCCCGCTGCCGCTCGCCCACGGGGTGCCGGTCGCGGGCACGCCGTTCGATTTCCGCACGCCGCACACCATCGGCTCGCGGATCGACGACGTGAGCGCGCCGGACAACGTCCCGGCGAGCTTCGCGTCAGCCACCGGCGGCAAGAGCCAGCTGCTCATCGCCCAGGGCTATGACCACAACTGGATCCTGAACCCGCGGACGGCCAAGACCACCGGGCCGCTCGGGCTGAACCTTGCCGCTCGCGCGCTTGACCCGCGCAGCGGCCGTGAGCTGACCGTCTGGACCGACCAGCCGGGCGTGCAGTTCTACAGCGGTAACTTCCTCACCGGCACGCTGGTGGGCATCAGCGGCCACACCTACCGGCAGGGCGCGGGCTACACGTTCGAGACCCAGCACTTCCCGAACTCGCCCAACGAGCCCGACTTCCCGAGCACCGTGCTCGGCCCGCAGAAGACGCTGAACTCGACCACGATCTTCGCGTTCAGCTGGTGATCCTGGCCTGGCCGCCGGGAACACGACCTGGGGGTGTTCCTGGCGGCCAGGACTGCGGGGCGGCCTGCCGGTGTCGGACCAGGCCACTAGACTGCGGGCGTGCCGACGAAGCCGACCCAGGCGCCCGGAGCAGGTCACCGTGACCGGCTGCTCCTGCTGGACGGGCACTCCCTCGCCTACCGGGCGTTCTTCGCGCTGCCGATCGAGAACTTCGCCACCACGACCGGTCAGCCCACGAACGCGGTGTACGGCTTCACCGCGATGCTCATCAACGTGCTGCGCGACGAAAAGCCGACCCATATCGCGGTGGCCTTCGACCGCAGCGAGCCGACGTTCCGGCACGAGCAGTGGGTCGAGTACAAGGCGAACCGGCGGGAAACCCCGACGGATTTCCGCGGCCAGCTCAGCCTGATCTTCGAGGTGCTGGACGCGCTGGGTATCCGCCGGCTGTCGGTGGCCGGCTATGAGGCCGACGACATCATCGCCACGCTCGCCACCGAGGCGACGGCCGACGACATGAGCGTGCTGATCGTCACCGGCGACCGCGACGTGCTGCAGCTGGTCAACGACGACGTGACCGCGCTGATGACCCGGCGCGGGATCAGCGAGATGACCCGGTTCACGCCGGAGACGGTCGTGGAGAAGTACGGGCTGACCCCGACCCAGTACCCGGACTACGCAGCGCTGCGCGGTGACCCGAGCGACAACCTGCCCAGCATTCCCGGGGTCGGCGAGAAGACCGCGGCCAAGTGGGTGGTGGAGTACGGGTCCCTGGCGCAGCTGGTCGACCGGGTCGACGAGGTCAAGGGCCGGGCCGGGGACAACCTGCGGGAGCACCTGGCCGACGTGCTGCGCAACCGCCAGCTCACCGAGCTGGCCAAGGACGTGCCCGTCGGGGCGAGCCCGCGGGAGCTCGGCCCCGCCCCGTGGGACCGGGAAAAGATCCACCAGCTCTTTGACACGCTGCAATTCCGCGTCCTGCGAGAGCGTCTCCAGGAGACTTTCCCCAACGGGATAGCGGGGGCGTCACCCGGCACCGACGCGGCCGCCCCGGCGCGGGGAGAATACGACGTCGAGGTGGACGTGCTCGGCTCGGAGGACGTGGCGCAGTGGCTGGCCGAGCATGTGAGCGGCGAGGGCCGGACCGGCCTGGCGGTCAGCGGGAGCTGGGGACGCGGCACGGGGGTGCTTCGCGGCCTGGCGCTGGCCGCTCCCGACGGCGCCCACGCCTACATCGACCCCACCACGCTGACCGAAGACGACGACCGGGCGCTGGCCGAGTGGCTGGCCGATCCCGGGCAGCCCAAGGCGCTGCACGACGCCAAGGGGCCGATACACGCGATGGCCGCCCGCGGCTGGACGTTCGGCGGCCTCACCAGTGACACCGCGCTCGCCGCTTATCTGGCGCTGCCCGGCCAGCGCTCGTTCGACCTGGCTGACCTGGCGGTGCGTTACGTAGGCCGGGAACTGACCAGCGGCGAGGAGGCCGTCGGCCAGCTCACCCTGGACCTGGAGAACGACGACGGCGAGGTCGAAGCGGCGAACGCCCTGGCCCAGCGGGCCCGGGCCACCGCCGAGCTGGCCGACGCCCTGGACGCCGACCTGGCGCAGCGCGGCGCGACGCGGCTGCTCCACGAGGTCGAGCTGCCGCTGGTCGGCGTGCTCGCGGAGATGGAGCGGGCCGGGATCGCCGCCGACGTGGACCACCTGGCCGGCATGTCGGCCAGCCTGGGCGGCGACGTCAAGGCCGCGGAGCAGGCCGCCTACGCGGTGGTCGGGCACGAGTTCAACCTCGGCTCGCCCAAGCAGCTGCAGGAGGTCCTGTTCACCGAGCTCGGCCTGCCTAAGACCAAGCGGATCAAGACCGGGTACACCACCGACTCCGAGGCGCTGACCAGCCTGCTGGCGCAGACCAGCAACCCGATCCTGGCGCACCTGCTCCGGCACCGGGACGTGGCCCGGCTGAAGAGCATCGTGGACTCGCTGATCCCGATGGCGAGCGTGGACGGCCGGATCCACACCACCTACAACCAGATGATCGCGGCCACCGGCCGGCTCTCCTCCACCGACCCGAACCTGCAGAACATCCCGATCCGGACCGAGGAGGGGCGCCGCATCCGGCTGGCGTTCATCGTCGGCCCGGGATACGAGACCCTGCTGACCGCCGACTACAGCCAGATCGAGCTGCGCATCATGGCCGACTTGTCGGGGGACCAGGCGCTGGCCGACGCGTTCGGCACGGGTCACGACTTCCACGCCGAGACGGCGTCGCGGGTGTTCGGCCTGCCGCCGGAAGACATCACGGTCGAGCTGCGCAGCAAGATCAAGGCCATGAACTACGGGCTGGCCTACGGCCTGTCTGACTACGGGCTCTCGCAGCAGCTGCGGGTCAGCCGGGACGAGGCCCGCGCGTTCATGGACGGCTACTTCGAGGAGTTCGGCGGCGTCCGCGATTACCTGGAGCAGGTGGTCGCGCAGGCCCGCCAGGACGGCTACACCCAGACCATCCTGGGCCGCCGCCGCTACCTGCCGGACCTAGTGTCCGATAACCGGCAGCGCCGGGAGATGGCCGAGCGGATGGCGCTCAACGCGCCGATCCAGGGCTCGGCCGCCGACATCATCAAGGTGGCCATGCTGGCCGTGCAGCGGCAGATCCGTGATCAGGGGCTACGGTCCCGGATGCTGCTCCAGGTCCACGACGAGCTGCTGTTCGAGGTCGCCCCCGGCGAGCTGGACCGGCTCAGGGAACTGGTCCACACGGCCATGTGCGGGGCGTTCCAGCTCAGCGTGCCGCTCGAGGTGTCAATGGGAACCGGGCGGAGCTGGGCCGATGCCGCTCACTGAGCCGGCCGGCGGGCCGGCCGCGGGCGTTTCCGGGCGGTAACGTGACCAGCCCGACCATTTTGCCCGGAGCTTCCAGATTGACCGGCGGGGCCACGCTCTCATATCCTGATCGCTGCGCTGTGTTTCTTGCAGTCCGCCATGGTCAGGCAGTCGCGGGTCGCCGTCAAGGCAGGTCGCGTCCGGTCATGCTGGCCAGGCAAGTCCAGTCACTCCTGGCCGCCCATGGCGGATTGAACTGTGCATGGCGTACGTCCACAAATCCCTGTCCGTATCCGGAGTCCACCCACACATGACGACCAGCAGCACCGAGGCCACCTCGACCCCCAAGGTAGCGGTCAACGACATCGGTTCCGAGGAGGCCTTCCTCGCCGCGATCGACGAGACCATCAAGTACTTCAACGACGGCGACATAGTCGAGGGGACAGTCGTCAAGGTCGATCGAGATGAAGTCCTGCTCGACATCGGCTACAAGACCGAAGGCGTGATCCCGTCCCGCGAGCTGTCGATCAAGCACGACGTCGACCCGCACGAGGTCGTCAAGAGCGGCGAGCACATCGAGGCCCTGGTCCTGCAGAAGGAGGACAAGGAAGGCCGGCTGATCCTGTCCAAGAAGCGCGCCCAGTACGAGCGCGCCTGGGGCACGATCGAGAAGATCAAGGACGAGGACGGCGTCGTCACCGGCACCGTCATCGAGGTCGTCAAGGGCGGCCTGATCCTGGACATCGGCCTGCGCGGATTCCTGCCCGCCTCCCTGGTCGAGATGCGGCGGGTCCGCGACCTGCAGCCGTACGTCGGCCGGGAGATCGAGGCGAAGATCATCGAGCTGGACAAGAACCGCAACAACGTGGTCCTGTCCCGCCGCGCCTGGCTCGAGCAGACGCAGTCCGAGGTGCGCCAGAACTTCCTGAACACGCTGCAGAAGGGCCAGATCCGCCGGGGCACCGTGTCCTCGATCGTCAACTTCGGCGCGTTCGTCGACCTGGGCGGCGTGGACGGCCTGGTGCACGTGTCCGAGCTGTCCTGGAAGCACATCGACCACCCCGGAGAGGTGGTCGAGGTCGGCCAGGAGGTCACCGTCGAGGTGCTCGACGTGGACATGGACCGGGAGCGGGTCTCGCTGTCGCTGAAGTCCACGCAGGAGGACCCCTGGCAGCAGTTCGCCCGGACCCACCAGATCGGCCAGGTCGTGCCGGGCCGGGTCACCAAGCTGGTGCCGTTCGGCGCGTTCGTCCGGGTCGAGGAGGGCATCGAGGGCCTGGTGCACATCTCCGAGCTCGCGGACCGGCACGTGGAGATCCCCGAGCAGGTGGTGCAGGTCGGCGACGAGATCTTCGTCAAGATCATCGATATCGACCTGGACCGGCGCCGGATCAGCCTGTCGCTCAAGCAGGCGAACGAGGGCACGATCGGCGAGGCCCTCGGCGAGGACTTCGACCCGACCCTGTACGGCATGCCCGCGACCTACGACGACCAGGGCAACTACGTCTACCCGGACGGCTTCGACTCCGAGACCCAGGAATGGCTGCCGGGGTACGAGAAGCAGCGCGAGGAGTGGGAGCAGCAGTACGCCGAGGCGCGGTCCCGGTACGAGGCGCACCAGCAGCAGGTCGCGGAGGCGCGCAAGTCGGATGCGGCCGAGGCGACGACCGGCGGGGGCGGCGAGTCCGGCTCCGGGGAGCACGCCGAGCCCGAGCCCGAGCCAGAGGCCACCGGCACGCTGGCCTCGGACGAGGCGCTGGCCGCGCTGCGGGACAAGCTGTCGGGCGGGCAAAACTAGACACGCTCCGTCGGGCCGTCCATGCCACCGGGGCGCTCCGTCGGGGTGCACACCTCCGGGGCGCTCCGTCGCGGTGCCCATACCTCCGGAGGCGTTCCGTGTCATGGCGTGACCCACTCCTCCGGGGCGCTCCGTCGGCGTACCCACACCTCCGGGGCGCGTCGCCGCCTCCCCCATACCTTCGGCTAGGCACGCGTTGTCACGGCTTGACCTCCGTCGGCCCGAGGACGCTCCGCCGGCCTACCCATACCTCCGGCTAGGCATTCGTGGCCGACGGCTTGATCGCCGTCGGCCCGAGGCGCCTCAGCCATTTGGTGACCGCCGCAACGTTTACGCCTCCGGTATGGATGGGTCGGCTCCGCTTGGGATCTCTTGGCTGCGCCGGGATCACACCGCTCCCCTTGAGATCTCCCGGCTGCCCTTGAGATCCCTCCCTCGCTTTAAGATCGCAGTGTGCTGAGGGTTGGGCTTACCGGGGGGATTGGCGCGGGGAAGAGCGAGGTGTCGCGCCGGCTGGCGGCGCAGGGGGCCGTGGTCATCGACGCGGACCTGATCGCCCGGGAGGTCGTCGAGCCGGGGACCGAGGGCCTGGCTGAGGTGGTCGCGACGTTCGGTCCCGAGGTGCTGACCCCGGACGGGGCGCTGGACCGGGCCCGGCTCGGCGACATCGTCTTCGCGGACCCGGAACTTCGCAGCAAGCTCAACGCGATCGTCCATCCGAGGGTGGCGAGGCGGATGGCCGAGCTGGAACGGGCCGCCGGCCCGGGCGTGATCGTGGTGCACGACGTTCCGCTGATCGCGGAGAACAGCCGGGCCGGCGCCTACGACGTGGTCGTGGTGGTCGACGCGCCGCCGAAGATCCAGGCCGAGCGGCTGGTCCGCCGGCGCGGCATGACCCGTGAGCAGGCCCGGGCCAGGATGGCGGCGCAGGCCAGCCGGGAGCAGCGGCTGGCCATCGCCGACATCGTGATCGACAACTCCGGCTCGCTGGCCGAACTGGACCGCCAGGTCGGCGACCTGTGGGCGCAGCTGCGCCGGCGCGCGGCCGAGTCGGGCCCTTAGCCGCGTCCGACCTACCGCGGTCCGGGAGCCTTGGTACGGTTCCGTATTGGTATGCGGCATTGGGCGGCGCGGCCGGCAGCTAGAGCTGCCTTCCCCGCCGGGGCGGGAGTGACGCAGTGAGGGGACCTGGTAACGGCGCGGGCCGCGGCGAGCTTCCTGAGATCGTGTTCGCGCCTGCGCGCCCGGACGTGCGATCCGGCCACGATGCCGATGTGATCTTCGAGGTCCGCCCGACATCCGACGGCGGCCGGGCCCTTCCGGTCTTCACGGCGGTCGAGCGGCTGGTTTCGGCGCTCGGCCCGCAGCAGCCCTGGGTCGCGCTCCCGCTGCGGAACATTCAGAAAATCATCGGTAGCGCCGGGGTGGACAGGATCGTGCTGGACCCCGACTCCGAGTCCGGCACCTGGCGCTGGCAGGCCAGCGACATCCAAGCCCTGAGACGAGGGCAGTGATGCTGACCGGGGAGGGCGGCGGCAGCGGGTTCCAGGTGGTGATGTCCGACCTGGCCGACGCGGCGGCCACGTTCCGGTCCGAGGCGGCGACGTTCAAGGCGATCATGCCGCCCGGCGGCCCGCCGTGCCCGGACGGCGGTGACGCGGCGTTCGACCAGAGCCTTCAGGTCGTGGTCGGGATGATCGGCGCCCTGCATGTGCAGGCCGCCGGGGTCATGGAAGACGACTCCGCCAGGCTGGCGCAGGCGCACGCCAACTACGCCCAGAACGAGGAGAGCCTGGCCCGGCTCTGCCAGCAGATCATTGCCCCGGACAAGATCAACTGAAGGAACCCCCGTGCCCGCCTCCGCTTCGTTGCCGACGAAGGCCCTAGCGCCCCTGGCGCCGTTCGCACATAACTGGGTGGGCGGCGACATCCACGGCCTGGCCGCGTTCGCCGGGACGCTCTACGGCTACCTCCCCGGGATCGAGGATGTGGTCACCGCCCTGGACCAGAAGGTGAGCCAGATCGTGGGCGACGCGGGCTGGCAGGGCGCGGCGGCTTCGGCCTTCACCGCCAACTGGGAGAAGATCTCGGCCGAGGCCAACGCCCTCGGACTGGTGATCATCCAGGCCGGCAGCATCGTGGACCAGCTGGCCGTGGAGCTGTCCAAGATCGAGAATGCGCTGGAGCAGGCCGCCGATCTGGCCGCGGCCCACGGCGTCCAGATCGGCGGCAACGGCCAGCCGCCCGAGGCCTGCTACGCCAGCCAGACCCAGGAGGACTGGCGGCTGGGTTACGGCTCGTTCTACCGCCGGTGCCTGGCGGCCGCGCAGAACGCCCGCGTCCAGGCCGCGGGCGCCCTGCAGAAGGTGTACGGGGCAATGGTCTCGGCCAGGGGCAAGCCGGGCTCATCGTCGGACCTCGGGCCGAAGATCGGCGAGGGCTCGACGCTGGCCGACTACCTGGCTGACCTGCTGGCTGCGCCCACCGTCTACGCGAACCAGGTCGCCGGCAAGGTGGCCGAGCTCGGGCAGCAGGCCGTCGGGGCCAAGCAGGCATGGCTCGAAGCCCAGGCGGCCGCGCGGCAGGCCAACGGCCAGTTCGGCGTGATGCCCGATGAGGTCAAGCAGGCGCTGAAAGACGCAAACGCCGAGCTTGCCTCGGAGAGCGAGATCCTCACCCAGGCGGAGGACGGCGAGAACGCGTTCTCCGAGGTCTTCGGCGCCCGGCTGTCCGACCTCCCGGGCGTGAGCAAGCTGGCCGACGGGTTCGCGGACGGGAGCATGCTCCGGACGGTGGCCGACCTGCCCGTCGTCGACGTCGTCGCCGGGGGCCTGGTCACCGTGCTCAACGCCCAGCAGGACATCGCCCATGGCGTGCCGCCCTGGCTGGCCTACCCGCTCGAAACCGGCGACACCGTGGCCAGCATCGCCGCGGGAACGGCGGTCGCCGGGGTGGTCGCCGGCGCGGTGGCCGGGCTGTCCATCGCGGGCGCGCCCGTGCTCGGCGTGGCGGCCGGCGCCGCGGCCGCCGGGGTGGTCGCCTACGGCGTCGGCGATTACCTTCATAACTACATCGAGGACTTCGGCGCCCAGTGGCACCAGCACGGGGTGCTGGGCATCGTCACCGACTTCGGCGCGGCCGGGGTGGGCACCTGGGACGATACGAAGCAACTCGCTGGGGATATCGGCCATGCGGCCGGTGATGTCTGGCACGGCATCACCTCCCTGTTCTAGGCCCGGAGGCGCGGATGAGGTTGTTCGACCGCTCGGCGAGCAAGCTGGCGGCCGGGCCGACGCTGGCGCTGCCCGCAGATCCTGGTCCGGCGCTGTTCGACGAGGCGCGGCGTTACGACCCCGGCGTGCGGTACTCGAAGCTGCTCCGCAGGCTGATCTTCAGCAACGGGGTGCTGCTGCTGGGGCCGGTGAAGGTGACACCCGCGGTGGCGCAGGAGGCCGGGCTCCCCGAGGGAACGGCCGTGGCCTGGCACGCGCTGGCGGCGCTGCAGGGGCACCAGGAGCGCCGCGTTCACGACGCGAAGGCCTTCGACGGCGAGCTGCTGGTACGCGGCCTGGCGGCGCGGCTGGGCGGGACCACGCACCCCCCGTCGCTGCAGCCGAAGCTCGCGCTGCTCGCGTCGGTGTACAGCGAGCAAGGGCTGCCCACGGAACAGGTGATCGAGGCACTGCGGCCCTACGGGGGGGACTTCAGGGTCGAGGACCAGAAGCCGGATTCCTACAGCCTCACCGGCGAGAAGACGCATTTCTACGTGGCCTACTGGTCGCCGCGGCGGTACCGGGAGAGCGACGCGCCGGCCGCGCTCGGCCCGATGCGCCCGGGCCGGCTGCACCACTGGGACCTGCACGGCGCCGTGCCCGCCTCGGACGCCCCGCGGGAGCTCGGCCTCAAGGTCGGCGAGGCGGCACTGGCCCTGGCCGACCAGTCGGGCGGGCGCGCGCTCGACATGTTCGGCTTCCCGATCAGCACCCCCGACGACCTGGTCCCGCGCTGACGGCCGGGGCCGCACGGGCGGCCGGGGCCACCGCGGCCGGGCAGGCGGCCGCGGCCAGCGCGCCGGGCGGGCGGCCGGGGCCAGCGCAGCCGGGCGGGAATGTCAGACGGTCGTCCTAGATTGTTATCTGTGAGGGGAATGCTGTTCTTGTCGCCATCCATGCTGCCGATCCAGGGAGGGGAGTCATGCGTCCGGTAACTGACCTGCAACGGAGCGTCGCTCCCTTTGAGGTGGTCACCGACATGGTGCCCGCCGGGGATCAGCCGCAGGCGATCGCGGAGATGGAGAAGCGGATCCGCTCCGGCACCCAGGACACGGTGCTGCTCGGCGCGACCGGGACCGGCAAGACCGCGACGGTCGCCTGGCTGGCGGAACGGCTGCAGCGTCCGGTCCTGGTCATGCTGCCGAACAAGACCCTGGCCGCGCAGTTCGCCAACGAGCTGCGCGAGATGCTGCCGAACAACGCCGTCGAGTACTTCGTCTCGTATTACGACTACTACCAGCCGGAGGCGTACGTACCGCAGACCGACACCTACATCGAGAAGGACTCCTCGATCAACGACGAGGTGGACCGGCTGCGGCACTCGGCGACCAACTCGCTGCTCACCCGCAGGGACACGATCGTGGTGGCCTCGGTGTCCTGCATCTACGGTCTCGGCACCCCGCAGGAGTACGTGGACCGGATGCTGAAGCTGACGGTGGGCGGCACGATCGACCGGGACGCGCTGCTGCGCAGGCTCGTCGGCATGCAGTACGCCCGCAACGACCTGTCGTTCACCAGGGGCACGTTCCGGGTCCGCGGTGACACCATCGAGGTGATCCCGGTCTACGAGGAGATGGCCGTCCGGATCGAGATGTTCGGCGACGAGGTCGAGCGTCTGATGACGCTGCACCCGCTGACCGGCGAGGTGATCAGCGAGGACGACGAGCTGTACATCTTCCCGGCCACGCACTACGTGGCGGGCCCGGAACGGATGGAGCGCGCCATCGCCGGCATCGAGGCAGAGCTCGCGGAGCGGCTGGCCGAGCTCGACCAGGCGGGCAAGCTGCTCGAGGCGCAGCGGCTGCGGATGCGCACCACCTACGACATCGAGATGCTGCGCCAGGTGGGCAGCTGCTCGGGGATCGAGAACTACTCGCGGCACATCGACGGGCGCGAGGCCGGCAGCCCGCCGAACACCCTGCTGGACTATTTCCCCGAGGACTTTCTCCTGGTCATCGACGAGTCGCACAACACGGTGCCGCAGATCGGCGCCATGTACGAGGGCGACGTGTCCAGGAAGCGGGTCCTGGTCGAGCACGGGTTCCGGCTGCCGAGCGCGATCGACAACAGGCCGCTGCGCTGGGAGGAGTTCAACGACCGGATCGGCCAGACGCTGTACCTGTCGGCCACCCCTGGTCCCTACGAGCTGCAGCGGGTGCACGGCGAGGTGACCGAGCAGGTCATCCGCCCGACCGGGCTCATCGATCCCGAAGTGATCATCAAGCCGACCAAGGGCCAGATCGACGACCTCGTGCACGAGATCAGGGAGCGGGCCGAGCGTGACGAGCGGGTCCTGGTGACCACGCTGACCAAGAAGATGGCCGAGGATCTCACCGACTACCTGCTGGAGCTCGGGGTCAGGGCCAGGTACCTGCACAGCGAGGTGGACACCCTGCGGCGGGTGGAGCTGCTGCGTGAGCTCCGGCTCGGCGAGTACGACGTGCTGGTCGGGATCAACCTGCTCCGCGAGGGCCTGGACCTGCCCGAGGTGTCGCTGGTGTCGATCCTGGACGCGGACAAGGAGGGCTTCCTGCGGTCCGGGACGTCGCTGATCCAGACGATCGGCCGCGCGGCGCGCAACGTCTCCGGCCAGGTGCACATGTACGCCGACCAGGTGACGCCGTCGATGCAGCGGGCGATCGACGAGACGAACCGGCGGCGGGCCAAGCAGGTCGCCTACAACGTCGAGCGGGGGATCGACCCGCAGCCGCTGCGCAAGCGGATCGCCGACATCCTCGACCAGCTCGTCCGGGAGGACGCGGACACCGCGAAGCTCCTCGGAGGCTCCGGGCGGCAGCAGAGCCGGGGCAAGGCGCCGGTGCCCGGACTGTCCTCGCGGGCCAGGGCGGCGGCGTCGGCCGCGGCCGGGGCGCGCCAGGGCGAGGAACTGGGCGGAGGCGGGCCTGCCCGCGAGGACCTGATCGGCCTCATCACCGAGCTGACCGATCAGATGCACGCCGCCGCCGCTGAGTTGCAGTTCGAGCTGGCCGCGCGGCTCCGCGACGAGATCAAGGAACTGAAGCACGAGCTGCGCGGCATGCTAGCCGCCGGGGTGTAGCGCGGGTCCTGTCGCCGGGTGGGCGTCGCCCGGCGCGGGTTCCCAAAGCGTACTATTATGTACAAGCCGGGTTAGAGCTGGCACCGGCCTTCCGGCGAGGCGGGAGGCGGCGATGAGAACGCGGATCCGGTGGCGGTCCCGTTCGGGGCCCCCTTAGCCGCGGTCGCTTCCGGATGGAACCGGCGCCGGGGCCGCGCCGTCCAAGGGTTATGGATCGTGTCAGGGTCATGAGTCTCCGCCGGGGCACGCGCACCGGGCGAGGGCTGCGGTGCGCCGCGGTCGCGCTGGGTCCCGTCGTGCTGGGTTCGCTCCTGCTGGCCGCGTGCGGGAGCGTCCCCGCGCCGGCCGCAGGCACCGCGGGCGCCGCGCCTGCCCGGGCCTCCGGTTCGCCGTCCGCGTCCGGCGCCGGCGCCGGCTCCGCGATGGCCGCGCTGTGCCAGGACACCACGACGGTCACCAGCCTGCAGATCGTCCGCATTCCCGGCCCCCGCGTGCCGCAGGCGCAGACCGCGTTCCCGCGCGGGTTCGCGGTCATCGGCCCCGCCGGGGCGCGGGCCGTGGCACGGGCGCTGTGCGCGCTGCCGGCCATGCCGCGCGGCATCATGAGCTGTCCGGCGCAGTTCCCCGGAACGAGCTACCAGCTGCGCTTCACCGCGGCCGGGCGGTCGCTTCCGCCGGTGACCATCGAGGCGACCGGCTGCGATACCGTCACCGGCATCGGCCCGGCGCGCCAGGCCACCTCGGCCAGGTTCTGGCGGGTGCTGGCCACGGCGGCGGGCCTGAGCCCGCCCGGCCAGTCGGTTTTCAGCACGGGCTGCGAGCCGCACGGCTACCCGACCAAGATCAACGGCTGCCCGGGGCTGACCCAGCCCGGCGGCCCGCTTGTGCCGGGCGGGGTGAATCAGCCGGCCAGCTGACCCTGGCGGGCGGCTTAGGCTGGCGGGGTGGCTCAGCCGGCGGCAGCACCCGGCTCAGCGGGATCTCTCCGGTGCCGGCTGTCAGCAGCTGACCGCGGGAGGGTGCGCGTGCTCTGGGTGATGTTCGACTACGGCGGCGTGGTCTCGCAGCCGCCCTCGGCCGAGGACCTGGCGTCGCTGGCCGCAGCCGCGGGCGTGAGCGTTCCGGCTCTGCAGCGCGTGTACTGGCGATGGCGGCGAGCTTACGATCTCGCCGAGCTGGACGCATCGGGGTACTGGCGGCAGGTGGGGCGCGGCCTGGGCCGCGGCTTCAGCGAGGCCAAGATCTCCGAGCTGATCCGGCTGGACAGCACGTCGTGGCTGCGGCTGCAGGCCGGCACGGTGGCGTTGATCGAGGACCTGGCCGCCGCGGGCCTGCCGCTCGCGCTGCTGTCGAACGCGCCCGGCGAGCTGGCGGAGGCCATTGGCGGGCTGCCGGTGTCCGCGTATTTCGGTCACCTGCTTTTCAGCTGTCAGCTGAAGCTCGCCAAGCCGGACCCGGAATGCTATAACCGCGCGCTGGCCAGGCTCGGGGCCAGCGCCGAGGATGTCATCTTCATCGACGATCGCGCCGAGAACGTGGCCGCCGCGGCCGCCCTGGGCCTGTGCTCCGTCCATTTCACCAGCCCAGACGAGGCCCGCGCGGCCGTCGCCGAGCGGCTGGCCGACCGCGGCTGAGCGGGGCCAGAAGTGCAGGCCGGGCCGTCTACCAGGGCCGGATCCGCGCCCGGACGGTCCGTTACAGGCCTGCGGCGGCGGATATAAAGGCTGATCAGTGTCGTAGTGACCGCGTAAGGTCGGAGCTATGTGGGCGAGCCTGGTCGCCGCGCTGGTGTCGGCCTTCTGCTACGGCGTGGCGTCGGTCATGCAGGCCATCGCCGTCCGCTCGGCGAGCCGCCGGTCGGCCCGGATCCGGGACGGGGACCCGGCCGCGTCGCGGGTCGACCCGGGCCTGCTCGTCCGGTTGCTCGGCCAGTGGCGCTTCGTGGCCAGCCTCGGCATCGACCTGGTGGGGTTCGTGGCGCAGCTCGTGGCCCTGCGGCGGCTGCCGCTGTTCGCCGTGCAGGCCGTGATCGCCTCCAATGTCGCGGTCACCGCGGTGTTCGCGGCGTGGCTCATGCGGGCCCGGCTCAGCGGGCGGGAATGGCTGGCGGTCGCCGGGGTGGTCGTCGGGGTGGGCCTGCTCGGTTCCTCGGCCGGCGCCGAGGGCGCGACGACGGTGGGCCCGGGGTTCCAGATCGGGCTGATGGTGGCGGTGGCCGGCGTGGCGGTGGTCGGGATGGCCGCCGCCCGGCTGTCCGGCTGGGCCCGCACCTCGGCGCTCGGCGCCACCGCGGGGCTCGGGTACGCCGTGCTGGCGGTCTCGGCCCGTATCCTGCCCGGTTTTTCGCCCGGGCAGCTGGTGCGCAGCCCGGCGGCGTACACCCTGGCGGCTGCGGGGATCGTGTCGTTCCTGATGTACGCGTCGGCGCTGGAAGGCGGGAGCGTGACCGTGGCCACCGCGGCGGTGGTGCTCGCCGAGACTGTGCCGCCGGCCGTGGTGGGCGTCGTGTTCCTCGGCGACACCACCCGTCACGGCCTGACCGGGCTGGCCGTGGCCGGCTTCGTCCTCGCCGTGGCCTGCGCGGTAGCGCTGGCGCGCTTCGGCGAGGCGGGCGAGCCGTCGCAGGCCGGGCCGGGCGAGCAGCGAGCCCGGCGCTCGCGGGATCGGTCGCGGGCCACCACGCCGGTATGATGCCGCCGGGCCCGGCGGTGGGGGCGGCAGGTCCGGGCGCGGCGCTGGTGAGAGCCGGTATCGGCGGCTTTGTTCCTGGTCAGCGGCGGCGCGGACGGTCGGGTTCGGTGTGGCTGTCCAGCCGGGGTCCGCTCGGCTGATATTCTGATACCCCGTGGACCGGCGGATTTACCGCAGGGCAAAGACCACGGGAGCCTTACTTTGGCCACGGAACCCCGCTCATCACGGCCCGTTTCTACCCGGCATCTCTTCGTCACCGGGGGCGTGACGTCCAGTCTCGGCAAAGGCTTGACCGCGTCCAGCCTGGGCCGCCTGCTGAAGCTGCGCGGCCTACGGGTCACCATGCAGAAGCTCGACCCGTATCTCAACGTCGACCCCGGCACCATGAACCCCTTCCAGCACGGCGAGGTGTTCGTCACCGACGACGGCACCGAGACCGACCTGGACGTCGGGCACTACGAGCGGTTCCTGGACACCCGGCTCCAGGGCTCGGCGAACGTCACCACCGGCCAGATCTACTCCAGCGTGATCGCCAAGGAACGGCGCGGCGACTACCTCGGCGATACCGTGCAGGTCATCCCGCACATCACCAACGAGATCAAGGCGCGGATCCTCGGCATGGGCGGTCCCGAGGTGGACGTGGTCATCACCGAGGTCGGCGGCACGGTGGGTGACATTGAGTCCCAGCCGTTCCTGGAGGCAATCCGCCAGATCCGGCACGAGATCGGCCGGGACCGCTGCTTCTTCCTGCACGTCTCGCTGCTGCCCTACATCGGGCCGACCGGCGAGCTGAAGACCAAGCCCACCCAGCACTCGGTGGCCGCGCTGCGCAGCATCGGCATCCAGCCCGACGCGATCGTCTGCCGCTCGGACCGGCCCATCAGCGGCGGGCTGAAGCGCAAGATCAGCCTCATGTGCGACGTGGACGAAGAGGCGGTGGTGTCCGCGGCGGACGCGCTGTCCATCTACGACATCCCCAAGGTGCTGCATTCCGAGGGCCTGGACGCCTACGTGGTGCGCAGGCTCGGGCTGCCGTTCCGGGACGTGGACTGGAGCGACTGGGACGAGCTGCTGCGCCGGGTGCACCGCCCGGCCCGCAGCGTCACGATCGCGCTAGTCGGCAAGTACGTCGACCTGCCCGACGCCTACCTGTCGCCGGCCGAGGCGCTGCGGGCGGGCGGGTTCGGTAACGACGCCAGGGTCAACATCCGCTGGGTGACCAGCGACGACTGCGAGACCCCGGAGGGCGCGGCGCGGCAGCTCGACGGGGTGGACGGGATCCTGGTGCCCGGCGGATTCGGCGTCCGCGGCATCGAGGGGAAGATCGGGGCCGTCCGGTACGCCCGCGAGAACGGCATCCCCCTGCTCGGGCTGTGCCTGGGGCTGCAGTGCATGGCGATCGAGGTCGCGCGGGACGTGGCCGGCCTGGACGGCGCGAACAGCGCGGAGTTCGATCCCGCGGCGCCGCACCCGGTGATCGCCACGATGGCTGGCCAGGAGGATGTCGTGGCCGGGGAACGGGACATGGGCGGCACCATGCGGCTGGGCCTGTACCCGGCCGAGCTCGCCGAGGGAAGCCTGGTCCGCGAGCTGTACGGCACGGACGTCGTGCAGGAGCGGCACCGGCACCGGTACGAGGTCAACAACGCCTACCGCGAGATCCTGGAGCGCGCCGGGCTGGTCTGCTCCGGCCTGTCGCCCGACGGCATGCTGGTGGAGTTCGTGGAGCTGCCGCGAAGCGTGCACCCGTTCTTCGTGGCCACCCAGGCGCACCCGGAGTTCTTGTCCCGGCCGACCCGGCCGCACCCGCTGTTCAGCGGGCTCGTGGCGGCCGCGCTCGAGCGCTCGCGGGCCGTGCCTGCCGCCGCCGATCCCCTGGCCGTGGCCGGCCGCCGGGCCGCCGCCAGCGCGTGACCTCTATGAGCGAAGCGACGGAGGAACTGGATATCCGTGACACGGCCGAGCGCTGGCCGGTCACCTCGTCGACGGTGCTGGGCCACGGGAGCCTCGTGCGCCTGCGCCGCGACATGGTGCGCATGCCGGACGGCGACGTGGTGGGCCGGGACATCCTCGAGCACCCGGGCGCGGTGGCGGTGCTGGCGCTGGACGCCGGTGAGCGGGTACTGATGATCCGTCAGTACCGGCACCCGGTCGGCCGGCTGCTGTGGGAGATACCGGCCGGCCTGCGCGACGTCGCGGGCGAGCCGCTGCACGTGACCGCGCAGCGCGAGCTGCTCGAGGAGGCCGGGTACCGGGCGGCGCAGTGGCAGGTGCTGGCCGACTCTTTTTCGTCGCCGGGGATCAGCACCGAGCGGCTCAGGATATTCCTCGCCCGCGGCCTGGCCGAGGTCCCCGCGGCCGAGCGCTCGTACGTGCCCGAGCACGAGGAGGCCTACCTGGTGCAGGCCTGGGTGCCGCTGGACCAGGCCGTGGCCCGCATCCTCGCCGGCGACCTGCATAACGCCGTCACGTCCCTGGGTATCTTGTCCGCGTATGCCGCGCGCCGGGACGGGTTCGCCGCGCTGCGGGACGCCGATGCGCCCGAGCGCTGACCGCCGAGTGCGCTGCATGCCCGCAGTGGACCTGCCTGGCGAAGGGGCCGGGCCGGCCACGAAGACCAGGAAGGACTGGACGCCATGAAGGTCGGCATTCCCAAGGAACTCAAGAACCACGAGTACCGGGTGGCGATGACGCCCGCCGGCGTCAACGAGCTCGCCCGCTCCGGGCACGAGGTGTTCGTCGAACGGGACGCGGGCGCCGGCTCGCTGATCCCGGACGAAGAATTCGCCGCGGCCGGCGCGACGATCCTGCCGGGCGCCGACGAGGTGTGGCAGGCCGGCGATCTGATCCTCAAGGTCAAGGAGCCGGTCCCCGAGGAGTACCACCGGATGCGCAAGGGCCAGGTCCTGTTCACCTACCTGCACCTCGCCGCGTCCCGGGAGTGCACCGACGCGCTGCTCGACTCGGGCATCACGGCGATCGCCTACGAGACCGTCCAGCTGCCCGACGGGTCACTGCCGCTGCTGGCCCCGATGTCCGAGGTAGCCGGCCGGATGGCGCCCCAGGTGGGGGCCCACCACCTGCAGCGCGACGGCGGCGGGCGCGGCGTGCTGATGGGCGGGGTCTCCGGCGTCTACGCCGCCAAGGTCGTCGTCCTCGGGGCGGGCGTATCCGGCATGAACGCCGCGGCGATCGCGCTCGGCATGCAGGCGGAGGTGCTGCTGATCGACAAGAACGTCACCCGGCTGCGCTCCGCGGACGCCATCTACCAGGGTCACCTGCAGACGGTCGCGTCCAACGCCTACGAGGTCGAGCGCGCCGTCATCGACGCCGACCTGGTCATCGGCGCCGTGCTGGTGCCGGGCGCCCGGGCGCCGATGCTGGTCTCCAACGAGCTCGTGTCCCGGATGAAGCCCGGCTCGGTGCTCGTGGACATCTCCATCGACCAGGGCGGCTGCTTCGAGGATTCCCATCCCACCACCCACGACGACCCGACCTACCGGGTGCACAACTCGCTGTTCTACTGCGTCGCGAACATGCCGGGAGCGGTGCCGCACACCTCGACCTACGCGCTGACCAACGTCACGCTGCCGTACGCGGTCGAGATCGCGAACCGCGGCTGGCGGGACGCGCTGCGCGCGGACCCGGCGCTGGCGCTCGGGCTGAACACCTACGAGGGCTCCCTCACCTACCGCAGCGTCGCCGAGGCGCACGGCCTGCCGTGGATACCCACGAGCGAGGTGATCAGCTGAAAGCTGCCCGGGCGGTCAGCGTCGACGAGGCGGTCGGGCGCTACCTCGACCACCTGACGGTGGAGCGCGGCCTGGCCGCCCATACGCTGCAGGCCTACCGGCGGGACCTGCGGCGTTACGCAGCGGTGCTCGGCGCGGCGGGCCGGGCCGGCATCAGCGACGTGACCACGCAGGACGTGGCCGACTACCTGGCCGGGCTGCGCGAGGGAGACGAGGGCCACCCGCCGCTGGCGGCCAGTTCCGCCGGCCGTGCCGTCGTCGCCGTGCGCGGCCTGCACGCGTTCACGCTGGCGGAGGGGATGACGCCGGCGGACCCGGCCCGCCAGGTCCGCCCGCCGGCACCGCCGCGGCGGCTGCCGCGGGCGATGCCCGTCGCCGACGTCGAGCGCCTGCTCGACGCCGCGGGACCCGGCGGGGAGCCGCGGCCGCTGCGGGACCGCGCGCTGCTCGAGCTGCTCTACGCGACCGGGGCCCGCATCTCCGAGGCGACCGCGCTGGACGTCGACGACCTCGACCTGACGGCGGCGGGCGCCGGGCCGGGGCCAGCGGCGCCGAGGCGGCCCGGCCGGCCACCGTCCGCCTGTCCGGCAAGGGCGACAAGCAGCGGATCGTCCCGGTCGGCCGCTTTGCCCGGCAGGCGCTGGAGCAGTACCTGGTCCGGGGGCGGCCCGCTCTCGTCGCCGCGGCGCGGCGGACCTCGGCCAGCCCCGCGGTGTTCCTGAACGCCCGCGGCGGGCGGCTCACCCGGCAGGGAGCCTGGGCGGCCCTGCGCGCCGCCGCGCAGCGGGCGGGGATCGCCGGGGTGTCACCGCACACGCTGCGGCACTCCTTCGCCACCCATCTCCTGGACGGCGGCGCCGACGTCCGGGTCGTGCAGGAACTGCTCGGCCACGCCTCGGTCACCACGACCCAGGTCTACACCCTGGTGACCGTGGACAAGCTCCGCGAGGTCTACGCCAGCGCGCATCCCCGGGCAGGCGCGGTGGCCCGGCCATTTCCCGGCCCACGGTGAGTCGCCTTGCCGCCGCCATGCCCAGGCCCTAGCCTCACGCTAGAGTCTGGGTTCCAGCGGGCGCGCCGCGGACGGCCGCCAGGAAGGCCCGCCATCCAGGCCGCCAGGGAGGTGCAGTTGGCGTTGGCCGCATCCCGAGCAATGAAGAAGATGAAGGTGAAGTCCAGCGTGCTTGGCCCTACCGGCCGTCCGGTGCCGGTATTCCCCGATCCTGAGCCGCTGCTGACGCACGGCCCGGCGCGGATCGTCGCGGTCTGCAACCAGAAGGGCGGGGTCGGCAAGACCACCACGACGATCAACCTCGGGGCCGCGCTGGCCGAGAACGGCCGCCGCGTGCTGCTGGTCGACTTCGATCCCCAGGGCGCGCTGTCGGTGGGGCTCGGCATCCAGCCGCACGAGCTGGACGCGACGATCTACAACCTGCTCATGGAGCGCGGGCTCACCGCGCACGACGTGCTGTTCAAGACCAACGTCGACGGCATGGACCTGCTGCCGAGCAACATCGACCTGTCCGGCGCCGAGGTGCAGCTGGTTCAGGAGGTCGGCCGGGAGTTCGTGCTCGGCCGCGAGCTGGCGCCGCTCGTCCCCGATTACGACGTCATCATGATCGACTGCCAGCCCTCCCTCGGCCTGCTCACCGTCAACGCGCTGGCCTGCGCGGACGGGGTGATCGTGCCGCTGGAATGCGAGTACTTCGCGCTGCGCGGCGTGGCCTTGCTGATGGAGACCATCGACAAGGTGTCGAGCAGGATCAGCCCGAAGCTGGTGCTGGACGGGCTGCTGGCCACCATGTACGACTCGCGGACCCTGCACACCAGGGAAGTCCTGGCCGGGGTCGTGAAGGGCTTCGGCGATAAGGTCTACCACACGGTGATCAGCCGGACCGTGCGCTTCCCGGACTCTTCCGTGGCGGGGGAGCCGATCACCCGCTTCGACCCGACGTCCAACGGGGCGCATTCCTACCGGGAACTGGCGAAGGAGGTACTGGACCGGTGGCGCCAGGCCGACCTCGCGGTTCCCGTTCACGGCGGGTAAGCCTGCCGGGAGTCGCCGAGCTGCTCCGCCCGATCGGCCGGGGCCCGGTCGTCGAAGCCCAGCGCCAGGCCAGCGGCAGGGAGCGTCACGCCCAGAAGATCACCGTTTACCTGTCCGGCAGCGAGCTGCTCGACCTGGAACGGGCCCGGCTCAGCCTCCGGGCTCTCGGCATTACTGTGGACCGCGGCCGCATCGTCCGCGAGGCACTGGCCGTGCTGCTGGCCGACCTGGATGCCGGGGGCGACAAGAGCCTGGTGGCGCGGCGGCTCTGGGAAGAGACAGGGCCGGACTGACGGCCGCGCGCAGCGGCCGCACGGACGGCGGGCAAAGGAGCCGGATGGACAGCGGGGCAGGGGCAAGTCCGCAGTGACCACGACGATGACTGGTGAACCGGGCGACGCCCGGGTGGCGGGCGGGTTCGAGGTCCACCTCGACGTGTTCGAGGGTCCCTTCGACCTGCTGCTCGCCCTGATCTCCAAGCACAAGCTGGACATCACCGAGATCGCGCTGTCCAGCGTGACCGACGAGTTCATCGGCTACATCCGGGCCAAGGCCGACGGGTGGGACCTGGACCAGGCCAGCTACTTCCTGGTCGTGGCCGCGACCCTGCTGGACCTCAAGGCGGCCAGGCTGCTGCCCGCGGGGGAGGTCGATGACGAAGAAGACCTGGCCATGCTCGAGGCCAGGGACCTGCTCTTCGCCCGCCTGCTGCAGTACCGCGCCTACAAGGAAGTGGCGGCGGTGCTCGCGGGCAGGATGGCCGCGGCCGCGCGGAGGTTCCCGCGGCGGGTGCCGATGGAGCCCCGTTTCGTCGACCTGCTGCCGGAGGTGCTGCTGGGCCTCGGCCCGGCCGAGTTCGCCGCGATCGCCGCCCGTACCCTGGCCCCCCGGCGCCCGCCGGTGGTCTCCACGGCGCACCTGCACATGCCCCTGACCAGCGTCCGCGAGCAGGTCGGCCTGCTGTCCGGGCGGCTGGCGCGGCTGCGCCGGGCCACGTTCCGGCAGCTCGCCGCGGATTGCCGCGGGACCTACGAGGTCGTCGCGCGCTTCCTCGCGGTGCTCGAGCTGTACCGGCAGGGCCGCGTCGGTCTCGACCAGATGGCCCCGCTCGGCGACCTCTACGTGAGCTGGACCGAGGGCGGCCAGCCAGACCACGAAACCAGCACCCAGAAAGCCGACGGATAACCGATGCAGAACGGATCTGGCCCCGGCCGGGAGGACATGAGCGACGCGCCCGCGTCGGCGGGCGGCGGGACCGTGCCCGGGCAGGAGTACGGGCACGCCGTGCCGGAGCAGGCCGGCGGGCACGCCGGGCCCGAGCGGGCCGGCGAGGGCGCGCCCGGGCCCGGGCCCGGGTACGCCGACGAGGCCGGGCCCGGGCCGGCCGACGGGCCGGACGGCCCCGGGCTCCGGGCCAGCCTGGAGGCGATCATGCTGGTGGCCGACGAACCGGTCTCCGAGGTGGTCATCGCGCAGGTGCTGGAACGGCCGCGCGCGGAGGTGGCCGGGGCGCTCCGTGAGCTGGCGGCCTCGTATGCGGCGGAGCAGCGCGGCTTTGACCTGCGCGAGGTGGCGGGCGGCTGGCGCTTCTACACGCGCGAGGAGTGCGCGCCGGTGGTGGAGCGGTTCGTGAGCGACGGCCAGGAGGTCCGGCTGACCCAGGCGGCCCTGGAAACCCTGGCGGTCGTCGCCTACCGGCAGCCGGTGAGCCGGGCCCGGGTGGCGGCCGTGCGCGGCGTGAACTGCGACGGCGTGATCCGTACCCTGGTCCTGCGCGGGCTGGTGGAAGAGGCCGGCAGCGACCCCGAGACCGGCGCGATCCTGTTCGCCACGACCGCGTACTTCCTGGAGCGGCTGGGGCTGCCCAGCCTGGACGCGCTGCCCGAACTCGCGCCCTTCCTGCCCGATCACGTTGACGACGAGCCTGACCCCGGTCATGAACCAGCGGCGTCGTGACCAGCGGGGCCCGGCCCAGCGGGCCCGGCCGGACGCCGAAGGCCGGCCCTCGCCGGGCGAGGGAGCCGACGACGACCACGACACGCTCGTCGACGTTCCCGGCGGCGTCCGGCTGCAGAAGGTGCTCGCCGCGGCGGGCGTGGGCAGCCGCAGGCACTGCGAGGAGATGATCGCGGACGGCCGGGTCGAGGTCGACGGCGAGGTCGTCCGCCGGTTCGGGGCCCGGGTCGATCCGCGGCGGCAGGTCATCCGGGTGGACGGGCGGCGGATCCCGGCCCGGGAGGACCTCGTCTACCTTGCCCTGAACAAGCCCGCCGGGGTCCTGACCACGATGTCGGACCCCCGGGGCCGTCCCACGATCGCCGACTTCCTCGGGGACTACGATGAGCGGCTGTTTCATGTCGGCCGGCTCGACTACGACACCGAGGGCCTCATGCTGCTGACGAACGACGGAGAGCTGGCGCACCGGCTGGCGCATCCTCGTTACGGCGTGCTCAAGACCTACCTGGCCGATGTGGCCGGCCCGCTGCCGAGAGACCTGGGACGCCAGCTGACCACCGGGATCGAGCTGTCCGACGGAGTAGCGACCGCCGACCGGTTCCGGGTGGTTGAGCGGGCAGGCGACCGGGCGCTCGTGGAGATCACGCTGCACGAGGGGCGCAAGCACATCGTGCGGCGGATGCTCGCCGAGGCCGGCCATCCGGTCAGCCGGCTGGTACGCACGCACGTCGGGCCGGTCGCGCTCGGCTCGCTCCGCCCGGGTACCACGCGGCGGCTCACCGCGAGGGAGATCGGCGACCTGTACGCGGCCGTGGGTCTATAGCCTGGGAGCCCGCCCCGGGTGAGCGGCGGGCCAGGCAGCGGCAACGAGGGAGGCAGGGTGCCGGTCAGGGCGATCCGCGGCGCGGTGCAAGTCGGCGCGAACCAGAGCACCGCCATCCTCGAGGGCACCTCCGAACTGGTCGCGGAGGTCATGACGCGCAACCAGCTCACCCCGGCCGACGTGATCAGCGTGGTGTTCACCGCCACCCCCGACCTGAACGCCGAGTTTCCCGCGCTCGCCGCGCGCAAGCTAGGGTTCCAGGACGTGCCCCTGCTGTGCTGCACCGAGATTGACGTCCCGGGCGCGATGCCGCGCGTGGTCCGGCTGCTGATGCACGTGGAGACGGTCAGGCCGCGCTCGGCGGTGCAGCACGTGTACCTGCGCGGCGCCGCCGCGCTGCGCCTGGACATCGCGCAATGACCGGGCCGGGCGCGGGAACCGGCGCCGCCGGGCCCGGTGAGGTCGTCGTGATCGGCACCGGGCTGATCGGCACGTCGGTCGCCCTCGCGCTGCGCGACCGGGGCGCGGCGGTCTGGCTCGCGGACGCCGATCCCGCGGCAGCCAGGCTCGCCGCGGACATCGGAGCGGGCTCCGAGCTGCCCGGCGGCGGCCCGCCGGGCGGGCCGGCCGACCTGGCCGTGCTCGCCATGCCGCCCGAGGCCATCGCGCCGGCCCTGGCCGCCGCGCAGGCGCGGGGCCTGGCCCGGTGGTACACCGATGTCGCGAGCGTGAAAGAGCTGCCGCTGGCCCGCGCCCGCGAGCTCGGCTGCGACCTGGCCGCGTTCGCCGGAGGGCACCCGCTGTCCGGGCGCGAGCGGTCGGGCCCGGCCGCGGCCAGGGCTGACCTGTTCCTGGGCCGGCCGTGGGCGATCTGCCCGCTGCCGGAGACCGCGCCGGAGGCCGTGTCGGCGGTGGCCGGCCTGGCCCGGGCCTGCGGAGCCCAGCCCGTCCGCATGTCCGCCGCCGACCATGACCGCTGGGTCGCGCTGGTCTCCCACGCGCCGCACGCGGTCGCCGCGGCCATGGCCGCCCGGCTGGAGCACGCGCCGCCGGGCGCCCTGGACCTCGCGGGCCAGGGGCTGCGCGACGTCACCCGGATCGCGGCCGGGGACACCGGCCTGTGGACGCAGATCCTGGCGGCCAACGCCGCGCATTCCAGCCAGGTGCTCGCGGCGCTGGCGGCCGATGTCGCCGACGCCGCGGCCACGCTGGCCAGGATCGCCCAGGGCGACGAGGAGGCGGTCAAGCACCTGACCGGGCTCCTGGAGCGCGGGGGAGCAGGGGTGGCCAGGATCCCGGGCAAGCGCGGCGGGCCCGCACCTGCCTACGCCGTCGTCCAGGTGGTCATCGGTGACCGGCCCGGCGAGCTGGCCCGGCTCTTCCAGGCCGCAGGCGCCGCGGGGATCAACATCGAGGATGTGGGGATCGAGCACTCGCCCGGCCTGCCGGCCGGCGTGGCGGAGCTCGCGGTCCGGCCGGAGGAGGCGGGGCGGCTTGTCGAGGCGCTGGCCGCCGGCGGCTGGCCGGTTCGCCGGTAGCATCGCCTTCGTGACCAAGCATCCCGGCGCGGAGCATACAGCCGGTTATCCGGGCCTAGTGATCGCGGTTGACGGCCCGGCCGGGTCCGGCAAGTCAACGGCGGCCCGGGGCGTCGCGCGCACTCTCGGGCTGCGCTACCTGGACACCGGCTCGACCTACCGGGCGCTCACCTGGTGGCTGCTCGCGCACGGGCAGGACATCTCGGATCCGGGCGCGGTGGCGGCCAGCGCCGGCCGTCCGGTCATCGAGGTGGGCACCGACCCGGACGCCCCGCAGATCCGCGTCGACGGCCGCGACGTGGCGGGCCCCATCCGGACTCGCGAGGTGTCCAACGCGGTCAGCGCGGTCGCCGCGGTGCCGGACGTCCGCCGCCACCTGATCGCGATCCAGCGCAGGATCATCGCCGAGGCGCTGGCGGCGGGAACCGGGATCGTCGCCGAGGGCCGGGACATCGGGACGGTGGTGGCGCCCGATGCGCCGGTGAAGGTGTTCCTGACCGCCACGGAGGCGGTCCGGGCGGACCGGCGCACCGCGGACCTGGCCGCCGACCCGGCCGTCACGGTCGCGGTAACCCGGGCCGAGCAGGCACGGCGCGACCGGTCCGACGCTCCGCAGATGGCCCGGGCCGCCGACGCGGTGCAGATCGACACGACGGCATTGGGCCTGGACGACGTCATCGGCCAGATCGTCGCGCTGGCGGACAGCAGGAAGGCGGGCGCGTGGACCCTGTGAGCACCCCGGAGCCAGGCATCCCGGGACTGGGGGCCGAGCCGGAAGGCCCCGCGCCGGTCGTGGCGGTGGTCGGCCGGCCCAACGTCGGCAAGTCCACGCTGGTGAACCGCATCCTCGGCAGCAGACAGGCGGTCGTCGCGGACACCCCGGGGGTCACCAGGGACCGGGTCGCCTACGACGCCACCTGGCGCGGCCGCGCCTTCACCTTGCTGGATACCGGTGGCTGGGAGCCTGCCGTGGAAGGCCGGCCGAGCATGGCCGCGCGGGTGGCCGCCCAGGCGCGGATCGCGGTGGACGCGGCCGACGCGGTGCTGTTCGTCGCGGACGCCATCGTGGGCGTGACCGACGCCGACGAGGCCGTCGCCGCGGTGCTGCGCCGCTCGGGCAAGCCGGTCGTCCTGGCCGCCAACAAGGTCGACGATGCGCCGGCCGAGCCCGCGGCCGCCTCGCTCTGGTCCCTGGGACTCGGCCAGCCGGTGCCCGTGAGCGCGCTGCACGGACGAGGCAGCGGCGATCTGCTCGACGTGATCCTGGCCGCGCTGCCGGCCGCGCCGGCCGAGCCGCTCACGGCCGAGGGCGGCCCCCGGCGGGTAGCTCTCCTCGGGCGTCCCAACGTCGGCAAGTCAAGCCTGCTGAACAAGATCGCCGGGCAGGAGCGGGTGCTGGTCGACGCGGCCGCCGGCACCACCCGCGACCCGGTTGACGAGCTCGTCGAACTCGGCGGCCGCACCTGGCGGTTCGTGGATACCGCGGGGATCAGGCGGCGGGTCAGGGAAACCCAGGGGGCGGATTACTTCGCGGCGCTGCGGACCGAGCGGGCGCTGGAGCGCGCCGAGGTCGCCGTGGTGCTGGTGGACGCCAGCGAGCCGCTGGCCGAGCAGGACCTGCGGATCGTCTCGATGGTGATCGAGGCCGGCCGGGCGCTGGTCATCGCCTACAACAAGTGGGACCTGGTCGATGACGACCGCCGGCACTTCCTGGAGCGCGAGATCGACCGGCAGCTGCACACCGCCCGGTGGGCGCCGCGGGTGAACATCTCCGCCGCCACCGGCTGGCATGTCGACCGGCTGGTCCCGGCGCTCGAGCTGGCCCTGGCCGGCTGGGAGACGCGGGTGCCGACGGGCCGGCTCAACGGCTGGCTGGCCGCCCTGGTCGCGGCGACGCCGCCTCCGGTGCGCGGCGGCAAGCAGCCGAAGATCCTCTTCGCCACCCAGGCGGGGATCCGCCCCCCGCACTTCGTCCTGTTCACGACGGGCTTCCTGCAGGCCGGCTACCGCCGGTTCATCGAGCGCAGGCTGCGCCAGGAGTTCGGCTTCGAGGGCAGCCCGGTGCGCCTCTCGATGCGGTTGCGCGACCGGCGCGGGGGATCGCCCGGCCGCCAGGCGCGCGCCGCGCGGCGGTCCTGACCGGCCGTCCTCAGCCGGCGGTCAGCCGGCCGGGCGGTCAGCCGGCCGGGCGGAACTCGCCGTCCTTGGCCCCGCCGAGGAACGCGTCCCACTCGGCCCTCGTGAAGATCAGGGCGGGCCCGCCCGGGTGCCGGGAATTGCGCATGGCGACCCCGCCGTCGGCCAGGAAGGCGACCTCGACGCAGTTACCTCCGGTGGGGCCGCTGTGGCGGCTCTTGACCCACGTCACGCCGACCAGCTCGCTCGCGTCCATGCCGTTGCGGATGCTGCTCATGGGGATCTCTCCAGCTCCTCGCGCAACGCGCGGATGATCTGCTTGGTTTCCTCGGGCGGCGCGGCGATGGCGCTGAGCTTGTCCATGGCAGCGGTGTAACGTTCCACGTCGGCGGGCTTGTCCAGGTACATGGCGCTCGTGAGCTGTTCCAGGTAGACCACGTCGGGCAGGTCGGGGACGGCGAAGCGCAGGATGCTGAAGCTCCCCGGCACCACATAGGCTCCCGCGCCGCCCGGCACGACCTGGAGCGCGAAACCGGGCTGGTCGCACAGGTCGGACAGGCGCTCGAGCTGGGCTCGCATGATCCGCGGGCTGCCGACCGGCCGGCGCAGGGCCACGTCATCGAGGATCGCCCACAGCCGGAGCCCGCCCGAGCCGAACCTGCGCTGCCGCTCCTTGCGCAGGAACACCAGGCGTTCCGCTTCCTCCAGCGAGAACTCGCCGAGCGCGATAACCGCGGCCGCGTAATCCTCGGTCTGCAGTAGGCCGGGTATGAACTGCGCGTCATAGCTGCGGATCGACGCCGCGGACTCCTCCAGGCCGATGTAGGCCTGGAACCAGCTGGGCAGGACGTCCTGGTACTGGTGCCACCAGCTGGGCTGATTCGCCTGGGCGGCCAGGGTGAGCAGTTCCTCCCGCTCCGCGGGGTCGGTGATCCCGTAAAGGCTGAGCAGGTCGACGATGTCTATCTTCCTGACCGAGGTCCGTCCCAGCTCAATGCGGCTGATCTTGGATTCGGATCCCCTGATCGCGTGCGCCGCCTCCTGGGCGGTAATCCCGCGCGCCTCGCGCAGGCGGCGTAGCTGCGTGCCGAGGAGGATACGCAGCACTGTGGGCCCGCCAGCCCCGTCGACCATGAATCCTGCTCCCTCCCGCTCGCTCCCGGCTGCCTCGGGTGCTCCGCCTATGCTGCCGTCCCCGGGGGAGCATCAGGCAGGTCCGGACAATTGCGTCACGGAAGTGCTCAGTTTGCCACTCTTACCACACGATATCGCATATGCGATTTCACGCATATCCGCATGTCTCGTGCCCGGCGGGCCACGCCGGCCGGTTCACCATATCCGCGGCCGGGCGGGCCACCGCACCCGGAGCGCCGGGACGCTGACGCCAGTGACGGTTGTGACCGGTGAGCCTACGTGCGGTTCCGCCGGCGCGCTGGCCTATCGTTACGATCGGCAGGCAGTCAATCCGCGCCGCACCAGGAGGACACGCAGGCCATGCGTTACAGGTCACTGGGCAACTCGGGGCTCGTCGTGTCGGTGGCGGGCCTAGGCGGCAACAACTTCGGCCGCAGGCTGGACGTGGACGCGACCCGCACCGTGGTGGACGCGGCCCTTGACGCCGGGATCACCTTGCTCGATACGGCCGAGAGCTACGGCGCCGGGCGATCGGAGGAATTCCTCGGCGAGGCGCTGGCCGGCCGCCGTGACCAGGTTGTGCTGGCCACCAAATTCGGTCACCGCGGCGCCGACATGGGATACGGGGCCGCGGCTGGCGCCAAGGGCGGGCGCGGATACATCATGCGGGCCGTCGAGCAGTCGCTGCGACGGCTGCAGACCGACTACATCGACCTGTACCAGATCCACACGCCCGACCCGGCCACGCCGATCGAGGAGACGCTCACCGCCCTGGGTGACCTGGTGGCTCAGGGCAAGGTGCGCTACCTGGGGCATTCCAACTTCGCCGGCTGGCAGCTTGCGGAGGCGGCCGGCGCCGCGCGCGAGCTCGGCACCACCGGATTCGTTTCCGCGCAGAACCACTGGTCGCTGCTGGAACGCGGCATCCAGGCCGAGGTCGTGCCCGGCGCCTTGCACTACGGCCTCGGCGTACTGCCCTACTACCCGCTGGCTAACGGCCTGCTGACCGGGAAGGTCCGGCGCGGACTCCCGCCACCCGAGGGCAGCAGGCTGGCCGGCCGGCCGGGCTACATCACCGGCGACAAGCTCGACCGAGTGGAGAAGCTGGCCGACTGGGCGCAGCAGCACGGCGTCACGCTCCTCGACGTGGCCGTCGGCGGCCTGGCCGCCCAGCCGGGCTGCTCGTCGGTGATCGCCGGGGCGACGTCGCCGGAGCAGGTCAAGGCGAACGCGGCGGCCGCCAGCTGGGTACCGTCCGGCGACGAACTCGCCGACCTTGACCGGATAGCGCCCGGTCCGACGGCGTCAGCCTGACAGGACGACCGGGCTTTCCGAGGTCGCGGTCTGATACAGGTTCAGGACCGAGGAGAAGAACCGGGGTGAGTACGAGACGTTCGGGCTGTCTCCGCCCTGCTGGTAGCCGCCGATCACGCCGATCACCCAGCCATCGCCGGTCTTGGGGTTGACGTGGGCCAGGAACGGCCCGCCGCTGGTGCCGTTGGTGTAGTTGTCGCAGTCGAACACCATCTGGCGGGCGCCGAAGCTGCGCGCCGGGGCCGTGCAGGTGATCGGCCTGTTCGTGGCGTCCGGGTAACCGATCACCCGTACCATCTGCGGTGGCCGGTCGATCCTGAGGATCTCGGCCCCGGTGCGCCGCTGGATGTGCGTGCCCGGCTGTCCCGCGATGAGGAACGCGACGTCATCGTCGGGATTCTGGCTCGTGGCCCAGGCGCTGTCGACGTAGATCGCCGTGACGACCCAGATGCCGTAGGGAAACCTGCCGTTGTGGTAGCCCGGGGCGAAGACCACGCTGCCGAGGGATTTGCCCTGCATGCAGTGCGCGGCGGTGATGAGCAGGTTGCCGGCCGGGCTGCTGACCACGCTCGCGGTGCAGAAGTGCGCGCCTAGCTTGCCACCGGAACGGGTGAACAGCGCCCCGACCGCACCGGTCCCGTCGAACGGGACGCCACGGTTGACCGCGGGAACGGTGTGGCCGACCGCCTGGACCAGCGGCGACACCACGTAGGCCCCGACCGCGACCATTATGAAGCTCGCCAGCCAGACGGTCCGGTGCCAGGCCAGCACCGACACGGAACGCGCGGCCGCCGGCGGATACCTGATGCCTCGGCGCATCCAGTCCTCCGTCTTGCCGGTCGGTCACCTGCGCTGCCACACGCGAGGCACAGCTTTGCCGTCCCTTTGGCCGATTGTGCCGATCGTAAACCTAAATCGCTAGGATTCTTGGCTGGGAGGATGCTGAGACATGGCAGAGCCCCGATATTCCGGACACCGACGTTCGCGGCCCAGTTACCGTCGCGTGCCCGTCAGCTTGCGCTGAGTAAGCTATCGGCCACCGATGGTTGCAGACCGGTACGACATTGGGCAATCATGAGGTAACGCCCGCGTGCGAAAAGAGGACTTGGAGATCGCGGTGGATGGTGCGGCACAGACCGCCGCAGCCCGCGCGCCCGCCGATCCCGGTAAGCCTACGTTCCGCCAGATCTTCGCGAACACCGAGTTCCGTGCTCTGTGGCTCGCGCAGTTGCTGTCGGTGGCTGGCGACCAACTGGCCAGGGTGGCCATTACCGTGCTGGTCTACGACCGCACGCGTTCGCCGTTCTGGACGGCGCTGACCTACGCGGTCACGCTCCTGCCCTGGGTGGTCGGTGGCCTGGCCCTGTCCGGGCTGGCCGACCGGCTGCCCCGGCGCCAGGTCATGGTGGCCTGCGATCTCGCACGGCTGGTGTTTGTCTGCCTGATGGCTCTCGTGAGCCTGACCGCACCGCCTGAGGCGGGATTGTGGATCATGGTCGCGCTGCTCTTTGTCGTGACGCTGCTCGACTCGCCGTTCAAGTCGGCGCGGTCCGCGATGATGCCCGACATCCTGACCGGGGAGCGATACGTTCTTGGCACCGCGGTCACCCAGACCACCCTTCAGGTGGCCATGGTCTCGGGCTACGCACTGGGCGGACTCCTGGTGGCCTTACTGGGCGTGCGGATCGCCCTGCTGATCGACGCGGCCACCTTCGCGGCCTCGGCGGTACTGGTCTGGTTCTGGGTACGCCATCGTCCCGCTGCGGCCATTCCAGCCGTGAGCCGCCCATCTCCGTTCACGCAGATGGCAGCCGGGATACGTCTCGTTTTCGGCCACCGCATGCTGCGGACTCTGATGCTGTTCGGCTGGCTGGTTGCGTTCTACGTGGTACCGATGGGCCTGGCGGCACCCTACGCGGCCAGCTTCCACGCCTCGCTAGCGATCCCGATCAGCACGGGACTGGTGTTCGCCGCGGGGCCCTTCGGCACGGCGATCGGTGCGGTCGTATTCGGCCGCTGGTGGCACCGGCGGTCAGGCAGCGCTGGATGGGCCCGATGGCGATCGGCGCCTGCGGCGTGCTGCTGCTCTGCGCGCTGCAGCCTGGCCTGATCGCCGCGTTGCTGATCATCGCCGTGTCCGGGGCATGCGCCTCTTACCAGCTGGCGGCCAACGCGGCCTTTGTCGCCGCTGTGCCCCCCGACCACCGCGGCCAAGCCTTCGGCCTGGCCAACGGAGGCATGCAAGTCACGCAGGGCCTCTGCATTGTGCTCGCCGGAGCGGTTGCTTCCTCACACGCAGTCACGCCTGCCACGGCAATCGCCATCAGCGGCGGCCTGGGCGCACTCCTGGCCGCCGCGCTGGCGACTACATGGCGCAGGACATTCCGACCCATTTAGAGAGTCGTGACTCTGCTTGGTCAGCTGATCACGTCGATGTCTACAGCCACTCGCTGCGCATGGCGGGCTCCTTCCTGGGTCTTGGGGTGGGGGGTCTGGGGTGTCAGAGCCACTCGCTGCGCATGGCGGGCTCCTTCCTGGGTTTGGGGTGGAGGGTCTGGGGTGTCAGAGCCACTCGCTGCGCATGGCGGGCTCCTTCCTGGGCTTTGGGGGGTGGAGGGTCTGGGGTGTCAGAGCCACTCGCTGCGCATGGCGGGCTCCTCCTCTCGATCTGGTCATGTGCCTCGGGTACGAGTACAGTGTGAGCGAGATTTGGACTTTGCGACGTGTGCCTGCCGTTGACAGACGGCAGAAGTTAGTCATGATGCGGCTTTAGTATACGATGTCCCATTTGCGCCGATCGCCGTCAGCGTCACCGGCTCAGGGGATGTAATGACCACCTCGCGGCCGCTGACAGAGTTTGCAGATGGCGTGCGCATGGGTATACGGGGTATTCGCCGCTGGCAAGTGTGGGGTGTTCCCAATCCACTCCGCAGCTATCTCCTCACCGTTACCGCCTTGGGAGTGGCCGCGACCGCTATGGCGGCGACGTTCACGACCTGGCGGCTCTCGGACTTGCTGCGCTTCGCCGCACTGCTTGCGTGCGCTGTGGTGGCAATCGAATCGACCCGGAATGTCAAGGAGATACACGGTGCCCTGAGTCGAGACCTGCAGACTGTCTGGTATCTCGCGATTGCGGTCGGACTACCGCCAGCGTATGCATTCATGGCCCCAGTGCCGTTGACCGCGTACAAGCTCTGGCGCATGCCCCAACTGATCGTATACCGTCGAGTATTTAGTAATGCCACTCTAAGTCTGGCTTATGGCTGTGCTTCCCTTGTTTTCCATGCCCTCCCGTCGAATCTTGGCGGAAGTCATCCGGGAACCAGCTCGCACGCGCTTTCCTGGACTGGCGCCGTGGCATTGTGTGGTATCCTGGGTTGGCTGATTAACCACATTCTCCTGCTGATTGCGATCAAGCTGTCTGATCCGACTGCAGGCTTTCGTGAACTGCTCGGGACACGCGAGTCGATAACGGCTGACCTGGTCGAACTTAGTCTGGCTGTCACCGTCTCGCTGATAGTGGCGATCAACTCAATCCTCATGGTGCTGGCGCTGCCGTCCATAGTCCTGTACCGGCGCTACCTGATGCACGCTCAGCTGATCGCGCATGCTCGTATGGATGCGAAGACAGGCCTGCTGAATGCGGTGACGTGGCAGCGCGAGGCAACTGCGGAATTCTCGCGAGCGCAGCGCACCCACTCCCCGCTAGCGCTCGCGATGGTGGACATCGACCATTTCAAGAGTATAGGCGAGACAGCCGGGCAGACAGTCCGTGATCAGCTGCTTCGAGATATCGCCGGTATGCTAAAGGAGCAACTGCCAGGTCACGACCTGATCGGCCGGTTCAGCGGTCAGGAATTTGCGATCCTGCTTCCGCAGACCGGCCGGGAAGAGGCTCGGCAGATCAGCGAGCGACTGCGTGATCATATCGCTGGCGAGGCGATCGCCATCGAGTCCGGGAGCCAGGCAGGGTACGTCTTCCGGCTTACCGTGTCGATAGGCGTCGCCGTCTTGAATGAGTCAAGGCGTGCCTTGACCGAACTGATCGGTGAGGCTGACTCGGCCCTCGACAAGGCCAAGACCACCGGCTGGAGCAAGGTGGTCATAATGCCTGACGGAGCCGCCGATCCGGGCTCGAACTAGTCACAGGTCCTCTGGCCAGGCATCTGACTGCCGGTCGGAGGCAGCGCACTGGGTGTTCTGGCAGGCATCGAGTGCGTCGCGTGCTCGCTCCGCATAGAAGCTGAGCTGCAACTGGTCGAAGATGGCCTGGCTTTCCCGCAGGTGCCTGATCGCAGCCGGATGGTCGCCGAGGGCCTCGTAGGCGTATCCCATCTTCAGCGGGCATAGCCCGTGGTGCCGATGCATGAGGTGGTTCCGGTAGACCGGCACCGCATGCGCCAAGAGTGCCTCAGCCAAGCGTCAGTGCCGCTGAGGCAATGTCCGGTTACGACCTGTTGTACCCGTTGTGGCCCCGGCGTGCTGGCCAGCAACGTGTCTCCCCAGTGCCGAGATCGGGACGCCAACCGTGTCGGCCCTCAGCGGCGGTGACCGGGCCTGAAGCAGGCGGCCCGGATGAGAGGATCGGAGGGCCGGAGAGCCGGACGAGAGCGGAGGAACCTGACGGTGAAAGCTGCGCTGTATGACCGGTACGGACCTGCCCGCGAGGTGCTGCGCGTCGAGGACGTGGAGCGGCCCGAGCCCGGACCTGGGGAGGTGCGGGTCAGGGTGGAGTTCTCCGGCGTCAACCCCACCGACTGGAAGTCTCGCAGCGGCGCCACCCCGCGGCCGATCGACGGTTTTCAGATCCCGCATCACGACGGCGCCGGGGTGATCGACGCGGTCGGCGAGGGAGTGGACCCGGGCCGCGTCGGCCAGCGGGTGTGGCTGTGGATGGCCGCGGCCGGCCGGCGGTGGGGGACCGCGGCCGAGTGGACCGTCGTCCCGGTGTATGCGGCCGTTCCACTGCCCGACGGCGTTTCGGGCGAGCTCGGCGCCAGCCTCGGCGTCCCGGCCCTGACCGCGCACCGGTGCCTGTTGGCCGACGGGCCCATCGACGGCCAGACGGTGCTGGTCGCGGGCGGTGCCGGCGCGGTCGGCCATTTCGCGATCGAGCTGGGCAAGCGCGCGGGCGCTCGGGTGGTCACCACGGTCAGCGGGCCGCAGAAGGCAGAGCTGGCCGTCAAGGCCGGTGCCGACCTGGTCGTGAACTACCGAGAGCCTGACGCCGCCGACCAGATCAGATCGTTCGCGGGCGCCGCCGGGGTGGATCGCGTGGTGGAAGTGGCCCTCGGCGCGAACCTACAGCTGGACCTGGCCGTCGTGGCGCGGCCCGACGCGCGGATCGTTTGCTACGCCGCCGAAGCGGATGATCCGACGCTGCCCGTCCGGGCCTGCATGAACGCGAACGTCGTGCTCAGGTTTGTGCTGCTCTACGGGGTCCCGGCCGAGGCACTCATCCAGGCGGCGGGCGACATTACCGGGGCGCTGGCCGACGGGACGCTGACCGAGCTCCCGGTCATCAGATACCCGCTGGATCAGATCGCCGCGGCGCAGGATGCGGTCGAAGCCGGCGCGGTGGGCAAGGTCCTGGTGGTCATACCCGGCTGACCGGCTGCGGGCGGCGCCCGGCCGCCTGGCCGCCGGGCCCCCCTGGCCGGGCCGCCCTGGCCGCCGGGCGCCACCCGGCGCGCCGCTGTCTCGCGGGCGCATCCGCCCGAATGACCGGGCTGATCTTGGGAAGCACATAGCGGGCGCGGGCACGTGCCGCGCAGGCCGTGGCCAGGCGCAGCGATCGCCGGGCATGATGAGGGGAAATCGTGAAGATTGTCGTGTTCGGTGCCTCGGGAGCCATCGGCCGGGCCGTCGCCACCGAGCTGCTCGAGCGCGGGCACACCGTCACCGCCGCCACCCGGAGCGGCGCCCCGGTCCAGGGCCTGGTCGTGCAGAGCCTCACCGGCGACGCCAGGGATCCGGGGTCGGTAGCACGGCTCGCCACGGGCCAGGACGCAGTCGCGTCGGCGACCGGGCCGCGGCGCGGCCACGACGACGACCCCGAGGACAGCCTGCTCGGCGCCGCCCGCGGCCTGGCCACGGGGCTGCGCCGGGCCGGGGTGCGCCGCCTCGTCGTGGTCGGCGGGGCCGGCGGCCTCGAGGTCGCTCCGGGCCGGCGGCTCGTCGACCGCCCGGATTTCCCCCCCGCGGACAAGCCCACGGCGCTGGCCCACGCCAGGGCGCTGGACGAGGTATACCGGGAAATCCAGGACCTGGACTGGACCTACATCAGCCCGGCCCGGGTCATCGGCCCGGGGGAGCGGACCGGGGAGTTCCGGGTCGGCGGGGAACGGTTGCTGGTCGATGCATCCGGCGAGAGCCGGATCAGCATTCCCGACTTCGCGATCGCGTTCGCCGACGAGCTTGAGCACGGCGAGGCGTTCCGCCGCCGGATCACGGTTGCCTACTGAACCACGGGTGCGGGCGGGCCAGGGACGCCGCGGTCAGCCACCGGCCCAAGGTAGGCGGGCGCTACGGGCTGAGGCGATGGCGGTCCCGGGGGAACAGGGTGACCTGCCGCACGTTCGCCGCGCCCGTCAGCCGTGCGGTCCAGCGCTCCAGCCCGATCGCGAACCCGCCGTGCGGCGGCATCCCGTGCTCGAACACCTGCAGGTACCCGGCGTAGGCCCGCGGGTCTTCGCCCCGCTCCGCCAGCGCGGCCAGGTAGTCCGCGTGCCGGTGCAGCCGCTGCCCGCCGGTGACCAGCTCGAGGCCGCGGAAGATCAGGTCGAAGCTGTTGGAGTAGCCGGGCCGGGCCGGATCGGGATGGGTGTAGAACGGCCGCTTGGCCATCGGGTACCCGGTCACGAACAGGAACTCCGACCCGTGCTCGCGCAGCGCCCACTCGCCGAGCCACCGCTCGTCCTCCGGCGCGAGGTCGGGCTCACCTCGCGGGTCCCAGCCGGCCCGGGCCGCGATGAGCTCCTGCGCGTCCGCGAAGTGGATCTCGGGGACCGGCCGCGGGACCACGGGCAGGGTCAGCCCGAGGAGCTCGATGGCGCGGGCGGCCCGCGTGGCTGCGCCGGCCACCATCCCGGCGATCGCGTCGCGGAGTACCGCCATGACGTCGTGATAGCCGGCGATGAAGCCGAGCTCGGCGTCGAGGCTGGTGTACTCGGCCAGGTGCCGGGCCGTGTCGTGCGGCTCGGCCCGGAAGGCCGGCCCGACCTCGAAGACCCGCTCGAACACCCCGACCAGCGCCTGCTTGTAGAACTGCGGTGACTGGGCCAGGTAGGCCGGGCGGCCGAAGTAGTCGAGGCCGAACACGTTCGCCCCCGACTCGGTGGCCGACTCGACGATCTTCGGCGTGTGCACTTCGGTGCAGCCCATGCCGTCCAGGGCCTCGCGGAACCCGGCCACGCTGGCCGCCGCGATCTCGAAGCCGGCCCGCAGCGCCGGATGCCGCAGCGTGACCGGCGCGTGGTCGAGGATCGTCGGCAGGCCGGCGGTGACCGCGGGCCGGTACAGGTCGAACGGCGGCGGCGCGGCCGGGCCAGACAGCGGCGTGACCCGTGACCCGGTGACCTCGACCCCGCCGGGCGCCTGGTCGTTGGCCACCGCCGTGCCCGTGACCTCGACCACGGTTTCCTCGGGCAGGCCACGGTGGTCGGCGCCTTCCCGTTGCGTAAGGCCGGAAAGAACGACCTGCGCCAGACCCGAGCGGTCCCTGACGATCAGGAACGTCACGGACTTCAGCTCACGCCGACGGTGCAGCCAGCCGGCGATCCTGACCTGCTCGCCGACGTGCGCGGGCAGGTCGGCGGCCAGAACACGAGAGATCATCGCACTCCTCCCGGGATGTGCTCGACGACCCCTTGGGAGTGCGGGCGAGAAGGGAACTCGCGGTGCCACCGCACTTTCGCCGCCGCCGGTCAGCCGGGGCGGCCTCGTTCCTGCCCGGTCACGGGGGCAAGCCGACGGGGCATGAGGCATGCCGCCGGCCTGCGGCAGCCGTTCCTCCCCGCGCTCGGGAGGGTCTTCGCCACGGGGCGCGAGACCGCCTTCACAGCGGCCGGCGGCTCTCTCGGCTCGCGTGACCCCGGGCTACTCGTCTCCGTCAGCGCTTTGCCCGCCAGGATAAGCCACAGCCCGGGCCGCCGCCGCACTAATTATCGCGATGGCCGAGTATGTGTTCTATCAATGTCGTGCCAGCATGGCGTGAGCAGCATCTAGCGAACACGGCCGCCAATCCGCAACGGGAACGCCGCCGGCCGGGCCGGTCAGGACAGGCAGCCGCGCGCGGTCACGTCCGGGTCGGTGCCCTCGATGATCGCGGCGCCAATCTCGCGCAGCTGCTCGACCTGCTCGGCGGTGAGCCGGTCGATCAGGGACCGCCGGACCTGGTCGACATGCCCGGGGGCGGCGGCGGCCAGCGCGGCGAAGCCCTCGTCGGTGAGCTGCGCGATCTGGCCCCGCCGGTCGGTGGGGCAGTCGGTCCGGCGGACCCAGCCCCGTTCCTCGAGCCGCGCCACGGCGTGCGACAGCCGGCTCTTGCTGGACGTTGACGCCTCGGCCAGCTGAGTCATCCGCAGCGCCCGGCCCGGTGTCTCGGACAGCCGGACCAGGATCTCGTAGTAACCGTGCGGAATGTCCGAGTCGCGCAGCAGCTGCGCGTCGATGGCGCTGAACAGCGACTGGCAGGCGGTCAGGAACGTCCGCCACGCCAGCTGTTCGTCGGCAGTGAGCCACCGGGTGTCTTCGGTGGCCTCTTGCGCCGACTCCTGCGTGATCTCCGGGCTAGGCACGATACCAGCATACCCGACGATAGTTGAGCGTTTGACAAACCTCGTGGAGCGTGATAGTTATTGAGCACTCAACCAATTAGCTTCAGGAGCCCCCCATGACTGCTAGCACCACCGAGACTGCGATCCCCGGCTACGTCGCCGGCACCTGGACCATCGACCCGGTGCACTCCGAGATCGGCTTCTCGGTCCGGCACATGATGGTCAGCAAGGTCCGCGGCAAGTTCACGAACTTCTCCGGCGAGATCGTGACCGCTGACGACCCGTTCAAGTCCTCGGCGACCGCGGTGATCGACCTGAAGTCGATCAGCACCGGCAACGACCAGCGCGACGAGCACATCCGGTCCGCCGACTTCTTCGAGGTCGAGACCTACCCGACGATGACCTACCGCTCGACCGGCGCCCACTTCGAGGACGGCAACTACGTCCTCGACGGCGAGCTCACGCTCAAGGGCGTCACCAAGAGCGTGCCGCTGGTCCTGGAGCTGAACGGCTTCGGGCCGGACCCCTACGGCGGCACCCGGGCCGGGTTCAGCGCCAGCGGTGAGCTCAACCGGGGCGACTTCAACGTCAGCTTCAACGCCCCTCTGCAGAACGGCGGGGTTGTCGTGGGCGACAAGATCACCCTGCACCTGGAGATCGAGGCCGTCCTGGCGTCCTGACCGGGTCGGCCGCCTCCCAGGCCGCGCCCGTGCACATCAACGAGGGACCCTGACGCCGACCCGGCGTCAGGGTCCCTTTTGCTGCGGGTATAGATGCCACCATGAGCACTGACGGGCGCGGCCTGGAGATGACGGGCTCGGCGCCGGCCGTGGCCGCCTACGAGCGGGCCATCGATCACCTGGTCCGGTTCCAGCCCGAGGTCGTGGAGGCCACCACGGCCGCGGCCGCCGAAGACCCGGGCTGCGTGCTGGCCCATCTCCTCGGCGCCTACCTGGCGCTGATGTCCACCGAGGAAGGCGCGGTGGCCGGGGCCCGCGAGGCGCTGGCTCGCGCGGGTACGGCGGGAGGCCCCGGTGAGGCCGCGCTGCGTCCCCGGGAGCGCGCGCACCTGGCCGCGGCGCGGCGCTGGGCCGGCGGCGACATGACCGGGGCCGGGGTGATGCTCGCCGAGATCTCCGTGCGCTGGCCCCGCGACCTGCTCGCGCTCGCGGTCGGGCACCAGGTGGACTTCTTCAGCGGGGACGCGGTGAGCCTGCGGGACCGGATCGGCCGCGCGCTCGGCGCCTGGCACGACGACGACCCGCAACTCGGGTTCCTGTACGGCATGTACGCGTTCGGGCTGGAGGAGTGCAACATCTACGGGCTGTCCGCCGACGCGGGCCGGCGCGCGGTGGAACTGAACCCCGATGACGTCTGGGGCATCCACGCGGTCGTGCACACCCATGAGATGCAGGGCCAGATTCCCGACGGCATCCGCTTCCTGCGCGACCGCGAGGCGCAGTGGCAGACCGGGAACTTCCTGAACGTGCACAACTCCTGGCACTACGCGCTGTACCTGTTGCAGGGCGACGACGTGCCCGGCGCGCTCGCCGTCTACGACCGCGTCCTGCACCACGCCGGGTCGCAGGACGTGGCGCTCGAACTGCTCGACGCCACCGCGCTGCTGTGGCGGCTGCAGCTGGAGGGCATCTCGGTCGGCGACCGCTGGCCGCCGCTGGCGCAGGCCTGGACCCGGATGCTCGCCCCGGGTTTCTACCCGTTCAACGACATGCACGCGATCATGGCGTACGTGGGGGTCGGGGATCTGGCCCGCGCCGCCGAGGTCGTCACCGCGCTCGAGCGGGTGGTGGCGGAAGGCGACCGGGCCACGACCGGCTGGCGGATGACCTCCGCCGTGGGCCTGCCGGTGTGCCGCAGCCTGCTGCACTTCGGCCGCGGCCGTTATCCGCGGGTCCTGGACGAGCTTCTGCCGATCCGGACCCGGGTCCACGAGTTCGGCGGCAGCCACGCGCAGCGCGACGCGGTGGAGCGCACCCTGCTTGAGGCCGCGATCCGCGCCGGGCAGACCGACCTCGCGTTCGCCCTGGTCAGCGAGCGGCTCTCGGTCCGGGAGGGCAACACCTACGCGTGGTCCAAGCGGGCGCGGCTGCTGGCCGCCACGGCGGACCCGGCCGGGGCGGCATCGGCCGAGGCCCGGGCCAGCGAACTCGCCACGCAGATCCGCGCCGCGGTGAGCTGAGCCGCGCAGCGTCCGGCCGCCGCCCGCGGCCTGGCCTCTCAGCGCCCTGCACCACGGCGTCCGCCCGCGGCCCGGCCCCTGGTGCCCCGCATCGGTCACGCCCGCCCGCGGGACTGCCAAACTGATGCTATTGCAAGTAAGTTGCAGTAGTTTTTAAAATGATCACGGCCGAACCGACCCCGGAGGTGCCCCCGATGGCCGATCCCCGCGCCCGCCTCGCGAAGATCCGTGACGGGCTGACCCCGCGCGAGTGGGGCCGGGTGGGGGCCATGGCGTTCACGATCGTCGGCCTCAACGCGCTCGGGTGGGGGATGATGGCCGCCGCCATGGGCGGCCACTACCACATCAGCAAGACCGAGATCTTCGGGGCCGGCACCGGGATCCTGGCCTACACCCTGGGCATGCGGCACGCCTTCGACGCCGATCACATCGCCGCGATCGACAACACCACCCGCAAGCTGGTGAACGAGGGCCAGCGGCCGCTGTCGGTCGGGTTCTTCTTCTCGCTGGGCCACTCCAGCGTGGTATTCCTGCTGGCGGTGCTGCTGAACTTCGGCATCCGCGGCCTGGACGATCAGGTGCGGAGCTCGAGCTCACAGCTGCAGGACACCGCCAACATCGTCGGCACGCTGGTGTCAGGGGTGTTCCTGTTCCTGATCGCCGCGGTGAACATCGTGATCCTGGCCAGCATCATCAAGATGTTCCGCGAGATGCGCGCGGGCGCCTACGACGACCAGGAGCTCGAGGCCCAGCTCGCGCAGCGCGGCCTGATGAACCGGTTCCTCGGGCGGTTTTACCGTAACGTTGACGCCCCGTGGAAGATGTACCCGATCGGGTTCCTGTTCGGCCTGGGCTTCGACACCGCCACCGAAGTGGCCCTGCTGGTGCTGGCCGGCACCGCGGTAGTCGGCGGCCTGCCGTTCTACGCCGTCCTGTCGCTGCCGATCTTGTTCGCCGCGGGGATGAGCCTGTTCGACGCCGCCGATGGTTGCTTCATGAACTTCGCCTACGACTGGGCGTTCGCCCGGCCGGTGCGCAAGGTCTACTACAACCTCACCATCACGGGCCTGTCGGTGTTCGTCGCCTTTTTCATCGGCGCGGTCGAGGTGTTCGGCCTGCTCGCCCAGCATGGCAATCTCAGCGGATCCGGCTGGGCGTGGCTGGAGAACTTCAACATCAACACCGCCGGGTTCGTGATCGTCGGCGTCTTCATCCTGACCTGGATCGTGGCCCTGTCGATCTGGCGCTTCGCCAAGCTTGAGCAGAAGTGGGACACCGCGAGCGCGACCGCGCAGGAGTGAAAAGGTTCAGTAGCCGAGAGGAGAAACCGCGATGGCCACCGGCAGCGTGTCGGAGGAGATCCGGCAGTTCTGGGACGAGGATGCCGCGGTCTACGACAACTCACCGGAGCACCACCCCCGGCGCCCCCATGAACGGGCGGCCTGGAGTGCCACGCTGCGGCGGCTGCTGCCGGATCCCCCCGCGCGCGTGCTGGACGCCGGGGCGGGCACCGGATTCCTGTCGTTGCTGCTGGCCGGCCAGGGTTATCAGGTCACCGCGATGGACCTCTCGCCGGGCATGCTCGAGGTGCTGCGGGCCAAGGCCGCTGGGCTGGGCCTGGAAGTACAGGCGGTGCAGGCCGACGCGGTCAGCCCGCCCGACGGCCCGTTCGACGCGGTGGTGGAACGCCACCTGCTGTGGACCCTGCCCGACCCCGGCGCCGCCCTGGCCGCCTGGCGGAAGGCGGCTCCGGCCGGCCGCCTGGTGCTGATCGAGGGGACCTGGGGCAAGACCAGCGGAATCGCCGCGCTGCAGGCGGAGGCCAGGTCGCTGGCCCGGCGCGTCCGTGGCGCCGAGCCGGGCCACCACGACCACTACACCGATCGGGTGGTCAGCGCGCTGCCGCACGCCAACGGCATCAACCCCGCCGAGATGGTCACCCTGGTCCAGGCCAGCCCGTGGGGCCAGGCTCGGCTCGAGCGGCTGCGCGACGTGGAGTGGGCCACCCTCGAAGGGCGCAGCCTGCTGGACCAGCTGCTCGGGACCAACCCCCGGTGGGCCGTGACCGCGGGATCCTGACCCGGCGGGTCACAGCATCGCGATCAGCATGTAGCTCATCGTCACGCCCATGGCGATCTCGCAGCACGCGGCCAGGCGCGGCGACATCGGCGGCCCAGACCGCCCGCCCGCCGAACCAGGCCGCCGCCACACCGAAGATCACTTCCCAGCCGCCCGTCCCAAACGGGTTCAGCCGCGGCACCAGCATCCCGGCCATGGCCACGCCCATGAGCGCGTGCGCGGCGTCGACGTCGTACTCGGCCGGGCGCTGCCACCCCACCGCGCCACGCTCACTCCCACTCCCCCCCCCCCCCCTCCTCCCCCCCCCCTGGCCTGGACGTCATGATGACGCCGTCCCGCTCGGCTTGCTCCTCGAGCTTGACGGCGTGATCGTCGGCGCCGAGGATCCTGGCCGGAGGCCCGGGACTGTCAGTCGGGCCTGACCGGTACCGCGTGGCAAGGCATGCCCCGGGTGCGCTAGTATTTGACGGTCCGAGAGGGCAAGCGGGACGTGGCCCAGCTTGGTTAAGGCGCGTGTCTGGGGGACACGAGAGCCCGGGTTCAAATCCCGGCGTCCCGACTCAATTAGGGTTTCTGGCTAGCGAATTGTTCACCGCGGTGTTTTGTCAGACCCCGCCACTAGCCTGTCACCATGACAGAAAACCTTCTTGATAGGCGCACATGGTCCGATGCCCAGTTAGCGTCCGCGGTGGCCTCATCCAGGTCGTGGCGTGGCGTCATGCGCGAACTCGGCCTGTGCGTAACCTCCGCCGGATCCATCCGGATCGTCAAGCGGCACGTCAGCCGACTTGGACTGGATACCTCCCACTTCACCGGTCAACGGCGCTGGTCAGACGCACAGCTCAGGCGCGCAGTCGCCAGCTCGTACTCTTGGGCCGAACTGTTCTTAGAACTGGGGCTGCATGGCAACGCCGACGATCGGACACGGGTAAAGGCACACGCTGTGCGCTTGGGCCTCGACCTGAGCCGGCTGCAGGTTCCTGATGCCACCGAATCGACCCCTCAGGATCTAACGCCTGACATTAAGCGGCTGCGGGAAGCTGGGACCACCGTAGCGGCGATGTGGTTTCTTCTGTGCGGATGCAATGCTTCCATCCCGGTGGAGCCGACGATCTATGATCTTCTCGTATTCATGCCGGACGGCATCAAGCGAGTGCAAGTCAAGACAACTACTTACAATGGCAAGGACGGCTGGGTCGTGCAAGTAGGCAGGCGTCCGTATTCCGTAGGGAACCGGGAGGGTTTGGTTCCCTACGATCCAGACCTGCTGGACTTCTTCTTTATTCTGGACGGCGATCTGACCATGTATCTCATTCCCAGTCGGGTCCTGGCTGGCCGGGTCATGGTGCTTCTCCGTAACTACTCAAAGTACATTGTCGGCGACATCGGTTCGCTGATGACAAGCTCCACGCCCGCGGCCTGAGCCACGAGCAGCGCCGATCCGCTCGGCGCGCCGCTAGTGCGGTGTCCACTTACCTTCGCCGGGTTCTCCACAGGCGCTGACCAGGGATGGCCGCCTCTGCCGACACTGTGAACCTTGGTGGACACCCCACTAGGTGATCGAGCCGGGGATCTGGCGGCCGACGTCGGACAGGTCGGCGATCCAGGCCTCGTCGACGTCCTGGTCGGGGTCGGCGCGTGCTGGCGACCAGCTTGAGGTTGCTGCCCTTCTTGACCGTGGGCCTCGGCTTCGTGGTTTCCCTGGGGGTCGGGGCGGGAGCCGGGGTGGTCATCCTGAGCGCGAGGGACGGGCACATCTGGACCGCCTGCTGTGCCTCCTGCTCTAGCCACGGCGGCACCGGCACGTCGAGGAACACCGGGTAGCCCTGGCCGTCGAGTTGTACGAGCTCCGGCACCAGGTGGGCGCAGAGCCCGTGCCCGCGGCACCGGGTCCAGTCCACGGACAGGCGGGTCTCGCCGCGCACCGTCGGCAGCGGCAGGATCCCCTGAACCTTGCGCCCGCAAGTGCCGCGGAGCAGGTGCGCGGTGAGGTCGTCGGCGAACACGTCGATGGCGGACAGAACGAACCGGAACACCCCGTCGGGGTGGGCGCAGGCGCCGCGGCCCCGCACGGCGGCGGCCCCGCGGCGCGCGGTCTCCAGCGCGTCGATGCCGCCGGACCCGTCGGCGACCGCGGCCAGTGACCGGGCGATGCCGGGCAGGCCCAGCTTGCACGGCCCGCACTGGCCGGATGACTCGTTGGCGAGGTAGCCGGCCACCCGGGCCACCTCGCCCATCGGGCAGGTGCCCTCCCCGAGGGGCAGCACGATGCCGGCCCCCAGCGTGCCGCCCACGGCGGCCAGCCCGGCGCGGCTGACCGGCACGTCATACGCGGTATCTGTCGGCAGCCACATGCCGTGGTAGCCGCCGACCAGGACGCCGTCAGCGGGCGCCGCCAGGCACAGGTCGAGCACCTCGCCGAGCGGCAGGCCGGCCGGGACCTCCACGACCGCGGGACGGTCGGCCGACCCGCCCACGGTGAGCAGGATCGTTCCCGGCTCGTCCGGGGTCCCGGTCGAGGCGTAGCCTTCCGGGCCCAGCATGGCGAGCACCGCGATCTGGGCGAACGTCTCGGCGTTGGACAGCAGGGTCGGGCGGTCCTGGACTCCGTAATCGCTGGCCAGGATCTTGCGCCCCGGGGGCAGGGAGCCCCGGCCGTTCACGGCGTTGACCAGCGCGCCTGCCTCACCGGAGACGAACCGGTCCGGGACCCGGACCACGCGCACCAGGCGGCGCAGGGTCGGCTCGGCCAGGGCTGCGGCGCTGACCGAACGGGCCACGTCGGCCCGGGTGACACCGACCACGATCTCCTTCGCCCCCAGGGCCCACGCCGCGACCATGGCGCCGCCCAGGACCAGGCACGGCGATCTCAGCAGCAGCATCCGGTCCTTGGCGCTGCCCGGTTCACCCTCGGTCCCGTTGACCAGGACAGCGACCTTGCGCTTGCGCTGGCGTGCGGACTGCACGACCGCCTTCAGCTTCCGGGCCATCGGGAAGGCCGCGCCGCCGCGCCCGCGGAGGTCGACCTGTTCCGTCATGCCGATCAGCTGGTCGGCGGTCAGCCGGGGCAGCGTGCCGAAGACCGCGAAGTGCGTGTTCAGGTCGATCCGCTCGATCCGGTCGAGGCCGGCGGTCAGGCGGGCCTGGCCGATGCACATGACGTCGGGTCCGGAGGGCGGCGTCATGGTTCGTCGGTCTCCGGGCACGGCGGTACCGCCGAAGGCTCCGGCTCCAGCTCGGAGGGCGGGTACTGCCACGGCCCCGACGGGTGATCCGGGTGAAGGTCCGAAGGACGGTGCGCCTCGAGATAGGGCGGCTGGTGATACGGCGCCTGGGGATACGGAGCCTGGGAGTACGGCGCTCCGGAATACGGCGCCTGGGCATACGGTGTCGCCGGGCCGCTGCCGGTCCCGGGCGGCAGCGCGCGGGGCGCTCGCCCGGCGCGTGGCGCGACCGCCCGGACGTCGCGGTACTCCTCGTGCGTCATCGCGGGCATGACCGCCGGGATCGGTGACGGCACGCGATCCGGCACGGGATAGGCCGCGGTCTCCCGGCCGCCGCGCAAGGTGGCCACCAGCCGGATGATGAGGGCCAGCCCGACCGCCGCCAGGCAGGCTCCGTAACTCCAGTCCACGTAGGGCTTTGCCGTCCGGCCCGCGAGCAGGCCGTGCACGATCGCCAGCGGCCAGGCCAGATACGCGGTGGCGTGGATGGCGCGCCACGTCCATGGCCATTTCCCCGCGAAACGGCCGCGGGCGATCCCGGTCGCAATCAGGAGCACCACGAGGTCCGACGCGATCGTACCCAGGCCGATGTAGAAGGTGCGCCCATGCGCAAGGAAAGGCACGAAAGCGTCGATGACGTCGGACCGGTGCGCGAATATCTCAAGGACTATGTGCGTCACGAGAAAGGCGAGGGCAGCGAACGAGACGGCCCGGTGCACCGCCTGGGCGACGACCCGGCTGCCCGGGGTCATGACGACGCGGTCGGTGGCCACGACGCCCGCGCCGACCGCCGCGGTCAGCGCGACCAGCGCGAGCACGCCCGAGTAGAACAGCAGGAAGCGCTGGACCGCGGTCAGGATGTCGCTTCCTTGCGGGGTGTTGGCCGAGGCCAGCACGCCGGCGAGCAGAAAGAGCAGAACGATAGCCCAGATGATGGGCCCACGCCGTGGGCTCTTGACTTGAGCCACTGACACGATGTGGCGATGACGGCGTGAGCGGCCACGCCTGGCTGACACTATTGCCCTCCTGGAGGGGTCGGCTTTTTCAGCCCGACCATTACCTGGAAGTTTCCTGCCCCAGCCGCCAGCGCCTGGAGACTCCTGCTAGTCCCCGTCGCGGATGACGTTACCGTTCTCCATTACAGATGCGCAGCGAAACCACACATAAGGCGTCACAATGCGGCCCGGCCGCGCTAGGACGCCTCTGAACAACCTGACTGGCGGGGCGGTTAGCGGCCCGCGGCCTGGAGCTGTTGTCGGCCCTGGTGACAGGGTGACTGGCGCGCGGTGTGCACCGCCAGCGACAAGGCTCAGCCTGGTGTCGTCCGGGCTGTGCCGCGGCCGGGGCTGGCCTGGCCTTGCGGGGTCAGGTGATCGCCCAGGCTCCGTCGTGGCGGGTGAGACCGGCGTTGATCAGGGTGCGCAGGTTGATGGAGGCGGACCTGTTGTGCAGCCAGGCGTTGTTCTTGCTCGTCCGAGGTAGCGCAGCCGGATCCGGTGGCCGTGGCTGGTGGCGGTCCAGGCGATGATCCGCTCGATGACCGCCCGGGTGGGGTAGGCCTGCTTGAACTGCGGCGTGCGGGCCTGGGCGCGGGCGGCGCGCAGCAGGTGCTCGTGCGGGTGGATGTCCAGGCACGGCCGTCTTTGGCGGTGGTGCATCGTGCCCGCAGCGGGCAGGGGGCGCGCACCGGCCCGAAGCTGACGTAGCGCTTGGCGCTCACCGGCCGCACATGCCCGGCGGGGCAGGTCACCGTGGCGCCGTCATCGCTGACGGCAAAGTCGTCGCGGGTGAACCCGCCGGGCACGGCCGGGCGCAGCGGGATGGGCTTGATCCGGTGGCGTGCCCGGCTGCCTGGTAGTCCGCGCGGGCCTGCCCGGTGCCGTAGTGCGAGTCGCCGTAGACTTCCAGGCCCAGATCATTCTGCCCGCCTGTGTCAGCGTGCTCGCCGAACCTGCCGGCGGCAGCCAGCTCGACGCCGTTCTCCGCGTCGCTGCTGCCTTCCCCGGAGGCCATCGTCATCTCGCAGCCGGTGATCAGAGCGCTGTCCGGCTCGGCGGCCAGGTGCGCGCGGAACCCGTCCCGGCGCGCGGACTTGCTCTTGCGGGTATGCCGGGCCTCACGGTCCACCGTGCTGATCACCCGGTCCGGGGCGCCTTGCGGGCGATCCGCCACCGCCCGCCGGTCCCGTCAGAATCCTCCGCAGGCTCGACGTCCTGACCCGCGACCAGGGCCAGCAGGCCCAGCGCGCCGGCCTCGGCGCCGGCTCGCTGCGGGCTGCCGGGGCCAGCCAGGGCATCCAGCACCGCCAGCGCGTCATTCACCAGGTCACTGACCAGGTTCTCCTTCGCCTGCGGGTCGTCCCAGTCGATAACCGGCTTGCCCGGCTTGCGGTAATCCAGCGTGCAGACCCGGCGACCACCTCGCCCGCACCAGGCACCACCCGGGCTACCTTGCGAACCGCCGCGGTCAGCTGGGTCACGGTGTCCTGGGTGGCGACTGCGTCATCGAGCACCGTGGAGTCGATGACCCGCCTGCGCTTGCCGGCCAGGACCCCGGTCTGGCTGACCACCTGCGCGACCGCGTCAAACACCCGGTCCGGCCGGGACGACTTCGCGATCCGCTTACGCCAGTACACCAGCGTGGACGGATCGAAACTCATCTGCGTCAGCGACCGGCCGCAGGCCACCTTCCACCGGATACCGGACTTCAGCGCATCCGCCGCCTGCCCATCAGAGAAATCATGCAAAGCCTGCAGCACCAGCACACTGCCGGCCAGGTCAGCGCTCAGCGACGGCCGCCCCGTCGCGGACGCGAACAGATCCGCGGGAAATGAGTCCGGGAACAGCTCCCCGCGATGCTCAGCCAGGAACGCGAACACGCTGCCCTCCGGCACCAGGTGCCCGGCCAGCTCACCAGCGTCCAGCAACTCCCGGTCCTGCCGCGATCTTCCCTGCATAAGAAGATCATCCCAGAACATCGAACACACTGCCGGCAGAAACACCAGACGCCCGGTAACGGGTTATTCAGAGGCGTCCTAGTGTCCCGAGTCATTAATTCTATAAGTAATTTGGTAGACTTGGGGAATGGCAGAAGCTGGCCGACCGAAGGCGCCTTTGACGCTGACTGATGACGAGCGGGCTGTCCTGGAGCGGTGGGCGCGACGGCCGAAGAGCGCGCAGGCGCTGGCGCTGCGGTCGAAGATCGTGCTGGCCTGCGCGCAGGGGACGGCGAACAAGGAGGTCGCGGGCCGGCTGGGCGTGACGCCGCAGATGGTAGGCAAGTGGCGGGCCCGGTTCGTGGCCAGCAGGCTGGATGGCCTGGCCGATGAGCCGCGGCCCGGGCAGCCGCGGAAGATCACCGACGAGCGGGTCGAGGAGGTGATCGTGAAGACGCTGGAGGATAAGCCGCCGGACCTGGACACGCACTGGTCGACCCGGTCGATGGCGAAGGCGGCGGGCCTGAATCAGACCGCTGTCTCGCGGATCTGGCGGGCGTTCGGCCTGAAGCCGCATGTGCAGGAGACATGGAAGCTGTCCACCGATCCGCAGTTCATCGAGAAGGTCCGCGACGTCGTCGGGCTGTACATGGACCCGCCCGAGCACGCCGTGGTCCTGTGCGTGGATGAGAAGACCCAGATCCAGGCGATTGACCGCACGGCGCCGTGCCTGCCGATCCTGCCGACCACGCCCGCCCGGCGCAGCCACGACTACGTCCGCAACGGCACGACCAGCCTGTTCGCCGCGCTCAACGTCGCCACCGGCCAGGTCATCGCCTCCCACCACCGCCAGCACCGGCACCAGGAGTTCCTGAAGTTCCTCAAGGCCATCGACGCCGCCACTCCCGCCGGCCTGGACCTGCACCTGATCTGCGACAACTACGCCACCCACAAGACCCCCGCGGTGAAGAACTGGCTGATCCGCCATCCCCGGTTCCATATTCACTTCGTCCCGACCAGCTCCAGCTGGCTCAACCTCGTGGAGCGATGGTTCGCCGAGCTCACCAACCGCAAGCTGCGCCGCTCAGCGCACCGCAGCGTCCGCGAACTCGAAGCCGACATCCAGGCATGGATCCAGGCATGGAACGACGATCCCCGGCCATTCGTGTGGACCAAGACCGCCGACCAGATCCTGGAAAGTATCGCCAGTTATCTCAGTAATAATGATAAACTAGGGCATCCCGGGCACCACCCGGGCTGGCCGATCGTTTGGGTTACCGGGCGCGGTGGCAGGATTGCTGATATCCCTGGCCGAAGACAACCAGGGCCTGATTCGGGCGGGGCGCAACGACGATGCGAGGACCAGCGGGTGAGGCCGGCCACGGGGGCGACCCGACGCTACCGCTGCCCGCCCGTACGGTCACCCCGCGCCGTGAATACCCCGCGCCGGAGTACCGGCGCGCCGTGCCAGACCTCAGGCGGCACCGGGCCCGCAGGCTGCTGCGCCGGCTGGCGCTCACGGTCGTGGTGCTGATCCTGCTGGGGATCCTGGCGTTCGGCGGACTGCTGATCTTCACCCCGTCCGTCGGTAACGCCCGGCAGCTTGTGGCGGCGCAGGACCGGGCGCACCACGCGGCCTACCCCGGGCCCGCGGTCGCGGCGCGGTTCGCCGAATCGCTGGTCGCGACGGAGGACAAGCGCTTCTACTCCGAGCCCGGCATCGACCTGTTCGCGGTCGGGCGGGTCGGGCTCGCCTACGTGACCGGGCATGGCCTCCAGGGCGGCGCCACCCTCTACCAGCAACTGGCCAAGCTGCTGTACACGCACGGGCGCTCCAGCATGTCGGATGAGGCGGAGCAGGTCGCGCTGGCCGTCAAGCTGTACCTGACGTACACCAGGCAGCAGATCCTGCAGATGTACGCCGAGGTCGTCTACTTCGGCCACGGTTACTACGGCCTGGCCGCCGCGAGCTGCGGGTACTTCGGGGTCCGGCCCGCCGGCCTGTCCTGGCCACAGGCGGCGATGCTGGCCGGCCTGGTGCAGGGCCCGTCACTGGACGACCCGCTCACCCATCCCGCTAACGCACGGACCCGCGAAGTGCACGTGGTGGGGCGGCTGGTCGCGACCGGGAAACTGACCCCGGCCCAGGGCCGGGCCGCACTCGCCGTGCCGCTGCGGAGCCTGATCGCGCGGGCCGGCCAGGGCTGCTCCCGGTCAGCCTGACGACTTGCCGGAACGCGCGTGTCGCGGCCCCTGGGGTCGCGCCAGGTCGGCCTGGCCATGACTGCTGTTGCGCTCGGCCGCACCCGGGGCGTGGCCGTTACGCTCGGGGCCGCCCGGGGCGTGGCTATTCCTCTCGGGGCTGCCGCCCGGGACGGGGCCAGTGTGCTCGTGCGGCACCAGGGCCGGCTCCCACGCCTCATGCTCGGCTTCCGGCACGCGCTCCAGCGCGCCGGGCACCGCGGGCGCCTGGTCGGAAACCTGCGCGAGCCACACCCACTTGCGGTAGGACCAGAACCGGAACAGCGTGGCGAGGGCCACCCCGACCAGGAACGCGACGTTCAGCGTGAGCTTGTCGTGGCGGCCGAGATCATGCTTGGCGATCTCGAGGCAGGCCTGCTGGATGCCTATCCCGACCAGGTTCAGTACCAGGAAGACGACGACCTCCCGGGCCATGCCGGTGCGCTCGCGATGCCGGAACGTCCAGTACCGGTTGCCCACGAACGTCACGGCCGCCGCCACCAGCGTCGAGACCGCGTTCGCGGTGAAGGTCGGCTGGTGCCGGGCGATCATCAGGTTGAAGACACCCTCGGTCACCAGGAAGCCGATCGTCCCGATCACGCCGAACTTGGCGAACTCGTGGATCAGGCGCTGGAACCGCTGGTACCACCTGCTGACAAGACTCACCTGGCCGCCTTTCCTTCCCCGTATCCCCTCAGGACACGCCGAGGTGATTATGCGAGGCTACCCGGAACCTGGCGCCAGTTGGCGGAACCGGGCGAAAACAAGACGTTGCCCATACTGCCCCTTGCCCGGCTGGGAGCCTAATATCCGTTCGAAAGTGTCGGATCTGCCGGGTAGTGTCACGGGGTGCCCGCTCCCGACGTGCTGATTCATGCCCGCGGCCTGGCCAAGAGCTTCGGCGGGGCGGTGGCGGTGGCCGGCATCGATTTCGACCTGCGCCGCGGCGAGGCCTTCGGCTTCCTGGGACCGAACGGCGCGGGCAAGTCGTCGACCATGCGCATGATCGGCTGTGTCTCGCCGCCGAGCGGCGGCGAGCTGACCATCCTGGGCCTGGACCCGGTGGCCGACGGGCCGGCGATCCGGGCCAGGCTCGGCGTGGTCCCGCAGGAGGACACGCTGGACGTGGAGCTGACCGTCCGCGAGAACCTGATCATCTACGGGCGCTACTTCGGCCTGCCGCGCGATGTCATCGCCGAGCGCGCCGCCCGGCTGCTGGAGTTCGTGCAGCTCGCTGACCGGGCGGCGGACCAGGTGGAGCCGCTGTCGGGCGGGATGAAGCGCCGGCTCACGATCGCCCGCTCCCTGATCAACGAGCCGGAGATCCTGCTGCTCGACGAGCCCACCACCGGCCTGGACCCGCAGGCCAGGCACGCGGTGTGGGACCGGCTGTACCGCCTCAAGCAGCAGGGCGTCACGCTCGTGCTGACCACGCACTATATGGACGAGGCCGAGCAGCTCTGTGACCGCCTCGTGGTCATGGACCGCGGCAAGATCGCGGCCGAGGGCTCGCCCCGTGACCTGATCGGCCGGTACTCCACCCCAGAGGTGCTTGAGCTGCGGTTCGACCCGGCCGAGCACCAGCAGGCGGCCGACAAGCTGGCGGAGCTTGTCCCGCAACCGGGGGCTGACGGGAGGGCGTCCCCGCCCGGGTCCGCACCGCCCGCGGACGCGCTGGCCGAGCGGGCCGAGGTGCTCGCGGACCGGGTCCTGCTGTACACCCAAGACGGGGACGCCGCCCTCGCCGCCGTCCGCGGCCTCGGGCTGGAGCCGGTGACCTCGCTGGTTCGCCGCAGCACGCTGGAAGATGTCTTCCTCCGGCTGACCGGCCGGCAGCTGGAGGACTGAGTGACCTGGTCGTTCGCGGCGCGCGAGTTCCGGTACTGGCTGACTAACTACCGGCGTACCTGGCGCGGGTCGATCTACTCCAGCGTGCTCAGCCCGCTGCTGTACCTGGGCGCCATGGGCGTCGGCCTGGGCACGCTCGTCGACGCCCACGGCACCGCGCGCCTGGGCGGGCTCAGCTACCTGGCCTTCCTCGCGCCGGGCCTGCTGGCCGCCGCGGCCATGCAGGCCGCGGTGGAGGAGTCCACCTACCCGGTGCTCGGCTCGGTGAAGTGGCGCCGCACCTACTACGCGGCCGCGGCGTCGCCGTTGCGGCCGGCCGACCTCTTCCACGGGCACCTGCTGTTCACGACCATGCGGCTGACCATGAACTCCGCCATCTTCCTGGCGGTGATGGCCGTCTTCGGTGCCGTCGCCTCGCCCTGGGCGCTGGCGGCGCTCCCGGCCGCCGTGCTGACCGGGCTGGCCTTCGCGGCGCCCGTCGAGGCGTGGGCGATCACCGTGACCAAGGACACGTCGTTTGCCCTGATCTTCCGGTTCGGGCTGATTCCCCTGTTCTTGTTCTCCGGGACCTTCTTCCCGATCACCCAGCTGCCGGCCTGGCTCCGGCCGCTCGCCTACGTCACGCCGCTATGGCACGGCGTGGCGCTGTGCCGGTCGCTCACCCTGGGCACGGCCAGCCTGGGCGGTGCGCTGGCCCACGTGGCCTACCTGGCCGCGGTGGCCGCCGTCAGCATTGTGGCGGGAAACCGGAGCTACCGGCGGCGGCTCTATGTCTGAGCACGGCAGGGGCCAAGCCCGGTGACCGCGCCATCCCTGCGGGAACTGCCGCTGCGGGTGCTGCCCCGGCCGCTGCTGCGTACCCGCCGCCCCGCGCTAGGCGGGCGGGGCAGCGCGCACCTGATCGAGCGGCACGCCCGGGTGTACCGGCACACCTGGCTGGTCCTGGTCTCCGGGGTCTTCGAGCCGCTGTTCTACCTGCTGTCCATCGGGGTGGGCATCGGCCACCTGGTCGGCGGCGTGACCGGTCCCGGCGGTCAGGTGGTGGGGTATACCAGCTTCGTGGCGCCGGCCCTGCTGGCCACGGCCGCCATGAACGGCGCCATCTACGACTCCACCTTCAACGTGTTCTTCCGGCTGAAGTACGCGAAGTTCTACGACGCCGCGCTGGCCACGCCGATGCGCCCCGGCGACATCGCGCTGGGGGAGATCGGCTGGGCGCTGATCCGCGGCGGCCTGTACGCGGTGGCGTTCATGGGGGTCATGCTGGCGCTGGGCCTGGTGCACTCGGCCTGGGCCGTCGCGGACGTGCCGGTGGCGCTGCTGATCGGCTTCGGGTCCGCCGCGGCCGGGATGGCCGCGACCACGTTCATGCGCAGCTGGCAGGATTTCGAGTTCATCACGCTGGCGACGCTGCCGATGTTCCTGCTCTCGGCCACCTTCTACCCGCTGAGCGTCTACCCGAGGCCGGTCCAGATCGTGGTCGAGTGCACGCCCCTGTACCAGGGCGTCGCCCTGATGCGCGGGCTGACCCTCGGAGTGGTCGGCCCCGGCCTGCTGTGGCACGTGGCCTACCTGGCGCTGATGGGCCTGGCCGGGCTGTGGGTCGCCAGCGGCCGGATCAGCCGCCTGCTGCTCCAGTAGCGGCGGTCACGCCCCGGCCGGGCCGGAGAAGTAGCGGCGCGGGTTGGTCACCAGCATCGTCTCGACCTGTGCCTGGCTCACCCCGCGCTCCAGCAGCGCGGGAAGCACGTCGTCGAACAGGTGACCGAAGTGCCAGGCGGGCGCGAACCCGGCGATGACGTCCGGCCGGAACCAGTCGATATAGCACGACGCGTCGTGCGAGAGCACCATCCGGTCGGCGTAGCCGCGCCGGGCCAGCTCGGCCACGGTGTCCACCCGCTGCTCGAACGGCAGCAGGATGTCCAGGCCGAACCGGTCCATGCCGAGCAGGCAGCCCGCGTCGGCCAGGCTGGTCAGGTAGCCGAGGTCGGTCGTGTCGCCGCTGTGGCCCATGACCACCCGGCCCAGGTCGGCTCCCTCTTCGGCCAGCACCCGCATGGCCGCGAGCCCCGAGGCAGACCCCGGATGGGTGTGCACGGTGATCGGCGCGCCGGTCGCTGCGTGCGCGGCGGCGACCGCGCGCAGCACCCGCTCCACCCCCGGGGTCAGGCCCTGCTCCTCGATCGCGCACTTCAGGAACGCGGCCTTCACCCCGGTGCCGGCGATGCCGTTGGTGATGTCCCCGATGAACATGGCCGTCATCGGGTCCGAGGCCGCGGATTTGCTCTGCTGGCCGCGGTACCGGAAGTAGAACGGCACGTCGTCGTAGGTGTACAGGCCGGTGGCCGCGATGATGTTGATGTCGGTGCGGTCGGCCACCCGCCGGATCCGGCGGATGTCGCGGCCCAGCCCGATCACGGTCGGGTCGGCGATCGTGTCGCAGCCGCGCCGCCTGAGCTCGTTCAGCTTGGCGGCTGCGTCGGTGACCCTGGCCTCATCGTCCCAGTCACCCGGGTAGTTGAGCCGGATCTCCTCGTTGAGCACGAACACGTGCTCGTGCATCAGCGTGGTTCCCAGCCGGCCCACGTCGACAGGGCCTCGTACCGTCTCGACCTGCGTCATGCCCAGACCGTAGCGTGGTGGCGTACCGGCCGGTAGATAGCCTTGTCCGGACGTCAGGCTGGCCCGGGGACGTCCCCCGGAATCCCCGCGGGAGGCGGCAGATGGATTTCGCATACGACGCGCGCACCGAAGAGCTGCGGGAGCGGCTGCTGTCGTTCATGGACAGCCACGTCTACCCGGCCGAGAAGGTGTTCACCGAGCAGGTGGCCGAGGACGCCGCCGCGGGCCTGCCCTGGGAGCGGCCGGCCATCATCGATGAGCTGAAGGAGGAGGCGCGCAGCCGGGGGCTGTGGAATTTGTTCCTCGCCCACCACCCCGAGGGCGCGGGCCTGTCCAACCTGCAGTACGCGCCGCTCGCCGAGATCACCGGGCACAGCCCGGCCATCGCGCCCGAGGCGCTGAACTGCGCGGCGCCGGACACCGGCAACATGGAACTGCTCGCCGAGTTCGGTTCCGAGCAGCAGCAGGAGCGCTGGCTCCGGCCGCTGCTCGACGGCGAGATCAGGTCGGCGTTCTGCATGACCGAGCCCGATGTCGCCTCCTCGGACGCCACCAACATCGCGACCAGGATTGAGCGGGACGGCGGCGAGTACGTGATCAACGGCCGCAAATGGTGGTCGTCGGGGGCGATGGACCCGCGGTGCAAGATCCTGATCGTGATGGGCAAGACCGCGCCGGACGGGGACCGGCACCGCCAGCAGTCGATGATCCTGGTGCCGAGGGACACTCCCGGAGTCACGATCGAGCGCGGGATGCACGTGTTCGGCTACACCGACGGCCCGCACGGCGGGCACGCGGAGGTGGAGTTCCGCGACGTCCGGGTGCCGGACAGCAACCTGATCGCCGGCGAGGGCGACGGCTTCTCGATCGCCCAGGCCCGGCTCGGGCCCGGGCGGATCCACCACTGCATGCGCCAGATCGGCGCGGCGGAGCGGGCGCTGGAGCTGATGTGCCGTCGGGCGCTGGAACGCTCCGCGTGGGGCGGGCCCCTGGCCAGCCAGGGCGTCATCCAGGACTGGATCGCCGAGGCCCGGGTCCGGATCGAATCGGCGCGGCTGCTGGTGCTGAAGACCGCCTGGCTGATGGACACGGCCGGCAACAAGGGCGCGCACACCGAGATCCAGGCGATCAAGATCGCGACCCCGGCGATGGCGGAATGGGTGATCGACAAGGCGATCCAGACGCACGGGGCCGGCGGGGTCAGCCAGGACTTCCCGCTGGCGCACCTGTGGGCCAGCGCGCGCACGCTGCGGTTCGCCGACGGACCGGACGAGGTGCACAAGCGCTCGCTGGCCCGGCGTGAGCTGCGAAAGTATAGTTAGCAGGCCATTAGATATAGCTAGCAGGCGAGCCGAGGAGGAACCTATGTCAGAAGGGCCAGGGTCGGCGGCGGGGGAACGGCCGCAGCGGGTGGCGATCGTCACCGGTGCCGCGCGCGGCATCGGCGCGGCCATCGCCCGCCGGCTCGCCGCCGACGGGATGGCGGTGGGCGTCCTCGACCTGAAGGAGGCCGACGGCAGCGGGACCGTCGAGGCGATCACGTCCGCGGGCGGCCGCGCGATCGCCGTCGGCGCCGATGTCAGCCAGGCCGACCAGGTCGCCGCCGGGGTGGAGAAGGTCGCCGCCGAGCTCGGCCCGCCCGTGGTGCTCGTCAACAACGCCGGCGTGATCCGGGACAACATGCTGTTCAAGATGACCGACGCCGACTGGGATACGGTCATGGGCGTGCACCTGCGCGGGGCGTTCCTGATGAGCCGCGCCACCCAGAAGTACATGGTGGACCAGCGCTTCGGGCGGATCATCAGCCTGTCGTCGAGCTCAGCGCTCGGCAACCGCGGCCAGGCCAACTACTCGACCGCCAAGGCGGGCCTGCAGGGCTTCACCAAGACGCTGGCCATCGAGCTGGGCCAGTTCGGGATCACCGCGAACGCGATCGCGCCCGGCTTCATCGTCACCGACATGACCGCCGCCACGGCGGCCAGGATCGGCATGGACTTCGGGGAGTTCCAGAAGGCCGCCGCGACCCAGATCCCGGTGCGCCGGGTCGGCCAGCCCGAGGACGTCGCGAACGTCGCGTCATTCCTGGCCAGCGAGGGCGCGGGGTTCGTCTCCGGCCAGGTGATCTACGTGGCCGGAGGCCCGCTGAACTGAGCGGGACCACGGCAGGAGAGGGGAACACCGTGCTGGGCAGGCGAGCGCCGTGGTGACGGCGGACGATCTTCGCGGCCAGGTCCGCGACTTCCTGGCCGGGCATGACCCGGCCGCGATGGACCGGCTCGCCTTCCTGCGGGCGCGCTTTGACGCCGGTCTGGCCTGGGTGCACTACCCGGCCGGCCTCGGCGGGCAAGGCCTGCCGCGGGACCTGCAGCCGCCCGTCGACGCCGAGTTCGCCGCGGCCGGCGCCCCGACCAACCGCCCGGAACGCAACGGGATCGGGCTGGGCATGGCCGCCCCGACGATCCTGGCCTACGGCTCCGGCGAGCAGCAGCAGCGCTGGCTGCGCCCGCTGTGGACCGGCGAGGAGATCTGGTGCCAGCTGTTCAGCGAGCCCGGCGCGGGCTCGGACCTGGCCGGGCTCGCGACCCGGGCGGTGCCCGACGCGGCGGGGGAGCACTGGGTGGTGAACGGGCAGAAGGTGTGGACGTCCTCGGCGCACCTGGCCCGGTGGGCGCTGCTGATCGCCCGCTCCGACCCGGACGTGCCCAAGCACCAGGGCCTGACCTACTTCGCCTGCGACATGACCGCCCCGGGCGTGGAGGTCAGGCCGCTGCGCCAGCTCACCGGCGAGGCCGAGTTCAACGAGGTGTTCCTGACCGACGTGGCGATCCCGGACGCTGACCGGATCGGCCCGGTCGGCGAGGGCTGGAAGGTGGCCACCGCGACGCTGATGAACGAGCGGGTGGCCATCGGCGGGGGAGCGGCGCCCCGGGAAGGCGGCATGATCGGCTCCGCGGCGCGGACCTGGCGGGAGCACCCCGGGCTGCGCACGCCCGGGCTGCATGACCGGCTGCTCCGGCTGTGGGCCGACGCCGAGGTGGCCCGGCTGGCCGGGGCCAGGCTCCGGCAGCAGCTGGCGGCCGGCCAGCCCGGCCCGGAGGGATCCGCGGCCAAGCTGGTCTTCGCCCGGCTGAATCAGGAGATATCCGGGTTCGAGGTGGAGCTGGCCGGCCCGGACGGGCTGCGTTACGACGACTGGGCGATGCGCCGGCCGGAGGGGGCCAACTTCTACGGGCGCGACCCCGGCTACCGGTACCTGCGCGCCCGGGGCAATTCGATCGAGGGCGGAACCTCGGAGATCCTGCGCAACATCATCGCCGAGCGGGTGCTCGGGCTGCCGCCCGAGACCCGGGTGGACACCGGCGTGCCCTGGAAGGACCTGCCCCGATGAGCCCGCCCGCCGACAGCACCGCCACCGATGCCGCGGCGACCGGGAGCGCCGCCGCCGGGGGCGCGGCCGCCCGGCCGGCCGCGGCCGGGCTGCCGGACCTGCTGTACGGCGAGACCGAGACCGAGCTGCGGGCGGCTGTCCGCGCACTGCTGGAAGACCGGTGCGGCTGGCGGGAGGTGCTGGCCAGGACCGAGAGCCCGCAGGGGTACGACACCGGGCTGTGGCAGGTCCTGGCGGCCGAGCTCGGCTGCGCCGGGCTGCTGATACCGGAGGGCAGCGGCGGTGCCGGGGCGTCGTACCGGGAGGCGGCGGTGGTCGCCGAGGAGACCGGGCGCGCGGTGGCCCCCGTGCCGTTCCTGGGCTCCGCCGTCGTCGCGACGGCGGCGCTGCTGGCCACGGGCGACGATGAGCTGCTGGCCGCGGTGGCCGACGGCGCCACCACGGCGGCGCTGGCCGTGCCGTTCGCGGCCGCGCCTGGGCCCAGGCCGGAGCCGACGGTCCGGCTCGGTGCGCCCGCGCCGGCGGACGGCGACCCGGGCTACCGGCTCACCGGGACCGTCGCCGGGGTCGCGGACGCGCTGCCCGCCGACGTGCTGCTGGTTCCCGCCGACGGCGTGCCGTACGGGCTGTACGCCGTGCGGGCCGCCGACGTCGCGATGACCCCGGTGGTATCGCTGGACATGACCAGGCCGCTGGCCGACCTGACCCTCGACCACGTGCCCGGCCGGCGCATCGCCACGGCAGACGCGGCGCAGCGGGCGGTGGCCGCCGCGCTGACCGCGGGCGCGGCGATGCTCGCCGCCGAGCAGCTCGGCACGGCCGAGCGGTGCCTGGAGATCACCGTGGCCTACCTGAAGGAGCGGCGCCAGTTCGCCCGCCCCGTCGGGTCGTTCCAGGCGCTCAAGCACCGCGCCGCCGACCTGTGGGTGGGCGTGACCCAGGCCCGCGCGGCGGCCAGGTACGCGGCCGCGTGCCTGGCCACCGGGGACCCGGACGCCCCGGTGGCCGTCGCGCTGGCCAAGGCGGCCTGCTCGGACATCGCGGTCCGCGCCGCCCAGGAATGCGTGCAGCTGCACGGCGGCATCGGCTTCACCTGGGAGCACCCGGCGCACCTGTACCTGAAGCGGGCCAAGAGCTCGTCGATCGGGTTCGGCACCCCGGACCGGCACCGGGCGTCGCTGGCCGGGCTCATTAATCTCCCCGCCCCGCCGCCCTTCCCCGCCCCGCCAGGGGCCCCCGGATGAGGTCGGTCGCCGGGGCCGGCGTCGTGGTGACCGGCGGCGGCAGCGGCATCGGCGCGGCGCTGTGCCGGCGGCTCGCGGCCGAGGGGGCCAGGGTCGTGGTCAACGACCTCGACGGCGAGGCGGCCGCCGCGGTCGCGGCCTCCTGCGGTGCCGCCGCGCACCAGCCGGCCGTGATCGGCGCCGACGCGGCCAGCGAGGACGGGGTGGCCGCGCTGATCTCCGGCGCCCGCGCCGAGCTCGGCGAGATCGACCTGTTCTGCGCCAACGCGGGGATCGCGCGGGTCGGCGGGCCCGAGGCCGCGGAGGCCGACTGGGAAGCGTCGTGGCAGGTGAACGTGATGGCACACGTCCGGGCCGCGCGGCTGCTGCTCGGGCCCTGGCTGGAGCGGGGGAGCGGCCACCTGATCTGCACGGTCTCGGCGGCCGGGCTGCTGACGGTGCCCGGCTCGGCGCCCTACGCGGTGACCAAGCACGGCGCGCTGGCCTTTGCCGAGTGGCTGGCGGTCACCTACGCGCACCGCGGCCTGACCGTGCAGGCGATCTGCCCGCTCGGGGTACGGACCCCGATGCTCGACGGCAGTGGCCCCCGGGCCAAGCAGCTGCTCGGGGAGTCCGCGATCGCCCCGGAGGCGGTCGCGGACGCGGTCATGGCGGGCATCGCCGACGGGCGGTTCCTGATCCTGCCGCATCCCGAGGTGGCCGGCATGTACGCGGGCCGGGCCGCCGAAACCGACCGGTGGCTGCGGGGGATGAGCCAGGTGCAGCAACGGCTGGAGCAGCTCGACTGAGGCTCGCGCACGACTCGAACGACCCGATGTGCTTAGTTCCCGCAAGTTAACCCGGCGTAGCCGTTACCATGCTGCACGACGACAAGGACATCGAGCTGGTTGCGTATGGTAACAGACACCGGCCCGAGAGGGCAGATCCTGCTAGGCGCGGGCCATGGCCGAACCTGACCCGGAGCCGACCGCCGCATGGGCCGCGGGAGGCACAGTGTGGCCTGAGAGCGATACCGGCGCTGGCGTCGCCGGGCTGATCCATCACCTTGAGTTCTGGGTGCCCGATCTCGACCGCAGCGTGGTCAGCTGGGGCTGGCTGCTGGACGAGCTCGGCTACAAGCCGTTCGGGGACTGGCCGGGCGGGCGGAGCTGGCGCGCCGGCCACACCTACATCGTGCTCGAGCAGTCGCCGGACCGGACCGCGAGCCGTCACGACCGGAAACGCCCCGGCCTGAATCACATCGCCTTCCACGTGGCGGACCAGGATCAGGTGGAAAAGCTGGTGGCGGTGGCGCCGAGCTACGGCTGGCGGCTGATGTTCGCCGACCGTCACCCGTACGCGGGCGGCGACGGCCACTACGCCGCCTACCTGGAGAACGCCGACGGGTTCGAGGTGGAACTCGTGGCGCCGAGCCCGAGCCCGCCCGCGGACCGCAGTTCCTGACCGTCCCAGGGCGGGACCGCGGTCCGCGGCGGCACGGGCCTCAGCCCGACCGGACCAGCACCGACAGCCGCAGGTCTCGTGATGACCTCCCGACGTGTACCGTGACCTGTCCCGGCGGCCAGACCCAGCGGCTCGCCTCCTCGTCCCACCGGGCAAACGCCCTGGCCGGCAGCTGGAGCGTCACCTCGGCCAGCTCGCCGGGCGGCGCGGCGGCGGTGCCGAACGCGGCCAGCTCCCGCGGCGGCGTGGCCACGCCGTCTCCCGCCCGCCCGCCCGATCCCGCTTCACCGTCGCCCGTGCCCGGCGGCCGGGCCACATAGGCCTGGATCACCTCGCGCCCCGGCCGTGACCCGGTGTTCCGCACCGTGACCGTGAGGCGGAGATCGTCACCGGCCGCCAGGTCGGCCGTGGCCGCCCGCAGCGACTCGTAGGCCCAGGTGGTGTAGCCCAGGCCGTGGCCGAACGGGAACTGCGGCCGGCGCAGGCTCGCGTCGTAACCGCGGTAGCCGATCAGCAGCCCCTCGGCGTAGTCGATGAGCCCGTCGGCGGGCACGGCGTGCAGGACGGGGCAGTCGGCCTCGGCGGCCGGCAGGGTGACCGGAAGCCGGCCGCCCGGCTCGGCCCGGCCGAGCAGGACGTCGGCCAGCGCCTCGCCCATCGCCTGGCCGGGCAGCCACGCGTAGATCACCGCTGCGACCTGCTCCGCCCACGGCATGAGGACGGGCATTCCCGCGTTCAGCACGACCACCGTCCGGGGATTGACCGCGGCCACCCGCCGGACCAGCTCGTCCTGGCGTCCGGGCAGCGCCAGCGTGCTGCGGTCGAAGCCCTCGCTCTCGGTCATCGGCGCGGACCCGACCACCACGACGGCCGCGTCGGCCCGGCTGGCCGCCCGCTCCGCCTCGGCCAGCAGGTCGTCCTCGTCGGCTACCGGCACGATGCCGAGCCGGACGGCCAGCGGGCCCTCGCCGTCGGCCGCCGGGCTGTACTCCAGCCGGATCTCCGCCGCCCGCCCCGCTGCGAGCGGGACCGTGGCCCGGATCTCCCCGGGCCGGGCCATGGCCTCCACCGGGTCGTCGGGGACGCGGGTCGCGCCGTCGGCGACGACGGTCCCGTCGACCGTGAGGGTGAGATGCCCGACCCCGGCCACGCCGAACACGTGCGGGCCGCCGGAGTCCGGCCGGAACGAGGTGACCAGCACGATCTTCCCGGCCTGGCCCCAGCCGATGCCCGGCGGAACCTGGTCCCACCAGGCCAGCGCCGGGCTGGTGCGGTGCTCGGCGGCGAGCAGGCCGCCGTCGGCGTCGCGGAACTCCAGGCGCAGGCCCGGCTCGCCGGTGCCCGGGTCGCCCAGCGAGCCCGGGGCAGGTTCCGGGACCAGCACCCACGTCTGGCATCCCGCGGACACGGTGACCTCGGCGTGTCCGGCCAGCGCGTCGGCCAGCGCGGCGGCCGGAGTGGACACGGTGACCGGCATGACGACTGCGCTGCCGCCGCCGTGGATCGCGGGACTGATGGCATTCGGGCCGATCACGGCGATCCGGCTGACCTGGCCGGGGTCAATGGGCAGAGCCTGGCCCTCGTTGCGCAGCAGGACCAGCGATGAGGTCACGGCCCGGCGCAGCAGTCCCGGGTCCACGAAAGATGGAACGGGATGCGGTGAGGCGGCGGAGCCGGTGCCATCCGCGACGGCCGGCCTGAGGTCATGAAGGGGGTTGGGGAGGTGGGCGGGGGATGGCGCGCGGGGGGGGCTGGGGCCATCGGGGTCTGGGGTGTCCCCAGGGGGCAGAGTGTCCCCCCGAGGCCGTACGGCGCCGACCCGGCGGGCCAGCCCGAGCAGCCGGATCACCTTGTCGTCCAGCACCTCCGGGGTGACCGCGCCGTCGGTCACCGCCTGGGTCAGCTGCCCTCCCCACGGCCCGTCCGGGCCCGGCATGGCCAGGTCCAGCGCGGCCAGCGCGGTAGCCGCGGTGCTGCGGGCCGCGTGCCAGTCGGAGGTGACCACGCCGTCGAAGCCCCACTCGTCCTTGAGCACGTCCCGCAGCAGGTGCGCGTGCTCGGTCATCGGGACCCCGTTGACCTTGTTGTAGGCGGCCATGACCAGCGCCACCCCCGCCTCGCGCACGCACGCCTCGAACGGGACCAGGTACAGCTCGCGGAGCACGCGCTCGGCGATCCGGGCGTCGTAGGTCCAGCGCTGCGTCTCCGAGTCGTTGCCGACGAAGTGCTTGACGGTCGCGGCGACGCCGGCGCTCTGCACGCCGCGCACGAACGCGACGCCCAGCCGGGCGGTCAGCACCGGGTCCTCGGAGAAGCACTCGAAGCCGCGGCCGCCGAGCGGGGTGCGCATCAGGTTGATGGTCGGCGCGAGCAGCACGTCGACGCCCTTGCCGCGCGCCTCGGCGCCCAGCGCGGCGGCCAGCTCGCCGACGAGCTCGGTGTCCCAGGTGGCGCCGAGCGCGGACGGGCAGGGCAGGCTGGACGACGGGTGGCGCTCGTCCAGCACCACGCCCCTGACCCCGGCCGGGCCGTCCGACGTGATCATCGGCCTGAGCCCGAGCGCCTCGGCCCCTTGCGTGCGCCAGCTGTCCGCGCCGGTCAGCAGCAGCACCTTGTCCTGCACGGTGAGCCAGGACGGCAGCCCGTCCCGGGCGTCGGCCTCCGGGGTGGCGGTAGTGATCTGGGCGCCCGCCCGGCCGGGAACCCGGCCGGGCGGGGTCCGCCCGTCATATCGAGTTGTCATGATGGTGCGGTTCTCTCGGCCTCGCCTCCGGTGCCCTGGTCAGGAGACCGGCTTGAGGTGAAGGACCGTCTCTTCGAGGTACGGCGAGTTGGTCGACGGGTTAATGAACGGGTTGCTCGACGACGGGAAGCCGGTGTAGTCCGGGTGGAGAACTGCCACCACGCCGCGCCGTACAGCAGCGGGGCGACCGGAACCTGAGTGGTCATGATGTTCTCCAGGCTTGGTGATCGCCGACTTCTGGACCGACAGGTCGTTGCTGCCCGCGAACTGGGCCAGCGCCGCCTGGGTGGCGGCGCTGTCCCAGCGCCCGATGTTGCTCGCAGCCGGCTTGCCGACCGGGGCGGTCAGGTTCGCGTCCAGGTTGCCGTCGTAGATCTGGTACGGCGTCGGGCCCTGGTTACTCCAGTGGATCGCGGTGTCGAAGTTGCCGTTGGTGACGTCCCCTGCCAGACGGTCGGGTTGCCGATGCCGTTGACGGTGACGGTGAATGCCGAGCGCGTTCAGCTGCTTCGCGATGGCCTGCGCGTCGAGGTAGTAGTCGGTGTAGTTGATCGGGTCGGAGATCGAGAAGCTGATCGTCTTGCCGCCCTTGGTCCACTTGCCGCTGACCTTGCTCCAGCCGTCGGCCGTGAGGATCGACGTGACCTTGGCCGAGTCCCCGGCGAGCGGGAGGTTGTTGGCCAGCGCCGGGTTCAGGCAGCTGCTGTCCCGGGGCAGCAGCAGCCCGGCTGGTCGAGGATGCCGGCAGCTCATAGCCGGTCTCGCCCTGGGCGGAAAGCTGCTGCCGGTCGATCCCGTAGCTGATCGCCTGCCGGACCGCGGCGTCGTTCAGCGGCGCCTTGGTCACGTTGAAGAACAGCGCCCACCACGTTGTTGGCACGTTAGGTAGGGAGACGCCGGAGTACAGGTGTGGTTGTCCGAGCTCTTGGCCAGGTAGACGTTCTGCACGTTCGCGATGTCGTTGCCGGCCAGGTCGATCTGGCCGGTGGCTAGCGGGTTGACGATGTTGAAGTTCTGCGCTGTAGGAGGGATAGTCGATCTCGGGGACGGTGACCGCGCTCTTGTCCCAGTAGTTCGGGTTCTCCTTGAGCGTGAAGCCCTGCGGCGAGAACTTGTCGAGCATGTACGGGCCGGTGCCCACCGGGTTCGGGTCGGCGAAGGTGACCGGGTTCACCGTCGACCAGATGTGCTGCGGCACGATGTAGACCTGGCCGATCAGGAACAGGTTGGCGTACTCCGGCGCGCTGAAGGTCAGCACCGCGGTCGTCGCGCTCGGCGCCGTGGCGCTGACCGGGACCGGGGTGCCGTTGGTGTCCAGGCCGGGGTGCGTCCTGATCATGTTGTACGTGAACGCGACGTCGCTGGCGCTGAACGGCTTGCCGTCGTTCCACTTCACCCCGGAGCGGGTGGTGATGGTCAGCGTCTTCCCGCTGTTCGACCAGCTGTACCCGGTTCCGAGGACGTGGAACGGGGCCTCGTGCGGGTTCAGGATGTTCCAGATGAACAGCGGCTCGTTGTACAGGAGTTGCGCGGTCACCCCGCTGCCCCCGGTAGAGGTCGCGGAATACGGGTTGAAGGTGTCGGTCATCGGCGATAGCGGCTCGTCGTCGATCGACCAGCGGCTTGCCGGTGGCCGACGATGAGGAGTTGCTGCCCGACGAGGTGCTCGAGCCGAGTTCTGCTGCAGGCGGCCACCGCCATGCTGAGGATGGCGCCTGCCGCCAGGCTCTTTATCACTGCATGTTTCATTGCCTAAACTCCGTTGTGCCCGGCCGGCTGGTCGCCGGCCTGTTGTGAACGACCGTGTCGGGGTCTGTTGTCAGTTGGCGGCGCCGGCTGGCCGGGCCTGCCCCTGGTCCTGCGTGCTCGGGTTCTGCAGATCTGGTTTCTCAGGTTTCCGGGTGTCCGCTACGGGGTATCGGGGTTCAGCTCAAGGTGTCTCCTCTCCCGGGGCAGGTGCGGAACTGTTTGGGGTGATCGGGGCGGCCTGCGCGGCGGTCAGGTCGCGGGCGTGCAGCCAGCAGGCGCTCCGGTGGCCGGCGGCCACGTCGAAACCGGGCGGGACGGTCTCGGCGCAGACGGCCATCGCGTGCGGGCAGCGCGGGTGGAAGCGGCAGCCCGACGGCGGCGTCACCAGGCTCGGCGGGGCGCCGCGGCCCCGTTCCGCGAGCTCACCCAGGACCGGCGGCCCGGCGCGGTCCGGGTCGGGCGCCGCGCTGAGCAGCAGCCGGGTGTACGGGTGCTCGGGCTGGTCGGTGACGGCCTGCGCCGGCCCGGCCTCGACGACCTGGCCGGCGTACATCACGACGATCGTGTCGGCCAGGTACCGGGCCGAGGCGATGTCGTGGGTGATGTAGAGGATGGCCAGCTGCTCCCGCTCGCGCAGGTCGTCCAGCAGGTTGAGGATTCCGAGCCGGATCGAGACATCCAGCATCGATACCGGCTCGTCGGCCAGCAGCATCTGCGGCCGTACGGCGAGCGCGCGGGCTATGGCCACGCGCTGCCGCTGGCCTCCGGACAGCTCGTGCGGGTACTTGCGGAGGAACTGGTCCGCCGGGCGTCAGCGCCACCCGCTCCAGGAGGCCCATGATCGTCTCGTCCAGGTTCGCTGCCGCGCTCGAGCATCCCGTGTACCTGGAGCGGCCGGGCCAGGTGGTAGCGCACGTCGTGCACGGGATTGAGCGACGAGAACGGGTCCTGCAGCACCATCTGGACCAGGCGCGCGTAGCTCCGCCCGCCCCGCTGGCCGGAGCCGCACCGGGCGGCCGTCGAGCAGGAGCTGGCCGGAAGTCGGCGCGAGCAGCCTGCACAGCAGCCTGGCGAGCGTCGACTTGCCCGAACCGCTCTCGCCGACCACGGCCGTGATCGGCCCGCCTCGAGCGCGAGCGAGACGTTCTCGACGGCGTGTACCACGGCGGCGGCCGCGGTCGGCCTGGCCCCGGTTGGCCCGGTAGGCCCGGCTGCGCTTCCCGCGGCTTCTGTGGCCGTGCAGCGGGAAGTGCTTGGTGAGGTTGCGCGCTTCCAGCAGCGGCGTTCCGGTCGCGGGCGCGGGGGCGGCGTCTTCCAGCTGGGTCATGGCTGGCTCCTCGCCAGGTCAGGAGCGGGCGTCGGCGGTTCGTCCGGAGCAGACGCAGGCGGCGGTCCGGGCAGACGCAGGCGGTCCGTCCGGAGTCGGTGCTGACGGCTCGTGCGGCGCGGGTACCGCGAGCTCGGGCGGCGGGGCGGCCGACCCGTCCTGCAGCCAGCACGCGGCGGCCCGCCCCGTCTCGGGTCAGCCGCAGCAGCGCGGGCGTTTCCGTCCGGCACCGGTCCATGGCGTAGGAGCAGCGCGGGTGGAAGACGCACCCAGAGGGAAGCTGCCGCAGGTCGGGAGGTGAGCCGGGGATGCCGGTCAGGCGCCGCTTCGGCCCGTGCAGGCCCGGGAAGGAGCTGAGCAGGCCGAGGCTGTAGGGGTGGCGGGGGGCGCGGAAGAGCGCGTCGGCGTCCGCCCGCTCCACCAGCTGGCCCGCGTACATCACCGCGATCGAGTCCGCGATCTCGACGAGCAGCGAGAGGTCGTGGGTGATGAACAGCACGGCGAAGCCGAGCCGCTCGCGCAGCTCCATCAGCTCCTCGAGGATCTCCCGCTGGGTGACCACGTCCAGCGCGGTGGTCGGCTCGTCCATGATCACTACCTGCGGTTCCAGGGCGAGGGCCATCGCGATCATCACCCGCTGCCGCATGCCGCCGGACAGCTCGTGCGGGTAACTGCCGAGCCGGTCGGCGTTGATGCCGACCATGGCCAGCAGATCGGCGGCCCGCGCCTGGCGCTCGGCCTGGCCCAGGTCCGGACTGGTGGGCCTGCAGCACGTCGGTGAGCTGGGCCCCGATCGACAGCACCGGGTTCAGCGCGTTCATCGCGCTCTGCATCACGACCGAGATCTGGGACCAGCGCAGCACGCGCAGCGTGCCCTCCTCGGCGGCCAGCAGGTCCACCGTGGTCCCGGGCTTCGGGTAGTAGCCCACGCTGCCGCCGGTGATCATCCCGGGGGCCCGGAGCAGCCGGGTGATGGCGTAGGCGAGGGTGGACTTGCCGCTGCCGCTCTCCCCGGCCAGGCCGAGCACCTCGCCGCGGTGCAGCACCAGGTCGGCGTCGACAACGGCGTGCACCGCGTCCGGGCCGGCGCCGTAGTCCACGCACAGGCCCCGGACCTCGAGCAGCGGCTGGCTGGGCTGGTAGGTGCTCACCGTGTCCTCCCGCCGCGCGAGCTCCCGGCGCTCAGGTTCTCGCCGGCCGGGTCCCCTGTGGTCGCCGGCCGGCGGAACCGAGCGCAGAACCGGGGTCACGCCGAGCACGAACCGGCGGGGCAGGCGCTCCGCCCCGGTCACTCCGGCCCGCCGTGCGCGCCGCCGGGATAGCCCCGCGGCCCGCAGCCGCGGGTTGATGAACTCGTCGATACCGAAGTTGAGCAGCGCCAGGCGAGGTGCCGAGCAAGGCCACGGCGAGCCCCGGCGGGATGTACAGCCACCAGTACCCGCTCTGCTCTGCGCCGGCGACCTGCGCGTAGAACAGCATCCCGCCCCAGCTCACGTGGTTGGGGTTGACCAGGCCGAGGAAGGCCAGGGCGGTATAGGTGCCCACGCCGTAGAGCACGGTGAACAGGAAGGACGAGGCGAGGATCGGGATCAGGTTGGGCAGGATCTCGAAGCCGATGATCCGCCAGCCCCGCTCGCCGATGATGCGCGCGGAGTCCACGTAGTCCCGGGTGCGCAGGGACAGCGTCTGGGCCCGGAGCACCCGGGCTCCGAACGCCCAGCCGGTGATGGCGATGATCAGCCCGATCAGCACGTCGTCGCTGCCCTGGGACGGCGGCAGGAAGCCGAAGATCACGATAAGCAGCGGCAGCGCCGGCAGGATCAGGAAGAGGTTGGCCAGCATCGACAGCAGGTCGTCGGCCAGGCCGCCGGCGTAGCCCGCGGCCACGCCGACGACGACGGACAGCACGGTCGCGATCAGCCCGGCGACGAACGCGACCAGGATCGTGCTCCGGCCGCCCGCGAGCAGCTGGGAGAGCACATCCTGCTGCTGCTGGGTGGTGCCGAGCCAGTGCGCCGCGGACGGCGGCTGCGGGAAGCTGACCGTGGTGGAGAAGATCTGCGGCGGGTCGTAGGGCGCGATCCACGGCCCGATCACGGCCAGGACGAGAAAACCGATCAGCCCGGCCAGGCCGATGAGGACCTTCGGTGACCGGGGCAGCCGCAGCCGCCGCCGGCTGGTCGACGCGTCCGGGACAGCTCGAGCAGGTCGGCGGCCTGCGCGCTGTCCAGGTCCGTGCTGCTGCCGATGGCCATCGATCAGGCCTCCTGCCGGGTGCGCGGGTCGAGGAACACGTAGACGAAGTCCGCCGCGAGGTTGGCCACCAGGACGCGCCATGGTGATGACCAGGAAGATGCCCTGGAGCAGCGCGTAGTCGGCCTCCTGCACGGCGCTGAGCATCAGGAAGCCGAGCCCGGGGTAGCTGAAGACGATCTCGGTGAGCAGCGCGCCGGACACCACGAAGCCGATGGCCAGCGAGAAGCCGGAGATGCTCGGCAGGATCGCGTTACGGGCGGCGTACCAGACCACCCGGCGCTTCGGCAGGCCCTTGGCCTGCGCGATCAGCACGTAGTCCTCGTCCATCGTGGTGATCATGACGTTCCGCATGCCGACGATCCAGCCCGCAGCCGAGGCGACGACGATCGTCAGGGCCGGCAGGATCGCGTGGTCGAGCACGTCGCTGATGTAGGTCCAGTCGAAGGCCGGGAAGTCCAGCTGCCCGTAGGCGCGCTCGGGCGGGAACCAGCCCAGCTTGATGGCGAACAGGTCGATCGCGAGGAAAGCGAGGAAGAAGTACGGCGCCGCCTGGAAGAAGGTCGTGGCGGGCAGCAGCGTGTCCAGCCAGCTCCCGCGCCGCCAGGCGACCAGGACGCCGAGCAGCGTGCCGAGGATGAAGCTGACCACCGTGGCCGTGCCGACCAGGCCGAGCGTCCAGGGCAGCGCCCCGCGGATCACGTCGGTCACCGGGACCATGCCGTTGCTCGTGGAGACGCCCAGGTTGCCGTGGAGGAGGTTGTTCCAGAAGTGCAGGTACTGGCCCCAGCAGGCCTCCCGGGTGTTGGAGCCGAACTCCGCTGCGAGCGCGGCAGCGTCTGCTTGGTCACCACCGTGCCCTGCATCTTGGCCAGCACGGCGCTGACCGGGTTGCCGGGTATGACCCGCGGGATGAAGAAGGTGACGGTGACGGCCGCGATGGCGGTGAGGATGTAGAAGCCGATCCGGCGGCTGATCACGTACACGGCAGGCCCCCGGGTCAGGTCACTCGCCACGCGGGCGAGGTCGGCGTTGACGGGCAGCCGCAGCTCGCGCGGACGATCAGCCTGGTCGGGAGCATCACGTCGCGCTCGGCCCGCGCCCCGCTGCTGATCATCGAGTGCAGCACGTCGAACGCAGTGGCGCCGATCTCCTGGATGGGCTGGCGCACGGTGGTGAGCTGCGGCCGCAGGTGCCGCGCCATCGGGATGTCGTCGAAGCCGGTCACCGCGACGTCCCCGGGCACGTCGATACCGTGCTGGGCCAGCGCGTACATGACGCCAAGCGCGGTCTGGTCGTTCGCGCAGGCGATCGCCCGCGGCATCGGCGTCCCTGCTCGCGAACAGCTGCTCGATGACCCGCGCACCGCCGGACGCGTAGTAGTTGCCCTGCCACCGCGGCCCGGTCAGCAGGCTCGGCGTCGGCGCGGCCGCCTCGGCGGCGATCGTCTCGCCGCGGGCCACGCTGTCCGGGCTGTCGGCCGAGCCCGGCCAGGTAGGCCAGCTGCGGTAGCCGTGGTCGGTCAGCAGGTGCCGGGCCAGGTCGCGCATGCCCGAATGAGTTGTCGCTGTGCACGTTGTCGTGGTCTGGCGTGGCTACGTTGGCCAGCGTGACGACCGGTACCCGCCGGGAAAGCTGGTCCAGCTGGTCCGGCTCGAGCACCCGGTCGTGCAGGATCAGCCCGTCGCTCTTCTGGGCCAGCGCCAGCAGCCGCCCGCCGACGTCGTGGTCGTCGACATCGACGGAGCTGAGCAGCAGGTTGAATCCCTGGCGCTGGGCGGCGAGCTCGATGCCCCGGTTGATCACGTCGGTGAACTGGAGGCTCTCGTCCTCCTCGGCGAATCCGCCGTCGCTGGTCTGCGACCCAGCGGACCCGGCGGATGACGACCCCGACGACCTCCTTGAGCCGCCCGCTCAGCGCGCGCGCTGCCCCGTCGGGGACGAAACCGAGCTCCGCGACCGCCTGGAGCACCCGCTCCCTGGTCTCCTCGCGCGGGTTGCGGCGCCCGTTGAGGACCCGCGAGACCGACGCGATCGAGACGCCGGCCATCCGCGCCACGTCGTAGATCGTGGGCGGCGTGTCAGCCATCTCGCGTGCGTCCGTCACCGCGTTCCTTTCTCCTGGCACCGCTGGTAAGCGCTTACCGAGCGGGCAGTCAGCCGGTGCCCGGCTGCTGCTTCGCTTGTCCGCCCGGAGAGGGTAAGCGCTTACCGAGCGGCTGCCAGGAGCGTAAGCCCGCCGTGGGCGGGCGCTCAAGAGCCGGGTCCAATACTGTTACCGGAACGTGACAGAGGCATTACCCGGACCGGGCGGCGTCTGGCGCCCGTTGCGCCCGGCCCGCCGCGCCCGCCCCGGCCCGCCTGGGCCGAGTCCGCGCCCCACCCGGCCTCGGCCTGGCCCGTGCCCCACCCGGCCGGCCTGGCCCGTGCCTTTCCGGGCTGGCGCTCCACGGCCCGCCGCCGCCCCGGCCCGCCGGTCACCAGTGGTTCAGTTCTGACCGGTTACAGCCGGTAAAAAGCGCACCGCCGAGTTCCTGCGCGGTTGAGCCGCGGCCTGCGGTATCAGCGGCCCGTACGGGAGCCGCCCCGCCGACGCCAAGAAACCTCGGAAACATCGGCGAAACACTAGGCCGGTTTGGGGCTCCTGCGCGTCGCAGGCGCGTAACAAACGGGAAACGCCGGTGAAACCGCCTTGTGGGACACATGAATACGGCACCTGTCGAACGATGCGGCGTGCCCAGCGGGGCCGCGGCGAGCAAGGCACTGGAGGCGGAGATTGGATCCCTACGCAAGCTGGCTCAGCTCAGGCGATAACGCCTGGCAGATGACGGCGGCAACGCTGGTCGGCCTGATGAGCATCCCCGCGCTCGCGGTCCTCTACGGCGGAATCGTCCAGCGCAAGTGGGCCGTCAACACCATGATGATGGTCTTCAGCGCGTTCTGCCTGACCCTCATCGTCTGGGTGCTGTGGGCTTTCAAGATGGGCTTCGGTTCGCCGATGATCGGCAGCTTCGTCGGCAGGCCGGAAACGGTCGTCGGGCCGGCGGGTGAACAGGCGCAGGCGAATATCCCGCTGCTCAACGGGCTAATGCCGAAGTTCAGGTTCCCCGAGGGCTCGCTGGTCTACTTCCAGTTCGTATTCGCCGCGATCACGCCGATCCTGTTCGTCGGCAGCGTCATCGGCCGGATCAAGTTCAAGGTCTGGCTGATCTTCGTGCCGCTCTGGATCACGTTCGCCTACGCGGTGAACGCGTTCCTGCTCTGGGGCGGCGGCTTCTGGGCCCAGAAGGGCGCGCTGGACTTCAGCGGCGGCTACGTGATCCACCTGGCCGCCGGCGTGTCCGGCTTCGTCGCCGCGGCCGTGGTCGGGCCGCGGCTGCAGCGCGACCGCGAGAAGGCGGTGCCGAACAACCTGCTGTTCGTCGCGGTCGGCGCCGGGATCCTGTGGCTGGGCTGGAACGGCTTCAACGGCGGTGACCCGTACTTCGCCGGGGCCGACGCCACCGCGGCCATCGTCAACACCAACCTGGCCACCGCCTGCGCCATGATGACCTGGATCATCATGGACATGTCGTTCGGGAAGGAACGCAAGCCGACCTTCCTGGGCGGCGTCAACGGCATGATCTGCGGCCTGGTCGGCATCACCCCGGCGGCCGGCTACGTGAGCGGCGTCGGCGCGATCATCATCGGCGTGGTCACCTCGGCGATCGTGTGGGCGCTGTTCGGCTACCTGCCGCGCAAGGTCTGGCCGTTCAACAAGGTCGACGACGCGCTGGGCGTGGTGTACACGCACGGCTTCGCCGGCCTGTGCGGCGGCCTGCTGGTCGGCCTGCTGGCGGACCCGGGCATGATCGTCTACCTGGGCATCGGGAAGAGCCCGAACGTCACCACCGCCGGACTGTTCTACGGCCACCCGAGGCAGCTGCTGGTCCAGGCGGGCGCGGCGCTGACCGTGATCGTCTGGGACGGCGTGGTGACGTTCGTGATCCTGCGCGCCATCGGGCTGTTCATGAAGCTCCGCGAGCCGGACGAGGTGCTGGCCGCCGGCGACATCAGCATCCACGGCGAGGTGGCCTACCCGATGGAGGAGCCGGACGTCGAGGCGCCGTTCGGCGAGATCCCGGGCGAGCCCGTCCCTGACCCGCATCACCATCAGAAGGTGCTCACCGACGAGCACTCGCCGTGAGCTGAGCCCCGCCGGGTAAGCATCACCGCCGGGTACCCCGCTCCGGGACGGGGTACCCGGCGGTGCCCGGTCGGGCGCGGCTATCCGGCGGCGCCGCCCCGGCGTGGTGCCCGCCGGTGCCGGTCCGGCGGCGGGCCGCCGTCAGTGGCCGCGGAAGGCCTCCTCCAGCCACCAGGAGCCGTGCTGCGAGGTGACCTTCGCGTCGATCACCAGGGGCCGCTCGCGCGGGCCGTCCAGCCATTTGCGCACCGGGCCGAGGTCCCCGGTGCTGCGCACGGTGACGCCGTCGCCGCCGAACCCGCGCCCGATCTGCGCGATGTCGGCCGGCGGGAACCTGACCGTGTCCAGCGGGTCCCCGTCCGGCCCGAAGTGATGTACCTCGGCACCGTAGGCCTCGTCGTCGTAGACCACGATGACCATCGGCAGGCCGAGCCTGACCACGGTCTCCAGCTCGCTGATCCCCATGAGCGCCCCGCCGTCGCCCAGCGCGGCCACCGTCAGCCGGTCCGGCCGGGCGATCGCGGACCCGATCGCCGACGCCAGCCCGAGGCCGATCGACTGGTAGGCCTGGGTGAAGCAGAACCCGTCGGCATCCGGGACGGTCAGGAACATGCTCGGGTAGCCCATGAAGTTACCCGAGTCCACCGCGACGATCCGCTCGGCCGGGAGCATGTCGTCCAGGGCGATGGTCAGGGTACGGGGTCGATCCGGCCGCCGTCGCTCTCGTCGTGGTAGGGCACGTCCCGCCAGCGGACCTCCCCGGCGATCCGGTTCCGCAGCGCCGCCGACCGGTAGCCGGCCTGCCGCCCCGCCGTCCCGTCCGCTGCCGCTGACGCCGCCCAGAAGGTCGCTCACCGCCCGCGCGGTCACGCCGACGTCGCCGGTCACGCCGAACTGCACCGGCCGGTGCGCCCCGATCGCATCCGGCTCGTGGTCCACCTGGACCACGTCCGCGCCCGGGCCGATCAGCTTGCCGTGCCGCAGCGTCCACATGTTCAGCGAGCAGCCCCAGCCGACGACCAGGTCGGCGTTGAAGATCAGCTCGGCGGCCAGCGGCGAGGCGAACCCGCCGCTGACGTCCAGGTCCCACGGGCTGCCCCGGAACAGGCCCTTGCCCGCCGCCGAGGTGGCCAGCAGGGCGCCGCACCGGTCGGCCAGCCGCTCCAGGTCCGGCCCGGCCCCGGCGATCCTCGCTCCCCGCCCGGCGATGAACACCGGCTGCCGGGCTCCGCGCAGCGCTTCAGCCAGCGAGGCCACCGCGGCCGGCGAGGGCTGCACCGCCAGCGCCGGCCCGAGCGGCTCGATGGCGGGCAGCTCGCACCGCCCGGCCTGCACGTCGAGCGGGAGGGCCAGCACCACCGTGCGCCTTTCGTGCGCCGCGGTGCGGTAGGCCCGCACCGTGTCGTCGACCGCGAAGCCGGGGGAGTGCAGCCGGAACGCGGTGGCGCCGACCGAGGTGGCCAGGGCCGCCACGTCGATGCGGAAGTTGGACCGGACGGCGGCGCTGGCCACGTCGGCCGCGAGCACCACCAGCGGGGTGCGGCTCTTGGCCGCCTCGGTGATCCCGGTCATGGCGTTGGTCAGCCCGGGACCCTGGTGCAGCGACAGGACGCCGGGCCGGCCGCTCATCCGCGCCCAGGCGTCGGCCATCACGGCCGCGCCGCCTTCGTGCCGCGCGGCCAGGTACCGCGCGCCGCGGGCGATCAGGGCGTTGGTCACCTTGAAGTTGCCGCTGCCCACCACCCCGAACACGGTGTCCGCGCCCAGGCTGGTCAGCACCGCCGCCACGGCCTCGGTGACCGGCAGCCCCTCCTTTGCGGGCATCAGGACCGCCGGCGTCAGGAGCGCTCGACCAGGGCTATCGCCCGGCACGGGCTGCCGGACCCGCCGGTGATCGGCAGCGGGCCCGCGATGACCACCGCGCCGGTGGCCGGCAGCCGGGCCAGGTTCTGCAGCTGGGTGAGGCCGTACTTGCCCGCGCCGAGCAGCGAGGCGTGGCACGGGAACGGCGGGTCGAACGAGTGCGCGGTCCCGGCGTCCGTGCCCACGGTCTCCACGCCGAGCCCGAGCAGCGGCGTGTCGCTCGCCAGCCACTGCGCGCACCGGACCGAGATTCCCGGAGTGTGCGGCCCGGTGGCGTCGGCGTTGAGGAATTCCTGCTGGCTGTGCGACCTGGCGTCCCAGCCGGTCCGGTAAAGCAGCCAGCCGCCGTCGGGCAGGGCGCCGTGCTCGGCCTCCCACTTCTTGACGTCGTCGATCTCCAGCAGGAAGTCCGGGTCGGCGGCGGCCTGCGCGCTGAAGTCGAGCACCACGGCGGGCGCGATCAGCCTGGTGACCGGCACCTGCGCGACGTCCTCGCCGTCGCGGCCGGTGGCCCAGTGCACCGGCGCGTCGAAATGGGTGCCGGTGTGCTCGCCGGTGCTGATGTCGTTCCAGTACCACGCGGGCCCGCGCTCGTCGTACCGGCTGATCTCCTGCAGCGAGAAGGACTTGGTGTTCCCGAACGGCTCCGGGAGCCTGATCACCGGGGTTTCCGAGTTGAGCTGCGAGGTGAGGTCGATGACCTCGATCGTGGCGGCGCGGATGGCCGAGATGAGTGCGTCGAGCACGGGCATGAGCTGCCTCCGGTCGGCGTGGGTGCGGGGTAATCCGCGGGACGGCACTAGCCTGCCGCACCGGCCCGGCCGCACGCCAGGGGCGGGCCGGGAAGGCCGGGCCCGCCGCCCGCAGCGGACGCGACTGTCATCTCATTCGCGCAAAATGGTGGTATGACGAGGCCCATCCCCCAGGCGCGGACGCTGGTGACCGAGGACGGCGTCGCGATCGATGCCGTCCACCTGACCGGCGACGACGACCTCGCGGTCGTAATGGCGCACGGCTTTACGCTGCACTGGCAGCACGGGGCGGTGTGGAAGGCGGCCACCCGGCTGAACCGGAGTTGCGGGGTCATCACGTTCGACTTCCGCGGGCACGGCCGCTCCGGGGGCGTGTCCACGCTCGGCGACCTGGAGATCCGGGACGTCGATGTCGCGCTCCGCTACGCCCGGGAACTCGGCTACCAGCGGATCGCCACGGTGGGGTTCTCGATGGGCGCGTCGATCGTGCTCCGGCACGCGGGCCTGATCGGCGGGGCGGACGCGGTGGTCTCGGTCAGCGGCCCCGGGTGGTGGTACTTCCGGGGCACCCGGCCGATGCGCAAGGTGCACTGGGCGGTGGAGCACCGGCTCGGCCGGCTGGTCACCCGGACCGTGCTGAACACCCGGATCAGCTCGGGGAGGTGGGACCCGGTCCCGATGCCGCCCGCAGACGCCGCGGCGCGGATCGCGCCGACCCCGCTGCTGATCGTGCACGGCGACCAGGACGGCTACTTCCCCGTCGACCACGCCAAGCAGCTGTACGCGGCGGCGCACGATCCCAAGGAGCTGTGGATCGTGCCCGGCTTCGGCCACGCCGAGTCCGGGGCGGTCGACGACCCGGCCCTGCTGGACCGGATCGTCGGCTGGATCCGCGCGGCCATACCGGTGGCGGCCAGCCCTAACGCGGTGGCCTGACCAGGCCTGATCAGGCGGCCGGCAGCACGGTCGCCGCGCGCTTGGCCGTGCGGATGATCGGCGCGACCTCGACGGCGTTCACGCCGTCCAGGCTGGCGATGCGCTCGGTCAGGTAACGGTAGAGCGCCTCGTCGTCCCGGCACAGCACGCTGGCGATCAGGTTGCTGGTCCCGGTGGTCGCGGCGACGAACGGGATCTCGGGATGCCCGGCGAGCGCCTCGCCGACCGCGGCCAGCCGCGCGGGCGCCACCGACATCCACAGGTGCGCCCGGGTCGCGATGCCGAACGCCGCCTCCTCGACATCCACGTCGAGGTACAGCACGTCGGCGGCCCGGAGCTCGGCGACCCGGCGCCGGACCGTGGACTCGTGCCAGTGGGTGGCGTGCGCCAGCTCGGCGTAGCTGGCCCGGCCGTCGGCGGCCAGTTCGGCGAGGAGCACCCGGTCGTCGGGCCCCAGGCCCGGCACGTGCGGACCGGAGCCGTGGCCGGGCGGCGGCGGCGCGAGCGCGGCCGCCTGCTCCTCGGTGAGGGCCTCGGTGGCGCCCGGCCAGTGACTGGCGCCGCCGCGGAACATGTGCAGCAGCGAGTGCGCGCTGACGGCCACGATCCGGCGGCTGGCCGGAAGCTGCCGGAGCAGCAGTTCGTGGCCGCTGCTGCCGTCGAGCGGCTGCACCATGCAGCAGATCTCGGTCCCGCCGGACGTGAGCTGGACCCAGGAGGTATCCGGGCGACGGGCGAGCGCGTCGGCCACGGCCGATGCGGCGTCGGGCACGCACTGCAGCCTGACCACCCACTTGGACTCGCCGATCCGGTGCGTGTCGGGCACGGCGACCACGCGGACCACGGCCGCGGCGTGCATCCTCCGGTAGCGCCGGGCCACGGTCTGCTCGGATGCGCCGGTCACCGCGGCGACGCGGCGGAAAGGGACCCGGCCGTCGATGATCAAGGCATGGATGATCTGCCGGTCTAGGTGGTCAATGTTAAATGCTTCCATCATCCATAACGGTATGCCGCGGAGGAATCAGGCACAAGCGCGGCTGAAGTGGAAGCGGGGTCCGGGCATCGCCGACCCTGGACATGGGGATCGCCGGACGGGCGGCCCGCAGCCGAGGAGATGGTCATGGAACGGAAGTGGTGGACCCTGCTGGCGGTCTGCCTGGGCACGTTCATGCTGCTCGTGGACGTGACGATCGTAAACGTCGCGCTGCCCAGCATCCAGGACGACCTGCACGCCAGCTTCGCGCAACTGCAGTGGGTCGTGGACGCGTACGCGCTGTCGCTGGCCGCGCTGCTGCTCACGGCGGGCTCGCTGGCCGACATCTTCGGCCGCCGGCTGCTGTTCGCGATCGGCCTGGCCCTCTTCACCGTGGGGTCGCTGCTCTGCGCGCTCGCGACCGGCCCGGTCTTCCTGGTGCTGGCCCGGGCCGGGCAGGGGATCGGCGGCGCGATCATGTTCGCCACCTCGCTCGCGCTGCTCGCGCAGGCCTTCCACGGCCGGGAACGGGGCACCGCGTTCGCCGTCTGGGGCGCGGTGACCGGGGCCGCGGTGGCCATCGGGCCGGTGCTGGGCGGGATCATCACCACCGGATGGAGCTGGCGGGGGATCTTCTTCGTGAACATCCCCGTCGGCGTGGCCGCGATAGCCGTGACCGTCTGGCGGGTCGCCGAGTCGCGCGACCCCGGCCGCGGCGGCGTGGACCTGCCCGGGTTCGCCCTGTTCACCGGCGCGCTCGTCGCGCTCGTCTACGGCCTGATCCGGGCCGGCGAGCAGGGCTGGGGCGACGCCGGGGTAGCGATCTGCCTGGGCGGTGCGGCGGTGCTGCTCGCCGCGTTCGTGGCCGCGGAGCGGTGGCGCCGCGAGCCGATGTTCGACCTGTCGCTGTTCCGCGTGCCCACGTTCTGCGGCGGCTCGGTGGCCGCGTTCGCGGTCAACGGGTGCGTGTACGCCATGCTGCTGTACATCGTGCTGTACCTGCAGGACGTGCTCGGCTACAACGCCCTGCAGACCGGGCTCCGCCTGCTGATCATGTCGGCGGTCACCCTGCCCGCTGCGGTCGTCTCAGGCCGGCTGAGCAGCCGGGTTCCGCTGCGGCTGCTGATCGGCGTGGGCCTGGCCCTGTCCGGCGCCGGGTTGCTGCTCATGGCCGGCCTGGCGGCCCGCTCCGGCTGGACCCATCTGATTCCCGGGCTGGTCGCGGCCGGAGTGGGCTCCGGCCTGGTCAACCCGGCGCTGGCCGCCACCGCGGTGGGCGTGGTCCCGCACCGGGCAGCCGGGATGGCGTCGGGCATCAACAGCACGTTCCGCCAGGTCGGGGTGGCCACCGGGATCGCCGTGTTCGGCACCCTACTCGCTGCCCGGGTGGGGCACCGCCCCCTCGCGCAGGTTTCCCGGGCCGCGTTCGTCAGCGGGCTGAACGAGATCCTCGTGGTGAGCGGCGTCGGCGCCCTGGTCGCGGCGGTCGCGGCGCTGGCCCTGATCCGCACCCAGGACTTCGCGCCCCCGGCCGCCGCCACCACCCCGCCCGCCACCGCCCAGCACCCGCTCACCCCGGCCCGCCCCGAATAACCATGATCATCGCAACTTTTCATTGGATCGGTGGTCACAAAGCGGTCGAAATTGGGTGATCAGCTGACTGGATCCAATGAAAAGTCGCGTATCGGGTGATGAAGCAAGGTGGTTCGGCCTGGGCATTGCGGGCCCGTGAGGTGTTCTGTTCGGGCGTAGCTGAGTCGGCTCCCTGTCCCTGATAGCTGCCGGGCCTGCGACCGGGCGGGCGGGTCAAGGACCGGGCGGGAGCCCGGCCGGCGTAGCCGGCGCCGTTAGGCGTCCTTGACGCGGTCGCCCGGGAGTGGATCATTGCCAGGCGGCAGGGCAGGGAGAGTGGTGCGCGGGTGTGGTCAGCGGTTCAGGTTGGGGCCTTTCTGTGCGGGTGACCAGCCGTGGCGGCCGGGGGGCGGGGCAGGAGCAGCCAGCCTTACCTAGGTGCGCGGGGCTTGGGCGCTGCCCCGGCGACATGATGATTGATTGGGTGTCCCCGGCTTGCGGGGATGCGGCCGCTCAGTCTAATCAGGCCGCCCGCCTGGCCCTTGGTGGCCGGGCCGGCAGCGGCTGACAGCGGCTCGCGGGAGCCGGCCGCGGTAGTTCCCCATCGGTGAAGTGTGGCTGCGGCGTGCCGCCCGGGGGCCGGCGCGCCAGGGGGGCTGGTGACCATGGGCAACGGGTGAGGGGTGTTCAGGCGGCGGTGAGCGCGTCGTCGCCGAGCTCGGTCAGGATGTGGCAGGCCTGCCGGACGATCTTGCGAGCCTCGGACAAGGCGGCGCGCTTACTGTTCTTGCGGTCCTTGACCGCCGCGTAGTAGGCGTGGTCGGGGGCCGAGGCGCGGGCGTGGGTCTTGCCGGCCTCATAGACCGCCCAGCGCAGCACCGGCGGGCCCTGCCGGGACAGCCGCCCGGGCGGGCCTTTGCCATCGGAGGACCAGACGGTGATGTCCAGCCCGGTGAACCGGACCGCCTTGCGGGAGGAGGAGAACCGGCCCGCCCCGGCCAGCCAGCAGGTCAGCGCCAGCGCGGTGACCGGGCCGACCCCATACAGCCGCGCGGCCAGCACCTTCGCCCCGGTCAGATGCCGGGCGGCACCGCGCAGCTGGGTGCGCAGCACCTCCATGCGGGCCTCGGTGGCGGCGAGCATGTCCAGGGCGGTGGCGACCTGCAGCTGCCCGCCCGGCGACAGGTGCGCGGCGGCGGCGGCTCGCAGCGCGGCCAGGCCCTGCTCGGTGCGCAGCGCGCCCTCGCCCAGCGCCGGGGCGCCCTGGTGGAAGAACACCGCGTGAATGCGCTGCACCCAGGCGGTGTGCTCACGGCGCAGGTCGTGGTAGGTCTCCAGCAGCGCCCGGTACTCCAGGATCTGCGCCGGCGGGACCCAGCACCCCGGCAGCGGGCCCTCGGCCAGCAAGACCCTCAAGTGCCGGGAGTCGGTCTTGTCGGTCTTGGCATGCCGCTTGCGGCCGCGAGCCGCAGCGGTGTCGGCCGGCTCGCCCACATGCGCGGCAATCCCGGCCGCGGCCAGCTCCTCGGCGACATACCGCCACCCGGTGCACCCCTCCATGGCGAACGCGACGTCGTCGCGGCCGGCGAACCGGGCCAGCCAGGCCCGCAGGTGCACCCGGTCAGCCGGGGCGATCTGGCCACGCTTTACCTCCCCGGTCACGGTGTCGAGATAGTCGAAGGTCAGCTGCTTCCGGTGGATATCCAGCCCGCCTACGATGGGCATCGGGACCTCCTCAAGCTCCGAAGGGGCGCACGCCCCCATGCGAAATGCCTACGCGGTCAAGCGTGACCCGCGTCTGAGCTGGGGAGGTCTCCAGCACCCGGCCAGCGACCTCAGCCCGGCCCGATGCATGTCATCTAATGATCATGAAATGAGGGCTCTAGGGGTGGGGCGCCATGGAGGTTGGGGACAGGCCTGGGGTCGGAGACCACCCGGGGTGATGGGGACGGCCTGGGGATCGGGGACGGGCTAGGGGTCGGGGACGCCCAGGCCCTCGACGCTGGGAATCTCGATCCTGAAGTGGGCGCCGTCCGGAAACCGGCCCGGGCTCGCGGTCGGCGCCGACTCGGGCGTGATCCCGTGTCCCGCGAGGAGCTCGGCTCCGGTCATGCCCGGCCGCCCTTCTGGAGTTCCGGCCCGCGTTTTTACCATTGTGCGACGCACCGGTCCCTGGCAGACAAGGAAGGCACGATGACGTTCATCAGCGTGAATCCGCACGACCCGGCCGACGTGATCGGCGAGTGGGACACCGCCGGCGAGGGCGAGGTCGCGGCCGTGGTCGAGCGGGCCCGCCAGGGCGCGGGCACCTGGCGCCGGACCCCGGCGGCAGCAAGGGCGGCCGCGCTGACCGCCGCGGCGGCCGCCGTGGAGCAGCGGGCCGCCGAAGTCACCGCGCTCACCGTCCGCGAGGTGGGCAAGCCGGTCACCGAGGCGCGCGCCGAGGTGGCCAGGGCGGTGTCGATCCTGCGCTACAACGCGCAGCTCGCGCTGCTTCCCGACGGCGAGACTTTGCCGGCCGCCGACCCGGACGCGCTGCTGATGGCCCGCCGCCGGCCGGTCGGGATCGCCGCGCTGGTCACGCCGTGGAACTTCCCGGTGGCGATCCCGCTCTGGAAGGCCGCCCCCAGCCTGGCCTGCGGCAACGCGACCGTGCTCAAGCCGTCGAGTGCCGCGGCGGCCACCGCGCTGCTGCTGCACGAGATCATCGCCCCGGCTCTGCCCGAGGGTGTCTTCCAGGTGCTGCTCGGCGGGGCCGAGGCCGTACGCCTGCTGGTCGGGCACCCGGACGTCGCCGCGGTGTCCTTCACCGGCTCGGTGCCCGTGGGCCAGGACATCGCCCGCCGCGTCGCCGCCCGGGGCGGCCGGATGCAGGCGGAGATGGGCGGCCAGAACCCCTCGATCGTGCTGGCCGACGCCGACCTGGACCAGGCGGCGGCGGCCATCGCCTACGCGGCGATGGGTTACGCGGGGCAGAAATGCACGGCCACCAGCCGCGTGATCGTCGAGGAGGCGGTGTACGCCGACTTCCGGGACCGCCTGGCCGGAGCCGTTACGCACCTGCAGGTCATCGATCCCGCGGCCGAGGCCACCCTGGTCGGCCCGGTGATCGACGAGGGGTCGCGGTCGGCCGCCCTGGCCGCGGTGGCCGCGTCCGGCGGCCGGGTGATCACGGGCGGCGGGCCGCTGGATGCCCCCGGGTACTACCTGGCGCCCACGCTGGTCGAGCTGGACCGCCCCGCGGGCCCGCTGGCCAGCGAGGAGGTCTTCGCGCCGGTCGCCGCGGTGCTCAGCGCCGGTTCGGCGGAGCAGGCGGTCGCGATCGCCAACGCGGTGCGGTTCGGGCTGGTCGCCGCGGTCTTCACCAGCGATCTCGGCCAGGCGCTCCGGCTGACCGGCCAGCTCGAGGCCGGGATGATCAGGGTCAACGCCCCGACCTCCGGGGTGGACTTCCATGCGCCGTTCGGCGGGTCTAAGGAGTCCAGCTACGGCCCGCGAGAGCAGGGCCTGGCCGCGCGCGACTTCTACACCGAGTCGCAGACCGTGCTGATCATGCCCTGACGCAGGCGCCGGCCGCGTGCGGGCTGGTCAGCCCCGGCCCGCCGCCAGCACGGCAAAGCCCCAGTTCAGCAGGCGCCTGGCCGCGGTGAAGCTGGCCGTGGGATCGGTGCCGGAGCTGTCGAGCACGACGCCGACCAGGGTCCGGCCGTGCCTTTGCGCCTCGAACAGCAGGCTGTACCCGGCGCCGTGGGTGAACCCGGTCTTGATGCCGAAGGCGCCGGCGTACGAGCCGAGTAGCTGGTTCGTGTTCTGCCAGAAATAGGCGTGGTGCTGCGGCGTGGCGGCCAGGAAGTGCGTGCGCTGGCGCACGATGTCCCGGAAGGTGGCCAGCCGCATGGCCGCCCGGCCCAGGATGATCAGGTCCCTGGGCGTGGAATAGGTGGTGTACTCGGTCGGCCACGGCAGCCCGTCGAAGTTGGCGAAGTGGGTGTGCCGCATGCCCAGCGCCTGGGCGGTGGCGTTCATCTTCCTGACGAAGGCGCGCCAGCCGGGCCCGTAAGCGCCGGCCAGGGCGAAGGCGGCGTCGTTGCCGGAGGGCAGCAGCATGCCCTCCAGCAGCTGATGCGCGGTGAGGATGTCCCCGGCGAGCAGGCCCGCGCTGCTTCCGTCGTGCTCGCGCACGTAGTTGACCACGGCCTGCGAGATCCTGATCTTCCGGCTCAGGTCGCCGGCCCGGATGACCACGAGCGCGGTCATGACCTTGGTGATGCTGGCGATCGGCCGCTCGGTGTTCAGGCCGCGGCTCCACAGCCGGCGTCCCGTCGCCGCGTTCACCAGGTCGGCGCCTGCGGCGCTCACCCCGGCCGGGGCTCCGGCCGCGGCCGTCAGCGGCCGCGATACCGCGACCGGGCGGACCGCCGCGGCGGTCCCCGCGGTGGCGGCTGGCGCCGGTGCGAGCAGGGCCGACCAGGCCAGGGCCGCGGCCACGATGCCACCGGCGACGGCCGTCGGCAGGGCTCTGGCGATCAGCGGACGTTGCGGGCGCACGGGACACTCCAGCACGGGGGGAGGCGGACCGCGTCTGGGTGATCTTAATACGGCGGGGGCCGGTCCGGGGGGAGGCAGGCCAGAACGTCCCGGCCGGTGGCCAGCTTGTTCCGGGCGGCGGTCGGCCTGCGGGGCCTCAGAACTCGGTCTTGAGCCGTTCGATCTCGCGGGTCCGCTCGCGCAGCTGCGCGTAGGCGGGCCGCTCGCGAATGCGGGCCAGGGCCCAGCGGACGGCGTCGGCCCGGTTAGCCGCGATACCCGCGGTGATCAGCGTGTCGACCGTTTCCAGGTCCGCCGGCCCGAGCCGGGCCATCACCGGGGTGAGCTCGTCCCGGCCAGCCCGGCGCTCGCCCGCGGCCCCGGGATCGTCCGGGTTCAGCCGCATGATGAACCGGCGGTGGTCCGGGCCGCCGGGGTCTTCGCGGATGACCAGGATCCGCCGGGCCTCGGGCACCCGCTTCAGCAGTTCGCGCCGGAACTGGCTCAGCTCCGGGCCTTGGGCCTGCTCGAACGCATGCGGGGCCTGCTCGGGCCCGTCCGGGCCGTCCTGAGGGGCCAGGGTTATCCGGATCAGGACCTCGCCGGGCTCGACGACCGGATCGTCGCCGTGCTCCAGCAGGCTGATCTGCGCTGCCGCGCCGGGGAAGCGCTGGTTCGCCTCGTCTTCCAGCTCACGCTGGACGCGCTCCCGGGCCGCCTGATCCATGCCCGCCTCCGCTCCTGGCTTACCTGAGAAGTCAGGGTAACATCTACGTCGGCAAGTGCACGGTAGTTACCAGAGTAACTATGTGGCGCCAGCGTATTCAGGAGATGGGCTGGGACCGGCAGGTGACGCGGATTCACCCGAGGCCAGCCCGCGGGCCGGGACTCACCAGCCGGACGGTGGTATTTACCAGCTGGACGTCGGTGCTTACCAGCTGGACGTCGGTGCTTACCAGCCTGACGGCAGGGGCATGCCCTCGGTGTAGCCGGCCGCGCCCTGCACCCCGACGATCGCCCGTGCGTGCAGCTCATCCAAGTCGCCGGCCCCTGCGTAGGTGCAGGCGCTGCGCAGCCCGGCCGTGATCGAGTCGATCAGGTCCTCGACGCCGGGGCGCTGCGGGTCCAGGTACATCCGCGAGCTGGAGATGCCCTCCTCGAACAGTTCCTTGCGCGCCCGGTCGAACGGCGAGTCGGCGGCCGCGCGCAGCCGCACCGCCCGGGCCGAGGCCATGCCGAAGCTCTCCTTGTACAGCCGGCCGTCGGCGTCGCGGAACACGTCACCCGGCGACTCGCAGGTGCCGGCGAACCAGGACCCGATCATGACGTTGGAGGCGCCGGCCGCGAGCGCGAGGGCGACGTCCCTCGGGTAACGCACGCCGCCGTCGGCCCACACGTGGGCACCGAGCCGCCGGGCCTCGGCGGAGCACTCCAGGACCGCGCTGAACTGCGGCCGGCCGACTCCGGTCATCATCCGGGTGGTGCACATGGCGCCCGGGCCGACGCCGACCTTGACGATGTCGGCGCCGGCCTCGACCAGGTCGGCGACGCCCGCCGCGGTCACGACGTTGCCCGCGGCCACCGGCACCGACGGCGAGGCGTCCCGGACCGCGCGCAGCGCGTGGACCATCTTGTCCTGGTGGCCGTGGGCGGTGTCGACCACCAGCAGGTCCGCGCCCGCGTCCAGCAGCAGCTTGGCCTTGCCCGCGACGTCGCCGTTGATGCCGAGGGCGGCCCCGATCCGCAGCCGCCCGCGGCGGTCGGTGGCCGGCTGGTACAGGGTCGCGCGCAGCGCGCCGGTACGGGTCATGATCCCCACGCAGCGCCCGGCGGCGTCCACCACGGGAGCGAGCCGGTGCCTGCCGCCGTGCAGCAGCTCGAACGCGTGCTCCGGGTCGGTCCCCGCGGGCAGGGTGAGCACCTCGGTGGACATGACCTGGCGGAGCTGGGTGAACCGGTCCACGCCGTGGCAGTCGGACTCGGTGACCACCCCGACCGGGTACCCGTCCTCGACCACGATCACCGCGCCGTGCGCCCGCTTGGGCAGCAGGCTGAGCGCGTGCCCGGTGGTGGCCTCCGGGCCCAGCGTCAGCGGCGTGTCATGGACCAGGTCGCGGCTCTTCACCCAGGACACCACCTCGGACACCACGTCCACCGGGATGTCCTGCGGGAGCACGGCCAGGCCGCCGCGGCGGGCCACGGTCTCGGCCATCCGGCGCCCGGCGACCGCGGTCATGTTGGCCACGATCACCGGGATCGTGGTGCCGCTGCCGTCGCCGGTGGCCAGGCTCACGTCGAGCCGGGAGCTCACGGCGGACCGGCTCGGCACCAGGAACACGTCGCTGTAGGCGAGGTCGTGGGGCGGGAGCTGTTCGGTGAGGAATCGCACGTCACCGATTCTGCCCCCGGTCGGCGAGTGCCGGATCCCGCGGGATATCGCGGACGCCGCCTGACCCCGGGCTACGCGGAGTGGAACGCCGCGTAGATGATGGCGCTGATCCGGTCCACCATCTCTTCCCTCGGCAGCCCGACCTCGACGCTGAACAGGTAGTTGACCCGCTCCAGCATCATCAGGCAGGCCACGGCGGTCAGTTCCGCGTGCTCGGGGACGCCGCTTTCCTCACCGGGCGCGCGCCGGGCCGCCCAGGCTGCGGTCATGCCCTGCGTGATCGCCTCGGCGATGCGGAAGAACAGCTGCAGCCCCTCACCGTAGACCTCCTCGCTGACCACGTCCGCCGTGCTCAGGATCCGGATCACGCTGGCGTGCGCCGCGTAGGTGTCGCAGAACTTGCTGACCCAGGCGCGCAGCGCCTCCCGGCCGGCGTCGTTGCGGGTCACCACGGGGAAGTCCCCGGTGATGATCTCCATGTCGTGCAGCGCGTCCCGCAGCAGCGTCTTGAACAGGTCGTCCTTGCTCGAGAAGTAGAGGTAGAACGTGCCGTGCGAGGTCTTCGCCCGGCGGACCACATCGTCGACCCGCACCGCCTGGAAGCCGCGCTCGTCGAACTCGGCCAGGCCGGCCTCCAGCAGCTTGCGCACGGTCTGGCGGCCCTGGCGGCCGAGCTCGCGTTCCCGGGCCGGGACGCCGCCGCCGAGCGACGGCCGTACGCCGGGCGCTCCGCTGTCTGGGCGGCCCAGAGGCGGCGCTGCCTTTCCGTCCACGCTCACATCCTGCCCCGGGGCGCCATCGGGTGCGGTCCCTTCCTGCACGGCTCTCTCAAGCCCGGTCCCCTTCCGTGCAGTCCCGTCATCCGCGGCACCTTTGCGCGCGGTCCCGGTGGCAGACCGCGGTCAGCTTCCGGGCCACGTCGCGAGGCTAGTCCCGACATGCGACAGGCTATGTCGATTCCCGCGGCCATCACGGGCCGAGTACCTGAGCCAGGTAAGCGTTACCGAACCGGCGCTCGGGGTCGAGTTCATCGCGCAACGCGACGAAGTCTTGGTGCTTAGGGTACGCCTGGCGCAGGTACTCCGCGTTCCTGGTGTGCATCTTGCCCCAGTGCGGCCGCCCGCCTGCCGCGGTAACCACGGCTTCCATGTCGCGGAAGTACTCCCGGTGCGGCGAGGCGTGGAAGACGTGGATCGCGATGTAGGCGCTGTCCCTGCGGTAAGCGGTGGACAGCCAGGGGTCATCGCCGGGGGTGACCCGGACCTCGATCGGGAAGCTGATCCGCCAGTCCCGCCGCGCGAACAGCGCCCGGACCTCGGCGAGCACGTCGCCCAGTGACTCGCGCGGGATGGCGTACTCCTGCTCCTTGAACCGGACCCGCCGCGGGCTGGTGAAGACCCGGTAGGCGGCGTCGACGTAGGTCCGCGAGCCCAGAGCCCGGCCGGCCGCGGCATTGACCGGCTTGATCATGCCGGGGACCATGTGGCCGAGCCGGCAGGTGACCCCGAACACCGTGTTGGACAGGAACTCGTCGTCGAGCAGGTACCGCATCCGGGACAGCGGCCGCGGCGGTCCCGCCGACCGGTTGTTCCGCTTGGTCAGGCAGCCCTCCGTGTGCGGGAACCAGTAGAACTCGAAGTGCTCGTTCTCCGAGGTCAGCTCGTCCAGCCGGGCGGTCACCTCGGACCATCGCATCGGCTCCTCGCGCGCCTCCAGCAAGAACGCCGGAACCACCCGGAACGTCACGGCCGTCAGGATCCCGAGCGCACCCAGGCCGACCCGGGCGGCGTCGAACAGGCCAGGCGGGGGGCTGGCGGAGCCGGGGGAGGCCGGGGGGGTCGTCCCCCCTGGGCTGACACCGCAGGTCACGATCGTCCCGTCGGCCAGGATCAGTTCCAGGCCGGCCACCTGGGCCGCCATGCCGCCGACGTCGCGGCCGGTGCCGTGGGTGCCGGTCTGGATCGCCCCGGCCACCGTCTGAACCTGGATGTCGCCCATGTTGGCCAGGGAGAGCCCGCGGGCCAGCAGTTCGGCGTTGAGCACCCGCAGCGGGCAGCCGGCCCCGGCGGTGACCAGCCCCGCCGCCGCGTCCACCGACCTGATGCCAGCCAGGCCGCCGGGATGAAGCAATACCCCGTCGGTGACCGCGGCCGGGGTGAACGAATGCCCCGTGCCGGCCATCCGCACGGTCAGCCCGTCTGCGGCCGCCTTGCGAACCTCACTGGCCACTTCCTCCGCCGAGCGCGGCCTGGCCATCCGAAGTGGCCGCGCCGACTCGTTGCCCGCCCAGTTCCGCCAGGTCTCGCCGCCGCGGCGGCCGGGCCCGGCCCGCCGGTCACTACGCTGCATCGACCTATTGAACCCTTTTCATCCATCGATTTCATGCTCAGCGCAGGTGGGCGGTCGTGGGGAAGGTGAAAAGGGGCGCGTGGGCGGTCGTGGGGAAGGTGAAAAGGGGCGCGTGGGCGGTCGGGGGGAAGGTGAAAAGGGGCGCGTGGGCGGTCGTGGGGAAGGCGAAAGGGGTTCACTCTGCCGGGCGCGGCAGGCGTAGCCGGCGCAGGCCCAGGAGGCACGCGGCCACGGCTGCCGCGCCGCAGCCGGCGGCGAACGCGTAGCCCCAGCGGGCCCCGACCGCGTCGATGACCTGCCCGGCGACGGCCGACCCGCCCGCCACGCCGACCGAGATCGCGGAGCTGAGCCAGGCCAGCGCCTCGGTGCGCGCCGGCCTGCGCTTGCTGCTCGATCAGGCTGAAGCCGGCGATGAAGGTCGGCGAGATGCCCAGGCCGGAGCAGAAGATGACCAGGGCCAGCACGGTCAGCCCCGGCAGGGCCCAGAACGTCGCGGTCCCGGCGGCCACGGCGCACAGCGTGACCGCGAACCTGCGGTAGACCGGGCCAGGCCAGGTCCGGGACCCGTAGCAGAGGCCGCCGACGGCGCTGCCCAGCGCGTAGGCGCCCAGGATGAACCCGGCCAGCGGCTTGTGCCCGCGGGACTGCGCGAAGGCCACGGTGGACAGGTCGATCGAGGCGAACATCGCGCCCAGGCAGAGATAGACGGGCGCCATCGCGATCAGGCCGGGCGCCGGAACGGCGGGCTCCCGCACAGTGCTAGCCCCTGCCGGGCCGGCCCCGGCCGCGCGGCGGGGCGGCGCGTTCCTGGCAGGCGGCTCGGTGCGGCGCTGCGCGGCGAGCAGCAGGGTCCCGGTCACGCAGGCCACCGCGGCCACCGCGACCCCGGCGGCGGGATAGACCTCGGTGGCGAGCAGGGTGACCACCGCCGGGCCGATGACGAAGATCGCCTCGTCGGCGACCGACTCCAGCGAGAACGCGGTATGCAGCAGCGGTGAGTCGCCCAGCAGCGCGCTCCAGCGGGCCCGGACCATGGAGCCGAGCGAGGGCATGGACGCGCCGGCCAGCCCGCCCGTGATGACCAGGGCCCACAGCGGAGCACGCCACTGGGCGCAGCCGATCAGCGCCGCGGTGCTGACGGCGAAGAACACGGCCAGCGGGCGCAGCACCCGGCGCTGCCCGTACCGGTCGGCGAGCCGGGCCGCCAGCGGCGCGCAGGCCGCGTAGCCGACCGAGCCCGCCGCGGCGACGATCCCGGCCAGCCCGTACCGGCCGGTGACCGACGCGATCAGCAGGATCGTGCCCAGGCCGAACATCGACATCGGCATCCGGCCGACCAGGGCCGCGGCGGAGAACCGCAGCGCGCCCGGCCGGGCGAGCACGTCGAGGAACGGGTTGCCGCGCCGCTGGCCCTGCTCCCTGACCTGCGTCACGACTCCGGCAACCTCCGCTTGTGAACCTATCTCAGCCGTCTGCGCGTCCTGTCTGTAGCGGGGCTGTGCCGCCGGAGTCGGGCCCGGCGCCCTACAAACCAGCCAGAGACCGGGTTAGGGTGGATCGCGATGATGGGACGGTTGATCGGACGGCTGCTGATCCGCGACCCCGGATCACTTACCGCCGCCTCCCGCTCGCGCGCGCTCGCGTTCCGGGGCGTCGCGGGCTGCAGCGCGCTCGTGCTGCTCGGCGTCGGGGCCTATACCGGGCTGCAGCAGCCCGGCCCGCCCGGCTCGGGCAGCGTCCCGCCGGCCGCGGCCGCCCTGGCGAACGCCGCCTCGTTCCGGCAGATCATCCTCCCTGATCTGCTGGTCGTAGCGCCCACCGGGCTGACCAGCCAGCAGCTGACCGCGCTAGACAAGATCACCGGAGTCCGGAACATGATCGCCTTCGACGGCGCGGAGATCAAGGCCGGCAACCGGCCGGTCAGCGTCATCGGCGTCAACCCGTCCCAGTTCCGGTCCTGGGTGCCGCTGCAGACCGCCTCGGACCAGCGCTTCTGGACCGCCCTGGCCAGCGGGCAGTTCGTCGCCTCCCAGTCCGCGCGCGCCTCGCTGGGCCTGCACCGCGGGGCCAGCTATCAGCTAACCGGCAGCACCAGCCAGGCGGTGACGTTCGGCGCCGCCGCCTCGCTCGGCATCGGGGGAGTCGACCTGCTCGTGGACACCCAGCTCTCCCGCAAGCTCGGCCTGGTGCACCGGGTCGCGGCCCTGATCAGCGCGCCCGGCGCCAGCCTGGCCACGCTGACCACGAAGGTCAGGGCGGTGCTCGGGCCCTCGGCCAAGATCGTCAGCCTGCGCCAGCAGCAGCTGCCCACCGCGCCGGCCACGCCCGCCGCCCCGGCGGCTACGCCCGGCCAGCCGCCCAGCACCTACCTGCAGCTGTTCCAGGAGTCCGCCGCCCGGTACTGCCCGGGGCTGTCCTGGACGGTGCTCGCCGCGATCGGCCAGATCGAGAGCGCGGACGGCACGAACATGGGCCCGTCCAGCGCCGGCGCGCTGGGGCCGATGCAGTTCCTGCCGTCCACCTGGGCGGTCTGGGGGATCGACGCCTTCGGCCAGACCGGCCCGCCGGACATCATGAACCCCTACGACGCGGTGCCGTCGGCGGCCAGGATGCTGTGCGCCGACGGAGCCGCGTCGGGCGGCAGCGGCCTGGCGGCCGCGATCTTCGACTACAACCACGCCACCTGGTACGTGAACGAGGTACTCGCGCTCGCCGCCGAGTACGCTCAGGATTATCCCTCTTGACCGAGAAGCAGGGCGAGGCTCGTCTTTCGGGGCGGGGTAAGTCCTGCGTTGCTGCTGATCGACGTCCTGCCGGATGGTCGAGAGCAGTGCGTCGCCGCAGGGTGCTGCGAGGTAGGACGGCGGCTAGGAGTGCCTGTGCGTGCTGTGCCGGTTTACCCGGCCAGTCAACTGGCTGCAGAGCATCCGGAGAGCCGAAACCACGTGCCTGTCCCGGGCGGGTGTGGGACACGAATGTAGGGGTCGTTGATCGTCGCTGTTCGCGCGGCCACTCTGAGATGGTTTATTTCTCAGAGGAGGCGCGGTGGCTGGCGAGGCGGGCCTGGCGGGGCTGGAGGCGGAGCGGGCGCGGCTGTATGCCGAGCTGAGCGGGGTTGGTGACTTCCGGCGGGGCACGCTCAGCGCGGTGTTCCGCAAGTGCGGCAAGCCGAACTGCCGGTGCGCGCAGCCGGGCGCAGCGGGGGCACGGCCCGCAGTGGAACTGGGCCCGGTGGGCGGGCGGCAAGACGGTGACCACGCACCCGCGGCCCGGTCCGGAGCTGGAGAAAGCGGAGCGTGAGGCGGCGGAGTGGGAGCGGTTCCGGGCGCTGACCGGGCAGATCGAGGCGGTGAACGAGGCGATCTGTGACGCCCGCCCGCCGTTGCCCTTGCCTGGCGAGGCGGCCCCTGACGGCGAGGGGCAAAAAGGGGCGGCTCAGCCGGGAGCTCGCCGCGGCGCTCGCGGCGGAGGCTGCCGCCGAGGTAACCAGCCTGGCCGCTGCGGCGGCTGCGGCGCTGGCAGGCGGCGCGGGGCTGGAGGCCGCGGAGAAGGTGATCCGCGCCGGGCTGCTGCGGCTCGGCGCGGGCGTGCTGGAGGACCTGCTGGCCGCCGATCCCGGCTACGCGCGGCCCGCGCGCTGACTGCGGCTGCGGCCACCGGGCGGAGATCGCCGGCTACCGGGACAAGACGGCGGGCACGGTGCTCGGCCGGGTCGCCATCCGGCGGGCCTGGTATCACTGCGGTCAGTGCCATCACGGGCTCGCGCCCCGCGACGCCCAGCTGGGGGTGGCCGGGTCTGCCATGTCGCCGGGGCTGCGGAAGATGTGCGCGCGGGCCGCCGCGGCGGTGCCGTTCGCCGCCGCCGCGCGGCTGATCAGCGAGCTGGCCGGGATCACCGTGACCGGCAAGCGCGCCGGGCGGCGCGCCGAAGCCGACGGGCAGGCCGCGGCCGCCGTCATCGAGGCGCAGGCCGCCGCCGTGCAGGCACGCGCGCTGGTGCCGCTGCCGCCCGCCCCGCCGCTGCCTGACATCGTGTATGTCGCCATCGACGGGACCGGCGTGCCGGTGACCGCCGGCTGAAGCCGAGGGCCGGCCCGGCAAGGGCGAGGACGGCACCGCCCGCACCCGCGAGGTGAAGATGGCCGTCGTGTTCACCCAGACCAGCCTCGACGAGGACGGCCGCCCGGTCCGCGACCCCGCGTCCTCCTCGTATGTGGCCACCTTCGCCCCGGCGGCCGCGTTCGGCACCCTCATGGCCGCCGAGGCCCGCCGCCGCGGCGCCGACTGCATCCGCCAGCTCGTCGTCCTGGGCGACGGCGCCGCCTGGATCTGCTATCCCGACGTCGGGATAGCAGATCTTATTCCGGTGCCGCGGTTATCCCGAGGTGCTTGAGTCCGGGCCGGTGCAGGGCGGGTTTCATGGTCCGGGCCGGGATAATCAGAGGCGGTCGAGGAAGTCGATGATGTCGTCGGGCGGTCGGTAGCGGCCTGGCTGGCCGTCGACAGGGACGGTGCGGTCGAGGGCGCGCTGCTTGAGTTCGAGGTCGGCTTTGAGGTAAATCATCGTGGTCCGGGTCGATTCGTGGCCCATCCACAAGGCGATGACGGCGATGTCGATGCCGGAGCGGAGCATCCTCACCGCGCAAGAATGCCTCAGGACATGGGGAGTGACGTTCTTGCTGGTCAGGGAGGGGCAGGTGATCGCGGCGGTCGCGGCGTGGCGTTTGACGCAGTCCTCGATGGCGTCCTGGCTCATCGGGGTGCCGCGCCGGGTCGGGAACACGGGGCTGCCCGGTCCGCCGGGGTTTTCCCCGAGCCATGCGGCCAGGACGGCGACGGTGTCGCGGAGCAGCGGTGTCACCCGGTCTTTCCTGCCCTTGCCGTGGCATTCCAGGTGGGGGCCGTCGCCCAGGTGGGTGTCGGCGCGGGTGAGGCCGGCCAGTTCGCCGGCGCGCAGGCCGGTGGTGACGGCGGCCAGCATCAGGGCGTGGTCGCGGCGGCCTGTCCAGGTGCCGGGATCGGGCGCCTGCAGGAGAGCGGTGATTTCCTCCTCGCTCAGGTGGGTGACGACGGTGGTCCGGAATCGCTTGCCGGGGACGGCCAGGACGCGGGCGATGTCGTCGGCGTGCTCGGGATGCTGCGGCGCGGCGCAGGCGAACATCGAGTGGATCGCGGCGAGCCGCAGGTTCCGGGTCCGGACGGTGTTGCCCCGCTGGTGCTCAAGGTGGTCGAGGAAACCGGTGACCAGCGGGGCGCTGAGATCGGCGAAGTCCAGTTCCGAGGGCGCCTTGCCCGTCTGGGCGGCGGCGAACAGCAGCAGGAGCCGCCAGGTGACGCGGTAGGAGCGGATGGTGTGGCCGCTGGCCTGGAGTTGCCGCATCAGCCGGTCGGTGAAGAACGCCTGCAGGGAGGGCGCGAGCAGCGTCATGACTGCCCCGCCCGGGAAGCGCCACCGCCCTGGTCGACGTGGGCCTGCAGCCGCTGCGCTGCCAGCGCCATCAGTTCCGGGGACGCGGACACATACCAGTAGGTCGAGGCCGGCCCGGAATGCCCCATGACGGTGGACAGCCACGGCAGGCGGGCGGGCACGTCGGCGCCGTCGCGATACCAGCCTGCCAGCATGTTCACCGCGAAGGTGTGCCTCAGGCCGTGGACGGTCGGGCGGCAGCGCCCGGTCCTGGGCCCGAGCCCGGCCGCGGCGACCAGGCCGGTGAAGGCCTTGTGGACGGCGTTGTAGGTGAGGCGGTCCCCAGTGCGGGAGACCAGGACCGCGGGCACGGGCCGTCCGGGGAGCACCTGGTCGCGGCGGTGCCGGTAGCCGGCGAGCGCGGCGAGGGCCGTGGGGTGGAGCGGGACCAGGCGGAAGCTCTGCGCCTTGTCCTGGCAGACGATCAGCATGCCTTCCCCGGCGTCGACGTCGTCGTCATCGAGCGCGAGCGCCTCGCCGATCCTCAGCCCGGTGACTGCCAGCAGCCCGATGAGGAAGGTGTAGGTCTCGGCGCGCAGCGGGCCCCGCAGCCGGGCGGCCGCGGCCTGCAGCGCGGCGATGTCGGCGGGCGAGAACAGGTAGGGCACCGCCCGCACCCGCCGCCGGGGAAACAAGCCGGGAGGCGGGACCTCATGGGCCGGGTCGTGGGCGTGCAGGAAGACGGCGAAGCCGCGGACCGCTTCCATGCCCAGCCCCGGAGCCGCTGACCCGTGCCGGGACTGGCTCACCCAGTCCGCTGCCGCCTCCACGGTGAGCGTGTCCAGTTCGCGCTCGCCGAGGTAGTCCAGGAACTGCCGCAGGTACCGCTCGGCCCTGATGAGCTTGCAGCCGAGCGCTCGGCGCAGGATCAGGTAGTCATCGAGACAGCCGGCGAGCGTGCTGGCCGGCGGGTTCATGACGCGCCCGCCGGGCTGGGCACGGACGGCGCGGGCCAGGGAGGGGCCAGCGGCCGCAGGGCGGCGACATCGACCTTGGCATACAGCGACGTGGTGCGCTCGTCGTCATGCCGCAGGACCTGGCCGATCTCGGCCAGGGGCGCGCCGGCTGCCTGCATCGCCGTCGCGGCGAGATAGCGGAGCTGATGGGGCCGCACCCGGTCCAGCCCGGCGCGGCCGGCGGCCCTGGCCACCGCGTGCCCGACACCGTAACCGCTCAGGCCGCGGCGCGGTGCCACGCTGCGGACGAACACCCTGCGGTCAAGCGCGGCTGCCGGCCGCCCGTCCCGCAGGTAGGCGATGACCGCCTCCGCGACGTCGCGGGGAAGGGGAAGCTCGTCACGACGGCCGCCTTTCCCGCTGATCATGACGATCCCCGAGCGCCAGTCCACGTCCTCCAGCGTCAGCGCGGCGACCTCGCGCGCCCGCAGGCCCATCCGCTTCAGGGCCAGCACGATCGCGTAGTCGCGGAGTCCCTGGGCGGTCGTGCGGTCGCAGGCGGCCAGCAGCGAGGCAGCGTCCGCCTCGGTCACGAGCGCGGGCATCCGGATCCGCCTCCTGCGATATGCCCCCGGCACCGCCCTGGCGAGCGGGACCGCGATCAGCCCTTCGGCATACAGCCAGGTCAGGAACGTCCGCAGCATGCTCGCGGTGTTCTGCGTGGTGCCCGGGGCCTGGATGCGGGCCATGCCGGCCAGGAAAGCGGTGACGTCCGAGGCCGCGAGGGCGCTCACGAGCGGCCCGCTCTCTTCGTCTGGGCCTGGCCCGGCTGCCGCCAGGAACCGGCGCGCTGAGTCCAGGTGAGCGCCGCGCGTCTTGTCCGCAAGCCCGCGCGCATCCGCCAGGAACGCCCCGAACCGCTCCAGCAGATGCCGCGCGTCCGCCGCCGGACCAGGGGCCGTCGCCGGCCGGACGGCGCCCAGCCCGCGCAGGTAGCCGAGCATCCAGGCCAGCGACTGCCCGGTCAGCTGGCTGGAGGATCCGGCAGCCCGGCGGGCGGCTGCGAACTCGCCGATCGTCTCGTCCCCGATGTCGTCCGCGGTCATGCCGCGTCCGGCGAGCCATTGGCTCAGGTGCGCCGCTGCCTCAAGCTTGCGCCTGGTCCCCGCCGGGGTATAGCCCAGCCGGGCCAGTTCCGCGTCGAACCCGGCCGCGAACGGTTCCAGCGGCCCAGACCATTTCACTTGCGACTTACTGTGCATGACTGCCTTCCTCCCGTGATTGGCCATCGCCAGGATCGCCTCACGGAAGGCCAGCTCACAGAGCCGTGACAGCTGAAATTATCCCGGCATGCTTGGCCGACTCACGCTTGCAAGCAGCACGATCACGTGAACTATCGGGATAACCGCGGCACCGGAATAAGATCTGGAACCTCGCCGGCCAGCACTTCCCCGAAGCCACCCAGATCGTCGACCTGTACCACGCCCGCGAGCACCTGCACGAGCTGGCCAGACTCCTGGAATTCATGCTCGGCGACCACAAAGACGACTGGCTGGCGGCCCGCCTGGCCGAGCTGGACGCCGGCGAACACCAGCGCCATCTGCGCCGCCGCCGCGCACTTTCCCGCTGACAGGCAAGAAAGCAAGCGACCTCCAGACAACGCCCTGGGTTACTTCGAGCACAACGCCCACCGGATGTGTTACGCCGCACTTGCAAGTGCTCGGCATGTTCACCGGATCCGGGGCCGTGGAAGCAGGATGCAAAGCGATCATCGCCCAGCGCTGCAAACTGTCCGGCATGCGATGGACCCTCGCCGGCGCCCACGGCATCCTCACCCTGCGCTGCCTGGACGCCGGCGGTCGGCGGGAAGAAACCCGGACCCGGCCCAGCCGGGCCTACGCCGGCGCAGCCTGACCCAGCATCTGAACACACACCACACTCAGACAGCCCAGCCCAGCCGAAGTTACCAGCCACTCACCTACATTCTTGTCCCATACCCGTCCCGGGCGCAATCACTCTGGTTTGTCGTCGGCCATGGGTAGGCTGATCATGCGATGGCAATCAGGAACCGGCTTTGCCCAGGCCCGGGACAGCTTGCTTTCCTGGGCGAGCACTGCGCTCATGCGCGCCGGGTGTGGAACCTCGCTGTCGAGCAGCAGTCCTGGTGGTGGCCAGGCCGAGGCAGCGCGCCGTCGGTCGCGGAACGGTACCGCCAGCTGGCCCAGGCCCGGCGAGCCGAGCCGTGGCTGGGCGCTGGGTCCTCGTCGGTACAGCAGCAGGCGCTGCGGGACTTCGACCGGGCCATGGCCGCGTTCGTCGATCACGGTAACCCGGCCTGTCGGCCGGGTTACCGGAGCAGGCGCGGCGCCCAGGGCTTCGCGATCCGCGACACGCGAGTACGGCGCGTCAGCCGACGGTGGGGGGAGGTGCATGTCCCCAAGTGCGGATGGGTGCGGTTCCGGTGGACCAGGCCTCTGCCGCTCAGGCTCGGCGTGGCCCGGGTCACCTGCGATCGCGCCGGGCGCTGGCATGTTTCCTTCCCGGCCCCGCAGCCTCCAGTGGCCCGCGAGCCCACTGGCAAGACGACCGCCGTCGACCGGGGCGTGTGCACCGCCCTGGTCACCTCCGATGGCCACCACTACCGGGCGCCACGGATCTCCGACCGCCAGGCGGCACGGTACCTGGCCTTGCAGCGCCGTCTGGCCCGCCAGCGAAAGGGATCGGGGAAGCGCGAGCGCACCCGCCAGGCCATGGCGCTAATCGCTGCCCGGGCGGCCGGGCGGCGCCAAGACTGGGCAGAGAAGCTCAGTACCCGGCTGGTCCGCGACAACGACATCATCGTCCTGGAGAAGCTCAACATCCCGGGCATGACGCGCAAGCCCAAGCCGAAGCCCGACCCTGCCCAGCCCGGTGCTTTCCTGCCCAACCGGGCCCGGGCCAAGGCCGGGCTGAGCCGCGGGATCCTCGCGTCGGCTTGGGGCATCCTCGGCCAGCGTGTCAAAGACAAGGGCGATGCGTCAGCAGTCATGGTGGTCTTCGTCGACCCTCGCTTCACCTCGCAGGAATGCCATGCCTGCGGCCACACCGATACAGCGAACCGCGATAGCCAAGCGATCTTCGCCTGCCTCTCGTGCGGCTACCAGGACCACGCGGACCGCAATGCCGCTCTTAACATCCTTGCCCGGGGACTGCCGCTTGCCGCTGGCGAGCTGGTCCCTGCGCCAGCCGCGGGGCACGCGGCGCTACGCCCGCATCAGCCTGCCCTGGCAGCCGCGGGAACCACTCGGGAGGCGGCGTGAGCCGTCCCCGGGATCCTCGTCCTTCAGGGCGAGGAGGATGTCAAATGTCCCCCTACGATGCCTTCCTGCTCGTGTCCTTCGGCGGCCCCGAAGGCCACGATGACGTGATCCCGTTCCTGGAGAACGTCACCCGGGGCCGCGGCGTGCCGAGGGAGCGGCTGGAGGAAGTTGCCGAGCACTACTACCGGTTCGGCGGGGTCAGCCCGATCAACCAGCAGTGCCGCGACCTGCTCGCCGCGGTCGAGAAGGACTTCGCGGCCGGCGGCATCGACCTGCCCGTCTACTGGGGCAACCGGAACTGGGATCCGATGCTGGCCGACACCGTGGCGGCCATGGCCGCCGACGGCAGGCGGCACGCGATCGCGTTCGTGACGTCGGCCTACAGCTCCTACTCGGGTTGCCGGCAGTACCTGGAGAACATCGAGCAGGCCAGGGCCGAGGTCGGACAGCGCGCCCCGCGGATCGACAAGCTGCGGCCGTACTTCAACCACCCTGGCTTTATTGAGCCCCTGGCCGATGCGGTGCGCCGGGCGGCCGAGACCCTCCCGCGGTCCGTTGCGGATGATTATGACCTTGTTTTCACCGCGCACAGCATCCCCGAGGCCATGGCCGCCGCCAGCGGGCCCGGCGGGGATGCGTATCCCCGGCAGCTCGCGGAGGCGGCCCGGCTGGTCGCCGAACGGGCCGGCCGCGGCCGGCCGTGGCGGCTGGCCTACCAGAGCCGCAGCGGACCGCCGTCGGTGCCCTGGCTCGGTCCCGACGTCAACGATTGCCTCGCCGAGCTGGCCGAGGCCGGCGGCGGCCGTGGTGCTGGTCCCGGTCGGCTTCGTCTCGGATCACCTCGAGGTCGCCTACGACCTGGACGTCGAGGCGGTGCAGGTCGCCGCGCGGCTCGGCCTGCCGCTGGCGCGGGCGGCGACCCCCGGCACGGACCCCCGGTTTGTCGCGATGATCACCGAGCTGGTGTCCGAGCGGTGCAGCGGGCTGCCGCCGCGGGCGCTCGGCGATCTCGGGCCGGCGCTGGGCGTCTGCGGCGCCGGCTGCTGCGGGGCCGGTGCCTCCCGCCCGGCCGGCCAGCGGGCTGCGCGGTGACCGCGCCGCCCGGCGGATCCTCCGGATCCACGGCCGACCTGCTGGAGCTGGCCACGACGATGGCCGTGGCGGCCGGGCGGCTGCTGCTCGGCCGCGGGGGCAGGCCGGAGGTCGTGGCCACCAAGTCGAGCCCGACCGACGTGGTGACCGAGGCGGACCGGACCGCGGAGGCGCTGATCAGGGAGCTGATCGGCGAGGCCCGGCCCGGTGACCGGATCCTCGGCGAGGAAGGCGGCGAGACCGATGGCACGGGCGCGGGCGGGAAGGGCGGCGCGGGCGGGAAGGGCGGCGCGGGCGGGGAAAGCGCAGTGCGCTGGATCGTGGACCCCCTGGACGGCACGGTCAACTACCTGTACGGGCTGCCCGACTGGGCGGTGAGCATCGCCGCGGAGGCGGACGGCACCGTGGTGGCCGGAGCGGTGTTCGTGCCGCGGCGCGACGAGCTGTTCAGCGCCGCGCTCGGCGGGGGCGCCTGGCTGAGCGGGGGAGCCCTGGACTGGCGGGGCGAGGACGCACCGCAGCCGGTCAGGCTGGCCTGTAACACCGGCGTGCCGCTGGACCGGGCGCTCGTGGCGACCGGCTTCGGGTATGAGGCCGGGCGCCGGCTGATCCAGGGCGAGGTGCTGCGGGGCGTGCTGCCCCGGGTGCGGGACATCCGGCGCGGCGGGTCGGCCGCCGTTGACCTGTGCTCGGTGGCCTCGGGCGGCGTTGACGCCTATTACGAGCGCGGCGTCAACCTCTGGGATATCGCGGCGGGCGGGCTGATCGCGGCCGAGGCCGGCGCCCGGGTCACCGGGTTGCACGGCCGGCCCGCGAGTTCGTCGATGACGGTCGCGGCCGCGCCTGGGCTCCTCGGCGAGCTGCACGACCTGCTGGCCAGCCTGGACCCGGAGCGCGACGGCTGACCGCCGGGGCTATGACTTGCCCAGGGTCCCCGTGGCCATCGGGCCCTGTTTCCCCTTAAAGCTGAACTGCAGGGTGTTTCCCGGGCCCCGGCTCACGGTGACCACGCCCCCCGCGCACGGGCCCTGGACGATGACCTGGTCCAGCTTCAGGCTTCCGGCGGAGCCGGACTCCGGGACGAGGTCGCCCGCGCAGGAGAAGGACGCGCCCGAGTAGTGGACCGACCCCGAGCTGGCGCCGGGCGCCAGGTACACCTGGGCCTGGAACACGTCGGTCGGGTTGGTCTGGCTGACCTGGCCCGACCAGGTCCCGGCCAGGGCGGCCGGGACCCTGACCGCCGGCGCCGGCAGCGGCGTCGCCGGGCGGGCGCTCGGCGAGGCGCCCGCCGGCCGGTCTGACGCGGGCGGCTTCGCCGCGTCGGGCGAGCGGCTGCTCTGGTTCTGCACGAAGAGGATCACGGCGACAATCGCCGCGATGCCGACGGCGATCCCGGCCACCCACCAGGCGGCCACGCCCCGGCGCTTCCTGGCCGGGGGCGGGTCCGGGTCCGCGGCCCGCGCCAGAGGCCGCACCGAGACGCGCGCCGCCCGCCGCGACCCCTCGCCGAGCACTCCGGCGGGCGGGTGGTCGTCGCCGAGGAGCGTGACCACCACCGACCGGGCGGACGGCTGGTCGCCGGGGTCCGCGGACATGCACCGCACGGCGAGCGTGCGCAGCGGCTCGGGCAGCAGGGCCAGGTCCTCGGGATCCTCGGGGTCCGCGGCCCCGCCCGCCGCCGCATACAGCACCGTGTGCACCCAGGCGCGCAAGTCAGCGGCGGGAGTGGCGATGCCGTAGGGCGGAGTTATCCCGAACCCGACCACCCGCGGGCCCTCCGCGCCGAGCACGACATGCTCGGGCCCGAAGTCCCCGTGGACCAGCCCGGCCTGGTGGATGGCGGCGAGCCCGGTCGCGGTCCCGATGGCCAGCGCCAGGAGATCGCGGCCCTCCCACGGGCCTTCCCCGGCCACGAACTCCTCCAGCGAGGGCCCGGCCACGTACTCGCTGGCCAGGAACGCATGGCCGCCTTCGAATCCGGCCCCCAGGATCTGCGCCGCGCAGAACGGTGCGACCCGGCACGCCGCCTTCGCCTCCGCGGCGAACCGGTCCCGCTCCGCGCCGTCTCCGATCGAGTCGACCTTGAACATCCTGACGGCTACCTCGCCGCCTTCGGGGGAGCGGCCGAGGTAGACCGGGCCGTCGGCGGGCATCCCCGCGGTGCCCTCCGGGACGCTGCCGGGGTAGGCCGGGCCATCGGCGTGCATCCCCGCGATCCGCGCGGTCAGCTGGTACCGGCCGACGCGCCTCGGGTCGTCGGCAAGCAACGGCGTGACGTGGGGCATGACTCGTCTCCGCGAGGTCATTGCAGGCGTGTTGCGAGGTTTGTACCATACGCACCTTGCGCCGGCCAGTGGCTGCGATCAAGCAAGTTATCTGCGGAGATTTTAGGGGGAATGCCTTGTGTTATGCGATGTTCGGACCGGGTCCGGATGCGACACGAACCGCTAGGGATGCGTAGTACGTGTACGAGGTGCCGGCACGTGACAGAATTCCCCGCCGGATTCGGGCACAACCGAGGCTTCCCGAGCGTTACACCCCGCGCGATAGCAAGAAGATGGAGGGTAAGGGCCCACATGGCTACGGACTATGACAGCCCGAGGAAGACAGATGACGAGCTGACCGAGGACAGCCTGCAGGAGCTTCAGGCACGCCGGATGGACAAGTCGTCGACCGCGATCGACGTCGACCCGGACGAGGCGGCGGAGGCGCTCGAGCTGCCCGGGGCGGACCTGTCCAACGAGGACCTCTCGATCCGAGTGATCCCGCGCCAGGCTGACGAGTTCACCTGCTCAAGCTGCTTCCTCGTGCATCACAGGAGCCAGCTCGCCGAGACCAAGGGCGGTCGGCTCGTCTGCCGGGAGTGCGCGGCCTGAGGCCGGCCCGGCGCTGCGATGCCTGGGCCGGCCAGGCTGTGTGACGTGCACGACGACGTGCACGGATGCTGGCGTGCGCCGCGGCGGGCCGCCGCAGCGCACCCCGCCGCGGAGCACTCAGCCGCGAAGCACTCACCCGCGGAGCGTCCCTCCGCGGAGGACCAGGGCGCGGCGTGCCGAGCCGCCGCCGCGCCGTCAGATCATGGGCTCGTCACCGCGCGGGTCGGCCGGGACGCCGCCGCCCGCCGCGTCGAAGATCATCACGGGGTAGGCGTCATCGAAGGCGCGCCATCCTGGATCGCCGGAGCGGGCCAGGGCACTTCCTGCCGGTAGGTCGCTGCGGGCCTTGCCCCGGGGTGGTCACGGTGGGTTCTGCGGGCGGCACTGGGCCGCCCGGCCCAGCATTTAGGCTAAGTCGGCCGGCGGTTTCGGCTGCGCCGAAGCTGGCCGCCGCAACCTGGCGGGCACGAGTCGTGGCGAAGATGAGGAGATGCGGATGGGCGAGCAGGCGGACGTGGTCTTCACCGGGGGGGCCGTCTATACCGCGGATCCCACGGGGCGCCGCCTGGTCCCGGCCGGATCCGGGCCACCGGCCAGCGCGGTGGCCGTGCGCGGCGACCGGATCGTCGCCGTCGGCGACGCCGCCGACACCGGCCTCACCGACCTCATCGGCAGCCGGACCGACGTGGTGGACCTGCGCGGCCGGGCCCTGCTGCCCGGATTCCAGGACGCGCACGTTCATCCGGCGTTCGCGGGCGTGACGATGATCGGATGCAGCCTGATCGGGACGGCCAGCCTGGACGAGGCGCTCGCCCGGATCAGCGCCTACGCGGACCAGCACCCGGACAAGGAGTGGATCGCGGGCAGCGGCTGGCGCATGGAGTGGTTCGACCACGGCACGCCGGACCGCGAGCTCCTCGACCAGGTCACCGGCGGGCGCCCGGCCTACCTCACCAACCGCGACGGCCACGGCGCCTGGGCCAACTCTCGCGCCCTGAAGCTGGCCGGCATCGACGCGCACACGCCAGACCCGCCGGACGGCAGGATCGAGCGCAGCGCCGACGGCACCCCGCAGGGAACCCTGCACGAAGGCGCCGCCAGCCTGGTGGGGCGCCACGTTCCCGCGATCACCCGGGACGACCAGGTCCGCGGGCTGCTGCTCGCGCAGCAGCACCTGCATGCCCGCGGCATCACCGCCTGGCAGGACGCGATCGTCGGCGAGTACCTCGGCTCGGCCGACCCGCTGCCGGCCTACCTGGCCGCCGCCGCGGCGGGGACGCTGACCGCGCGGGTCCGGGGGGCCCTCTGGTGGGACCGCGACCGGGGCGCCGAGCAGCTGCCCGACATCCTGGCCCGGCGTGAGCAGGGGCAGGCCGGCCGGTTCCGCGCGAACACCGTCAAGATCATGCAAGACGGGGTCGCGGAGAGCTTCACCGCCGGGATGATCGAGCCCTACCTGGACTCCTGCGGCTGCCAGACCGCCAACCGGGGCCTGTCCCACGTCGGCGCGGAAGAACTCCGCAGCTACGTGACGCTCCTGGACGCGGAGGGCTTCCAGGTCCACGTGCACGCCATCGGCGATCGCGCCGTCCGCGAGGCCCTGGACGCCATCGAGACCGCGCGGGGCGCCAACGGCGCCAACGACCACCGGCACCACATCGCCCACCTGCAGGTCATGCAGCCCAGCGATATCCCGAGGTTCGCCGCGCTGGGCGTTACCGCCAACATGCAGGCGCTCTGGGCCGCGCACGAGCCGCAGATGGACGAGCTGACGATCCCGTTCATCGGGCCGGAGCGGGCCGCCCGGCAGTACCTGTTCGGTGACCTGCTCCGGTCGGGCGCCCGCCTCGCGGCCGGCAGCGACTGGGCGGTGAGCAGCGCCAACCCGCTGCGCGCGGTCCACGTCGCGGTGAACCGGAGGCTGCCGGGATCGGCGGAGCCGCTGCTCCCGGCGCAGAGCCTGAGCCTGGCCGAGGCGCTGGCCGCGTACACCGCCGGCTCGGCCTACGTGAACCACCTGGACGAGACCGGCGCCATCGAGGTGGGCAAGCTGGCGGACCTGGTCGTGCTCGACCGTGACCCGTTCGAGGGCCCGCCGGACGAGATCGCCAGCACCGCCGTTGAGCTCACCTACGTGGGCGGCGAGCGGGTCTATGCCGCGCCGCGCCAGCCACCTCCTAGGGTTATCACCAGGTAAGCCGAGAGGAGAGCCGGATGGAGTCGATCACGCTGGGGCGCGGCGGGCCGGTCGTGTCCAGGGTCGGCCTGGGCCTGATGGGCATGTCCGGCATCTACGGGCCCGCCGACGATACCGAGAGCATCGCCACCATCCGTGCCGCCCTCGACGCCGGGATCACGCTGCTCGACACCGGCGACTTCTACGGCATGGGCCACAACGAGATGCTGCTGCGCGACGCCCTGCGCGGCGTGCGCCGTGACAGCGTGTTCATCCAGGTCAAGTTCGGCGGCCAGCGCGACCCGCGGGGCGCGTTCATCGGGCACGATGCCAGCCCCAACGCGGTCAAGAACTTCCTGGCCTACAGCCTGCAGCGGCTGGGCACCGACTACGTCGACCTGTACCAGCCCGCCCGGCTGGATCCGCGCGTCCCGATCGAAGACACGGTCGGCGCGATCGCGGAGATGATCGAGGCAGGCTTCGTCAGGTACCTCGGTCTCTCCGAGATGGGCGCCGCCACGATCCGCCGCGCGCACGCCGTTCATCCGGTCACCGCCTTGCAGATCGAGTATTCGCTGATGAGCCGCGGGATCGAGGCTCAGATCCTGCCCACGGTCCGCGAGCTCGGCATCGGCGTGACCGCCTACGGCGTGCTGTCGCGCGGCCTGCTATCGACCGCGAGCGCCCGCGAGATCGGGCCGGACGACCCGCGGGCCAGGTTCCCCAGGTTCCGGTCCGAGAACCTCGGGCGCAACCTGGACCTGCTGGCCGCGCTGGAGAAGATCGCGCAGGAGCACCGCGTCAGCACGGCCCAGCTGGCTTTCGCCTGGGTGCTCTCCCGCGGCACCGACATCGTCCCGCTGATCGGGACCAAGCGGCGGGACCGGCTCGCCGAGGCGCTCGGCGCCGTCAGCTTGCGGCTGGATCCCGCCGACCTGGCCGCCCTGGAGGCGGCGGTGCCCCCGGGCCAGGTGGCCGGCGACCGCTATGACCCCGGGCAGATGGCCGCGCTGGACAGCGAAAACCCCGAAAAGCCCTAGCCATAACGCGATGCCAGGTGTCTGATTTGCGCCGCAGCGACCCTCTTGATCAGGGGGCCGTTGGGTTAAACAGCCCGAGTGGGCTCGGTGCGGCGAATTCGACGATCAGCACGTGCTGGCCGTCGAGCCCCGTTATCTCGGCGTGGGCGGGATGGTACGAGCCGGTTTGTGTCAACGCGAAAGCGAGTGTTGACCGCAAGGTTTCGACGCTGCCTGCCAGGGTGGCTGACCGAAGCGGTATGCCCACGCCAGCCCCTGGCCCCAGATTGCCGAACTTCATGATGTGGACAGGCTGGGGTAGCTCCGATGCCATGCCCTCGATCAGGATGCCTAGCCGCGCGTCAACTTGGCCGTCGACTAGTTGGCTCCGGGCCTGAGGCGAAGCGAAGATCTGCAGGCTGCCCGCGAGCGTGGCTTCAAAGGTCTTCCGCTCCTGCTCGTCCGTTCTGAGTGCTGATTGGTAGGCGGCGGCTCCGTCCGGCGCGATCTGCCGGATGTCGATCCGTGCTTTCCCGGAGCCGAAGCTCGCGAGCACCGCGGGTGCGTAGACGGAGCCGAGACGACTGCCGAACAGATTGCGGATGGCTGCCGTTGAGACGATGACCTGAGAGTTCAGAAGATCGCGCGCACTCGGGTCCATCCTGAGCAAGTCGCTGACAGACACCCCGTGCGCCCTAAGTGTCTAGGCACATCGCGAGATCGCAAGACACCACGTCATTGGGGCTGACCTGCTGCGCCACCCAGGTCGCCGCCTCGTTAATGGTTCTGTCGGCCGCGCTGAGCTTGGGCGGCGCCTGATGCGGCGACAACGCGAGCATCAGCGGCCCGGCGGCCAGGAGGGCGGCCACCCCGACGACCAGGGCAATCGCCAGGGCAATCGTCCGAGAGCGTCGGCGGGTCGGCGTCGGCCGCAGGCTCAGCCGGCCACCATGGCTGGTCCGCCGGGACCTGCACGGCAGCAGGGAGCTGGCGATCCGCTGGCGCGTCCTCGGGCGGCGCATAGCTTTCCGGCTTGGCTGGGCGGCCCGATTGGACATCGTCGGGCGGGGTCGGCTGCTCTGGCTCAGCCTGGTCTGGCGGCGCATCGCTCTCGGTCTGTTCCGTGCGTTCAGCCACGGCATGGTCGGCCTGTGCGGCGTCCGCTGCTTCTGCGGGCCGTTCGGCTTGTGCGGCGCGTTCGGGTTCGGCCTGTTCGGGTTCGGCCTGTACGGGGCGCCTGGGCTGGGGGGCGCGGTACCGCTTCGCGGCGCGACGATCCCGCCGCCTCAGCGCTTGGTCTCTCTTCCTGGCCTGGCCCGGCTTTACGGTGTCGTCTGGCCGTGCGGCGTCGTCTGGCTGCGCGGTGCCGTTGGTCTGTGCGGATTGGCTGGGCTGTGAGCTCGGTTCGCTGGCCGGCGGGCTCGCAACAGCCCCTGAAGACGTCAGGCGTAGCAGGAACGGGTCCGTATCCGGCTCTGCATCTTCTGCGGGCCGTTCAGCTTGTGCGGCGCGTTCGGGTTCGGCCTGTGCGGGTTCGGACCGTTCCTGTTCGGCGTGCTCGCGTTCGGCTTGTGCGGCGCGTTGGCGTTCGGCCACGGCATGGTCGGCCTGTGCGGCGTCCGCTGCTTCTGCGGGCCGTTCGGCTTGCGCGGCGTGTTCGGGTTCGGCCTGTGCGGCGGGCCTGGGCTGGGCGGCGCGGTACCGCTTCGCGGTGCGACGATCCCGCCGCCTCAGCGTTTGGTCTCTCTTCCTGGCCTGGCCCGGCTTTACGGTGTCGTCTGGCCTGCGGCGTCGTCTGGCTGCGCGGTGCCGTTGGTCTGTGCGGATTGGTTGGGCTGTGAGCTCGGTTCGCTGGCCGGCGGGCTCGCAACAGCCCCTGAAGACGTCAGGCGTAGCAGGAACGGGTCCGTATCCGACTCTGCATCGTCATCTCGCTTGGCCAAGGACACTGACCCCGTAGGATGCGATGTCTGGTCCAGCGGCGTTGCATGCTTCTGCCGTGCTTCCTGCTCTTTTGCTGCCTGTCCGTGGGCAGCATTAACGACAGCCTGCATGCGCTGCAGCAGGGCCTCCGGCAGCTCCGGCGGGGATGCTGAGACCGGACCGGCCGATGAGGCCTCCGGCGCCCGCGGTTCCCGCCGCGGCCTGCCGCTGTCATCTCCCATGCGGCCAACCCCCCGGGGCGACGCGCACAGATGGCGCCATCCCCGAAGGTAGGGAAGCACACGACGCCCGATCGTTCAAGTTAATGACCAATTGTCACGAAACAGTCACCTAGTGCGTTAGCAAACCGAGCCCCTGCATGGCTCGGGCTCATCGCGATACGAGCGGAGGTATGTTAGCAAGTACACCTTCTGGAGGCTCCGGTGCGCAAGGTTGCACGCGAAGCTGGCCGCCGCTGGCCTACGGAAATGCTGGCACCGTCCTTGCCGGTCCCAGGCCTTGCACCGCAGTTCGCTTCTTGATCACGAGCCATCTACGTTCGGCAGGCCGAGGGGACTCGGTGCTGTGAATGCGACGACCAGAGCGGGCTGCCCGTCCAGACGCGTGATCTTGCTGAGGGCGGGTACCAGGGGGGGCTTTAGGGCCTGCGCGAAAGTAAGCAATTTCCGCAAGTTCGCGGTGCTACCGGCTAGAGTTGCTGAACGGAACGGGATGCCCGGGCTGGCCCCTGCGGACAGGTCGCCCAATGCTGTAATTTGGATCGGTTGCGCTAGATCCGTGGCCATGCCGTCGAGCAGGAAGTATAGCCGCAAGTCGACCTGGCCAGCGCGAAGTGCCCTTCCCACCGTAGCCGAGGCCACGACCTGCAAGCTCTCAGCCAGCGTAGGTTCTATACTCCTTCGCTCCTGCTGATCCGCCCTGAGCGCGGACCAATATGCGGCGGGTCCGTGTGGCGCAGTCTGTCGGATGTCGATCCGCGCTTTCCCGGAGCCGAAGCTCGCGAGCACCGCGGGCGCGTAGACGGAGTCGAGGCGGCTGCCAAACTGATTACGGACGGCTGCAGTTGCAACGACGATAGTGGAGCCGAAGAGATTGGCCCCCTTCGACCCCAGGATGAGCACGTCGTAAGCCGGAATCCCCTGCGCCTTGAGTACCTGGCACATCGAAGGATCACACGAGACCACGTCGGTGCGGCCGACCTGTTGGGCGACCCAGGCTGCTGCCTGGTTGCGAATCGCCTTAGGGTTATCAGCTGTATTCATCCCACGGGAATGCGTCGGGGTATGCGAGGGATGCTCGAGTACCAGCCACCCTGTGGCCAGGAGAACTGCTCCCGCGACGACAAGGGCGCCCACGCGAAGGTGGCGGCGGATTGGCGCCTTCCACATGCTTGGACGGGGGCGGCGCTCTTGCAGGTTCGCAGGAGTCTGTACGACTGGGGTAGCTCGCTCCTTCGCTGGCGGCATGGCGCTTGCCGACTCTGCGCTCTCGCCCGATTGCGCGGTGAGGCTTCGTTGCGCGATGCGTTCTGCTTCCTTGCGTCGGGTCTGTTCGCGTTCGCGCGCGTACGTGGCTCGGTCAGCGCGTATTCGTTCGAGTTGGGCGGCTCGGCTGCGCTCGCGTTTGGCTTCTTCGGCTTGCTCGCGTTCGGCTTGCTCGGTGCGCTCGCGCTCGGCCTGAGCGGCGCGCTCGCGTTCGGCCTGGGCGCCGCGTTCGGCTTCTGCCTTGCGTTCGGCCTCGATGGCCTTCAGGCGCTCGGTTTGGGAGGCAAACCCGCGGTCGGCCTCTGCGGCGCGCTCGCGTTCGGCCTGGGCGCCGCGGTCGGCTTCTGAATCGCTCTCGGCATCTGGGGGGCGCTGCCGTTCTTGTCCGGCCGGACGTGCTCGTTCCTGCCTTGGTTGGGCGGCGCAGTCCGGCTGCAGTTCAACGTTGTTTATGACTGAACTGGCCAGAGCCCCAGAGGCCGTCAGGCGCGGCTGCGGCGCCGTATCGGACCCTGCATCCTCGTCTGGGGGCTGCCCCGTTGGCGAGCCTGACTGCCGTGACCGCGTCTTACCGTTCGGCGGTTTCAAGACGCTGGCCGCCCCCAGTAGCAGCTGGCTCCAAGAAGTGGACGACTCCGGACGCGCCGTCTGATCAGGTAGCTCTGCGTGTACCGGCCGGGCTTCTTGCTCCTGCTCTTGTTTTGCCTGCGCATGCGCAGCACTGACAACTGCCTGCATGCGTTGCAGCAGAGCCTCCGGCAGCTCCGGTTGGGCAGACTTAGCCGGACCGGCCCCGGTCGCCCCGGGTACACGGCGCTCCAACGGCAGTTGGCGGCTGTCATCTCCCATGCGGCCATCCCCCTGGGGCGCGCGCAGGATGACGCGATTCCCCGGAAGACAGGGGAGCACAAGTTGGGCCGCTATTCAAGTGAAATGTCCCATAGTCACGAAGAAGTTACAGCTGGTTACCAGGCGACTCCACAGATCAGGGCATGCTGCGGGATCGGGTAGGGTAGCCCAGGCTGCGCTGCGCCTTCCCGGTGTAGGGCCGCAGACGGTTTGACCCAGAAGATTAAGCAAACGTCCGTCATGCAGCCTAATTGAACAGTACTTTTCCTTGGTGGGGGTATTCCTGTCCGGGGGAGCATCGCCACGGCGTGTGACGGATTTTGTACGGAGAGTGGGCTCCTGGGGGGAGTCGAGGCGCCCCTGGTATGCCCCTGACCTAGGCAGGTGCAGCCTATGGACCACGGCATAACGACTCGCCAGACGATGGAGGCTTCCGGCACTTCCTCGCTGGATGCAGCACCCGCGACCCCCGCCGCAGGCGCGCACCGGCAGCCACGGGTGCTCGAGCGGCATGTTCCCCGCTGGTGGCCGCTAGTCGCGGTCCTTATCGTTCAGACAACCCTCTCGCTCCTGCTCGTCCGCGCTGACACGGCGTTTGAGGATGAGGCCACGTACCTGTGGGCCGGGCACCTGGAGTGGGCGCACTGGCTACACGGTGCGCCGCTCCCGCCGTTTCCTGCCTACTTCTCCGGAGCGCCGGTCATCTACCCCCCGCTAGGGGCACTAGCAGACAGCGTCGGGGGCCTGGCCGGCGCGCGGATCCTGTCTTTGGTCTTCATGCTTGGAGCAACGACGCTGCTGTGGAGCGTCACCAGCAAGTTGTACGGGCGCACGGCCGCGTTCTTCGCTGCCGCCCTGTTCGCTGTGCTCGGCCCGACGCTGCACCTGGGCGCGTTCGCGACCTACGACGCCATGTCCGTGTTCCTTGTTGCGCTTGCAGCCTGGTGCGTAGTCCGCCCGAAGGAAGGGCAGGAGGCAACCGGCTGGATGGTGGCCGGGGCAGTCGCGCTGGCGCTGGCCAATGCCGCAGCTTATTCGTCTCTTCTGTTCGATCCGGTTGTGCTCCTGGTCGCCCTGTTCACCGCTTTCCCGAAGCCAGGCGGCAAGATCGCTGCACGGCGGATCGCCATCCTCGTCATCGTCCTTGCCGTGTTGCTGCTGGCGGGATTGCTGATTGGGGGAAGCTCCTACCTGGGCGGATTTGAGCGCACCACGTTGATACGGGTTCCTGGCGCAGGCTCCGCTCTTACCGTGCTAACGGACGCCTGGTCATGGACAGGCATCATCGTCGTCCTGGCCGCATGCGGGTTCATCGTCAGTTTGGTAGGGCGGCAGGGACGTGCGCAAACTTGGCTCCTGGCGGTTCTGACCATCGCCGCCATCCTGGGCCCGCTCGAGCAGGCGCGCCTGCACACAGCGACCTCGCTGAACAAGCACGTGGGTCTGGGGGCCTGGTTCGCTGCTATTGCTGCGGGCTATGCCGTGGACAAGTTCATCGCGGCCGCGTCCTCTGACAGGAAGGCGCGGGTCTTCACCTGCGCGGCTTTCATAGTCGCGCTTATTTTTCCGGTTGCGCTGGGGGCCCGGCAGTCATGGGAGTTCTCCACCGACTGGCCTAACGCGACCGCCTTCGTTGCGATCATGCGTCCGCTGGCGGACAACAGCAAGGGACGCATGCTCGTTGAGGACCCGACTATCGCCGAGTACTACCTCCCCTCAGGGAGCCAGTGGCAGCGATGGTCAAGCACCCGGAACATCGTCCTGCCGTCGGGTGCCAGCACGGGCGGACCGAGCGCGAAGGCGGGAGTGGTCGGTGACGGCAACGCAGGTGAATTCGCGGTGTTCATCGAGGAGGGCTACTTCTCCCTGGTCGCGCTGAACTATACGGACACGACAGCCCTGGACCAGCAGATCACCACTGACCTCGCCCACAACCATCACTACCATCGCATCGCGGTCGTGCCCTACGGCACCGAGGTTCCGCCCATCGGCCTCGGCACGTACATCATCTGGCGATACGAGCAGTGAGCACCACAGAGCAGACTTCGCTGGAGTCGCCGGCGAGCGCGGCTGCTGTCCCGGAGACGCGACGCGGCCAACCATGCCTGGTGATTCCCGAGCCTCCCGACGACGAGGAGAAATACTCCTACATCCAGCGGAACCTGCCCTACCTGACGATCATCCTCGTCATCGGCGCGAGCTGCCTGACCATCAGTCAGATCCGCTTCGAGACGCATGAACCAGTGCTGCTGCCCTTCATCTTCTTTACCGCCGCCTACGTTATCTACCAGGCGATCAGCCTGCCGGTGAACTTTGCCGGCCGTGGGTTCGATCTCGCCGCCCACCGGGCGCGCATCCAAGCATGGCACCCGCTCACCTACCCCTGCGTGGACATCTATCTGCCCATCTGCGGCGAGCCGATCGAATTGCTCCGCAACACCTGGACGGCCGTGTCCGAACTCATCGCGGAGTACGGAGGAGCGGCCCAGGCCTACGTGCTCGACGACGGACCGTCCGACGAGGCCCGCCGGATGTCTGAGTCATTTCGGCTTCAGCTACATCCGCCGGCCCGACCTGCCCACCTTCAAGAAGGCCGGCAACCTCCGGTACGCCTTCGCGCGCACCAGCGCGGAGTACCTGATGATCCTCGACGCAGACTTCGCCCCGCGCCGCGACTTCCTCGCCGAGACGCTTCCCTACATGGACGATCCTGCGATCGCCATCGTCCAAACGCCCCAGTTCTTCAGAACCAGCCCGGCGCAGACCTGGATCGAGAGGGCCGCCGGACCGATCCAGGAAGTTTTCTACCGGACGGTCCAGGTTGCCCGCGACCGGTTTGACGCAGCCATCTGCTGCGGGACGTCCGCGATCTACCGCCGGGCCGCACTGGAGCCGCAGGGTGGCCCGACGCTCATCCCTTACGCCGAGGACGTGCACACCGGACTCGACGTCCGCCGCGCCGGCTGGTCCATGGCCTACCTGCCGATCGTGCTCTCGACCGGGATCTGCCCCGACAACCTCGACGCGTTCGTTCGCCAGCAGTACCGCTGGTGCTCCGGAAACGTGGGCATCGTGTTCTCCCGTCGGCTGTGGTCGGTGCCGATGAGAATCCCGGCCCGGCTGGCTTACATCTCCGGGTTCTTCTACTACGCCTACACCGCCCTGCTGATCTTCTTCGGTCCCATCATCCCCGTCATCATGCTGGCCTTCCTGCCTGAGCAGATCCGGCTGCGTAACTTCATCATCCTGATCCCGGCCATGCTCAGCGGGTTCGTTCTGTATCCCTTGTGGCATCGCTCCAGGTACGGACCATCGGTCTGGCCCCTGGGGATCGCCCGCGGCTGGGCGCACGTCTTCGCGATCTGGGACGGCGTCCGAGGCAAGTCGATGTCCTGGCATCCGACCCGGACGCCAGGAAGCTCATTGCGGCGCTTCCGGATCGGGGTTACCTGGTGGAGCGGCGGTATGGCCTCCCTGTGGCTGGTACTGGCCGTCTGGCGCACGGTGACCCTAGGCTCTGTGAGGTTCGCAGTCCTGCTGGTCTTCGGCTTGCTTAACCTCGCCATCGTGAGCCGCGTGATCTTCCCCGGAGGCAAGCCGACGTGAGACCTCGCATAGTGATGCTTCTGGCCTTCGTGATCGCCGCCGTCGCCGTCGGCTTCACCGGGGCAAAATTCACCTTGCTGCCCAGCGGCCCCCCGGCAGTCCACGCCTCGCTCCGGCCAACCGCTGACTCTTACCTGGGCGTCTTCGAGGCCGGGTCGCCTCCTGGCTACGAGCCGATCGCGGAATTCGCCCAGGCCGCGGGCAGGCAGCCGAACATCGTCGAATATTACAGCGGCTGGGCGGAGCCGTTCCAGACGTCCTACGCGCAGATGATCCGCAAGCATGGTGTCATCCCGTTCGTGCAGATAGATCCGACTTATGCATCCGTGTCGGGTATCGCGGCAGGTAACTACGATATCTACCTGCGCGTGTACGCCGACAGCGTCCGGGACTTCGGACACCCCGTGGTCATCGGCTTCGGGCACGAGATGAATGCCACGTGGTATTCGTGGGGCTACGGGAAAACCCCGCCATCGACGTTCATAGCCGCGTGGCAGCACATCGTGACCTTGTTCCGCGATCAGGGCGCCGACAACGTCACCTGGCTGTGGACACTTCAGGCGGATCAGCCTGGTACCGGGCCAGTCGAGTCCTGGTGGCCCGGCGCCAGCTACGTCAACTGGATCGGCATCGACGGCTATTACACCCGTCCCTCCGATACCTTCGCAAAGGTCTTCGGCCAGACCATCGACCAGGTTCGGAAGTTCACCACAAGCCCGTGCTCCTATCCGAGACAGCCGTCGGGCCCGCGGCCGGGCAGGCCCTGAAGATCCCGAACCTGTTCGCGGGGATACACCAGTACAAGATGCTCGGACTGGTGTGGTTCGACAAGGTGGGTGGCACTATCCTCCACCAGGACTGGCGCATCGAGGGTGATCCAGTGGCTGAATTCTCATTCCGACTGGGTGTTCGCGACGATCTGGCTTCAGTCCGGCCCGGCTAGGATGTGACTTTTTGCCCATTACGTGGGAAAATAACTTACATCCAAAATATACCCAGAGAGGCAATGTCACGGACTATGAATCATTCTGCGGGCCCGGGGGGATCTCTCGTGCCTGCCACGCCCCAGATCGCAGACAGGTGCGCTTTATGGACCACGGCACAGCGCCAGTTTGGGGGATTTTTGTTCAACGCTGCGGGCAGAAGAAGCTCCCGCTTAAATCGACAGGTCCGGAAGTCCGGGGTTTGTCTTGTCCTCGGGCCAGCGCCCGCGGCCAGGCAAGATCGTAGTGGTCATGGGTGCTGAGAGTTCTGGCATGAACTCGGCGAGACGAGCCACACCTATGAGCACCATCGGACGAGACTCGCAGGAACCACTCGTCAGCATGGCGACAGTCTCAGAGTGGCGGCGGCGCCAGAGGGCAGATGCTGCTGCCTCTCCGCCCCCTGAGGCCGGGGAGGAGGGCCCGAACGGGTTCAACGTGCCCGAGGGTGGGTCGCACGCCAACGGGTTCCAGCTTCCTGAAAGCGCAGGGCACGCGAACGGGTCCGACGCCAATGGCCAAACGGCTCTGAATGGCTCAACGGACTCGATCGGCCGCAATTTCGCTGAGTCGCAACGAGTCGGTCTCACAGCACTGTTTGGCTTCGCGAGGCTCGAACCGCACCCTCAGCCACTGCCTTCAGCCAAACCCGGTGTGCCAGAGCCTGAGCGACCAGCGTCACTACATGGTGACGCGATCGGCGACACATTCACCCAGCCATTGGCAGTCATAGACCAGCATCAAGTAGTAGATCAGCCCGGGCTCTCAGCGCGCCCCAACACCCCAAACCTCGATCGCGCACCTGCCACTGAGCCACGGGAGGGTGGGGCCTCCAGGGTTTTCAGTTACATTTATGTACCTGCGCTGTCGCTGTTCGTAATCCTCACCGTACAGGTTGTTCTTTCGTTGAAACTCCTCTGGAGTAACACCGCATTCAGCGACGAGGCGTTGTACCTATGGGCTGGCCACCTAGAACTCGCGCATTGGTTGCATGGTACACCGATCCCGGCTTTCCCCACATACTTCTCGGGTTCGCCTGTCATCTATCCGCCTCTCGGAGCCTTGGCCGACAGTCTGGGCGGCCTTGCCGGAGCGCGACTCCTCTCGCTTTGCTTTATCCTCGGCGCGACCACACTATTGTGGGCCACGGCATCACGACTATTCGGATATCGTGCAGGGTTCTTCGCCGCAGGACTGTGGGCATTTCTGGGACCTACTCTGCATCTGAGCGCATTCGCTACGTTTGATGCCATGTCGCTATTCCTTATGGCGCTCTCAGTCTGGTGCATAGTACGAGCCGGACCCCGGCGTGACGCTGCAATGTGGATGCTTGCTGCTGCGTGCGCGTTGGCGCTTTCGAACGCCACAGCTTATTCGTCAGCCATTGTCGATCCTATCATCTTCTTGTTTGCTCTCCTGGTTAACTGGCCCGAGCCAACGCGGAAGCTGGCAGTGATGCGAGCAACATCGCTCGGTGCCTACACAGTGGCCGTGCTAGTCTTGCTGGTTACAGCTGGCGGAGGCCTATATGTCGCCGGGATCGCCCAGACAGTAATCGATCGTGTGAGCGGCAAGGATGCGGCAGCGGCCGTCCTGCACCAAGGGTTGATATGGGTTGCACCAGTTGCGATTCTAGCGGCCATCGGTTTGCTTATCAGTGCGGCATTTGAAAACCAAACCCGCCTTTGGCCTCTTGCTGCACTCGTGAGCGCGGCTCTGCTGATCACCTTGGAGCAGGCTCGGCTCCAGACCAATACATCACTCGACAAACACGTCGACTTCGGCGCGTGGCTAGGAGCAATCGTCGCAGGTTACGCTGTCGCCAAGGTACTTAGCTGGCTGTCGCGATCATCGCTGCGTGTACTCGCGACGATCGCCTGTGCGTGCGCACTCGTCGTGCCCGTCCGGCTTGGCCTAGCGCAGGGCCGGGCAACGTTCGCATCATGGCCGAATGCGGCGGACTTTGTCACGGTGCTTCGACCTCTCGCAGACCGGAGCGCGGGTCCGATGCTAGTTGAGGATTCCCCCATAGCGGAATATTACTTGCCTGCCGGCCATGACTGGCAGCGGTGGTCAAATACGTTCAGCCTGATGAGGCTTAACGGCCGTGGAATTGGGCCAGGTGTGGGCAAACTTTTCCCCGCCGAAACCTATACACGATTGATTAATGTCGATTACTTTACGCTGATAGCTTTGAATTTCCGCAGCTCTTCTCATGGCATTGATCAGAAAATCGCCAATAACCTTGAGACTAACAAGCGCTATCGTTTGGCAAAGAGTGTTGTCTACGGCAGTGGCCGGTACCTGATCTGGATTCGTGTATCGTGAACGAACTCGTCGTAAGTGGCCGCCACCGTTGGCGCGGCCCGGTTCTGCCCGCAGCGCCGGACGACGCCGAACGTGCATCGTATGAGTGGCGAGCTCTGACGTACCTTACAATCGGTTTGTTCATTAGCTCGTTGTGTATCGTACTCGCTCAGGCGCTCATGGAGATCCGCAATGTCACCACCCTACCGATCGCTGTCGCAATATTCGGGAGTTATACCCTGATTTATCTCATTTATCAAACCTTGAGCCTTCCTGTGAATTTCACCGGCCGTGGCTTCGATATAGCGGCCCACAACGCGCTAACGGCATCCTGGCGGCCACGGCATTATCCAAGCGTAGATATCTACCTACCTATTTGCGGCGAACCGATCGCTTTGCTGCGCAATACATGGACCGGAGTTTTCGAGCTAATTGACGCCTACCCTGGTTCGGCACGAGCATTCGTGCTTGATGATGGCGATAGCAACGAAGCTCTGGAAATTGCACCATCGTTCGGGTTTAACTATATCCGCAGGTCGCAACATCTGCATAAGAAAGCCGGAAATCTCAATTACGCATTCAGGCTGACTCGCGGTGAGCACGTTGTAATCTTTGACGCTGATTTTCGGCCACGTCGTGATTTTTTGGCAGAAACGCTTCCATATATGGACGATCCTACAGTGGGGATCGTGCAGACTCCGCAGTTTTTCCGAGTCAGTATTCGCCAGACATGGATTGAACGAGCCGCGGGTGCCACTTTGGAGGTGTTCTATCGCGCTGTCCAGGTGTGCCGCGATCGCTTCGGATCGGCGCTATGCGTTGGCTCTAATGCCGTATACAGGCGAGCTGCGCTCGAGCCCAACGGGGGCTTCACACTGATCCCTTACGCGGAGGACTCCCACACCGGACTTGACGCTCGCCGTTATGGTTACCAGCTAAAGTATATCCCAGTGCCACTAGCGACTGGAATCTGTCCCTCCACAATAGACGCCTTCATGCGCCAGCAGTACAGGTGGTGCTGCGGCGCCACATCGCTGGTTTGGACGCGGCATATGTGGTCAGTACCTATGCCATGGAAATCCAGGCTACCCTACGTTGCAGGCTGGCTTTGGAACCTCACTACAGCTCTACGTACCTTGATTCTTCCGCTTATTCCGATTACATTGTTGGCATTCGTTCCCACGGAAATTCAATTGCGCAATGTACTGCTACTAATTCCCGCGATAATTACCGGAACTGTGCTCTATCCGCTATGGCACAATGCTCCTTATTCACCACGGATCTGGCCACTTTCCCTTGCGGTTGGATGGGCACAGGTTCTCGCGCTGTGGGACTTCTCGCGTGGCAAGGTGATGTCCTGGCAGCCAACACGCGGGCCCGGCGACGCAACGCGTCGGTTCTGGTGGGGCGTTACTTTGTGGAACGGCACACTAGCTCTTACATGGCTTGGGCTCGCCTTCTGGCGCATCGAGCAGACCGGGTCAGTTAGGTTCGGTGTCGTGGCTGTATTTGGCGTTCTCAACGCGCTTATAGTCGCCCGGTTGATCTTTCCTGGGAGGAATGTCACATGACTATGCCGCAGCCAGAATCGCCGGACAGTCGGCGTGTACGGCCATCGCTTGGGCGTGTCTTCACCGTCGGTGGGTGCATCCTCCTCCTGCTAGCCATCATTGCGGCTATTGTGGCTAAATCTCCTAGTTCCCCTGGACAGGGACAAACGTCGACCGCAGGCGGTACGCCTACAGCCGGAACGTTCAGCCATGATCCTGTAAGGATTACTCTGCCTATCCATCAGGCGTCATACCTGGGCACCTTCGCCAAGGGCGTTCCCCTCAGCTACGCACCCCTCGAGTCCATCGTGGCCACTACCGGCGTGCATCCGAATGTTGCGCTTTACTACAGCGGCTGGCACGAAAAGTTCCAGTCTACATTTGCGATCCAGGTTGCAGAGCACGGTGGCATCCCGTTTATCCAGATTGACCCAGTAGGCACCAGCTTCCAGGCTATTGTGGCTGGCGTGTACGACGCGTATCTGGCGACCTTCGCTACCGCGGTAGCTAGCTACGGAGCGAAGACCCATCGTGGCGTCATCATCGGTTTCGGTCATGAAATGAACGGCCAATGGTTTCCGTGGGGCTACCGCCATCTCTCCCCGACTTTGTTTGTGGCTGCTTGGCGACATGTCGTAAATGTGTTCCGACAGCAGGGCGCTGACGATGTAGCCTGGTTGTGGACGGTCAACATCATTGCTGCGCCCCGCATTCCATCTCCGACACCGTGGTGGCCCGGCAACTCGTATGTGACTTGGGTAGGGATTGACGGCTATTACTATAAGCCGTCGTGGACGTTCGCTTCCTTGTTTGGGCCAACCATCAAGGCTGTGCGTGCGCTGACTCTTGACCCAATATTCATTTCTGAGACAGGCGCGGCCCCAGCGGGCCAGCCCACAAATATTGCCAATCTGTTCGCGGGCATTCACAATTACGGATTGCTAGGGTTCGTATGGTTCGACTCCTATCATGACTTGGATTGGCGGATCACTACCCCTGCGGCAATCACCGCATTCCGACGAGGCGCCAAGACGTTCGACGAGATTAAGCCATGAACGGCCAGTTGCCCATGACCTGCGTGGGCTGGCTTACCGCGGTACTGCTCGCGTTGCGCGTTGAATTCGCTGGGGTCGCTAGGCGAGCGGAGGGCGCGACTCTGCAGCGTGATGGCCGGTCGATTGGAGCAGCGAACGCCCTGGCCGTCGCGGCACTCTGCTGTGAGGTGAAGTACCACGGGTAGGTTCCGGCCGGATCTAGGTGATCAGGGCAGAGGGCGGCACCGGCCAGCCCGTTCGAAGCGGCCTAGCGCGCGTTGGCGCTGGGCGCGGGTAGCTGCCGTGATTTGTGGCGCAGGCGCAATTGCGGGCCTCGTCCTTGCCTTCATGCTGCAAGGCTCAGGCTCGGCGGTCCGGGCGGTGCTCCCCAGCCTGCCAACCGCGACACCCACGTCGCAGAGCAAAACCGGCTACTACATCGGCGTGTTCCAGCGCGGAGCCCCGCAGTCCTATGCCGGGATAACAGCCTTCACGAAAACCACCGGGGTCAGCCCGCGCTTGGTCTCGTACTACAGCGGATGGTCTGAGCCCTTCCAGCCCAGCTTCGCTGCAGAGGCGGCCAGGCATGGCGCATTGCCGCTCGTGCAGATCGACCCGACCAACGTCAGCCTCGCGGCGATCGCAGCCGGGCAGTATGACGAGTACCTGCGCTCCTACGCTGATTCCGTCCGTTCCTACGGACGCCGCGTCGTCTTGGGCTTCGGACATGAGATGAACGGTTACTGGTACTCCTGGGGTTACCGGCACACATCGGCGACGGTGTTCGTGGCCGCCTGGCGGCATATCGTGGACGTGTTCCGGCAGCAGGGTGCCAACAACGTGACCTGGATGTGGACGGCCAACATCATGCATCCGGGCGGCGGCATTCCCAGCCCAGCTCGATGGTGGCCTGGCAGCTCATATGTGAACTGGGTTGGGCTTGATGGCTACTATTACAAGCAGTCCTGGACGTTCGCTCCCATGTTCGGGCCGACAATCAAGATCGTGCACGCGCTGAGCCGTGTCCCGATTCCTATACTCATCTCCGAGACTGGCGCGCCCGCCGCCTACCAGCCAGCGAAGATCGCCGACCTGTTCGCTGGTATTCATGCGTATGGACTACTTGGATTCGTATGGTTCGACGCTAACAGCGTCAAGGACTGGAACATCAGCACCCCCGCGGCCATCGCCGCGTTCCGCCGGGGGGTCAATGCAATCAACGACCCTGATCCTTAACCAGCCGGGCACGCTGAAGATCACTGGGGGGCAGCACTATGTCGTTCCCAGATCGGCAACTTCCCGAAGACCAGGCAGCATGAGATCACGGCTAGCAATGCTGGTGGCCGTGGCGGTCGCCGTGGCCGCGGTCGCCTACGTCATCATCCGCTTCGCGCCGTCCTCGTCGGTCCCGCGGTCGCGCGCGCCTCCCTGCCGACCGGCCTGGCCTCTTACCTGGGCGTCTACGAGCACGGGCCGCCCAATAGCTACCAGCCGGACGCGGAGTTCGCCAAGGCAGTCGGTCGGCAGCCGAACCTCATCGGGTACTACAGCGGCTGGGGGGAACGTCTTCAAGACCTCGTTCGCAGAGACGGTCCGCGGGCACGGCGCCGTAACGATCCTGCAGATGGATCCCACCGATGCCTCGATCCAGGCGATCGCCGCGGGTGACTATGACGGCTACCTGCGCTCGTTTGCGGACAGCGTGCGGGACTTCGGCCAGCCGGTCGTCATCGGCTTCGGGCACGAGATGAACGCCACCTGGTACTCGTGGGGGTACGGCCACGTCCCGCCGCGGGTGTTCGTGGCGGCGTGGCGGCACATCGTGACGTTGTTCCGTAGCCAGGGCGCGGACAACGTCACCTGGCTGTGGACCATCCAGGCGGATGAGGGCGGCACCGGGCCGATCCGCTCGTGGTGGCCGGGCGCGGCCTATGTCACGTGGGTCGGCATCGACGGCTACTACTACCATCCCTCCGACACCTTCGCCAGCGTCTTCGGCCAGACCATCGCTCAGGTGCGGGCCTTCACCCGCAAGCCGGTGCTGCTGTCCGAGACCGCCGTGGGGCCGCAGGCCGGCCAGGCCGCTAAGATCGGCAACCTGTTCGCCGGGATGCGCCAGTACCAGACGCTCGGGCTGGTGTGGTTCGACATCAGCCCAGCACGACGGGATCTACCACCAGGACTGGCGCATCGAGAACAACCCGGCGGCCGTGGCGGCGTTCCGGCTCGGCGCCGCCAGGATGACCCTGACGCATCCCTGACCGGCCGCCGGGTGCGGCCGTGAGCCAGGCGGGCACGAAGGTGTGGCTGAGCCGTCGAGGTCATCGCTCTTTCCGGAACCCGCAGAGTCGCCGTTGTCGTCATGATCGCACGCAGGCCGACCCGGAAATAGCCGCGAATTCGGGCCCGGTGGCCGCCGGGAAGGGACAATTGCTGCCATGCGATGGACGGACCTGCCGCCCGACCGCGGCCTCGACGACGCCAGGGTTACCGGGCTGTCCCGGGGTGAGTGGGACGACCTGAGGCAGCGGCTGGAACGCTTACCGCCCGGTCACCCGTCGCGGCGCGGCGATCCAGGCGAGGGCCAGGCAGAGGCCGGGCCGGCCGACCAGGACCAGGCCGACGAGGACCGCTCAGCCGCGAGGCGTGGCGTTCAGGATGACGAGCCAGGCCGGGCTCGGGAACCGGATGGACACCGGGAACGCGACCCGGGACGAGCGGCGCCCCCGGACCGGCGCGAGCCCTACCGGCCCTGGTTCACCGCGGGTGAGCCGCCAGAGCCCTGGTTCGCGGACCCCAGCGGGTGAGCCTTATTGCTCCTGGGCGCGGTCGCGGCTGAAGCTGGCCGGGTCGGCCTCCTGCCGCGGCAGCAGCACCTCTCCGCTGACGTCGGCTCCCAGCCGGACGGTGTCGCCGTCGGCCAGCCGCACGGTCGTCCCCGGCAGCACCCGGTCACCGTTGACGAACGTCCCGTTGGTGGAGCGCTCGTCGCGAATGGTCGCGTGGCCCGCGTCGTCGACGGTCACCGTCGCGTGCCGCCTCGAGACGTTCTCGAACTGCGAGAAGGCCGCGGCCACCAGGGACTCCGCCGGGTCTCGGCCGAGCAGCAGCGACGTACCGGCCGGTACCTCCACGTTGCCGGTCGGGAACGCGAGCCTGAGCACCGCGGGAGAGATGGAGCCCGGCCGTTCTTCCCGCCTCAGGTACTCCTGCATGATGGTCGTGGGTGCCGGCGGGTCCTCGTCCGGCCGCCTCCGGGGCAGGTTGGCACCGCAGGTGAAGCAGATGAGGTCCTCCGGCCTGACCTCGGCTGCGCAGGTGGGGCAGGTCAGGGTGGCCATGGACATCCTTCCAGGACGGCTATCAGGTCTCGGTAACAGTCCGCTCGCACGAGAGCGTAACGTGCCGCCCGGACTTGCTGTACGACGGGTTGCGGGAACCGGAAGGCGTGGGCCGCTCCGCGAGCGGCGCGCCTCGTCCGCCCCGCGGTGCGCCAGTAGCATCGCTGGCATGGGGGCGGGCCGTCCGGGAGGCCAGCATCCATCCATCTGCAAAGGGGCAGAGTTGACATCCTCCTCCGCCTGAAGGCGGAGGATTCCAGCTACCCGCGTCCGGTTAAGGAGGCAAGCAGGTGAGGTTCGCGGTTCACTGGCCGGGCAGCCCCGTCGCCTCCCCGCGCAGTCACGGCGTGCCCCGCCGCGATGTTGATGGCGGCGTTCACGTCGGCGTGGCAGGCGTATCCGCAGGCGGTGCACCGGAAGGCGGCTTGGCTCTCGCGCGACTTCGGGTCCACCTGCCCGCACGCCGAACAGCGCTGGCTCGTGAACGCGGGACTGATCTTCTCCACCCGGCCGGGTGCCTTGTCCTCCAGGCGGCGGACCAGCAGACCCCACCCGGACGCCAGGATGCCCCGGTTCAGGCCCGCCTTCTGGCGGACGTTCCGGCCTGGATCATCCCGGGTTCCTCGCGCGGACCGAGTCATGTTACCGATCCGGAGGTCTTCGACCCTGATCAGGTCGAACCGCCGGGCGATATCCGTGCTGGCCTTCTCGGTCCAGTCCTTGCGCCGGTCGGCCTCGCGGGCGCGCAGCCGGGCAAGAGCCAGCCGCACCCGCCCGCGGCAATTCGAGCCGCGCCGTGCCCGGGCAAGCCTGCGCTCCAGCCGCCGCCTGCGCGTGCGCTCCCGCACGGTCAGGCCGGGGACGCAAAGCAGGTCTCCGGTCGACAAGGCCGCGGACACTGCCACGCCCCGGTCGATGCCCACGGCGTGGCCGTTACCCGGCGCCGGAACCGGCCCGGGAACTACCGCGAAGGCAACATGCCAGCGCCCGGCCCGGTCCATCGTCACCCGGTAAGACTTCACCCCCGCCGGCACGGCCCGGGACCAGCGGAACCGCACCCAACCGGCCTTCGGCACCCACACCTGCCCCACCCGGCGAGACACCCGGCGCACGTCCCACTGCCGCCCGCGCTTTCCGACGATGCGGAACCCCTCGTGCCGCCCGGCCTTGCGCCAAGTCGGCCGCTTGGCCGAATTCCTCGGGTCGAAGAAGGCGCCCATAGCAGCGGCGAAGTCCCGCAGCGCCTGCTGCTGCACCATCTGCGAGCCCCTGCGCAGCCAGTCATGGTCTGCGCGGGCGGCGGTGAGTTGGCGGCACTGCTCCAGGTAGCCCGGCGCGCTCTTGCGGCCCTGCTGCCAGTGCGCGTGCTGCTCGACGGCCAGGTTCCACACATACCGGGCGTGCGCGCAGTGGCCGCGCAGCACTGCCTCCTGGACGGACGTGGGAAGCAGCCGGAACCGGGACATGCGAACACGCTAGCGAGGACCACCGACATTTCTGAGGAGGTGAAGCGGCGTTTCCTCCCCGACCTGAAGGCCGGGGTCTCCACGCCGCGATCTTGATGATCAGTTACCGGCTGGGGGAAGAGCACGAGGCGCTCCGCGCGACTGTGGCCGAGTTCGCGCGCGACGTGGTCGCCCCGGTCATCGGCGGCTTCTACGAGCGCGGTGAGTTCCCTTACGAGATCGTCGCGCGGATGGGGAAGCTCGGCCTGTTCGGCTTGCCGTTCCCCGAGGAGTACGGCGGGATGGGCGGCGATTTCTTCGCGCTCGGCCTCGCGCTGCACGAACTGGCCAGGGTCGACTCGTCGGTGGCCATCACGCTCGAGGCGGGCGTGGCGCTCGGGGCGATGCCGATCTACCGGTTCGGCGATGAGCAGCAGCGCGCCCGGTGGCTGCCCGATCTGTGCCGGGGCGAGCGGCTGGCCGCGTTCGGCCTGACCGAGCCGGGCGGCGGGTCGGACATTCCCGGTGGCATGCGGACGACGGCCCGGCTGGAGCAGGGAGAGTGGGTGATCGACGGGTCCAAGGCGTTCATCACCAACGCCGGCACGGCGATCACGTCCCTGGTCACGGCGCTCGCGATCACCGGAGACCCGGGCGGCCGCCGGGAGATTTCCGCGATCATCGTGCCGTCGGGCACCCCGGGATTCACGGTCGGGCCGGAGTACTCGAAGGTCGGCTGGTGCGCATCGGATACGCGGGAGCTCGCGTTCGCCTCGTGCCGGGTGCCAGAGGCGAACCTGCTCGGCGAGCGGGGCCGCGGTTACGCCCAGTTCCTGCAGATCCTGGACGAAGGCCGGATCGCGATCGCGGCGCTGTCGGCGGGGCTGGCCCAGGGCTGCGTGGACGAGTGCCTGCGGTACGTCCGCGAGCGCTCGGCGTTCGGTCACCGGCTCGGCGACTATCAGGACATCCAGTTCAAGATCGCTGACATGGAGGCGAGGGCGCACGGGGCCAGGCTCGCCTGGTACGACGCGGCGGCCCGGCTGCAGGCGGGCGAGCCGTTCAAGAAGCAGGCGGCGATCGCCAAGCTCACCGCGTCGAATGCGGCCATGGACAACGCGCGGGACGCGACGCAGATCTTCGGCGGGTACGGGTTCATGAACGAGTTCCCCGTGGCCAGGTTCTACCGGGACGCCAAGGTCCTGGAGATTGGCGAGGGAACTTCCGAGGTCCAGCGGATGATCATCGCCCGCCAGCTCGGGGTCGGCGGAACACGGCCAGATTGAGCTGCTGAGGGCTCACCGGCTCGGCAGAAGGGGTATGGTGAGCGGCCATATCACAAGCCGTGGCTTCCACCGGCCGCTCCTGGCAGCGTCGCGAGGCGCACGGTACCGGAGTTGGCTGGCCGTCCACCGGGTCCGTGACATCGGAAGGAGCGACCGGGGATGAGACCTCAACCGGTCCGGTTCTTGTCTTTGGCCGCCGCCACCCTGGCGGCTGCGTCCGTGCTGGCCGGCTGCGGCAGCGGTGGCGGCGGCACGCGGAGCGGGTCGCCCATCGTCATCGGGGCCTCGCTGTCGCTGACCGGTGCCTTCTCCTCGGACGGTCAGGCGTTCCAGCGCGGGTACGAGCTGTGGCAGAGCGACGTCAACAGCCATGGCGGGATCCTCGGCCGCCAGGTCAAGCTGATCATCCTCAACGACAACAGCTCCACGGGCCAGGTGCAGGCCAACTACCAGAAGCTGATCACCGTCGATCACGTGGACCTGACGTTCGGCCCGTTCTCCTCGCTGCTGACGGCGCCGGCCTCGGTGACCGTCAACCATTACGGATTCGCGCTGGTCGAGGGCGCGGGCGGTGCGCCGGTCGTGTTCGGGAACCACCTGAAGAACGTTTTCGACGTGAGCCTGCCGGTCGCCAGCGAACTCGACCCACTCGTCACGTGGATCAAGTCGCTGCCGCCCAGCGAGCGGCCGAAGACGGCGGCCTACCCGATGGCCAACGACCCATTTGCCCTCCCGCCGGTCCAGACCGCGCAGAAGGCCCTGCAGGGCATCGGGATCAGGACCGTCTACAGCCGCATCTTCACCGAGAAGGTCTCGGCCTACCGGGGGCCCGCGGACCAGGTCGCCGCCAGCAACGCCCAGCTGGTGGTGCTGGGCTCCACCGACGTGCCGACCGTGAGCACGTTCATGCAGGCGTTCGAGCAACAGCATTACCAGCCGGAGATCTTCATCGCCGCGTCAGGGCCGGACCAGGGCATCGCGTTCCTCGGCACCGTGGGGGAGGCCAACGCCACGGGGGTGATGGTGCCCGATGGCTGGTACGGCGCCTACAGCAACC
>CAWCGJ010000043.1:0-169220 GCA_963795055.1 uncultured Actinomycetota bacterium
GTGGTCATAGATCGTCTGCAGGACAAGACGCTGCTCTGCCGTCAGCGACGAAGCCTCGGTGTTCAAGGTCGACCCTGCTGCCTTTCCTGGGCGCTGACGAAAGAAGTTCGCTCCCAGTCGGCTCCCAAAATCGCACATTGACGCGGCCAGATGCTCCCGGCCGTAGTAGGACTCGGCTCCCTGACCAGCGCTTTCACGTGGGGTGAGCGATGGGATTCGAACCCACGACATCCAGGACCACAACCTGGCGCTCTAACCAACTGAGCTACGCCCACCATCGCCGCGGCGGATCCGCCGTACGGCTTTCCGAAGCATACCGGGATCAGCTCAGCGTTCAGAACCGGGCTCGCCCGCCGGGTCGGCCTGCTGCTCCTGGCCTGCCCTGGCGCGGGCGCCGTTCCCGGGAGCGGGGGAGCCGTACCGGGCGGCGATTTCTCTTGCCGTCGCCGTGTCCGGGCCGGGCTCCGGGACGAACACCGCCGCCCGGTAGTACTGGAGTTCCTTGATGCTCTCCCTGATGTCGGCCAGCGCGCGGTGGCCACCGTGCTTCTCCGGGCTCGCGAAGTACGCCCGCGGGTACCAGCGCCGGGCGAGCTCCTTGATGCTGGACACGTCCACCATCCGGTAATGCAGGAACGCGTCGAGCTCGGGCATGTCGCGGGCGATGAACGTGCGGTCGGTGGCGATCGAGTTGCCGCACAGCGGCACCTTCCGCGGTTCGCGGACGTGCCCCCGCACGTACGCGAGGACCTGTTCTTGCGCCTCGGCCAGCGTGATCCCGGCGGCGAGCTCGGCGAGCAGCCCGGAGGCGGTGTGCATCTCGCGGACCACCTCCGGCATGTGGTCCAGCGCCTCGGCGGGCGGCTTGATCACCAGGTCCACGCCATCGTCCAGCGCGACGAGCTCGCCGTCGGTGACAATGCAGGCGATCTCGATCAGCGCATCGTGGGCCAGATCGAGCCCTGTCATCTCGCAGTCGATCCAGACGAGCCGGTCAGTCATTCCCTAAGCCTAGGTCAGGCGGCCAGGATCGGGCGCGACAGGCTCACAGAACCTCACCTGCCCCGGGCCTGCCCGGCCAGCGCCCGGATGTGCTCGGGGACGCTCACGCCGGCGCGCAGCTCGGGGTCCGGCTCGGCGGCCCCGAAGATCAGCTGGGCGGGCAGTACCCCGGCCCAGGTGTCGGTGGCGTAGTCCTCCGGTTCATCGTGGGGCGGGCCGGTGCGCACCTTGACCGACGCCTCGGCCAGCGGCAGCTCGAGAACGATGGTGGCGGCGAGTTCCTTGCGCGTCGGCTGCCGGGCGTGATCCCACTGGCCGGGGACAAGCTGCTCGGTGATGGCCCGGAGCGCCGCCAGCCGCTGCGGGTCGCCGGTGACCGGCTGCGCCGTGCCGAAGATCATCGCGCTGCGGTAGTTCATCGAGTGGTTGAACATCGACCGCGCGCACACCAGGCCGTCCAGGTGCGTCACCGTGACACAGACCTGCTGCCCGGCGGCGGCGCGCAGGGTGCGGTTGGCCGACGAGCCATGCAGGTAGAGGGTGTGGCCGATGCGCCCGTACCCGGTCGGCAGCACCACGGGATAGCCGTCCACGATCGCGCCCAGGTGGCAGATCAGGCCGGCGTCCAGGACGGCGTAGAGGTCGGCTCGGTCGGCCCGGCCGCGCTCGCTGAGCCGGTGCAGCGTGGTTCGCTCGGTCGTCGACAGGGCGGGATCGGCGCTCATGGTGCCCAACGGTACCTGCGGCCTGCCCCGGCCTGGATCAGCCGACCCGGCTCAGCGCTCCCGTCGCGCCTGCGTCGTCGTGGTCGAAGTACCCGTCGAGGTCTCGCAGCTCGGCAGCCGGCCGCCGCTGCTGGCCGGGCCCGCTTGGCACCGGCATCGCAGTGGTCTCCGCGGGCGCGCGCTCTGGCTGGCCCGCTCCCGCGGTCAGCCGCTCGATATCGATGGCCCCGGGCCCCGCAACGGTCAGGCCGGGCACCTGGGAGGCGCCGAAATAACCGCCCTGGGCCCACAACCGCCGGTCGCCGCGGGTCGTGAGCCCGTGCGGGAACGGGGCGGGCGGCCCGGCAGGCCACCGCCGGGGGACGCCCCAGGAGTCGAGCCAGTCCAGGATCTGCTGCAGGCCGGTCATGGGCCGGGAGGTGAACGGGTCCTCGGCGAAGGCCACGACGCAGATCTGGGCGCAGATCCGCCCCTCCCTGTTGACCCCGGCCGCCTCGTCCGCCGACGTCTCGTCCGTCGTCGGGCTCAGCTCCTCGGGCCAGCCGAGGGACCGCCCGGCCCGAAGGATCGGGATCAGTTGCACGATCTCGCCCTGCAGCGGATTCCACACCAGGTGGCACGCCCAGGCCTGCTGGTCCAGGCGTTGCGCCGCCGACCGGGCGGAGACCGTCCGCGGATCGGCGCCGAGCGTCTGCCAGACGACGCGCGGCGCGCCGCCCCTCAGTGGACCGCCATCCATCCCTCCCCGGACACGCCCGACTCCCGGCATCCATGCATCACTCACTGCGCTCCTCGGTAAACGACCCCAGCCTCCGGCGGTCCGGCTCCCTACCTGCCTACGTCAGCACGGGGATTAAGTCCACCCCCCAATGCGGCGGCAGGCGCCCGCCTGTGACTTGTGGCCGGTAGTGGGCGGTATCTTCTCCGGCATGGCGGTTGACGGTGTTCCCGGAGTTGAGGATGCCCCCCGGCTGGCCCGGTGGCTGAGCGCGAACGGCGTGGCCAGCGGCGAGCAACTGGACGACATCGAGCTGATCGCGGGCGGCCGGTCCAACCTCACCTACCGGCTGGGCCTCGGCGGTTCTCGTCTGGTCCTGCGGCGCCCGCCGCTCGGACACGTGCTTCCGACCGCCCACGACATGACCAGGGAGTACCGGGTGCTGACCGCGCTGAGCGGCACCGACATCCCGGTGCCCACCCCGGTCGCCATCTGCGACGACACGGACGTCATCGGCGCGCCGTTCTACGTGATGGGGTACGTGGAAGGCCGGGTGCTGCGCACCCGCCAGGACGGCGAGCAGGTCACGCCCGACCAGGCGCGGCAGCTGTCGGAGCGGCTAGCCGAGATGCTCTCGGCGATCCATGGCGTGGACATCGAGGCCGTGGGCCTGACCGGGTTCGGCCGGCCACAGGGTTACCTGGCCCGGCAGCTGGCCCGCTGGCAGCGGCAGTGGGAGCTGTCCAACACGCGGGACATGCCCGGCTATGACCGCCTGGTGGAACGGCTCGCGGTCGGCCTGCCCTCCGATGGCGATCACACGCTGGTCCACGGGGACTTCCGCCTGGACAACATGCTGGTCACCCTGGGCGCGCATCCGGCGGTCGCCGCGGTCGTGGACTGGGAGATGTCCACCCTCGGCGACCCGCTCGCCGACCTGGGCCTGACCCTCATCTACTGGGCCGACCCGGGCGATCCGGAATGGATGAACATCAGCGTCGGGTCCTCGATCACGGCCGGGCCGGGCTTCCTGCGCCGGGCCGAGATCGCCTCCCGGTACGCGGAGCTGACCGGCCGGGACCTGTCCCGCATCGGCTACTACATGGCGTTCGGCTGCTTCAAGCTGGCGGTGGTCCTGGAGGGCATCCACGCCCGGTTCCAGCAGGGCAAGACCGTGGGTGAGGGCTTTGAGCGAGAGGGGCCCGCCGTGCCGGTGCTGATCGAGCGGGCGCATCGCTTGCTGGACACCGGCCTGGCCGGCGACGCCGCGTGATGGAGGATCCCCCGGAAAGTTTGAGTGAGGCCCGGCGCCCCGCTCTCGCCGGGCCTCACAAAAGATGACGCGCATCCCCGCTACACGGTTCACAAAAAATCCCGAGGAATTTGGCGGAATCTCCGGCCGCATCGGGGCAGGCCGCAGCCGACCGCCGCGGGCATCGTAACCGGCCATTGGAGAGTGCCGCAGCCGGGCGTCGCAGGGCGCCGCAGCCGGGCGTCGCAGGGCGCCGCAGCCGGGCGTCGCAGGGCGCCGCAGCCGGGCGTCGCAGGGCGCCGCAGCCGGGTGTCAGAGAGCGCGCCGCAGCCGGGCGTCGCAGGACGCCGCAGCCAGGTGTCGCAGGGCGCGCCGCAGCCGGGTGTCAGAGCGTGCCGGGGTCGGGTGTCAGGACGTGCCGCAGCCGCTGCCCTGGCAGATCCGCCGGGCGGTGGCTTCGATGAAGACCTTGCCGACCTGGGTCGGGTCGGTGACCGGGTACGCGGCTCCGCCGCCCGCGGCGGCGATCTGCTGCATGGCCGGGAAATTGCCCTTGCTGCCGAGCATGACGATGATCAGCTCGACGGGTCGGCTCGGGTTGTAGAGCGCGCGCAGCTTGCTGACCAGCGTGGCGACGGGGATATCGCCCGGCGCGTTGTCCACCCCGGCGGTCATGACGATGACGGCGTTGGTGTAGTTCGGCTTGTAGGTGGCCACCATCTGCTGGTAGGCGGCCAGGATGGTCTGGTTCAGCGCGGCCGGCGTGTCGGCCTGCGGGCGCAGCGACATGTCGATCTGCTGCAGTTGCTGGCGTCTGCTGATCAGCCCCATCTCGCCCGGCAGCGGGCCGACCGAGACCAGTTGCCGGTAGGGCAGGCTCCCGTTCAGGTGGTCGGCAAAGTCCCACATGCCGATCTGCGTGCTGTCGGGGAACAGGCCGAGCCCGAGCGTCGCGGTCTGCGTCAGCTCCTGCTCGAGGGTCACGCCGGGCAGCCCGGACGGCATCTGCATCGACGACGAGGTGTCCATCAGCGCCAGGTCCCGCGAGCCGCTCTGCAGCCGGGTCCAGACCCCCAACGCCGTCTGGGCTTCGCTGGGCGACGCGGACGGCGCCAGTTGCAGGGTCTGCTGGGCCAGCCCGTCGCCCGCGGGCAGGATCCCGGTGGTCCCGTCGGCCGACCGGAAGCCGTAGTGCCGGACCAGCGCGGCCGTGTAGCCCTGCCGCAGCAGGTTCCCGAACTCCTGCGCCGCGGTCACCTCGGCCGGGTCGGTGGAGGTCACGACGTAGGGGTAGTCGAGCTCCGGGGTACCGAACGCGGCGCTGGGGCCGGTCGGGTACCGCGCGGCCAGGGGTTGGCCCGGGTGCGCGGCGTCATAGCTCAGGACCGCCTGCTCGGACGTGACCGTCACCGGGTGCGCGTCCAGCGGCGGGTTGGCCTGCGTGACGAACGTGGCCAGCGAGGCGGCGTTCCCGAACTGCGCGGAGGACTCGGCCGAGCGCACGAACGTGGTCAGGCTGGTGCGCGCCGCCGCCGTGCCGCTACCGATCAGCCTGCTCACCTCGATCAGCGTGGCCAGTCCCACGGCGCTCTGGGTCGGGTCCGGCAGGTCCACCCGGACCTGCTGTGAGGACGTCGGCCCGCCCGCCTCGGGCGGCAGCAGGAAGCTCCAGCCGACGCTGTTATTGAAGCCCGGGATCTGGGCCGCCGCCGCGGGCGGCATGACGATCATGAGGGGTGATCGGGCGACCGTGATCCCGGTGGGCTGGGCCCGCTGCGCGCCAAGCGGGAGCGTGCGCACCGCGTCGATCCACAGGCTCGAATCGGGGATCCACGCGTCGGGCGCGGGCAGGCGTCCGTTGGACGACGTGCCGTCGACCGCGGCCACCACGGCCGCCGGATCTTCCTGCGTGACCTTTGCCTCGACGCACTGCCCGGCGGCCTGGTGATCCTGGCGGTTGAAGAGCTGGGCGACGACCTGCACGGCGGGGGCGATGTCGTCGGACACGGCCACGTTGACCGTGAGCGGGTGATTGTCACACGTCGAGCGGGTCACGACGGCCTGGGCGGCGAGGCCGGCCATGAGGACCGAGGCGATCCCGATCGCGATCACGACCAGCAGTCCCACCCTGACGTGACGCTCGCGGCCACGCCGGCTGACCCGGCCCTTCCGTGCGCGTTGGTTCACAGAAATCCTCGGATTGTGCGGTCGCGACGCCCCGGCATCGGTCCCGGGACGCACCAGACCGAGGATGACTCTATCCGAGTGCCAGCATCACCCGAGCCGGGTTGCCCGTTTTGGTGGCACTCGGCGGCCTAGCTTCATGATCGTGGTGTGTTTTCATGAATATAGGGGACTTGTGCAGTATCCGGGATCGCGCAGACGCCCGGGGTCGGAGGCAGCCGGCCTGCTGGGCCAGACTGGTCCGGTGACCACCGGGGTAACGAGCCTGGTTCAGGTCGCCGACGCCGGCGATCCGCGTCTGGCTGACTACGTCCGGCTGACCGACGTCCACCTGCGCAAGAGCCTGGAGCCCGGGCACGGGCTGTTCGTTGCCGAGGGGGAGAAGGTGATCAGGCGCGCGATCGGCGCGGGCTATCCGGTGCGCTCGCTGCTGGTCACCCGCGACAAGCTGGCCGCGCTCGGGGAGCTGGCCGGCTCCTGCCCCGGTCCGGTGTACCTGGTCTCGCCGGAGGTGGCCCAGCAGCTGACCGGCTACCGGGTCCACCGCGGTGCCCTGGCCTCGATGCAGCGGCGGCCGCTCCCGCGGGTGGATGAGGTGGTCGGCGGCGCGCGGCGCATCGTGGTGCTCGAGGACATCGTGGACCACACCAACGTGGGCGCGATCTTCCGGTGCGTGGCCGCGCTGGGCTTCGACGCGGTCGTCCTCGCGCCGCGCTGCGCCGATCCGCTGTACCGGCGCTCGGTCCGGGTGTCGATGGGCGCGGTGTTCGCGGTGCCCTACGCCCGGATGGACGATTGGCGGGAAGGCCTCGGCGCGCTCCGCGCGGCCGGGTTCCTGCTGCTGGCGCTGACCCCCGCCCCGGATGCGGTGCCCATCGGCGAGCTGCTGGGTGGCGCCGGGAGGCGCGGCGGCCGGGTGCCGCCGGATACCCGGCTGGGTCTGCTGCTGGGCGCCGAGGGGGACGGCCTGTCCAGCCGCTGGCGCGATCAGGCCGACCGGAGCGTGCGGATACCGATGAGCCGGGGAGTGGACTCACTCAACGTCGCGTCGGCGGCCGCGATCGCCTGCTACGCCCTGGCGCCGCGCCGTTAAAGCGGCATGCCGAGGATGTAGTAGCCGTCGCCGGCCTGTAGCTGGCTGAAGCCGAGATGGTCGTAGAAGCCCAGGGCACGGTGGTTCCCCGCGGTCACGTAGAAGTGCACGCCGCCCGAGCCTCGTTCCCGCAGCGCCGCCAGCTCCATGCCGATGAGCTCGCGGCCGTTGCCGTGAGCCTGGAACCGGGGGAGCAGGTCGATGTGCAGGTGCGACGGGTAGTCGGCGACGATGTCATCGTCGGTGCGCCACGGATGGTGGATCAGGAAGGCCGCCCGCTCGTCCGGCGTCCACTGGTCGCGGCGGCCGGCGTCCGGCTCCCGGTAGCGACGGCGCAGCGACGGCCACCAGCGCTCTTCCAGCCGCTCCTCGAAGGCCTTGGTGTCCAGGGCGCCGAGGCAGTAGCCGCCCACGCCGAGTTCGTCTTCCACCACGAACGCCAGGGCCGGCTCGAACAAGCCGTACGGCGCCGCGTAGATGTGACCGAGCAGGTCGCGATCCCGGTACAGCGCGGTCGCGTCGTCGCCGCTCTTCCCGGTGCGCAGGCAGATCCGGTACAGGTCACGGAAGTCACCGGAGCGGTACCTGCGGATCATGGCGGCGCGGCCGGGGCCAGGTAAGCGTCGCGCAGCCGGGCCTGGGCGCCGGGCGGTGCCCCGATGTGGTCCAGGCCCAGCAGGGCCGCGCCGGCCACCGGCGGGATGTCGACGATGCACGGCGTGGCCAGCGGGGCCTCGTCCGCGAGCCGCTGGGTGATCTCGCTGGTCAGCAGCGGGTCGCGCGCGGTCAGCACCCCGCCGCCGAGGACCACCGGCACCGGCTGATCGCCGAGGCCGAGGCGGCGCATCGCGGCCAGCGCCATCACGCACACCTCGCCGGCCTGCCGCCGCACGACATCCGCCGCGACCTCGTCCCCGCCCTCCGCGACACCGAACAGGACCGGGACCAGGCGCCGCAGCGCGTCCCCGCCGAACTTCCCGGTATGGAAGCCGACCGCGACGTCGTACATGCTGGCCTCGCCGAAGTGGGCGGCCACCGCCTCGCGCAGCGCGGTCTGCGGCCCGCGCCCGTCCTCGGCGCGGATGGCCCACCAGACGGCCTCCTGGCCCAGGCCGCCTCCGCCGCCCCAGTCGCCGGTCAGCGGCCCGAGCGCGAGGAACCGGCTGGTCCGCCCGTCGGGCGCCACGCCCACGCAGTTGATCCCGGCGCCGCAGGTGACGGCGACGCCCCAGTGCGGCCCGGGGCCGTCCAGGCCCGCCCGCAGCACCGCGAACGTGTCGTTGGCCACGTGCGTGGTGTCGCTCCAGCCTTCCGCGCGCAGGGCCTCGTCCAGCTCGCGTTCCTCCTCGGGCAGGTCGGCATTGGCCACGCAGGCCGACAGATGCCGCGCGATTCGCGGGCCGGGCCCGTCCAGGAGGCCCGCCTGGCCGGCTGCGAGGCGCGCCGTCGCGTCGAGTACGCCGATCGTCTCCCCGAGCCTCGAGACCCCGGGCACGCCCGGGCCCCGGGCGCTGGCCAGCAGCGTCCCGTCGGCGGCGACCAGCGCCACGTCGGTCTTGCTGTTGCCGCCGTCGACCGCCAGCACCGCGGGCGATCGCCCCGCCGCCACCGCGTCGTGGGAGGACCGGCTCACGGCCGGGCCGCCGCCGCGGCCTCCGGCTCCCCGCCGGCCCAGGGCAGGAACCGTGCGTTCTCGGCGATCAGCCGGTCGGCGAGCTGGCTGGCCAGCTCGTACTGGCCCACGAGCGGATGAGCGAGCAGCGCGGCGGCCACTCGCTCTCGCCCGCCACGCAGGGCCGCGTCCACGGCGAGCTCCTCATAAGCGGAGACGTGTGCGACCAGGCCTCGCAACAGGGGCGCGAGCGGGGTGACGGCCACGGGCACGGCGCCCTCCGCGCCGATCACCGCGGGCACCTCGATGACCGCCTCGTCACCGAGGAACGGGAACGTTCCCGCGTTCCGCACGTTCACGATCTGCCTATCCCCGCTGTCGCCGACCAGCGAGGCGAGCAGGTCCACGGCCGCTTCGGAATAGAACGCGCCGCCCCGGTGGGTCAGCAGCTCCGGCTTGTGGTCCAGCGCCGGGTCGGCGTAGAGCTCCAGCAACTCCCGCTCGATCCCGGCGACCTGTTCGGCGCGCGTGGGCCGGGCCCGCTGCTCCGCGACCACGGCATCGTGCGCGTAGAAATAGCGCAGGTAGTACGAGGGAACCGCGCCAAATTCGGCCATAACGGACGCCGGGAGGCCGGTGTGCGCGGCAATCTCCTCGCCGTGCGCGGCTATCAGGCCGGGCAGCGCGTCGGTCCCGTCGACCATGGCCGCGCGCTCCCAGGTGAGGTGGTTCAGGCCGACGTGGTCCAGGGCGACCCGCTCGGGGGGCACGCCCAGCAGGCTGGCGAAGTGCCGCTGGAATCCGATGGCGGAGTTGCACAGCCCGATCGCGCGGTGGTCGGCGTCGAGCAGCGCCCGGGTGACGATGCCCACCGGGTTGGTGAAGTCGATGATCCAGGCGTCGGCCGAGGCCCTGCGGCGGGCGCGCTCGGCGATGTCCAGGACCACGGGGACGGTTCGTAGCGCCTTGGCGAAGCCGCCGGCGCCGGTGGTCTCCTGGCCGACGCAGCCGTATTCCAGCGGCCAGGTCTCATCCCGCTGCCGGGCCGCCTGGCCGCCGACCCGCAGCTGGAGCAGCACCGCGCCGGCGCCGTCCAGGCCGTCGTCGAGGTCGGTGGTCCAGCGCAGCCGGGCGGGATGGCCGCGGGCCTTCATGATCCGTGCCGACACCGGCCCCACGACGGCCAGGCGGCTCTCGTCCGGATCCACCAGGACCATCTCGGTGACCTTCATCGTGGGGGTCTGGGGGGATCGTCCCCCCGGGACGGCACTGTCGCCGGACAGCCGGGCGATCCCGTCCACGAGCTCCGGGGTGTAGGTGGACCCGCCACCGACCACGGCCAGTTTCATCCGAAGGCCCTCACTTCCGCGCCGTCGCGCGCCACGTGGCACGCGACATCGTGATCCGGGGCGAGCTGGCTGAGTTCCGGCGTCACCTGGTGGCACTCGTCAATGACCAGTGGGCAGCGCCACCGGAACCGGCAGCCCGGCGTCGGGTCGATGACCCGCGGCGGCTCGCCGCGGTCGGTCTCGGCCCCCACGCCGAGCGGCGCGCGCGGGTCGGGCACCGCAGACAGCAGCAGCTGGGTGTAGGGGTGCCGCGGGCTGGCCAGCACCTCCTCGGTCGGGCCCTGCTCGGCCACCCGCCCGGCGTACATGATGATCAGCCGGTCGGCCACGTACCGGGCGCTGGCGATGTCGTGGGTGATGTAGAGGATCGACACGCCCTGGTCGTCGCGCAGCTGCGCCATCAGGTTGAGCAGCCCGATCCTGATCGAGACGTCCAGCATCGAGACCGGCTCGTCGGCCAGGATCAGCTTCGGCCGCAGCGCCAGGGCCTGGGCGAACCCGACGCGCTGGCGCTGGCCGCCGCTCAGCTCGTGCGGGAACCGCTGCAGTACCTCGGCGGCGGGCGTCAGACCGACGGTCTCGAAGACGCGCTCGGCCTCGTCGCGGCGCTGCTGGGCGGACAGCTCGCGGCGGTGCAGCTTGAGACAGCGCATCACGCCGTGCGACACCCGGAACACGGGGTTGAACGAGGCGAACGGGTCCTGGAAGACCATCGGCACCTCGCCCCGGTAGCGGAGCACGTCCCGGCGGGAGCGGACGGCCGACAGCGGCTTGCCCTGGAAGTAGATCTCGCCGCTGGTCGGCTTGTAGAGCTTGGCCAGCAGCCGGGCGAGGGTGCTCTTCCCGCTGCCGCTCTCCCCGGCCACCGCGACGATCTGCCGCTCGCCGACACTGATGCTGAGGTCGTCGACGGCGTGCAGGTAGTGCCGGTGCCGGGACAGCGCCCTGCCGATGGGGAAGTGCTTGGTCAGGCCCTCGGTCCGCAGCAGGGTGGGGGTGACCTGGCCATTGGCCTGCGCGTCCTGCTCACTCATCGGCAGCACCGTCTTCGGCGTGCAGGAAGCAGCGGACCAGCGTGCCGTTCACGTGGTACAGCTCGGGGGACTCCTCCTGGCACCGGGTCATGACCTGCGGGCAGCGCGGGGCGAACCGGCAGCCCCGCGGGGGGCGGGCCAGGTCCGGCGGGCTGCCGGGGATTCCGGTCAGCGGCACCCGCGGGCCCCGGATTGAGGGGAAGGCCTCCATGAGGCCGATCGTGTACGGGTGCTGCGGAGAGTCGAACACCTGCCGGGTCGGGCCGAACTCGTCCACCCGGCCCGCGTACATCACCATCAGGCGGTCGGAGAAGTGGCTGACCAGCGACATGTCATGGGTGACGAAGATCACGGCGAAGCCCAGCCGGTCCTGCAGCTCCTTGATCTGGGCCATCAGCGAACGCTGCGCCACGACGTCCAGCGCGGACGTGGGCTCGTCCATGATCACCAGATCCGGGGTGAGCAGCAGCGCCATCGCGATCATGGAGCGCTGGCGCATGCCGCCGGACAGCTGGTGCGGGTAGCTGTTCAGGTGGATGGCGTCGATGCCGACCATCCGCAGCACCTCGGCCGACCGGTCGGCGATCTGCGTCTTGTCGGTGACGCCGTGCGCGCGCATGGCGTCGGCGAACTGGGCCGAGATCGACTTCACCGGGTTGAGCGCGTTCATCGCGCTCTGCATGACCACCGACAGGTCCTTCCACCGGATCGAGGCCAGCTGCTTGTCGGTGAGCCCGACCATGTTGTGGCCCTTGAAGACGACGCTGCCGCCGGTGATGCTGGCCGGCGGGGCCAGGAGCTGGGCGATCGCGAACAACAGGGTGGACTTGCCGCAACCGGACTCGCCGACGATCCCGATGAACTCGCCCGGGTCCAGGTCGAAGCTGACGCCGTCCACCGCGCGCACGGTCCCGCGCTCCATGATGTACTCCACCGACAGGTCGCGGACCGACAGCACCGCCCCGGTAGCGTTGCCGGTTGGCGCGGCGCCGATGACCTCGTTACCCGGCGCGCTTGGCACTCTTCCCCCGTATGCTCCGGACCGGCCGCAGGGCCGGGTTGCCGATCTCGTCGAACGCGTAGTTGAGCAGCGCGAACGCCGAGCCCAGGGCGACGAGGCACAGGCCGGGAACGATGATCCACAAGGCCTGCCCGGTCTGGAACGCCTCGGCGTTCTCGGCCCAGTACAGCATGGTGCCCCAGCTGGTCACGCCCGGGTTGCCGAGCCCGATGAACTGCAGGCTGGCGGAGAACAGCACCGCGTAGATCGCGTTGGTCAGGAACGCGGCCACCAGCAGGGACGTCATCGTGGGGATGATCTCGGCCACGATGATGTACAGCGAGCGCTCGCCGCGGACCCGCGCGGCGTTGATGAAATCGCGGTTGCGCAGGGTCAGCGCCTGGGCCCGCACCTGACGGGCGGTGTAGGACCACGAGGTCACGATGATGACCGCGATCAGCACCGTGGTTCCCGCGCCGTGCAGGTAACTGGCGATGATGATGAGCAGCGGGAACAGCGGGATGACCAGCAGCACGTCGGTGACCAGGCCGAGTACCCCGTCCCAGACCCCGCCGAGGAAGGCGGACGCGACGCCGACCAGCATCGCGATCACGGTAGCGCCGAACCCGGCCACCAGCGCGATCAGCAGCACCGGCCGGGTTCCCCACACCACCTGCGAGAACATGTCCTGGCCGAAGGCCGTCGTGCCCAGCAGGTGCTGCGCGGACGGGCCGAGGCTGCGCGGGTAGATCTCGGCCTGCGGATCGTCGTGCGCGATGACCCCGGGGAACAACGCCACCAGGCAGAAGAACAGCAGCAGCAGCGCGCCGACCAGGGCCTTCCGGTTGGACGTCACGGCGCGGGTCATGCGCCGCAGCCCGAGGGTGCGCGTCACCCCGCCCGTGGGGGACAGGAACCCTGTGGCCGACGGGACGGTCGGGTCCCCGCCGTCGGGCGCCAGGACCGGCCCGCCCGGCTGGCCGGGGTCGCCGGGGACCATGATCGCCATGGCTAGCTCGCCCCCCGGGTCCGCGGGTCGAGGATGGCGACCGCGATGTCGGAGACCAGGATCGCCAGCAGCACGGCCACGGTGATGAGCAGGAACAGCGCCTGCATCAGCGGGTAGTCGTCGTTGTTGACCGCCTGCAACAGCAGGTAGCCGACGCCCTCGTAGTTGAAGACCTCCTCGATCAGGATCGCGCCGCCGACCACGAACCCCAGCGACATCGCGAACCCGGTGAGGTTCGGCAGAATCGCGTTCCGCGCCGCGTAATCGAGCATGATCCGGTACCCGGGCAGGCCCTTGGCCCGGGCCATGCGCACGTAATCCTCGGCCAGGGTAGTGATCATGGTATTGCGCATGGTGAGGATCCAGGTGCCGATCGTGAGGATCAGCAGCGTGAACGCGGGCAGGATGGCGTGCTCGAGCACGTTGCTGATGAACGGCCAGTTGAGCCCGGGCGTCAGCGTGATGTTGTAGGTGAAGAAGTACGGCAGCCAGTGCAGCTTGACCCCGAAGATCAGGATCACGATGAGCCCGAGCCAGAAGTACGGGACCACCGTCATGATCACGAATATCGGCGGCATGATGCTGTCCAGCCGGCCGCCCCGCCGCCAGGCTCCGACAATGCCGATCGCGGTGCCCAGCACGAACGCCAGCACCGTGGTGAGCCCCACCAGGCCCAGGGTCCACGGGATCGCGTCGAGCACGATGCGCGCGACCGAGTTCCCCGGCTGGGTAGTCAGCGACTCACCGAAGTTACCGGTGGCCACGTCGCCCAGGTACTTGAAGTACTGCGCCACTACGTTCTGGTGGGTGTTGAGCCCGAACTGCGCCTCGAGCGCCTTGAGCGCCTGCGGGCTGAGCACGCCCTTGTGGTTGGCTATCGCGGCGAGGGCCGGGTTCCCCGGCATCAGGCGCGGCAGCACGAAGTTGAGCGTGAGCGCCACCCAGAGGGTCAGCAGGAAGAAGCCCGTGCGGCGCAGCACGAACCTCATGCCGTCCTCCCGTCGCCCATCGGGTGGTCCTCCTAACGCTCGCGCGCCGGCCGTGGCCGCGCAAGGGCCGCTTGCCTGCCGGTCCGGGGGGCATCCCGCGGGATGCCCCCCGGAGCCCGGATTATCGGTTTACTTCGGCGCCAGGTGCAGCATCTGGATGCCCCAGTCCGGGTAGTTGTACGCGGCGGGCTGCGCGTACGGATTGCCCTGGGTGACCCACCCGGTGAAGCTGCCGGTGTCGTACTGGAACCAGTCGACCGCCTCGGTGACCGGGATGACCGGGACGTCCTCCAGCATCACCTTCTGCAGCTGGTCCACGATCGAGCGCTGCGTGGCCGGGTCGGTGGTGGTGCCGTACTGGTTGATGAGCGCGTCCGTGGCCGGGTTGCTGTACCGCTCGAAGTTGGATCCGGCGGCGGTCCCGATCGGCGCGGAGTTGGCCGAGTACAGCAGCTGCCGCAGCTCGAAGTACGGGGTCGGGCCGCCGGTTTCGGCGCCGTAACCGAGCTGGTACTTGCCGGTGAACAGGTCGCTCTCGTAGGAGCTCTGGGCGAGGTTTTCCGGCGTGACCGAGATTCCCACCGCCTTGAGGCTGGCCTGGATGGTCTGTACCGCGGCCACCCAGTCGGAGAACCCGCCGTTGTCGAGGATGGTGAACGACAGCGGCTGGCCGGAAGGCGAGACGAAGATCCCGCTTGAGTTCTTCTTGAAGCCCGCCTTCTCCAGGGTCGAGATGGCCTTGGCCGGGTCGTAGGCGTAGTTGCCGCCGTAGGTGGACGCCTGGGTGGTGTCCAGCCAGGTGCCGAACGTCGGGGTGACGATCCCGGTCTGGTTCGAGGGCGGCTCGTAGCCGTACTCGCCGATCGTCGACGCCTTGTGCCGGTCGATCGCGTACGCCATGGCCTGCCGCACCGCGAGGTTCTTCAGCAGCGGGTTGGTCAGGTTGATGAACAGGCTCACGTTCGCGACCGGCGGGAACCAGTAGTGGTAGTTGGGGCTCTTGGCCAGGTAGAAGCTCTGGATGCTGGGGATGAACTGGCTGCCCCACTGCGCCTGCCCGTTGGCCAGGTACGTGTTGGCGGTGTCGTTGGTGAGGAACGAGGGGTAGTTGACCGTACCCACCTTCGGCTCGCCCGGCTGCCAGTAGTGCGGGTTGGCCGTGTACTTGATGTTCTGCGGCGAACAGCTGCTGCTGCCGGTGGTGTACGCGCCGGTTCCGACCGGGTTCTTGTCCGGGTAGGTCACCGGGTTGCTGACCTTGGACCAGACGGCCTGGTCGACGATCGCGATCTGGTCGGCGATGTAGTAGAAGGACGGCACCGACACGGTCTTGAACGTCATGAGGACCTGGTCGGAACCCTGCTGGGTGACACTCGACAGAATCGACCAGACCGCGTTGAGGTCAAGGGTCGGGTACTTCTTCAGCATGTTGAAGGTGAACACCACGTCGGCGGGCGTCAGCGCATCCCCGTTGGAGAACTTGACCCCCTTGCGGATGGTGAACGTGAGGTTCTTGTTGCCGTTGCTCCAGGCGTAGCTCGTGGCCAGCCAGGGCGTGATCTTCCCGCTCTGCAGCGTGTTGACGAACATCAGCGGCTCGTACACGTTACCGAGCGAGTAGCCGATGTAGGACAGGTTGAACGGGTTGAAGTCGCAGGTCCAGGTCCCGCCGCTCTCGTTATCGATGGTCAGCACCCCGCTGGGGGCCGCTCCCTTCGATGACGAGGATGGCGGCGATGATGATGAGCCGCTCGAGCAGGCGGCGGCCAGCACGCCCGCCGCGATGAGGACCCCGAATACCTTAAGGCGTCTCATTGCTTGCCCTCCGAGGAGTGTTCGGTGCATCGGGAATTGGCCACTTCTGGTCGGCCGGATGCGCAGGGGTGGGATGGGGCGGCCGGCGGGTTCCCCGTCGGCCCGGGATGGCACCCAGATGTCGTGTCATGACAGCGTGCCGGTGTTGATGGTGTCCTGCTGGATGGCGTTATGGCTGGCGCCAGCGGCGCCGTCGGCGTGGTCCTGGGCCCGGCCGTCGTGGCCGGCCAGGCGGTCCGCGTCGGCCCGGCCGCGCGCCGCGTCCACGGCCATCGCCACCGCTCCGAGCAGCGGCGCGTCGTGCGGGAAGTGCGCGACCACGAGCTCGGGCGGGAACGGGGTCCCGTGTTCCAGCGCGTCCTGCAGCCGTGAACTGATCCGCGCCCAGGCGCGGACCATGCCGCCGCCGACCGCGATCCGCTGCGGGTTCACCAGGATGGCCAGGTTCACCAGGTGAAAGGCGAGCTCGTCGGCGAAGTCGTCGATCAGGCGGTCGAGCCTGCGGTCCGTGGCGGCCGCGGCGAAGACGTCGGCGGCGGTGAGCCGCTGGCCGTCCCGCCCCCCTTCACTGCCAGCGGCCCGCTCGGCCAGCGCCTGGCCGCTGACCATGTGCTCGAGCAGCACGCGCTGGTCGAGCGTCCGGCCCACGTCGGCCACCGAGCGGAGGTTGTAGCCGATCTCCCCGGCCCCGCCGTTGACCCCGGCCACGACCTGACCGCCGATCACGATGGCGGCGGCCAGCCCGGTGCCCAGGTTCAGGTAGACGGCGGGATCGCAGCCCGCCAGCGCGCCCCAGCGGGCCTCGGCCTGAGCGGCCGCCTTCGCGTCGGTGGCCATGCGGATCTGGGCCCCGGCGAACGTGGCGCGCAGCTCGCGGCCCATGGCCAGGCCGTCCCAGCCGTCGATGGCCGGGGCCAGCTCCACCCGGTCCTCGAACGGGATCCCGAAGGTGGATACGCCCACGGCGACGAGCTCGCCGTCCGGCGCCGTGGTGCTGAGCAGGTGGCGCGCAACACCGATCCCGCGGCCGAAGCTGGCCTGCGCCCCGAGCGCGCCGTCGCTGGCCACGGTGGCCGACGCCAGCTGCTCCCCGGCCAGGTCGCACACGGCGGCAGCGATCTTCGTGCCGCCGTAGTCGAGCCCCAGAACGACCGGGGAAGCTGCCACGGTCACCCGCCTGTTCGCCTGGATGTCACGCCGACCTACCCACCAAGATAGTTAGGACAGTATCCTAACTATCGTGAGAGTCCCAGGCCCGTGGCCGAACTGTGACCACGTTACCGGCAAGAAGGGCTCGATCGGCAGGGGCGAAGGCAGCGGCGCTGGAGGACCGGCTTGGACATGATCTCGTTCGGCTCGGTCTTCCTCGAGCTGGTCTTCGGGCCCGTGCCCGGGCTGCCCGGGCCCGGGGAGGAGGTGTTCACCGACGAGTTCGCGGTCTCCTGCGGCGGCGCGGTGAGCAGCGCCAGCGCGGCCGCGAGCGCAGGCGCGCACGCCGGCCTGTGCACGGTCCTCGGCGACGACCTCGGCTCGCGCGTCGTGATGGAGCACTGCGCCCGGGTCGGCGTCGACCTGTCCCCGTCGGTACGGGCGCGCCGCCGGACCGCCGGGATCACCGTGGTGCTGAACTTCGATGGCGACCGGGCCTTCGTCAGTCACATGCCGCCGCAGGCCCGGCGCGAGCAGCCGGACATCGGCCGCTGGCGCGCGGTGCTGCGCCGCACCCGGCCCCGCTGGTGCTACCTGCACGCGGGCCGGGGGGTGCCCGACTTCCTGCGCGAGGCCCGCGAGCTGGGCGCCAAGATCGCGCTCGACATCTCGCTCGGCGACGAACGCCAGCACCGGGACGTGCTCATCGACTGCATCCGGCTGGCCGACGTCTTTGTCCCCAACGAGGACGAGATTCTGCGCCTGACCGGCACGGACGCCATCGGGCCTGCGGTGGCGGCCGCGGCCGCCTGGGGCACGCCGCTGGTGGTGAAGCGCGGCGCGGCCGGCGCGGTGGTCGTGAGCCCCGACGGGGTGACCGAGGTCGCCGAGGGCGTCCGCCGGGTCAAGGTCCGGGACCTGACCGGGGCGGGCGACGCCTTCGCCGGGGCGATGATCGCCGCGCTGTTGCGCGGGGCCGCGCTCGCCGACGCCGTGGTGGCGGCCAACGCCGCGGGCTCGCTGGCCGTGGGCCGGCTGGGCGCGGTCGGCGAGGTCGAGGTGGCGGGGATCAGCACGGCCGGCCAGACGCTCGGCGCGAAGTTCATCGACCAGGTGGCGTCGGCGGTCCGCGAAGAACCCGGGAATGAGGCCTGATCCAGGTGAGCTCCTTTCATGCCCTTTACGACGGCCACCTACTTCGAGCGGAGACCGGCGGATGAAAAACGTTCGCAAGCTCACGATCCTTGGCGGCGGCGGCGTCCGGATGCCCGCGTTCATCCGGGCGGTGCTGGCCAGCCGGCCCGGGGCCTTCGACGAGATCTGCCTCTTCGAACCGGATTCGGGGCGCCAGGACACGATCTGCCGGCTGTCCGCCGCGGTGGCGGTCGCCCTCGGCCACCCGGACGTGGTCACGGTCACCCCCGACGCCGCCGAGGCTTTTACCGGAGCGGACTACGTGTTCTCCGCGATCCGCGTCGGCGGTGACCAGGGACGGGTGATCGACGAGCAGGTCGCGCTGCGGCGGGGCATCGTCGGGCAGGAGACGACCGGCCCGGGCGGCTGCGCGATGGCGCTGCGCACGATCCCGGTCGTGCTGTCCTACTGCGACCTGCTCAGCCGCTGCTCGCCCGGTGCGGTCCTGATCAATTTCACGAACCCCGCGGGCCTGATCACCCAGGCGATCTCGGCGCACGGCAAGGTGCGAGCGGTCGGGGTCTGCGATACCCCCGGCGGCACGGTCGAGCGCCTGGGCGCGTTCCTGAGGGCCGACCGGGCCAGCGTCTCTGCCTCGTACGGCGGGCTGAACCATCTCGGGTGGGTCTGCTCGCTGCGAGCGGGCGGCCAGGAGCGGATGGGCGAGCTGCTGGCCAGGTTCGAGGAGCTGCAGGACTTCGACCACCGGTTCGCGGCCTTCGACCCCGCGGTGGTGCGCCGGATCGGCGCGATACCCACCGAGTACGTCTACTACTTCTACGACAGCCGGCGCTACCTCGACGAGGTCACCCGGGCCGGGGCCAGCCGGGGGCAGGACGTGCTGCGGCTGAACACCGAGCTCATCGCCGGCCTGACCCAGGCCTTCGTCGACAGCAGCGTGGATACCGCGTGGTCGGTCTATGACACGCTGCTCGGCGTGCGCCGCGACACCTACATGCAGACCGACATGCAAGGCGACAGCGGCCAGGGCGAGGCGCGCGCCCGCCGGGCCGCGCATCCCGCGTCCGGCCTGGCCGGGGCGCAGGTGGGCGGGTACGAGGGGCTGGCGCTGCGGGTCATCGACGGGCTCTCAGGGGGAGCACCGCGGGAGCTGATCGTCAACACCCGCAACGACGGTGCGCACGGTGCCAGCCCGGGGGGACGACCCCCCCAGACCCCCCCGCACGGTGCCAGCCCGGGGGGACGACCCGCCGAGACCCCCCCGCACGGTGCCAGCCCGGTGGGTCGCTCCCCCCAGCCCCGGCTCAGCCTGGACTTCCTCGACCCGGACGACATCGTGGAGGTGCCGGCGCGGGTGGCTGCCGACGGGGTGTCGCCGCTGCCGGTGACCGGGCTGCCGCGGTCCAGCCAGGCACTGGTCACCCAGGTGAAGGAGTACGAGCGGGGGGTGGTCGAGGCCGCGATGACGGGGGATGCCGGGCTGGCCGGCGTGGCGCTGGCGCAGCACCCGCTGGTCCCCGGCATCACGGCCGCCCGGGAGCTGATCGCGGAATACCGGGCGGCGCACGGCCGGCATCTTGCCTACCTGCGGTAGCTGGTCCTCCACGCTCTGAATAGTTAGGATAGTATCCTAACTATCCGAGGGGACTGAAATCCGCTGTGGCCCGCGAGCGAGGTACGGGAAGATGACGGGGGAGGTGGCCGTGACCGTTACGTCATCCGATGCGGCCGGGACGGTCGAGACACCCGGCGGCGAGACCGCGGGCGCCGAGATCCTCGGCATGCCCGCTGGTGCCGGCCAGGCGGCGCGGCCACAGCTCATCCGCGCGCTGAACGAGCAGTTGCTGCTCAGCCAGATCCGCCAGGTCGGCCCGTGCTCGCGGGCGGACCTGGCGCGCCTGTCGGGCCTCTCCAAGCCCACCGTCTCGCTGGCGCTGGCCAACGTGGAGCGGTCCGGCCTGGTCAGGATCGCCGGGCAGCGGACGGGCGTGCCCGGGCGCTCGGCCCGGCTGTATGAGATCAGGCCGGAGGCCGGGTTCGTCCTCGGACTGGATATCGGGCAGCACTACCTGCGCGGCGCGCTGGCGGACCTGGCCGGCGAGGTCCGCGCGCAGCACTCGGCCCGGACCAGGGCCACCAGCGTGCGCGGCCGGCTGGCCGACCTGATCGACCTGGCGGACACGCTGTGCGAAGAAGCCGGGGTGGCCAGGAACTCCATCACGCAGACCGTGATCGGCAGCCCCGGGGTCTACGACCCGCGGCGCAACGCCATGGCGCTGACCGGCGGCCTGTCCGGCCTGAGCCGGCCCGCGGTGCTGACGGGCCTGCGGGAGGCGTTCGGTCAGGACCTCGTCGTCGAGAATGACGTGGACGCCGCGGCGCTGGCCGAGCGGGCCCACGGGCATGGCCGGGAGTTCGCGAGCTTCGCGTTCGTGTGGATCGGGACCGGCATCGGCCTGGGCCTGGTGCTCGACGGCAGGCTGCACCGCGGTGCGCACGGCGTGGCCGGCGAGATCGCCTACATGCCGATCTCAGAGGGCCAGGGCACGGATGAGGAGGACGCGCGCCGGAGGGGCGCGCTCGAGGCCGCGGGCTCCGCCTCGGCCGTGGTCCGCGCCGCGCGGCGGGCGGGCATGCGGGGGCAGGTCTCGGCGCGCAGCGTCTTTGCCTCCGCGGCCCGGGGCGACGAGCGGGCCGCGGCGGTCGTGGCCGGCGAGGCGCGCCTGGTCGCCAAGGCGATCAGCGCCGTGGTGACCGTGGTCGACCCGGAACTGGTCGTCCTCGGGGGCGGCATCGGCCAGGCTCCCGGCTTCGCGGCCGTCGTCACGGCCGAGCTTCGGGGGCTGTCCCCGGTGCTGCCGGAGGTGCGCGTGAGCGCGCTGGGAACCGATGCGGTGGTGGACGGCTGCCTGGCCTCAGGCACCGAGCTGGCCTGGGCGCGGCTGATCCGGCTTACCGCGTACGCGGGCTGAAGTAGGGGCCGGATTCCTTCCGCCAGAGCATGATCACTGCCCCGAGGCCGATCAGCCACACCAGCACGTTGAAGATCAGCCCCACGCTGGCGTGCGGCCGAGCCAGCGAGAGGAACAAGAACACGGTGTTGAGCCCGAAGAACACCGTCCCGGTGATCCGGGCGTAGCTGTGACCGGCCTGGTTGGCCCGCGCCATCCACACCCACAGGCCGATCGCGACGACTCCGACGATCACCGCGAAGACCACGGACGTCACCTCCAGCTGGTGCAGCTGAGACGGCGTGTAGTGCTTGTGCGCCCGCTGGCCCGCCTGCTCGATGGCGGTCTTCAGGCTGCCGATCGTGACCAGGCCCACGACGAGCTCGATGAAGCTGAGGACCGCGCCGGCGTACATGAACCTGACCGCGTTCTGCACGGAGCTGGGTATCGGCGGCTGTTGCGGCTCGGGTGGCTGCTCACCCGAGGTCGGGTATGGCTGGTACATAGGTGCTCCTTACCGCATTACCCATCAGTCTGACGGCTGTCCGCTGGCTGTGGACATGGCCTACGGGTCGGACTGTAATCGACCCGGGGCCGCGCCGCACGCCGACCCGGCGGGAGCGCGACGGGCCCGAGTTGCCGTGCCTGGCCCTATGGGTTCCTGAGCACGGGTAGGATCACCCGAGCTAGGTGTTACCGCATGCCCGGTGGTGCAGGATCCGGACATGCCGGCAAACTCGGATACCGCGCGGGGAAGGGTCCTCGGGTCGCTGGCCGGCGATACTGGTCAGGAGTGCGGATTGCCGCACGCGTGGTGGCCGTTTTGTGGTTTCATTGCCGGATTCATAATGCGTCTTGCGGCGAGAGGTTGAGTCGAGTGGATGTAGCGCGTTCTGAGAACGCGGCCAAGGACGACACGGATCAGCTGCGCGGTGACCGGCAGATCCAGTGTGACGTCCTGGTGGCGCTGGCGGAATGCCAGAACCACAGGAAGTGGTTCGCGGGCTTCGCAAAGCCGTACCTCGGCGAGCATCCGATCGAGATCGGCAGCGGACTCGGTGACTATGCGCTGGAATGGATTCCCTCGGTCGAGAAGTACACGGCTACCGAGGCGGACCCGGCCCTGTTCGCCGAGCTGCAAAAGCACATGGCCCAGTACCCCAACGTCACGGTACGCCAGCTGCTGCTGCCCACCGAGGAGCGTGGCGACCACTCCTGCCTGGTCTCCTACAACGTGCTTGAGCACATCGACGATCACGTAGGGGCCTTGCAGAGCATGGCCAGGCTGGTCCGTCCCGACGGCTACATCGTGCTGGTGTGCCCGGCGTTCCCGTTCGCGATGAGCCCGGTCGACGTCGCCACCGGGCACGTACGGCGCTACACCAAGCGCACGATGCGCAAGGCGCTGACGGATGCGGGACTCGAGGTCGTCCAGGTCCGTTACGCGAACTCCATCGGCTTGGTCTGCTACTACGGGTTCACCAGCGTGCTGAAGAAGCAGCCGTCCACGGGCGGGACGATGTCGTTCTACGACCGCCTCGTGGTTCCCGTGGTCCGCTTCCTCGAGCGTCTCGTCGGTGACCGTCCGCCGTTCGGGCAGTCCGTGGTGGCGGTGGCGCGGGTCAAGGAAGAAGCCGAGTAAGAGGCCGGCCAGCGCGGCCGCGGCGGGCCACAGGCACCGCCGGCGGCGGGCCCGCCGCTGTTATTTCCAGCCCGGCCGGTGCCCGGTCCGCCGCCTCTACCTCCAGCCGGGCCGGTACACGGACACGTGATCGGCCCGGTAGTCGAACACGAAGCCGGTGGCCGTCAGGTAGCGGACGACCCCCTGGGGCGTTCCGCCCCAGACCAGCACCCAGCCGATGTCGATGCCCCGGACATCCCGCCGCGCGGCGGCGAGCCGGGCCGCGGGTACCTGATTTCCGTCCTGGGCGGCCACCAGCCAGACGTAGAACGGATGCCTCTTGAACCACGCGCTGGTCGCCTTCGGCACCCAGGAGGTATAGGAGATCGCCCGGGGGTGGCCGTCGGCGGTGGCCAGCACGAGCGCGGGCTTGGCGGTCGCGGAGCCGTAGAGCGGAAGCCCGCCGCGCAGGCCGAACGGCACGTCCAGGACGATCGAACCGGAGTGGTCGGCCGCGATGGGCCGGTCCAGGGCGGGCAGCGCGGTGGGCATCAGCCCGCGCGACGGGGTGCCGGTCCAGCCCGCCTCAAAGACCGCGAGCACGGCCACCACGGCGACCAGCGGCCGGGCGTGGCGCCAGAGCCAGTCCACGGCGGCCCCGGCCAGGACCGCGGCCCCGACCAGCCCGAGCAGCGCCAGCCGGTCAGCCTCCCGCAGCGCGGACAGCCCCGGCAGGTGCACCAGCCAGGTGTAGGGCATGAGCAGCGATACCCGGGTGCCGTTCCAGGTGGCCGCGAGCGGAACGAAGGCCCGGCTCCCGATCACCAGGGTGGATCCGAGCGCCAGCGCCGCGCCGCCCAGCCACAGCAGCGCCAGCCACCAGGCGCTGCGGCGACGCCAGGAAACGGCCAGGCCGCACGCCGCCAGCACGCTGAGCACCAGGCCGAACGTGGTCACCGCCTCGTCGGAGACACGGTAGGAGTAGATCGACGCCAGCGCGTGCAGCCCGAAGTGACCCACCTGGGGAGAAGGCGCGAACAGGCCGGTGAGCCCGGCGCCGTAGGCGTCATAGTTGCTGGCCAGTTTGGCCGCGCTGACCGATGTGCCGCCCGCGGCGGCCTGCTGGGCCATGGCGATGAGCTGCGGGCTGGCGACCACGACGGCGACCGCGGCGCCGGCAGCCAGCGACCGCAGCCGAGCGGCCCGCGGGTGGCGGATCAGCCAGGGCAGCAGCACCGCGGCGGCCAGCAGCCCGGCCATCACCGCCGACTCCTGGTTGACCAGCACGCCGGCGCCCAAGACCACGCCCAGGATCACGCCCTGGCGCAGCCCCGGAGACCGGCGCAGCCGGACCGCGGCCTCCAGCGTCATCGGCAGGAACAGCGTGCCCAGCGCGATGTTGAGGTGGAACCAGACCTGAAAGGAGACCATCGAGGACAGGCCGAACAGCGCCCCGGCGGCGATCGCGCCGGGCTCGGCGAGCCAGAGCCGGGCGGCGCGGTACATGACGTAGCACAGCAGGCCCGGCAGCACGATGGTCAGCAGGCTGTAGGAGGCGGCCGGGCCGAAGGCCAGGGTGACCGGGGTCATGATGAGGCCGGCCAGGGGCATGGTGGTGGTGAAGCCGAGCTGGATGCCGACGGGGGCGGCCATGTGGCCGGTCAACCAGGGGTTGCCCAGGTGGACGATCTGGTGCGCGGTCCACCACAGGTACCACACGTAACCGGAGATGTCGCGCACGGCCGGCAGCTGGTGCGCGGTCAGGTAGCTGGCATTGGGCCAGGTCGCCGCGATCCCGGCGGCCAGGTAGGCGACGATCAGCGCCAGGTGGCGCACCACGGGGCGGGAGACCACGGAGCGCCGGCCCGGGGTGGCGGCGGGCTCCGCGGCGGCCGGCTCCGCGGCGCCCGAGCCCGGCGCGCCCGCCGCATCCGAGGGCTGCGAGCCTGGCTCAGGCGCTGGGCGCGTGCCGGGGCCGGCTTGCCCGGCTGCGCCCGCGCCCGGGCCGCCGCCCGCCCAGCCTGTCGGCTCGCTCGTGTCCACCGTTCCCCAGAGTCAGCGTGTGCCCGGCGCGGCGCGTCCGTCGGCCATGCTGGGCTGGCACCGGAAACTGCACCATGCCACAGCGATTAGAGTCCTCACGTGGCACTCAGGGAGGGTACCAGCCTGCGTTTGCCGTCGGATCGGATGATCCGGTGGGAGTTGTTCGCTGTTTTCGCCGTGTCGCTCGGGGCCAGCGGGCTGAACGCCCTGCTGAACCTGATCGGCTCGCTGCTGTCCCGGCAGTCCCTCAGCAGCCAGCAGGCGCTGATCGTCGGGCCGCTGGCCACCAACAGCTGGCTGGACCTCGCCTTGCAGCTGGCCGGCATCGCGGAGGCGCTCGCGCCGGTCGTGCTCGTGTTCTACCTGCTGGCCCGGTCCGGCGAAGGGCCGGCGGACATCGGCCTGGACGTGAGCCAGCCGGGCCGGGACATCGCGCGCGGCGCGGTGCTGGCCGCGGTGATCGGCGGGGCGGGCCTGGGCCTCTACCTGACCGCGTTCCATCTCGGGATCAGCCTGACCGTGGTCCCGGAGTCGCTGCCGGCGGTCTGGTGGCGGATACCCGTGCTGGTCCTGTCCGCCGCGCACGACGGCATCCTCGAGGAGATCCTGGTCATCGGGTACCTGCTGCGCCGGCTGGACCAGCTTCGCTGGACCCCGTGGAAGGCCATCGTGTTCGCCGCGGTGCTGCGCGGCTCCTACCACCTGTACCAGGGCTTCGGCGCGTTCATCGGCAACGCGGTCATGGGCCTGATCTTCGGCTACCTCTACCGCCGGTGGGGTCGGCTTCTCCCGTTCATCATCGCGCACACGCTCATCGACACGGTCACGTTCGTGGGCTACGCGGCGCTGCACGGCCGCGTGTCCTGGCTCCCCTAGGACGCCTCTGAATAACCCGTTACCGGGCGTCTGGTGTTTCTGCCGGCAGTGTGTTCGATGTTCTGGGATGATCTTCTTATGCGGGGAAGATCGCGGCAGGACCGGGAGTTGCTGGACGCTGGTGAGCTGGCCGGGCACCTGGTGCCGGAGGGCAGCGTGTTCGCGTTCCTGGCTGAGCATCGCGGGGAGCTGTTCCCGGACTCATTTACCGCGGATCTGTTCGCGTCCGCGACGGGGCGGCCGTCGCTGAGCGCTGACCTGGCCGGCAGTGTGCTGGTGCTGCAGGCTTTGCATGATTTCTCTGATGGGCAGGCGGCGGATGCGCTGAAGTTCGATATCCGGTGGAAGGTGGCCTGCGGCCGGTCGCTGACGCAGATGAGTTTCGATCCGTCCACGCTGGTGTACTGGCGTAAGCGGATCGCGAAGTCGTCCCGGCCGGACCGGGTGTTTGACGCGGTCGCGCAGGTGGTCAGCCAGACCGGGGTCCTGGCCGGCAAGCGCAGGCGGGTCATCGACTCCACGGTGCTCGATGACGCAGTCGCCACCCAGGACACCGTGACCCAGCTGACCGCGGCGGTTCGCAAGGTAGCCCGGGTGGTGCCTGGTGCGGGCGAGGTGGTCGCCGGGGTCTGCACGCTGGATTACCGCAAGCCGGGCAAGCCGGTTATCGACTGGGACGACCCGCAGGCGAAGGAGAACCTGGTCAGTGACCTGGTGAATGACGCGCTGGCGGTGCTGGATGCCCTGGCTGGCCCCGGCGGCCCGCAGCGAGCCGGCGCCGAGGCCGGCGCGCTGGGCCTGCTGGCCCTGGTCGCGGGTCAGGACGTCGAGCCTGCGGAGGATTCTGACGGGACCGGCGGGCGGTGGCGGATCGCCCGCAAGGTCGCCCCGGACCGGGTGATCAGCACGGTGGACCGTGAGGCCCGGCATACCCGCAAGAGCAAGTCCGCGCGCCGGGACGGGTTCCGCGCGCACCTGGCCGCCGAGCCGGACAGCGCTCTGATCACCGGCTGCGAGATGACGATGGCCGCCGGGGAAGGCAGCAGCGACGCGGAGAACGGCGTCGAGCTGGCTGCCGCCGGCAGGTTCGGCGAGCACGCTGACACAGGCGGGCAGAATGATCTGGGCCTGGAAGTCTACGGCGACTCGCACTACGGCACCGGGCAGGCCCGCGCGGACTACCAGGCAGCCGGGCACGCCACCGTGATCAAGCCCATCCCGCTGCGCCCGGCCGTGCCCGGCGGGTTCACCCGCGACGACTTTGCCGTCAGCGATGACGGCGCCACGGTGACCTGCCCCGCCGGGCATGTGCGGCCGGTGAGCGCCAAGCGCTACGTCAGCTTCGGGCCGGTGTGCGCCCCCTGCCCGCTGCGGGCACGATGCACCACCGCCAAAGACGGCCGGTGCCTGGACATCCACCCGCACGAGCACCTGCTGCGCGCCGCCCGCGCCCAGGCCCGCACGCCGCAGTTCAAGCAGGCCTACCCCACCCGGGCGGTCATCGAGCGGATCATCGCCTGGACCGCCACCAGCCACGGCCACCGGATCCGGCTGCGCTACCTCGGGACGAGCAAGAACAACGCCTGGCTGCACAACAGGTCCGCCTCCATCAACCTGCGCACCCTGATCAACGCCGGTCTCACCCGCCACGACGGAGCCTGGGCGATCACCTGACCCCGCAAGGCCAGGCCAGCCCCGGCCGCGGCACAGCCCGGGACGACACCAGGCTGAGCCTTGTCGCTGGCGGTGCACACCGCGCGCCAGTCACCCTGTCACCAGGGCCGACAACAGCTCCAGGCCGGCTGCGCTCGCTAGACCGCCCCGCCAGTCAGGTTGTTCAGAGGCGTCCTAGGACGGCCGGAGCAGCGCCCAGGCGGCCGGGCGGTCAGCGGCCCAGGCCCTCCAGGACCACCGCGCCGGGCAGCCGGCCGAGCGCCTCGCCGGGCAGCAGCAGCTTGGAACGCCGCACGCCGCTGCCCACGACCACCGCAGGACCGGCCGCGACCGCCGCGTCGACGAAGACCGGCCAGTGCGCGGGCACGCCGATCGGGGTGATGCCGCCGTACTCCATGGCCGTCTGCGCCACCGCGACGTCCGTGGCGGCGAACGAGGCCTTGCGCACGTCGAGCTGGCGGCGGACCAGCCCGTTGACGTCGGCCCTGGTCGTGGCCAGCACCACGCAGGCGGCGAACCTGGTCTCGCCGTCGCGCCGGCCGGCCACCACGACGCAGTTGGCCGACTCTTCCGGAGCGACGCCGTAGCGCTCGCAGAACGCGGCCGTGTCCGCCAGGTCGGGGTCGATCTCCGCCACGCCCACGGCATCGGCGGGCAGCTTGTCGCCCAGGTCCGCGAGCGCCGCGGCGACGGCCGGGGCCAGCAGGTCGGGCCGGTCGAGAGCGGGCACCGCGTCGAGGCGGCCCATGCGCATGTTCACCCGCAAGAGTCTAGAGACCTGGTGGCCAGCCCGCCCGGCGGAGCACCGCCCCGGCCCCGCGCGGCCCGGGCCGGCCCGGCGGAGCAACCAGCCCCGGCCCACCCCACCCACCGGGCCCAATCGCAGCGGCACCTTCCCGTGGTGAAGGCTGCCACAGGTAATCGGCTGGTCAAATTCCGGCGCCTGCCCGAACTCGCCGGCGCCGGGCCCCGTGTAGGGCGATAAGGGGCCACGGCGTGCGACGTGGGTGCTGCGTGTCCGCGTCAGGGAAGGAGAGGATCCCCAGCCGCACGTCAGCAAGCAGAGCGACTCAGATTGCTCATTGCGAAAAGGGAGCGGGAACATGCGTGTACTCAAGCGCGCCACGATCGCCGTAGTCACGGCCGGGATGGCGAGCGGCTTACTGCTGGCCGCCGCGTCGGGCGCGAGTGCGCAAACGATCACGAAGACACCGAAGGCGTTCATCGACAACTTCAGCGTGACCCAGGGGCCGTCCACGATTCCGGCCAACGGCGACGTCAACCCGTACGGGGTGGCCGTGGTCCCGCGCAGCCAGGGCCTGCTGCAGAAGGGCGACGTGCTGGTCAGCAACTTCAACGACAGCTCGAACGCGCAGGGCACCGGGATCACGATCGTGCAGGTCTCGCCGACCGGCACCGTCACCCAGTTCGCCCAGATCGACCCGGCGACCATACCGGCCGCCGCCTGCCCCGGCGGGGTGGGACTCACCACGGCCCTGTCCGTGCTGAGCAGCGGGTGGGTCATCGTGGGCAGTCTGCCCACCGCTGACGGTACCTCCGCGACGGCTCAGGCAGGCTGCCTGATCGTGCTCGACAGCCACGGCAACGTGCGGGAGACGTTCCACGGCAACGGCATCAACGGCCCGTGGGACATGACCGCGCTGGACGCGGGCAGCATCGCGGAGCTGTTCGTCACCAACGTGCTGAACGGCACCGTCGCGGCCAGCCCGGACGTGGTGAACGGCGGCACCGTGCTGCGGCTGCTGCTCGTGATCGCGGGCAACCAGCCGCCCAAGCTGATCACGACCACGAAGATCGGCTCGGGCTTCGCGGAGCGGACCGACCCGGCGGCGCTGGTCGTCGGCCCGACCGGCGTCGGCCTCGGCGCTAACGGCACGCTGTACGTGGCCGACACCGTGAACAGCCGGATCGCCGCGATCCCCAACGCGGTGCTCCGGTTTACCTCGGCGGGCGCTGGGATCACGGTCAGCCAGAACGGCGCGCTGAACGGCCCGCTCGGTCTGGCCATCGCGCCCGGCGGTGACATCCTCACCGTGAACGGGCTCGACGGGAACATCGTGGAGACCACGCCGTTCGGCAAGCAGGTCGCGGTCGCGACACTGGACAACACCCCGGTCCCGGGCCTCGACAATGGCAACGGCACGCTATTCGGGCTCGCGGTGGCGCCAGGCGGCACCGGCGTGTACTTCGTCGACGACGGCGAGAACCAGCTCAACTTCTTTGGCTAGAGAAGCTAAGTACAGCCGGCGCCGGGCCGCTCCAGGCCCGGCGCCGGCTGTTTCCTGTGTCGCCGCGCTGGCGGCCCTCCGCCGGCTGTTCCTGTGTCGCCGCGCTGGCGGCCCTCCGCCGGCTGCTTCCGCCGACTCCGCCCGCGCGAGCGGCGTTACCCACGTCTTCCCTTGGGGCCAGAGGGCAGGCCCCGCGCTTCCCCGTAGGGTTCGCACATGTCGGTATCTGATTTCCTCGATGAACGGATCGGCGCCTCTGACATCGGCGCGGACGGCGCCACCGTGGCCCGGCTCCGGCAGGCCATGGACTCCGGGTCGCTGACCTCGGCCGGCCTGACCGCGTTCTACCTGGACCGGATCGAGCGGCTCAACCCCCAGTTGCACGTGGTGATCTCGGTCACCCCCGACGCGCTCGCGCGGGCGACGGCCAGTGACGAGGCCCGGGCCAGCGGGCGAGCGCGCGGCCCGCTCGAGGGCATCCCGGTGCTGATCAAGGACAACATCGCGGTGACCGGGCGGCCGGCGACCGCGGGCTCGCCCGCCCTGGCCAGCGCCGAGTCTGGCGACGCGTTCCTGGTCGCCGGCCTGCGCGCGGCCGGGGCGGTGATCCTCGGCAAGGCCAACCTCTCCGAGTGGGCCAACATCCGCTCCCCCCGGTCGAGCAGCGGCTGGAGCACGCTCGGCGGCCAGACGGTCAACCCGCACGGCGCCGGGCGCAACCCGTCCGGGTCGAGTTCCGGCTCGGCGGCCGCGGTGGCCGCGGGCCTGGCCCCGGTGGCCGTCGGCACCGAGACCAACGGCTCGATCGTCTCGCCGGCCAGCGTCTGCGGCGTGGTGGGGCTGAAGCCCACCGTGGGCCTGGTCAGCCGGGCCGGCATCGTGCCGATCTCGGCCGTCCAGGACACGGCGGGCCCGATGACCCGCCGCGTCGCCGATGCCGCGGCGCTGCTCGGGCCGATGGCCGGCCCGGATCCGGCCGATCCGGTGACCGCGAAGGCCGCGTCCCGCCCCGCCGACTACACGGCGTTCCTGGATCCGGGCGCGCTGGCCGGCGCGCGCCTGGGGATCTGGCGCGACGGCTCGAAGGGGGCGCATCCGGCCACGGCCGCCGTGCTCGACGCGGTGGTCGGCCGGCTGCGCTCGTGCGGCGCCGAGGTCGTCGACCCGGTACCGCTGGCTGGCGCGGAGCAGGAGTGGGATCCGGAGCTCGTTGCGCTGCTGCACGAGTTCAAGCACGGCCTGAACGCCTACCTCGCTACCCTGCCCGGCGACGGCCACCCGAGGACCCTGGCCGAGCTCATCGACTTCAACGCCCGCCACGCCGACCGGGTGCTGGCCCACTTCGGCCAGGAGTTCTTCGAGCAGGCGGAGGCCACCAGCGGTGACCTCGGCGACGCCGCGTACCTGGCCGCGCGGGGCGAGGCCGACCGGCTGGCGCACGCGGCGCTGGACGGCGCGCTGACCGGCCACCGGCTCGACGCGGTGGTCTCGCTGACCAGCGGCCCCGCGCGGCTGATCGATCACCTGCTCGGCGACATCTCGGAGTTCTCCACCTCCGGGCCGGCCGCGGTGTGCGGGTACCCGTCGATCTCCGTCCCGGCGGGTCACGTGGCCGGCCTGCCGGTCGGGATGCTGCTGGCCGGCCCGGCCTGGAGCGAGCCGAGGCTGCTGGCGCTCGCGTTCGCGTTCGAGCAGGCCGGAGGACCAGCGATAACCTGACGGCTATGGACTCCTGGCGTGGCGCTGACGTTCCCGAACTGCCCGGACGGGGCCCGGAGACGAAGGTCGCCGACGCCGGGGGCGAGCTCGTGGTGGCGGCGGCCGGGTCGGCGGCGACGCTGTACGCCTGCGGGATCACGCCGTACGACGCCACGCACATCGGCCACGCGGCGACGTTCATCGCCTGGGACCTGCTGGTCAGGGCCTGGCGTGACGCCGGGTACGGCGTCACCTATGTGCAGAACGTCACGGACGTGGACGACCCGCTGCTCGAGCGCGCGGCGCGGGACGGCGAGGACTGGCGGGAGCTGGCCGCGCGCGAGATCGCGCGGTTCCGGGGCGACATGGAGGCGCTGCGGGTGCTGCCCCCCACGTACTACGTCGGCGCGGTCGAGGCACTGCCGGTCATCGAGCGGCTGAACCAGCTGCTCGCCGAGCACGGCGCGCTCTACGACCTGGACGGCGATACGTACTTCACCCGGTCGGCGGACCCCTCGTTCGGCGCGGTGTCCGGGCTCGACGCCGTCACCATGACCGAGCTGTTCGCCGAGCGCGGCGGCGACCCGGGCCGGCCGGGCAAGAAGGATCCGCTGGATCCCGTGGTCTGGCTGGCCGCGCGGCCGGGCGAGCCCGCGTGGCCGTCCGGTTTCGGCCTCGGGCGGCCGGGCTGGCACGTGGAATGCGCCGCGATCGCCACCGAGTACCTGGGCGTGACGTTCGACGTCCAGGCCGGCGGCACCGACCTGATCTTCCCGCACCACGAGATGAGCGCCTCGCACGCGCGGGTCGCCCTGGGCGACCGGGCCCGGCCGGGCGAGCCGGTCTTCGCCCGGCGGTACCTGCACGCCGGCATGGTGCGGCTGGACGGGGAGAAGATGTCCAAGTCGCTGGGCAACCTGGTGTTCGTGTCCGGGCTGCTGGCGGGGGGCGCCGACCCCATGGCCATCCGGCTGGCGATCCTGGCTCATCACTACCGCCGGGACTGGGACTGGACCGAGGCCGGGCTCGCGGCGGCGCAGGAGAGGCTGGACCGGTGGCGGGCCGCGGTCGCGGCGACCCCCGGCCCACCTGCCTCTTCCGGCTCGTCGGCCGCGGGCGTGCTCGGCGCGGTCCGGGAGCGGCTCGCCGACGACCTGGACGCCCCGGGCGCGCTGGCCGTGATCGATGCCTGGGCGGACACCGCGCTATCCGTTATGGATCCTTCGGGCGGCCCGCTCGTCCGCGACACAGCCGACGCGCTCCTCGGCGTCCGCCTGTAGCCTGACCGGACACCGGGTAGCATCTGGCGCGTCCATCATCACGTCCCTCAGCGACCTGCAGAAGGTAACCAGCGGTGAGCGGAACGACTCCAAGCGGAACGATCGCGAGCCCGGGCTCGGGTGAGCCGCGCGGCGATTCCGCGGCGGCCTCCTCGCCGCGGTTCGCGGGCGCGGGCACCCCGGTGACGTTGGTGATCGTGGCCGCCACCGTCCTGGCCCTGGGCCTGCGCCTGTACTGGCTGAGCCGTCCCGGTTTCCTGCTGAGCGTCAACGAGTACGACGACGGGAACTACTTCGGCAGCGCCGTGCGCCTGGTGTACGGCGCCCTGCCCTACCGGGACTTCCTGATCGTGCAGCCGCCCGGGATCACGCTGCTGATGATTCCCGCGGCCCTGCTCAGCAAGGTGACGGGCACCGCCTGGGGCATGGCCGCGGGCCTGCCTGACCGCCGGCGCCGGCGCGGCGGCCGTGGCCCTGGCGGGCCTGCTCGTCCGCCACCGCGGCCTGCTCGCCACGGTCATCACCTGCGGGATCATGGCCGTCTACCCGGACAGCATCCAGGCCACCAAGACCGTGCTCGTGGAGCCGTGGCTGGTGCTGTTCTGCCTGCTCGGAGCCCTGGCGCTGTTCGACGGCGACCACCTGACGACCCGGACGCGGCGGCTGGTCTGGGGCGGCGTGGCGCTCGGGTTCGGCGGTGTCGTCGAGCCCTGGGCCATCTTCCCGGTGCTCGTCCTCGCCGTGCTCGCCCTGCGCTGGCCCCGGCGGCTGGCCGCCTACGCGGGCGGGGTGGCCGCCGGGTTCCTGGTCCCGGTCATCCCGTTCGCGGCCCTCGCGCCGCACTCGTTCTACGAGGCCACCATCGTCGCCCAGATCGGCAGCCGGCCGGGCGCCGTCCGCTACCCGCTCTGGCTCCGGCTCCAGGACATGACCGGGCTGGCCGACCTGACCAGGCCGACGCACTTGGAAGACCTGGCCGCCACGTTCCTCATCGTGGCCGTGATATTCGGCAGCCTGGGCCTGGCGTTCCTGCTCACCTCGCGCCTGCCGCCCGCGCTCGACGTGTTCGCCGTGGGGACGATGGTCCTGATCGTGGCCGCGTTCTTGTGGTCCAGCCAGTTCCACTACCACTTCGCGGCGTTCCTCGCGCCGTTCCTCGCCATGGCCATTGCGCTGCCGGTGTCCGCCCTGGTACGCGATCTGCGGCTACTGTCGAGCCGCGACGCCCCAGGCCCGCAGGACCCGACGCGCCCGTCGGCGCTGCAGTGGGGCGCGGCCGCCCTGGCCGGGCTGGTCATCCTGGTCCTGGCCGTCGTCCAGTTCGGGTGGGAGACGAACAACTACCCGCACCTGCGCACGTCCGTGGTCGCCTCGGCGGAGCGGCTGATCCCACCCGGGTCCTGCCTGCTCGCTGACGAGGTGTCGTTCGCCGTCATGACCAACCGGCTGGTCTCGGACGTGCCCGGCTGCTCCCTGCTGCTGGACGCCACCGGCACCAACTTCGCGCTCTCACACGGCCGTGACCCGGAGACCGGCGCGGCCAAGTTCCCCCGGGTGGACGCGGTGTGGACCTACGCCTTCGGCCACGCCCAGTACGTGTGGCTGTCCGGGCTGAACAACCACCGGGTGGCCTGGACGCCGCAGCTCAGGAGCTACTTCCAGGCCCACTTCACCCGGATCCTGAACGCCGGGGCCGCGGGCGCCCTGTACCGGCGCACCGACCTGAAGCCCGCCACCTGACCCCATCGGCCCGGGCCGCGCCCGTCACCTGACCCCGCCCGCGTCCAGCCGTGCTCGCCGCACTGTCCGACGGCGCCCGCCACCTGACCGGGTCCGTCAGCCGACCCCCGCCCGCGTCCAGCCCGGCCCGCCGCAGTGCCCGGACCGCGGCGCGCTCGCCACCTGACGTGGTCGGCAGGATCGGCAGGCACGGCGCCGTGCGGTCAATCGCCTGGATCTGGGTCTTCTCATCCACGCACAGGACCACGGCGTGCTCGGGCGGGTCCATGTACAGCCCGACGACGTCGCGGACCTTCTCGATGAACTGCGGATCGGTGGACAGCTTCCATGTCTCCTGCACATGCGGCTTCAGGCCGAACGCCCGCCAGATCCGCGAGACAGCGGTCTGATTCAGGCCCGCCGCCTTCGCCATCGACCGGGTCGACCAGTGCGTGTCCAGGTCCGGCGGCTTATCCTCCAGCGTCTTCACGATCACCTCCTCGACCCGCTCGTCGGTGATCTTCCGCGGCTGCCCGGGCCGTGGCTCATCGGCCAGGCCATCCAGCCTGCTGGCCACGAACCGGGCCCGCCACTTGCCTACCATCTGCGGCGTCACGCCCAGCGGCCCGCGACCTCCTTGTTCGCCGTCCCCTGCGCGCAGGCCAGCACGATCTTCGACCGCAGCGCCACCTAGGTGACCCTGGACCGCGGCGTCAGCCGAGTAAAAGTACCAAAGGGCTGGCTATTATCAGCTTTTCGGTACATTTACGAGGTTCCGGCCCCCGCATCGACCGTGATCATGGGGTTGCCGGAATGTCTGAGATGCTGGGCGGGTGCTGACCGTGCGCCGGGCGGGGGAGGCCGACGCCGTCGTGCTCGCCGCGGTTGCGGCCGAGGCGTACCGGCGCTACGTGCCCAGGATCGGCCGTGAGCCCGCCCCGATGACCGCGGACTACGCGCAGGCCGTCCGCTCCGGCCTGACCTGGGTGGCCGAGGCGGACGGTGAGGTTGTCGGCCTGCTGGTGCTCGTCGTCCATCCGGATCACCTGCTGCTGGAGAACATCGCCGTACTGCCATCGGCGCAGCGGCGCGGCGTGGGCGCCCGGCTGCTCGCGCTCGCCGAGGACGAGGCCCGGGCCCGCGGCCTGGGCGAGATACGCCTCTACACCAACGAGGCGATGACCGAGAACCTGGCCTACTACCCGAGGCACGGGTACGCCGAGACGCGCCGGGCTGAGCAGGACGGATTCCGGCGGGTGTTCTTCACCAAGCATCTCGCCGGCCGGTGACCGCCCCGTCAATCCGGTTTAGGCCGCTGTGGACGACTTGCCGTTACGCACAGGCGCGTGCTTTATCCGGCCCGCAAAGAAGCTCGCCGGCCCCAGCCTGCCTGCATGACACCTAACCAGCCCGCGGGGGAGAAGTCCCCGCGCACCAACGACACCCGCACGACAACTCAACGCGCGAAGACACAGCGCACGAAGGACCAGGCCGCGAAGGCCCAGCGCACTGCGGCCGGGCCCGTGGCGGCCCAGCCCGTGGCGGCTGAAGCTGCGGCGGCCGGGCCCGTGGCGGCCCAGCCTGCGGCGGCCCGGTCCACGGCGGCGGAGCCTGCGGCGGCTGAGGCTGCGGCGGCTGAGACTGAGGCGGCCCAGCCTGCGGCGGCTGAGGCTGCGGCGGCCGAGACCCGGATCAGGGTCGACTCCGTGGCCGGCTTCCTGGCGGTCGTCCCGCACCTGCTGGGGTTCCATCCGAGCCAGAGCATGGTCGTTGTCGGCCTGAACCCGCGGCGCGGCCGGATCGTGCTGGGCTTCCGTTACGATCTGCCGGAGCCGCCGGACGCCGCGAAGTCGCGGGACATCGCGCAGCACGCGGCCAGGGTGCTGGCCCAGCGGCGGATCAAGATCGCCATCGCGGCCGGTTACGGCCCCGGAACCCTGGTCACCCCGGTCGCCGAGGCGCTCCGGGCGGCCCTGCTCGGCGCGGGCATCACGCTGCGCGACCTGTTGCGCGTGCAGGACGGGCGCTACTGGTCCTACGCGTGCCAGGACCCGCGCTGCTGCCCGCCGGACGGTGTCCCGTTCGACGCGCCCGCGCACCCGGCCGCCGCGGCACTCGCCGCCGCGGGGATGACGGCCCGCCCCGACCGGGCGGCGTTAGCCGGCTCGCTGGCGCCGGTGACCGGCCCGGCGGCCGAGGCGATGGCCCGGGCCACCGAGCGCGCCCTGCGCCGGGCCGGGAAGCTCGCCGCGGCCGCGCCCGGGCCGGGACAGGGCCAGCGGCTGGTCATCGAGGCCGGCCGGACCGCGGTCCGCGAGGCGATCGGCACCTACCGCGGCGGCGGCGAGGTCACCGACCACGACGAACTGGCCTGGCTCTCGGTGAGCCTCGCCGAGCTGCCGGTGCGCGACGACGCCTGGGCCCGGATGGATCCCGGGTTCCGGGCGGCGCATCTGCGGCTGTGGACCGACGTGGTCCGTCACGCGCGCGAGCCCTTCGTGCCCGCGCCGGCCTCGCTGCTGGCCTTCACCGCCTGGCAGTCGGGCGAGGGCGCCCTGGCCAACATCGCCATCGAGCGGGCTCTGGCCGCGGACGCCGAGTACTCCATGGCCCACCTGATCGGGCAGGCGGTCGACGCGGGCCTGCCGCCATCCGCCGCCCGGCTGCCGATGACCCCCGAAGAGGTCGAGGCCAGCTACGCGGAAACCCAACGGGCCGGACGGCCGTCGTCGGCGCGGCGGCCGGCCGCGAGGCGGGCCAGCAGGCGGCCCTCCGGATAGCGCAGCGCCGCGTCCGGCAGGTCGGCCGCCCGGCCAGACAGGATGACCCGCACGGTCCCGGCCCGGCGCGGCGTTCCCGGCGGGGAGTCGGTCCCGGAGCCGGCGCGCGCCCCGGCCCGGCGCAGCGCCTGCGCGGCCACCGCCGCGGCCGAGCCGAACAGGGTGACGCCCGGGAGCGCGGCGGAGATCATGCCTGCCGCCAGTTCGTACTCGGTGCAGCCGAGCACCACGGCGCCGCAGCCGGCCGGCGTACGCACGCCCGCCCGCGCCACGGCGGCCCGGGTGCCCGGTTCGTCCCCGGAGTCGACCGCCTCGGCCAGGCCGGGGCAGGCCACCGCGGTGACCCGGGCCCGGCCCGCGAATTCGTCGATGAGCCGGCGCTGGTAGGCGCTGGCCGTCGTGGCGACCGTGGCCCAGACGGCCACCGAGTCGCTGTGCGCCGCCGCGGGCTTGATCGCGGGTACGGTGCCGACGACCGGGAGGCCGGGTTCGAACTCCGACCGCAGCGCGCCCAGCGCGTGCACGGTACCGGTGTTGCACGCGAAGACCAGCACATCCGGCCGGAAGGCGGCCGCCGCCCGGGCGGCCGCGAGTGACCGCTGCGCGATGTCGGCGGGCGCGCGCGGCCCCCACGGCATCCCATCCGGATCCATGGCCAGCACCAGGTCTGCGTCGGGGCGGAGCCGGTGCAACGCGGCGGCGGCCGCGAGCAGCCCGAGGCCGGAGTTGATCAGCGCGATCCGCATCCGGCCACTCTAGGCGGCAGCTCTGGGCCGCGGCCGCGGCCGCGCCGAACTTGCCGATAGGGCCCTCCGCCAGGCATCCTCGCCGTGAGGCCCGGGTAACGCCCGGGTAACGCCTCGGATGCGCCTGGGTGCGACCTCAACGCCTCCTGGGTGCGCGACCTCAACGGGAGGGCTGAGTTGACCGACGTCACCGGCACGAAGAATCCGGGCCCGTCCGCGGCATCGGGCGCACTCGCGGACGCGGGCCACCAGGCGGCGGTGGCCCAGCTGCGGAGCGCCTACGCGGCGATCCCGCCGGGCCAGCCGGTCCGCCTGGCCAAGCGCACGTCGAACCTGTTCCGGTTCCGGGACGGCAGCCCGCCGGCCGCTGGATGTGTCCGCGTTCGGGCGCGTTCGGCGCGTGGACCCGGCGTCCCGCACGGCGGTCGTCGGCGGCATGACGACCTATGAGGACCTGGCCGACGCCACCCTGGAGCACGGCCTGATGCCGCTGGTCGTGCCCGAGCTGAAGACGATCACGCTCGGCGGCGCGGTCACCGGGCTGGGCGTCGAGTCCACCTCGCTGCGCAACGGCCTGCCGCACGAGTCGGTGACCGAGATGGAGATCCTCACCGGGGACGGCCGGGTAGTCACTGCCGCCGAGGGGAACGAGCACGCCGCCCTCTACCGGGGGTTCCCCAACTCCTACGGCACGCTCGGCTACGCGCTCTCGCTCACCATCGAACTCGAGCGGGCCGCGCCGTTCGTGCACCTGCGGCACTTCCGCTTCGACGACCCGGACGCGTGCATGGAGGCGGTCGCGCAGATCGCCCGGGACGGCAGCCTGAGCGGGCACCGGGCGGACTTCGTGGACGGCACCGCGTTCAGCCTCGACGAGATGTACCTGACCGTCGGCGCGTTCAGCGACGTGAGGCCGTGGCTCAGCGACTACACCCGGGAGCGCGTCTACTACCAGTCGATCCGCGGCCCGAAGGAGGACTTCCTCACGATCCGCGACTACCTCTGGCGCTGGGATACCGACTGGTTCTGGTGCTCGCGGGCGTTCGGGGTGCAGAACCCGGTGATCCGCCGCGCCTGGCCGCGCCGGTACCGCCGCTCGGACACCTACCGCAGGCTGGTGGCCCTCGACCGCAGGTACGGCCTGTCCGCGGCGCTGGACGCCCGGCGCGGGCGCCCGCCGCGGGAGTACGTCACCCAGGACGTGGAGATCCCGGTCGAGCGCGGCGCCGAGTTCCTGCGCTTCTTCGCGGGCCAGGTGGGCATGAGCCCGGTCTGGATGTGCCCGCTGCGGCTGCGCGGTACCGGCTCGGGGGGACGACCCCCCGGAGCCCCCCGAGAGGACCCGACCTGGCCGCTGTACCCGATGCGGCCCGGCCAGGTCTACGTGAACTTCGGGTTCTGGGGCACCACGCCGCTGCCGCCGGGCGGCGCCGACGGCCACTACAACCGGCAGATCGAGGAGCAGGTGACCGCGCTCGGCGGTCACAAGGGCCTGTACTCCACGTCGTACTACTCCGAGGAGGAGTTTGCGGAGCGCTACAACGGCGCGGGATACGCCAAGCTCAAGCGCGAGTACGACCCCGACGGCCGGCTGGCCAGCCTCTACGAAAAGTGCGTTACCGTCAAGTAACGGGCAGGACCTGGCCCCGGCGGGCCAGAGCCGGAGTATCGCCGGACAGTGGCGGTGAGAGGGAGAGCAGATTATGGCGCTTGCCGAGGTGTTCCAGCGGATCGCGGGCCCGGACGCACCCGTGGAATTCCGTGCCTACGACGGGAGCCGAGCCGGCGCGGAGGGCTCGCCGGTGCGGATCACGATCCGGTCGCCGCTCGCCGTCTCCTACCTTGCCCAGGCGCCGGGCGCGCTGGGGCTGGCCCGGGCCTACGTGTCCGGCCACATCGACCTGGACGGCGACATGTACACGGCCCTGGCCCGGATGGCCAGCATCCAGCGCAGCGACCTGTCCGCCGCGGAGCGGCTCCAGTTGCTGCGCGAGCTCGGCGGCCCGCGGGTGCTGCTGCCGCGGATCCCGCCGCCGCCCCAGGAGGTCCGCGTCCGCCGTCGGCCGCTAATGGGGCGCCGGCACTCCAAGGGCCGGGACGCGACCGCGATCTCGCACCACTACGACGTGTCCAACACGTTCTACGGGTGGGTGCTCGGGCCCTCGATGGCCTACACCTGCGCGTGCTACCCGAGCGAGGGCGCCACGCTGGAGGAGGCGCAGGCCTACAAGCACGACCTGGTCGCCCGCAAGCTCGCGCTGCGCCCGGGTATGCGGCTGCTCGACGTGGGCTGCGGCTGGGGCGGCATGGTCATGCACGCGGCTCGCGAGTACGGCGTCAAGGCGCTCGGTGTGACCCTGTCCGAGCAGCAGGCGCTGTGGGCCCAGCAGGCGATCAAGGAGCGGGGCCTGTCGGACCTGGCCGAGGTCCGGCACCTCGACTACCGGGACGTGGCCGAGGCCGGCTTTGACGCGGTCAGCTCGATCGGGCTGACCGAGCACATCGGCAAGGCCCAGCTTCCCGGCTACTTCGCGTTCCTGTACGGCAAGCTGAAGCCCGAGGGGCGGCTGCTGAACCACTGCATCACCCGCATCGACGACAGCGAGCGGCCCGCCGGGCCGAGGGGTTCATCAACCGGTACGTGTTCCCCGACGGGGAACTCGAGCCGCCCGGCTATCTGGTCTCGCTCATCCACGACACGGGCTTCGAGGTCCGGCACGAGGAGAACCTGCGCGAGCACTACGCGAAGACCCTGGCGGGCTGGTGCGCGAACCTGGACGAGCACTGGGACGAGGCCGTCGCCGAGGTCGGCCAGGGCACCGCGCGGGTCTGGCGGCTGTACATGGCCGGGTCACGGCTCGGCTTCGAGCGCAACCACATCCAGCTGCACCAGGTGCTCGGCGTGCGGCTCGGCGAGAACGGCAAGTCCGGCATGCCGCTGCGCCCCGACTGGGAGCCGGCGGCCGTCCCCGTCCCGGTCTCCTGATCCGCCCGGGTTCGCTGGGTCAGTCGGTATCGGTAGGCGCGGCCCGGTCGTCGGCCACGAGCGTCACGCCCAGCGGGACCTCGAGCGCGGGCACGGTCTGCCGCGCGGCGTCGTCGACGTGGACGCGCGGCGGCTCCGGCGGTTCGTTCTCGTAGTACGTGCCCGGCCCGTAGAGCTGGCCGTACCGGATCACCACTCCGTCCGCCTCCAGCACGGCGCGCTCGTGTTCGGCGTAGGCCGCGCGGCCGTTCTCGCCGGGCAGTTCCCAGGAGATGCTCTGGGCGATGACCCGCGCGGCGTGCGCCGCGGCCGCCGCCGCGAGCAGGTTGCGCGTGCCGCGGACAAGCATGTAGCTGCTGCGCTCGGCGAACTTCGGGATGTCCTCAGCGCGGTCGGGCAGGTCCGTCAGCTCGTGCAGCACAACATCGGGACCGAACGCGGTCACCGCCCCGGTGAGGGCGTCGGCGTCGAACACGTCGCAGACCACCGATTCCGCGCCCAGCTCGCCCAGCATGTGGGCCTTCTGCGGCGAGCGAGTCATCCCCGCCACCGTGTGCCCGTCGGCGACGAGCAGCGGGATCAGCCGGACCCCGATGACGCCGCTGGCCCCCGCCATGAAGATCCGCACGGCAATTGTCTCCTCTCAGCTGTACTGCCCCGGCCCGGCCGCGGCCCCGGCTTGATGACACGGCCGCGCGGTCAGCCCATGGTCTTGGCCCCGTCCAGGGACTCGCGGATGATGTCGGCGTGGCCGGCGTGCTGGGCGGTCTCCGCGATCACGTGCAGCAGCACCCGGCGCGCCGACCAGCGCGCCCCCGGCTCGAACCAGGGCGCCTCGGGCAGCGGCTGGTCGGCGTCCAGGTCGGGGAGCGCCACCACCAGGTCATCGGTCCGCCGCGCCACCTCCTCGTACGCCTCCAGCAGCCGGGCCAGCGTGTCCCCCTCTGCCATGCCGAAGGCATTCATCCACGCGGTCATGCTCGCCTCGTCCCGGCCGCCCATGGCCGCGGGGCCTTCGAGGATGAAATCGATCCACTGCCGCTCGGTGAGCGTGACGTGCTTGATCAGCCCGCCCAGGCTGAGCTCGCTTGCGGTCGTGCGCTGGGCGGCTTGCTCGTCGGTCAGGCCGCGGGTGGTGTGCCGCAGGAACTGGCGCTGCCGGTCCAGCGACTGCACCAGGTCGCGGCGCTCGCCAGTCGCCGATCCCGGTGTGCTCATGGCTCCTCCCTCCCTCGAAATTCGCATCCCGAACGTTACGTCCCGGGGCCGGCGTTCCCGGGACCGGGGCCGTGGTTAGGTGCCTGGGCCAGGGCGCGGGCCATGGTGGCTGGCAGCGGCTGGTTGCGGCCCTGGCTCAGCGCCTCCTGACGTTCCGGCGCCCGGGATAGTACTCCAGCAGTAGATCGTTACCTTTGGCGGGAAGCACATAGCCAGGACCATGGCCCTGGCCGGGCCTGGTTGCCGGTTGTCATGGCTCCGTTCGGGTGTCTTGCCTGTCGTCGGTGAGTGTCTTGGGGGGCGGGTGCCGCGGAGTAGGTTCAGCGGTATGGACCGTTTGCGTGGCCGTGTCGCGCTGGTGACAGGCGCCAGCCGGGGAGGTGGCAGGGGCATCGCACTGGTGCTCGGTGAGGAGGGCGCGACTGTCTATGTCACTGGCCGCAGCGTGCGGGGAGAGCCGACGACGCTGGGCAGGCCGGGCACGATCGACGACACCGCAGAGCAGGTTACCGCGCGGGGCGGGCGGGGCATCGCCATCCGGTGTGACCACACCGACGATGCGCAGGTGGATGCGGTGTTTGGCCGGATCGGCGGCGAGCAGGGGCGGCTGGACTTGCTGGTCAGCAACGCTTGGAGCGGGTACGAGATCGGGCCGGACCCGGCGCTGGCGTTCTGGGAGATCGAGTGGCGGCACTGGGACCTGATGTTCACCGGCGGGCTGCGCGCCACGGCTTATGCGTCCCGGCTGGCCGCGCCGATGATGATCGAGGCGGGCCGCGGCCTCATCGTGAACGTCACCTGGGTGCTGGACCGCCCGCATGGTCATGCGTTCTACGAGGTGGTCAAGAACGCCACCAACAAGCTGACCGGGCAGTTGGCCGACGACCTGCGTCCTTATGGTGTCGCGTGCGTGGCCGTCTCGCCGGGTTTCATGCGGCTGGAACGGATGAACCTGACTCCGGAGGAGGCCGCCATGGCCGAGTCGGCGGAGTTCCCCGGCCGTGCCATCGCCGCGCTGGCCGCGGATGAGAACGTGCTGGAAAAGTCCGGCAAGGTGCTCGTCACTCCCGCGCTTGCCCGCGAGTATGGCTTCACCGACATCGACGGGCGCCAGCAATCGCCGTTTTGGGAACGGCACTGGGCTGGAACGTGGGGTTAGCACCCCGGCGGCAGATCGTCATGGTCAGGGGTCGTCGGCGGCTTGGCGCTGGTAGTGGCAGGCGCGTGCGGTGTGCTGGTGACGCCTGCGCCAGGCGGACCAGCGCAGCCGGTGGCGGGCGCCCCCGGCTGGCTGGATGATCAAGGCGGCCGCCAGGCGGGTGATCTCGTTGCGGGTCAGCGGGATCAGCCCGGCAGGCGGCGGCTGGGCGTGCTCGGCCAGCACGGCGACGGTGAGGAAGGCCAGCGCCAGCATGGCCAGGGTGACCCACCGGTACCAGGAGGTCCAGCGGCGTACCTGGTGCTCGTCGAGGGCAGCCAGGCCCTTGCCGGCCTGGAAATCCTCCTCCACGGCCCACCTGCGCCCAGCTGCCCTGACCAGGACAGCCAGGGACACCTGGCGGGGGCAGTAGCAGCGGTAATAAGCCAGCTCACCTGTGCGCCGGTGACGGCGGATCAGCAGCCAGCGGTGTCCGGGACGGCTCGGATCGATGCTGACCCAGGCCCAGTCATACCAGCGGTGCCCAGCAGGCCCGAGACAAAAGATGCTGCATCCCGGCCGGGCTGGCATCTCCCGCGTGCTCGGCGATGCTCCAGCAGTTCACCCGCGGCAGCCCGGCGACCAGCCCCAGCACAAACGCCCGCGCCCGCCGCCGCGGCTCCACCGGCGGAAACGACACCCGGCCCGCAGCATCAGATCATCGAAGAGGCCCAGCCACCGGCCGGGGTCTACGCTGTGGCCAGCGGCCACCGCCAGATTGTCATGCGTCGTCACAAACCATGATCATCAAACGGTGGCCGTCCTGCGTCCAGCCGCCCCTCACTGCAGGTAACGATCTACTGCTGGAGTAATAGGCTGCACTACGACTTGAGATGTTCGCGGGATAAATGTTTTCGAGGTGGGCGCACCCTTCGGGGCGGCGGCCGTGCTAAGCGCCGATCATCGCCCAGACCACTTTGCCGTTGGCTTTCCGGTACGCCCCCCAGTCGGTGCTGAGGCTTTCGACCAGCAATAGGCCCCGGCCGCATTCGGAATCGGGTCCGGTATCCCGTCGGGCGGGCATCTGATCGTTGCCGTCCCAGACCCGGACGACAATGCCATGACGATCTGAGGCGAGGCATAGCCGGATGACCGGCGACAACAACCCCGCCGAGGCTCGGATGGCGTTGGTAGCCAGTTCCGAGACCAGCAGTTCGGTCGGTTCGGCCAGCGCGCGCAGGCCCCACTCCAGGGCGATATGCCGGGCGTGCAGCCGGGCGCAGGGCACAGCGGTCGGGAAGGCACCCAGTTCCAGGCGGCTGCGTAACGGCCAGTCTGGCATGGTCACCGGCTCCCGGCTCAGGCACGCTGCGGTCATTTGACTTGCCTCCGCATTCCCGCGTCCAACCCCTGGCTGGCTGGGCTGATTGCTGGTCCCAGCCCGGGCCGGCTGGGCTTATTCCGTCGTCTCAGCCCGGTCCGAGCAGGGTAATTCCCGGATTCAGCCCTGGCCGCGTGGGATAATTCCCGGGCCTAGTCTTCCGGGCCGGACTAATTTCCTCGGCTAATCCTGGCAGATCGGCCTAGACTGTTGGAGGCATAAAGCGCTGACAAGACGGGCTGTGTCAGCGCGTGGCCGGGCTGTGTCAGGCGACGGTATATCTGTACGCGAGTCCCAGGTTCTGTGCGAGGTGGCCATGATCGACCCGGCGGCGAGCCCGTTGTCGTTCTTTGCCTCGGAGATGGTCCGGTTGCGCAACGCGGCCGGGCTTTCCCACCGGCCCTGGCCAAGCGCCTGAACTACAGCGCCAGCCAGGTGACCAAGATCGAGACCTGCCAGCGGATCCCGAAGCAGGACCTGGCCGCGCGGCTGGACGAAGTTCTGGACGCCGACGGGCTGTTCTCCCGGCTGCAGCCGCTGGTGGAGCGAAGTTCGGTGCTCCCGTGGTTCCGCGACCTGTTCGACGTCGAGGGCACGGCGGTCCAGATCCGCGCTTACGAGAGCTACCTCGTACCGGGCTTGCTCCAGACCGAGGCCTATGCCCGCGCGGCCGTTGAAGCGGTACGGCCCGTGGTCTCGGCGGAGGACGCCGAGCAGGCGGTGGCCATAAAGATGACGCGGCAGGAGATCCTGGACCGGCCGGACGGACCACGGCTCTGGGCTGTGATCGACGAGTCCGTGCTGCACCGCGAGGTCGGCGGCCCGACCGTGATGCGTAAGCAGTGCGAACACCTGCTGCGGATGCATCAGCATCCAGGCGTGGTCGTTCAGGTCATCCCGAACGGATCCGGTTTGTGCTGCGCCTTTGGCCGGTCGTTCGCGCTGCTGACGTTCCGGCACCAGGGTGATCTGGTCTACGTGGAGGACGTGGGCTCGGCCCGGTACATTCGAGACCGGGACGAGGTGGCCCGGTACTCGCTGACCTTCGACCACCTGCGCGGCAGCGCGCTCGCAGATGACAAGTCCGCCGGGCTCATTGGAGTGATAGCCAAATGAACGACAGGACGTGGCAGAAGTCGTCGTACTCATCTGGCCAGGGCAACTGCGTGGAGGTCTGCTTGAGCGAGCCGGGCGCCGTGGCCGTGCGCGACTCCAAGGACCAGGCCGGCCCGGAACTGGTCGTCGGCGACCGGGCGTGGTCCGCGCTCGTGCAGGGGATCAAGCAGGACGAGCTCGGGCTCGGCTAGCTCGGGCGGGTCCGGTAGCTTTCGGCCACCATGAAGGCCAGGTCCAGCGCCTGGCTGCGGTTGAGACGCGGGTCGCAGGCGGTCTCGTAGCGCTGGTGCAGGTCGTCGGCGACGATCTCGTGGCTGCCGCCCACACACTCGGTGACGTTGTCGCCGGTGAACTCGATGTGGATGCCGCCGGGGTGGGTGCCGAGGCTCCGGTGCACCTCGAAGAAGCCCTGCACCTCGTCGAGCACGTCGTCGAACCGGCGGGTCTTGTGCCCGCTGGGCGCCTCGAAGGTGTTGCCGTGCATCGGGTCGCAGACCCAGGGCACCTCGATGCCCTCCGCGGCGACCGCGCGGATCAGCGGCGGCAGCTTGTCCCGGACCCGGGTGGCGCCCATCCGGGTGATCAGGGTGAGCCGGCCCGGCTCGCGGTCGGGGTTCAGCCGGGCGATGAGCGCGAGGACGTCGGCGGGCGTGGCCTCCGGGCCCACCTTGACCCCGACCGGGTTGCGGATACCGCGGGCGAACTCGATGTGCGCCCCGGCCGGGTCGCGGGTCCGCTCGCCGACCCACACGAAGTGCGCCGAGGTGTCATAGGGCAGGCCCGTCCGTGAATCCAGCCTGGTCAGGGCCTGCTCGTAGTCGAGCAGCAGGGCCTCGTGGCTGGAGTAGAACTCCACCGCGTGCAGTTCCTCCGGGTCGGCCCCGCAGGCCCGCATGAACGCCAGCGCCCGGTCGATCTCCCCGGCCAGCTGCTCGTATCGCTGCCCGGCCGGGCTCTCGCTGACGAAGTCCTGGTTCCAGGCGTGCACCTGGTGCAGGTCCGCGTAACCCCCGGTGGCGAAGGCCCGGCACAGGTTCAGCGTCACCGCCGAGCAGTGATAGGCGCGCAGCAGCCGGGCCGGGTCCGGCGTGCGCGCCTGCGCGGTGAACTCGATCCCGTTGATCGCGTCGCCGCGGTAGGCGGGAAGCTCGGTGCCGCCCCGGGCCTCGGCCGGACGCGAGCGCGGCTTGGCGAACTGGCCGGCCATCCGCCCGATCTTGACGATCGGCACGCTGGCGCCGTAGGTGAGGACCACCGCCATCTGCAACAGCGTCTGCAGCTTGGCCCGGACGGCGTCGGCGGTAGCGCCCGCGAACGTCTCCGCGCAGTCGCCGCCCTGGAGCACGAACGCCTCGCCGCGGGCCACGGCGGCCAGGCGCTCCCGCAGCATGTCGCACTCCCCCGCGAAGACCAGCGGGGGCAGCCCGGCCAGTTCGCCGGTCACCGCCCGCAGGCGCCCGAGGTCCGGCCAGTCCGGCTGCTGCGCCGCGGGCAGCCCGCGCCAGCTATCGAGCGCGGACCCCGGGACGGCGGTCGCGGTCACGGCCGCGAGGTGAGGTCGCCGATCACAGTCACACGCTACGCGCCGCCCGCCGGGCCGGCCTGCCGCCCGCCCACCCCCGTCCGCCTGTACCACTCCGACCCACCCGCACCACCCGCCCCTGACCGCACCGGCGGGCCCCGCCGGCCGAGCGAACAGTGTGCAGAAAGTGTCGTGGCAGGGGCTGTCGCGGAATTGTCTGATGCCTGGGCTGTTGCGGTCAGCGGTCAGCGGTGCCGGGTTTGGTCGGGGGGTCTGGATGGCCCGGGCCGGCGATTACCCGGGGTCTGGGGCGAGTGGTGGCGGTTTAGGGCGCCGCCGCTGGCTGCCACCCGGTGGCGTGGATCTTCAGGAGGTTGCCGGCCGCGTTCTGGAAAGCCCATTCCCCCTCGGCGCGGGGCAGCCCGCGCAGGGAGAACCGGCGGAAGCCGCGGTTGTGCTTGGTGTTGCCGAACGGGCCTTCGGCGAGCGGGCCGCGGCGCCGGCAGGTGACCAGGCCCTGGGGAGTGGCCAGCCGGGCAGCCATGGCCGCGGCCGCCTGGCCGCCGCGGCCCCCCGCGGCCGCGGCAGGGTGGTCGCTGGTGGCGTGCTCGAGGTCGCGGCGCTTGCCGACGGCGATCAGGCGGTCCGGGCCGGGGCAGGTCAAGTTGGGTTCCGAGCAGTACCCGGCGTCGGCGAGCATGACGCCGATCTTGGCGCGCAGCCGGTGCAGCGGTCCGCGCGCGTGAGCGCGCAGCAGGTCCTGCGTGGCCTGGGCCTCGCGCATCATGGGCTCGAAGCTGGCGTAGTCGGTGGTGTCCTGGGTGACTCTGGCGGCCAGGCACAGCCCGTCGGTGCTGAAGACCGCCTGGGCGTTCAGGCCCTGGATGAACCCGCCGCCGCGCACCGGCATCAGCCGCGAATCGGGGTCGGTGATGTTGCGTACCGGGCCGCGGTCTTCGCCCTCCGCGGCGGCCCCCGGCACGGGCTGGGCGGCGCTGGCCTTGGCGCTGGCCAGCCTGGCGGCGGCGGCCTTGACCCGGCAGTACTCGCTGACCGGCACCGGCGGCTTGCCAGCGGGCACCCGGCGCCCGGCCTGGCGGGCCGCCTTCGCGCGAGCCTGCCGGGCCGCGGTCTTGGCCTGGTAGCGGGCGATCTCACGGTCCAGCTTCGCCTGTGCAGCCGCGACCCGCGCCTGCCGGGGCGCCCGGCCGCCACGGCCGGCCTCATGCCGCTCCAGATAGGCGCTGGCCTGCTGGTCCCGCTTCTGCTGTGCAGCCGCGCGCTCGGCTTCCAGCCCGGCCAGCGCCTTGCGGATCCGCTCCCTGCGGGTCACCGGATCAGCCAGCTCGTCCGGCAGCTCATCCCCGCGGGCCTCCCCGAACAGCGCATCCTCGGCACCATCCACCGCCTCCGCCTCGGCCAGGATCTGCCGGGCCAGCTCCCGCAGCCCCGCCTCGGTGCGGTTGGCGTCCTTCGACGCGCTGGCGGCGATCTTCGTCCCGTCCACCGCGATCTGCCCCAGCTTGCCCAGGCGGCCTGCGCCGCCAGCACCAGCACCTCGCCGAACAGCTGCCCCATCGCCGCCGGGTCCGCGAAATGCTCCCGCCGGAACCGCGCGGTCGTCGCATGATCGGGGACATCCTGCGCGCAGATCACCCGGAACGCCACATCCTCGCGGCACGCCCGCTCGATCCGCCGCGACGACCGCACCCCCACCGCGTACCCGTACGCCAGCAGCCCCAGCAGCACCCGAGGGTCATATGCCGCCCGGCCCGCCACCGACCCGCGCGGCGTCTGGCGGGCCGCGAACCGCGAGATGTCCAGCACGTCCACCGCATCGATCACGAACCACGCCAGGTGACCAGCCGGCAGCCACTCCCGCATATCCGGCGGCAGCAGGAACGGCTGATCCCGGTGCACCGGACGGAACCGTTTCGCCATGATCAAATCATTGCAAACCGCTGCTTACCAGGCCAGACGGCACGCCGACCGGTCAGAAACCGATTTTGCGACAGCCTCGGCAGCAGCCACTTTCGGCCACCCGGGAAGCCGTCGGCCGATCGGCGGCCAGGCCGGTGGGGGACAATGCCGACATGGAATCCACGCACGAGCCCCGCCTCGAAGCGTTCACCCGGGAGGCACTGGGCCGCGAGGTGCGGGGTGACGAGGCGCTGGGCCGCAAGGCAGCGGGCCGCGAGACACCGCGGCGGGGCATCGTCGTGCTCGGCTCGACCGGGTCGATCGGGACGCAGGCGGCCGACATCGTCCGCCGTAACCCGGACCGGTTCCGGATCGCGGGGCTCGCGGCGGGCGGCGGCCAGCCCAACCTGCTGGCCAGCCAGGCGCTGGAGTTCGGGGCCGAGGTCGTCGCGGTGGCCAACGAGGCGCGCGTCGACGAGCTGCGCCGGGCCCTGCAGTCCGCGCCGGTGGCACCGGGCCGGGCGCGGCCGCTGCCCAAGATCCTGGCCGGGCCCGACGCGATCGCCGAGGTCGCGGCCTGGCCCTGCGACGTTGTCCTGAACGGGGTCACCGGCGCGGTCGGGCTGGCCGCAACGCTCGCGGCCATCGACGCCGGGCGCGTGCTGGCCCTGGCCAACAAGGAATCACTGATCATGGGTGGCCCGCTGGTGGCGGGCCGGGCGGCGCCGGGCCAGATCGTGCCGGTGGACTCCGAGCACTCGGCGCTCGCCCAGTGCCTGCGCGGCGGCCGGGCGGCCGAGGTGCGCCGGCTGATCGTGACCGCGAGCGGCGGCCCGTTCCTGCACCGCAGCCGCCGTGAGCTGGAAGACGTCACGCCGGAGCAGGCGCTCGCGCATCCGACCTGGAACATGGGCCCGGTGATCACGGTGAACTCGGCCACCTTGGTGAACAAGGGCCTGGAGCTGATCGAGGCGCACCTGCTGTTCAGCATCGGCTTTGACGCCATCGAAGTGGTCGTGCACCGGCAGTCGGTGATCCACTCGATGGTGGAGTTCACCGACGGCTCCACGATCGCCCAGGCCAGCCCGCCGGACATGCGGATCCCGATCGCGCTGGCCCTGGCCTGGCCGGAGCGGGTCCCCGGCGCGGCCCGTCCGGTGGACTGGACCACGCCGCAGACATGGACGTTCGAGCCACTCGACGAGAGCGCGTTCCCCGCGGTCAGCCTGGCCCGCGAGGTGGGGATCTCGGGCGGGACGGCCCCGGCCGTTTACAACGCTGCCAACGAGGTGTGTGTTGAGGCGTTCCTGAGCGGCCGGCTCCGCTTCGGCCGGATCATAGACACCGTGGCCCAGGTAGTCTCTGAGCTTAGTGATTCCGGTGGCGATGCTGTGACCCTGGCGGATGTGCTGGCCGCCGACGGCTGGGCGCGCGAGCGCGCGGCCGAGCTGGCCGGGACCAGGCAAGGAGGGACATCGCAATGAGCCATGGCCAGGGCGAGAGCCCGAGCCAGGGCGAGAGCCAGGACCCGTTCGAGGGCCAGGGTCCGTTCAAGGGCCAGGGGCGGTTGTCTGCGGTCGCGCTCCAGTGGCGGGGCCTGCTCGTCGTCGGCGCGATCCTGGTGGGGCTCTTCCTGCTCGCGCGGCACAGCATCGCCTTCGCCTTCGGCATCGTCCTGTTCGTGGTGGGCATCCTCATCTCGGTGATCTTGCACGAGGCCGGGCACTTCCTGGCCGCCAAGAAGTTCGGCATGAAGGCGACCCAGTTCTTCGTCGGCTTCGGGCCGACCCTGTGGTCGACGACCCTGGGGGAGACCGAGTACGGCGTCAAGGCCCTGCCGTTCGGCGCCTTCGTGCGGATCACCGGCATGACCACGCTGGACGAGGTCGATCCGGCCGACGAGCCCCGCTCGATGCGCAACAAGCCCGCCTGGCAGCGGGCGATCGTCATGGTGGCGGGCTCGTTCATGCACTTCGCGCTCGCCTTCGTGCTGCTGCTCATCCTGGCCATCGGGATCGGGCAGGCCAACGACAACACCACGACCATCGGCTCGGTGAGCCCCTGCGTGCCCGCCAACCTGAAGGCGTTCGATCAGGGATCGTGCGCGCACAGCCAGGGCGCGGCTCCGGCGCAGCTGGCCGGCATCAAGCCGGGCGACAAGATCATCGCAATCGACGGCAAGCCGGTGCACAACTGGGACCAGCTGGGCACGGCCATCCGCGCCCAGTCCGCCGGCCAGAAGATGGCCGTGACCGTGGAGCGCAACGGCCAGACGCTGACCCTGCACGCGACGCCGAAAACCGTCCCGGGCCGCAACGGGTCCTACCTCGGCATCGGCGACGGGGTGATCTTCACCAGGTCCAACCCGATCGCCGCGGCGGCCTTCGCGGGCTCGGCGTTCGGCGAGGTCCTGACCGGCTCGGCCGAGGCGTTCGCGAAGCTGCCCGCAGCGCTTCCCGACCTGTTCGCCAAGGACCGGGCGAAGACCCCGGCCGCGAACGTGAGCAGCATGGTCGGCGCGGCCGACATCGCGGGCCAGGCGGTGGCGTCGAGCGGCGGATGGCGGTACGCGGTCTCGGACCTGCTGCTGATCCTCATCTCGATCAACATCTTCATCGGCGCGGTCAACCTGCTGCCGCTGCTCCCGCTGGACGGCGGGCACCTGGCCGTCATCTTTTACGAGCGGATCCGGGCCTGGCTGGCCCGGCTACGCGGCAAGCCCGATCCCGGCCTGGTCGACCTGCAGAAGCTGATCCCGGTCAGCGTGGGGGTGTTCGCGCTGCTGATCGGGCTCGGCGTGCTACTAATGGCAGCGGACATCTTCAACCCAGTGCACCTGGTTCAGTGAGGAAATTCCGTTATGGCTATTGATCTTGGGTTGCCCGCGTTGCCGCCCGAGCCGCTGGCCCCACGGCGGCCCTCCCGCCAGGTGATGGTGGGCCAGGGCAAGCACGCGGTGCCGGTGGGCGGCGGCGCCCCGGTCTCCGTGCAGTCGATGACCACGACGCTGACCGCCGATGTGAACGCCACCCTGCAGCAGATCGCGGAGCTCACCGCGGCCGGCTGCCAGATCGTCCGGGTCGCGGTCCCGTCCCAGGACGACGCCGACGCGCTGCCGGAGATCGCCCGCAAGTCACAGATCCCGGTGATCGCCGACATCCACTTCCAGCCCAAGTACGTGTTCGCCGCGATCAACGCCGGCTGCGCCGCGGTCCGGGTGAACCCGGGCAACATCAAGGCGTTTGACGACAAGGTCGGCGAGATCGCCCGGGCCGCGTCGGCGGCCGGCGTGCCGATCCGGATCGGCGTCAACGCGGGGTCACTGGACAAGCGGCTGCTGGCCAAGTACGGCAAGGCCACGCCGGAGGCCCTGGTCGAGTCCGCGCTGTGGGAATGCTCGCTGTTCGAAGAGCACGGGTTCCGCGACATCAAAATCTCGGTAAAACATCATGACCCGGTCGTGATGATCAACGCCTACCGGCAGCTCGCACAGCAGTGCGACTACCCGCTGCACCTGGGCGTCACCGAGGCGGGCCCGGCCTTCCAGGGCACGGTGAAGTCGGCGGTGGCGTTCGGCGCGCTGCTCGCGGAGGGCATCGGCGACACGATCCGGGTCTCGCTGTCGGCCCCGCCGGTCGAGGAGGTCAAGGTCGGCATCTCGATCCTGGAGTCGCTCGGAATGCGCCAGCGGGGCCTGGAGATCGTGTCCTGCCCGTCCTGCGGCCGGGCCCAGGTGGACGTGTACAAGCTGGCCGACGAGGTGACCGCCGCCCTGGACGGCATGGACGTGCCGCTGCGCGTCGCGGTCATGGGCTGCGTGGTCAACGGTCCGGGCGAGGCCCGCGAGGCCGACCTGGGCGTGGCGTCGGGCAACGGCAAGGGACAGATCTTCGTGCGCGGCGAGGTCGTCAAGACCGTGCCGGAGTCGCAGATCGTCGAAACCCTGATCGAAGAGGCGATGAAGCTCGCCGCGATGATCGAGCCCGCGGAGAGCTGACCGTACCGACCCGGCCACGGTCCGCATCGGGCAGGATTGCTGAACCCTTTCCTGCTCACCATGACTGCCCACATACCCTGGCCGTGAGACCGCCGGACGAAAAGGTTCAAACCCATGAGATATGCCTTGCCCGTCGCGGTGGCTGCGGCCGTGGCGGCGATTTCCGGGTGCCTCGCGGGGTGCACCGGCGGGTCGCCGCAGGCCTCCGCGGCGGCGCCAGCGGCGCCGTCGGCAGCCGCGTCCGGAGCCTCGTCCGGGCCATCGCGGCTGACCTGGCAGTCATGCAGCGTGCAAGGGGCGCCGCTGCAGTGCGCGACCCTGCAGGTTCCCCTCGACTACAGCCACCCGGACGGCAGGAAGATCACGCTGGCCCTGTCCCGGGTGCCGGCCACGGCCCCGGCGGACCAGCGCCAGGGGGTGCTGCTCGTCAACCCCGGCGGGCCCGGCGGTCCCGGCCGGAGCCTGGCGGCGACCGTGGCCCAGGGCCTGAACCCGGCCGTCAGGTCCGAGTACGACATCATCGGCTTCGACACCCGGGGGACCGGCGCCTCCGTGCCGGCGCTGCACTGCGACCCTTCGTTCTTCTCCCAGGCCAGGCCCGACTACATCCCGACCTCCGCCGCGGAGGAGCAGGAGAACATTGACCGCGCGAAGACGTACGCGGCGGACTGCGAGAAGCAGTACGGCTGGCTGCTGCCGTACATGACCACCGAGAACATCGCCCGGGACATGGACTCGATCCGGGCCGCCCTGGGGCAGCGGCAGATCAGCTACTTCGCGTACTCGTACGGGACCTACATCGGCCAGGTCTACGCGACCCTGTTCCCGCACCGGGTGCGCCGGATGGTGCTGGACAGCACCGTCGACCCGACCGGCGCCTGGTGGACCGACAACATCGAGCAGGACTACGCGTTCCAGGGCCGGATCCAGGCGTTCTTCGCCTGGGTGGCCCAGTACGACAGCGTCTACCACCTCGGCTCCACCGCCGCGCAGGTGAGCCAGAACTGGTACCGGGCGCGCGCGGACCTGGAGGCGCATCCCGTCCCGGGCCCGTCCGGCCGCCCGATGATCGGCCCGGACGAGTGGGACGACACGTTCCTGATCGGCGGCTACGACAACGGGTTCTGGCCGGGCCTGGCCGCCGCGTTCGCCTCCTACCTGAACGGCGGGTCGACCAGCGCGCTGGTCTCCCAGTACGACCAGGAGGGCGTCCAGAACGAGAACGAGTTCGCCGTCTACAACGCGGTGGAGTGCGCCGACGTGAACTGGCCCCGCAACTGGGCCTACTGGAACTCCGCGACGAAGGCGGTCTACAAGACCGCGCCGTTCGAGGCCTGGGACAACGCCTGGTTCAACGCGGCGTGCGCGTTCTGGCCGGTCAAGGGGCCGGCGAAGCCGCTGCAGATCAAGGGGGCCGGGCTGCCGGGGATCCTGATGCTGCAGGGCACCCTGGACGCCGCGACCCCGTATGCCGGCGCGCAGGCGGCGCACCGGCTGCTGCCGAGCGCCCGGATGGTCGTGGTCGAGGGCGGCGGCAACCACGGCCAGTCGCTGTCGGCCCCGCCGAACGCCTGCGTGGACAACTACCTGAACCAGTACCTGGCTACCGGCGCCCTGCCGGACCACCCGGGGCTGGTCAACGCGACCTGCCCGGCGCTCCCCGATCCGACCCCGAACGGCTGAGCACGGTCGCCCGGCCCGGCCGCCAAAAGCAGGGGGCGCGGGCCGGCCACGATCCAGGCAATGCCGATACGCTGGAGACGTGCTACGCACCAGGGCTTGGCGTTCGTCATCGCTGCGCCTGCTGAGTGATCGCGATCTGGACGAGGTGCTCGGCATCTGCGACCGCGATGCGGTCACGAACGTCTTCGTCAGCTCGCGCATCCACGCCGCCGGGGTCGACCCCGGCCGGCTCGGCGCCCAGATGTGGGGCTACGTGGAGTCCGGGCGAATGACGTCGCTGTGCTACTCGGGCGCCAACCTCGTGCCCGTGGCCGCCACCTCCGGGGCGGTGGCCGCGTTCGCCGAGCGCGCCCGGCTCCAGGGCCGCCGCTGCTCGTCGATCGTCGGGTCCGCGGACGCCGTGTCCGAGCTCTGGTCGTTGCTCGCGCCCTACTGGGGTCGGCCCCGGGAGATACGGGCCGTGCAGCCGGTCCTGGCCATCTCCACCGAACCGCTGGTCCCGTCCGATACGCAGGTGCGCCTGGTGCGCCCGGACGAACTGGACACGCTGCTGCCCGCGTCCGTGGCCATGTTCACCGAGGAAGTGGGGGTATCCCCGATCGGGCCGGACGGGGGGGCGGCGTACCGGGCCCGCGTGGCGGAGCTGATCCGGGCCGGCCGCTCGTACGCCAGGATCGAGCACGGCCAGGTGGTCTTCAAGGCCGAGATCGGCGCGGTGACCCCGCTGGCCTGCCAGGTCCAGGGCGTCTGGGTCCCCCCGGAACTGCGCGGCCGCGGGCACGCCGCGCGCGGGATGGCGGCCCTGGTCACCGAGGCGCTGCGGTCGGTCGCGCCGGTGGTGTCCCTGTACGTCAACGACTTCAATGTCCCGGCGCGGGCCGCGTACCGGCGGGTGGGATTCACCCAGGCCGGCACGTTCATGTCCGTCTTGTTCTGATCCTGGGAACCCGGGCGGCCAGGGAAATATGTCGGGCCCGCCGCTAAAGCGACGGGCCCGCCCCCCTATCACCGGCTAGCCACCGTTTGTTCGGGGCATGCCCGTAAGGTAACTGGTAGATGTCGCAGTTAGTTCGCACCGGTGAGGACCAGGTTTCGTGAGTGATGCCCCAGCGGCCGCGGGCCGCCGTGCTGCAGCCAGTTACCTGCGGGAACTGCTGCAGCGACCGGGGGGTTATCGGCGGTTGTGGGAACAGCACGTGATCAGGGCCAGGTCCGGCGAGATCACTCAGCTGGCCGTGGCCGAGGTGCTGGCCCGCCGCCTGTGGAGCTACCCGCGGGTGCCCGGCGACGTTGACGTTCTGCCGCACCAGCTCAAGGACACGGTCTCCCGTGCCCTGTCCGGCAGGCTGCTCAGCCGCTCGACCTTGTCGTTGTTCATCGACGCCTTCGGGATCTCCGACGCCGAGGCCGACCGCCTCTGGCAGCTCTGGGAGGGCACGGGCACGATCAGCGTCCTGTCCGGGCCGCGGGCGGTGACGCCCCGGACCGAGCAGGAACTGCAGGCCGCCATCGGCCCGCGCCGCCACCAGACGCTGTCCCTGCACGATCACGCCACTGTGGGCCCCGAGGGCAAGATGCTCCGCTCGCGCACCCTGCAGGTCGTGGAGGCGATCGCCGACGGGCTGGACCGGATCCCGTACCTGTACGACACCAAGGCCCTGACGCTCGAGGTCGGCCAGGGGTGCACCGAGCTGACCGGTGAGCTCTACCAGGTCAGCGACGAGCTGTTCGTCACGTACATCTCGCTCGCCCAGCCGCTGGACGCCGGCGAGACCGCGACGCTGGAGTACTGGACGACGTACCAGTACCCGGGAGACCTGCTCGATCCGCACGAGCGCCAGTACCGGCGCGCGGTCATGGGGCGGCTGGAGAACTTCGACATCCGCGTCGAGTTCCAACCCGACAAGTTGCCCAGCGGGATCTGGTGGGCCACCTGGGACGGGGTCGAGGGCGGGATCATCGAGCAGGAGCCCGTGAACCTGGACACCCAGCACTCGGTCCACCGCTATCTGAGGTTCGTCGAGAAGACCGTGGCCGGCTTCCACTGGTCCTGGTAGCCCGCCCTGGCCTACCCTCGCCGCTCCGCCTCCGCTCCTCCGCTCCTCCGCTCCTCCGCCCGGAAAATCAGGTGACTAGCCGGATCGTGGTTGCTATGCTCCTGTGCCCTTGTGCCGCCCGGATGGCACTCCACCGCTGACTGTCGAGCCGTACCGGAACCCGTAACGGTCCGGTGCGCGCTCCCGCACGCCTACCCGCTATCCCGGCCCGGCCGCCCGCTCGGTGACGCGCGGCCCTTGCCCCATGGAGGTGAACAGTCATGCCCCCGGCCAATGGCTCCGCGCGAACCGGAAGTCCCGGCGCGGCCAGCGACCAAGAAAGGAGACAAGACCCCGGCGGCGACGATCCCGTTCTGGCCGCGGAACGGGATTACCTGCGCAGCTCGCGCGAGTTCCTGCGGCTCATGCGCGAGAACGTGCTCTCGCTGCGCGCGATGGGCGGCGACCGGGTCTCTGAGGAATACCTCAAGGCCGACCTGTACCACCGCGCCCAGGCGCTGATCGACCTGCCGGACACGCCGCTGTTCTTCGGCCGTCTCGATTACGCCGCCGGCGGCCTTCCGGCCGGCGCGGATGGCTCCGGCGCTGACGTGCCGGAGCGACGCCCGGACACGGGCGGTGCCCGCGGCGACGCCAGGGAGTTCCGCCCCGAGACGGTGGCCGGCGAGCGGTTCCACATCGGCCGGCGGCACGTGCATGACCCGGACGGCCGACCCGTCGTGATCGACTGGCGGGCCCCGGTGTCCCGGCCGTTCTACCGGGCCAGCCCCGCCGAGCCGATGGGGCTGGCCCTCAGGCGCAGGTTCGGGTTCTCCGGCGGGGAGCTGACCGCCTACGAGGACGAGGACTTCCCGGCCGGCGCCGGGTCGGCCGCCGGGCTCACGCCGCCGTCCGCGCCGCCGACCAGCCGGATCCTGATCGAAGAGATCGAGCGGCCGAGATCTGGCCCGATGCGCGACATCGTGGCGACCATCCAGCCTGACCAGGACGACATCGTGCGCGCCGGCGCCGACCAGACGGTATGCGTGCAGGGGGCTCCGGGCACCGGCAAGACCGCGGTCGGCCTGCACCGCGTCGCCTACCTGCTGTATGCGTACGCCGAGCGGATGCGCCGCGGCGGCGTGCTGGTGGTCGGGCCCAACCGGGCCTTCCTGGCCTATATCCGCAACGTGCTGCCGGCCCTGGGCGAGCTAGACGTGACCCAGCTGTCGGTGACCGACCTGCTGGCCACGGTGCCGGTGCGCGCCGCCGATCCCGAGCACGCGGCCACGGTCAAGGGCGATGCCCGGATGGCGGAGGTGCTGCGGCGCGCCCTGTGGCAGCGGGTGGCCGAGCCCGCCGAGGCGATCATGCTGGTCCGGGGGTCCAGGCGGTGGCGCGTCTGGCCGGACGAGCTCGCCACGCTCGTCGACGAACTGCGGCAGCGCGGGGTGCGGTACGGGACGGGGCGGGAGATGCTCTCGCACCGCATCGCGCACGTGATCCTGACCAGGATGGAAGCCGCCGGGGAAACCTGCGACGACCGGACCCATGAGGCGGTGCGGCGTTCCCGGCCGGTGCGGGCCGCCGTGGACGCCGTCTGGCCGAAGGCCGATCCGGTGCGGCTGGTGTTCCGCCTGCTCTCCGACCCGGTCCTGCTGTCCGCGGCCGGGCACGGCGTACTGGAGCCCAGTGAGCAGGACGCGATCAGCTGGCCCAGGCCGCCGCGCGGGCCGGGGGCCGCGCCCTGGTCGGCGGCGGATGCCGTGCTGGTCGATGAGGCCCGTGACCTGATCGAGCGGACGCCGAGCCTGGCCCACGTGGTGGTGGACGAGGCCCAGGACCTGTCGCCGATGGAGTGCCGGGCGATCGGCCGCCGCTGCGCCACCGGATCGGCCACCGTGCTCGGCGACATCGCCCAGGGCACCACGCCATGGGCCACCGCCAGCTGGCCGCAGTTGCTGGCCCATCTCGGCAAGGAAGATGCCGGGCTGCGGGTGCTGGACACCGGCTACCGGGTGCCGCGCCAGATTCTCGACTTCGCGAGCAGGCTGCTGGACTACATCGCCCCCGGCCTGACCCCGGCCAGGTCCCTGCGCCAGGACGCCGGGTCACTCGTGATCACGGCGGCCACGGAACAGACGCTGCCCGGTGCCCTGGCGGCCGCCTGCGCGGACTCGCTGACCAGGCCGGGCTCGGCCGCGGTGATCGCCGCAGACGACCAGGTTCCGGCGCTTTCCGGCGTCCTGGACCAGGCCGGCCTGGCGCACGCCGTCCTCGACGGCGACGCCGAGAGCCAGCCGCTGACCCTGGTGCCGGTCACCCTGGCCAAGGGCCTGGAATTCGACCAGGTCATCGTCGTCGAGCCGGCCCGGATCGCGCTGGGCGAGGCACGCGGGCTGCACCGGCTCTACGTCGCGCTGACCCGGGCGGTGTCCAGCCTCACCGTCCTGCACGCCGAGCCCCTCCCCGCCCCCCTCCGCTGACCTCAGCGGCCCATCCAGGAGCGGGTGAGCCGACGCGGATGAGTCGGCTTTTCATTGGTTCGGTGGGGACAATTCGGTCATACTGGTCCTAGAAATGACTGGATCCAATGAAAAGTTGGGCTAGCCGAGGGTGGCGCGGTGGCGGCACAGCGGCGAGCCCGAGGCTCCATGTGAATTTCGTAGGGCAGGCGATCAGGAACGCCGCCGCGGCGCGGCGAGCGACCTGGCGGTCAGGCCGGGGAAGGCCACGGTGCTTCCGCGCCAGGCCGCGGCGCGCAGCGCGGCCGCCCGCACCTGCAGCGCGCCGAACTGCCGGATCGAGATGTCGCTCACCGCGACCAGGCCGAGGTAGGCGGTGGCCACGCGGTCCTCGAGGAAGACGGCCAGCGAGACGGCCTGGCCTCCAGTCCGCACCGTGACCGGCAGCCGGTAGGCCGCGGCCGCGGCGACCGGCCGGGCCCCGCGGGACCGCAGCATGGCCTCGAGCGTGTCCCTGGCCACCTGATGAGCCACCCAGTCGGTCATGGCCGCAGCCTGCCTGCTCCCGGTCAGGTTGGCGCCGACGACCCCGTAGCCATAGACGGCGGCGTGCTCCGCTGCCAGTGCCGCCTGGAGGGCGGCCGTGGCCAGGGCCGAGCGCGGTCCGGGAGTGGCGGGGCTGCTCACCGAGCCGCCCGCCCGGTGTCCAAGATGACGGCGTCGAGGACCGGAACATGGGTGGCCTCGGACGCCGAGATGCTGGCGAAGAGCTGGGCCAGGGAGGCGGGCGCGTGCGGCAGCCAGCCCAGCAGGGCGGCAGAGGCCGCCTGCTCGGCGGTTCGCAGGTAGGCCGCGGCGGCGCCGGGGTCCGCCGGCGCCGCCGGCGCGGTCGCAGCCGGCTCGGACGGCGACGGTGATGCGTTGGCCGGCACGACCAGGCGTGACTGAAGCTGGGCGAGGTGCGCCCGGTGCTCGGCCAGCATTGGCTCCAGGGCTGCGGTCAGGTCCGCCGCGTCGTCGCGGCGCGCCGCTGAGGTGGTCCCGCCGGGATTACCCGCGTCGCTCAGTACGTTGACATAACGGGCGATGAGGAGCTGCTCGGCGGCGATCGCCGACCTGAGCAGGGCGACGTCAGGCGCGGGTCGTGGCGGAGCGGCGAGCACGTTGACGCCGCCGCAGCCGGACGCTGCGGCCAGCGGCAGCGTCACCGCAGCGGCGAGCGCCACTCTGCGTGTCGGATATGCCGCCACGGACCCTCCATCCGGTGTCGCGTCGCGGCCCCAGCATGCCACGCCGGCCACAGCGCTGGAGACGGTCGGCGCGCGGCGTGACGGGCCATCGCCCTGGTACTGCCGGGCGCGGTTAGGCTAGAGGCCGAGCCGACAACAGCACAGGTCGCGGGCGAGGAGGTCGTGATGCACGGTAACTCGCGTCACGGTTCGTCGCCGTCGTCGCCGCGCGCTTCCGCGGACGCTGAGCGGATCAGCGACCTGCTTGAGCCAGCGGTGACCGCCATGGGGATGGACCTGGAGGATGTCAGGATCACCTCGGCCGGCCGGCGGCGGCGGCTGCGCGTCGTGGTGGATTCCGACGGCGGCGTGAGCCTTGACGATATCGCGCTGGTCAGCCGGGAGCTGTCGGCCACGTTGGACCGGGTGTCCGCGATGGGTGAGGCGCCCTACACCCTGGAGGTGTCCTCGCCGGGCGTCGACCGCCCGTTGACCGAGCCGAAGCACTGGAGGCGCGCCGTCGGCCGCCTGGTGACGGTGCCGCTCAGGTCACAGCCCCGTTCTGCAACCGACGGCCCGGCCGCCTCGTTGGCCGTAACAGGACGTGTCACCGGGACGGACTCCCGCGGGGTACGGCTCGACGTCGACGGGCAGAGCCGGGAGTTCGGCTACTCCGAGCTCGGCCCGGGGAGGATACAGATCGAGTTCGCCCCGCTGGATGCCTACGCCGGCGACGGCGCGGACGAGGAGGGGCCCGATGGATATTGACCTGAGCGTCCTGCGCAGCCTGGAGGCTGAGAAGGACATCTCGATGGACCTGGCCATCAAGGCCATCGAGGATGCCCTTCTTGTCGCCTATCACCGCACCGACGGAGCTGCGGCCACGGCGCGGGTTGAGATCAACCGGGGCAGCGGCCACGTGACCGTCTGGGCGGCCGAGACGGCCGCAGATGGCGCGGTGACCAGGGAGTATGACGACACGCCCGAGGGCTTCGGCCGGATCGCGGCGACCACCGCCCGCCAGGTCATCCTGCAGCGGCTGCGCGATGCCGAGGACGAGCTCACCTTCGGTGAGTACGCGGGACGCGAAGGCGACATCGTCGCCGGCGTGATCCAGCAGGGCAAGGACCCGCGGGCCGTCCTGGTGGACCTGGGCAAGCTGGAGGCCATCCTGCCGCCCAGCGAGCAGGTGCCCGGCGAGCGCTACGTGCACGGCGAGCGGCTGAAGTGTTACGTGCTGCATGTCCGCAAGGGCTACCGCGGCCCGTCGGTAACCCTGTCCCGCACTCATCCGAACCTGGTCAAGAAGCTGTTCGCGCTGGAAGTGCCCGAGATCGCCTCGGGGGCCGTGGAGATCGCCGCCATCGCCCGTGAGGCCGGGCACCGCAGCAAGATCGCGGTGATGTCGAGGCAGCAGGGCGTCAACGCCAAGGGCGCCTGCATCGGCCCGATGGGCAGCCGGGTCCGCAACGTGATGACCGAGTTGCACGGAGAGAAGATCGACATCGTCGACTACTCGCCCGACCCGGCCGAGTTCGTGGCCCACGCCCTGTCCCCGGCCCGGGTCTCCCGGGTCATCGTGGTGGATGCCCAGGCGCGCGTCGCGCAGGTGATCGTGCCCGACTACCAGCTGTCGCTCGCCATCGGCAAGGAGGGCCAGAACGTAAGGCTCGCGGCCCGCCTGACCGGCTGGCGGATCGACATCCGGCCCGACAGCCCCGACGCTGACGCGCCCGTCGCCTCGGCCGCGCCGGAGGACGCGGGGCGCGGCGGCGCGGCCGGGGAGAGCAAGGGCGGCGGAGACGGCGCGGGCCGGGCAGGCAGCGGGGCCGGCCCCGGTGAGGGCCGGACGGGCGGGGCGAAAGCCGCCGATGAGGCGCTCGCGACCGCGGTCCGCGATGCGCCGGGCCCGGCCCGTACCGTGCCCGGTGCCCCAGGCGCGCAGGCACGGTAAGCTTGTCGGAGATGGCCACGCGGTTTCCGCGGCAGGCTCGGTGCGCACCAGCGATACGAACCTGTGTGGGATGCGGAGCTCGCGCGGTCAAGTCCGACTTGCTTCGCGTGGTGGCAGCCGGGAATGAGGTTGTTCCCGATGCCCCGGCGCGAAGGCCTGGCCGGGGCGCGTACCTGCATCCCAGCCAGGGATGCTTCGAGCAAGCGCAGCGCCGCCGGGCGTTCGCGCGAGCGCTGCGGCTGCCGGGACCGCTGGGGACCGGCAGGCTCGCCGAGTATCTTGTGGAGTCGGGCCCGGGTCGGCCCGGGCCGCGACCCCGACGGGCGGCACGAACAGCAGGGCCGGGGCAACGCGGCCCGGAGAAAGCAGGCTGAGATTGCGATGAGCGACCGATGAGCATGCGGCGATGAACAGCAGAAGCTGACGCCGGACGGAGCACGCGCTGCCCCGACCGGCTGACGGGTCCGGCCGAGCCGGACCGAGTAGAGGGAGCGCAGTGGCGAAGGTCCGGGTATACGAACTCGCGAAGGAGTTCGGTGTAGAGAGCAAGGCCGTGATGGCCAAGCTCCAGGAAATGGGCGAGTTCGTGCGGTCGGCGTCGTCAACGATTGAGGCGCCGGTGGTCCGCAGGCTCAAGGAAGCGTTCGCAACCGAGCAGCCCAAGCAGGCGCGGGGCGGCCAGGCCGGGGACGGCCGCGCCACCGCGCAGCCCGCCGCGGCAGCACCGGCCGCGGCGGTACCAAGTGCGGCCGCGGTGGCGACGGCACCTGCCGGGGCGGATGGCGCGGCCGGGGAACCCCCGAGCGGCACCAACGGCCACAGTCCGGCCGTGCCCGCCGTGCCCGCGCCGGCCGCCAGCCCGGCGGAGAGTCCCGCCGGGACCGGCCCGGCCGATGGGCCCTCGCCCGCGGGCGGGCCTGCCGAGTCCCCCGAGCGGGCAAGACCGCCGGTTCCGTTCCCGCATGCCCAGCCGGACGAGCCGGCCGCGGCTGCGGCCGCGGCCACCGCGCCTGCCGCCGGAACGCCGGCCCCGGCGGCCCCGGGGCCGGCTACGCCGCGCCCAGGTCCCGCCGGGCCGAGGCCGGGCGCCCCCCGGCCGCCCGCGGGCACGCCCGGGCCGCCGCGGCCAGGTCCCCGGCCCGGTAACAACCCGTTCAGCTCCACGGCGACCGGAATGGGGTCGACGCCGCGAGGGGCCCGGCCGGGCCAGCCCGGAGCGCCGGGCGGGGCCGGCGGAGGCTCGACGGCCTTCGCCTCACCCCCGGGCACCGGCCAGCAGGCCGGCCAGGAGCGCCCGGAGCGCCCCGGCCGGGCGGCGGGCGCTTCCCCGCGCGGCCCGGTCCCAGCGGTCCTGGCGACGCGTCACGGCCTGGCGGCCCGCGGCCAGGCGGGCCCCGTCCCAGCCCGAGCAGCATGCCGCCCCGGCCGGCCGGCCGCGGGTCCGGCGGCTTCGCCGGCGCCGGCTCGGCCGGGTCCGGCGGGCCCGGCGGCCGCGGCGGCCCGGGCACGGGCACCCGGCCGGGCGGCCGCGGCGCCCCGGGCACAGGTCCGGGCGGCGGTGGCGGCGGCGGCCCGCGCGGCGCGGGCGGCGGCCAGCGGGCCGGCGTCGGCCCGTCCCGGCCCGGTGGCGGCGGCCGCGGGCGCAGCGGCACCCAGGGCGCGTTCGGGCGGCCGGGCGGCCGGCCGTCGCGCGGCCGGAAGTCGAAGAAGCAGCGGCGTCAGGAGTTCGACAACATGCAGGCGCCGTCGATCGGCGGCGTGCAGATCCCGCGCGGGAACGGGCAGGTCATCCGGCTTTCGCGCGGCGCGTCGCTGAGCGACTTCGCCGACAAGATCGGCGTGAACCCGGCCTCGCTGGTCCAGGTGCTCTTCCACCTGGGCGAGATGGTGACCGCGACACAGTCGGTGAACGACGAGACGCTCCAGTTGCTCGGTGCCGAGCTGAACTACACGGTTCAGGTCGTCTCGCCGGAGGAAGAGGACAGGGAGCTCCTCGAGGCCTTTGACATCGAGTTCGGCGAGGACGAGGGCGACGAGGGCGACCTGGTGGCCCGCCCGCCGGTGGTGACCGTGATGGGTCACGTCGATCACGGCAAGACCAAGCTGCTCGACGCGATCCGGCGTACGAACGTGGTGGCCCACGAGGCCGGCGGCATCACCCAGCACATCGGCGCGTACCAGGCCAACACCAAGGTCGACGGCCAGGAGCGGAAGATCACCTTCATCGACACGCCTGGTCACGAGGCCTTCACCGCCATGCGTGCCCGCGGTGCCGAGACGACCGACCTGGTCGTGCTCGTGGTCGCGGCGGACGATGGCGTGAAGCCGCAGACCACCGAGGCGCTCAACCACGCCCAGGCGGCCGGCGTGCCGATCGTGGTGGCCGTGAACAAGATCGACAAGGAGGGCGCCGACCCGGCCCGGGTCCGGGCCCAGCTCACCGAGTACGGGCTGGTGGCCGAGGAATTCGGCGGCCAGAACCTGTTCGTCGACGTCTCGGCCCGGGAGGGCACCGGCATCGACGAGCTGCTCGAGGCGATCGTGCTGACCGCAGACGCGGAGCTGGACCTGCGCGCCAATCCCGACCAGCAGGCTCAGGGCGTCGCGATCGAGGCCCAGCTGGACAAGGGCCGCGGCCCGGTCGCCACCGTGCTCGTGCAGCGCGGAACGCTCAGGATCGGTGACTCGATCGTCTGTGGCGAGGCGTTCGGCCGGGTGCGGGCGATGCTCGACGAGAACGGCGACCCGGTCATCGAGGCGCCGCCGTCCCGGCCGGTGCAGGTCCTCGGTCTCACCGCGGTGCCCAACGCCGGCGACAGCTTCCTGGTGGTCGATGATGACCGGATCGCCCGGCAGATCGCCGAGCGGCGTGAGGCCAGGGAGCGGAGCGCGATGTTCGCGCAGCGGCGGCCGCGGGTCACCCTGGAGGACCTGGAGTCGGCGCTGAAGTCCGGCGAGCGGGAAGAGCTGCTGCTCATCATCAAGGGCGACGTGTCCGGCTCGGTGGAGGCGCTCGAAGATGCCCTGCTCCAGCTGGATGTCGGCGAGGAAGTGGTGCTGCGGGTCATCGGCCGCGGCGTCGGCGCGATCACCCAGGACGATGTCAACCTGGCCATCGCGTCCGAGGCCGTGATTATCGGCTTCAACGTCCGGCCGCCGGCCGGGCTGGCGAACTCGCCCAGCGCGAGGGCGTGGACATCCGCTACTACTCGGTGATCTACCAGGCCATCGAGGAGGTCGAGGCCGCGCTCAAGGGCATGCTGAAGCCCGTCTTCGAGGAAGCCCAGCTGGGTACCGCGGAGATACGGGAGGTCTTCCGGGTGCCGCGGGTCGGCAACGTGGCCGGCTGCATCGTCCGCTCCGGCACGATCACCCGCAACAGCAAGGCCCGCCTGATCCGCGACGGCGTGGTGATCTCGGGCAACCTCAGCGTCGAGTCGCTGCGCCGGTTCAAGGACGACGTGACCGAGGTCCGCGAGGGCTTCGAGTGCGGTATCGGCCTCGGCTACAACGACGTGCGCGTCGCCGACGTCATCGAGACCTTCGAGATGCGGGAGAAGCCCCGGACATAATTTCCGCGAGCCAGAGGACTACGAGGCCGCCCCGAACCGAGGAGCGAGGAGGGAAGACGGCGGGTCCAAGCGCCCCGGAGGCAAGCAGAAGAAACATGTATATAGGCGCCTTGACCCTGGACGTGCTGCTCGGTGACGTGCGGTCGCTGAAGCAGAAGCGTTCCGCGGTCCGGCCGCTGATCGCCGAGGTGAACCGGCTCTTCCCGGGCGCGTCCGTGGCCGAGACCGGGCACCTGGACCTGCACCGGCGGGCGGAGATCGGCGTCGCGGTGGCGGCCCCGACGGCGGCGCGTGCCGTTGAGGTCCTCGAGGCTTGCGAGCGCTTCGTCGCGGGGCGCCCCGACATCGAGCTGCTGTCCGCGCGGCAGCGGCTGTTCAGCGAGGAGGAGTGAGCAAGCCATGGTGGACACGGCCCGGGCGCGCCGGCTGAGCGAGGCGATCATGCAGATCGTCGCCGAGATGCTGGAGCGGCGGATCAAGGACCCCCGGCTCGGCTTCGTCACGGTGACCGAGGCCCGGGTGACCGGCGACCTGCGTGAGGCCACGGTGTTCTACACGGTCTACGGCTCCGACTCCGAGCGGGTGGAATCGGCGGCCGCGCTGGCCAGCGCGGCCGGCCTGATCCGGTCGGAGGTCGGCAGGCAGACCGGCCTGAAGCACACCCCGTCGATTGCCTTCGAGCCGGACACGGTGCCCGACGCGGCCCGGAACATCGAGGAGCTCGTGGCCCGGGCCCGGATGGCCGACGCGGCGGTCGCCGCCGCCCGGGAGGGCGCCAGGCCCGCGGGCGACCCGGACCCCTACCGCGTCCGGGCCGACCCCGATGAGGAGCCGGACGGTGACCTCGAAGCGGACTCATCGGCCGCCCCGGCCGACGGGCCGGAGGGCGGCCTGCGCGGCCCGCTCGGCGACTACCCGGCCCCGGAGGGGCGGCGAGCCGCCGGAGCCTGACCGGCCGGGCTCGCCCCTGCCGTCCCCGCGCGCAGGCTCAGCCACCGCCGGCGCGCCGGCCGGGGCCGGGCCGGCTCCGCGGGCCGCACCCTCAGCCATATCGTCGGCCGGGCGCGCGGCGGTACCGGGGGTTACGGCCCTGATCTTTCCCGGCCCCGAGGCGCGGCGCGGCGCTCTGCGCGATTACCCCGCGCCCGGTGACGGCTGCGCGAGATACTCACGGTCGTGACAGACGATCACCCCCCAGTCCCGGGTCAGAGTTCAGGTACAGACGCCCGCACTGCGGGTCCTGACGCTGGCGGCCCCGGTCCCGCCGACCCGGCCGGCCCGGACGCCGAGGCGGAGTGGTCTCGCGCCGTCAAGATCCTTGACGGCGCCACCGAGATCTGCCTGGCCTGTCACGTCCGTCCGGACGGGGACGCGCTCGGCTCGATGCTCGCGGTCGCGCACGCGCTGCGCGCGCGCCAGCCCGCAGCACGAGCCGGCACCGCGCGGCACGATGGCACCGCGCGACGGGATGGCACCGCGCGGCACGATGGCACCGCGTGGCGGGATGGAGCCGACGTGCCGCCGCCGGCCGTCCGCATCGTCGCGTCGTTCGGCGACCTGCCGTTCGAGATTCCCCGCATCCTCCGCTTCCTGCCCGGCACGGACCTGCTCAGCCCGCCGGATGCCTTTCCCGAGCGGCCGCAGGTCATGGTGACCTTCGACGCAGCCAGCGCGGACCGGCTCGGCATCCTGGAGGCGCGCGCCTGCCGGGCGGACGAGCTGATCGTCCTGGACCACCACGCGTCCAACACCAGGTTCGGCACCGTCAACCTGGTCGACCCGGCGGCCGCGGCGACCGCCGTGCTGGCGTTCGACCTGATCCGCAGGCTGGACGTGGAGATCTCCCGGGACATCGCGCTCGGCCTGTACGCCGGGCTGGTCACGGACACCGGCTCGTTCAAGTACTCGACCACGTCGCCGCGGGTGCACCAGCTGGCGGCGCGGCTGCTGCAGACCGGCATCGAGCCGGGGGTGGTCGCACACGAGTTGTGGGACCGCAGCCCGTTCGGGTTCCTGGGCCTGCTGTCGGCGGCGCTCGGCCGGGCCCAGCTCGAGCCGGCCGGCGCGGCCGGTTACGGGCTAGTCTGGACGACGGTCACGCGCGGTGACCGGGCCGCATACGGGCTGCCGTTCGAGGTCGCCGAATCGGTCATCGACGTGGTGCGCCGGGCCGACGAGGCCGACGTGGCGGTCGTGCTCAAGGAAGACGATGACGGGTGCTGGCAGGTGTCGGCGAGATCCAAGGGCCGGGCGGACGTCGGGCGGGCATGCGTGGCGCTCGGCGGCGGGGGCCACGCCCTGGCGGCCGGGTTCACCGCGCACGGCACGGCGGCCGAGGTGATGACCGCGCTGCGCGGGCAGCTCGCAACCGGACCGGACGGCCCGAGCGAGCCAAAGGGGCGCGGTGCCGCCTGGACTGAGGAGCGAGGGAGCGTGCGACCGAGCGACGAGGGAAGGCGGCGCACTGAAGGGGGAAGGGGAGGTGGGCGGGTGCCCCCGAGGCGAGCGAGGGACAAATAGCAGTGCCCGCGGCCAGCGGCCTGGTCATCGTCGACAAGCCGGCCGGTCGGACCTCGCACGACGTGGTGGCGCAGATCCGCCGCCTGGCCGGGACCCGCCGGGTCGGGCACGCCGGCACGCTGGACCCGATGGCCACCGGGGTGCTCGTGGTCGGGGTGGAGAAGGCCACCCGGCTGCTCGGCCATCTCGCGCTGACCGAGAAGGAGTACACCGCCACGATCCGGCTCGGCCAGGCCACCGACACCGACGACGCGGACGGCGTGATCATCGCCGAGACCTCGGCGGCCGCGGTCTCGCAGGCCGGGCTCGAGGGCGCCGCGGCCGCGCTGACCGGCGAGATCCAGCAGGTCCCGCCGGGTTTCAGCGCCATCAAGGTGTCCGGGAAGCGCGCCTACCGGCTGGCCCGGGAGGGCGCCGCCCCCGAGCTCGCGGCGCGGACCGTCACCGTGAGTTCCTTCACCATCCTCGCCGTGCGGCGCCGCGGCGACCTGCTCGACGCCGACGTGGCCGTGACCTGCTCCAGCGGGACCTACATCCGGGCGCTGGCCCGTGACCTGGGCGCGTCCCTCGGCGTGGGCGGCCACCTCACCGCGCTGCGGCGCACCCGGGTGGGCCCTTACGAGATCGGCCAGGCCCGCACCCTGGAACAACTCGCGGCCTCGTTCACCGTGATCCCGCTGGCCGAGGCCGCGGGCGTGACGTTCAGGCGCCTGAATCTGACTGAGGAGGACGCCCGCCTGGTCGCGCACGGGCGGAGGCTGCCTGCGGCGAAGCTCGGTGCCGGGCGCGGGCCGGTCGCGGCCTTCGCCCCGGACGGCTCGCTGATCGCGCTGCTCACCGAGGAGGACGGGCAGGCCAGGCCGCTCGCCGTCTTCGTGCCGTGACGCTGGCGCGGCTACCATGCAGCGGTGGCGGAGATCGAGATCGTGACCACCGCGGACCGCCCCGACCTTGACGACCAGGCCCGGGCCGCGCTGCGCGGGGTCTGGCCCGAGTTCATCTTCCACGACTCGCTCGTCGCCGCCTACCTGGAACGGGTCGAGGCCTACTTCCCGCGCTACGACGTGCTCCTGCTGGCGCGGGGCGAGGTGGTGGCCGGCGGCTGGGGGGTTCCGCTCCTCTGGAACGCGACGGCCGCCGCGCTGCCCGACGGCTACGACGGGGCGATGATCCGTGCGGTCGAAGGCCACGAGAACTCGGTCGAGCCGGACACGCTGTGCGTCATGGCCGCCGCGGTCAAGCCGGGCCACCAGGGCACCGGGCTCGCCGGGCGGGTGCTGACCGCGCTGCGCGAGCGCGCGGTGTCCGACGGGCTGCGGCGGGTGATCGCCCCGGTGCGGCCGGCGCTCAAGGCCCGGTACCCGCTGACCCCGATGACCCAGTTCGCCCGGTGGGCGCGCGGCGACGGGCTGCATCTCGACCCGTGGATCCGCACCCACCAGCGCCTCGGCGCGCGCATCCTGCGGCCCGCCCCGCGGTCCATGCTGATCACCGGGACCGTGGCCGAGTGGGAGGACTGGGCGAAGATGGCGTTCCCGCAGACCGGGCGCTACGTGGTGCCGGACGCGCTGGACCTGGTGCGCATCGACCGGGCGGCCGACCGCGGCACGTACGCCGAGACCAACCTGTGGATGCGGCACCGGTAGATGGCAGGCTTGGAGCGTCACCGCAGCGCGAGCGGGGGAGGATCGGTACATGTACCGCTGGCAGGGCCTGGACGACGTGCCCGACGGCTGGGGTCCCTCCGTGGTCACGATCGGAGTCTTCGACGGCGTCCACCGGGGTCATCAGCGCATCGTCGGCCGGGCCACCGCGGCCGCGGCGGAGCTGCGGCTGCCGGTGGTGGTGGTCACCTTCGACCCGCACCCGGACGAGGTGATACGGCCCGGTGCGCACCCGCCGCACCTGGGCACGGCCCGGCGGCGCGCCGAGCTGCTGGCCGGGCTGGGCGTGGACGCGGTCTGCGTGCTGCCGTTCACCCGCGAGTTCTCGGAGCTGGGGCCCGACGAGTTCGTCCACGCCGTGCTGGTGGAGCGGCTGCACGCGGTGCAGGTGGTCGTGGGGGAGGACTTCCGGTTCGGCTACCGCGCCGCGGGCGACGTCGCGCTGCTGGCCGAGCTCGGTGACAAGTACGACTTCACGGCGGAGGGCGTGCCGCTGCTGGCCGACGACGGGGTGCGGATCTCCTCCAGCGAGATCAGGGAGCGGCTCGCGGCCGGGGACGTGGCGGCCGCCGCGCGGGACCTGGGACGCCCGCACCGGGTGGAGGGCGTGGTGGTACGCGGCCAGCGGCGCGGCCGGGCGCTCGGCTTCCCGACCGCCAACCTGGAGACGCCGCCGCACACCGCGATCCCCGCGGACGGCGTCTACGCGGGCTGGCTCATCAGCCTCGATCCGGGCGGCGAGGAGCAGGAACGCTGGCCGGCCGCGATCTCGGTCGGCACGAACCCGACGTTCGGCGAGACCGAACGCAGCGTCGAGGCCTACGCGCTGGACCGGGACGACCTGGATCTGTACGGCACGCACGTCGCGGTGGACTTCGTGGCCCGGCTGCGGGGGCAGGTGCGGTTCGGTTCCGCGGACGAGCTGGTCACGCAGATGCACCGCGACGTGGACGCCGCCCGCACGCTCCTGGCGGGCGGCTAGGAAGTTTTCCGCCGCCGATCGCGTTGTAGTGATCGGTGTCAGGTATGTCCGGCACCTGGCCTGGCGGGGCCGGCCGGCATGGTACGGTAAGTAACCGGCTGGCGTAGCCAGCCCGGTCAGCTGCGCCCTCATGCGGCTGGCCGCAGGGAACCGGCCGCGGCTTGGGCCGCGTGGCGTTCCCTTTGCCCCAAGGGCTTCTCTGGATACCAGCGGGGCGCCCAACGACGATCAAGTAACGAGGAGCAACGTGCCGCTAGACACCACGGTGAAGAAGGAGATCATCGCCGGGCACGCGACCAGTGAGGGTGACACCGGCTCGCCGGAGGTCCAAGTCGCGCTGCTGACACGGCGGATCCAGGAGCTGACCGAGCACCTCAAGGTGCACAAGCATGATCACCACAGCCGCCGCGGGCTGCTGCTACTCGTCGGCCGGCGCCGGCGGCTGCTGCAGTACCTGTCCAGGAAGGACATCGCCCGCTACCGTGCGCTGATCGAAAAGCTCGGCCTGCGCCGGTAGGTTGAGGGCAACACCCCGCCCGCCGGGCTGCCCGGCGGGCGGCAACTGAATAACTGCAAGAAAGAAACAGAACGACGTCCCGCGGCCCCGGCCCAGGAGCGCGCCTACCGCGCCCAGGGGCCGGTCCTCGGTAGTGGTTCTCGGGTCAGGGGGAATGGCGCCAGCGCCTGCCCGCCGGGCCGAGGACTTCGATCGAAGACCGGCCGGCAGACGGCCGGCCTGACGGTCGGTGCGAAATCCACTGGTGGCGGGCACACGCGGGACCTCAGTCAAGGAGGTCTCATTCATGACTACTGCCCAGGAGGGTGTACATACCGCCGAGGTCATCATCGACAACGGCTCATTCGGCACTCATAAGATCCGGTTCGAGACTGGCCGGCTGGCCCGTCTCGCCGCAGGCTCGGCCGTCGTGTACCTCGACGACGAGACCATGGTGCTGTCCGCGACCACCGCGTCCAAGCACCCCAAGGAGGGCCTCGACTTCTTCCCGCTCACCGTGGACGTCGAGGAGCGGATGTACGCGATAGGCCGCATTCCCGGCTCGTTCTTCCGCCGCGAGGGCCGCCCGTCCGAGGACGCGATCCTCACCTGCCGCCTGATCGACCGGCCGCTGCGGCCGTCGTTCACCCACGGGCTGCGCAACGAGGTCCAGGTCGTCGAGACGATCATGGCCCTGAACCCTGACCATCTCTACGACGTGGTCGCGATCAACGCGGCCTCGCTGTCCACTCAGCTGTCGGGCCTGCCGTTCTCCGGGCCGATCGGCGGCGTCCGGGTGGCCCTGATCAAGGGCCAGTGGGTCGGCTTCCCGACCTACACGGAGCTGGAGGACGCCACGTTCGACATGGTGGTGGCCGGCCGGGTGCTCGAGGACGGCGACGTCGCGATCATGATGGTCGAGGCGGAGTCCACCGCCGGCACCCTGCGCCTGCTCGCCGACTCCGGCAGCGGGGCCGTGGCGCCCACCGAGGACACGGTGGCGGCCGGGCTTGAGGCGGCCAAGCCGTTCATCAGGCTCCTGTGCGAGGGCCAGCTGCAGGTGGCGGCGCACGCCGCCAAGGAGGTCGCCGACTACCCGGTCTTCGTCGACTATCAGCAGGACGTCTACGACGCGCTGGCCGCCGAGATCTCGGACGACCTGGCCAAGGCGCTCACGATCGCCGGCAAGCAGGACCGGGAGGCCGAGACCGACCGGGTCAAGGCCCTGGCGGCCGAGCGGCTGGGCGGCCGGTTCGAGGGCCGGGAGAAGGAGATCAGCGCCGCGTTCCGGTCGCTGACCAAGAAGCTGGTCCGCGAGCGGATCATCCGCGACGGCGTCCGGATCGACGGCCGCGGCCTGACCGACATCCGCCAGCTGTCCGCCGAGGCGGGCGTGCTTCCGCGGGTGCACGGCTCGGCGCTGTTCGAGCGCGGCGAGACCCAGATCCTGGGGGTCACCACGCTGAACATGCTCCGGATGGAGCAGATGATCGACACGCTCAACCCTGAGCGCACCAAGCGCTACATGCACAACTACAACATGCCGCCGTACTCCACCGGCGAGACCGGCCGGGTGGGCTCGCCGAAGCGGCGCGAGATCGGCCACGGCGCGCTGGCCGAGCGGGCGCTGATCCCGGTGCTGCCCACCCGCGAGGAGTTCCCCTACGCGATCCGGCAGGTGTCCGAGGCCATCGGCTCCAACGGCTCCACCTCGATGGGCTCGGTCTGCGCGTCCACGATGTCGCTGCTGGACGCGGGCGTGCCGCTGAAGGACATGGTGTCCGGCATCGCGATGGGCCTGATCCACGAGGGCGGCGAGTACGTCACGCTGACCGACATCCTCGGCGCCGAGGACGCGTTCGGCGACATGGACTTCAAGGTCGCCGGGACCAAGGACGTGATCACCGCGCTGCAGCTGGACACCAAGCTGGACGGGATCCCCGCCTCGGTGCTCGCCGCCGCGCTGAAGCAGGCGCGCGGGGCGCGGCTGACCATCCTCGACGTGATGCGCGAGGCGATCGACGCCCCGGCGGAGATGAGCCCGTACGCGCCGCGGATCATCACGGTCAAGGTGCCGGTGGACAAGATCGGCGAGGTGATCGGCCCCAAGGGCAAGATGATCAACTCCATCCAGGAGGACACCGGCGCCGAGATCACCATCGAGGACGACGGCACCATCTACATCGGCGCCACCGACGGCAGCTCGGCCGAGGCCGCCAGGTCGGCGATCAACGCGATCGCCAACCCGCACATCCCCGAGGTGGGGGAGCGGTTCCTCGGCACCGTGGTGAAGACCACCGCGTTCGGCGCGTTCGTGTCGCTGCTGCCCGGCCGGGACGGGCTGCTGCACATCACCCAGATCCGCAAGCTGCACGGCGGGGCCAGGATCGACAACGTGGACGACGTCATCTCGGTCGGCGACAAGATCCAGGTCGAAATCCGCGAAGTGGATGACCGCGGCAAGCTGTCGCTGGTCCCGGTCGAGGTCGTGGAGCGCGAAGCGGCCGGCGAGGACCTCGGCGGGCACGACGACCACCGCTCCCGCGACCGGGGCGACCGCGGCGGGTACCGGGACCGTGACCGGGGCAGCGACCGCGACCGGGACGGCGACCGCGACCGAGGCGGCGACCATTACCGCACCCGGGAGCGCCACCGCGGGCCGCGCAACTCATGACGGTTGATCTGGGACGCCCGGGGGCACCGGACGGCGGCGGTTCGCACGTCGCCCGCACCGTGCTCCCCGGCGGCCTGCGGGTGATCACCGAGTCGCTGCCGGCGGTCCGGTCGGCCGCGTTCGGGATCTGGGCCGGCGTGGGCTCCCGCGACGAGGACCTGGCCTACGCCGGCGCCACGCACTACCTGGAGCACCTGCTGTTCAAGGGCACTTCCCGGCGCACCGCCCTGGACATCTCCGCGGCCATGGACGCGGTCGGCGGCGAGCTGAACGCGTTCACGGCCAAGGAGTACACCTGCTACTACGCGCGGGTGCTCGACGCCGACCTGCCGCTGGCCATCGACGTGCTCGCCGACATGGTGACCAGCTCGCTGATCGAGCCCAAGGACGTCGACGCCGAGCGGGGCGTGATCCTCGACGAGATCGCCATGAACGACGACGACCCGTCGGACACGGTGCACGAGGCCTTCGCCGCCCAGCTGCTCGGCGACACGCCGATGGGCCGGCCCATCCTGGGCACCGTGAACTCGATCAACGCGATCACCCGCGAGCAGATCGCCGGGCACTACGCCGCGCGGTACAAGCCGCAGAACCTGGTCGTGGCGGCCGCGGGCAGCCTGGACCACGCCGAGGTGGTCGACCTCACCCGGTCCGCGTTCGGCCCGGTGCTGACCGGGGACGCGAACCCGCTGCCCCCGCGCGTGCCCGGGCAGGCCGCGGCCCCCGGGCCGTCCGGCACCGGCGTGCGGCTGGTGTCGCGCGGCATCGAGCAGGCGAACCTCGTCCTGGGGTGCGGCGGGCTGTCGCGGACCGACGACCGCAGGTTCGCGCTCGGCGTGCTGAACGCCGCGCTCGGCGGCGGGATGTCCTCGCGGCTGTTCCAGGAGGTGCGGGAGAAGCGCGGCCTGGCGTACTCGGTGTACAGCTTCAGCTCGCAGCACGCCGACTCCGGGATGTGGGGCGTGTACGCGGGCTGCATGCCCGCCAAGGCCGACGAGGTCCTGTCGATCTGCCAGGACGAGATCGCCAAGGTGATCTCGGGCGGGCTGACCGACGACGAGCTCAGCCGCGGCAAGGGGCAGCTGCGCGGATCGATCGTTCTCGGTCTCGAGGATCCCTCGTCCCGCATGAGCAGGCTCGGCAAGGCCGAACTGGTCTACCCCCGGCTGGAGCCGGTCGAGGAGATCCTGACCGCGATCTCGGCGGTGACCCACGACGACGTGCGCGAGGTGGCCGCCGCGGTGCTTGCGCAGCCCAAGGCGCTGGCCGTGGTGGGGCCGTTCGACGACGCCGGCGCGTTCACCGCGGCCCTCGGCTGACCCGCCCGGGCCCGCGTAGGCCCCCGATTGCCTGGCCGCGGCGGCCGGCGGTAGGTTGCGATGGGCGACCGCGAGCGGAGGAGCCCGATGATCAGGGTCGGTGTGCTCGGCGCCAAGGGGCGCATGGGGGCAGAGGTGTGCCGGACGGTCGAGGCCGCCGCGGACCTGGAACTGGCCGCCGCCGTCGACGTAGGCGACGCGCGTGACCCGCTGGCCGGCTGTGACGTGACTGTCGACTTCACCCACCCGGGCGCGGTCCTGGACAACCTGCGGTGGTGCCTGTCGCATGGCCTGAATGCCGTCGTCGGGACCTCCGGGTTCGATGAAGCCCGGCTGGCCGCGGTGCGGGACTGGCTCGGGGAGGCGCCCTCGGCCCGGGCGCTGATCGTGCCGAACTTCTCCGTCGGCGCCGTGCTGATGATGAGCTTCGCCGAGCAGGCGGCCCGCTTCTTCGAGTCGGCCGAGGTCATCGAGCTGCACCACGCGGCCAAGGTCGATGCGCCGTCCGGGACGGCGGTGCGGACCGCCTCGCTGATCGCCGCGGCCCGGGCCGCCGCGGAGCTCGGGCCGCCCCCGGACGCCACGGTCACCGAGGCCGACGGGGCACGGGGCACGGTCGTGGACGGGGTGCGGGTGCACTCGGTCCGGCTGGCCGGGCTGCTGGCGCACCAGGAGGTGCTGTTCGGCGGGCACGGTGAGGTCCTGACCATCCGGCACGACTCGCTGGACCGGTCATCGTTCATGCCGGGGGTGCTGCTGGCGGTGCGGGGCATCGCGGCGCTGCCGCTGGGCCTGACGGTCGGGCTGCCAGGCCTGCTCGGCCTGGCGTGAAAGGGGAAGCAAGCCGATGAGGGCGATCCTCAACATCATCTGGCTGGTGTTCGAAGGGATCTGGATGGCGATCGCCTACTTCTTCGTCGGGCTGATCTGCTTCATCCTGATCATCACGATCCCGTTCGGGATCGCGTCATGGCGGATCGCGAACTACGTGCTCTGGCCGTTCGGCCGGACCATCGACCGGCGCCCGAACGCCGGGGTCGCCTCCCTGATCGGCAACATCATCTGGATCATCCTGTTCGGCTGGTGGCTGGCCATCGGGCACCTGGTTTTGGGAATCGCCATGTGCGTGACGATCATCGGCATCCCGCTCGGCCTGGCCAGCTTCAAGATCATCCCTATCACGCTGTTCCCGCTCGGGGTAAGGATCGTGCCCACCGACCAGCCGTTCGCCGGCGTCGCCTGACCGCGCCCGGGCCGGGCCCGGCGCACCGGAACCCGGGCCCGACGCCGGGCCCTCCAGGCCGGGCAGGGACTCGGCGATGCGCTTGATCCCGCTCAGCCGCCGGTCCCAGTCGGCCGCGAGCCCGGCCAGCCAGCCCGCGGTCTCGGCAACGCCTCCCGGGCGCACCGCGTACAGCATCTCGCGACCCTGCCGCCTGCCGCTGACCAGGCCGGCCCGGTCGAGCACGGCGAGATGCTTCACCACGGCCTGCCGGGAGATCGGCAGCCCTGCGGCCAGCGCGGTCGCGGTGGCCTCGCCCCGCGAGGCCAGGTCCTCGAGCAGCCGCCGCCGGGTCGGGTCGGCCATCGCGGCGAGGACCTCGTCCGGCGGGGCCGTCATCCCCGGCACCGGCCCGGGTGAAGAAGGCTCCGCGTCACGCTGGTAGCCGTTCCGCGTACTCCTGGAGGTCTCCGAGCTCGGCGAGCCAGCCCTCGGTGTTCTGCTTGACCGCCGTGCCCTTCTCTTCCTCGCTGGCGTCCAGGTGGTCGAAGCCGGTCTCGACCATGAGCAGCCGGGTGGCCGGGCCCTCGGGGACCAGGGTGAACTCGACGAGCGTGGAGTTGCCGGCCACGGGCTCCGCCCCGGGCGTGCGGGCCCAGCGGTAAGAGAAAAAGCCGGGAGGCTCGACCTTCTCGACCCGCGCGTAGTGGCTCCCGTGCTCCTTCCAGCCGAAGACCATCTTGCCGCCGGGCCGCAGGTCCACCCGGGCGGAGTCGCCGAACCAGCGGGCAACGTGATCGGCCTCGGTCAGCACCGCCCAGACGCGGTCCCGCGGTGCGTTGATGACGATCTCGCGCTCGATCCGGTCAGTAGCCAAGGTCCGTCCTCTCGTTAGGCGCAACTCAATGGTTGCACATAAGTCATCCGAGGCGCAACTCTAAGGTTGCACAATAACACTGCGGGCCGCGGCGGGCGGAGTCTGCGGCTCGTGACCCAGGCGGGCGGCCGGGCCGGCCGTCAAGGATCGTCTCGGCCGCCCGGCAAGGCTAAGCTCTCATCGTGCCCGCTGTCCCGGACTGGCTCGTCCCTCCGCATGAGGGCTGGCATTTTGAAGATCTCCTGGGCCTGTCGCTGGACAGCTCGCAGCACATCGAGCTGATCGACGGGGCATTCATCCCGATGAGCCCGCCGTCGAAATTCCACGTCCAGGTCATCAGGAACCTCCAGGCCGTGCTCGATCGCCAGTGCCCGGCCGGGCTTCGGGCCGACAGCGAGAAGACCGTCCGGATCGACGACGACAACGGCCCGCAGGCCGATGTGCTGGTCGTGGCGGCAAGCACCCATGACGAGCAGGAACCGGCCGGGTGGTATGACGGGTCAGACGTGATCCTGGCCGTCGAGGTGGAATCGCCCAGCTCGCGCGCGCGGGACCGGGAGCGCAAGCCGCAGATCTACGCCAAGGCCGCGATCAAGTACCTGTGGCGGATCGAGAACTCCGGCGACCGCCCGGTCATCTACACCGCGGAGCTGGACTCGGCATCCCTGGCCTACGACGTCACCGGGATCTTCCACCACCGGCTGAAGCTGTCCGTGCCGTTCCCCGTCGACCTCGATCTCGGCGAGCTGACCCAGTAACGGGCCCGCGCCGCGTTCGTGGCGAAGCAGGCCGTCGATGACATAACGTCGCGCTATGTGCCGCAGCATCAAGACCCTCCGTGAGCCCTACACCGAGAACGTCACCGAGCAGGACGTCCGCGCCGCCGCGCTGCAGTACGTCAGGAAGGTGAGCGGCTTCCGCCGCCCGGCCCGGCACAACGCGGACGCCTTCGAGCGCGCCGTGGACGCGGTGGCCGGGGCCACGCTCACCCTGCTCGACGAGCTGGACGTACGCCCGGCGGCCCGATCGGCCTCATGATCGGCGGATCAGCCGCATCGGCAGCCTCCGGCCGGGCCGCAGCGTGATGTTGGCGCTGGGCACCGGGATCCCGCGCGCGGTCAGCTCCAGCCGGTACCTGCGGGCCACAGCCGCCAGCACCAGCACGGTCTCGAGCTCGGCGAACGAGGCCCCGATGCAGGCCCGCCGGCCGCCGCCGAACGGGATGTAGGCGTAGCGGTGCCCGGGATGCCCGATCTGGTGCCCGTCGCCCGGGCCGGGCAGGCCGGGCGCCGCGCCGTCCGGCAGGAACCGGCGGGGGTCGAACCCGGCCGGGTCCGGCCAGAACTCCGGATGCCGGTGCACCAGGTAGGGCGGGGTCGCCACCAGGCCGCCGGCCGGGATGCGCACCCCGCATACCTCGTCGTCGGCCAGCGCGTTGCGCTCGATGGTCCAGGCCGGCGGGTAGAGCCGCATCGCCTCGGCCACGACCGCCCGCGTCCAGGGCAGCTTGTCGGCATCGCCGGCGTCCGGGTCACGGTCGCCGAGCACCGAGTCGACCTCCGCTTCGAGCTGCTGCCGGGCCGACGGGTACGCCGAGAGCAGCGCCAGGGACCAGGACAGCGTGTTCGCGGTCGTCTCGTGGCCGGCCAGCATGAACGTGGCCACTTCGTCGGCGATCTCGGCGTCGGTGAGCGGCGAGCCGTCCGGGGCCCGGGCCGCCAGAAGCACGTCGAGCAGGTCGCCGGGCGCGGCGGCTCCGGGGCCCGAGACCGGATCCGCCGACGGCCCGGACCGGGCCGCGGCGCGGCGCCGGGAGACGATCCGCCCCACCGGGCCTTCGACCCCCTCGGAGGTGTGGCCGACCCGGCGGGCCACGGCCTTCAGCGCGCGGGTCGACGCCGGGCCCCACCGCAGCGGCAGGAACGAAGCGGCGACCGCGACGCGCTGGCCCGCGTCCATCGCCCGGGCCATCAAGTCGGTCTCGCCGCTCAGGTCGGAGCCGAACAGCGCCCGGCCCACGATGTCCAGCGCCAGCGCGCTCATCTGCCCGGACACGTTGATCAGCGAGCCATCGGCGAGCGGGTCCCAGCGGGCGATCATCCGCCGCGCCGATTCGGTCATCACCGGGCCGAAGCTGGTCACGTGCCGCCGCGAGAACACCGGCTGGACCAGCCGCCGGTGCTGCCGCCAGCGCTCGCCCTCGCTGGTCAGCAGGCCGTCGCCCATCAGGGCGCGCAACGGCCGGTAGGTGACGGCCTTGACGTAGTTGTCCTGGTTGGCGGCCAGCACGTGCTCGGCGTGCTCCGGCCGGCTCAGCAGGTAGAAGTCTTGCCCCGGCGCGTACGGGACCGCGACCGTGTCCCCGTACCTGGCGGCCAGCCGCACGTAGCCGTCGAGCGGGCTGCGTGCCAGCGACGCGACCGCGGTGGCCGCGGCGGTGCCGCGCGGGCCGGGCAGGGCATGGCTACGGACTCGGGCGCTCATAGTCCCATGGTGCGCCCGGCCACGGCCCGCCGACAGCCCGGGCTAGCCGCCGAAGTCCACCGCGCTGGTATTGGCGCCGCTGATCACGACGGCGACGCTCTCACCGGGCTCGGGGACGTACCGGCCGGACAGCAGGGCGGCGAGCGCGGCGCATCCGCCCGGCTCGCCCACCACCCGGAGCTTTTCCCACAGCGCCTGCTGGGCCTGGCCGATCGCGTCGTCGCTGACCAGCACGACGGCGTGCACGCGCCGCGAAACCACCCCGAAGGTCAGCTCGCCCACCCGGCGCGGCGCCAGCGAGTCAACGGCCACGCTGCCCGTGGCCGCGTCGGCCGGCCCTCCCGCGGCCAGCGCCTCGGTCATGGTCGGGGCGCCTTCCGGCTCCACGCCGACGACCCGCATCCCGCCGTTCCTCCCTGCGTCGCACGCGGTGGCGATCCCGGACAGCAGGCCGCCGCCGCCGATGGCGGCCAGCACGGTGTCCACGTCCGGAGCCTGCTGCCACAGCTCCAGGCCCACGGTCCCGGCCCCGAGCACGGTCTCGGCCTGGTTGAAGGCGTGCACGGGCATCGCGCCGGAGGCGGCCACCCAGCGCTGGCTGACCGCGAACGCGTCGGAGTACGTCGCTCCCTCGACGACCAGGTCGGCGCCGTAGCTGCGGATCCGGCTGACCTTCACCGCGGAGGAGACCTCGGGAACGAAGATCCGGGCGGGCACCCCGAGGACCCCGGCCGCGTAGGCCACCGCGGCGCCGTGGTTGCCGCCCGACGCCGCGGTGACCCCGGCGGCGGGGATGTCCCTGAGCAGCAGGTTGGCGAAGGCGCCGCGCACCTTGAACGACCCCGAGTGCTGGAGCTGCTCCAGCTTGAGGGTCAGCGGCCCGGCCGGCAGGCCGAAGTCGGCCCGGTCAATCTCGATGACCGGCGTGCGGCGCACATACGGCCGGATATGAGTCTCGACATCGGCCACTGCCGCGGGGGTGAGGGCGCTGATCTGGTCCGTTGGCGTCGTTGCCCGGGTCACCGCTGGCCTCCGATTTCCGCGTGATCAGCTCCGCGCCATGAAGGCGCCAAGCGCATAGTTGTTTAGCTAATTATCTACATCCGGCGCCGGGCGGGTACGGTCCGGGGTCCGGGCGAGCCGGGTCGGGGCTAGGACCAGCGCGAGCCGGGCCAGGGCGAGCCGGGCCAGGACCAGGGCGAGCCGGGTCAGGGGGCAGGGCGAGCCGCGCCAGGACCAGGGCGAGCCGGGTCAGGGCCTGCGCGAGCCGGGTCAGGGGCAGGGCGAGCCGCGTCACGGCCCAGGACCAGGGCAAGCAAGGCCCGGCGGCTCGCGGTACCGCTCCGGGTACTGGTGCGCCATGCCGAGCGACCAGACCGCGCCCTCGAGTTCCCGCGCGCGGTCGAACCAGGCCAGCGCCTCGGGCCCGGGCAGCGGCGTGCCGGTCACCTCCGAGTACGCGGCCAGCGCGGCGGCTGCGTGGTCGGCGGGCAGGCCGCGGACCAGCACGGCGAGGTCGAACTCGCGCGGGCCGCGGCAGGTCTCCTCCAGGTCCATCCAGAGCCAGCCGGAGCCCGAGCGCCTCCCGGCGGCCGCGCCGCCCGCCAGCAGGAGGTTGCCCGCGTGCGCGTCGCCGTGCAAGACCAGCGTGGGCCCGGTGCGGCCGTCGAGTTCCGCCAGGATCCCCGCATGGCGATCGCGCAGGGCCGCCAGCACCGCGCGATCCAGCACCTCCTCGCGCTCGAGCGCGTCCAGGCCTTCGCTGATCTGGGCCCGCAGCGGCGACAGCACCGGCAGTTCGCCGGGGAAGCCCGCCGCGGCGAGGTGCAGCCCGGCCAGCGCCGCGCCGACCTCGGCAGGCGCGGGCCGCCTGGTGACGGCGGCACCCAGTCCCACAGGCTGACCGCGAGGCCGTTGCCCCAGTGCGGGCCCGGGTCGGCCAGCGCCGTGGGCGCCACGACCGGGCCTGCGTGGCCGGCGGCGTACCCGGCCACGGCCACCTCGTGGGCCAGCCAGGAGAACGGGTCGCGGCGCGTCCACGCCGTCAGCGTGGCCACCCGGGCCACGACCGGCGCCGGGCGCAGGTGCACGATCACGTTCCCGCGGCTGGACAGCACCTCCGGGTCATCACCGGGGAGCCGCTGCTCGCGCGCCACGCGGACCGCGGCAGCCAGTCCCGCGCGGGTCATCTCGGCTATCCGGCCGTCGTCGCCTGGCACCCGCTCAGTGAACCCTTTTCGTCCGTCGAATGACGCTCAGAGTACCCAGGAAGCCAGGGGAGGATGAAAAGGGTTCAGTATCGCGCCTCGGCCGCGCCGCCCGGCCTCGCTAGGGTGGGCGTGTGGTCTCGGGTGATCAGGTCGCGGCGTTCGCCGTCGCGTCCTTCGTCCTGATCGTCATCCCCGGGCCCGGCGTCCTGTTCGTGGTCGGCCGGGCCCTGGCGCACGGCCGCGCCGTGGCGCTGGCCTCGGTGGCCGGGCACGCGGCCGGGAACTGGGTGGTGGCGGTCTGCGTCGCGCTCGGCATCGGAACGATCGTGGAGCGGTCGGCGGCCTTGTTCACCGCGATCCGGCTGGCCGGCGCGGCCTACCTGATCTGGCTGGGCATCCAGGCCTTCCGGCGGCGGCACGCGCTGGCCGACGTGCTCGCCGAGGCCGCCGTCCCCCGGGGCGGCGTCCGGGCGGCGCGGGAGGGCTTCGTGGTCGGCGTCACGAACCCGAAGGCCGTGATCTTGTTCGCCGCGGTCCTGCCGCAGTTCGTGAACCGGGCGGCCGGGCACATCCCCGTCCAGATGCTGCTGCTGAGCGTGATCTCCATCGTGATCGGCCTGGCCTCGGACACCTGCTGGGGGCTGGCCGCGAGCACCGTGCGGGCCTGGTTCGCCCGCTCGCCGCGCAGGCTCAGCCTGGTCGGCGGCGCCGGCGGCCTGGCCATCATCGGGCTGGGCGTGACGCTCGCCGTGACCGGCCGCAAGGACTGAGTCCGGCGCGGCTGACCGTTATGGCGGATTATCGGGATCCGGCGCAGCGGTGCGGCGTCACGCGGTACGGGTCTGGCTGGCGGCCTCCAGGCCCAGTTCGGCGATCGACGCCTCGCGCATCTTAAACTTCTGCACCTTCCCGGTCACGGTCATCGGGAAGCCGTCGGTGAAGTGCACGTACCGCGGGACCTTGTAGTGCGCGATCTTGCCTACGCAGAAGGCCCTGACGTCCTCCGCCGTCAACTCGGCGCCGGGGCGCACCTTCACCCAGGCGCACAACTCCTCGCCGTACTTCTCGTCCGGCACCCCGATCACCTGGACGTCCTCGATCGCGGGATGGGTGTAGAGGAACTCCTCCACCTCGCGCGGGTAGACGTTCTCGCCGCCGCGGATGACCATGTCCTTGATCCGGCCGACGATGTTGAGGTAGCCGGAATTATCCATAACGGCCAGGTCGCCGGTGTGCATCCAGCGACCCGCGTCGATCGCCTCGGCGGTCTTCTCCGGCTCGTCCCAGTACCCGAGCATCACCGAGTAGCCGCGGGTGCACATCTCGCCCGTCTCGCCGCGGGGCAGGACCAGGCCGGTGTCCGGGTTCACGATCTTGACCTCGACGTGCGGGTGCACCCGGCCGACCGTCGACACCCGCCGCTCGGTGTCGTCGTCCGGCCTGGTCTGGCACGAGACCGGCGAGGTCTCGGTCATCCCGTAGGCGATCGTGACCTCCGACATGTGCATCTCGCTCATGACCCGCTTCATCACCTCGACCGGGCAGGGCGAGCCGGCCATGATCCCGGTGCGCAGCGTGGACAGCTCGTAACTGGCGAAGTCGGGCAGGGCGAGCTCGGCGATGAACATGGTCGGCACCCCGTACAGCGAGGTGCACCGCTCGTCCGCCGTGGCGCGCAGCGTCGCGGCCGGCTCGAAGCCCGGCGCCGGGATCACGATGCAGGCGCCGTGGGTCACCGCGGCCAGGTTGCCGAGCACCATCCCGAAGCAGTGGTAGAACGGCACCGGGATGCAGACCCGGTCCTGCTCGGTGTACCGGCACATCTCGCCGATGAAGAACCCGTTGTTGAGGATGTTGTGGTGCGAGAGCGTCGCGCCCTTCGGGAACCCGGTCGTCCCGCTGGTGTACTGGATGTTGATCGGGTCGTCGAAGGCCAGCTCGGCCTCGCGCCGGGCCAGCGCACCGCCGTCGTCGCGAGCGCCGGCCGTCAGCAGCTCGTCCCATTCCGCGGTGCCGAGGTAGATCACCCGCTCCAGGTCAGCCAGGTCGCCGCGTACCTCGTCGATCATCGCGCGGTAGTCGCTGGTCTTGAAGCTCTCCGCGCTGACCAGCAGCCGGACCCCGGCCTGGCGCAGCACGTAGGCGAGTTCGTGGCTGCGGTAGGCCGGGTTGATGTTGACCAGGATCGCGCCGATCTTCGCGGTCGCGAACTGCAGCAGCACCCACTCGGCGCAGTTCGGCGCCCAGATGCCGACCCGGTCGCGAGCCTCGATCCCGGCCGCGAGCAGCCCCCGGGCCAGGGCGTCGGAGTCGGCGTCGAACTGCCGGTAGGTCCAGCGGCGGCCGGTGGGCACGTCCACCACGACCTCGCTCCCGCCGAACTGGCCGGTCACGCGACGCAGGTTGTCGCCGATCGTCTCGCCGAGCAGCGCCGTGGCCGAGGTGCCGTGGCTGTAGGAAAGCTGGTTAGCAGTGGGCATGCCTGATCCTCTGGGTCTGGGTCACTCCATGCTGCCTGCTGTGTCGCCCGGTGTGAAGGCCGACGCAAGTCCTCCGTCAAGCTGTGATGCGACCATGACCGCGGCGGGGTTACTGTTCGATTAACTGCTTGTCATCGTCCCGGAGTGGACATGGGGATTTGGATCATCTGGCTGATCGTGGCCGCGGTGCTCGGCGTGGCCGAGGTCATGACCGCCAGGCTGGCCTTCGGCCTGCTCGCCGTGGCCGCGCTGGTCGGCGCCGGGGTCGGCGCCGCCGGGGGCAACGTGCCGTTGCAGTTCGGCGCGTTCGTGGTGGCTTCGGCGGCCGGCCTCGGGATCGCGCGGCCGTTCGCCCTGCGCCACATCAAGCAGCCGCCGCCGTTGCGTACCGGTACCGCCGCGCTGGTCGGCCGGTCGGCCTACGTACTGGACGAGATCACCGCGCACAGCGGGCGGGTCCGGATCGGCGGCGAGGAGTGGTCGGCCCGCCCCTATGACGAGACCCTGACCATCCCGGCCGGGGTCACCGTCGACGTATTGCAGATCGAGGGCGCCATGGCCCTCGTTTACCCACGGGAGTAGCCATGGAACTGGCTGTCCTCATTACCGGCCTGGTCATCGTCCTGCTGATTGCCCTGGTCACGGTCAAGACCGTGCGCATCGTGCCGCAGGCGCGGGCGCGCAACGTCGAGCGCCTCGGCCGCTACCGCAAGACCCTGGAGCCCGGGATGAACGTGATCATCCCGTTCATCGACCGGGTGAAGCCGCTGATCGACCTGCGCGAGCAGGTGGTGTCGTTCCTCGGCCAGCCGGTCATCACCGAGGACAACCTGGTCGTGAAGATCGACACGGTGCTGTTCTTCCAGGTCACAGACCCGCGGGCGGCCGACTACGAGATCGTCAACTACATCCAGGCGATCGAGCAGCTCACCGCGACCATGCTGCGCAGCGTGATCGGATCCATGGACCTCGAGGTGACGCTGACCTCGCGTGACAAGATCAACACGATGCTGCGCGGCGTGCTCGACGACGCGTCGGGCAAGTGGGGCATCCGGGTGACCCGGGTGGAGATCAAGGCCATCGACCCGCCGAAGAGCGTCATCGACGCGATGGAGAAGCAGATGCGGGCCGAGCGGGAGAAGCGCGCAGCGATCCTCACCGCCGAGGGCGTCCGGCAGGCGCAGATCCTGACCGCCGACGGCGACAAGCAAGGCAACGTCCTGCGCGCCGAGGGCGAGAAGCAGAGCGCGATCCTGCGGGCCGAGGGTCAGGCGACGGCCATCGGCGCCGTGTTCCAGTCCATCCACGACAACGATCCCGATCCCAAGCTGCTCGCCTACCAGTACCTGCAGACCCTGCCGCAGCTCGCGCAGGGCGAGGGCAACACGGTCTGGATGATCCCCAGCGAGCTGACCGGCGCGCTGAAGATGCTGAGCTCGGCCTTCGGCGGCCCCGAGGGCGGCCAGGATGCGGCCGCACAGAACGGTTCCGGCCCGGCCGGGCGTCCGGCGTGGCCCCAGGCCCTGTCTCAGTCGCCGGCCGGCGGGGCCGGGGTGACGGGCCCGGCCGCGTCGGCAGGGGAGCTGGCTGCTCCGGAGAACGCGGGCGCGGTAGTGGCGGCTGGTGCGGCTTCTGCGCAGGTAGCGGAGGCTGAGCTGGCGGCGCACGAGGCCGAGCGGGAGGCCGACGCGGCGCTGGCGGCCGCGGTGCAGGAGGCCGACGAGGACACGGCCCAGGTGGGGGGCACCTCCGACGCGGCCGAGGTGGCCGCCGTTCTCGGCACCGGCGTGCCCGGGGCGGCCGACACGGCCGGGCCGAACGGCGCGACCGAGGCGGCGGACCCGGCGCCGTAAGGTGCTGATCGAGTAGCGCGGGCGTTTCCCAGCCGGTGCGGCTGAGAAACGTCCGGGCTAACGGATCATGAGCCTAGGGGCGGATGGCCAGGCCCAGGGTCAGCAGCACGCCGAAGGCGAGCTGCAGCCGCCCGGTCTGCCCGAGCGCGGTGATCAGCCCCGGGCCCGAGGCGCCCTGGCGGACCAGCCGGAGCGGAGCCAGCGCGAACGGCACGGCGGCCAGCGCGATCAGCGCGAGCGGCTTCGCCGCGGCGATGGCCGCCGCGGCGCCGAACGAGATCACGATGCAGGCCGCGTACAGCACGCGGGTGCGGTGATCGCCGAGCACCACCGCCAGCGTGCGCTTGCCGGTCACCGTGTCGGTCGGGATGTCGCGCAGGTTGTTGATCACCAGCAGCGCGCAGGCCAGCAGGCCGACCGGGGCCGCGGCCGCTACCGCGAGCCACGGCATCCGGTCCATCTGCACGTACGCGGTTCCGGCCACGGCGGCCAGGCCGAAGAACAAGAACACCGAGACCTCGCCGAGGGCCCGGTAACCGTAGGGGTGACGGCCGCCGGTGTAGAACCAGGCGGCGGCCACGGCGGCCGCCCCCACCAGCAGCAGCCACCAGGAGGTGACGGCCGCGAGGACCAGGCCGGCCAGGCAGGCCACCGCGAAGCAGCCGAAGGCGGCGGCGAGCACCTGGCGGGGCCGGGCCAGCCCGGACGCGACCAGCCGGGTCGGGCCGACCCGGCGCTCGTCGGTGCCGCGAATCCCGTCGCTGTAATCGTTGGCGTAGTTGACGCCCACCTGCAGCGCGAGCGCGACGACCAGCGCGAGGGCGGCCCGCCAGGCCGAGAACGAGCCGTAGCCCGCGGCGACCCCCGAGCCCACCACGACCGGGACGATCGCCGCCGGGAGCGTGCGCGGGCGCGCGCCCGCCGCCCAGTCCCGCAGTGCCGCCACAGCTTGCCCTCGCTCATTCCTCGGCGATCAGCGCCCCGCCGGCGTAGCCCGCTTCGTCCGCCGATCACGCACAGCGTACGTGGGCCGTCAGGGGAGGATGAAAAAGGCTCACCAATTCGGCGCGCTGGCCTGCTGGTTCCCGGGGTCGCTCGGCCAGGCGGCGGATCGGCACCCGGACCCAGGTTGCTCCGCGGGCGGGATCGGGGGCCGGGCCCGGGCGGCTGGCTGGGCCGGGATCAGCGGGCCGGCGGCAGGGCCCGGGCGGCGGCGGCGCGGATGCCCTCGATCTGCCCGGCGTCGAGCCGGGAACCGCGGCTGCTCCTGGTCTGGCGCCTGAAGTACTTCCGCACCCGGCGGCCGCCGAACACGTCCACGCCGTCCAGGCTGGCCACGGTCCACGGGATCCTGGGCCCGTAGATGGCCATCGCGGGACGGACGCTGATCCCCTTACCGAGCGCGCGGCTCAGGTGGCCGGCGGCCTGCGCGGACTCCCAGGTGGCGTGGACCAGCCGCTCTTCCTGGCTGAACGGCCCGTGGTAGAGCACGCCAGCGGACGAGGTGTTCCGGACCGGCAGCCTGCGGTCCCAGCGCTCGGAATCGAGGGCGAACACGCCGGCGGGCCCGATAACCAGGTGGTCGAGCACCGAGTCGCTGCCCGGGATCGCGCGCCGGTGCAGCGCGACGTACCCGGCGGGCCTGAGCAGGAACAGGCGGCGTCTGGTGCGCCGCTGCGCCGTGGTGACCTGGACGGCCGCGATCCTCGAGCGGTAGACCGTGTCGGCGATGGCGACGAAGGCCGCGGCGGTGACCCCGAGCCGCCAGCCCTGCCAGATCATGACGGCGATCCCCGCCGCCGCGGCCAGCACGGCCCGGCCGATCCACAGCGGCAGCCGCGGGTCGCTGGCCAGGCCGCCGAGCAGGGGGCGGGGCGCGGGAACGAGGCTGCGAACGGCCTGGCCCCGCGCTCTCGCGCTCGTCCCAGCCGGGGACGCCGGCCGGGTGCCGTTGGCCTCCGGCCCGGTTTCGGAGTCCACAGGCCCAGCGTAATCGAGCCCCGCCTGGCGACCGTGTACCCCGGGCGTGAGCGCTGGCCGGGTCGCTGCTGGACCGCGAGACGCGGCCCGTCTACTGTTCGGTCACGTGACCCAAATTCATGACCTGACCGTAACCGAGCTCGCCGCGGCGATCCGCGAGGGCCAGCTGTCACCGGTCGAGATCACCGACCATTACCTGGACCGGATAGACCGCCTCGGCGAGCAGGTCGGGGCCTTCTACACGGTGACGCATGACCTGGCCCGCCAGGAGGCCGCCGCGGCCGAGAAAGCCGTGGCGCAGGCCCGCCGGGACGGGCGTCCCGCGCCCTCCCCGCTGACCGGCATCCCGATCCCGATCAAGGACCTGAACCTGGTCGCGGGCGTCCGCGTGACATTCGGCAGCACCCTGTTCCAGGACAACATCGCGGATCAGGACGACTACATGGTCGCCAGGCTCCGGTCGGCCGGAATCGTGATCACCGGCAAGACGGCCACCCCGGAGTTCGGCCTGCCGTGCTACACCGAGACCAGGATCGGGCCGCCGGCCCGCACTCCCTGGGATCTGACCAAATCGGCCGGCGGTTCCAGCGGCGGGGCCGCGGCCGCGGTCGCGGCCGGGCTGGCGCCCGCCGCGCAGGGCAGCGACGGCGGGGGGTCGATCCGGATCCCGTCGAGCGTCTGCGGGCTGTTCGGCATCAAGCCCACCCGGGGCCGGGTCTCCGGCGGCCCGCTGTTCCCCGACCTGGCCGGCCTGGCCATCGACGGCCCGATCGCGCGCACGGTCGCGGACGCTGCGCTCCTGCTCGATGCGATGACCGGCAACCACCTGGGCGACATGTACACGCTGCCTCCGCTGGCCGCCGGCGAGACGTTCCTGGCTCACTCCGGCCGCGAGCCGGGCAGGCTGCGGATCGGCCGGTCGCGGCAGAGCCCGGTGGCCGGAGCGGATGTCCACCCGGACTGCGTGGCCGCCTACGAGGAGGCCAGCGCGCTGCTGGCCGGGCTGGGGCATGAGGTCGAGGACGTCGACCTGCCGATCGGCCCCGACGCGGTCCCCATGTTCGAGTTGCTCTGGTACGCGATGGCCACGCTCACCCCCATCGACCCGGCGCAGGAGGACCAGCTGCTGCCGTTCACCCGCTACCTGCGCAGGCGGGGCCAGCAGGTCACCGCGGCCGAGCTGCTGTTCGCCGAGGCGTACCTGCAGGCGGTCACGCGCGGGGCGCTGGAAGCCCTGAGCGGATACGACGCCGTGCTCTCGCCCACGGTGGCCTCGCCCCCGGTGCCGGTCGGGTACTTCGACGAGGTGGATCCGGCCGAGAACTTCGAGCGGCAGAAGCGTTTCGCCCCGTACACCGCCGTGTACAACGTGTCCGGGCAGCCCGCTGTGAACGTGCCGCTGCACCAGACCGCCGAGGGGCTGCCCATCGGCGTCATGCTGGCCGGCCGGATGGGGGAGGAGGGCACGCTGATATCGCTGTCGGCGCAGATCGAGGCCGCGCGGCCGTGGAAGGACCGTCACCCGCCGATCTGGTGAGCACGGGCCGGCCGGTGAGCGACGGGCCGGTCAGCACCCGCCCGGCGGCCCGGGGACGCCGGGCCCGAGAGACGGCTGGTCGACCAGGCCCACGGCCGAGTTGCGCAGCACCGCGCCGAAATGCACGACGTACCACCGGCCCCGCCACGAGATCAGGGACGCGATCCCGAAGGACCGCAGCTGCCCGCCCAGCCGGTACACGACCCGGGCCCCGGCCACGTGCCAGTAGCCGATCGCGTTCTCGCAGACACCAGGCACTATCCAGCTGGCCTGCTGCGAGGGGACGATCACCCGTACCAGGGCGGCCTGATGCGCGCCGTGCCGGAGCAGGTCGTGCGCGGCCACGACATCGAGCCGGAAAGCGTCCCACAGCCGGTCCCGCCAGTCCGCGGCCGGGTCCGCAATGGCCTTGACCTTCTCGTAGGCGCTGAGCGGGAAGAACGCATCCCTGGCGAGCCCCGGCCTGCCGGTGACCACGGCCGTCCACAGGTCGGTCATCTCCGCGTGGAACACGGCGGTGCCCGCGTGCGGAAAGGCCATCGTCTGCGGCAGGGACGCGGGCGGCGGCGGCACCGCGATCACGCTCGGCGACGGGGCGGGCCGCGGGGTGCCCGGCGTGCTCGCCGCCGGCGAGGCGCTCGCGGTCCGGGCGGCCGCCCGGGGACTCGCCGTCCCCGGCGGTGCCGCGCCGCCGGCCGGGCCGGAGGAGCAGCCCGACACCAGCACGGCCAGCGCGGCGAGCGCGGCCAGCGCCGTGGCGGCGCCCGGCGGGCTGGGCCGCCGGCCGTGTCCTGGCCGGATGCCGCGCTCCGGCCGGCCCGGCCGGTCCGGGGTAAGGTTCACCCTTGCATCCTCGGCGAACAGGCAGGCGCAGTGCAGCGTTTGCTCAAGCTGGCCGGCGAGATTTCTCTGCGTTGCCGCGATCGGGCAGCAGAAATAACGGCGGGTGCCCCGAGGGCGGGGGGGTATCGGCCTGTGTCCAGCCTAGGAGAATTCTGTGTCTAGCAGGCTTTTTCACCGTCCAGGCATTCACGCGGGTACGTCGTTGAGGGTCATGAGCGTGATCGGCGGGTGCGCCCTGGTGGCGCTGCTGGCGTCGGGCTGCGGCGGCGCGACCGCCGCCCCGGCGGCCTCCTCGGTCTCGGCCAAGCCGAGCCCGGGGGCGAGCGCCTACCTCACCTGTCTGCGCCAGCACGGGGTCAACGTCCCCACCACCCGGCCCACGGCCCGGCCCTCGGTGCGGCCCTCGGTGCGCCCGAGCGGCGGGTTCACGGCCAACCCCGCGATGCAGAAGGCCAGGCAGGCGTGCGCGTCGCTGCGCCCGGCCGGCGGGTTCGGCGGGTTCGGCGGCGGCCAGTTCGCGGCGGCGTTCCAGGCGTTCCGCAGCTGCATGGCCGCGCACGGCCAGACGATCCCGACCACCCGGCCGACGGCGCCGCCCACGACCGCGCCGTCGCCCGGCGCCGACCGCTTCCTCAACGGTCTGAACCCCAGCGACCCGAAGGTCGCCGCCGCGCTGAAGGCCTGCCAGTCCAAGCTGCCCACGTTCCCGCGCGCCACCCCGTCCCCGTCGGCCAGCTGACGCTCCGCCCGGGCCGGTCACACCAGCCCGGCGTCAGCCCGTCGGGCCGTGCTCGGCACGATAGGGAGCATGACTGACCCCGAGCTGATCCGGCGGGCCGAGGCCGCCGGAGTCGCGCCCTGCTACTCGGACTGGCGCCACGAGCGGGTCGAGGTGGGCGAGGACACCCTCGCCGCGATCCTGGACGCGCTGGACGCGCTGGACGAGAAGGCCCAGCGGGCCGAGCCGGCCGGGCGGGAAGCCCCGGACCGCGGGCCCGATGCCGCGGTCGGCCCGCGGGGGAGCGGGCGGCCGCGCCTCCCGGACCGCCGGTCCTGGGGGTTCACCGTCCAGCTCTACTCGGTCAGGTCCCGGCGGTCGTGGGGCCACGGCGACCTTCGCGACCTGGCCGACCTGGCCGCCTGGAGCGCCCGTGCCCTGGGCGCGGGCTTCATGCTGATCAACCCGCTGCACGCCGCCGAGCCGCTGCCGCCGATCAGCCCGTCCCCCTACCTCCCGATGACCAGGAGGTATATCAGCCCGCTCTACCTGCGGATCGAGGATATTCCCGAGTACCAACGGCTCGATGCGGGGCAGCGGGAGCGGATCGACAAGCTGGCGGCCCCGCTCCGGGCCGGCAACACCAGCGCCGGCCTCATTGACCGGGACGCGGTCTGGGCCGCGAAACGCGAGGCCCTGGAGATCATCCACCAGGCGCCGCTCAGCGACCGGCAGCGCGAGGACTACCGGCGTTTCCGCCGCCGCGAGGGCCGCGACCTCGAGGACTGGACCTCCTGGTGCGTCCGCACGGAGCGTCACGGGCCGGACTGGCGGTCCTGGCCGGCGTCGGACCGCGATCCCGCCAGCGCCGGGGCGCCCGGCCGGGCCGGGGCGGATGCCGCGGACTTCCACGCCTGGCTGCAATGGCACGCCGACGCCCAGCTGGCCGACGCGCAACGGGCGGCGCTCGCCGCGGGCATGGATACCGGGATCATCGCGGACCTGGCGGTGGGCGCGCACCCGGGCGGCGCGGACGCGTGGGCGCACCAGGACCTGCTGGTCGGCGGGCTGTCCGTGGGCGCGCCGCCGGACGAGTTCAACCAGCGCGGGCAGGACTGGTCGCAGCCGCCGTGGCACCCGGGGCGGCTGGCCGCGACCGGCTACCGGCCGATGGCCGATCTGTTCGCCGCGGCGCTGCGGCGCGCGGGCGGGCTGCGGGTCGACCACGTGATGGGGCTGATGCGGCTGTGGTGCGTGCCGCAGGGAATGCCACCCGACCGCGGTGCCTACCTCCGCTACGACCACCTGGCCACGGTGGCCGGGCTCGCGGGCCAGGCGGCGCGGGCCGGGGCCCTGGCCATCGGCGAGGACCTCGGCACCGTCGACGAGTGGATCCGCCGCTACCTGGCGGGCCGTGGGATCATGGGCACGGACCTGCTGTGGTTCGCCCGGGAGCCGGACGGCACGCCGATGGCCCCGGAGCGCTGGCGCCGCGCCAGCATGGCGACCGTCGGCACTCACGACCTGCCGCCGGTCGCCGCGTTCCGCACCGGCGACCAGGTGACCGTGCGGGCCGAGCTTGGGCTGCTGAAACGCCCAGAAGATTCCGAACGTCACGACGCGGCGCTGATGCTGGCCCGCTGGCGGGACGCGCTCGCGGGCCAGGGGCTGATCGCGGCCGGGCCGCTGCCCGGACCCGACGAGTTCACCGTGGCGTTGTACGCCTACCTGGCCCGGACACCGGCGCTGCTGGTCGGCGTCTCGCTGGCCGACGCCGTCGGCGACCGCCGCGCCCAGAATGTCCCGGGCACCAGCGACGAGTACCCGAACTGGCGGATACCGCTCTGCGACGCCGGCGGCCGGGCGGTGCTGCTCGAGGACCTGCCCGGCCTGCCGCTGGTCGGGGCCGTGGCCGCGGCCGCCGCGGGCCTGCCGCTCCCGTAGGCTTGGCCCACATGAGCTCCGGAGAGGCCGAGTCACCGGCTTTCGACACCAGCGTGGCGCACATCGCCCGCGTGTATGACTACTGGCTGGGCGGCAAGGACAACTACCCCGTGGACCGGGAGGTCGGCGAGCGGGTGATGCAGGCCTACCCGGACATCGTCTACTCGGTCCGGGCCAACCGGGCGTTCCTGGCCCGGGTGGTGCAGTACCTGGTCAACGAGGCTGGCATCAGGCAGTTCCTCGACATCGGGACCGGCATCCCGACCGCGAACAACACTCACGAGGTCGCCCAGTCGGCGGCGCCGGAATGCCGGGTGGTCTACGTCGACAACGACCCGATCGTCCTCGCCCACGCCCGGGCGCTACTGACCAGCGACCCCGCGGGCTCATGCGACTACATCGAAGCCGACCTGCGCGACACCGGGGACACGCTGGCCCGGGCGGCGCAGACGCTGGACTTCTCCGAGCCCGTGGCCGTCATGCTGCTGGGAATTCTGCACATGATCCCCGATCAGGCCGACCCTTACGCGATCGCCGCCGAACTGATGCGGACCATGCCCGCGGGCAGCTTCCTCGCCATCTCCCATCCGGCTTCCGACATTGACGCCGCAGAGGGCGCCGAGGCGGCCCGGCGCTACAACGCCCAGGCCGCCGAGCCGGCGACGTTCCGGTCACACGCCGAGGTCGCGGCGCTGTTCGACGGGCTGGACCTGGTGGAGCCCGGCGTGGTTCGCGTACCGGAATGGCGCCCGCGCTCGGAGATCGAGGCCAAAAGCCCGTCGAACCTGTGGGGCGGGGTAGCCCGGAAGCGTTGACACTCGGGGCTGGATCGCCGCCGTCGGCGGTGATCGTTCCGACTCTTCATTGGATCCGTGGGTGCAAAACCGTCTAAAATGGGTGATCCGCTGACTCGATCGCGTGAAAAGTGGCGGTGATCAAGAGTTGGCCGCCTCGGCGTCGCGCCGGCGGCAGCGCAGCGCGCGGGCCACGTCGTCGCGGCCCTCGGCCAGCAGCCGGCGCAGCGCTGCGGGCGGGCTGGTCCGCTCGAGGTAGTCGTCGGCGAGCGCGATGGCCTCGGGCGTGATCTTCCACGACGGGTAGGCGTACACCGCGAAGTGCTGGGCCATGTCCGAGCTCCAGTCCCGCCAGATGCCGGCCACGACGTCGAAGTAGCGCGCCACGTACGGGTCCAGCAGGTCGTCGGCGTCGGGGTCGGCGAAGCCGCGCAGCGTCGCGCGGAACGTCGCGTTCGACAGCTGCCCGCCGGTGATCGCAGCCCAGGCTTCCTCCTTGGCCGCCGGGTCCGGGATCGCGGCGCGGCAGGCCGCGGCGTGCCGGGCGCCCGCGTCCGTGGCGTCCCTGGCCAGCTCGGCATCGATCTCGTCGGGCCCCGCGGCGCCGCGGCTGACCAGCCGGTACAGCAGCTGCCAGCGCAGGTCGGTGTCGACCGCCAGGCCCGGCACCGTCGCGGAGCCGGCGAGCAGCCCGGCCAGCAGAGCCAGGTCACCGGGGGAGGTGGCCACCCCGGTGAGCGCCTGGGCGTAGGCGAGCTGGCGATCCGAGGCAGGCTCGGCGCGCTGCAGCAGGTCGCGCAGCTTACCGGCGATCTGCTCCAGCCCGGTGGCCCGCCAGTCCGGATCGGCGAACCGGCGCGCCGCGGTCGCGGCCTGGCGCAGCACCGTCTGCGCGACCGTGATGTCCCCGATCGCGTCCACGCCGGCTGAGGACCAGGCTCACGTAGTCACGCGCGGCCATCTCCGCATCGCGGCACATGTCCCACGTGGCGGCCCAGCACAGCGCGGCCGGGAGCGAGTCGGTGAACTCGCCGATGCCGCTGATCAGCGTGCGCAGCGAATGATCGTCCAGCCGGATCTTGGCGTAGCTCAGGTCGTCGTCGTTGACGAGCACCAGGTCGGGGCGGAGCTGGCCGACCAGTTCCGGTACCTCGGTGCGCTCGCCGTCGATGTCGATCTCGACCCGGTGCCGCCGGGCCAGCCCGGTCTCGCCGCGGTCATACAGCCCGATCGCGATGCGGTGCGGGCGGAGCACCGGATGGCTCGCCGGCGCTTCCTGGAGGACCGCGAACTCGGCGAACCGGCCCTCGGGGTCGCACCGGTACTCGGGTCGCAGCGTGTTCACCCCGGCGGTCTCCAGCCATTCCTTCGACCAGCTGGACAGGTCCCGTCCCGAGGCCTCCTCCAGGGCCGCGAGCAGGTCGCCGAGCGTTGCGTTGCCCCAGGCGTGCTGCTCGAAGTAGCGGCGCACCCCGGCCACGAAGTTCGGGCGGCCGACGTGGGCGACCAGCTGCTTGATGACGGCGGCGCCCTTGGCGTAGGTGATCCCGTCGAAGTTCACCTCGACGGCCGCGATGTCGGGGATGTCCGCGGCGATCGGGTGCGTGGACGGCAGCTGGTCCTGACGGTAGGCCCAGGCCTTCCAGACCTGGGCGAAGGTGGTCCACGCGCCGGTCCAGCGGGTGGCCTCGGCCTGCGCCGCGGTGCCGGCCCAGGTGGCGAAGGACTCGTTCAGCCACAGGTCGTCCCACCAGCGCATGGTGACCAGGTCGCCGAACCACATGTGGGCCATCTCGTGCAGGATCGTCTCGGCGCGGGACTCCCGGATGGCATCGGTCACTCGCGACCGGAACACGTAGGCCTCGACGAAGGTGACGCAGCCGGCGTTCTCCATCGCCCCGGCGTTGTACTCCGGCACGAACAGCTGGTCGTACTTGCCGAACGGGTAGCGCACGCCGAACGTCTCGTGGAAGTAGTCGAAGCCCTGCCCGGTCACCTCGAAGATCTCGTCCGGGTCCAGGTAGCTGGCCAGCGACTGCCGGCAGAAGATGCCGAGCGGGATGCCGTCGTGCTCGTCGCGCACCGCGTGGTAGGGGCCGGCCGCCACCGCGGTGATGTAGGTCGAGAGCATCGGGGTGGACAGGAACGACCAGCGCGTGGTTTCCCCTGGCCCCCGCACGTCGGTCGCCGACGGCGCCATGTTCGAGATCACCTGCCAGCCCGGCTGGGCGGTGACCTCGAACTGGAACGTGGCCTTCAGGTCCGGCTGGTCGAAGCAGGCGTAAACGCGGTGCGCGTGGAACGTCTCGAAGTCGGTGTACATGTACACGGCGCCGTCGGCCGGGTCGGTGAACCGGTGCAGGCCCTCGCCCGTGCGTGAGTAGGCGCACTCGGCGGCCACCCGCAACTCGTTGCGTTCGGCCAGGCCGTCCAGCCTGATCCGGTTCCCGTCGAAGTTCTCCGGGCCGACGCGGGCGCCGTTCAGCGTGATCTCGTGGACCGTCGGCGCCGACAAGTCGATGAACGTCGACGCCCCCGGGCTGGCGCACCGGAAGCTGACCGCGGTCACCGAGCCGAACGTCAGGTCATCACCGGTCAGGTCGAGCTCGACGCGGTAGGAATCTACGTCGAGCAGGCGTGAGCGTTCCCGCGCCTCGTCGCGCGTGAGGTTGCTGGCCACGGCAGGCATCCCTTTCCCGGATTGGCGTTCGGAGCATAATCGCATGTCGGCCGGCGGAATGACCTGGGCCACCCCCCGGTTGTTAGGGGCGTTACCCCTACTTTGTCCGAAGGAGCGTGCATGGCCCAGCATGAGCCGAAGGTGGTTGATTTCTGGTTTGACCCGCTGTGCCCGTGGGCGTGGATCGCCTCGCGCTGGCTGCTCGAGGTGGAGAAGGTCCGCCCGGTGGCGCCGCGCTGGCACGTGATGAGCCTGGCGGTGCTCAACGAGGGCCAGGAAGGGCTGCCGGAGCGGTACCAGGAACTCATGGCCGAGGCGTGGGGGCCGGTACGGGTCTGCATCGCCGCGGAGCAGAAGTTCGGCCCGGACGTGCTGCTTCCGCTCTACACCGCGCTCGGCACGCGCTTCCACGAGCAGCAGGAGCCGAGGGACCGGGCCACGATCGAGGCGGCGCTGGCCGAGGCGGGGCTGCCCGCTGAGCTGGCCGACGCGATGGATGACCCCGGCTACGACGAGGCGCTGCGCGCTTCGCACCACGACGGCATGGACCGGGTCGGGTACGAGGTGGGCACGCCGGTCATCTCCGTGGACGGCATCTCGTTCTTCGGTCCCGTGATATCGCCGATCCCGCGCGGCGACGACGCCGGCCTCTGGGACGGCGTGCTGCAGGTTGCCGGGACCGACGGCTTCTTCGAGCTGAAGCGCAGCCGCACCCGGAACCCTATCTTCGACTGATCCCGGCGCTATCGGCGGCGGACGGTTCTGACAAACTGACGCTCATGCGCGTCTACCTTGGGTCAGACCATGCTGGTTTCGCGCTGAAGAGTCACCCCATCGAGTGGCTGAAGCAGGCCGGGCACGACTGCGGCCCGAACGCCGAACGGGATCACGACGACTACCCGCCCTACGTCATGCGCGCCGCGGACTGTGCCGTGAATGATCCGAGCAGCCTGGGCGTCGTCATCGGCGGCTCGGGGAACGGGGAGGCGATCGCCGCGAACAAGATACGCGGAGTGCGGGCGGCGATCGCCTGGAGCGAGGCGACCGCCGAGCTGTCCCCGCTGCCCGCCGGTCCCTAGGCAGTCTCGCCGTGGTGGTGTCCAGCTACATCTCGCCCAAGGCGGTCAAAGGCCGGCCGAGCGGAATCGAGGGGCGCGGGCTGATAGCGGTGGCGCCGATCGCCAAGGACGAGATCGTCGCGATCAAGGGCGGTCATATCGTGGACGGTGACACGCTGGCCGCGCTCCCGGAGCGGCTGCGCAACTCCGACGTCCAGATCGCCGACAGCTTCCACCTGGCCGCGGTGGAGGAGGCCGAGTACGAGCCGGTGATGCTGTTCATCAACCACTCCTGCGAGCCCAACGTCGGCTTCGCCGGCAACATCGTCCTGGTCGCCATGCGTGACGTGGCCGCGGGCGAGGAACTGACCACCGACTACGCGCTCTTCGACGACGCCGACGACCCCATGGTCTGCCACTGCGGCACCCCCTCCTGCCGCGGCACGATCAGCGGCCGGGACTGGCAGCAGCCCGAGCTGCAGCGCAAGTACGGCAGCTACTTCTCCTGGTACCTGCTGCGCCGGTTCGCGCCCGCGGGGACGATGCCCTAGACGCAACGGTCAGGCCGGCGACCAGCCGGGATCGCGCCCGGACAGCCCGAGCAGCCGGTCCAGCGGCGGCGCGGTGGCGGGAACCCCGACGGGCGCGGCGAACGCCTTGCCCTCGCCCTGGTAGTCCTCGGTGAGCATGGCCGGCGCGAAACGCAGCGACGCCTCCGACGCCCCGGGCGGCGGGCACCAGCGCTGCCCGGTCGCCCGGGCGAGATCCCAGCCGTGCACCTGGTATTCCCAGAGGATCATGCCTGCGGCCAGCTCGCCCGGCATCGCGGCCTCTCCCAGCCGCAGCGGCCGCGCCGCGGCCCCGCCGCGCAGCGCCCGATCCAGTCGCGCGGCGGCGGAGCGGACCTCCGCCACGGCATCGGCCGGCGCCCGGTACCCGCTGATCTCGGCCCGCGGGGCCCGCCCGGCCGGGTCGGCGAAGCCGTCCGCGAAGTTGGTGAGCCAGCCGAGCACGTGGTCCTGCAGCTGGCCGACGTCGTACTCGGTACAGGGCGTGGGATCGCGCAACTGCTCATCGGTGATGTTGCCGACGACCCCGGCCAGCTCGTCGAGTACCATCCCGAGTTCGTCGGCTGTCTGCTCGATTTCAGTGGGTGCAGTCATGTCGGCCACGGTATCGGCCCAGTTCGGGGGCGGGATTGAAGATTTGCGTCAGTAACCGCCGCTAGGGTCATGACGGTGAGCGCAAGGCGGCCGGCGCCGGTCGGGGAAGACAGCCGCGGGATACTCCACCCCGCGGTGCTGCAGCGGCTGGTGCGCCTGACCCGGTTCCCGGCGGGTCCCGGGCTGGCCGGCCTGGTCGACCGTTTCTGGGCGGTGGAGTGGGACCTGCCGCCACGCACCACGCACACCCAGCAGGTGCTCACTCACCCGTGTGCCAACCTCAGCGTCGGCCACGCCGATGCCCGGGCGGGCGCGGCCGGGCGGGTCGAGGCCCGCCTGAACGGGGTGGCCAGGAAGCTGACCACCCGCCAGCTCGCGGGCCGCGGGTGGGCGGTGGCCGCGATGACCACCCCGGGCGGCCTCGGCGCGTTCATCGGCCGGCCGGCGTCGGCCTTCGCCGACCGGGTGGTCCGGCTCGGCCCGGCGCTGGGCCTGGACGAGGCGGGGCTGGTGGAGGAGGTTCACGCGCAGCCGGACGTGCAGGCTCGCGCCGGGGTCCTGGAGCGAGCCCTGAACCGCGTGCTCGCGGCGACCGACCCGCAGCAGATCGCCGGGGCCCGGCAGGTCGCCGAGGTCGCGCAGATCGCCGAGACCGACCGGTCCGTGCGGCAGCTCCGGCACCTCTGCGCCCGGGCGGGCCTCGGCACCCGGACCCTGCAGCGGATGTTCCTGCAGCACGCGGGCGTCCCGCCGACCTGGGTCCTGCGCCGCTACCGGCTGCTCGACGCGGCCGAGGCCGTGCGGGAGGGACAGCCGGTGGAGTGGGCGGCACTGGCCGCCGACCTCGGGTACGCCGACCAGGCTCACCTGATCCGCGACTTCCGGGCCGCGACCGGCCAGACCCCGGCCGCCTACGCGCAGTCCCAGCGCACCGCCGCGAGCACCGGGGCGCGCCCGGGCCGGCTCCGCTGACCCGCGGCGCGATGCCGCTGCCGGGGGTTCCGGCCCCGGCTGGCCCGGCTTCGCCGCGGCTATGACTCACGGCCACAAGGGTCGGCTAAGGTGAGCAGATGGCCAGTACGGCGCAGCCCCGCCGGGGCATCGCCGCGATCGGGCACTGGCTTGGCGGCAGCCAGCCCGGCGGCAGCCGGCACCGTGATGTCCAGGGGGGTACGCAGCGGGCTATCGTGCTCGGCGCGGGCGACGGGCTGCTGACCAACCTGTCCCTGGTGCTGGGCGTGGCGGGCGCGGCGTCGGCCAACTCGTCCGCGGTCCGCCTGGCCGGGGTGGCCGGGCTGCTGGCGGGGGCTTTCTCCATGGCGGCAGGCGAGCTGGTGTCGGTGCGGGCACAGCAGGAGATGGTCCGGCGCGAGGTCGAGGTGGAGCGCCAGGAACTCGCGGACGACCCCGAGGGCGAGCTGCGCGAGCTGACGGCCATGTACCAGGCTCAGGGACTGTCGGCGGAGGACGCCGGCACCGTGGCGCGGATCCTGTCTACCAACCCGGACGTCGCCCTCGATACCCACGCCCGCCTGGAGCTCGGCGTCGACCCCGAGGCGCCGGGCTCGGCCCTCCGGGCGGCCGTCAGCTCATTCGTGTCGTTCTCGATCGGCGCCATTCTGCCGCTGTTCCCATGGTTCTTTGCCAGCGGACCGACCGCGGTGATCGCCTCGGTGATCATCGGTGCCGCCGCGGCATTGGCCCTGGGCGGAGCGATCGGCTACATGGCCGGACGCAGCGTGGTCGGGACCGCCCTGCGCCAGCTGGCGGTGGCCGCGGTAGCCGCCACGGTCACCTACACCGTGGGATCCCTGCTGGGCGTGGCCACCACCTGAGCGCCGGGGATCCTGGCGCCGCTCTGAGCGGCTAGCGGATCGCGTTTCAGCGGCGCCTGCGGCGCCGGTGAGGCCGCCTGGCCTTCGGCACGCCGTTGCCCGGGTCCGCCGCGGGCACGGCAGGATCCGCCGGGGGCGCTGGCCTGGCCGGCTCCGCGCGAGGCCGGTCTGGCTCCGGCTCTGCGGCCCGCGCGGTTTCCTCGTCATCGGCGCGCGGCCGGGAAACGTCCCTGGCCCGCATGGCCGCGTCCACCGTGACCTTCATCCCGCGCATGCCTCAGTGAACCCTTTTCGTCCGTTGATGTCACGCTCAGAGTACGTGGGCAGGCTCGGGAACGATGATGTCAGGGTTCAGAGTACGTGGGCAGGCCTGGGGAGGATGAAAGGGTTCACTCGCCCGCGAAGGTCAGAAACCGGTCGTGCTCCAGGGCGCCGGATCCCACGACATGGCGGCGGACAGCGCCGCCAGCGCGCCGGGCCGCATCTCGCTGACCAGCCCCGCGCCGCCCAGCGCGCTGAGCCTGGTACCGCCCAGGTAGGCGGCCCCCAGCGCCCGGACCGGCAGGGCCAGGTCGGCGGGCGCCGACGTCCGCTCGCAGCTCGCGGCGGCGGGCGCCGCGCCCTCCGGGCCCGCCGGACCCGGCGCGCGCAGCCGCCACCGCCCGGCATTGCCGGCGAAGAGATCATCGGCAACCTCGATGACCACGTCCACGGCGCATGCGTAACGCCGCTGCGTCAGCGCCTTATCCACGCTGACCAGCCGGACCCAGAGCCCGTCCAGGAGGACCGGGCGGGCTCGCCGCGGGTCGGTGAGCAGGTAGAGCAGCGGCTCGTCGGCGGGACGCACCCGCGCCCGCACCTCGCGGACCAGATCCCTGGTCAGCAGGTCGTTCCAGATCGCCGAATAGGCTGCCGGGTCGGTGGCCATCAGCTCGCGCACCTCAAGTGTCCCGCTGGGGATCCCGTGATCGTCCCATTCCGGCTTGCCGGAGAACAGGACGTACCCGCGCGGGCCGGTCTCGTCCTCGGCGATCACGCAGCGCAGCGGGCTGCCGCCGGAACGGCGATGCTCGGGATCCCACAGGACGTAGTCCCACCAGCGGTCGTCCCGGGCGAGCAGGCCGGGCCGGGCGGGCAGGATGAAGTCGAAGACCTTGGCCAGCTCGGGCACGGCGTCTCGCGGTTCGGCGATCCGCAGCCGCGGAGCTGGGTCCTGGCCCGCCGCGGCCTGCTCCAGCAGGACGCCCTCTCCGTGCCGGATCGTGAGGTCAAGCTCGGCCGTGGCGATGCCGAACCCGTACCGGCCGTAGATGCTCGCCTCCGAAGCGAAGAGCGCGGCTACCGCCTCGCCCCGCTCGCTGGCGTCGGCGAGCAGGCGGCGCATCAGGCCGGACAGGATCCCGCGCCGCCGGTGCGAGGGCAGCACGCTGACCGCGGTGACCCCGCCCATCGCGACGACACCGCCGGGGACCGTCATCCGGAACGTGAGGGCGGCGGCTGTCCCTACCATGTCGGGCCCGTCGAACGCGGCCAGGCTCCGGTCGAACTCGAAGACCAGGAGGTCATGCTGCAGCTCGGGCTCGGTCGGGTACGTGGCGTTGAAGGCATGCTCGATCACCGCGTAGAACGCGGTGAACTCGCTGTCGCTGATCGGGCGGATCGGGTAGGTACCGCTCATGCTTGGATTTCTACCCGGCCCGCGCGCCGGCCGCGACTGATTATCCGGCGAGGCGGATAAGCCGGTACAGTTCCGGCAAGATGGTTCGTCTTGTCCCGCGCCGGCCCGCGGCCGCGGCGCTCGATGTGGCGCGGCGGCTGCGCAGGCTGATCCGGCGGCAGTTCATCACCAGGAACCGGCGGGTGGCCTTCGGCCTCGCGGTGGCCGTCGCCGTCATCGCGGTGGCCGCGGTCCACGTCTCGGTGTCCTGGTTCTCGCCCGGGGTGATGATCCTGCCGCTTCTCGCCGGCGGACTGCTGCTCTGGCCGCGGGCGCTGCGGATCCTGTTCTGCCTCGTCGCGGTCGCGGTGGCGTATGACGCGGTGATGGGCAAGGCCGGGCCGGGGATCATCGCCACGATCGCGGTCACGGTGGTCTTCGCGGACGCGCTGGCCCGGGCCCGGGCCAAGCTCGGGGTGCTGGGGCTGCGGGGCGACCGCATGCTGGTCGAGCTGCGGGACCGGATCCGGGCCCAGGGCAGGCTGCCCGAACTGCCCGAGGGCTGGCATTCGGCCTCGGTGCTGAGGCCCGCCGGCGGGGCGTCGTTCGGCGGGGACTTCCTGGTGTCCGTGTGCGACGGGAAGACCCTCGAGGTGGCCCTGGTCGACGTGGCGGGCAAGGGAATCGACGCCGGCACCCGGGCCCTGCTGCTGTCCGGCGCGTTCGGCGGCCTGCTCGGCTCGGTCCCGTCCGGGGATTTCCTGGCCGCGTGCAACGCCTACCTGCGGCGCTCGGCCACGGCCGAGGGGTTCGTCACCGCGGTTCATCTCTCGCTCGACCTGGCCACCGGGGACTATACCGTCGACTCGGCCGGGCACCCGCCCGCGGCGCACTTCGAGGCGGGCAGCGGAACCTGGCGCCTCACCCAGGCGCGCGGGATCGTGCTCGGCGTGGTTTCCGACCTGCGGTGCGTGCCCGAGCGCGGCACCCTGCGGCCCGGCGACGCCCTGATGCTGTATACCGACGGGCTGATCGAGGCGCCGGGCCGGGACATCGACGCGGGCACCGACCGGCTGCTCGGCGAGGCGGACCGGCTGGTGACGTCGGGATTCGGCGCGGGAGCGGGCCTCGTCGAGGCGATGCAGGCATCGGGCGCGAGCTGGGACGACTGCGCCCTGGTCCTCATCTGGCGGAGCTGACGACGCCGGAGCCGACGCTCAGCCGGCCGATCGCGTATTCGACGAGCGAGACGAGAGCATCGCGGCACGATGCGCGCTGGCGCGCGTCGCACAGCACGACCGGCACGTCGGCGTCCAGGTTCAGGGCCGCCCTGATGGCCGCGGGAGGGAAGCGCCTGCTCCCCTCGAAGCAGTTCACGGCCATGACGAACGGAGTGCCGCGCTGCTCGAAGTAGTCAACCGACGGGAAGCAGTCGGCCAGCCGCCGCGTGTCGGCCAGCACCACCGCGCCGAGGGCGCCGATCGCCAGCTCATCCCACATGAACCAGAACCGTTTCTGCCCCGGCGTGCCGAAGAGATAGACCACGAGGTCATCCCGGATGGTGATGCGGCCGAAGTCCATCGCGACGGTGGTGGTCGTCTTGTCCTGGACCCCGTCGGTGAGGTCGATCAGCGCGCTCGGGGCGCTGAGATCCTCTTCGGTCCGCAGCGGCCGGATCTCGGTCAGCGACCCCACCAGCGTGGTCTTGCCCGCGCCGAAGCCGCCCGCGATGAGGATCTTGACGGCGACAGGCACGGCCCCCGCGCGGCTGTCGTGATAAGAGCCTACGAAGCCCATCTGCCACCTGCCTCAGGAGTTGCGGGTCATTCAGCCGGGCCGGCACCGGGTGATGAACGGCTATCAGCTTGCGCTCGCGCATGTCGGACAGCAGGATCCGGACCACGCCCAGCGGAAGGTCCAGGTCAGCGGCGAGGTCAGCCACCGACGTCGGGAGCCGGCACAGCTGCAGCAGCATCAGGTGCTCGGGCTCGAGGTCATCCGCGCTGACCTGGATGCCGCGAACGGCCGTGATCATGGTTACCAGGTCGAAGGTTCCGCCGCTTGGGCGGGTCCGGCCGCCGGTGACCGCGTACGGGCGGACCACGGGACCGGCGTCCTGGTCAACCCATTCGTCATCGGCCGCGGGCACGGCAGGTCACTTCGTTCCTGCGTTCGGGCGGCCGGGCCGGGAACCGACCGACAGGTGCTCCCCGACCCGCTTGACCAGGATGGCCATCTCGTAGGCCACGAGCCCCACGTCGGCCGAGGTCGTCGCCAGGACCGCGAGGCAGCTGCCCTCGCCCGCAGCGGTCACAAACAGGAACTCGGACTCCATCTCGATGATGATCTGCCGCGCGGCCCCGCTCCCGAAGTGCCGCCCGACCCCCCGGGCCAGGCTTTGCAGGCCGGCCGCGGCCGCGGAGAGATGATCCGCGTCCTCCGGGCTGAGCCCGGCTGACGCCCCGATCGCGAGGCCGTCCCGGGACAGGATGACGGCCTTGCGGATGTACACGACCCTGGCGACCAGGTCGTCCAGGAGCCAGTCAAGTTCGCTGCCCTGGCTCACGTGCTCCCCCTTCGCTGCTCCCGGTGCCGCGCCGAGATCGCTGGGTCATTCATCGTCGCGCTGCTCGCCGCTGTTTCCGCTGCCATCAGGCCCCGGTGCCGGCTCGGGTGACGGCGTGACCGCCCCGGAGATGTTGCGGCCGCGTTCCCAGCCTCGCTGCAGCGCCGTCATCGTGCTCCGCACCGCCTCCGGAGACGGCGCGCCCGGACTGTTGTCGGCCGCGTCACCCGGCCGCACGCCGCCGTCGCGCAGCTGCGGAGCCAGGCTAGCCTGCCGCACCCGGACCGGCAGGCCCATCGCGGTCAGCTCGGTGGTGACCCTCGGGTCGATGGTGTCGGAGTCGCCGGGATGGCTGGGCGACCCCTCGCCCGCGAGCGTGAACGAGCCGCTGGGTGACGGGGCCGTGGCCCGGCGCGGGCGCGGTGTGAAGATGCTGTCGATCGGCTCTGCCGGCGGCCGGGCTGGCGGCCGGGCTGGCGGCCGGGCTGGCCGTCGTCCCGGCACCGGGGCCGTCCGGCTCATCATCCGCGCGGCCGGCCGACGGGTCGCCCGCCAGGCTGGCCGGCAGGTCGCTCCCCGGGCTGGCCGGCGAGTCGCCCGCCGGGCCGGGCGTCGCGTCGTCGGGCGGGCCGGACGGCGGCTCCATCGCCGTGGTGACCGCGCTGAGCTGGGTCAGCGGGACGGGCTCCGATATCGCCCCGGCGTGTAGCGAGACCCGCCGGCCGGTGAGCTGGAACGGCCGCTCGCCCGCCGCCGCCGCCGGGACCTCGGTATCGTAGGCGCCCTGGCTGACCATCAGGGCATTCGGGATCAGCACGATGGCCGTCGTGCCCCCGTAGGGCGAGTCTTTCAGGCGGATCTGGATGTCATGCCTCCTGGCCAGCTGCCCGGCCACGAACAGGCCGAGCTGCTCGCTCCCGGACAGGTCAAGCTGCGGGGGGTGCGCGAAGTTCTGGTTGATATCGGCGAGCTTCTCGTCGGAAAGGCCGAGCCCGCGGTCTTCGATCTCGACGGCGTATCCCCGGCCGACCACGTCGCCGTGCACCCGGACCGGGGTATTGGGTGGCGAGAAGATCGTCGCGTTCTCCGCCAGCTCCGCGATCAGGTGGATGACGTCGGCCACGGCGGGGCCGGCCAGGGCCGCGCGGGTCCCCGTCGTGACCCTGATTCGCGTGTAGTCCTCGACCTCGGCGACGGCGGCGCGGAGCACGTCGACGAACGGCACCGGGTGGCGCCAGCTGCGTCCCGGGGACGCGCCGGACAAGATGATCAGTCCCTCCGAATGCCTGCGCATCCGGGTGGTGAGATGGTCGATGCGGAACAGGTCCTCGAGTTCCTCGGGCTCAGTGGCCCGGCGTTCCATGGCGTCGAGCAGGGCCAGCTGGCGGTGCAGCAGCGACTGGCTGCGCCGGGCCAGGTTGCGGAAGACGTCACTGACCCCGCGGCGGAGCCTGGCTTCGTCCACGGCCGCCTCCACGGCCGTCCGCTGGACGGCGTTGAAGGCCTCCTGGACCTGTCCGATCTCATCGGCACTCGACTCCAGCGGCGGCGCCTCGGCGGCCACGTCCACGTCCTCCCCGGAGCGCAGCCGCTCTACGAGGCCGGGCAGGCGGTTGTTGGCCAGGTCGAGGGCGGACCGCCGGAGCCCGGCCAGCTGCTGCAGGAGGCCGCGGCCGATCCAGACCGAGATGATGAGCGAGAGGATGATGGCCGCCAGCCCGAGGCCGCCGACGAGCCAGAGCCGGAGGAAGGTGGCGTTGGCGACCGGTTGCGCCTGCATTGTCAGCGTGGTCGCCGCCTGGATGCTCGCGTCCGAGAGCCCGGCGGAGACCGCGCCGACGGCCAGGTTCCAGGACGGCAGGGGCACCGGCGGGACCCGGCCAGGATGATTGTCGGCGATGACCTTGTTCTCCAGTGCCGTCAGAGCGGCTGACGCCTGAGGGCTGATGTCCTTGAGGAAGTAGGTGCGGTAGGCCGGCTCCAGGTCTGGCAGGGCCTGGGTGTACATGGCCCGGTGCGCTGCGGCCAGCTCGGTGAACTGCTGGCGGTCGGCCTGCGAGAACGTGCGGGCGATCGCATCCCCGTTCAGCAGCGCGCTCTCCTCGAGGAGCAGTTCTTCGGACTTGCCCGCCCTGACCAGCGCGAGTGACTGCGTGACCAGCGGGACATTGGATTCCTGCAGGATGGTCTGATTCAGCACATCGTCAGCGGCGAAGTTGATGGCGGCGTAGGCGCTGATCACTTCGGGCCTGGTGATGGCCAGGGAGACGATCTTGGAGCGCAGGGCGGCGAGGCCTGCCGTGTCCTTGAGCAGCACCCCGGTCGCCTGCTTTTCCGCCGGCCCGGCGCTGCTCGCGGCGGAGGTGACGGCGTCGGTGAAGGCCTTCTGGGACTGCTCAGTCTTTGCTTCCTGCGCGTGCAGCGCCGCCAGGTTCGACGGCACGGGGGCTGCGAGGTAGACCACGGCCTGCATGCGCTCGAGATCGATCTGGGTCTCCAGGTTGCCGACCGGCGTGCCGATGGTGTCTTTCAGCGTCCTGGACCTGGCCAGGTTGAGCGCATCGCTGGCCGTGATGGTCGCCGCGAAAACGTACAGCCCGACCAGCGACAGGATCGGGACGGCGACGAGAAGAAAGATCCTCAGCCGTATGGACCGGTGGCGCAAACCCATGACTGTGACCTCAGCGTGAGAAGTGACGAGCGGAGCACGCTGTAACCAGGAGACTCCCGGGGAGCTTGTGAGCGTAACAGCCGGTTAGGAAGATCACTAGCGAAACCGGTCATATTTGACCTGTCAGTTTTGACCCGAACGCCCCCGTCTGGATAAACAAGGGTCAGCCGACCGCGCCGCGTCCGCGCCACCGGGGGCCCGGTGGCCGTTCACCGGCCCGGCCGCGAGGACGTGCTGAACGAGCGTGATCAGGACATCCTTGACCGAGTCGCGCTGCCGTGCGTCGCAGAGCATGGCGGGGACGCTCGGGTCGAGATCGAGCGCGATGCGGACGTCCTCGACGTCGTACCGGGGGGCGTTGTCAAAGACATTGATGGCCACGATGAACGGCAATTGGCGCCGCTCGAAGTAGTCGACGGACGGGAAACAGTCGCCGAGGCGGCGGGTGTCCGCCAGGACCACGGCACCGAGGGCGCCGAAGGACAGGTCGTCCCACATGAACCAGAATCGGTCCTGGCCCGGAGTGCCGAAGAGGTACAGGACCAGCCGGGAGCCCATCGAGATCCGGCCGAAGTCCATCGCGACCGTGGTCGTGGTCTTGCCGGCCACCCCGGTGAGGTCGTCCACGCCGACGCTCACCTGGGTCAGGGCTTCCTCGGTCCGCAGCGGCCGGATCTCGCTGATCGCGCTGACCAGCGTGGTCTTGCCCACGCCGAACCCGCCCGCGACAACGATCTTGACCGGGGTGAGCTGGGCGCCGTCCGCCGCGGCGTCAGAGGGAGCGGAGCCCATCGAGCACCTCCTTGAGCAGGTCGAGGTCGGCGCCGGCCTGGGGGCGCACGGGCCGTCGCGGCAGCACGGCGATCTTGTCCTGCTGGATCAGGTCGGAGAGCAGGACGCGGACCACGCCCAGCGGTAGGGCTATATCGGCGGCGGCGTCGGCGACGGTGACGGGTGCCCGGCACAGGTCGAGGAGCTTGCGGTGCTCGGGGCTGAGCTTGGCCAGCTCGGCTGGTCCCGGGATGGGGCCGGACGCGGCGACGACCGCGATCAGGTCGAGGACCGTGTCACCAACCGGGTCAGTCCGGCCACCGGTCAGGGCATACGGGCGTACGACCGGACCGGCTTCCCCGTCGATCCACCTGTCGTACCGGCGCACGGCCGGCTGACTCGGCTCGCATCTGGCGGGCGGTCAGTCTGGGCTGCGCGGCCAGGTGCGGCCCCGCGCGCTTGACCAGCATCGCCATCTCATAGGCGATGAGGCCCGCATCGGCCTGGGCCGGGCACATCACCGCCAGGCAGCTGCCGTGACCGGCCGCGGTCACGAACAGGAACGCCTGCTCGAGCTCGATGATGGTCTGCCGCACCTCCCCGAGCATGAAATGCTCGCCCGCGCCCCGGGCCAGGCTTTGCACCCCGGCGGCGAGCGCGGACAGGTGCTCGGCGTCCTCACGGCTTAGGCCCTGTGAGGCGGCCACGGTCAGGCCGTCCCGAGACAAGATCACGGCTTGCTGTATGTCGTCCACGCGGGCGGCGAGGTCGTCCAGCAGCCAGCTCAGCTCCTGCCCGGCCGACGTTGTCCCGTACGACTCCATCACGCTTCCTCCTGCGGTGCCTCGCGCACGCCGCCCGCTGTCTCCTGCCCGCCGACGGTGGCCTCCGAGTCTCGCACCTCGGCCTGGCGGCCGCGCTCCCACCCGTTCTGCAGGGAGGCCAGCAGGCTGCGTGCCTGTTCCGGCGAGCGGACTTCGGGGTCACGCGAATGAGCGGCGGTCCCGGATGAAGGGCTGCTGCGCAGATGCGGTGAAAGGTTCGCCTGGCGGACGCGGCGTGGCAAGCCGCGGTAGGTGCCGGCGTCGGGACTGCCGCCTGACCTGCGGGGCAGGATCGGGGGGCCAGCACTTGCGGCTGGCTGGCTGGCGTCCGGCCCGCCGGGCGTGGCGTCCGGCTGGCTGTGGCTCGTGCCCGGCAGGCCGGGGAAGCTCCCGGCGCTTGGTCGGCGGGGGAGGGCACGCTTCCGGATGGGCAGGGCGCCCGGCTGGCTGGGAATGGCACCGGCCGCCGGCGATGCTCGCCGTGGCTCACGGCCGGTCAGGGCCAGATGGAGGTCCTCGAAGCCCGGCGCGCTCACCTGGCCTTCTTCGGGTTGTGCCGTGGCCGGGGCCTCGACCTCGGAGGTGATCATGCTGTTGGGCAACAGCACGATCGCCGTGGTCCCGCCGTAGGGAGACGGGCGCAGGAAGACACGTACCCCGTGCCGGGCCGCGAGCTTGCCCACCACGAACAGGCCGAGCTGATCAGCGTTGGCCAGGTCGAAGTCGGCCGGGCTGCTCAGCCGCAGGTTGATCGCGTCCAGCTCCTCGGCCTTGATACCCAGGCCGCGGTCTTCGACCTCGAAGGCAAAGCCGTTGCCGACCCGCTCGGCCTTGACCTCGACGCGGGTGCCCGACGGGGAGAACAGCGTCGCGTTCTCGATCAGCTCGGCCAGCAAATGGATCATGTCGGCCACGGCCGAGCCCGTCACCATGTCGTCGGATGCGGTGGCCACGGCGATCCGCTTGTAGTCCTCTACCTCGGCGATGGCCCCGCGGATAACGTCGATGACCGGCACCGGGCTGCTCCACGCCCGCCCGGGCGCCGCGCCCGAGAGGATGATCAGGCCCTCGGCGTGGCGGCGCATCCGGGTGGTGAGGTGGTCCAGCGGGAACAGGTCCGCCAGTGCTCCGGGGTCAACCGCCTTGCGCTCCAGGTCGTCCAGCAGTCGCAGTTGCCGCTGCAGCAGTGACTGGCTCCGCCGCGCGAGGCTCACGAAAACCTGGCTGATCCCGCTGCGCAGGCTGGTCTCGGTGGTCGCCGCGGCCAGCGCCGTGCGCTGCAGGCTGGCGAGCGCCGCCGCGGCCCGGGCGACCTCGGTGACCTTCATCTGGGCCGACGGGGGGAGCTCGGTCTCCGGGTCGACCTTTTCTCCGCGCCTAAGCCGCTCGACGAGCTGCGGCAACTGCTGGTCAGCAAAACGGCGGGCCGACGTCTCCAGGCTGGAGAGATCCCGGGTCAGCCGCCGGGCGAACCATCCCATGAGTACAGCCGCCACCAGAATCGCGGCCAGGCCGACCGCATCGGCCAGCGCGATCCCGGTCAGCGCAGGGTTGTTCTGAACGGCATGGCTGTGCGTGCCGATGGTGGTGCCGGCGAAGACCCACATCACGACCGCGGCCACGACGGGGACGGCCAGGATCGCGATCATGGTGAATCGGATCGAACGGCGCGAGGCACGCCGTCGCTCGCGGCCCGGCAACATGTGCGCGCCCATGTGGTAACTCCCTGGTCCGGATCGTGTGCTTCCGGGGGCCATGTCCGTCAACCCGCTCGATCCCGCAGCCTAAAGCCGGTACGGCCCACGGACGGGCGCCTACGCCGCTGGGACCTGGTAAGCCGTGACCACGAGGCAGCCGGCCAAGCCGACGCGCGCCGCACCGCGGATCACATGACCGGTGAGTCAACGTCACTCCCCGCGATGGGACGGGTAGCGGGATGAATGGCTTCTCGTCGGTACAGTACATGACGGCATGCGCATTCCTGATCGGTTCTCCGCAGAAGCCCGCTGGACGGAACGCTGGCCGGGTCACGGCCAGAAGTTCCCCTGGACACGCTCTGTCTGACTAGCCCGCACCGGCCATGAAGCCGACTCGAACATGATCAGAATCGTGTTCTTTGCAGGCCGAATGCGAAGCGCTTCCATGGCGCCCGGATTCGGAAGCAGGGAACTTGCTCACCGGCTATCCGGGATCGCAGTCGGCGGCCACGTGCTTACTCTGAGTAACAATGTGTACGTTAATTGTCCGGTTTCGGAGGCATAAATCGCCGACCCTGATCCCTGACGGTGTCTACCACTGAAATGGCCGGCCATAGCACTTGACGTTTACCATCCGAAAATTACCGCCGAGCTCCCGCCGGCCGGCCGCCTCGGCGGCAAGCCCGTGCCTGGTCTCAATCCAGCGTGTACTTAGCGTGCCTTGGTCCTCGGCAACCGGAAAAGTGCCCTCTGAACTGGGGCGATGACTGTTAGCGACACTTAACGCGCCTTCCGCGGCCCTGACCGGGAGGACGCAGGCACCGTATGGCCGGTCATTCCCCGGCGATGTTAGCCAAGCTCTCCCTGAGGCGTTGGGTCAGCGGATCTCCGGGTGGCAGAGCCCGCTCACAGCGGTCGACGGCATCGCGGAGCATCGTGGTGGCGTCGGTCAGCCGGCCCACGGTATAGAAGGCGTGCGCCAGGTCCGCGCGGCGGGCCAGGGCCTGCGGGTGATCGGCCCCCAGAGCCCGTTCGTAGCCCTGGCAGGCCTGCTCCTGAAGCTGCAGCGCGACGGACATCTTGCCGGCCGAGTGGTACGCGGACGCCAGGCTGGCCCGGGCCACGATCGTGTCCAGATGATCTGGGCCGAGAACGCGCTCCCGGTCGGCAAGAACCCGCTTCAGCTGGGAGATGGCGTCCTTGTTCCGGCCCTCGGCTTGGTAGGCGTCGGCCAGCTGCTGGCGGGTGGTCATGGTGTCGGGATGCCGCTGCCCCTGAATCCGCTCGCGGTCGGCGAGCGTGCGCCGGTACAGCCTGATCGCGTCGTCGGACTTGCCCGCGGCCCGGCACGCGTCGGCGAGTTGGTCACGCGCGCTGAGGGTGTCGAGGTGGGTCGCCCCGCGGACCCGTTCGCATTCGCTGACGGCCTCCTCCAGGACGGGGATCGCGGATCCGGCCTGGCCCGAGGCCAGGAAGGCGCGGCCGAGATCGGCCCGGGCCGCGAGGGTGCCCGGATTATCCGGCCCGAGCAGGCGGGTGCGGCCGGCGAGAACCCACTGCGACCAGGCCACCGCCTCCGCTGCCTGTCCGGCCGCCATGAGCGCGGCGGCCAGGTGGCTGCCCGCCACGAGGGTATCCGGGCTGCCGGGTCCGAGGATCCGGTCGCTCATCGCGGCGAGTTCTCGCCAGTAGGCGATGGCCGGGCCCGTCAGGCGCGCGCTGTCTAGGCTGCGCCCGGCCCGCGGCAGCAGCGGATGACAGCTGCCGCCCTCCCAGAGCGAATCTGCCGCGAGGTCCCGCAGGCCGACGGCACACGACCGCAGGCCGGCGGCGAGCCATGTCTCCGGCTCATCCTCGGGCCACACCTCGAGCAGCGCATCCGCCCCTGTCCTGGCCGCGCCGTCAGCGATCCGCTGGGGCGTGGCGGCGCGGATCGCTTCCTGAACCGTCGGCGCCATCCGGATCGTCGGCGGCGCGGTCGCCGGGTCGACGACCAGCAGACCCGCCCGCTCCAGGCTCAGCAGAGCGCCCCAGGCGTGGCTCGGGTCCGTGACGGACCCGGTGCTTCCCGCCAGGTACTCGCCCACCGCCGACGTGGTGACCACGGCGCCTGGAATCCCGTGGCCATCCAGGAGGGCCAGGAGCGCCAGCAGATACTGGGCGCCCCCGCCCGGCGTGAGCCGTTCTGCCTGCTCGACCGAGAGCGTCCAGGTGATCGCCGTTGCCGCCTGCCCCGCATCGGTAACCTCCGCCAGCTGGGCCCGTCGTTGTGCGAAATAATCCCGGTAATCACGGCAGGACAGGCCGGAACTGGCGATCACCGCGCTGGCCTGGAACAGGGCCGAGGGCTCGCAGCCGAGATCCGCGACGAGGTCTATCGCTCCGACCCGCTGGTCAGGGTCGGCGGTGAGACGGCCCATCAAGTAGCTCAACGCCTCGCGCATGCTGAATTCCCGCACCGGCAGCGCCAGCGCCTTGTGCTCGGCCGAGACCGCCGCGGAATTTGCGGTCGTGATCAGGACCCTGCCCGCCGGCCCTTCTGGCCAGAGGTCCTCCACGTCGGCCGCATCACGCAGATCGTCAAGCACGACCAGCCACGGCCGGGTGGTTTGGCTGAGCCAGCCGATAAGGTTGCTGGCCACAGATTCGGCCTTGCTCCCGTCATCGGCTCCGATGGCCGCCGCCGCTTCCGCGTAACCGGACAGCACCGACGCCCGGCTGGCGGCTACCACCCAGACCAGCAAGTCCACCGCGCGGGACCGCCACAGCGACTCCGCGAAATACACGGCAATCTGAGTCTTACCGCACGCCTGTCGCCAATCCGGCGGCTTGTCCGCGGCCGTCTGGCCGAGCGCCAGCACGACAGTGGCGCCAGGCACCAGCGTGGTCCCAAGGTCGGGTGCCGTCTCGGGCCTGGCGCTGAAACCATCGGCCAGCGGAGGCATTGCGCCCGTCCTGGCCGGCAATACCGCACCCGGGGTCTGCGGCCCTGCCGATCCCGGGGTCTTCCCCTGGATGTCCATCGGCCGTTACCCGTGACCGACCATGTGCACAGGAACCTCCCTGCCTTTCCGCGCTGGCGCAGCCCATAACGATACGGCAGCCAACCCGACGCGACGGCCGATCAGCAGCCAAATACTGTCGACATCTCCGGGACACCGAGCATGGGCATAAAGGTCAGGCCATCGGCCTGCGCCGGCCTCTGGCCGCGAACAGCACAGGGATGGCTTCCGCGGGCAAGTCTGCGTGGATGTCATCCCTGTGCCCCGTCTACCGCTGCTCGGCCGGAGTGTCCGGCGATGGCTAGGTGAGCCTGGCCTTCTCGCCGCTGATCAGCCTGGCGGCCTGACGGTTACGGCGGTCGTTATCGAGCACGCCGCGCGCCAGGACCAGGTAGACGACCGCGGCGACAAACCAGCCGACGAGCCACGAGATGTCGGCTCCGCCGAGATCCTTGACCAGCGGGCCGGTGTAATCCGGCTGCGAAACAAACGGGAACTCCACGGCGAGGCCTGCCGCGTACGCGACAAGCCCGCGCCACGAGAATTTCCCGTAAATGCCGTTCGGGATGAAGAACGACGCCACGTCATAGTGACCACGGCGGACCAGGAAGTAGTCGACGATATTGACCGCGGACCACGGTATGAAGATAACCAGCAGCACGTCCAGGAAGTTGGACAGGTTGGTCACGAAGGACTTGTAGCCGAGGAAGGCGGTCACGACACCTACGGCCATGACGCACAGGAAGGGCACGATCCGCAGCATCACCGATTCTGACTTGAAGCGGCGCCACATGTTAGCGAAGGCCAGTACCTGGAACGCCCCGGTATACGCATTGAGCGTGTCGGAGTTGATCAGGCTCAACATCATGATCACCAGTGCCCACGACCCGGAGACCTTGCCGATCGCCTGCACCGGTCCGAGCTTCGGCAGCAGGGCCTGGAGGTAGGCGCCCACCGCGCACGCACAGATCGTCGCCACCACGTTGCCGGCGTAGATGCACCAGAACAGCTTCCGCCCGCTGGTGTCCTTCGGCAGGTAGCGGGTGTAGTCGGAGACGAACGGTCCCCAGCTCAGCATGTCGATGACCAGCAGTGCGGAGCCGGCCAGGAACAGCCCGGCGTGCGGCGCGGCCATGCTGGTCTCGCTGGCCGGCAAAGACCCGTACCGCAGCCCCTGGATGAACATGATGACCAGCGAGATGCCCACGATGGTGACCGTCACCTGCATGGCCCGGTGAATCCACCGGTACCCGAAAATCCCGATCACCACCGCCGGCACCGCCAGGATCAGGATCCACTGCGGAATGGAAACGGAGGCGATCACCCCCTGCATGCTCTGGGCTTGTATGACAAGCTGCGCCGCGATGAAGCCGATATTGAGCAGCAGAACGCACGGGAAAAGGAACGCAGCCCCGTAGAAGCCGAACTGGCCGCGGCTCTGGATGGTCTGCGGTACTCCCAGCTTGGGTCCCTGCGTCGCGTGCAGCGCAATAAGCAGCGCGCCGAGCATCGTGCCGACGATGATGGAGAGCAGGGCCCACCAGAACGTGAGGCCAATGAACACCACCACACCGCCGAGCACGATGTTGAACACGTTCACGTTCGCGCCAGCCCAGAAGACGAGCTGCTGCCACGGTTTCCCGTGCCGTGCCCCGGCCGGAATCATGTCTATGTGATGATTCTCGACGTACCGGCGTAGCTGATCGTTCTGAACGGTGGCTTGAGTCATTGCCTAGTCAACCTTCCGGGGAGGGGAGCCTGCTGGCGTGGTCGTAAGTATCGCTTTCCGAGATAGACATCGGCGTGTGACCCCGCAATATTCTGCGGAGGGGCGGAGATCGAGCGGTCACGATTAATGAGCACCGGTGTATCTCGCTCGACCAGCAATTCCATGGGCGGACGTACGTCCGGACGCCCGCTAAACATCGGGCCATCGACAACGCGCATATGCGTGTCGATGATCATGCTTAGCCCGGCCGTCCGGCTCGGAATACCGGTGACGTCAGCGCCGATCGCCGCCTGGGCACTGGCGGCGGAGACGTTACCGTCCGGAGTGATCTCAGCATCCTCCGTTAACGAGGATTCCGGCATTAATCCCCTCCGGTTCTTGCCGTCTGGAAAGCTGCTGGTCAAAAGTTTGCGGGCACCAGCGAAGCCTGCCAAATGCGACATAACGCCCAGGCGGTGCTTGCGGCCGCGAGTCATCGCGAAGTCCTGCATCGGATGTCGTGGCGAGCCGGACCGCACCGCGGTGCGCCACAAACCCGGGCGATGTTAGCATCCCGGGTAAAGGCCCAAGATACTAATGGCGGAATTGCCGGGGCGACCTCGGTACCGGGCCCGGTGCTCGTGTGTATGACAGAGGTCATGGCAAAGGAGCGCCATACTTCAGCGCTGTTCGGTAAAAGGATTCTGCCGAGTTCCGAGCGATGACCACGAAGCCTGAGAGCTTCATGATCACCGTCGGGCCATACGGGCCGGCCTGGCCGACCCAGAATGGACTTCGCTGTCTACCTGCCGAGCCAAGCGTAACCTGGCTAATCCGGGAGCGCGGGTAGTTTCTAGCAACTGAAAAGGCCTATTCGGCGTTGCTGACGTGCCGGGGCTCTGGCCAAACCTTTGTCTTGCCGGCGTCCGGCCGACCCGGCCTGCCCGGGACACCGTCGGGGACCCGGCGGCCTGGTGCGACTTCCGGTCACATCTCGGTTCGACCGCGGCTCGCATCGCACGATGTCCCAGCGATCTCCCTGGGGTTTTCGTTACGCGGATGCCGCGAGGCGGCCCTGCGGTCGGCCGGCGAGGGTATCGACCGGGCGGGAGTGGCGCCGCCATCCGTGCTAATTATCAGTACATGCAATGATTTGCGAGCCTGGCACCTCAGCGCCAGGCCCGGCTCCGCTGGACAGGTCCAGTGCGCATCGGATCCGGCGCGGTGGATCTGCGCGCAGCGGGCCCGGCGCGGCGGGTCTGGGTGCAGCCGGGCGGGTGCCATCGGGTCCGGGCATCACCGGCGGGCCCGGGCGCAGCCAGCGGGCAGCGCTGCGGGTGCACCGGGCGACGGGGCCATGCTCCGGCGTGGCGGCGAACCGGAACCGCGTTCCGCCCGGATGGACCTGCCGTCGGGTGCCCTCCGGCGCGACGGATCTACCGCCGGGACAGGAATTCATGGATATGACATGCACGTCAGCTTCCGGGAATATGACATCGGCGTCAGCTAATGGCTTACAGCGTAACGGGATATCGACTCAAGGCCGTACGCAGCGCGCACGCGAGCGGGCCTGACCCCCTAACACGATCCGGCCGCCCGTGCAACCGGAAGGAAAAGGCGACGTGTATGTCAGCTGACGCTTGCGTCATTTTTGCTTTTCAAATGAGACCTGTGCCCAAATAGAGGTCGTGGCACGCGACGGCGCAACGGTGAGCGGTGAGTTCCGCCTGGGGGAGGAACCCGCCGCGGCGCCCGCGGCGTCCGGGGCTGCCGTCGATGCGGTCGACCCGGGGGCGGGGCGGGCCGCAGGTGAGAACTTCCCGGTCGCGCTGCGGGTGCTGCCCACCAGCCGTCGGCGGTACCTCATGGCGGTGTACGGCTTCGCCAGGACGGCGGACGACATCGGCGACCAGGCTCCGCCGGACCAGCGGCTCCGGCTGCTTGACGAGCTTGAGGCCGATCTCCGCCGCCTTTACGCCGACCGCGCGCGCGAGCCGGGCCAGGGCGGTGACGGCGCCGAGCCCAGGAGCCGTGTCGTGGGCGCGCTCGGGCCCGCCGTGACCGACTGCGGGATCCCGATGCCGCCCTTCCTCGACCTGATCCAGGCCAACCGGCAGGACCAGGCCGTTTCCCGTTACCAGACCTTCGAGGACCTGCTCGGCTACTGCCGCCTGTCGGCCAACCCGGTGGGCCGGATCGTGCTGTACGTCTTCGGCAGCTTCTCCGCGCCGCGGGCCGAGCTGTCCGATTCCATCTGCACCGCGCTGCAGCTGGCCGAGCACTGGCAGGACGTGGCCGAGGACCTGCGCGCGGGCCGTGTCTACCTGCCCGCGCAGGACATGGACACGTTCGGCTGTACCGAGCAGGACCTGGCGCAGTCCAGCGCACCGCCGCAGGTCCGCAAGCTGATCGCGTTCGAGACCCGGCGGGCGAGGGCGCTGCTGGACGCCGGAGCCCCGCTGATCGGCACGCTACGCGGCGCGGCGCGGGCCGCGGTGGCCGGCTACGTCGCGGGCGGGAGGGCCACGCTGGCCGCGATCGCCGCGGCCGACCACGACGTGCTGCGCACCACGCCGCGGCCGCGCAAGCGGCGCGTGGCCGCGGAGCTCGGACTGGCGTACGCGAGGGGGCGGTGAAGCGGTGACCGCCCAGGCCACGCGCGCCGCCGACGTCCGCGCCGCGTACGAGCACTGTGAGCAGGTGACCCGGACGCAGGCGAGGAACTTCTCCTACGGCATCCGGTTGCTGCCCCCCGGCAAACGGCAGGCGCTGTCGGCGGTGTACGCGTTTGCGCGCCGGGTCGACGACATCGGCGACGGGACGCTGCCGGCCGCGGACAAGCTGGCCGCGCTGGCCGACGCGCGCTCGGCCGTCGCCGCGCTGGAGCGGGACGGCACCCGCGCCGCGGCCGGTGACCCGGTGCTCGTCGCGCTGGCCGACGCGGCACGCAGGCACCCGATCCCGCTGGGCGCCTTTGCCGAGCTGGTCGACGGGTGCGAGGCCGACGTGGGCGGCACCAGCTACGCGACCTTCGGCGAGCTGGAGCACTACTGCAGGTGCGTGGCCGGGTCGATCGGACGGCTCTCGCTCGGCGTGTTCGGCAGCCGGGATCCCGACGCGGCCGAGCCGCTGGCCGACGCCCTCGGGGTCGCCCTGCAGCTGACCAACATCCTGCGTGACATCCGCGAGGACCTCATCAACGGCCGGGTGTACCTGCCCGCGGAGGACCTGGAGCGCTTCGGTGCCGTGCTGCGGCCCGACCGCGCCGACGCGCTGGCCGGCGAGCACGGTCTGCAGGACGTCGTGCGGTTCGAGGCCCGGCGCGCGTTCGGCTGGTACGCCACCGGGCTGCGGCTGCTGCCGCTGCTCGACCGGCGCAGCGCGGCGTGCACGGGCGCGATGTCCGGCATTTACCTGCGGCTGCTCAAGCAGATCGCCGCGGCCCCCGCCGCGGCGCTGCGGCAGAGGCAGTCGCTGCCGGGCCGCCAGAAGGCCATGGTCGCGGGGAGGGCGCTGGCCGGGATCTGGGACCGGGTGCCCGGCGCGGGGCCGCCCGGCCCGGGCCGGTCCGCGCCCGGCCGCCCGGCCGTGGGCGGCTCCGCGCCGGCGGGCCCGTCGGAGGGACGGCCGTGAGCGGGCCCCGTGCTTCGGACCGTGCGCGCAGTGCCGTGGTGATCGGCGGCGGCCTGGCCGGCATCACCGCGGCGATCGCGCTGCGCGAGGCCGGGATCGGGGTCACCCTGCTCGAGGCCCGGCCCCGGCTCGGCGGCGCGACCAGCTCATTCTCCCGCGGCGAGCTGACGGTCGACACCGGCCAGCACGTGTTCCTGCGCTGCTGCACCAGCTACCAGGAACTGCTGGGCCAGCTCGGCGTGACCGGCTCGGTCACGCTCCAGGACCGCTTCGACGTCACCGTGCTGTCACCCGGCCGCCGGGCCAGGCTCCGCCGCAGCGCGCTGCCCGCCCCGCTGCACCTGGGCCGGGCCCTGCTCGGCTACCGCTTCCTCTCCGTGGCCGAACGGCTTCGCGTGGGGCAGGCCGCCCTGGCCCTGCGGGGCCTCGACCCGGACCAGCCCGGGCTGGACGGCCAGCGGCTGGGCCCCTGGCTCGGCGCCAGGGGACAGGACGAGAACGCCCGCCGCAGGCTCTGGGACCTGTTCATCGTCTCGTCGCTGAACATCGACGGCGACGAGGCCAGCGTGTCGCTGGCCGCGACCGTGCTCAAGACCGCGCTGCTGTCCGACTCCGGCGCCGCGGACATCGGCGTGCCCGCAGCGCCGCTCGGCGACCTGCACGGACGCGCCGCGGGCCGCCTGCTCGACCGGCTCGGCGCGCGGGTGCGGCTGAGCGCGAAGGCGGCCGCGGTGCAGCGCGGTCCGGACGAGGGGTTCCGCGTCCGGGTGACATCCGGCGCGGACGACACCGGTGACGCAACCACGGGCGCCGAGCTGATCGAGGCCGACGGCGTGATCCTCGCCGTGCCCGCGGGCCCCGCCGCCCGGCTGGCCGCGGCGGCCGGCGTCGCGGGCGCGGCCCGCTGGGATGACCTGGGCACGTCGCCGATCGTGAACGTGCACGCGGTCTACGACCGGCAGGTCACCGAGCTGCCGTTCGCCGCCGCCGTGGGTTCGCCGGTGCAGTGGGTGTTCGACAAGACCGCGACGTCAGGCCTGCCGACCGGGCAGTACCTGGCGATCTCGCTGTCCGCGGCGGACAGCTACGTGGACGTCCCGACCGCGGCGCTGCGGGAACGCTTCCTGCCCGCGCTGGAGGAACTGTTCCCGGCGGCGGCGGGCGCCCGCGTCACCGATTTCTTCGTCACCAGGGAGCGCCGGGCGACATTCCGCCAGGCACCGGGGTGCGGGGCGCTGCGCCCCGGTGCCGCGACCTCGCTGCCGGGGCTGCTGGTGGCCGGGGCATGGACCGATACCGGGTGGCCGGACACGATGGAGGGTGCCGTGCGGAGCGGACGCACTGCTGCACAGGAACTGATCAAGGAACTGGCCAGGCAGGCCGCGCCGCAGGAAGACGGCGCCTGTGCCCGGGCCGCGGGATCGCCGTCATGACGGCCACGATCCCGGCGGGCGTGGAGAATGCCCGCGACCTGGTGGGCCCGGCGATCTCAGCGGCGGTGGGCCGGCTGAGCCCCGAGGTCCGCGTCGTCGCCTCTTACCACCTCGGCCTGACCGACTCCAGCGGACGGCCGGCGAGCCGCACCGCGGGGAAGGCGCTGCGCCCGGCGCTCGCGCTGCTGTCGGCCCGCGCCGCGGGCTCGGCACCGGAGCGCGGCGTGCCCGCCGCCGCGGCCGTCGAGTTCGTGCATAACTTCTCGCTGCTGCATGACGACATCATGGACGGCGACACCGAGCGCAGGCACCAGCCGACGGCCTGGACGGTGTACGGGGTCGGCGCGGCCATCCTGGCCGGCGACGCCTTGCTGGCGCTGGCCCAGGACCTGCTGCTGGAGGGCCCGGCGTCGCAGGGCCTGTGGGCTTCGCGCTGCCTGTCCGTGGCCGTGCAGCGGCTGATCGCCGGCCAGGGCGCCGACCTGGCCTTCGAGCGCCGCGATGACGTCACGCTCGACGAGTGCCGGCAGATGGCCGGGGACAAGACCGCCGCGCTGATGGCCTGCGCCTGCAGCATCGGCGCCATCTACGTCGGCGCGCCCGCGACCCTGGCCATGGGCCTGGCCGGGTTCGGGGCGCACATGGGCCTGGCCTTCCAGCTCACCGACGACCTCCTCGGCATCTGGGGCGCCCCGGAGATAACCGGCAAGCCGGTCCGGTCGGACCTGCGGACCAGGAAGAAGTCGCTGCCCGTGGTGGCCGCGCTGACCAGCGGCACCGAACCCGGGAAGGAACTCGGCGCGCTGCTGGCCCAGCCGGAGCCGCTCAGCGAGGAGGAGCTGATCCACGCGGCCGGGCTGGTCGAGGCGGCCGGGGGCCGGGAGTGGGCGGAATCCGAGACCGACTCCGCGCTGGCCTCGGCCGACAAGTGCCTGGCGGAAACGGACATGCCCGACGACGTGCGGGCGGAGTTCGCCGCGATCGCGGAGTTCATCACGGCGCGCCAATGGTAGGGCGGACAGGCGCGGCCGCGGCGGTGATGGCGACATGACCGCGGCTCAGGCACAGGCCGACACCGCGGGGGGCTACGGGCCATTGGGGTCTGGGCCCCAGGGGTCCGGGGGTGTCCCCCGGGGAAGCGCTGTCCCAGGAGGCACAGCGTCCCCCCGGGCCGATACCGCGCAGGCCGCCCAGAGGGCGCTGGACCAGGCGGTGAACCACCTGCTCGGCCTGCAGCACGAGCAGGGCTGGTGGCAGGGCGAGCTGGAGACCAACGTCACCATGGACGCCGAGGACCTCCTGCTGCGCGAGTTCCTCGGCGTGCGGACGGCGGACCAGACCGCGGCGGCCGCCCGGTGGATCAGGGCCTGCCAGCGCGAGGACGGGACGTGGGCCAACTTCCGCGGCGGCCACGCCGACCTGTCCACGACGGTCGAGGCCTACGTCGCGCTGCGGCTGGCCGGTGACGACCCCGGCGCCGATCACATGGCCCGCGCCGCGGACTGGATCAGGGCCTCCGGCGGGATCCCGGCCACCCGGGTCTTCACCCGGATCTGGCTGGCCCTGTTCGGCGAGTGGCCGTGGGACGAGCTGCCGGTCATGCCGCCGGAGATGATCTACCTTCCGGCCTGGTTCCCGCTCAACGTGTACGACTGGGCGTGCTGGGCCCGGCAGACCATCGTGCCGCTGACCATCGTCTGCTCGCTGCGCCCGGTCCGGCCCCTGCCGATTGACCTTAACGAACTGCAGGGGCCGGCGACCGGCCCGGCGGCGGGGACCGGCCCGGCGGGCTTTGACGGCTGGTCGGCCGTGTTCGGCGGGCTGGACCGGGTGCTGCACCGTTACGAGCAGCGCGCCGGCGGCCTGGCCCCGGCGCGCGCGGTCCGGACCGCGGCCCTGCGCCGGTGCGCCGAGTGGATCATCGCCCGGCAGGAGCGGGACGGCTGCTGGGGCGGCATCCAGCCGCCGTGGGTCTACTCGCTGATCGCGCTGCACCTGCTCGGCTACGGCCTCGACCATCCGGTGATCGCGCGCGGCCTGGCCGGCCTGGACCGGTTCACCGTCTGGGAGGAGTCCCCGGACGGGCCGGTGCGGCGGCTGGAGGCGTGCCAGTCCCCGGTCTGGGACACGGTGCTGGCCATGATCGGGCTGGCGGACGCCGGGCTGCCGGCCGACCACCCGGCGCTGCGCTCAGCGGGCGGGTGGGTCCTGGACGAGGAGATCCGCGGGCCCGGTGACTGGCAGGTCCGCAGGCCGGCGCTGGGCGCGGGCGGCGGCTGGGCCTTCGAGTTCGACAACGACGGCTACCCGGACGTGGACGACACGGCCGAGGTGGTGCTCGCGTTGCGGCGGGTGGCCTGGCCGACATCAGCCGACGGGGGTTCGGGGGACCGCGCGCGCCGCGGCGGCGACGCCACGGCGCGCGCGGTCCGCTGGCTCACCGGCATGCAGTCCCGGGACGGCGGCTGGGGCGCCTTCGACGCCGACAACACCTCCCGCTTCCCGGCCCGGCTGCCGTTCTGCGACTTCGGCGAGGTCACCGACCCGCCGTCGGCCGACGTCACCGCGCACACGGTCGAGGCGCTGGCCGCGGAGGGCCTGAGCGCCAGCAAGGCGGTCCGCCGCGGTGTGGCCTGGCTGCTGCGGGCCCAGGAGAGCGACGGGTCCTGGTTCGGCCGGTGGGGCGCGAACTACGTGTACGGGACCGGCGCGGTGGTGCCCGCGCTGATCGCCGCGGGCGTGCGGCCCGGCAAGCCGCCGATCCGGCGCGCCCTGGCCTGGCTGGTCAGCCACCAGAACCCGGACGGCGGCTGGGGCGAGGACCTGCGGTCCTACGATGACCCCGGCTGGGCGGGCCGCGGCGAGTCCACCGCGTCGCAGACCGCGTGGGCGCTGCTGGCCCTGCTCGCCGCGGGCGGCCCGCAGGAGCAGGCCAGCGTCGACCGCGGCGTCCGGTGGCTCGCGCAGACTCAGCGCCCCGACGGGACCTGGGACGAGCCGCAGTTCACCGGGACCGGGTTCCCCGGCGACTTCTACATCAACTACCACCTGTACCGGCTGGTCTTCCCGGTGAGCGCCCTCGGCCGGTACCTGAACGGGAAAGGCGGTGACGCATGAGCCCCGATCCGGGGTCCGGCGGGCTGCTCGTCTGCGCCCCGCTGCGGCTGGAGGCGCGGGCCGTGCGGCGCGGCCTGCGCGGCCGCGGCCAGGTCCGGCGCAGCGGTTACGGCCCGGCCAGGTCGGCCGCGCTGGCAGCCCAGCTCCGAGACCTCCCGTTGCGGATGCTGGCCGTGGGCGGTGTCGGCGGCGGGGTCAGCGCCGACCTGAAGCTCGGGGATCTCGTCGTGGGCAGCCAGGTCAGCCGGCTCGGTTCCGCGGATGCGGTGCGCTGCCCGTCCGCGCCGCTGCTGGCGGGCGAGCTGCGCCGGGCCGGGCTGCGCGCCACGGTCGGCCAGATCGTCACGGTGGACCACCTGTTCCGGAGCGGCCAGCGGGAGCGGCTGGCCGCCGAGGGCGCGGTGGCGGTGGACATGGAGTCGGCGCCGCTGCTGGACGCCGCCGCCGGCCGCCCCGCCGTGGTGCTTCGCGCGATATCGGACACCCCAGGGCGGCCGCTGCTCAGCCCGTGGGCGGTGCCGGGCGGCATCGCCGCACTGCGGTCGCTGCGCCTCGCCACCCCCGCGCTGGCCCGGTGGGCGGACGCGTGCGCACCTCGCCAGGTGCTGCTGGCCGGCCCGCGCTCGTTCTGCGCCGGGGTGGAGCGGGCGATCGAGATCGTCGAGCGGGTGCTCGACCGGCACGGCCCTCCGGTGTACGTGCGCAAGCAGATCGTGCACAACAAGGTCGTGGTGACCGACCTCGAGCGCCGCGGGGCCGTCTTCGTGGACGAGCTGGACGAGGTGCCGGACGGCGCGGTCGTGGTGTTCTCCGCGCACGGGGTCTCGCCGGAGGTCCGGCGCATCGCGTCGGCGCGCGGGCTCGAGGCGATCGACGCGACCTGCCCGCTGGTCGCCAAGGTGCACGCCGAGGCGCGCCGGTTCGCCGCCGAGGGCTATCACGTGGCGTTCATCGGGCACGCCGGGCACGAGGAGGTCGAGGGCACGCTGGGCGAGGCGCCGCAGGCCATGACGCTGGTCGAGACCGCGGCGGACGTGGCCCGGCTGCAGCCGGAGGACCCGGACCGGGTCGCCTACCTGATGCAGACCACGCTGTCCCTCGAGGAGGCGGGCGGCATCACCGACGCGCTGCTGGAGCGGTTCCCCGCGGCCCGCGGGCCCGGCAGCGACGACATCTGCTACGCCACGACCAACCGCCAGCTCGCGGTCCGGGCCATCGCGGCCGAGTCCGACCTGGTGCTGGTGGCCGGCTCGGCCAACTCGTCCAACTCGCGCCGGCTGGTGGAGACCGCGCAGCGGGCCGGCACCCCCGCGTACCTGATCGACGGGCCCGAGGACATCGAGCTCGACTGGCTCGCGGGGGCGTCGGTCGTGGGCCTCACCGCGGGGGCGTCCGCGCCTCCCGCCGTGGTCGGCCAGATCATCGATGCCCTGTCCGGCCTCGGACCGGTCGAGGTCAGCGAGCGCGTGGTCACCACCGAATCCATCCGCTTCGGGCTACCGAAGGAGTTGAAGCAATAGATGTCGATGCCGTTGCGCCAGAGCCTGCGCATTGGTAGCTACCTGCTGGGCCAGAAGCTGGCCCGCCGGGACAAGTTCCCGCTGCTGGTGGAGCTCGAGCCGCTGTTCGCGTGCAACCTCAAGTGCGCGGGGTGCGGCAAGATCCAGCAGCCGCACGACGTGCTGAAGCAGCGAATGCCGGTGGAGCAGGCGCTGGGCGCGATCGAGGAGTGCGGCGCGCCGATGGTGTCGATCGCCGGCGGCGAGCCGCTCATGCACCCGCAGATCGACGAGATCGTGCGCCAGCTGATCGCCCGCAAGAAGTTCGTGTTCCTGTGCACGAACGCGCTGCTCATGCCGAAGAAGATCGACAAGTTCACGCCGTCGCCGTACTTCTCCTGGGTGGTGCACATCGACGGGCTGCGGGAGCGGCACGACGAGTCGGTCTGCAAGGAGGGCGTGTTCGACGCCGCGGTCGACGCGATCAAGGACGCGAAGCGGCGCGGGTTCACTGTCAGCACCAACACCACGTTCTTCAACACCGACACCCCGCACACCGTGATCGACGTGCTCAACTACCTCAACGACGACCTGGGCGTCGACCAGATGCAGATCTCCCCAGCCTACGCCTACCAGAAGGCGCCCGACCAGGAGCACTTCCTGGGCGTGACCGAGACGCGGGAGCTGTTCCGCAAGGCGTTCGGCGACGGCAACCGGAAGCGCTGGCGGCTCAACCACTCGCCGCTGTTCCTCGACTTCCTCGAGGGCAAGACGGACTTCGGCTGCACCGCGTGGGGCATCCCGTCCTACTCGCTGCTCGGCTGGCAGCGGCCCTGCTACCTGATGGCCGACGGGTACGCCAAGACGTACAAGGAGCTGATCGAGACCACCGACTGGGAGTCCTACGGCCGTGGCAAGGACCCGCGGTGCGCGAACTGCATGGCGCACTGCGGGTACGAGCCGTCCGCGGTGCTGGCCACGATGGGATCGCTGCGGGAGTCGCTGCGCGCGATGCGCGGCACCTGACGCGCCCGTCGCGGCGCGCCGCGCCGTCCCGCTTTTCATGCTCACGTGGGTTTTTGGCCGTATGCGGGACAAAAACCCACGTGAGCATGGGCCGTTGCGGGCTGTCGGTTCACGCGACGGCGCCCGGTTGCATAGTGTCTAGTGACCGCAGGCAACCCGCTTCGGAAGGCCCCGTGCTTTGAAAGGCACTGCGCAGTGACCTCGCCCAGCACCCAGCCCGTCGTCTCCGGCGGCCAGGCGACCGGGGCGGGCTCGAAGCGGGGCGAGGCCCGGCGGGCGGGCTTCAAGGCCGGCCCGCGCTGGATGATGGCCCTCCCGCCCGTGGTCACGTTCGTGATCATGCTCTGGGGCATCACCGGGGCCTCGTACTGGCGGGATGAGGCGGCCACCCTGTCGGCGGCCCAGCGCCCGTTCGGCAACCTGCTGCAGACGCTCGGGAACATCGACGCCGTACACGGCGCCTACTACATCCTCATCTGGGTGGCGGTGCGGCTGGGCGGCACCGGTGAGCTGGTGACCAGGTTCCCGTCGGCGCTGGCCATGGCCGGCGCCGCGGCGGCGGTGGCCGCGCTGGGCCGGCGACTGATCTCACCGCGGGCGGGGCTCGCCTCGGGCCTGGTGTTCGCGGTCCTGCCGGAGGTCAGCCTCTACGGGCAGGACGCGCGGCCGTACGCGATCGTCGTCGCGCTGGCCGCCCTGGCCAGCTACCTGCTGGTGCGGGCCATGCAGGCCGACCGCGGCGCCCGGTACCGCTGGCTGACCGGTTACGCGGTGTGCCTGGCCGCGCTGGGCATCGTGGACATCTTCGGCCTGCTGCTGATCCCGGCGCACGCGGTGACCGTGGTGGTGCGGTGCCTGCGCGTGCCAAGCGCGGGCGAGACGGGCGCCGGTGCGGCGAACGGGGCAGGTGGCGCGAACGGGGCAGGCGGCCGCCAGGATGCCCGGTCGCTGGCGCTGGGCTGGCTCGCCGCTGCCGTGGCGGGCACCTTGCTGGCCAGCCCGGTGCTGGCCCTGGGCTTCGTGCAGCGCGGAACGCTCTCCTGGCTCAGCCCGCCCGGGCTGGGCGCGGTCACGGGCCTGCACCAGCTGGTCGGCCCGGCGCTGATGGCCGACGCGGTGATCCTGGTCATCACCGCCGGGATCGTGGTCAGCGCGCTCGCTGGCCGGGAGCGGCTGCGGGCGAGCTGGCCGGGGTCGGTGGTGGCGCTGTGCCTGCCCTGGCTGATCCTGCCCCCGGCGATCCTGCTGATCGGCTCGCTGATCACCCCGCTCTATACGTTCCGGTACGTCCTGCTCTGCATGCCCGCGGTCGCGCTGCTGGCGGGCGCCGGCCTGTCCGCGCTCGGCTGGGTGGCCGGCACCGCGGCGCTCGTGGTGATCGCGCTGCTCGGGGTGCCCGCCCAGCTGAAGGCGCGCGGCCCGGACGGGCACGGGGACAACGTCCGGCAGGCGGACCGGATCGTGGCCGCCCACGCGCGGCCGGGAGACGCCGTCCTGGAGTTCAAGGCCGAGAACTTCGCCCAGGCGTACCCGTACGGGATCCGCCAGCTCATTCCCGTCGCCCAGGCCAAGACGCCCATCCAGTCGGCCACGCTGGTCGGCACCTTCGTGCCCGATCCCGTGGTGCGGCAGCGGCTGACCCGCGTCTCGCGGGTCTGGGTCGTCGAGTACGGCCACCGCACGCCGCTGGTCATCCTGAGCGGCCTGCCCTTCCGGCTCGTCCATGTCTGGCGGACCAGCGACATCTGGCTCTACCTCTACGCGTACTCGCCCGGCGGCTGAGCGGCATCCGCCGCACCGGCCGGACGGCGCGGCAAGATCCTGCAACTTAGCAGGACTCCTTCAGGATCCATTCAGAGTGGGCGCCCATCATCAGAACCGGCGCAGATCCATGCGTCCCGAGCGTTGGCCTGCCCGGCGCCCGTGGGCGCCTCCGGCTGCGGCCCCGAGCGGATCCGGGTTCCAGAGGAGTCCTCATGTTCTTTACGTACCTCCGGCGTGAGCTGCGCCGGCGGATGCGCCAGGCCATCTTCATCTCCCTGGGCCTCGCCCTCGGGATCGGCCTGGTCATTACGGTGACCGCCGCGTCGAACGGGGTCAAGGCCGCGCAGGGCACCGTGCTGCAGAACCTGTACGGCGTGGCCACGTCCGCCACCGTCACCAGCGCGCCCGCTGCGGGCTCCTTCACGCCCGGGGGCCGTAACTTCACGTTCAAGCCGGGCGCGACGATCAAGGTTGACCAGCTGACCGCGACGCGCAGCCTCGGCAGCATGGACGACTCGACGGTGACGACGATCTCGAAGCTGAACGGCGTGGCGGCCGCGAGCGGCGCGCTGACCGCGAGCAACGTTGACACCACGTTCAAGATCCCTGACTTCACCGCCGGCGGCGGGGGCGGCAGCGGAGGAGGCGGCTTCGGCGGTGGCGGTGGCGGTGGTGGCGGCGGCCGCGGCGGTGGCGGCGGCACCGGAAGCTTCCGCGGTCCCGGGTCCTTCAACACCGGGAACACGGTGACGGTCGACGGCGTCGACCTCGCCGCGAGCAGCCAGGCGCTCGGCCCGCTCAGCAACGGGACCCTCAGCTCGGGCCGCACGCTGAAGGCGTCCGACGCCAGCTCCGACGTGGCCCTGGTCGACGCCAGCTACGCCAAGTCGGCCAGCCTCAAGGTGGGGTCGGACGTCACGATCGCCGGCACGAAGTTCCCGGTCGTCGGGATCGTAACCAACCCGGCCAGTGACGCGTCCGCGGACGTCTACATCCCGCTCGCCCGCGCCCAGGCGCTGGCCAGCCCCGCCCAGGCCAGCAAGGTCAACACCATCTACGTCGCGGCCGACAGCTCCGCGGACATCGCCACCGTGCAGAAGGAGATCCAGCAGGCGGTGCACGGGGTGACGGTCACCACGTCCGCCGACCTGGCCAACGAGGTCACCGGGTCCCTGTCCAGCGCGTCCAGCCTGGCCAACAACCTCGGCAAGTGGCTCGCGGTCGCAGTGCTGGTCGCGGCGTTCCTGCTGGCCAGCCTGCTCACCCTGTCCGCCGTGTCGCGCCGGACCCGGGAGTTCGGCACGCTCAAGGCCCTCGGCTGGCGCAGCCGCCGGGTGATCGGCCAGGTGATGGGCGAGTCGATCACGCTGGGCATCATCGGCGGCGTGGTCGGCGTCGCGCTCGGCTTCATCGGCGCCGAGATCGTGGAGAAGGTGGCCAAGCCGCTGACCGCCTCGGTGGGCCTGACCACCGGCTCGGCCACGCCGGGCGGCGCCCGCACGTTCGGCGGCGGCGGCGGGTTCGGCGGTGGCGGTGGCGGCGGGTTCCGCGCCGCGGGGACGGCCGCGCGCACGACCACCGTGCACCTGTCCGCGCCGGTCACGATCGACATCATCATCCTGGCCGTGGTGCTCGCCGTGGCGGGCGGCCTGATCGCCGGCATGCTCGGCGGCTGGCGCGCCGCCCGGCTCCGCCCGGCCGCGGCCCTGGGCCGGGTCGAGTGACCAGGCGGCCGGGCCAGCTGGCGGACACCGCGGACATCCAGGAGGGGACTCCATGTACAAGCTCACCGGCGTAACGAAGAACTACCAGAAGGGCCGGACCACCGTGCACGCGCTGCAGGGCGTGGACCTGGTCATCGAGGATGGCGAGTGGCTGACCATCCAGGGCCCCACCGGGCACGGCAAGACCACGCTGCTGCAGATGCTCGGCGGACTCGACCGGCCGACGTCCGGCATCGTCGACTTCGACGGGCAGGACCTGGCCCAGCTGCGCGAGAGCCAGGTCACCAAGGTCAGGGCGACCTCGATCGGGTTCATCTTCCAGACGTTCAACCTGATCCCGACGCTCTCGGCCGAGGAGAACGTGGAGACCGCGCTGGTGCCCCTGCACATCAGCGCGGCCGAGCGGCGGGCCCGGTCCGCGAACGCCCTGGCCGATGTCGGGCTCGCCGACCGGGCCAAGCACCTGCCGTCGGAGCTGTCCGGCGGGCAGCAGCAGCGGGTGGCCATCGCCCGGGCGCTGGTCAAGGAGCCCAAGGTGGTGCTCGCCGACGAGCCGACCGGCAACCTTGACGAGGGCACCCGGGACGAGATCATCGGGCTGCTGGAGAACCTCTGGCGGGAGCGCGGCCTGACCCTGATCCTGGTCACCCACGACAGCGGGATCGCCCGCCGGTCTCAGCGCGTCGCGGTGATGCAGAACGGCAAGCTGTCGATCCGCCAGGACACCCGGGCGCGGGGCGCCGCCTCGTCGGGGAGCCGGACTTCCGCCCCCGCCTCATCCGTCAGCGGGGACACCACGCTGACCGACTGACGTCCCCGGCGCCCCCGGGCGCCCGCGCGGGCCCGTCCGCCAAGGCCCTGCTCAGAGGCTGAAGCCCTCCCTCAGGAGTGGGGGAGGGGCAGCTCACACCAGACGACCTTGCCGGACTGCGTCCGCCGCGCGCCCCAGCGCTTGGCCAGCTGGCTCACCACCTGCAGCCCGCGGCCGCGCTCGTCCTCGTCGCCCGCGTGCCGCAGCCTGGGCAGGGCCGCCGAGTCATCCAGGACCTCGCACACCAGCCCGCCCTCGCGGACCAGGCGCAGCGCGATCGACCCCTGGGCGTAACGGACCGCGTTGGTGACGAGCTCCGAGGCGAGCAGCTCCGCTGTGGGGATCAGCTCGGACAGCCCCCACCGCTTCAGCCGCCTGCGGACGAGCAGGCGCGCCCGGCGCGCGGACGTCAGCTCGGACGCCAGCTTCCAGGTGATGTGCTGGTCCCGCCCCAGGCGGCGCAGCCTGGCCATCAGCACCGCGATGTCGTCGCGCTGGTGGTCGGCGTAAACGCCGGCCAGCGTGGCCTTGCACAGATCTTCCAGCGGACGGCTGGTCGAGCCGGGTCCGAACGTCTCGCGCAGCCGCGCGAGTCCATCGTCGATATCGGCCGTGCGCGTTTCGACCAGCCCGTCGGTGTACAGCACCAGCAGGCTGCCGTCCTTGATCTTGAATACCCGGGTCTGGATCGGCCCCGCCCCGATGCCGAGCGGCGGGGACGGCGAGATGTCCAGGAACTCGCTCCGGCCGTCCGGTGACACCAGCAGCGGCGGCAGGTGGCCGGCCGAGGCGATCTCGCAGTAGCCGGACACCGCGTCGAAGACGGCGTACACGCAGGTGGCGAAGTGCGGCTCGCGCTGCCCGAGCTCGTGCATGAGCTCGTCGAGTTGCTGCAGCGTTTCCGCGGGCGGCAGCTCAAGCCGGGCCAGCGTGCGGATCGCGGTGCGCAGCCGGCCCATCGTCACGGCGGCGCGCACGCCGTGGCCGGCCACGTCGCCGACGACCAGCGCCACCCGGCCGCCCGGCAGCGCGATCGACTCATACCAGTCGCCGCCCACCTCGATCATCTTGCTGCCGGGCAGGTAGCGGTGGCGAACCTCGACCGAGGACGGCGCGGTGAGCCCGGTAGGCAGCAGGCTGCGCTGCAGGGTCAGCGCGGTGGCCCGCTCCCGACTGTACCGGCGGGCGTTGTCGATGAAGATCGCCGCGCGGGAGGCGAACTCCATGCCGATCTCGGTGTCGTAGGCGTCGAAGCGGCGGTAGCCCTGGAACCTGGTGCAGGCGAAGAACCCGAGCGTGGTGCCCCGGGCGATCAGCGGCAGCAGCAGCAGGGACGTGCCGGTCAGCAGCCTGCCGATCGGCAGCCGGCGCATGCCCTTGGCCAGGTTGTTGGCGATGTCGTTGTTCGCGAGATCCACCATGATCGGCTTGCCGGTCTCGAGGCACCGGGTGTGCGGCGCGTCCGGCGGGTAGCTCAGGATCTCGCCGACCGGGAAGGTCGCGTCCCAGCCGGGGTCGTCGTTGTCGTGCGCGACCGCGAGCCGCCGGACCAGGTGCAGGCCCCCGGGGGTGTCGCTGGGGAATTCATCCGCGCCGACCAGGCTCTCCAGCACGAGCAGGCCGGCCGAGTTGCAGAAGTGCGGGACGATGATGTTCACCAGCGCGGGCGCCATCTGGTCGATGTCGAGCGCACCGCCGGTCCGGGAGAAGGCGCCGTCGAGCAGCGCGTGCCGCATGACCGCCGGGTCCAGAAACCGCTCCTCCGACGGGGGCGCGATGCGCAGCACCACCAGGGCGACCAGGCGCGGGTCGGCCGAGCGGAGCGGCTGGACCGTGACCACGGCGTCGGCGTGGTGGCCGTTGATCGTCTTGATCGTCAGGACCGCGGTGCCCTCGCGGTCGGAGCAGGCCGCGTCGATCAGCGACTGCAGCCCGTTGCCGTAGGCGGACCCGGTGACCAGGCTGCCGAGCTCGAGGCCGAGCAGCGACCCCGTCCCCCCGGACAGGACCTCGCCGGCCGAGCGGTCGTGCTGGAGTATCCGGCCCGACTTGTCGATTCCGACGGTGAGCGTTCTCGCCGATGTGCTGGACAGGAGCGCAGCGATGTCGGCTGCTATCCCGGATGTGACCATCCGACGCGCTCCCCTCCGGCGCACGATCGCGGTTTGTTCGCATCATTATGGAACAACTTTCTGCGTGTCGAGAAAGAATGCTGTGCTGGCCTAGCGTTTGCAAGCGCCAATGCCCCCTGACGAGCCCGAAAGTGTGTCAGCAGGGACGCCGGCTCCGCCAGTGGCTGCAGGGATCAGACCCGGGCCGTCGGCGCGCCGGGTCGGCCACTGCGGCGCCCGGCCCGGGCGGACCCGCGAGGAGGATGCATGCCCCGGCTTACCGTCCTCGGCAGCCTGAACATGGACATCTCGGTAGCCGTGCCCCGGCTGCCCGCGCCGGGAGAGACGGTGCTCGGGTCGGGGGCCGTGATCGCGCCGGGCGGCAAGGGAGCGAACCAGGCGGTCGCCGCCGCGCGGCTGGGCGGCACGGTGCGGATGGTCGGCTGCACCGGGGACGACGAGTTCGGGCGGATGGCCCGGTCGGCGCTCGAGGCCGAGGGCGTGGACACCGGCGGGGTACGTGCCGTCCCGGCCAGCGCCACGGGACTGGCCCTGATCACGGTGGACGCCGCCGGCGAGAACGTGATCACGGTGGCTCCCGGGGCCAACGGCCAGGTCGGCGGCATCGAGGTTGCCTCTGCGCTGGCGGCAGCGCCGGACATCCTCGTGCTGTCCGCCGAGATCCCGGCCGGGATCCTCGCGGAGGTCCTGGCCGGGGCCCGTGCCGCCGGCGTGGCCTGCCTGCTCAACCTGGCGCCCGCCCCGCCCGAAGCCGCCGGGCTGCTAGCGGGCCCGGGTGAGGCAGGCTGGCTGGTGGTGAACGAATCCGAGGCCGCCGCGGTACTCGGGCACGCCGTGTCCGGGCTGGCGGAGGCGGGCGCGGCCGCGCGTGAGCTGCACGACTTCGGCGCACGGCACGCGGTCGTCACCGCGGGATCGGACGGCGCCGCGCTGGCCGGCCCGGCCGGGGACGAACTGGTCCCTGGGCTGGTGGTGGGCAGCGTGGACAGCGTGGGCGCGGGTGACGCGTTCGTGGCCGCGCTGGCCGTGGCGCTGGCGGCCGGGGTGTCACCCGGCGTCGCGGTGCGGGCCGCGTGCGCGGCCGGGGCCACGGCCACCACGCGCCGCGGCACCCAGGACTCGCTACCGCGCCCGCGGGACATTCTCGCGGCCACCGGCGTCACCTGGCCGGCGACCCCCGAACCGGCCTGAGGGGTTTCGGGGAGCGGGTTAAGCGTCCCGGGCGGGCTCACCGTGGCTGGCGTTGGCCCGGCCGCGGCCCCAGTACGCCTTCGGTGACATCTGGTCCTGGCCGAGGCCCCGCTCCGCGAGGATGTCCCGCAGCCGGGACACCACCTTCGCCTCACCGAAGAGGTAGGCGTGGCCGCGCCCGGGCGGCAGCTCGACCTCGGCCGCCTCGGCGGCGAGCATGGCCGGGTCGCCGGCGGGAGCGCCGAGCCGGTGCAGCCAGGAGATGCGGGTAGTCGCGGCGGAGGACAGCTCCTGCTCGTCCTGCTCCTCGGGGACCTCCAGGACCAGCGTGGCCAGGCTTCCGGCGGGCAGGGCCTCGGTCATCACGAACGTGGCGGGCAGGGCCGACTCGTCGGCCAGGAACAGGTGCCAGTCCGCCCCGGCCGAGGTGGTGATCTTCCCGCGCGGCCCGATGCCCTCGATCCTGTCGCCAGGCCGGGCCGACCGTACCCAGCGCTCGCCCGGGCCGTCACCGTGCAACACGGTGTCGAGGGTGAGCAGCCGGGCCGCGGCATCGAGCTCGCGGATGGTGTAGCGCCGCCGCACCGGCCGGTTGCCCTGGGCGGCCACCAGCAGCATCACGTCCTGGCCGGGCAGGTAGCCGAAGCCGTCGAGTTCAGGGGCCGTCAGCCTGAGCCGCTGCATGTGCGGGGTCAGCCGGGCCGACTCGGCGACCCTGAAGTCCAGCCGGGTCGTGCTCGCCAGCGGCCCGGACAGCTGCGCGAACGGGTCGTCCAGCGCGGCCAGGGTCGATTCGGGCAGTGCGTCCGCCATGAAACGGCCAGCCTCTCCACTCGTCGCCGATGTGACAACGCCCCCGGAGCGGGGTGCTCACGAGGGCGTGCCAGGCGCCGGTGCGCGGTCGCCTCTCGGCGAGTGGCACAACGCGGCTCCAGCCAGACGGTATTCCGCGAAGGCAGTAGATGCGGCCCGGGGGACACAGCACACCAGCGATGACTAGGAACAGCGGAACGGGCCGGGCTATTCCGCCGGCATCCGGGCGGCATACTGGCGGCATACTGTAAGCCATCAGGCCCGGAGGATTCGGGCCCGGAGGATCCGGCCCCGGAGGCGGGAGGCGGCTGGCGATGGCTCGGGAAGCCTCGCTCATCGGCAGCATCGGGGTGCTCAGCGTGGCTACCCGGGGACCGGCCGGCCCGGGGGAAGTCATGGTCAAGATAAGGGGCGGCTCCGAGGCGTATCTCGCGTGGTCGCCCACACCGCTGCCGAAAGGCGCGACGGTTCTGGTCATCGAGTCCCGTGGCAGCAGGGCCGTGGACGTCAGCGAGTGGGACGACCCGCTGGCCCCGCTCGCTGACTGACCCATTTGCGCGGTAAGGCGGATAAGGTAGGCAATGACGGTCCCCGGGACCGCCCGGGGGATTCTCAATAGGAGATGAAAAATGCTCGGGTACCGTGTTCCCGCGCCCGACGAGGCGATGCTGGTCTCTGGGGGCAGGTTCGGGCGCAACGGCGCGCCCTTCAAGGTCGTCACCGGCCACGGCGCGTTCGTTCCCCCGTTCCTCCGCAAGACCAACTTCCTGACGCTGTCCATGGCCGAGGCCGAGGTCGCCGAGACCTGCGTGACCAAGCAGGGCATCTCGCTGAACGTCCGTGCGGTCATCGCGTTCAAGGTCGGCAACGACGAGGAGAGCATCGTCAACGCCGGGCAGCGGTTCCTGTCCGACCAGGACCAGATGTCGACGCTGACCGGGCGGATCTTCGCCGGGCACCTGCGCTCGATCATCGGCTCGATGACCGTCGAGGAGATCGTCACCGAGCGGCAGAAGCTGGCCACCGAGGTGCTGGACGGATCTAAGTCGGAGATGGCCAAGATCGGCCTCACCGTGGACTCGCTGCAGATCCAGTCGATCGACGACAACAACATCGGTTACATCCAGGCAATGGCGGCGCCGCACAATGCCGCGATCCAGCGGCAGGCGCAGATCGCGCAGGCCCAGGCGAACCAGGCGTCGGCCGAGGCGCAGCAGGAGTCACAGCGCAAGCAGGCCGAGTACGCCCGGCAGACGTCGATCGTGCAGGCAAAGTACAAGGCGGAGGTCGACAAGGCCCAGGCCGAGGCCGCGCAGGCCGGGCCGCTGGCCGAGGCCCAGGCCCAGATGAACGTCATCGCCGCCCAGGCCGACCTGGCGCAGCGGCAGTCCGACCTGCGCCAGCGGCAGCTGGTCGCCGAGGTGATCAGGCCCGCCGAGGCCGAGGCGCAGAAGGTGGAGATCCTGGCCAAGGCGGACGCCCAGCGGGTCAGGATGCAGGCCGAGGCCGCCGCGTCGAACAACCGGATCGCCCTCGACCGGATGCTGATCGACCAGCTGCCGCAGATCGTGAAGGAAGCGGCGGGCGGGCTGGCGGGCGCCAACATCAACGTCCTGAACGGCGCCGACGGCCTCGGCGAGATCGCGGCCGGGCTGGTGGCCCAGGGCCTGACGATCCTCGATTCGGTGAAGAAGAACCTGTCCGCGACCCCGGACGAGCCCGTCAGCGGCTACGACGCCATCGCTCCCGCGCCTGACGGCGCGGCCAGCGACGCCGCAGCCGCCAATAGCTTCCCCAACTCCGGGACGTGAGCTAGGCGGTACCCGGTTCCGGGTCGGCCGTATCCGGGCCGGTCCCGGGCCGGGCGCCGTCTGCGCCCCGGGGCCATCGCCACAGCCCGGCCAGGACAAACCACGGGACGGCGGCCAGGCCGGCCAGCGCCCAGGCCAGCCCGAAGCGCTGGGCCAGGAACCCGACCGCGAGCGGGCCTGCGCCGCCGAGCAGGCCCGCGGCGCTCGACAGCGACACCGCGATCCCGCTGGCGTCCGGCAGGCTGCCGTACAGCCGCGCCTGCAGCAACGGGTACCACGGCGCGGTGGCGACGCTCAGGCCGCCGAGCAGCAGCAGCTTGAACCCGGTCCCCGGCACGAGCAGGAACCCCGGGCACAGCACCGCGGCCGCGGCGGCGCTGACCCGCAGCAGGGTCAGCCCGCGGACCCGGTGCAGGGCCCAGACGACCGCGGCGCCCCCGGCCAGGCCGGCGCCCAGCCGGATCGCCACGCCGAGCGCGGCCTGCCCGGGCGTGGCGTGCACCACGTCCACGAGGTACACGGCCACGAACCCGGTCAGGACGTCCAGCAGCAGGTCGCAGGCCTGGAGCAGGACCAGGCAGCGCGCCACCCCGGGACGCCGCAGCGCGGCCAGCACCGGGCGCACCGCGGCCGCCGCGCCCGGCCGGGCCGGGTGCCCGTCACCCGGGGCCGGCCGCGGCGGGTTGCGGGCCACGCCCAGCCAGGCCACCGCCGCGGCCAGGGCGAGCACACCGAACGCCGACCGCCAGCCGCCCCCGGCCGCGAGCACGGCGATCAGCACGAACGGCCCGGCCACCGCCCCCGCCGAGCCGGCCAGCTCCCAGCGCGCCATGTGCTGCTCGTGCCGCCCGGGATCGGCGTCCATCAGCCCGGACTGGGTCAGGCTGACGAACGCCCCGGAGGCCGGGAAGAAGATCACGAACGCGGCCAGCAGGCCGGCGAACGAGCGGGCCGTGGCCGCGGCCACCAGCGTGAGGATGAACACCGCCCCGCCGACCAGGACGGCCAGCCGCCGCCGGCGGCCGTGCCCGGCCATGACCCCCAGGGGCAGCTCGAGCAGGCTGCCCAGCAGCAGCGGCACCGACGCCAGCAGCCCGATCTGGCCGTAGCTCAGGGCCAGGCTCTGGCGGATCAGCGGCAGCGCCGCGCTCTTGGTGCCGTCGACCAGCTCGTCGACCAGTTCCACCGCGAGCGCCGCGGCGAGCACCGCCGTGGCGGCCCGGCCCGGCCGGGCCTTACGTCAAAGGAATGCCATAACGGGACGGTAGCAGCCCGCTGTGGCCACGCCGAACGAATATGGCCGGGCCGGGAGCAGGCGCGGGCCAGACCCGGCGGCCAAGGGCACCCGGGCGGCTCGGCTATCGTGCCGTTCCCTGGCGCACCCACAGCGCGTCGCCCTTGCTGTCGTACAGCACCCGGACGAAGTTGCGGTGGAAGTAGGCCCTCAGCGCGGGTGTCCAGGCGATCCGGCGGCGGTTGTACACGCCGGCCAGCCAGACGTACTGGGCGTGGTCGAATGCGTTCCGCATGATCGCCGCCACGGCCGGGACCTTTCCCGCGCCCTGCAGCCCGTCGCGCCCGTGGGTGAGGGCATAGTCGGTGCCCAGGGCGTCGATCATCAGCGAGCAGCCGGGCACGCTGGAGCCGAACCGGTTGGCGGCGATGGTGAAGGACACCTGATCGGTCAGCACGCACGCCCCGGGCGGGATCACCCGCCGGGCCGCGGCAATATCCCTCGGGCCCACCCGGGGGGTCAGGGCGGAATCCCAGCCGACCTGGATGACCGCGAACACCACGATCGCCACGCCGGCCAGGCCCGCGGCGGCCCACGGCAGCCAGCGGCCGGCCCAGGGCCGGACCGCCTCCAGCAGCCGGGCTGCGGGCAGGGCTATGGCCAGGCCCAGGAACGGCGCCAGGAACGCGGGGAAGTGGAAGAAGAAGCCGGGCGGCCACATGAACGCGACCACGATCAGGGCGGCGGTTGCGACCGCGAACCAGTCCAGGGCCGGCGGCGGGCGGCGCGTGATCATCCAGGCGCCGAGCAGGGCCACGGCCACGAAGCCGACCACGACCAGGGTGACCAGCGCCACGGTCAGGTGCCCGGGGTTCACCAGGTAGTTGAGCCCGGTCATCTGCTGCAGCCGGGACCAGAACGGCACCCGGGCCTGCCGGTACCTGACCAGCTGGGCGATGACCACGCTCTGGTAGAACCGCTGCGGTGACAAGATCACGAAGGGCACGACCGGGACCAGGAAACCCGCCGCCACCCCGCCCGCGAAGGGCGCCGCCGTCCTCGGCCTGGACGGCGCGAGGGCCACGATGACCAGCACCGGGATGATCGCCCACGACTCGATCGCGCCCGCGAACCCGAACGTCACGCCGCCCCAGACCAGCCGCCGGCCGCCCGCCAGCCGGTCGCCGTCAAACACCGCGACCGCGCCGGCCAGGCAGAACAGCGCGACCCACGGTTCGAGGAAGATCGTGCGGGTGTCCCCCACGCTGGCGGGATAGACCGCGGGCAGCCCGCAGGCCACGGTCACCGCCAGCAGGCCGCGGTGGCGCACCAGCAGGCCGGCCAGGACCACGACCGCCGTGCTGGCCAGGACGGTCAGGATCCGGGCCACGGCCATGCCCCACGCGGTACCGGTCACTTTGGCCAGCAGCGCGGCCGGGGTCAGCAGCAGCGTGATCCCCGGCGGCTGCGCGAACACGAAGTCGCGGTACGGCGCCGCCCCCTGGACCAGCCGCAGCGCGCTGCCGAAATACACCCCGTCGTCGTACCAGGCGACGCCGAGCAGCACGCCGGGCCGGGAGAGCTGGTAGATCCGCAGGCCCAGGGCCAGCGCGGCCGCCGCGGCGATGACGGCGCCGGCCGGCGTGCCCAGAAACCACCCCAGCCGCGGCCGGCTCGGCGGGGTGTCCTGCGGCGATCCGGCCGCCGACGACACCTTCGCTGCGCTCACCGGTGGCCAACCTCCGCGGGGTTCGGGCCGGGTCCGCTCCGGATCAAGGGTCGTGCCGGGGACGCCAGACGTCCCCTCAGGCCCAGTTCCAGGCGCCACCCTACCCGAGCCGGCCCGGCGGTCCGAGGGGCGGTGGCACGGTCCTTACGGCTGCGGCACGGTGGTGAGCTTGTCCGGGTTGCGCACCGCGTCGATGGCGACCACCCGGCCCGTGTCCACGGTGAAGGCGACCACCGTCAGCACGCCGTCGGCGTCGGTCAGCACGAGGCCGGGAGCGCCGTTGACCACGGCCATCCGGCCGCTGCGGGGCGGCCTGCGGGCCAGCGCGAGCAGCCGGCGCGCCACGTTCCGCGCGCCCCGCTCGACGCGGTGCGACGCGGCGACCTTGCCGCCGCCGTCGCCGCGCCACACGACGCCGGGATCGAGCAGCGCGACGAGCCGCTCCAGGTCGCCTGCCCGGCAGGCGGCCGCGAACGCCGCGATCACCTCACGCTGCTCGGCGTGGGTCGGCGGGAACCGCGGCCGCCCGCGCTCGACATGCCCGCGGGCCCGCGAGGCGAGCTGGCGCACCGCGGCGGGCGACCGCCCGACGACGCGGGCGACCTCCTCGAAGGAGAGGCTGAACACGTCGTGCAGCAGGAACGCCGTCCGCTCCGGTGCCGACAGGCGCTCCAGGACGACTAGCAGGGCCATGCTCACTGACTCGTCGAGCGTGACCCGGTCGGCCGGGTCCCGGCTGTCGATGTCCTCCACGAGCGGCTCGGGCAGCCACGGACCGACGTAGCGCTCGCGCCGGGCACGGGCGCTACCCAGGGTGTCGAGGGCCAGCCGGCTGACCGTCGTGGTCAGCCACGCGCCCAGGTCCCGGATCCCGCCCCGGTCCGGGTGGCGCTGCAGCCGGAGCCACGTCTCCTGGACGCAGTCTTCCGCGTCGGCCAGCGACCCGACCGTTGCGTAGGCCACTCGCAGCAGGCGCGGCCGCTCGGCCTCGAACGCCCGCGTGAGCGACGGCTCGTCGGCGGTCACCGCCGGGCCGCCTCAGGCCGTGCCGCCGGCCCCGCCGTCTCCTGCCGCACGGGCTCCCGCTGCGCGGCCTCGAGCCACGCGGCGAAGCTCGTGGTGCCGCTGACGTCGGGGTGCCCGGCGGTCAGCGCCCCGGCCCGCAGCGCCCGGCCGAGCCGGCCCGGCAGCGGCACACCGAGCAGGAGCGCGCGCCGCCCGGTCACCGACCGCCAGGTGCGGGCCAGGTCGCGTGCGTCGGCGACCTCGGGCCCGGCGACCTCGAGGCGGCCCAGCCGCGGCGGCCCAGCGTCCCGGTTCCGCCGGCCACGGCGATGGTCAGGCTGTCATCTCGCATACCCCGGTGACGACGCAGCCTCGAGATCTGTGACATCAGCGGTCTTTCCCGGAGCGGTGACCCGGCGCCGCCGGCGCGGCGGGCGCGGCGGCGCCTGCGTGGTCGCGGCCAGCGGCAGCCGGGACGGCGGCTTGATCTCGGCCAGCCGCAGGTAGGTCACCAGCCGCTGGCCGCCCCGGGCGGACAGGGCGGCCAGCACCTGCTGCAGGTCGGCGACGTCGCGGGCCACCACGGTGAGCAGGTAGTCCGTCTCGCCGGCCACGTTGTCCGCCGCGATGATCTGGGGCAGCGCCCGGATCTGGTCCTCGAAGACCCGGCTGGAGTGCGGGTCGTGGCGCGCGAGCGTGGCCGTTACGTACAACTGCAGCGGGAACCCGGCGGCCTCGGGGTCGAGCTGGGCGCTGATGATGCGGATGACCCCTGATTCCTTCAGCCAGCGGACCCGGTGCAGCGTCGCCGCGGGGGACAAGCCGACGAGACGCGCGAGCTCGACGTTCGTGCCGTCCGCATCTTCCTGCAGCGCGGTGAGCAGTTTGATGTCAACTTCGTCAAGTTCAACAGCCATCTTGCGATATATCATTGCGTATAAGCCCGCTACTGGCAAACTACATGGCAGACTGCAGCGAGTATGGCGGCATGAACACCAACCGCCGCCGCGCTGTCGCCGCCCTCACCGCCGCCGGCCTGCTCTGGGGCACGACCGTGCCGCTGTCCAAGCTGGCCCTGGAGTGGCTGCCGCCTGGCTGGCTGACGTTCGCGCGCTTCGGCCTGGCCGCCGCGATCCTGCTCGCCGTTGCCTGGCGCCGCGGGGTGCGCGCCGCCTGCACCCCGGCGTTGCTGGCGTCCGGCGCGTTCGGGTACGGCGGGTCGGTCGTGGTGCAGAACGCCGGCATCACCCGCACCAGCGTCACCCATGCGGCGCTGCTGATCGGCGCCGTGCCCGTTATGGTCGCGGTCGTCGCAGCGCTCTGGCGGCGCACCGTGGCCCGCCCGGTGGCCTGGACCGGGTTCGCGCTGTCGCTGGCCGGCGTCGGCCTGATCACCGGCGGCCGGGGCGGCGGCGCCACGGCCGTCGGCGATGGGCTGGTGCTCGCGTCGCTCATGCTGTCGGCCGTGTTCACCGTGGCCCAGGAGGGCCTGCTGCGCGGCCGCGACCCGATCGCGGTCACCGCCGTGCAGTTCCTGGGCGCCGCCCTGGCGGCGCTGCCGTTCGCGGCGGTCACCGAGGGCGTGCCCGCCACTCCCCACAACCCGGGCGCGGTCCTGGCCGCCGCGGCGCTCGCGGTCGGCGGCACGGTGCTGCCCTTCACGCTCTTCGCCTACGGGCAGAGCCGGATCTCCGCCGAGGTGGCCGGCGCCTTCTACAACATCGAGCCGCTCGTCGGCGCCGCGGCCGGCATCGTCCTGTTCGGTGACCCGGCCGGGCCGGTCCAGGCCGTCGGCGGGGCGGCCATCATCGCCGGCATCGCCCTAAGCAGCCTGCCGCTGCTGGGCGCGCGCCGCAGCGCGGCCGCCGGCGGCTCGGCGGGCCCTGACGCGGGCGCGGCTCAGGCCGCCGGCACCGCCATCCAGGCCAGGATGCAGCCGAAGCCGGCGTTGCCGGGCTCCTGCCCGCCCGGGTACTCATGCCCCTCCGCGGCGGGCACGCGGGCCAGGAGCCAGCCGGCGTGGGCACGGGGAACGCGCGTGTCGCGCCCGCGGGACGCCCGGCGTGCTGCGGCAGATGCCCGCGCTGCCGGCCGGCCCGCTCGTCGACGACGTGATCTGGCGCCACGCCTTCCTGGCCCGCCTGGCCGGCCTCGGCTTCCCCGCGCCTCGGCCGCTTCCCTGCTTCGGCGGCAAGTCATGGACGGCCGGGCGGGACGCTCTGGGAGCTCGTCTCCTTCCTGCCCGGCCACGCCGTGGGCTGGGCCGCGCATCGCTCAGCCGGAGCGCTCAGCCGGGGCGCTGGCGCCATTCGCTGGCCAGAAGCCCGTACACGACCTCGTCGCGGCGCCCGTCCGGGAAGGCGAGCCCCTGCCGCAGCAGCCCTTCCTCGACGAAACCCAGTCGGCGGGCCAGGGCGCGGCTGCGCTTGTTCGCGGGTTCGGTGTGCAACGAGACCCGCTCGATGCCCAGCGCGCCGAAGGCGTGATCGAGAACCGCGGCCACGGCCCTCGACGCCAGCCCGCGGCCCTCGTGACCGCCGTCGAGCCAGTAGCCGATCTCCCCGCTGCGCGAATAGGGGGTGATGTGCAGGCTCACCGCCCCGGCCAGATGCCACAGGCCGTTCTCGCGGACCGCGATCGCCACCGGCACCTCCAGGCCTGCCAGCCAGTTCCGCGCGTTGGCCTCCAGGAACGAGCGCGTCTCCGCCAGCACCGGGGGAGCGATGGCCCACGCCTCCCATCGGGCCAGCCGCTCCCGGTTGGCGACGAGCAGGACATGGTAGGCGTCGGTGATCAAGGGCGTCCTCGGCACGAGGATCTCCCTGTGGGACAGCGGGAAGCTGAACATCGGCGGCGGGATCGTGGTCACCTGTCTGCCTCCTGGGGTGCGACCGGCCGCTTAGCCCAGCCGGCCCAGCCGCCGAGCGCCTCGTTGACCCTGATGCTCGCTTCGAGCGCGGTGCGCAGCGACTCGGTCTGCGGGCTGTGCCCATAGTCACCGCGGTCCTTGGCCTCGGCGAGGTCCCGGTACTTCCTGGCCAGGGCGTGATAGTAGGCGGCCTCGCGGTCAAGATGATCAGCGAGCTCGGCGGGGGTCATCAGCCAGAAGAACGCCGCCCGCAGCAGCGGCTCCAGCCGCAGCGTGTGATCCACCGGGGTGGCCGTAAGCCAGCGGCGCACCTCTGCCACCCCGGCCTCGGTGGCCCGGTAGGCCTTGCGCCCGCGGGGGCCACGCGAATCGACTTCGATGAGCCCCTCGTCCAGCAGCTTGCGCAGTTCGCCGTAGATCTGGGGGTGTCCGGCGGGCCAGACCGATCCGAGGATCTCCTGGAACCGCCGGCTCAGGTCCCATCCGCTGGCGGGTTTCCCGGCGAGCAGCCCGATCAGGGCGTACCGCAGCGACATGACCCCGCCTCGCGAACTAGTCCGATGGAACATGTCAATATTGACATGTTCAGGACAACGTGCCACGCTGGCTTCACGTGTCAACAGTAACGTGTCTGTCTCGACATGTAGACGATCCACGCCATTACCCATAACGGGTCGTGCGCCAGCAACCAGGAGGTCCGGCATGACCGAGCCGGCGGCGACCGACGCGGAGGTACCCGATGTGCGCAAGTCCATCCGGGTTCCGGCCCCGGTCGGTGAGGCGTTCAGGATCTTTACCGAGCGGGCGATCGAGTGGCTTCCGGCCGCGCACACGTTCATCAAGAACCCGCAGTCCATCACGATGGAGCCGCGGCCGGGCGGGCGTTACTACGAGCGCGGCGCGGACGGTGCAGAAATCACCCGGGGCACGATCATCGACTGGGCGCCGCCGCGCCGGCTCGTGGTGACCTGGCGGATCGGCCCCGGCTGGCAGCCCGTCTTCGACGACGACCAGGCGAGCCGCATCGAGGTCGAGTTCGCCGCGGCCGGCCCGGAGGCCACCGAGGTCGTCCTCACCTATACGCAGCTGTACCGGCACGGCGAGATGGCCGGGCTCATCCGGTCCGCGGTCGCGGCTCCCGGCCCCGGCGAGACCCTGGAGCGGTACGCCGAGACCGTGGCCCGGCACGCCGCGGGCCCCCGGGCACGATGACGGGCCGGGCCGTCCTCACCAGCTCCCGGCCTGTGCCCGGCCCGCGACCCGGCCCGGGTAACAGCGTTCGCACGTCCCCCAGCGTGTCACGCCGGGCGGTACGGTGTCAGCGCCCCGAGCCCAGGGTTGTTCACCGCGTGTTCACCCACCCGGGGTGAGGCGATCGCGACGTGGCCGGGCGACCCTGAAACCGATGATCGAGGGGCCGCGGGCGTGCTGGAGCCGGCGAAGGCCGGAGCCCCGCGGGAACCGGAAGAGGTGGTAGATGACCAGTCAGCCGGGCGGGCACACCCCGACGTTGAGCCCGAAGGGACAGCAGGAAGTCCGTCACGCCGAAGTTGCGTTGCGGTCCTTGGGACAGCCGAACTCGGTGTCCGGTGAGTTCGATTTCTGGAACGACAGATACGAGGGGCGGCGGCTGTTCTCGGAACTGCTGGGCACCTTTTTCCTGGTGCTGGTCGCGGTCGGCGGCGGCATGGTCAGCGCCCGGTTCGGGGGCAACGCGGTCCCGTACGGCGCGAAGGTGGTGGCGCCGGCGCTGATGGTGGCCGCCATCATCCTGTTCATGGGGACGGTCTCGGGCGCGCACCTCAACCCGGCGGTGAGCTTCGCGTTCGCGCTGCGGGGCGACTTCCCGTGGAAGCGCGTGCCCGCGTACATCGTGGCCCAGTTCGCCGGGGCCATCCTGGCCACGCTGCTGCTGTGGGCGCTGATCGGCAAGCAGGGCAGCGCGGGCCTGACGCTCCCCGGCCCCGGCATCTCGACGACCACCGCGATGCTGTGGGAACTGGTGCTGACCACCGGGCTGGTGAGCGTGATCCTCGGCACGGCGTCGGGCGCCCAGCAGATCGGGGCGCTGGCCGCCATCGGCGTGGGCAGCTACATCGCGCTGGCCGGGCTGTGGGGGTCGCCGGTCAGCGGGGCGTCGATGAACCCGGCCCGCTCGCTCGGTCCCGCCCTGGTGCTCGGCGACTGGACCGCGTGGTGGGCGTACCTCGTCGGGCCGGTGGCGGGCGCGGCCATCGCGGTGGGCTTCGCCTACGTCCTGCGGGGCCGCGGCGGCGGCCGCAGCGGGGTGTCGGCGGCGCAGGGCACGCTCGGCGTGCACTGGCACCCCGGGTCGGAACCGGCCGCGAGTGTCGGCCCGGCCGCGGACGGCGGGTCCTGAGCCCGGCCCGGCCGTGGTCGGCCGGGCCGGTCAGTTGGCGCTGGCGTCGTGCTCCGGCCGGCGTGGCCGCGGGACCGTCCGCCGCTTGCGGTGCTGGGCTAGGTGCCTCTCGTAGGCGGCGATGCCAAGCGCGATCGGGTACGGGCCGCGTATCCGCTGAAGCTCGGGCGAGACCTCGCCGTAATCAAGATCGGGATGGTCACCGCAGTCGCAGCAGATGATCTCGAACGCGTCGGTGTAGCCGCCCTCCGCCTGGCCCGCCACGATGCGGGCCGGCTGGCGCCGCAGGACCACCGTCCAGTCCTGGCCGGGCTCCACGCGAGTCTTCATTCCTGCCTCTTACGCGACGAATCCCCCCGGACCTTCCAGCATGCGCCGGCCTCGGCGCGTCCGTCCAGGGCCCTTGGTCCCCAACGAAGCTCTCATCACCGGGCAAAACGGCATGAACTCCAGCGTCAGGAGCCCGCCGCCCAGGCGATGGCCTCGTCGCGTTGCGCGAGCCGGAAGGTCCGGACCTCGCCGGGCGTCATCCAGCCGAACAGCGTGGTCATCTGGGTCATCCAGTCAATGTCGGTGACCAGGGCGATGCGCTTCCACGCCCGAAGGTGCTCGACGCCCACCTTGAGGTCCTGCCACACGGCACCGCCCGACATCCCGCGGAACTCGGGGATGACGACCACGAACCTGACCTCGCCCCCGGCCGCGGCCCGCTCCAGGGCCGGGAGCACGACATCGCGGTAGTCCTCGGCGCGCAGCATGCCGGTGGCCTCGAATCCGATGACCCCCGCGGGCATGCCGTCTAGTTCCTTGATCATCAGGCTGGCTCCTCGCCCGTTGCCCGGCGGGCCGTCCCGGCCGACGTCGGCTCCGTGCCGTTGCGTAATGGTCGGCTCAAGGCTCACTTTACTGTCGCCTTGCCTCAGCGGGACTCCCGCACCGGGCGGTGGAGCTAACGCGGGCCAGGAGATCACAGCGGGGCCGGTGGGACTGGCGTAACGAGCGCGACAAGAGGACGATGATGTAGCTACCCCCCGTCCCGAAAGGAAGCCGTCATGCCCGACAGCGACACGCCCGTCATGGACACCCTCGCGCTAATGACCGCCGCCTCGCTGGAGAACAGCGAGCTTGACCCGCGCGAGTTCATGATCGCCCGCATCGCCGCGCTGGCCGCGGTGGACGCGCCCGCGGCGTCGTACGCGCTCAATGTCGGTGCGGCGGCCGACTCCGGCATCACCCTCGACGACGTCGAGGACATCCTCACCGCCGTGGCCCCCATCGTGGGCACGGCCCGCGTGGTCGCGGCGGCCGCGGGCATCGCCCAGGGCCTGGGCCTGGTGATCGCGCTGGCCGAGGCCGAGCTGGAGGCCGAGCTGGCCGAGGCCGAGGCCGAGGCGGAGGACGACGAGGAGACGACCACGATGCCGTGACTGGCCTCGGCGACGGCACCAGCTCGGTCACCAGCGTGGTGACCGCGCTCGGCAGCGTGGCGGCCGCGGCCCAGAGCCTGCTGGCCGCGGCGGCTACCCGCTGCCCGTCGGCCTCCCCGTCGTGGTCATGAGCTGACGTGGTGTGCGGCCCGCCGCCGCAGGATCCAGGTCGCGATCACCGGGACGATGACCGTCCCGATCAGGGCGCTCAGCACGCCGCCCCAGCCGCCCGCTCAGCCCGGTGCCCTGGCCTGCGGCCGGTGGTGGCCCACGGTCAAGGCGTCGCGGTCCTGAGCCTGGGCGTTCAGCTCGCCGCCCACCAGGAACGCCAGCCCGACCAGGTAGAACCAGAACAAGAGGATGATCACCCCGGCCAGCGCCCCGTAGGTCTTGCCGTAGGAGCCGAACTGGGCCACGTAGAACGAGAAGCCGAGCGACGCGAGCAGGAAGATGCCGGTACTGACCAGGCCGCCCAGGCTGACCCACTGCCATCGCGGCGTCTCGCGGTTCGGCGCGTAGTAGTCGTAGAACGAGAACAGCAGCACGATGAAGATGATCGTCAGCAGCCAGCGGACCACGTTCCAGAGGATGAGGAAGGCGGTATGCCCGAAGGGCAGGTGACCTTCCAGCCCGTGCCCGATCGACGAGCCGAACACGATCAGGACGGCGGCGATCCCGCCCAGGACGACGGTGGCCACCATGAGCGGGATCGTCCGCAGCCGCTTCTTGACGAACTTGGGGTCCTCGACGCCGTAGGCCACGTTCAGCCCGGATTCCAGGACCGCCACACCGCCCGAGGCGCTCCAGATCGCGATGACGACGCCGATGATCACGGCCGTGACCGAGCCCTTGGCTGACTTGCTGGTCGCGGACTGGATAGCCTCGGTGAAGACCGAGGACGCTCCGGGCGGCAGCGCCGTGCTCAGGCCCTTGACCAGGTGTTGCACCTGGCTTGTCCCCAGGTGCAGCAGGTGGGTCAGGCCCAGCAGCGCGATCAGCGCCGGGAACAGGGCGAGGAACCAGTGGTAGGCCAGGCTCCCGGCCGTCATGCTGCAGCGGTCACGGGAGAACTTCTTCCCCGTGCGCTTGAGGGTGTCTTTCCAGCCAGACTGGCCGGTATTCAGCAGAGCAGAGGGTCCGCCGGACATGGGTCACGCCCCTATCTGCGCCTAACGTCCACCCTACGTCGCGGCGCGGATACAGCGGCGGCCGGCCGGGCCTGGCCCGGCCGGCCGCCGCCGTCCATGATTTCTAGGGTTCTAGGTTCCTAGGGCACCACGTAGTTGACCGAGGTCCCCCAGTTAGCCATGCCGTCCCGGGTTCCGCCGCAGGTGGGGACGCCGTTGAAGTTGAACGCCGACCCGGTGCAGTTCTTGTACTGGATGTAGTTCGTAGCGAAGTCGATCTTGCCACCCGTCCCGGGCACGAAGACCGCCCAGCTGTAGTCACCCCAGCGCGGCCGGGTGGCACCCGGATAGCCCTGGTACTCGGTGAAGCCATCCTGAGGCGACCGGCCCGGGTCCACCACATGGACGGGCCCTGTCAGCCCACCCGAGGTGCTGCTCAGCCGCCCGAAGGCGGTGCTGGGGAAGAAGCCGCCGTTGTCAGCGCCGGTAGGCCCGCCGTTGCCGGACAGCGTGAAGGTCATGATGGCGCCTCCGTTGCCGCCGTCCTGCCTCGGGAAGCCTTCCGCGGCCATCGCCGGGAACTCCACGTCCTCATGCTTGGGCGAGACATAACCCTGGCTGGTGAGGGTGAAGAACCCGTTCTTGTCGAAGCTGCGGGTGCCGACGACCCAGTAAAGGGCGCCCGCGTGCACCTCCGGGGCTGCTTCCGACTTGTAGGTCTGGTCGACCTCGGTCGAGATGGCGCCCCAGATCTGATTCTGGGCCTGCGAGACCTGGGTGTTGCCGTCGCCGTTGGTGGCGATGCCGCCCTCGGGGCAGGAGGCGGGCGGCGGGGTGCCGGTGCTGAGGCCCGCGGCCCCGCATTCGTCGCCCAACGGTATTGGCCCGGCCTTCTGCGGCGCCACGTAGCCCGGGTCGAAGTAGAAATTCGTATTGGAGAATAGCTGGCCACCGAACTGGGTCTTCGAGCACTTATTGCAGTTGGTGCTGTTCAGGTTGCGGAGGCCGGTCCAGTCGAAGACCGCGAACCGGTTGTCGCCGTTACCGTAGAAGTCAAGCACGCTGAGCATGAACCCGGAGCCGCCATGACTGTTGTCGTACTGGCTCGGATCCGGGGCTTGCGCCGGAATTGTCTGATACCAGCATGTGAGGCCGGGTTCGTGGAACGTGTTGTCGGACGCGCACGTCCCGTCTGGCGTCTGGAAGAAGCCCAGATTCTCGATGGCCACGTTGAACTTGGGGTTCGGCTTCCCGTTGGACTTGGTGACGGGCAAGCCCTGTTCGAGCGCGTTCTTGTCGAACGCAAACTCCTGCGACCCGTTGAAGAAGCCGCCGCCGATGCCAGGGAACGACCCGTTATCCGGGAACTCGTCGTAGAACAACAGGAAGGCGTCCTGAGTGGTCGAGATCTTCGCGAAGTCGTTGAACAGGTAGGGGTAGCCGGGCTCCTTTGGGTTGTAGTTGGCGTTGACGAAGTAGACGTTGTAGGGGCCGAACGGGTTCGAGCCCACCGTCACCGCTACGCCTTCCAGGCAGTCATTGGCCACTGTGCCGGAGAAACACCCGGCAAAGGGTCCGCCGCTGTCTTCGGAGTTGGTTGAGACGATCTCGGTGTAGAACCAGTGCCCGCCGTTGTTGGCGTCGTAGAGGCAGGAGATGTCTCCGCCGCTGCTGTATCCCAGGCCGGTCAGTCCCATGAGAGTGTCGAGCGGTATCGGCGCTGACTTGCGCTGCAGGCGCTGGTTGAACACCAGGATCTCGCCGATGTTGTTGTCCTCGACCACGTACCCGTTACCGGCGCACAGGCCCTGGTCGGCGGGTTCAATGTCCGGCGGGACGAGAGTGTTGGTGCTCAGCGTGCCGCTGTCGACCGCGTTCAGACCTTTCACGCCCTTCGCGCCGCCGGCCGACATGCTGATGGGATCGCAGCCCGGACCCAGCGGCTGGCAGCTGACCGAGGGCGGCGTGGGATCAGCGGGATCTTTCTTGAAGACCGGATCCGGCATGGCGTGCGGCCCGTCCGTCGCGGCCGCGGCTGCGGCTAGCTTCTTCGCGGTCGCCGCGTTCTTCGCGGCGGCCGCCGCCGCAGGCGACGAAGCGGGCAGGCCCGCCGTGGACGGTGTCCGGAACGGGCCGGTGAGCAGGTCGCAGCCGGGCGAGTTGCAGCCGGTGGCGGCTGGCCCGGTAAAGGTCGGCGAGACCGTGCCCAGGCTGGTCGACTTAACGTGGCTGGTCGCCTTGACGGTGCTGATGGTCTTGGCCGCTGACGCCGCTCCTCCGGAGAGGACGACAAGCGTGATCGGCAGCGCCAGCATGGACAGGATTGCGAGCGATCTACGTACGAGACTTGGCATTGAGCTCCACCATTGCGGTCGTTCCCGACCCCCGGGGGTGCGGGCGCCAGACGCGCCTAACCCGCACCCGGGGGTTCGGTGCGGACGCATTCGTGCCCGCGCCGGAGAGCCGGTACGGGACCTCGTCGTGCCCGTCGGGGACTGCTCAAGCTGCTACCGCGTAGCGCTCATATGCTGCAGCGTGCGGATAAGTCCCGTCAACCCTCACTTTTACCGGCCGGAAGGCCGCTCTTTACTTCCGGGCGGTCGCTGTCGGTCGGCCGAAGCCGTGCTGGAGGCAGAGTCTGGGTCTTGCGGCAAACGGTCCGGAAACGGCGGCCGCCGACCGGGGTGAGCCCGGCCGGCGGCCGCCGTCCATGATTTCTAGGGTTCTAGGTTCCTAGGGCACCACGTAGTTGACCGAGGTGCCCCAGTTGGCGAAGCCGTCCCTGGTTCCGCCGCAGGTTCCGATCGTCAGGGTGAACGCCGATCCGGTGCAGTTCGGGTACTGGATGTAGTTGGTAGCAAAGTAGATCCGCCCGCCGGTCCCCGGCAGGAAGAATCCCCAGCTGTAGTCGCCCCAGCGGGGGCGCGTCGGGCCCGGATAGCCCTGGTACTCGCTGAAGCCGTCCTGGGGGGACTTCCCAGCGTCCGCGATGTTGATCCTGGAGCTGAGTAGGCCGCCAGAGGTGCTGGTCAGCCGGCCGAAGGCGGTGCTCGGGAAGAAGCCGCCGTGGTCGGCCCCGGTCGGCCCGCCGTTGCCGGACAGTGTGAACAGCATGATCGCCTTGCCGCCGCTGGTGGGGGTGGCGGCCATGGCCGGCATGGACAGGTCTTCGTGTTTCGCGGTGACGTACCCCTGGCTGGTCAGGGTGAACTTACCCGTCCTGTCGAACGAGTTGGTGCCGAGCACCCAGTACACCGCGCCCTGGTGGATCTCCGCGTTGGCCCTGGTGTATGTCTGCGCGATCTGGGTGGCGGTGGCTGCCCAGAGCTGGCCTTGCGCCTGCGAGACCTGCGTCAGGAAGTCGCCGTTGGTTTGGATCCCGCCCTCCGGGCAGGAGGCGAACACGCTCAGGCCGGCTGTCCCGCACTCGTCACCCAGCGGTATCGGGCCGTTCCTCTGCGCGCCGACGGAGGCCTGGAAACCGTTCGATGTCAGTTCGGGATCGTAGTAGCGATTCACGCCGCGGAAGAGCTGGCCGGTGAACCGGATGTTCGCCCTACAGCTGGCGCAGCCATTGCTGTTGAGCGCGGACAGCCCGGTCCAGGCCCACGCCGCGATCCGGTTGTCACCGGAAGTCGGCGAGACCGCCGCGAACCCGTAGAAGTCCAGCGAGCCCACCATGAACCCGGTGCCACCATGGGCATTGTCGAACTGGGCCCCCACCGGTTGCGCCGGGATCACCGCGACCCAGCAGGTGATGCCGCCCTCGTGCAGCACGTTGTCACGGGCGCAGGTCCCGTCCGGGGTCTTGATCAGCCCCATGTTCACCCTCGCCACCGTGACCGCGGGGTTCGGCTGCCCGTTGGCCAGCGTGGTGGGCAGGCCCTGCTCCAGCGCGTTCTTCCCGAACGCGAACTCCTGCGCCCCGTTGAAGAAACCGCCGCCGAAGCCCGGCAACGTCGACGGGAGCAGCGGGAACTCGTCGTAGAACATCAGGAACGCGTCCCGGGTCACCGAGATCTTCGCGAAGTCGTTGAGCAGGGAGGGGTAGCCCGGCTCGGCCGGGTTGTAGTCGGCGTTGGAGAAGTACACGTGGTAGGGGCCGAACGGGTTGTTTCCGTCGGTTACCGCGATGCCCTCGTTGCATGTGTTGGCCACGCCCGCGAAGCAGCCGGCGAAGGTTCCGCCGTTCGCCTCGCTGGTGGACGAGACGATCTCGGTGAAGAAGAAGTGCCCGCCGTTGGACGGGTCATACACGCAGGAGGGATCCCCGCCGCTGCTGTACCCCAGGCCGGTGAGCCCCATGAGCGTGTCGAACGGGATCGGCGCGGACAGGCGCTTCAAGGCGGTGTTGAAGACCAGGATCTCGCCAATGTTGTTGGTCTCGACCACGAACCCGTTGCCGGCGCACAGGCCCTGGTCCGCGGGCTCGATGTCGCCGAGAGGGTTAGTGGGCAGCGAGGCGCTGTCGACCGCGTTCAGGCCCTTCACGCCGGTAGCGCCACCCGCAAACGTGCTGATGTTGTCACAGCCCCGGCCCAGTGGCGCGCAACTGACCGACGGCAGCGGCTGGGAGGGGCTGTTGGCGTCGAGTCGGCGCCTTTGCGCCGCGGTGACATGGAGCGGCCGGAGATCCGGCAGTTCCATGGTCTTAGCGTGGTCCGTATTCCCCAGCGCAGCGGCCGCCGCGTGGCCACTCGCGACCGCCGCGGTGGACGGTGTGTTGACCGGGCCGGTGAGCAGCGAGCAGGTCGGTGGCCCGGTGCAGCCGGTGGCGGCCGGGCCCGCGAAAGTTGGCTTAAACACCCCAAGGCTGGATGACGTGACGGTGCTGGCTGGCGCGGCCACCCGCGCTGACGCCGCTCCTCCGGAGAGGGCGACAAGCGCGACCGGCAGTGACAACAGCGAGACGAATGCGAGTGATCTACGTACGAGACTTGGCATTGAGCTCCACCATTTGCGGTCGTTCCCGACCCCCAGGGGTGGCGGACGCCAAACGCGCCGTCCCCGCACCCGGGGGGTCCGGTGCGGGGCGCCATCGTGCCCGCGCCGGAGAGAGCCGGTACGGGACCTCGTCGTGCCCGTCGGGGACTGCTCAAGCTGCTACCGCGCAGCGCTCACATCGTGCAGCGCGCGGACAAACTCCGTCAACCCTTACTTTTACTTTTCTGTAGCTCGCCTATGCCTGCCGGCCGGTCGTTCTTTACCGAACGGGACGGCACGTGGGCCGGGTTCGCTCGCGCGCGGGCGCGGATCCGGGCGCGGATCACCGCGTTCCGGCCGGGCGAGCGCCGGGTGTCATGCCCCCCGTTTGGGGGACACGCACGGCGTCACCCGCCTGCCCCGCCGGTAGCGCGCGCGGGATACTCGTAGCCAGGCACCGTTGCCGCACCGCCCCACGGAGGAGCCATGAGCTACGCCAGGCCGATGCTGGACACCTACCCACGGGCCCTGAACGTTGACGCGGACCTGCTGGCCGCCGCCATCGACGCGCTGAGCGACTGCGCTCAGGCCTGTACCGCCGACACCGACGCGGACCTGAGCGAGCCGGACCTGGCCGAGATGGTCCGGTGCATCCGGCTGTGCCTGGACTGCACCGATGTCTGCACCGCCACCGTCGCGGTCATCAGCCGCCTGGCGGAGTACGACCCCGGCGTCGTCAGGCCGCTGCTGGAGGCCTGCGTGGCCATCTGCCGCAGCTGCGGCGACGAGTGCGAGCGGCATGCCCCGCACCACGCGCACTGCCGGGTCTGCGCCGAGGCCTGCCGGCGCTGCGAACAGGCCTGCCGGGATCTGCTGGGCGCCCTGACGTAGCTACCGGGCGGCCAGGTGCTGGCCGTGAGCGTACGCCAGGGCGCTAGCCGAGAGTGGTGAGCAAGGCCAGGATCAGGGTCGAGACCGCGAGCATCCCGTGGCCGGCGACGACCGCGACCGGGAAGTTGCCCTCCGGGCGGATCGGCGGCACATCCCCGGGGAACCGCTGCGGCGGGGCTGGGCCCCGGTACACGGGAATCCATCGCGCGAACATCGTCGCACCGAGCAGGGCGATGGCTACGAGTATGCCGACCGCCGTCCAGGCCAGCGTCTTCCGGTCGAGGATCAGGAACGCCACCCACACCGCCAGCCCGCTCACCGCCAGGATCAGGTGGCCGAATATGACCGGCACGGGCAGCCTGCTGGGTATGGCACCCCGGCTGGTGAGGTCGTTCTCGATGAGCCATACCGCGAACATGTAGAGGCCCAAGAGGGCGGTGGCGGACCAGGTGATCACCGTTGCGAACCCCACACTCACCCCCATCTCGGCCGGCAGGCTACGCTCGCCGCCGTCGGCGACACGCCAGCGGCCGCAGGCAGGACGCCAGATGACCCGGGATTGATTCCCTTACGCCACGCCAGCCTCGGCCGGCGTGACCGCCAGAATAAGGCGCCAGGCCCTTTGTCCTCGATGCGGGCTGGTCCAGACGGCCACAGATACCCAGATAAGCGGCAAACTATCTGGCGCCCGCGGTTCAGTCGGCGGTTGGGCCGGTGAGGACCCGGCGGGGCCGGGGGAGTAGCTCCCCGCCGCAGTTGGGGCAGCGGCTGCTCATCTGCTCGCTGCAGGCCGGGCAGAAGGTGCATTCGTAGCTGCAGATGCGAGCGTCGCCGTCCCGGGGAAGGGCCCTGTCGCAGCGCTCGCAGGCGGGGCGCATTTCAAGCACGGCTAACTCCTCGGGTCGGTGGTCTGGCGTCCAGTGGCTACCATCGCACGCGATGGACGCTCTTCCCCCGGCCGGCGACCCGCCGGAGCTCACCACCTGCGTTGACTACCACACCGCGGGCGAGCCCTTCCGCATCGTGACGTCCGCCATCCCCGCGCTGTCCGGCGATACGGTGGCCGAGCGCCGCATCAGCGCCCAGCGTCATGCTGGCCTTGACGCGATCCGCAGGCTGCTCTGCCACGAGCCGCGCGGCCACGCGGACATGTACGGATGCTTCCAGGTCCAGCCCGACGACGGCGAGGCGGACCTTGGCGTGCTGTTCTGGCACAAGGATGGTTATTCCACCGCCTGCGGGCACGGCACGATCGCGTTGGGCGTCTGGGCCGTGGAAAGCGGGCTTGTGCCGGCCAACCCCAACGGAAGCACCAACGTCACCGTGGACGTTCCGTCGGGGCGCGTCGTCGCGCGCGTGCAATGCGCGCAAGGCGTGGTGCGGTCGGTGGCCTTCCGGAATATCCCGTCGTTTGTCATCGCGCGCGGTGTCGCCGTCGCCACCTCACGCGGGACCGTGCCCATCACCCTGACTTACGGAGGGGCGATCTACGCCACGGTGGCCGCGGACGCTCTGGGCCTGGCCGTCGCCAGCGATCAGCTGAACGCGCTCATTGCCCTCGGTCGCGAGATCAAACGCCACATTGACGACGCCGGGCTGGCCGCGCACCCCGACGACGCCCGGCTTTCGGGCCTTTACGGAACCATCTTCTACGACGACCTCGGGGAACAAAGGGGCTGCCTCCGTCAAAGGAACGTGACCGTTTTCGCTGACGGAGAGGTTGACCGTTCTCCCTGCGGATCAGGCACGTGCGCCCGGATTGCGGAACTGGTGGCCGAGGGACGGCTCGGGATCGGCGACGAATTCCGGCACGAGTCCATCATCGGGACCAGCTTTCGCGCTCGTGCCGTGGAGCGACTCGGTCACGGAGACCGCGCCGCCGTGATCCCCGAGGTCGAGGGCATGGCGTACCGGACGGGGGAACACCGGTTCGTTCTTGATCCCGCCGACCCGCTCGGCCCGGGGTTCGTGCTCCGCTAGCGCCGATCTGGCGGCATCGGGCTGATCATCACGCGCTACCCCGGTGATCGCGGGATGCCGGCCTCGCCCAGCCGCGGCTGCGTCGCGTCCACCGGGCCAGGAGACCACCATCGGGGAGAGCAAGGCTGCAACTCTTCCCCTCCCCCGAGGTCCAGCGGGGTCGTCGCGCGTCCCGGGCCCAGCAGGGTGCTCCACAACACGCACGCACCCTCATTGTCAGCTATCCCGCCGTGGTTGGTTACGCGGATGTACCACACGGCGAGGGTGGTGGACGCGTAAGGCGACGCCACGGTCGCGGAAAAGGCGATCTGCGCAGGCTGGGCGGCGCTGCCCGGCCCCAGGCTCACCAGCAGCATGCCCGACCTGTTGACGCCCATGTCGGCGCCAACGGATTCCGCGAGATCACCGAACGCGGACGCACTGCGCTGGGCCACGGGCAGGGCGATCTGGCGTTGTTCCTCATTGAAGAACCGCGAGGCCGTGGTGAGCACCTGCATCTGGTAGAGACTCCGCGCCGCGTTCCTCTGATCGACGGCATGCTCGACGCTTCCGCCGAGGATGAGCGAGGCGCATACGGCTAGCACCGTTACCAGCCACCAAAAGCGCCGGGGCCGGGTCGCAACCGCCGGCGGTGTGCCACGAAAGCCGTCGGAGCCGGATTCGACATTCCCCGGAGGGCTAGCGATCTCGCTTTCCAAGCCCACCCTCTTCCCGGGCTCAGTCGTACCGGTCGTGTTCCATGGATCCTGCGACCATGATGCCAGTAGCGGCCTAGGGCAGGCACCGGAGCAGAGGAGTTGAGACGTGAAACGCAGGCGCTCAGACGACCCGGGCAGGGAAGCTGCCCGCGAGACCGCCACCGTGCCCGTGGCGGTCGCTGCCAGCCGCATCGAGGCGGAGCTGCTCGTCGGCATGCTGCGCAGTAACGGCTTGCGAGCCGTCGTGTCGGCGGACGATGCCGGGGGACTGGAGCCGCAGCTGCAGCTACAAGGTGTTCGCGTGCTGGTCCCCCCCTCCGAGGAAGCCCCGGCCCGCCAGCTCCTGGCCGCCGCCCCCGATGACAACCCACCGTCGGCCATCAGCTAGCCGCTGCATCCACCACCTGAGATGGCCGTACCGGTGCAGGATGCCCGGGCCAGCAGATGCCATGGCCTCGGGCACTCCTGTCCGCTGACGATCAGGGCTTCCTGCGCCCGGCGGCAAGTCACTGATTGAATCGGCTCGTCTGTCCAGCCCAAGATCTGGGAGGCCGTCCGGTGGGGTACGCGACTGCGATGTGGCTCAGCTTCGGTGAGGCCCTCGCTGCTGTTGCCGGTGCGCTGACCGGCCTGCTGTTCGTCGCGGTCTCGGTGAATAGCGGCGCACTGGCCGCATCGCTCAGCCTCCGCTCCCGCGCGGCTCAGACCCTGGTGCTGTTCATGACCTCCGTGATCACCGCGGTCTTGCTGGTGGCTGCTCAGCCACCTGCGGCCCTGGGCGGGGAGCTGCTGGCGGTGGCCGCAGTCTCGGGCACGGCCCTGTTCATCCTGAACCGGCGGGCCGGTCACAGTTCCGACCGGGGCGTGGCCCACTACATCGAAAAGTTCTCGCCCAACACGGTCACCGCGGTGCTCGTTGGCGTCGCCGGGCTGACCTTCCTGCTGAAGGCCGGTGGCGGCTTGTACTGGCTGATCCCCGCTGCGATGGCGAGCCTGCTGGGCGGCGTGGTCAACGCGTGGCTGTTCCTCGTCGGGGTGACCAGCTAGCCTCACTGACTGAGAGGCTGTTGGACAGGCATGGTGACCCGTCGGCCCGGCGCCGCCAAGCCTGGCCGACTCCGCCGTGCATCCCCATTTCGACCGCCCCAGGCCGGGAAGCGTCAGCGTTGCCATGACAGGGTCACTTCCTGACGACACGCGGCAGGATCTCATGCTGCCGTTCGGCCCGATCCCTGATGAGGTCGGCCGGGACGTCATCTTGTCGGGCGACCACGCGGACGCGGTCCTCGCCTATTGCCGCGCCATGGGGGCAAAGTTCGGCTCTCCCGGTTACCTGCGCTATCTGTTCGGCCTGCCAGTCAACGAGGCACTCCTGTCGGGGTACCGGATGACGCAACGTGCCCTGCGGGAGACGACTCCGCACGCCTGTGCCCAGGAGATCGCCCGCACTGCCCTCGAGGTCCTATCGCGTCTTGATGGCGGTCATCAAGAAGAAGACCGGAGCGTGCTCGACCTATTCGCCGGCGTTGGCCAGATGGCGTACTCGTACGCGAAAGCGGGCTGCCGCGTCCAAGCGGTCGACAACGATCGCACGACGGTCGATGTCGCGGTGCACAACATGGCGCTCGCCGGCTTGGCCGGGGTCGTCGAATATCGTCTGGCCGATGGGCCCGCGACGCTGGCCTCCGCCGTCAGTAAGGATCGAAGGTTCTCGATCGTCAATCTCGATCCGCCGTGGCGAGGCAGCTATCAATATGACCTGACCCGGCCATTCATGCTCGAGGATCTCGCCGTAGATGTGGGAGAACTCGTCAGGTTCGGCCTCGCGGGCGCCCGTGTCGTGGTGCTGAAGCTACCGCACAATGCCTTGTCGTCACAGGTCGGTGATCTCGCCGCTCTGGCCGGATGCCACGTACTCGTTCAGTATCTCTACATCGCGGACTTTCCGGCCTCCTTCGGCCAGGCCCCCGCCTACTTCTTCGGCCGGTCAGGTAGCGGTCATGCCGGGACGGCCGGCTACCAGGAGCGACATCAAAGGCTGACCCTCGACGGACAGCGAGTTGCCTAGGTCGGGCCATGAAACGGTGCCCGGCGTCGTGGCGTCTGGGCCCGGCGCGTTTGCGGGCCCGGACGCTGGTGGGGAGCCCCGGCCTATGATGACCCGCCTCAGGTCCGGCCGCGATGGTGCGGCCATGCTCCTTGGCCTGGGGCTGGGCCGGGCTTGTGCCTTGGTCTTGCCCGCTTTCCCCGGGGGAAGCTCACCCGGGCCGAGAGCACCGTCAGGTCCGGCAGATCCCAGGCAGCCTGGGATAGCTCGCCGTGCGTGGTGGCCGTCAACGTGGCGTCAAGTCGCGCGTCGAGTTCATCGAGTGTCAGCCTGCCTTGCGCGAAGTGCTCACTCAGGGCAGCGGCGGCCGCGTCCCGGTCGGCATCGCCCACGCGCACGTACGGTGCCGGTACCTGGCGGTCCTCCCTGGCCACCGGGGACAGCCGCTGCAGCACCGCGGTGTAGCGATCCAGCGCGGCGCGGCCGTCGCGGGTGAGGGCGACGGTGCTCTGTGCTCTATCGCCGCCGGCCTTCCGCGTCCGCACGTATCCGGCGTGGTCCAGCTCACGCAGGCGGGTTATCAGGCTGCCCGGTGTGAGCCCGATCATGTTCTGCAGCCGGGTGAAGGAGAGCGTGTCGCCGTCGGGCAGTGCCGCCAGCGTCGCCACGATCTTCAGCCGGGTCGGGACGTGGATCAGCGGGTCGAGCCCGTCGGTGGTCATGGTGGCTCCTCGATCAACTTTATGTCATAAAGTAGATCCTGCTTTACGGTGCAAAGTCAAGAGGGGGCATCGGCCTGCGGGCCAGCCAGCGGCTGCGGACAGGGATATCCGGGAATCGAAGAGTCGGCGCTGCACCTCGGTGCACGCAGCGATCCGCGGCGCGGCGGGGCGGATCCTCACCACGACCTCGCGCCCGTCGGCTAGCCGTGCCTGGCAGCCTGGGTCCTAGATCTGTTCACCGCCCCGTGCCGCTCGTGCTGCTCGTGAAGGTAAGGTTCCCCGGGCTTCCGTCCGGAAATATGGCGTCGGCGTATGCGTCGGAGAGGGCGTGGCCCAATGCTGCACAGGCACCGGTTGTGCCCGGCTGCAGGTTGGCCAGGATGACGCCGAAGCCTGTGCCAGGTGTCGTGGCGCGGCCAAGATCACCTGGAGCGTTGCTGGCGCCGGTCACCAGCACATCGCCGCACCACAGCGGTGTCCTGGTGAGGGTGGTCAGCTTCTTGTGTGCCCAGGCCTGCTCGCCGGGCTCGTCGTAGCCATACCAGTACACGAGCCGGACGCCGCTGTCGGCGACGCGGGCGGCGAGTTCGAGCGCGGAGTACCCGCCCGGGCCCCGGGCATCTGGATCGAACGGGTCGATGTGCACCAGCCCGGGCCCGCGAGCTTCGCCGTCCAGCCATGCTGCCACGGCCGCCATGCCATCGGTCTCGGCCACTTCGCAGCTGTGCAGGCCGAGTTCGCGTGACCAGCGGCGAAGGTCGGCGATGCTCTCCCGGTCGAGGTCACACAGCAGGTACGAGCTGGCGTCGCCAAGCACGGTCATCGCCAGCAAGGCAGAGCCCGGATACAAGCCGCGGTCGCCCTCGACGTAGGAAGCGGCGATCGCGCGGTACGGTGACCGGGCCAGCACGGCGAAGCGCGGAGCGACCTCCAGGAAGCGCAGAATGCCGAACTCTCGCTCCCGATCGCGCACGACTGCGTACGCGCCTGAGCCCGCGTGAGTCTCCGCGTACCAGCCTGGAGGTTCTCGCTCCAGCACCTCGGCCAGCGCGGCATGCTTCCAGACGTCGGCGATTTTCCCGAAATGCCGGTTGGCCATGATCCACGCGCTTCCTGGTTGTCTCATGCGATAGCTGTTCCTGCGGACCACCAGCAGCTTAGGAGGCGAACCTCTGGCGTCTCTGGCCGTCTCGGTGTAGCTCCGCGATCAGGGCATGGGACATGTGAAGGTCCCCGTTCAGGTGGGAGAGCATCTCGCGCGCACGGTGGGGACGCCGGGGCCGGTGAGGTCATCGCAATAGGCGCGGCGTCCCGCCATCGCCATCGTCAACGCAAGGGTCGTACCGCGCACCAGGGGGCCAGTGCCGGTGGCGAAGGGACCGTCGGTCGCCTCAATGCGCAGCGCCTCGATCGTGCTCCGGCTGGTCACAGTGAAGTTTCGGCGGGCGTAGAAGCTAGCGACCGCGGTGACAGCCTCCGCCGGAGGCGTGTGCAGCAGGCCGAGGGGGCGACGGATGTCCTGAGCATGCACGATGACCTCGCCCAGCCACGCAGCGGTGGGCCCGGGTGCCGACGTGGTGCTGGTAATGACACGGCGAAACCGATCGAGGGTCTCGGCGGGCGTTGCGCCACGGTGCTCGGCCAGACGCCGGTCGTTGTGCAGGTCGAAGTCGAACCGTGCGCCCAGGACGCTGGTAAACCAGCGCAGCGGGCCGATACTCGCCGCCGCAGTGAGGTGAGCGACGACCTCTTCGATGACCCAGCGCCCACATAGCGACGGCTGCGCCCACTGGGCGTCGGTGAGGTCGGTGAGATCCTCGGCGAGGGCAGCGCGCTCAGTATGTGCGGCCGACCAGAGAGCATCGCCGGTGGCGACGTCGCGGAGCATGTAAACCCCCGTGTTCGTGTGAGCTGATAACTGTGAGGACTCTGCGGGAGCGCCGGAATCACCGGTGCGGTCGATGAATGTGTGGGGCCGGGTGGCCACCGATCAAGGAGACGCCCTGCTCTGACCCGGTGAACTGAGCTTACGGGTCGGGCTGCCACTGCCACGTCCCGTGCAGGCGATACCTAGGTCAGCGGGCACGTTCATTGCCCGCGAATAACCACCGGTGCCCGTGGCTTGCCCTTCGATCGAACGAAACGGCTACGCTCGCGCAATGCCCGCCAGGCCGCACTACCTGACCTCTCCGGACTGGCTTCGGCTTCAAAGCGGGGCAACCCCACTTCGTCACCCATGGGCATACTGGACCGCTTCCTTGCCAGGTCCCAAGGACCGTCGTAGATACCTGCGTAGTCACACGTAGGTGGCTTCGGGCGGGGCATCAGAGCAACCGAGAGTTGCCGCCTATTACCGACTCGATCCTCGTCGTCCGTCCCGATATCCAGTAGCCCGCCCGGTGCGGCGGTTCTTAGCATCGACTGGTGATCTACCAGCACCCCCTGGCTTACCTGCTCGGCCTGCAAGGCGTCGCTCTCCTTCGCGCCTACAACGGCGAGTACGACCGCGAGTTCACCGAGGCCAGGATCGCCGAGATCCGCGCGATGCTCGACTGCGCCAGCGAGTTCGGCGACGGCGCCACGGTCCGCCCGATCACGGCGACCGAGGGCTACGACGTCTGGGCCGAGTACTACGACGGGCCGAATGACCTGATTGACCTTGAGGAGCCGATCATCCGGCCGATCATCGACCGCCTGCCGATCGGGCCGGCCCTCGACGCTGCCTGCGGCAGCGGCCGCCACGCGGCCTACCTGGCCGCCAAGGGCCACTCGGTGATCGGCGTGGACGGCTCGGCGAAGATGCTCGCCGTCGCCAAGGCCAAGGTTCCCGGCGCGGACTTTTGCCAGGGTGACCTGCGGGCGCTGCCGGTCGCGGACCAAGGGGTCGATCTCGTGACGATCTCGCTGGCGCTCACCCATGTACCCGAGCTGGCCCCGGTGCTGGCCGAATTCGCGCGGGTGCTGCGGCCGGGCGGGCACCTGGTGATCGCCGACTCACGGATGGACTATCCGATGGTCCAAGCGATGCCCGACGGCAGCTACGGCTACATGCCGCACCACAGCCGGATGACCAGCGAGTACCTCACCGCCGCGCTGCCGGTCGGCTTCGAGGTCCGCCACTGCGAAGAGCTGCGCGTCCCGCGCCGGGACCCGGCCGACGCGCCGCCACCCGAGCGGGTGCTGCCTGAGCATCCGTCAGACATCTGGACATTGCGCGCCTGGTACCCGGCTGCGGCTTACGCCGCCTACAACGGCGACCCGATGCTGATCTTCTGGGACTTCGAGCTGTGTTAGCCCGGGGGGACGTCCCAGCCGTCAAGATTGATCCGTAATTGTCGGATAGAACCTCAGCCGATCTGCCGGTGCCGATGAGTCGCTGGGTGCCGCTGCGTCTATGACATGACAGGCGTTAGATCGTATGTGCCGAGGAGGCCAGGCTCATGACTGCAGAGACCGAGACGACCGCCCGGGAGCAGCTCCGGGCGCTGCTGAACGACCGCGCCGCCGCGATCACCGCCAGAGATGCGCGTCGCGCGGTGGCCCATTACGCGTCCGAGGTCGTCAGCTTCGGCCTGGCCCCGCCGCTGCGTTACGCCGGAGATGAGGTTCGCGACCTGGCCGGGATCGAGGGCTGGTTCCAGACCTGGGACGGCCCGATCGGCTACGACATCGGCGAGCCGTTCATCGAGGCGGGTGACGACGTCGCCTTCTGCTATGGCCTCACCCACATGACGGGCACGAAGACTGACGGCGAGCAGGTGGACCTGTGGTTCCGGTCCACCGTCGGACTTCGCCGGACGCCCGCGGGCTGGCAGATCACCCACGAGCATGACTCCACGCCGTTCTACATGGACGGCTCGGGGCGGGCCGCCACCGACTTGAGGCCCTGAACCATCAGGCGTTGCGGAGCTGACTACTCCTTCCCGTCTTCCTAATAACTCCCGGGCGCCTGAACGGAAGCGGCCAGAAAATCCGGAATACGATTCTTTTCTAATTGGCCCGGCGCTGATGCTCGATTTGCTGGCTGTGTGGTACTAGATTTGACCAACAATCCAGAGGCACGCACCAGACTGAAAAGCGGAAGGTCGGCGGTTCGACCCCGCCCCTGACCACAACATTGCAACCCTCGCACTGGCCCGCTGACCTGCGCAAAGCCGCTAGTGGTCGTTAACAACCGACATCTCAGACTGACTCCTGGTGCCCGTCTGTGACCCGTCATTCGCCGTTCGGTGGTGCACGTGGAGTGCACGAAGCTTGATCACCAGCTACGAAGATTGGCAGCCACCACCCGGTAGGCGCCGACCAGTGCCCAGAGCGGGGTCCGCCAGCGCGGGACGGGATGTCCTCTGCGGTGTCCGTATCGTGAGACAATTGGATAGTGGAGGACGTCGAGTTCCGGCTCGGCCGCGGCTACCGCACCCGGCCACTGACCTTGGGGTGCCTTGCGCTGGTCCTTGCCGCGGCCCTATTCGCGGTAGGCCTCCACATGCCCGCATTGCAGTGAGCCTTTTTCGTGCGCCCAGCAGGGCAGGAGGTGACGCTGTGACGTAGCAGCGGATCTTGCTGTTCGTAAGCTCGTCGTCGCCTGCCGGTGGAAGTCCGGTCCGGGTAGCTGCCAGGAGGCCCGGTAGCAGGCTGGCGGCTCGGTCTGGAAACGGGCCGGGTCGGAGCCCAGCGTCAGAAGCCCCTGAGGGGGGAGCGACGATGCGGTCCGTAGCATGACGCGAAGCCTGCGGCGTCGTTACTCAGCCGCCTGGTTGGGCGGGCAAGGGAGTGCCGAGCCTCTCGAAATCGGGGCGAAGGCCATGGAAGCGGCGGAGAGCCTGGAAGCAGCCGTGAGGAACTCCCCGGCGTATGGGGCGCGGAACGTATCGAGGGTGGCGGCGGGAACTGGGGAGGCCCTCCCCGGCCCGGTGGCCTGCGGGTTTGTGCTGCCGGAGCGTGGCGTCCTATAACCGGTGACCCCGGGAAGTGGATGGCTGGCCGGGTGGGCGTCGGAGGCGGCCGTAGTACCGGTGGAGCCGCAGGACAACACAACCTGCGGTGAGGGAAGGGCCGCTGCTTCGTCGGTGCGCAGTGTTGTCGGGAGGGGTCCGGTGAGTGCCGTTTCGGCTAGTCCCGCCGCGAAGGGATCCCCGGCGGTTTCCGGGGATCCGGTCCGTGCCTTGCAGCATGCGCTGTACCGGGCGGCCAAGGCCGATCCCGGACGTCGGTTCCATGCGCTGTTCGACAAGGTCTTCCGCAGGGACATCTTGTGGCGCGCGTGGGTCATGGTGCGCCAGAACAACGGCGCGCCGGGCATCGACAAGGTCACCCTGGCCCAGGTCGAGGAGTACGGGGCCACCCGGCTGCTCGGCGAGCTGGCCAGCGAGCTGAGGGAGGGCCGCTACCGTCCGCTGCCTGCCCGGCGGGTGTTCATACCTAAGCCGGGTGCGCCTGCGGGCGAGCAGAGGCCGCTGTCGATTCCCTCGGTCCGCGACCGGATCGTGCAGGCCGCAGCGAAGATCGTGCTCGAGCCGGTCTTCGAGGCCGGTTTCCTGCCGGTCAGTTTCGGGTTCCGCCCGAGGCGGTCGGCGCACGATGCCCTGCAGGTGCTCATCGATGAGTGCTCGCGGGGACGGCGGTGGGTGGTGGAGACGGATATCGCCAGCTGCTTTTCGGCGATTCCGCATGATCAGTTGATGCGAGCGGTGGAGGAACGCGTCTGCGATCGGTCCGTGCTGAAGCTGCTGCGCGTGATGTTGCGCGCAGGGGTGATGGAGGACGGGCAGGTTAGCCGGCCGGACACCGGGACCCCTCAAGGCGGGGTGATTTCACCCGTTTTGTGTAATGTTTACCTGCACCGGCTGGACCGGGCGTGGGACGGCGGAGACGGGGTCCTGGTGCGCTATGCCGACGACGCGATCGTGATGTGCTGGTCCCGGAGCCAGGCCGAGCGGGCGCTTGAGCGCCTGACTGGCCTGCTGGCCGGTCTCGGCCTGGAGCCGAAGGCGGCCAAGACCCGCATCGTGCGGCTGGAGGAAGGAGGCGAGGGGTTTGATTTCCTCGGCTTCCATCACCGGCTGGTGCGCTCGCAGGGGCTGAACGGGGCCAGGCGGGTGACGTTCCTGGCCCGCTGGCCTTCGGACAGGGCCATGCGGCATGCCCGTGACCGGATCCGGGAACTCACCGGACGGCGCTGGCTGCCGCTGCCGCCCGGGGCAATCGCGCAGGACGTGAACGCGTTCTTGCGCGGCTGGGTTGCGTACTTCAGGTACGGGCACTCAGCCCAGCGCCTCAGCAAGATCAGGCACTATGCGCGGATGCGGCTCGCGCTGTTCATCAGCAAGAAGCACCGCCGCAGCCGCGCCTTCGGATGGCGGGTGATGCTCACCTCGGCACCCGCGGATCTCGGCCTGATCAGCTTGTATGGAATCGTCGTCGCACCCAGGGCGGGGAAACCCTGGCGGGAAAGGCCGAATGCCGGCGGTGAACGGCGTCGGTGAGCCGTGTGCGGGAGAACCGCATGCACGGTTCGAAGCGGCGGGGGCTGGAAACGGAGCGCCCGGCCATGGTCACTGCAGTGAAGCGGCCCGCAGGGGAAACCCGGGGAAAAGTGGCTGCAGGACCTGACGCCGGATAACGCCACCGCGCCAGCCCCCGACCCTACATCCTGCGATCTCGCGGGCTTGGAGGACGTGGATGGCCTTGGCTAGTTGCCCGGCGCGCCAGGGGCAGCAGCGGAGCTTGCGCAGGATGCGCCAGGTCTTGAGCTGGGCGTTGGCGCGTTCGGCGGGCGAGCGTAGCTGGGCGTGGGCGCGGTTGGCGTCTTTCTGGGAGGCGGGCTTGCCGCGTCCGCGGTAGGGAGTGCGCACGGGGTCGCCGGCGCCGTGGTAGCCCTTGTCGGCCAGCACGACCAGGCCGGATGCAGCGAGCTCGCGGATGATGCCCCAGATCCGGGCGGCGGTCAGGTCGTGCATGGCGCCGGGCAGCGGCCCGGACACCCCGACGATGTCACCGCCGGGGGTGGCGATGACCTGCAGGTTCATGCCGTGGCGGCGGTGCTTGCCGGAGTAGAACGGCCGGTCGGCGGCCACCCGGTCGATGGGGATCAGGGTGCCGTCGATGACCAGGTAGGCGTGCCCGGCGTCTTTGGCGCCTGCCAGCGCCCGGCGCAGCTTCGGCGACCGGGCGGCGAGCAAGGCCACGGTCTCCCGGACGTACCGCCAGGCGGTCGCGGTGCCGACGCCGAACCCGGCGGCCAGGTCGGCGAACGTCTCGCCTTTGCGCAGGTAGGCCAGTACCAGCAGGGCCTGCCGGCCAGGGTTGAGCTTGCGCCAGGACGACCCGGTCTGCCGGCGGTGACGGCGGATGATCCCGGCCACATAGCTGAGGGTCTGGGCAGACAACGGCAGCGCGGCAGGGTAGAAAAGCATGGAAGCCCCTTGGCAGACGATGCGGATCTTGGTCGATCGCTTCATTTACCAGGGGCTTCGCTACGTCCCAAGGCGACACGCCGTCTGTGATCAGCGAACTGCCGAGCGGCTCCAAGGTCAGGATGAAAAAGGCCAGTGGCTGGCCGTCTTCCCGCTTGCCTACTCGGCGGGCAGCTTTGCCGTCTGCGCATGGCACGGCCACGTCAGCACCCGGCTGACCGCCCGGGGGATCGAGATCCGCCGCTTACCGGCGCAGGTCCGTGCCTTGGCAGGCCATCAGGAACATCGAGACGATCAGCTCAGAGCAGGTTGCCGATGTGCCGGTTGTCAATATCCGCACCCGGAGTGGGAGTTCCCCTCGTGGCCGGGGTCCGCGGACGGTGGCGGCGGTGCGGATCGTGCTCACCAGCGGCCACCGGATACACCTGCCCGCCCCGCTGGTTACCAACTCCCAGGACGACCCGGACTTCGATGATAAGGTGCGGCTGATCAAGGAACGCTGGCAGCAGGCAGTCACCGGGACAGCCGGGCATCTTGACTATCCCGCGTCTTACTAGCCGCGGACTTGAAGATCGTTTCCGTGCCAGTTCAAGTTGGACGTGACCCCTCGCTTGTCAGGAGCTAGTACCTGCTTGTAAATCTGGGGCGTCACGGGCACTGTGTCTGATGAGGCCCTGGTCCGTGCCGCTGCCGGTGTGGTCGATCACCGGATGGTGTGAGCGGACAATGACAGGGATGCTCACCGAGAGTGTTGTCACGGTGTCTGCCGACCCGCATGTCGCGTTGTTCGTCGCGCAGTCGTCGGGCCTCAGTGACGGCGCTCTGTTGATCATCCATGGTGGTCCGGACTGGGACCACACCTACCTGCGCGAACCGTTGGTACAGCTGGGCCGCAAGCATCGGCTGGTTATGCCGGACATCCGCGGATGCGGGCGCTCGACGGCCGGGCTTTCCAGCGATCAGTACACACCGGACGCGGTTGTTGCGGACCTGGTGGCGCTGCTCGACGCGCTAGGACTTGGCGTCGTCGATGTCCTGGGATTCTCCTATGGCGGTCTGCTTGCCCAGCGCCTGGCGCTGGCCGTCCCAGGCCGGATCCGTCGGCTGGTCATCGCCTCCAGCAGCATCTACCCCGTTCCTGCGGACGCCTTCAAGGGCTGGGCCGAACGCGATGCGCGGCGGACTGCCGTTGGCAGAGTGTGGTCCGACCCGGGTCTTTCTGGCGCTGATCTGGTGCGCGCGGCCGCCGTGGCGCAGGCTCCCGCGGATGTCTGGCGTCCAGACAGACTGGGCTGCTACTTGCATCGGCTCACGGAGGTGCGGTTTGGCGGTGAGTGGCTAAGGCCATGGCGAGCTGCCATCCTTCCCCCCGCCCTGCCAGCGGGCTCCGAGCCCAGACTCGCCGAGCTAGGCATTCCCGTTTGGGTGCGGCTCGTTTGGAGTGAGGGGTCAGGCTCCGAGTGTGTACTGGCCTTGTGCTGTGCCGGGGTAGAGCCGCTGGTGTTCGCGGGCTAGGTGGTAGCGCCAGTAGTCGTCGAAGTGGCCGTTGGCGATGACGGCGCGCAGGGTGAGGACGGCTTCGGCGCCGTCCAGTCCCCATCGTGCTCCGGTGATGTCGAGCCGGTCGCCGATCAGGTGGCGGCAGGCGCC
>CAWCGJ010000044.1:0-186361 GCA_963795055.1 uncultured Actinomycetota bacterium
CGGGGTGGCCGGATTTGAACCGGCGGCCTCTTCGTCCCGAACGAAGCGCGCTGCCAAGCTGCGCTACACCCCGCGACCGCTCCCGAAGTCTAGCGGACGGCACCCGGTGGCGCGCGCTCAGCCGTCCCGCGGGACCAAGGTCAGCAGCGACGCTTCCGGACGGCAGCACAGCCGGAACGGCGCCCACGGTGAGGTGCCCAGGCCCCCGGACACGTGCAGCCACGGCCGCTGCGGGTCGTCGGAGCCGTCCGCGGGATGCCGGTGCAGCCCCTTCACCCGGGCGCGGTCGATACCGCAGTTGGTGACCAGCGCGCCGTACCACGGCAGGCAGACCTGGCCGCCGTGGGTATGGCCGGCCAGCAGCAGGTCGTAACCGTCGTCGGCGAACCTGTCCAGGACCCTGGGCTCGGGCGAGTGCATCACGCCGAGGCGCAGGTCGGCCCCGGGGTCGGCCGGGCGGGCGATCTCGTCATACCGGTCACGGTGGATGTGCGGGTCGTGCACGCCGCCCACCTCGATGTCCAGGTCCGCGGCCTTGATCCGGCCGCGCCTGTTGTTCGCGTCCAGCCAGCCGGCCGCCTCCATGCTCGCGCCGAGCTCGGCCCAGGGCAGGTCGGGCTCACCGCGCCGCGGGTGCAGCGTGCTGTCGCGCCACAGGTAGCGCGCCGGGTTCTTGGGGATCGGTGAGTACAGGTCGTTGGACCCGTACACGAACACCCCGGGCCGGTCCAGCAGCGGCCCCAGGGCCTCAAGGAACGGCAGAACGGAATCCCGGTGGGCGATCGAGTCACCCGTGTTGACCACCAGGTCGGGCTGCAGCGCGTCCAGCGACCTGATCCAGGACATCAGCCGGTGTCGGCCGGGGGTCAGGTGCGCATCGGAGATGTGCAGGAGCCGCAGCGGCCTGGCGCCGGGGGCCAGCACCGGGACGTCGTAGCGGCGCAGCGTGAACCAGTTGCGCTCGATGACCGCCGCGTAGCCGAAGACGCCGGCCCCGGCCGCGGCCGTGGCGCCGATGAGGGCTTGTCGTCGCATCCACACATGGTGCCATGCCCCGGGCGCTGCTTCGCCACAGGCGCGAAGCGGGAACGGCCTCCGGAGGCGGCAGGATGTCCTCATGGCTGGACTGAAGGATCGGCTCCGCGCCGATCTCACCGCTGCGATGAAGGCACGCGACGACGTGCGGACCAGGACGCTGCGCATGGTCCTGACCTCGGTCACTAACGAGGAGGTCGCCGGGGCCTCGGCCCGTGACCTCAGCGACGACGAGGTGCTCCGGCTGCTGGCCCGGGAGGCCAGGCGGCGTCGCGAGGCGGCCGACGCGTTCGAGGCGGCGGGGCGCACGGACCAGGCGGCCGCCGAGCGGGCCGAGGACCGGGTCTTGGCCGAGTACCTTCCCGCGCAGCTCAGCGACGCCGAACTGGCCGCGATCGTCGCCGAGGTGATCAGCGAGACCGGCGCGTCCGGCATGTCCGCGATGGGTCAGGTGATGAAGGCGGTTACGCCGCGGGTAGCCGGCCGGGCCGAGGGCGGGCGGGTAGCCGCCGAGGTCCGCCGCGCGCTGGCCGGCTAGCGCGGCGAGCCCGGTCAGCGCCTACGGGAGCCTGGCGGGCGGCAGGACGCCCAGCGGGGACTGCAAGGCGCCGCCCACGGGGGCGGTCGGGGTGGTGGCGGGACCGGCCGTGGGCGGGCCTCCCGGACCGCCGTTGCCGTTCCCGTTGCCGTTCCCGCCGCCACCGCCGCCGCCATGACCACGGCCGCCGCCACCGCCACCACCGCCGCCCTTCTTCGGGGGCTTGGGCGAGTTGACCCCGTTGCCCATGGAGAAGAACGGGCTGTCCAAGGGCACGCCCACGAACTGGGTCCCCGGGCCCACCGCGGCGTTCGTGAAGGTCATCTGCCAGGTCGCGCCCGGCGCGTTGTCGCCGAACATCTGGCCCGGGCAGCTTTCGCCCCCGCCGAACGCGAGATCCTCCCGGTAGCACGAGTGCGGGAAGCCCACCATCGCGCCGCCGGTGGTTGGATCGGTCGGGTTGAACACCGACACGTACCCGGCCAGGTGCGGAGTGTACCCGGCGAAGGCAGCGTAGAAGCCGCCGTTGGCGGTACCAGTCTTGGCCGCGGCCGGGACGTTGATGCCGCGGTCGGCCGCGGTGCCGGGGGAGACCAGGACGCCCTGCAGGATGTAGTTGGCCGCGTCGGCGACCTGGGCCGGGAACGCCTGGTGGCAGCCGGCGGACTGCACCGGCAGGCTCCCGCCGCTGCTGGTCAGGATCTCGTTGATCGCGATCGGGCTACAGTACCTTCCGCGCGCGGCCACCGTGGCGTAGGCCGCGGACATGCTCATCGGCGAGACGGGTTCCGATCCGAGGGTGAACGACGGGTTGTTGTCCGCCGAGTCGCTCTGGCCGAGCGCCCGGTCCGGGCGAAGTAGCGACTTGCCGTTCGCGAAGGTCATGCCCATGCTGGCGGCGGTCTTGACCACGTTGCACAGCCCGACGTTCTGCTCGAGGTGGGCGTAGAACACGTTGATCGACTGCGTGGTGCCGTTGTACAGCGTGAAGGTACCCTTCCCGGCTCCTTCGGCGTTCGTCACGTTGAACGGGGCCGTCGGCTGGCCCTCGCAGTTGAAGTACGGGCCGATCGTGCTCGGAGAGACGATCGCCTGGCTGAACCCGAACGGCACCCCCTGCTTGAGCGCCGTGATCAGGGTGAAGATCTTGCTCGACGAGCCCGTCTGGACGCCCGTGCCGCCGTCGTACTGGGTCGGGGCGGCGTAGTCGACCGTGGTCTCGCCGGGCCCGCTGCCGTAGGGCCGGTCGACCGCGATCGCGCGGATCTTGCCGGTGCCCGGCTGGATCAGCACCTCGGTGTCCACGTTCCCGCCGGGGTTGAAGGCGCCCGAGTTGGCCGGAGCGACCCAGTTGACCGCGTCGTTCGCGGCCTTCTGGTCCTGCGGCTCCAGGGTGGTGTAGATCTTCAGGCCGCCGACGGTGTTCAGCATCTCCTTGGCCGCGGCGAGGGCCGGGTTGTTCCGCATGACCGCCAGCACGTAGTCGCAGAAGAACGCGTCGGCCGCCGCGGACTGGCTGAGGCACCCGCTCTGCAGCGGGAGGGTCGACATCTTCAGGGCGAGCGGCAGCTTCTCCGCGGCCGCGGCCTGCGCCCGCGTGATGTAGCCGACCTGGGCCATCCGGGTCAGCACGGTGTTGCGGCGTTCGATGGCGGGACCCGGGTTGTAGACCGGGTTGTAGGCCGTGGGATTGCGCACCAGCCCGGCCAGCAGCGCCGCCTCCGGGAGGGTCAGGCCCGCCGCGCTGGTGCTGAAGTAGCGCTCCGCCGCCACCTGGATGCCGTAGGCGCTCTCGTCGTAGTAGGCGGCGTTGAGGTAGGCGGCCAGCAGCTGCTGCTTGGTCATCTCGTGCTCGACCACCGCGGCCATCCGCAGCTCGCGGATCTTCCTGGCCACCGTGTCCTCGGACGCGTCGTCCTGCTGCTGCTTGGTGGTCGCGGTCAGGATCAGCGCGTTCTTGACGTACTCCTGCGCCAGCGTGGAGCCGCCCTGCGTGTTGGCGTTGTTGCTCAGGTCGTTGGCGAGCGCGCGGGCGGTGCCCCGCAGATCGAACGCGCCGTGCTGGTAGAACCGGGAGTCCTCGATCGCGACGATCGCGTTCCGCATCACCGGCGCGATCTGGTTGTAGGCGACCGGCACCCGGTAGATGTTCTTGGGGTAGTAGTACGCGATCAGGTTGCCGTCGGCGTCCAAGATCTCCGAGCGCGAGGGGATCTGCCCCAGCGAAGGCACCTTGAGCGTGTTGAAGGTGTTCGCCGCGTTACGGGTGAGGACCCCGGCCGCTCCGACCACCGGTACGGCCACGGCCGCTACGAGCAGCCCGGCCCCCACGGACAGGGCCGCGCAGGCCGGCCGCGCTGATGCGGCCGCCGCCGGCGCGGCGTTGCGAGTTCAGCACGCCAATCAGGTTACGCTGCCGTCGTTATGAGTACGCCCAGACAGCGCGATCCTGCGCTGTTTCCCTTGGTGGAGAGGGTTCCGGCGCCGCGCCGCCCGCTTGCGAGCGGCCTGATTGGCTGGCCCGCCGAAGGGGTAGACAGGGCCGTGACTAGTCACCTCCGGGCGTATAGCCCAGGCGGGCTATTTTGAGAAATGGGCCTGGTGGGGTCTAGCGCTACGGGCCGGACTTCCGTAAGTTACCTTTCCGCGACCAACGCACCGAGGCCCGGCGTAACGCCGCGTGCCCGGACCACTACGAGACGCCATCCGGCGTGACGACCCCACGGGCCGTGGCGATCAGGAGGAGTGAACCGCATGTGGATCACGGACTGGACCGCGCGTGCTGCGTGCAAGGGAACTGATCCTGACGAGCTCTTCGTTCAGGGCGCCGCGCAGAATCGAGCCAAGCTCATCTGCCGGGGATGTCCTGTCCGGACCGAGTGCCTGGCTGACGCGCTCGACAACCGGATCGAGTTCGGCGTATGGGGCGGCATGACCGAGCGCGAGCGGCGGGCCCTGCTCCGCCGCCGCCCGGATGTCACCTCATGGCGCGATCTGCTCGAGAGCGCGCGCAACCAGTACGAGCGCGCGGGCGACGAGCTCGTCGCCAGCTGATCAGGATGGTAGCGGATCACAGCGTCGTGATCGCCGGGCCCCTACGGTAGGTAACCTGCCCGGTTGTCGTTATCCGATGGTGACGTCGTCTGGGGACGTCGTCACCCAGTGGAAAAGCTGTCCCCAACGGTCCCGAGCCCGGCCAGATCGTGCACGTCGTCGGGCTGGGCCGGCACCTCGGCGACCGGCACGTGCGGGTGCGCGGTCGTGAAGTGCTCGGCCACCCGGCGCTCGGCCACCGCGAGCTGCATCCGCTCGGCGTGCAGCCGCAGCGCCGCGATGGTCAGCGCGTGCGGCCCGGCCGAGGGGCCGTCGGCGGCCAGGGTCTCCGCGGCCGCGAGGCTGCGGGCCGCCGACAGGCGGGCCGCGGGCGAGCGGTGCACCCGGTTGAGAACCAGGCCGGCCAGCGGCATGCCCTCCTGGGCCAGGCGCTCCACGAAGTACGAGGCCTCGCGCAGCGCGTCCGGCTCGGGGGCCGCGACCACCAGGAACGCCGTGCCCGGCGCGCGCAGCAGCTGGTAGGTGTAGTCGGCCCGCTCCCGGAACCCGCCGAACATCGTGTCCAGGGCCGACACGAACGTCTGCACGTCCTTGAGTACCTGGGCGCCGAGCACCTTGGTCAGCACCCCGGTGACCATGCCGAAGCCGGTGTTCAGCATCCGCACGTAGGCCCGCCCGCCGACCTTCGCCGGGACCACGAGAAGCCGGATGAGCTTGCCGTCCAGGAACCGGCCCAGCCGCTGCGGGGCGTCGAGGAAATCGAGCGCGGACCGGCTCGGCGGGGTGTCCACCACGATCAGGTCCCAGGCGTCGGCCCGGCGCAGCTGGCCGAGCTTCTCCATGGCCATGTACTCCTGCGTGCCGGAGAACCCCGACGACAGCGACTGGTAGAACGGGTTGGCCAGGATCTGGGCCGCCCGGTCCGGGTCGGCGTGGGCTTCGACGATCTCGTCGAAGGTCCGCTTCATGTCCAGCATCATCGCGTGCAGGCTGCCCCCGGACGCTCCGTTATGGCCCTCGGTCTTCTCTCCGTTGGCCGCGCGCGCCCGGTCGGGGAGCGGAACCGGGCGCGGCGTGTTGTCGAGCGAGGACAGGCCCATGGACTGGGCCAGCCTGCGCGCCGGGTCGACGGTGAGCACGACGACGTGCCGGCCGCGCTCCGCCGCGCGCAGCCCGATGGCGGCGGCGGTGGTGGTCTTGCCGACGCCGCCGGACCCGCAGCAGACGATCACCCGGGTCCGCCGGTCATCGATCAGCCGGTCCAGGTCGAGCCGTGGCGGCACGGTCATCACGCGGTGCTCCCCGGTCATGCTGTGCTTCCCGCCTCGCTCATGCCGCCCCCTGGTTGCGGAGCGCGGCGGCCAGCCGGTACAGCCCGCCCAGGTCCATGCCGTCGAGGATCATCGGCAGCTCGTAGCACGGCTGGCCCGGCTCGGACAGCCGGTGCCGCTGCACTTCCTGGCCGACGGCGGCCACCGCGTGCTCGGTGAGCTCGGCGGCCAGGTCGGCGGCCAGGCGCAGGCTGTCGTCCAGCCCCGCGGCCTTGAGGCCCAGCGCGAGCTCGTGCTCGTCGACCGATCCGGCCGCCGCCCGGCGCAGCTCGGCCGGGGGCAGTTCCTCCGCCCGCACCATGTTGATCATGATGCCGCCGACCTGGATCCCGCCGTCGGGCAGTTCGCGCAGTTCGGTGACGCCGTCCAGGACCTCCTGCACGGGCATTTCCTCGAGCGTGCTGACGAAGTGCACGGCGGTCTCGGGCGAGCGGATCACCCGCTGCACCGTGTCGGCGTGGTTGCGGATCGGCCCGACCCTGGCCAGCCCGGACACCTCGGTGCTCACGTTGAGGAAGCGGCCGATCCGGCCGGTCGGCGGGGCGTCCATGACCACGGCGTCGTAGACCCGCTTGCCGCCCTTCTTACGGCGGACGGCCTCGGCCGCCTTCCCGGTCAGCAGCACGTCCCGCAGCCCCGGCGCGATCGTGGTCGCGAAGTCCGTGACGCCGACCCTGGTCAGCGCCTTGCCCGCGTGCCGCAGGTTGTAGAACATCTCCAGGTACTCCAGCAGCGCCGACTCCGGGTCGGCCACCAGCGCGTATACGTCGCCGCCGGGCTGGGTGTCGCTGTCCGGCGCCACAGCGATCTTGCGCTCCTCGTAGGGGAGCGGCGGGCAGTCGAAGACCTGGGCGATCCCCTGGCGGCCCTCCACCTCCATCAGCAGTACCCGCTTCCCGCCAGACGCGAGCGCGAGCGCGAGGGCGCCGGCCACCGTCGTCTTGCCGGCCCCGCCCTTTCCCGTGACGACGTGCAGCCGCACGCCCTCCCAGTCCGTGTCCCGTGTGCTCACCCCTTGGAGGCTATCCGCGCCGACGCACCAGATATCTCTGCTCTCCCGGGCGCGGGCCGGCCGGCGTCCCGCGACCCACCCGCGGTTCGGGGCCGCAACGGGACTTCAGCAACGGTGTCGGCGTACCGAAATGCCACTAGGCTGGGACGAAAGTACTGGCGCAACCGTGACCGGAGAGAGGTGAAGGTGATGGTTGTTCTAGTGGTCATTCTGGTCATACTCGTCGTCGGCGGGCTTATCGCCGCAGGCCGGTCGCTGAAGATCGTCCAGCAGTATGAGCAGGGGATCATTTTCCGGTTCGGGAAGGTGCTGCCGGGCACCCGCGGTCCGGGGTTGACCATTATCCGGCCGGTCGGCGACCGGATGCAGAAGGTCAACATGCAGATCATCGCGATGGCCGTCCCGGCGCAGGAGGGCATCACCCGGGACAACGTCAGCGTCCGGGTCGACGCGGTGGTGTACTTCCGGGTGGTGGACCCGATCAAGGCGACCATCAACGTGCAGAACTACATGTTCGCGATCTCCCAGCAGGCGCAGACCTCGCTGCGCTCGATCATCGGCCAGTCCGAGATGGACCAGCTGCTGTCGGAGCGAGACAGCGTCAACCGGGAGCTGCGCCGGAACATCGACGAGCCGACCGAGGGCCCGTGGGGCATCCGGGTGGAGCGGGTGGAGATCAAGGACGTGTCGCTGCCCGAGGGGATGAAGCGGTCGATGTCGCGGCAGGCGGAGGCGGAGCGGGAGCGCCGCGCGCGGATCATCACCGCCGACGGCGAGTACCAGGCGTCCAAGCGGCTGGCCGCGGCGGCCAACGTGATGGCCCGTGACCCGGCCGCGCTGCAGCTGCGGCTGCTGCAGACCGTGGTCGAGGTGGCCGCGGAGCGCAACAGCACGCTGGTCATGCCGGTGCCGGTCGAGCTGCTGCGGTTCTTCGACAAGTTCACCCCCCCCAGCGCGGCGCAGGAACCGGGCGCGGGCGGCTCGCTGGCCGACTTCGGCGGCGACGACGTGGACGAGGAGGAAAAGGTGATCGAGAGCGGCGCGCCGCTGGAGATCCCCGAAGTACCCGTGATCCCCGAGCTGCCCGAGGGGGACAAGGGTCTCAACGCGCTGGGCACCCCGGACGACGCCACGGTCGTGACCGGGACCGGGGACGGAAACGGCCACAGCGACGACACCGTGGTGGAGCCGGCCGAGGCGCCCGCCCGGCGCGGACGGCACTCGGGCACGTAGCCCCGCGCAACGCCGCGGGCCAGCCCGCGCAAGGCCCTGATCGGGGAGACGCCGACCGCGCGCCGGCGTCTCCCCGCTAAGGTTTTGCCATGGCCAAGTGGGAGTACGCGACGGTTCCGCTGTTGGTGCACGCGACAAAACAGATCCTGGACAACTGGGGCGAGGACGGGTGGGAGCTCGTGGCCGTCGTTCCGGGGCCGAATCCCGAGCAGCTCGTCGCCTACATGAAGCGCGAACGGTCGTGAGCGCGCCGGAGGACGGGTCGCCCGAGGCCCGGCTGGCCGCGATCGGGCTCACCCTGCCGAAGGTGTCGCCGCCGCTGGCCGCCTACGTGCCCGCCGTGCGCACCGGCGACTACGTGTACACGGCCGGGCAGCTGCCGCTCGTCGACGGGCAGCTGCTGGCCACGGGCAAGGTCGGGGCCGACATCGGCGTGGTCGAGGCCAGCGCGCTGGCCCGGACCTGCGCGCTGAACGCGCTGGCCGCCGTGGTGTCGGTGACCGGCGAGCTCTCCGCGATCCGGCGCATCGTCAAGCTGACCGGCTTCGTGGCCAGCGCCCCGACCTTCACCCAGCAGGCCCAGGTGGTCAACGGCGCGAGCGAGCTGCTGCTCGAGGTGTTCGGCGATGCGGGCCGGCACGCCCGCAGCGCCGTCGGGATGGCGGTGCTGCCGCTGGACGCCCCGGTCGAGGTCGAGCTGATCGCCGAGGTCCGGGACATATGACCGAGCAGTCGGCTTAGCGGCGAGCGAGGAAACACTGAACGCGATCCGGATCGGGGCGCAGCTCGGCCAGCGGGCCCTGGACATCCTGGCCGGCAAGCAGCCCCCGGCGCAGCCGCGTGACGCCGCCACCGTGATGCTGCTGCGGCGCGCCGGCCCCGACGGCGGCCTCGAGGTCTACATGCTGCGCCGCAAGTCCTCGATGGCGTTCGCGCCCGGTGCCTTCGTCTTCCCGGGCGGATCGGTCGACGCCAGGGACGCCGACGAGCAGGTGGCCTGGGCCGGGCCGGATCCCGCTGAATGGGGCCGGATCTTCGACGCGCCCCCCGAGCTGGCGCGCGCGCTGGTCTGCGCCGCGGTCCGGGAGACCTTCGAGGAATCCGGCGTGCTGCTGGCCGGGCCGTCCGCCGGCTCGGTCGCGGCCGACACCACCGGCGAGGACTGGGAGGCGGACCGCCGGGCGCTGCTCGACCGCTCGCTCTCGCTGGCCGAGATGCTCGCCCGGCGCGGGCTGGTGCTCCGGTCCGACCTGCTCAGGCCCTGGTCCCGGTGGATCACGCCGGTGATCGAGGAACGCCGCTTCGACGCCAGGTTCTTCGCTGCCGCGCTGCCCAGCCAGCAGCGCACCAGGGATGTCGGCGGCGAGGCGGCGGCGGTGGCCTGGGTGCGCCCGGGCGACGCGATCGCCATGGGGCGCCGTAAGGAGATCGTGCTGTGGCCGCCGACCGCGGTGACCCTGGCCGAGCTCGCGGCCTGCCCGGACGTGGCGGCCGCGCTCGCGCCGCGCCAGGTCAGGCCGGTGCTGCCGGAGGCCAGCGTGGCCGAGGGGGCGGCCTGGCTGACCCTCCCGGCAGAACTGGAGTACCCCCTTTGACATCCTCCACCCGCCTTAAGGCGGGGGATTTCAGCCGCGGTCCCGGCGGACTGCGCTGTTGGTTCGCGGTTCATCGCCGTGCCTTACTGCGCAAGAAGGCTCCCCGCGCTGCCACCGCATGCCCTGCGGCGGTCCTACGTGCCGGCGGCTTGGCTATCGCCGCCGACTCTCTGACGGTACCGTCGGGCACCGACAAAACGAAGGGAGGGAAGCGGCGCATCCTCCCCGGCCGCAGCGCCGGGTTCTCCCCGCCGCAACTTCGATGACGGAGATCGACGGGTCGGGAACGGCCCGCGCGCGGTGCGTTCTGGCCCCCAATCCGTCGCTGATGACGCTGGACGGCACCAACACCTGGCTGGTCGCCGAGCCCGGCACCGCGGCGGCCATCGTGGTGGACCCGGGCCCGGACGACGAGGGCCACCTGCGCCGGGTACGCGAGACCGCGGCCGAGGCCGGCCAGCGCATCGACAAGATCGTCCTGACGCACGGTCACTCGGACCACTCGGGCGGCGCCGGCCGGCTGGCCGGGCTCACCGGCGCCCCGGTCCTGGCGGTCGACCCGGCGCACCGCCTGGGCCCCGACGGGCTGGGCCCGGGGGACACGGTGCGCGCCGGCGGCTGCGAGCTGCGGGTGATCGAGACGCCGGGGCACTCGGCCGACTCGGTGAGCCTGCTGCTGGAGGCGGACGGGGCCGTGCTCACCGGGGACACCGTGCTGGGCCGGGGCACCACCGTGATCGGCACCGACGGCAACCTCAGCGACTACCTGGCCTCGCTGGACCGGCTGCGGGCGCTGACCGACGCGCGCGGCCTGTCCGCCCTGCTGCCCGGGCACGGGCCGATGCTCGCGGACCCGGCCGGGACGCTGGACTACTACATCGCGCACCGGGCGGAACGGCTGGCCGCGGTGGAGGCCGCGCTCACCGCCGGGGAGACCACGCTGGCCGGCATCGTGGCCCGGGTCTACGTGGACGTCGACCGCGCGCTGTGGCCGTTCGCCGAGTGGTCGGTGCGCGCCACGCTCGGGTACCTGGCCGAGCGGGGCGAGCTGCCGCCGGGGGTCAGTTACTGAGCCCTAGCGGGCCCGCTTGCGCATCCGTTCCGGGTCGATCAGCAGCACCGACTTCGGGTGCAGCTGGATCCAGCCGCGGGCCACGAAGTCGGCCAGGGCCTTGTTGACCGTCTCCCGGGACGCCCCGACCAGCTGGGCCAGCTCCTCCTGGGTCAGGTCGTGGTTGACCTGCAGCCCCTCCTCCTGCGGGGTGCCGAACCGCGCCGCCAGGTCCAGCAGGGCCTTCGCGACCCGGCCCGGCACGTCGGTGAAGACCAGGTCGGACATGACCTCGTTGGTACGCCGGAGCCGCCGGGCCAGCGCGGCGAGCAGGTGCATGGCCACGTCCGGCCGTCCGGTGAGCCATTTCCGCAGGTCCTCGTGGGCCAGGGCGGCCAGGCGGACGTCGGTCACGGCCGAGGCGCCCATGGTGCGGGGCCGCGGGTCGAACAGCGACAGCTCACCGAACATCTCGCCCGGCCCCATCAGGCTGATCAGGTTCTCCCGGCCGTCCGCGGACGTCCTGGTGAGCTTGATCTTGCCGTCGAGCACCACGTACAGCCGGTCCCCGGCGTCGCCCTCGTCGAAGAGCCGGTCGCCCCGGGCCAGCTCGACGTCGGTCACCCCGGCGCGCAGCGCCTGCGTGTCTTCCTCGTCCAGGGCCTCGAACAGCGGTGCCCGCCTGAGCACGTCCTGCGTGCGTCCCACGGCTGGCACCTCCTCGCCCGCTCCAGGCGCTATTACTCAGTGTCGCGCATGCGCTGACCAGAAAGCGACGTTCGCCCCTTCCGCGCGGGTCCGGCCACGCTGCGTCGCGTTCAGGTCAATGATCGTGACCCTCCGACCGGGTCAGGCGGGCCCGGCTTTCCTCGATCTCGGCCTCGGCGGCCGCGCGGTCCGCCCACTTGCCGGCCTCCACCATCTTGCCGGGCTCCAGCTGCTTGTAGACCTCGAAGAAGTGGTGGATCTCCAGCAACTCGAACTCCGAGACGTCCTCGATGTCGACCAGGTGCGCCATCCGCGGGTCGGTCGCCGCCACGCACAGGACCTTGTCGTCCATGCCGTTCTCGTCCACCATCCGGAACATGCCGATCGCCCGGCACCGGATCAGGCACCCGGGGAACGTGGGCTCCTCCAGCAGCACCAGCGCGTCCAGCGGATCGCCGTCGTCGGCCAGCGTGTTCTCGACGAAGCCGTAGTCGGCCGGGTATTGAGTGGAGGTGAACAGCAGCCGGTCCAGCCGGATCCGGCCGGTCTCGTGATCCATCTCGTACTTGTTCCGCTGACCCTTGGGGATCTCGATGGTGACGTCGAATTCCACGATTCCCGCCTCTCGGCCCGGAGATGGTGAACCTTTTCATCCTTCCATGGCGGCCCACGTAACCTGTGCGCGAGATTGGCGGATCTAAAAGGGGAGGTGACCGGTTGCGCCGGCTTCGCCGCGTCGCGTTACTATCGCTGGCCCTGCTCAGCGTGTTCACGATGACCGCCGGCGTGGCTGTGGCTCACCTGCTGCCGCCGCGGCTCGCGCTGTGGCGGCTGCCCACGGTGGCCGCGCACCGGCTGGCCGAGCCAGGCCCGGTACTCAGCCCGGTGCCGGACCCCGCGGCCGGCGGCACCGCGGCGCAGGCCGGGCCGGTCACGCACGATGCCACGGCCGCGGGCGTTATGGCCGCGCTGTCCGGCGCTCTCGGCTCGGCCGCGCTCGGTTCGCACGTCGGTGCGGTGGTCACCGACCTGTCGTCGGGCCAGGTACTGCTCTCCCGCCAGGGGACCTCGGGCTTTGCCCCGGCCTCCACCGCGAAGCTGGCCGTGGCGACCGCCGCGCTCCACGTGCTCGGCCCCGCGGCCCGGTTCACCACCCGGGTGGTGGCCGGCCCGACACCGTCCTCGGTGATCCTGGTCGGGGGCGGCGACCCGACGCTGGCCGCCGGGCGGCCCCCGGCCTCCCAGTACCCCCAGCCCGCGACGCTGGCCTCGCTGGCCGTCCAGACGGCGCGCGCGCTGCGGGCCCGGGGCGTCCGCGCGGTCCGGCTCGGCTACGACACGTCGCTGTTCACTGGGCCGCTGCTGGCCCCGGGCTGGTCGAGCGGCTACGTCACCGGCGGCGACGTGACCCCGATCGAGTCGCTGGAGGTCGACCAGGGCCGGCTGACCACGAGCGGCGCTCCCCAGGACGCGGACGACCCGGGCAACCTCCGGCCCCGCACGTTCACCCCGGCTGCCGACGCCGCGCGGGCCTTCGCCTCGTTCCTGACCGGTCAGGGGATCGCGGTGCGCGGGCCGGCGGCCCCGCAGGTCGCGCCGCGCGGCGGCGCCACCATCGCCGCGGTGTCCTCTCCGCCGCTGGCCCAGATCGTCGCGCAGATGCTCACCGAGAGCAACAACGTGATCGCGGAGAACCTGGCCCGGCAGGTCGCGATCGCCAGCGGGCGGCCCGCCTCGTTCAGCGGCGCGGCCGCGGCCGAGACGGCCGTGCTCCGCGGCCTCGGCGTCCGGGACGGCATCGGGCTGGTCGACGGGAGCGGCCTGTCGCCGCTGGACCGGATCACGCCGGACGTGCTCGTGCAGTTGATCCGGCTGGACGCAGCGCCCGGCCAGCCGGACCTCAGGCCAGTGATCACCGGCCTTCCGGTGGCCGGCTTCTCCGGCACGCTGGGGCCCGGCGGCAGCGTCTTCCCGGACCTGGGCCAGGCCGGGCGGGGCGTCGTGCGGGCCAAGACCGGCAACCTGCTGACCGTGGTCTCGCTGGCCGGCATCGCCCAGGCCCGGGACGGCCAGCTGCTGGCGTTCGCGTTCATGGCCGACCAGCTGCCGGCCGCGGGCCTGAACGCCGGGGCCGCCGACCTGACCGGCCTGGCCACGGACCTGGCGGCCTGCGGCTGCCGCTGAGCGTGGGTACCCGTCGGTCGCCGGCTACCCCTCCGGTCAACGTACGGTGGGAGGGTGAGTAGCTCTCAGATGATCGACTGGAATGTAGCCACGTCAACCGGGGTCAGGTGGGCGCGGCCGGGGCCTGCCGTGAGCATGGGCGAGGCCAGGAAGGTGGTCGCCGAGCTGCGCAGGCTCGCGATCGCCGTCCAGGAGCCGGTCCGCGAGGTTACGCGCCTGCCCGGCCTGGGCGACGGCGGCCGGATCGCGGTCGTCGACCGGCCGGGATGGATCCGGGCCAACGTCGACGGGTTCCGGGTGGTGCTGGAGCCGCTGGTCGAGCAGATGCGGGAGCGGGGCTCGGCGCCGCCGCCCGGATCCGTGATCGGCACCGTCGGGTCGCGAGTCACCGGCATGCAGGCGGGCCTGATCCTCGCCTACCTGGCCGGGCGGGTGCTCGGCCAGTACGAGCTGTTCCTGCCGCCGGACCCGGACACGCCGGAACCTGCCGCCTCGGAGGCCCCCGCGGGCCGGCTGACCCTGGTGGCGCCGAACATCGTCATGGTGGAGCGGGAACTCGGGGTAGACCCGCACGACTTCCGGCGCTGGGTGTGCCTGCACGAGGAGACGCACCGGGCCCAGTTCACGTCGGTGCCCTGGCTGCGTCCCTACGTGCAGCAGCAGATGACGGAGTTCCTGCTGGCCTCGGACCTGGACCCGGCCTCGATCCTGGACCGGTTGCGGTCCGCGGCCGACGCGGTGGCCGGCGCGGTCCGCGGCGGGGGGGAGAGCCTGATCGAGGCGATCCAGACTCCGCGCCAGCGCGAGATCCTCGACCGGCTGACCGCCGTGATGACGCTGGTGGAGGGCCACGGCGACTACGTGATGGACGCGGTCGGGCCGAAGGTGGTGCCGTCGGTGGAGGAGATCAGGGCCAAGTTCTCGGCCCGGCGCCACTCCGGCAGCCGGATGGAGCAGGCCATCCGCAGGATCCTCGGCATCGACCTGAAGATGAAGCAGTACGAGCAGGGGTCCCGGTTCGTCAAGACCGTGGTGGACGAGGCCGGGATGGAAGTGTTCAACAAGGTCTGGACGTCTCCGGAGACCCTCCCGACCAGGGACGAGATCACCAACCCGCGCTCCTGGCTCGACCGGGTCGCCGACGGCGCCCGCGGCATCGAGGCGAACGGCCACGGGGCAGGCGGCAGCGAGACCAACGGCAGCGAGACCAACGGCAGCGGCGCGAACGACAGCGACGCGAACGACAGCGACGCGAACGACAGCGACGCCGCCGCCAGCTGACCCCGCGCCAGCCCCCGCGAGCCAAAGGGCGCGGTGCCGCCTGGACTGAGGAGCGAGGGAGCTTGCGACCGAGCGACGAGGGAAGGCGGCGCCTCAAGGCGCCCGGAGGCGAGCGGGGAGGATGATGGGCCCGCACCCCGCGGTCGCGGCCATCAGGCTGGGCGTGCGCCGCTGCCTGTCCGGAGCGGGCCTGGCCCCGGGTGACCTGGTGCTGGCCGCCTGCTCGGGCGGCGCGGACTCGCTGGCCCTGGCCGCCGCGGCCGCGTTCGAGGCACCCCGGCTCGGCCTGCGCGCGGGCGGCGTCACCGTCGACCACGGGCTGCAGGCCGGCTCGGCCGGGCAGGCCGGGAAGGTGACCAAGACCCTCGCCGTGATGGGACTCGATCCGGTGCGGAGCATCCGCGTCACCGTGGCGCGGTCCGGCGACGGCCCGGAGGCGGCCGCCCGGGCGGCCAGGTACCAGGCGCTCGACCGCGTCGCCGACGCCACCGGCGCGGCCGCGATCTTGCTGGGCCACACCACGGACGACCAGGCCGAGACCGTGCTGCTCGGCCTGGCGCGCGGCTCCGGCCCGCGCTCGCTAGCCGGGATGCCCGAGCGCCACGGCCGCTGCCTGCGCCCGCTGCTCGGGGTCAGCCGGGCCCAGACCCGGGCCGCCTGTGCCGCCCTGGGCCTTGAGCCCTGGGATGACCCGCAGAACGCCGACCCGGCGTATGCCCGCGCCCGGGTGCGCCACCGGCTGCTCCCGGCCCTGGAGTCCGAGCTCGGCCCGGGCGTGGCCGAGGCCCTGGCCCGCACCGCCCAGCAGTTGCGCGCCGACGCCGATTTCCTCGACGCTCTCGCCCAGGCCGAGGCGGAACGGATCGCCGGGCCCGGCCCTGGCGAACTCCCGCTCGACGCTGTCGCGGCTCTGCCGCAGGCCATAAGGTCACGGGTGCTCAGGAACGCCGCCATCGCGGCCGGCTGCCCGGCGGGCGCGCTGACCGCGGGCCACGTGGCCGGGCTCGACGCCCTGGTGAGCGGCTGGCGCGGGCAGCGGTGGACCGACCTGCCCGGCGGCGTTCGCGGCCTGCGCCGGTATGGCAAGCTGCTCTTCAGCACGAGCAACGGGAAGGACGCGGGTGGACGCGACTGACATGGGCGCCGACCTGGCGGAAGTGCTGATCACCCCGGAGCGGTTGCAAAGCCGGATCGCGGAGCTCGCTGCGCAGATCGACGCGGATTACGCCGATCGCGAACTGCTACTGGTCGGCGTGCTGAAGGGCGCGGTCATGGTGATGGCCGACCTGGCCCGCGCCATGCGGCTGCCCGTGCAGATGGACTGGATGGCGGTCTCCTCGTACGGCTCGGGTACGAAATCCTCCGGCGTAGTGCGCATTCTCAAGGATCTCGACTGCGATATCACCGATCGTCACGTCCTGGTCGTGGAGGACATCGTCGACTCCGGCCTGACCCTGTCCTGGCTGGTCAGGAACCTGCAGTCGCGCGGTCCCGCGTCGTTGCAGGTGTGCGCGCTGCTGCGCAAGCCCAGCGCCGCCCGCGTGGACGTCGACGTGGCCTATACGGGTTTCGACATTGGCGACGCATTCGTCATCGGTTATGGGCTTGACTACGCGGAGCGTTACCGGAACCTTCCGTTCATCGGAACCCTGGCCCCGCACGTCTACGGCGGTGGCCCCGGCGACCCGGTCGCCGAAGGCACGGCGCCCAGAGTGGGGGATCTACCGGGGAGAGCAACGGGGAACACGTTGTGACTTGAAATGCGTTCAAGGTAACGACGTGGCAGAGGCTGCGGCGTATGAAGGCGCCTCGAGGTGCTTCCTACGTGTCAGCGGTAGCTGGTGCGGTGTACCGTCAATTATTCGCTGTGTTTACCAGGCGGGCAGAGAGGAAGACTGCGCGTGGGCGTTGGGACGCATAGCAGTCCCGCCGGAGGGCGGCGGGACCCGAGGCTCGGCAGGAGGGGTCGGCCCGCTACCGGCGCGGCCGTTCGTCGATGGATCTGAAGCGTTACTTCCGCGGGCCGTTCGTTGCCGTCCTCGTCGTCTTGCTGCTGTTTTTCTTCCTGTACCGGTACGCGAGCTCGGGCACCACGTACAAGCCGGTCGACACCTCACAGGTGATCAGCGCCATCGAGAACAACCAGGTCAAGTCGGCGCTGCTGATCGACTCCACCCAGACGATCCAGGTCACGACGACTAAGGGCGACCTGCTGCAGGCGTCCTGGGTCGGCAACCAGGGCCAGCAGCTCGCCAGCGACCTGCAGGCGCAGGTGCAGAAGGGCGGCGTGACCGGCGGCTGGAGCGTCCAGGGGCCCAAGGGCAGCTCGATCTTTGACGTGATCTTCAGCTGGCTGCCGATCATCCTGATCGTGCTGATCTTCCTGTTCATGCTGAACCAGATGCAGGGCGGCGGCTCCCGGGTGATGAACTTCGGGAAGTCCAAGGCCAAGCTGATCACCAAGGACACGCCCAAGACGACCTTCGCCGACGTGGCCGGGGCGGACGAGGCGATCGAGGAACTGCAGGAGATCAAGGAATTCCTGCAGAGCCCGGGCAAGTTCCAGGCCATCGGGGCGAAGATCCCCAAGGGCGTGCTGCTGTACGGACCGCCGGGCACCGGCAAGACGCTGCTGGCCCGCGCGGTGGCCGGCGAGGCCGGGGTCCCGTTCTACTCGATCTCGGGTTCCGACTTCGTCGAGATGTTCGTCGGCGTCGGCGCGTCCCGGGTCCGCGACCTGTTCGAGCAGGCCAAGGCGAACGCCCCCGCGATCGTGTTCGTCGATGAGATCGACGCGGTGGGACGGCACCGCGGGGCCGGCTTCGGCGGCGGTCACGACGAGCGCGAGCAGACCCTCAACCAGCTGCTGGTGGAGCTCGACGGCTTCGACACCAAGGGCGGCGTCATCGTGATCGCGGCCACGAACCGGCCCGACATCCTGGACCCGGCGCTGCTGCGCCCCGGCCGGTTCGACCGCCAGATCGTCGTGGCCCAGCCCGACCTGACCGGCCGGAAGGGCATCCTGCGGGTGCACGCGCGCGGCAAGCCGCTGGGACCGGACGTGGAGCTGGACGCGATCGCGCGCCGGACGCCCGGATTCACCGGCGCGGACCTGGCCAACGTGATCAACGAGGGTGCGCTGCTCACCGCCCGCGCCAACCAGACCCAGATCGCCATGGCCTCGCTGGAAGAGGCGATCGACCGGGTCACCGCCGGCCCCAAGCGCAAGAGCGTGCTCCTGTCCGAGAAGGAACGGAAGATCATCGCGTACCACGAGGGCGGCCACGCCCTGGTCGGGCACGCGATGCCGAACGCCGACCCGGTGCACAAGATCACGATCATCCCGCGCGGCCGGGCCCTCGGCTACACGGCCTCGGCCCCGACCGAGGACAAGTTCCTGGTCAGCCGGGCCGAGATGATGGACCAGCTGGCCATGCTGCTGGGCGGGCGGACCGCCGAGGAACTGGTCTTCCACGAGCCGACCACCGGCGCGGCCAACGACATCGAGAAGGCGAGCCAGATCGCCCGCGGCATGGTCACCGAGTACGGGATGAGCGAGCGGCTCGGCGCCCGCAAGTTCGGCAGCGGCGACGGCGAGCCGTTCCTCGGCCGCGAGATGTCGCACAGCCGGGACTACTCCGAGGAGATCGCCTCCGCAATCGACGACGAGGTGCGCCGCCTGATCGAATCGGCCCACGACGAGGCCTGGGAGGTCCTGGTCGAGTACCGCGACGTGCTGGACAACCTGGTGCTGCAGCTGATGGAGCACGAGACCCTGACCCGCCATCAGGTCCTGAAGATCTTCAGCCCGATCCGCCAGCGCGCGATCCGCGGCTCCTACACCGGTTACGGCAAGCGGCTTCCGTCCGACCGGCCGCCGGTGCTCTCGCCCAAGGAGATGGCTCTCGCGGCCGCGCCGGATGGCTCCGAGCAGCCCGGCGCCGGCAACGGGCACGCCCCGGGCGGATCGGCACCGGGAGGGCAGGCCCTGGGCACCGGGCCCGAGGGGTCGGCTCAGGCTCTCGGCCCGGCCGGTCCCGGTGGCTACGGTTCCCCGCCAGGCCCAGATGATGGCACGCCAGGTGGCCCCGCAGGAGGCCCCGCGGCGGGCGGGATTCATTGACCGAACAGGGCGATCCCGGCCGCGTTGACCAGGCCCGCATCGAGCGGGCGGTGCGCGAGATCCTGGCCGCCATCGGCGAGGATCCGGAGCGGGACGGCCTGCGTCAAACCCCCGCCCGTGTGGCCAGGGCGTATGCCGAGCAGTTCGCCGGGCTTCGGCAGCAGCCGGAGGACGTGCTCACCACGGTCTTCGACGCCGACCACGACGAGATGGTCCTGGTGCGCGACATCGAGCTCTACAGCACCTGTGAGCATCACCTGACACCGTTTTTCGGGTTTGCTCACGTCGGCTATATACCGAACGAGAAGGGCCAGATCACCGGGTTGTCCAAGCTGGCCAGGCTGGTGGACGTCTACGCCCGCCGCCCTCAGGTTCAGGAACGGATGACCAGCCAGATCGCCGACGCGCTGATGAACGTCCTCGAGCCCCGGGGCGTTATCGTAGTGATAGAGGCCGAGCATCTGTGCATGTCAATGCGCGGCGTGCGTAAACCTGGGGCCAAGACGGTGACCTCCGCGGTTCGTGGAATATTCCTGGACTCTGACCGGACCCGCGCCGAGGCGATGAGCCTTTTGCTCGGTCGTCGCTGAACGTTTGCCGGACCGGAACCGGGTAGGTACCGGGAGCGTCTGAGAGACGGCTGAAAAAAACCTTAGACTTATGGACGTGACTGCCTTATCGCCCCACCGGGCGGCGACGCAGCCCGCTCAGGGGGAGGTTGGCTGCCGTGTTAAGGGGTTTGCCCGCACCACTGGACGGCCCTGACTACTCTGGTCCCTCGTGATCCGGGGTTCGACCGATATGTCCGAGATGACAGATAACAGCGGGCCGGAGCCGCCCGAGCCCGTCGCCGGCGAGGCCGGGCCGCCCGCCGACGGCGCCGCGACCGCCGCCGGTGACGCGGCGCAGCCCGCTGACGGTGCGGTGAAGGTAGCCGGCGGTGCCGTGACGGCGGGCGGCGGCGCGGCGAAGGCGGCTCGCGGTGCGGCGCAGCTCGCTGACGGTGTGGTAAAAGCGGGCGGCGGTGCCGTGAAGACAGGCGGCGCGGCGAAGGCCGCTGGTGGGGCCGCGAAGACTGCCGACGGGGCCGCGAAGGCCGCCGGGCGGCAGGCTGCGGCCGAGGCGCCGCCGGCCGATCACGAGTCGGCCTCGCGCCCGCCCGACCGCAGGAACCAGCGGCGCTGGGTGCCGGTGACCGCGGGCATCGTGGCCTTCCTGCTCGGTCTGGCCTACATCATCGAGGGCTTCCGGACCCGGGTCATCTACACCCACCTCAAGCACCCGCTGCACCGGCTGACCGAGATCGCGCCCGGCGTGCTGGCGATCGTGCCCCGCGTCGCCGACGTCATCATCGGCCTGCTGCTGCTCATGCTCTCGCACGGCCTGCGCAGACGGAAGCGGCGGGCCTGGGAGGGAGTGACGCTGCTGCTGGCGTTCAGCGTGGTGACGCACGCCGTGCTGCCGGGCCGGCACCTCGTCCCCGCCCTCGTCACGGTGGCGCTGCTGGTCGTCCTGTGTATCTACCGCAAGGAGTTCTACGCGGTCGGCGACCCCAGGACCCGGTGGCGCGCGCTGTGGGCGCTCATCGGCCTCCTGGTCGCCGACGTGATCATCGGCCTGACCTTTATCTCGCTCACCAAGGGCCTCGAGGCGGACTACACGTTCGGGCAGCGGCTGCAGTCCGTGATCTACGGCCTGCTCGGCTTCGGCGGCCCGGTCAATTTCACGTCGGAAACCCGCGGCGACGTCTTCTCCTTCCTCATGGGGGGACTCGGGCTGTTCACCGTGATTGTCTTCCTGTACTTGTTCCTGCGCCCGGTCAAGCGCGTGGCCAGGCTCAGCGGCCAGGACGCGAGCCGGATCAGGGACCTGCTGGCCAAGCAGGGTGAGCGGGATTCGCTCGGCTACTTCACGCTGCGCACGGACAAGAGCGTGATCTGGTCGGCGACCGGCAAGTCGTGCATCGGCTACCGGATCCTGTCCGGCGTGATGCTGGCCAGCGGGGATCCCCTCGGCGATCCCGAGGCCTGGCCCGGCGCGATCAACGCGTTCCTCGACGAGGCGTCGCGGCACGCCTGGGTCCCGGCCGTGCTCGGATGCAGCGAACTCGGGGCGGAGACCTGGTGCCGCGAGGGCGGCGGGCTGACGGCGCTGGAACTCGGCGACGAGGCGGTCGTCAACGTGGCCGAGTTCAGCCTGCAGGGCAGGTCCATGAAGAACGTCCGGCAGATGGTGACGAGGGTATGCCGGAATGGCTATTCCGCCGAGATCCGCCGGGCGGGCGACATCCCGCGCCCGGAGATAGACCGGATGATCCGGCAGGCCGATTCGTGGCGCGGGAGCCCGACCGAGCGGGGCTTCTCGATGGCGCTGGGCCGTGTCGGTGCGCCCGGTGACGAGGACTGCGTGATCGCCACGGCCACCAAGGACGGCGTGCTCTGCGCGATCCTGCACTTCGTGCCCTGGGGACCCGACGGTCTGTCGCTCGACCTGATGCGCCGGGACCGCTCGGCCCAGCCGGGCCTGAACGACTTTCTCATCGTCGAGACCATCAAGACCGCGCCGGACCTCGGCGTCAAGCGCATCTCGCTGAACTTCGCCATGTTCCGGGCCGCTTTGGAGCGAGGGGAGCGGATCGGGGCCGGGCCGGTGATGCGTGCCTGGCGCGGCATCCTGCTGTTCCTGTCCCGGTGGTTCCAGATCGAGTCGCTGTATAAGTTCAACGCCAAGTTCTGCCCGCAGTGGGTTCCGAGGTTCTTCGTCTACACCGGCACCAGGGACGTCCCGAGGATCGGCCTGGCCGCGATGGAGGCGGAGGCCTTCCTGGTCTGGCCCACCCTGGAGGTGCGCCGGATGGCCCGCCGGACCGCGCGCTGGCTCGGGCTGGGGAAGGTCCGGCGCCGCCTGCACCCGGAGCGCCCGGGCTCGGGCGCGGCCGCGTAGCCCGTAAATTAGGCGTTGTGACGGGCGAGGCGCGTATACAGGCTGTGCCGGTGCGAGCGCATCCGGCGGGCCTGCCCGCGCCGCCGCGCTGCCTGGTCATGGGGGTTGTCAACGTGACCCCGGACTCCTTCTCCGATGGCGGGGCCTGGCTGGAGCCGGCCGCCGCCGTGGCCCACGGCCTACGGCTCGCCGCCGAGGGAGCGGACCTCGTCGACGTGGGCGGCGAATCCACCCGGCCGGGAGCGGCGCGGGTGGACGAGGCGGAGGAACTGCGCCGGATCGGCCCGGTGGTCACCGAGCTGGCCGCCGCCGGGGTCCTGGTCAGCGTAGACACCATGCGGCCGGCCGTGGCCGAGCTCGCGCTCGGGGCCGGGGCCCGGCTGGTCAACGACATCAGCGGGGGGCGAGCCGACCCGGGGCTGGCCCGGCTGGTGGCCGGCGCGGGCGTGCCCTACGTCGTCGCCCACTGGCGCGGGTTCAGCCAGGACATGCAGGACCGGGCCGTCTACGACGATGTCGTGCGCGAGGTCCGCGACGAGCTCAGGCGGCAGGTCGACACGGTCATCGCGGCGGGAGTCGACCCGTCGATGATCATCGTGGATCCCGCGCTCGGCTTCGCCAAGCTGGCCGGGCACAACTGGTCGCTGCTGGCCAGGCTCGGCGAGATCTCCCGGCTCGGCGGCGGCTCGCCGTTCCCGGTGCTGGTCGGCGCGTCCAGGAAGAGCTTCCTGGGGCGGCTGCTCAGCGACGCCGGGGGCGACCCGCGCCCGGTCACGGAGCGCGACGACGCCACGGTGGCGGTGTCCGCCCTGGCCGCGGCGGCCGGCGCGTGGTGCGTCCGGGTGCACGCCGTCGCGGCGAACGTGGATGCCGTGCGGGTCGCGGCGCGGTGGCGCGACGCCCTCGGGTCAGGGGCGGGGTGACGGGCCTGGCCACCGACCGTATCTCGCTGATCGGCCTGCGCGTGTTCGGGCGCCACGGCGTCCTCGCGCACGAGCGCCGCGACGGCCAGGAATTCGTGGTGGACGCGGTGCTCTGGCTGGACACCAGGCCCGCGGCGGCCGCCGACGACCTGGCCCTGACCGTTGACTACGCCGCGGTGGCCAGCAGACTCGCGGCCGTCGTTTCCGGCGAGCCCGTCGCGCTGATCGAGACGCTGGCCGACCGCCTCGCCGCGGCCTGCCTGTCCGCCCACGAGGCCGTGCGCGACGTGGAGATCACCGTGCACAAGCCGCACGCGCCGCTGGTCCAGTCGTTCGGCGACGTGACCGTCACCATCCGCCGGAGCCGGGCATGACGCCGCGGAGCACGGTCGTGCTGGCCCTGGGCAGCAACCTCGGCGACCGGCTGGCCAACCTGCAGGCCGCCGTCGATGCCCTGGGCGCCGGGCCCAGCCTCGATGAGGTCGCGGTCTCGCCGGTCTACGAGACCGCGCCCGTCGGCGGCCCGCCCCAGCCGGACTACCTGAATGCCGTGCTCGTCGCCGCGACGTCGCTGCCGCCCCGCGCCGTCCTGGAGCGCGGCCGGGCGGCGGAGGCCGCGCTGGGCCGGGTCCGCGGGCCGCGGTGGGGCCCGCGCACCATCGACGTCGATGTCATCGCGTACGGGAACGAGATCAGCGGCGACTCGGAGCTCACGCTGCCGCATCCCCGCGCGCACGAGCGGGCCTTCGTCCTCGCCCCCTGGCACGACGTCAATCCCGACGCGGTGATCCCGGGCCGGGGCCGGGTGGCCGACCTGCTCGTCGGCGTAGGCACCGCCGGGGTCCGGCTCCGGAGCGACGCTAAGCTGCGGCTGCCCGCATGACCCCGACCCGGCCCTGGACCTTGCTGGCCGTCGCCGCGGTCTGCGCGGTCGTGGCGTGGCTGGTCGTCCGGTCGTCGTTTGCGGACCTGCCGACGCTGCCGTGGACCGCGGTGCCTGCCCTGCTGCTGCTCGCCGCCGCGGAGGCGCTGAGCGGCCGCAACCTCCGGGCCCGGATCCAGGGCCGCCGGAGCGGCAAGCCGCTGGCGCCGATAGCGGTGGCCCGGATGGTCGCGCTGGCCAAGGCCAGTTCCCTGGGGGGTGCCGCGTTCGGCGGGCTCGCCGCCGGATTCCTGGTCTACACGGCGGGCTTCCTCAACCTGACCGTGCCGAGGCACGACGCCATCGCCGCGGCCGCCACGGTTGCCGCGGCGGCCATCCTGGTCGCGGCCGGGCTGTACCTGGAGCACTGCTGCCGGGCTCCGCGGGCCCGGGATGACGACGGTCCCCCGGTATCCTGATCGTCGCTGTCCGGTACCCGGCGAGGACTGGAACTTGATGAACCCGGAGAACCCGAGCGCGCATCCCGCCATGCTCCGCGTGGGCGTCGTCGGCGCCGGCCGCGTGGGCAGCACCCTCGCGGCCGCGCTGGGCCGGGCGGGTCATGAGATCGTCGCGGTGTCCGCCGTGTCCGAGACCTCGGTCCGGAGGGCGCGGCGGAACCTGCCCGGGGTCGCGATCAGGCCGCCGCCCGAGGTGGTCGCCGCGGCCGACCTGGTCCTGCTGACGGTCCCCGACGACGTGCTGCCCGGCCTGGTGACCGGGCTGGCCGCGACCGGGGCCGCCCTGGAGGGCCGCCTGGTCGCGCACACCAGCGGCCGTCATGGCCTGGCCGTGCTCGAGCCGGCGGTCCGGGCCGGCGCGCTGCCGCTCGCCCTGCACCCGGTCATGACCTTCACCGGCCGTCCCGACGACATCGACCGGCTGGCCGGGATCAGCTTCGGGGTCACCGCACCCGACTCGCTCCGGCTGGCCGCCGAGGCGCTGGTGGTCGAGATGGGCGGCGAGCCGGTGTTCATCGCCGAGGAGCGGCGGGGCCTTTACCACGCGGCGCTCGCCAGCGCCGCCAATCACCTGGTCACTCTGGTGGTGCAGGCCGCCGACCTGCTGCGGGAGGCGGGCGTGGACGAGCCAGCGCGGATGCTCGGCCCGCTGCTGGAGGCCGCGCTCGACAACGCGCTGGAACTCGGCGACGCCGCCCTGACCGGTCCGGTCGCGCGCGGCGACGCGGACACCGTGGCCAGCCACGTCCGCGCGCTGCGGGCCGCTGCGCCGGAGGCGCTGCCCGCCTACCTGGCCCTGGCCCGGCTGACCGCGGACCGGGCGCTCGCCGCGGGCACCCTGTCCGCGCCCGACGCGCAGCGGCTGCTCGGCGTGCTCGGCGGAGCCCCTCAGTGAGTCCCGTCCTGGCCCGGACCAGGGCCGAGCTCGCGGCCGCTCGCGCCGGGCTGGCCGGGCCGGTGGTGCTCGTCCCGACCATGGGAGCGCTGCACCAGGGGCACCGGGCCCTGCTCCGGCGGGCGCGAGAGATCGCCACCCCGAACGGGAACGTCGTGGTGTCGGTGTTCGTGAACCCGCTCCAGTTCGGGGCCGGCGAGGACTTCAGCGGCTACCCGCGGACCCTCGACCGGGACCTGGCCGTCTGCGCCGAGGAGGGCGCGGCCGTGGTCTTCGCCCCCGCCCGCGAGCAGGTGTATCCCGCGCCGCCGCTGATCAAGGTCGATCCCGGCCCGGTGGGGCAGCTGCTGGAGGGCAGCTCACGGCCCGGCTTCTTCGTCGGCGTGCTCACGGTGGTGCTGAAGCTCTTCCAGCTGGTCCGGCCCGACGCCGCGGTCTTCGGGCAGAAGGACGCACAGCAGCTCGCGCTGGTCCGGCAGATGACCGCCGACCTCGACCTGGGCGTGGACATCGCGGCGGTGCCGATCGTCCGGGACCCGGACGGGCTCGCCGTCTCCAGCCGGAACGCCTACCTTTCGGCCGCCGAGCGGTCGACGGCGCTGGCCCTGTCGCGCGGGCTGGCGGCGGGGAGCGCGGCCGAGGCTGCCGGGCCGGCTGCCGTACTGGCCGCGGGGCGCGCCGTGCTCGACCGTGCCGCCGGCGCCGACCCGCCGCTCGTGCTCGACTACCTGGCCCTGGTGGACCCGGTCCGGTTCACCGCGATCGGCGACGGCCACCGCGGCCGGGCGCTGCTCCTGGTCGCGGCCCGGGCCGGGACGACCAGGCTGATCGACAACGCGCAGGTAACGCTGGGCGGCAAGCCCTGATCGGCGGGCGGAGGGAGCCCCATGCTACTGACGATCGACGTCGGGAACACCAACACCGTGCTCGGCGTGTTCTCCGGTCACGAGGTGGTCGAGCACTGGCGCATCGCCACCGACCCGGTCCGCACCGCCGATGAGCTCGCGGTGATCCTGCAGGGCCTGCTGGCCCAGAGCGTGCACGTCAAGGACCCTGACATCAGCGGCTTCGCGCTCTGCTCCACCGTTCCGTCCGTGCTGCACGAGATGCGGGAGATGTTCCGCCGCTACTACTCGGACGTGCCCGCGATCATCGTGGAGCCGGGGATCAGGACCGGGGTCCCGGTACGGACGGACAACCCGAAGGAAGTCGGCAGCGACCGGATCATGAACGCGCTGGCCGCCGTGCACCTCTACGGCGGTCCCGCGCTCGTCGTCGACTTCGGCACGTCGACGAACTTCGACGCGATCAGCGAGAAGGGCGAGTTCGTCGGCGGCGCGCTGGCCCCCGGCATCGAGATCTCGGTCGACGCGCTGTCGCGACGGGCGGCGCAGCTGCTCAAGGTGGAGCTGACCCGCCCGAGCCGGGTCATCGGCAAGAACACCGTCGAGTCGCTGCAGTCGGGGATCATCTTCGGGTTCGCGGGCCAGGTCGAAGGCCTGGCCCGGCGGATCGCGGAGGAGCTGGCCCCCGGCGACCCGGACTCGGTGACGGTCATCGCCACCGGCGGGCTGGCGCCGCTGGTCATCGACGAGGTAAGCGTGATCGATCGGTACGAGCCCTGGCTGACCCTGACCGGCCTGCGGCTGGTCTACGAGCGCAATACCGCGGACGGCTCGTGACCCCCGGCGAAACCACGGTGCCTGAGCGAGCGCCGGGCCGGTAATCTCTGGCAGGTGACGGACGATCAAGGGCCCGTGCCCGAGCAGATGCAGGTGCGCCTGGACAAGCTCGACCGCATCCGGAAAGAGGGCGGCGACCCGTACCCGGTCGGCTTCCCCCGCACGGCGACGATCGCCGAGATCCGCGCCAGATACCCCGACCTGGCGCCGGACACCGCGACCGGCGAGCGCGTCGGCGTCACCGGGCGGGTCATGCTGTCCCGCATCGGCGGCAAGCTGAGCTTCGCGACGATCAGGGACGGTACCGGCGACATCCAGGTCATGATCTCGTTGGACCGGGTCGGCGAGCAGGCCCTCGCCGCCTGGAAGCGTGACCTCGACCTGGGCGATCACGTCGGGGTCGAGGGCGAGGTGATCACCTCGCGCAGCGGGGAACTCTCGGTGCTCGCGGACTCCTTCGCGATCACCGCCAAGGCGCTGCGGCCGCTGCCGGAGAAGTTCGCCGGCCTGAGCGACCCGCAGGCGCGGGTGCGGCAGCGCTACGTCGACCTGATCGTCAACCCGGATGCGCGCCGGATGGCGGAGCTGCGCGCGGCGGTCACCAGGTCGTTGCGGGAGGAACTGCACGCGCGCGGCTTTCTCGAGGCCGAGACGCCGGTGCTGCAGGTCCTGCACGGCGGCGCGAACGCCCGCCCGTTCATCACCCACATCAACGCGTACAACATCGAGCTGTATCTGCGGATCGCCCTGGAGCTGTACCTGAAGCGGCTGGTGGTCGGGGGGATCGAGAGGGTCTACGAGATCGGCCGGATCTTCCGCAACGAAGGTGCGGACGCGACCCACAACCCCGAGTTCACCATGCTGGAGGCCTACGAGGCCTACGGCGACTACCACACGATCGGCACGCTCACCCGTGAGCTGATCCAGGCCGCCGCGCGGGCCGGGCTCGGCGGCACCGTGGTGCGCCGGCCGGACGGCTCCGAGCACGACATCGGCGGCGACTGGCCGTGGGTGGGCGTGCACGAGGCGATCTCGGCCGCGCTGGGCGAACAGATCACCCCGGACACGGGCGAGGATGAGCTGCGCGCGCTGTCCGCGCGGGCCGGCATCCACCAGGAGCCGAAGTGGAACCGGGGCCAGGTCGTGCTCGAACTCTACGAGCACCTGGTCGAGGCGCGCACGGTCACGCCGACCTTCTACCGCGACTTCCCGGTCGAGGTATCGCCGCTCACCAGGCAACACCGGTCCGACCCCCGGCTGGCCGAGCGGTGGGACCTGGTCGCGTTCGGCGCCGAGATCGGCACTGGCTACTCCGAGCTCGTGGATCCCGTGGTGCAGCGCGAGCGGCTCACCGCGCAATCCCTGCTCGCCGCGGGCGGCGACCCGGAGGCGATGCAGCTCGACGAGGACTTCCTCCGGGCCCTGGAATACGGCATGCCGCCGAGCGGCGGGATGGGCATGGGCATCGACCGGCTGCTGATCATGCTTACCGGCGCGACCATCAGGGAGACCATCCTGTTCCCGCTCGTCCGGCCGGACTGACCAGCGCCCGGGACCTTGACCGGGGCCCGGGACCTTGACCGGGGCCCGGGACCTTGACCGGGGCCCGGGCAGGCCTCAGATGATGCGGACCGCGCCGACGAAGGCGCTCCAGAAGACCGGCTGGATCTGCACGGGCTGGCCGAAGGTGGGCGCGTCGATCATCAGGCCGTTGCCGACATACATCCCCACGTGGCTGATGTCGGCGAAGAAGAACACCAGGTCACCCGGTTGCAGCTGGCTGCGTGAGATGTGCTCGCCCTCGTTCCACTGGTCGCCGGTGAAGTGGTCGAGCTGGATCCCCACCTGCTCGTAGGACCACATCACCAGGCCCGAGCAGTCGAAGTCATTCGGGCCCGCCCCGCCCCACACGTACGGGTCGCCGAGCTTGGTCTCCGCGAACCGCAGCGCCTGCTCACCCAGCGAGTCGCCGGTGATCTCGGGGGTGGGGTAGTGCCCGGTCTGCTGGAAGACGACCAGAGCCTGGGCGAACGCCGAGCTGTTCAGCACGTTCTCCTTGGCCTGCATCTGGCTGACCTTCTGAGCCATCGCCGCGGCCAGCTGGTCGGCCCGGGCGGCCTGCTGGGCGGAGACCTGCTTGGCCCGGTTGGCGGCGCCCTCGGCCGATGCGAGCAGGCTCATGGTTCCGGTCTGCTCGTGTGCGAGCTGCATCATGATCGAGGCCCGGTTCAGCAGCTGCTGCGAGTCGGGGCTCTGCAGCAGCTGGATGGACGGGTCGACGCCACCGGTCATGTAGGCCTGGGCGGCGATCTGGGCCACCGCCGCCTGCCCGTTGCTCAACGCCAGCTGGTCGCGCTGCGCCGTCTGGAGAGCGATCTGGCTCTCCTGGCGCGCCTCGTCCAGCTGGATCTTGAGGGCGTCGTACTGCTGACTGAGGGCGTCGATCTGGTTGGACAGCGCGTTCGCCTTGGCCACGGTGGCCTGGAAGCTGGATGAGGGAGATCCCCCCGCGCTGTCCGCGCTGCTGATCCCGCTGGGGAGCAGCAGGCTGACCAGTGTGACCGCGCTGGCCAGGACGGCCGCGCGGCGCCAGGCCAGCTGTCCGCCCCGGCGCATTCCCCGGCGCCGCTGCGCCCCGGCGCCAATCCCCCCTGAACCGTTCCCCCGTGAAACTGCCTTGCCGTACCTGCCATCGGGCAAGCACTCCACGTGGAGTCTCCTCTCCTAGGCCGCCTACCGGGTTAGCTGACGGGTTCGGGCCGGAGCTGAAGCCCTACAGCAGGCTGCGGCCTGCGGAAGCAGGTCCTGACCTGCCGATTCACCCCGGGGATGATGGGTCCCCGGCTCCCCGGAACGCTTGGCGCGTGCCAGGAACTCGGCGGGTTGTTCGCCGCTCCTGTGAGAGCGGACCGCAACTGGTATCAGCGTTGCAGGTTAATGTAAGTGGTGCGTCGCGTACACGTGAATGAACGAATTTTTTATGGCCCGGCCTGCGACAACGTCCCTTCTCGGGATCAACCCGAAGATGTTCGGTAGCATCCGGTGGGCAGACGAGTGGGGAAAGGCGCGGCCGCGATGAATTACCTGGTCAGGCCGGCCCGTACCCGTGACGTCCGGTCGATCCGCCGGCTGGTGGACGCCAATGTCGAGTCCGGGCGGCTGCTGGACAAGGCGACCGTCACCCTGTACGAGGACATCCAGGAGTTCCTCGTCGCCGACCGGGCCAGCGACGGGCGCGTGATCGGCTGCGGCGCGCTGCACGTCATGTGGGAAGACCTGGCGGAGATCCGCACGATCGCCGTGGACGAGGGCTGCCAGCGCGAGGGCGTCGGGGAGCAGATCGTGGAAGCCCTGCTGGCCAGGGCGCGCGATATCGGCGTACGCCGGGTCTTCGTACTCACCTTTGCCGTGAAGTTCTTCGGCCGGCTCGGCTTCGAGGAGATCAGCGGGACGGCCGCATCCCCCGAGGTCTACGCCGAGCTGCTCCGCTCCTACGACGAGGGCGTGGCCGAGTTCCTCGACCTTGACCGCGTGAAGCCGAACACCCTGGGCAACACCAGGATGCTGCTCCGCTTCTGACGGGGTTAGAGCAGCCTGAGCTGCCGGCCGGCCGGGCGGCTGGCCCGGGCCGGGGTCCCCGACCGGTCGAGCAGCGCCGGGTCGATCGCGGCCAGGAACGGCGACCGGCCGGTCTCGCGGATGCCGCCGTGCCGGGTACGCCGGCCGGCGCAGGTCAGGTACAGCCGAGCCCGGGCCCTGGTGATCCCGACGAACAGCAGCCGCCGCTCCTCGGCGAGTTCCGGCGCGGTCAGCGGGGCCCGCCCGGGCACCCACAGCGGCAACAGGTCCTTCTCGCACCCGGCGAGGAACACCACCTCGAACTCCAGGCCCTTGGCGGCGTGCAAGGTAAGCAGCGTCACCGCGTCGGCCCGCGGGTCGAGGGCGTCGGTCTCGGCGCCGAGCGAGATCTCGGTGAGGAACCGCTCCAGGTCGCTGTCGCAGCGCCGGGCGAGCGGAGCGAGCACCTCGCCCGCGGCACGCACGTCCACGGCCGCCGCGGCGGAGTCCGCCGCCGCCCGGGCGGCCAGCGTCCGCACGGCGCGGCGCAGCCGGTCGGTGACGGTCGCGGCGCCGGAGTCGGCAAGCCGCATTTCCCTGACGATCTCGGGCACCCCGGTCCGGCGCTCGAGCAGGTCATGAGAGCTCTTCTGGAACGGCAGCCCCGCGCGGGTCAGTGCCTGGCCGAGCGGCTCCGCCTGGGCGTCGGTCCGGTACAGCACCGCGATGTCGGACAGGCCGAGGCCGTCGTGGCCGTGCGCCCCGGCGCGGCCGGTATCCAGCGCGTGGAACGACGCCCCGCCGAGCAGCCGCTCGATCTCGCGGGCGATCCAGGCGGCCTCGGCACGCTCGTCTGCGGCCTCGTGGAAGCCGATCAGGGCGTCGGCGAGGGCGGGTAGCGTCCCCGGCGCAGCGCGGCTGTCCTGCGCTTCTCGCGCGTCGGGCATCACGTCCCCGGCCGACCGCAGGATCCGGCCGGGGACAAGCGAGGACGGGGCTATGGCCTGCAGCGCCCCGGCCACGATCGCCCGGCCGGACCGGTAGTTCCGGGTCAGCTGCCGCGTCGCCGCGCCGGGGTAGTCGCGGCCGAAGCGGAGGAAGAGGTCCACGTCGGCTCCGCGGAAGCCGTAGATCGCCTGATCCGGGTCACCGATCACGGTCAGCCCGCGGCCATCGCCGGCCAGCAGCCGTAGCAGGCGGTACTGCGCGGCGTCAACGTCCTGGTACTCGTCCACGCTGATCAGCGGCCAGCGATCGCGCAGCGACCGGGCTATGTCGGGCTCTGCGGCCAGCAACTGCCCGGACAGCTCGATGAGGCCGTCGAAGTCAACCAGGTCACGCGCGGCGAGGGCCTTGACCAGCAGTTCCCTGGAGGCCGGCTCGGCCGCCGCCTCGGCGAGCAGCCGCCTGCCGTCCCGCGCCGACCCGGTAAGTTCGGCGGCCACCTCAAGCCGCGCCGCGTCGTCGGCCACACGGAAGCCGGAGGCCAGCCCGGCCCGCTCGTGGAACTCCCGCAGGATCATCAGGCCCAGCCCGTGGAAGGTGGTGACGGTGATGCCCGCCGCGGCGGGGAGCAGGGTGGCCAGCCTCGCGCGCATCTCCTCGGCGGCGCGCCGGGTGAACGTGATGGCCAGGCACGCCCGCGCGGGCTCGCCCGGGCGCGCGATCTCACCGGCGATCCGGTGGGTCAGCGTGCGCGTCTTACCCGTTCCCGGCCCGGCGACGATCACCAACGGGCTCTCGGCCTCCGCCGCGGCCTGCTGATCGGGATCGAGGCCGGGCGCGTCGGGGACCCGAGCGGCCGGCCGGGCCTTTTTCCTCCGGCCGGAAGACCCCGCGGGAGGCTGGCCGGCCGCCTCCGCGGGCGGGCGTGGCTTCCCGGCGGGCTGGCGCGCAGCCCCCGCGGGCTGGCGCGGGGATCCTGTGGGCTCGCGAGCGGCCGTCGCCGGGCTGGCCAGGTCGAAGAGGGCGTCGGCCGGGTTCAGTTCTCCCGGGACGAACAGGGAGACCACTCCGTATTCGCCGTCGTATCCGGCCTCCCGCCGTACCTCGCCGCGGCGTAGCCGGCTGACCGCCTCCGCCAGCAGGCTGCCGCCGACCCGGCGCAGATCGTCGATGTCCGCCTGGGTGAGGATGCCAAGCTCGGGTCCCAGGGCAGCGACCAGCCTGTCCACCTCACCGCCGACCTTCTTGCTCTTCGGCCCGGTGGCCATGATTTCCCCGACTATCTGGGGCAGCTGCACCAGGTTGGTGAATCCCGGCGCGCCAGGCGGCCGGTAGCCCGCCGGCCGGTCAGCAAGCTCGGTAATCCGGTGCAGCACACCGATGGTGAGCGGTTTGCCGCACTCCGGGCAGGCTCCTTCGTGGTCCCTGCTCTGCCCGGGCTCAAAGCGGACCCCGCATTTCCTGTGACCGTCTAGGTGGTACTTGCCTTCTTCCGGATAGAACTCGATCGTGCCCGCCAGGCCGTCACCGGTTCGCAGGGCGTCCGCCATCGCGAAGTAATCCACCGACGTGTCGAAGGTCGTGGCCTCGCGGCCGAGCATCGGCGGTGAATGCGCGTCCGAGTTGCTCACCAGCCGATAGCCGTCGAGTGACGAGCATCGCCAGTTCATGGGCGGATCTGAGGACAGCCCGGTCTCGATCGCGAATACTTCGGGCGCCAGATCGCCGTAGCAGTCCGCCACGACATCGAAGCCCGATTTGGATCCCAGTACGGCAAACCATGGCGTCCACGCATGCGCAGGAACCAGGTAGCAGCCCGGCCCGCCGTCAAGTGTGATCTCGAGCAGGTGCCGCGAGTCCAGGCCGAGAATCGGCCGGCCGTCAGACGCCAGGTTGCCGATCTTCGATAGCGCCTGGGTGATGCGGTCCGCCGCCTCCAATGTCGGCGCGTAGAGAAGGTGGTGGACTTTCCTCGTCCGCTCGCCGCCCCGGTAGATCGTGGATATCTCCGCGGAAAGCATGAACCGCACGTCGCCGCCGCAACTGGCCGGCGAGGTGTGCCGCAGTCGGTCCTCGGCATCCTCGCCCAGGCGGAACAACCCAGGCTCGGCCGGAACCAGGGACTCCCTTAGCTCCTCGGCCCACCCTGGATGGGTAAAGTCGCCCGTGCCCAGCACGGTGATCCCTTTGCGGCGCGCCCACCATGCGAGGTGTTCAAGGTCGCAGTCCCGGCTGCAGGCACGAGAGAATCTGGAGTGGATGTGCAGGTCGGCGTGGAACATACCGTCGTGATCCGCTCTTCTCGTTACTGTCGGGGCCGCGTCTGCCCAGTGTCTGCAGCCGATCTGATACTGCCACGCGGTACCGACACCGGCGGCGGGGTTGCCGGGGGCGGGCATGATCTCCTGGGCCGTCGGCGCGGCCTGGGCACCGCCGATCGCGGGCCGAGGGCCGTGCCCGCCGCGCCATCAGCGAGAATGACAATGAGACGGCCGCGTGCCCGGCCTGCGCGGCAGGCGCGCCGCGGGCCGGCGGCACACCCGCGGGCCTGCCGCTGCCGCCGGCCCGCGAAGATCGCGTCGGACTGAAGGGAGGCGCGCCCGGTGCTCCAGGACCTGGCGGTGCTTACGCCTCCGCTTCTCATGTGCGCCGCATTCCTCGTCGCCGTCGGGGCCTTCGTCCGGCATGAGATGGGCGCATCCCGCAGGCGTCGTGATCAGGATGCTTCCGGCGAAATTGCCGGTGACAGAACGATTCCTGATAGCGAGAGCACCCAAGCGGCAGCGCAGTCTCATGATGTGGATGCAGCGGGAGCCGATTGACGCCGCCGGGCCATCGTAGGCCGATTACGGAGAGTTACGACCCTCTTCCAGATTGCCGTCATGCCCCGTCGCCATGTGGAACTTCGGCCACGAATCGTTGTACCCCCCCGAATTGGCAGGCGCAACAGTATCTGGTATATGTTTTAAGCAACCTCCCCAAAAGGCTTGCTCAGCAGAAAGGCTGGCTCCCATGGCGCAGAAGGTTCAAGTGCTGCTCGTAGATGATCTCGATGGGGGCGAGGCATCAGAGACAGTGTCGTTCAGCCTCGACGGCACCGCGTACGAGATCGACCTGAGTTCCGAAAACGCAGACAAGCTCCGCAAAGATTTCGCCCAGTACATCGACCGCGCTCGCAAGGGCAGCGGTGGCGGCCGGCGCCGTCGGGCAAGGAGTGGGCCAGGTCGCGAGCGGAGCGCCGAGATCAGGGCATGGGCTAGGCAACGGGGCCACAAGGTGAGCGAGCGCGGCCGCATTCCGGCCACGATCATCTCGGAGTACGAGGCATCACATTAGGCAGCGGACTGCGCTGTAACTCAGGATCAGGCGCACGGCCGGCTCCCTTCTCCGACTGCGGCGTCAACGGCTGTGTCAGTCATCTGTGCTTTAGCGTCAGCCCGGGTCGTCTAGGCAGGGCATCGGACAAGCGCAGAATCGGACAAGCGCCGTAGAAGTGCACTAGAAATGCCAGCGGCGTATCCCGCCGTACGCAGGTCGCGTTCGCGTGAGTGCGGCGGGGTGCGCCGCTAGCCTGCGTTCGCCCTGAGTGCGGCGGGGGCGCCGCTAGCCTACGTTCGCGGGGTCCGCGGTTCACCCGGGCGGGGCGGCCATCTCCCCGGCGCCGCGTCCAGAACGGCAGCAGCCCGCGCCTTGCCCGGCCGCCGGGATCCGCCGTGCCGCCCGGGCCCGGCGACGGGCCGGCCTCTCGATGCGCGGTGACCCGGCCGGCGGAGCCGCCTGGCCGCCGGCATCCAGCCGGGCGCCGGGCATCCGGGCGGTCGCCGGGCATCCGGCCGGGCCCTGCCGACGGCCGCCGCGGCGGCCCTCGCCGGCGCCCGTTCGCTCCCGGCGTAGCCGGGAACACTGCCCGTCTAGCACGGGTTTTATGGGATGAACGGCCGCCAGCCGGGGAACGTTTTACACATGTGACATATTGCACGCGAGGCGTCGCCCGGCGCACCGGCTACCATGCGGAAGGGAAGGGGCAACAAGGTCTGTCCCGGCCTGACCGCCCTGTGAGGGAGCTACGAGATGTTCGAGAGGTTTACCGACCGGGCGCGCCGGGTCGTGGTTCTGGCTCAGGAAGAAGCCAGGATGCTAAACCACAACTACATCGGCACCGAGCATATCCTGCTCGGCCTCATCCACGAGGGTGAGGGTGTCGCGGCCAAGGCGCTGGAGTCGCTGGGGATCAGCCTGGAGGCGGTGCGCCAGCAGGTCGAGGAGATCATCGGTCAGGGCCAGCAGGCGCCGTCTGGCCATATCCCGTTCACTCCCCGGGCCAAGAAGGTCCTCGAGCTGTCGCTGCGCGAGGCGCTGCAGCTCGGCCACAACTACATCGGCACCGAGCACATCCTGCTCGGCCTGATCCGCGAGGGCGAGGGCGTGGCCGCCCAGGTGCTGGTCCGGCTGGGCGCGGACCTGAACCGGGTCCGGCAGCAGGTCATCCAGCTGCTGCACGGCTACCAGGGCAAGGAGCCCGCCGCGGCCGGGGCGCCGTCGGAGACGGCCCCGTCCACCTCCCTGGTCCTGGATCAGTTCGGGCGGAACCTGACCGCCGCGGCCCGCGAGGGCAAGCTCGACCCGGTGATCGGCCGGGAGAAGGAAATCGAGCGCGTGATGCAGGTGCTCTCCCGGCGCACCAAGAACAACCCGGTGCTCGTCGGCGAGCCCGGGGTCGGGAAGACGGCGGTCGTCGAGGGGCTGGCTCAGAAGATCGTCAAGAGCGAGGTGCCCGAGACCATCAAGGACAAGCAGCTCTACACCCTCGACCTGGGCGCGCTGGTCGCGGGGTCCAGGTACCGCGGTGATTTCGAGGAGCGGCTGAAGAAGGTCCTCAAGGAGATCCGCACCCGCGGCGACATCATCCTGTTCATCGACGAGATCCACACCCTGGTCGGGGCGGGTGCCGCGGAGGGCGCGATCGACGCGGCCTCGATACTGAAGCCGATGCTGGCCCGGGGCGAGCTGCAGACCATCGGCGCGACCACGCTGGATGAGTACCGCAAGCACCTGGAGAAGGACGCGGCGCTGGAGCGCCGGTTCCAGCCGATCCAGGTGGCCGAGCCGACGATCTCGCACACGATCGAGATCCTCAAGGGCCTGCGTGACCGGTACGAGGCCCACCACCGGGTGTCGATCACCGACGACGCGCTGGTCGCGGCGGCCCAGCTGGCGGACCGGTACATCAGCGACAGGTTCCTGCCGGACAAGGCGATCGACCTGATCGACGAGGCGGGCTCCCGGATGCGGATCCGGCGCATGACCGCACCGCCCGACCTGCGCGAGTTCGACGAGAAGATCGCCGACGTGCGGCGGGAGAAGGAGTCGGCCATCGACTCCCAGGACTTCGAGAAGGCGGCCGCGCTCCGCGACACGGAGAAGCAGCTGATCGACAAGAAGGACACCCGGGAGAAGGAGTGGAAGGCCGGCGACATGGACGCCGTCGCCGAGGTGAACGAGGAGCTGATCGCGGAGGTGCTCGCGACGGCCACCGGCATCCCGGTCTTCAAGCTCACCGAGGAGGAGTCGCAGCGGCTGCTGCGCATGGAGGACGAGCTGCACCGGCGGGTGATCGGCCAGAACCAGGCCATCAAGTCGCTGTCGCAGGCCATCAGGCGCACCCGGGCCGGCCTGAAGGACCCCAAGCGGCCCGGCGGGTCGTTCATCTTCGCCGGACCGTCCGGGGTCGGCAAGACCGAGCTGTCCAAGACCCTGGCCGAGTTCCTGTTCGGTGACGAGGACGCGCTGATCCAGCTCGACATGAGCGAGTACATGGAGAAGCACACGGTGTCGCGGCTGTTCGGCTCCCCGCCCGGCTACGTCGGGTACGAGGAGGGCGGCCAGCTGACCGAGAAGGTGCGCCGCAGGCCGTTCTCGGTGGTGCTGTTCGACGAGATCGAGAAGGCCCACCCGGACATCTTCAACTCGCTGCTGCAGATCCTGGAGGACGGGCGCCTGACCGATGCCCAGGGCCGGGTGGTGGACTTCAAGAACACCGTGATCATCATGACCACGAACCTGGGCACCAAGGACATCTCCAAGGGCGTCTCGATCGGCTTCGGCACGGTCGGCCAGACGCGCGGCTCCTACGACCGGATGAAGGCCAAGGTCCAGGACGAGCTGAAGAACCACTTCCGCCCCGAGTTCCTGAACCGCGTGGACGACACCATCGTGTTCCATCAGCTCAGCCAGGAGGAGATCTTCGCGATCGTGGACCTGATGATCGCGAAGGTGGACGACCGGCTGAAGGACCGCGACATGGGGATCGAGCTGAAGCCGGCCGCCAAGGCCCTGCTGTCCGAGCGAGGCTACGACCCCGTCCTCGGGGCCCGGCCGCTGCGCCGGACGATCCAGCGGGAGATCGAGGACAGCCTGTCCGAGAAGATCCTGTTCAGCGAGCTGAAGGCGGGCCAGATCGTCATCGTCGACGCCGAAGGCACCGGGCCCGAGGCACAGTTCAGCTTCCGGGGCGAGCCCAAGCCGGACGCCGTGCCGGACGCGCCTCCGACCGAGATCGAGACCAGGCCGGCCGCGTCGGGCGTCACCAGCACCGGGTCTGCCACCGGCACCGAGGGACGGCTGAGCGCCGAGTAACCGGCGCACCAGCCAGCACGACCACCCCGCGCCCGGTCACCACTGTTCGGTGACCGGGCGCGGGCATGTCAGGACGACGGCGGCGGCGCGCCGGCGTGGCCGGGGAGCGCGTACATCTGGTCGAGGGCCTCGGCCAGGCCGTCGGCGACCAGCCCGTCCAGCGCCCTGGTCCGCTGGGCCCGATCGGGCCAGGCCGCGTCCAGGCGGGCCGCCGGCACCGGGCCGGCCGCCTCCCTGAGGACGCCCAGCAGCCGGCCCCGGCACTCGCGGTCACTGCCCACGTAGCGCTGCGCCGCCGGCCGGGACGGCGCGGCCGGGCGCCCGGCGCGGCGCCACTCGCAGCGGCCCGCGACCGGGCAGCTGGCGCAGTCCGGCCTGGCGGCCGTGCAGACCAGTGCCCCGAGTTCCATGACCGCCACCGACCACCGCGCGGCGCGGCCGGGCGCCGCGGGCAGGAGCGACTCGGCGAGCCGCACCTCGGCGGCCGAGGCGCTTTGCGGCGGCAGTTCCTCGCCCCGCACCAGGCGGGCGAGGACCCGGCGCACGTTCGTGTCCAGGACCGCGTGGCGCTGCCCGAAGGCGAAGCTGGCCACGGCGGCTGCGGTGTAGCTGCCCACGCCGGGCAGGCTGCGCAGGGCCGGCAGCGACGCGGGAACCTGCCCCGCGTGGTCCTCGGTCAAGATCCTGGCCGTGGCGTGCAGCCGCAGGGCCCGGCGCGGATAGCCCAGCCGCCCCCACTGCCGGACCGCATCGCCCGGCGCGGCGGCCGCCAGGGACGGCGGGGTCGGCCACCGGGCCAGCCAGGCCGCGTGGGCGGGCAGCACGCGCGCCACCGGCGTCTGCTGCAGCATGATCTCGCTGACCAGTACCGACCACGCCGAGGCGTCGTCGCGCCGCCACGGCAGGTCCCGGGCGTTCGCCGCGTACCAGCGCAGCACCGGAGCGGCGTACCCATTGATCATGGACCGGCCCGGCGCCTTACACGTACCGCTCCAGGTGGATGGACGCCTCCGCGATCCGGGACAGCCCCTCGCGGACGCTGCGCGCGTGAGCGGCGCCGACGCCCTCCACCTGGTTCAGGTCCTCCACCCCCGCGGCCAGCAGCTTCTGCAGCCCGCCGAAGTGCTCGATGAGGCTGGCCACCGCGGGCGGCGGGATCCGCGGGATCTGGGCCAGCAGCCGGTACCCGTGCGGGCTCACCAGGTCGTCGAGCGCCTCGGGGCCGGCGAACCCGAGCACCGTGGCGACCGCCGCCACGTCGAGGAGCTCGTCGAGCGGCAGGTCTTCCAGCCGGGCCAGGGCGGTCGTGGCGGCATCCGCGCGGGCCTGCGGCGGCGCGGGCACGTAATCGCGGGCCAGCATCACCCGTTCCTGGCCGGTGCCGGCGACGAGTTCATCGAGGTGTAGCGCGAGCAGCTTGCCGTCGGTGCCGAGTTCCACCATGTAGCCCTCGATCTCGGCGGCGATCCGGCGGATCATCTCCAGCCGCTGGGCCACGGCCGTGACGTCGCGGACGGTGGCCAGGTCCTCGATCTCCAGCGCCGAGAGTGCGCCGGAGACCTCGTCGAGCCGGCGCTTGTACCGCTCCAGGGTGGCCAGGGCCTGATTGGCGTGCGACAGGACCGCGGCGGAATCCTCCAGAACGAACCGTGCGTCGTCGATGAACAGCGCGATGATCCGCATCGACTTGCTGACCGAGATCACCGGGTGCCCGGTCTGCCTGGCCACCCGCTCGGCGGTCCGGTGCCGGGTACCCGCCTCCTCGGTCGGGACGCCCGGGTCCGGGACGAGCTGGACCGCGGCGCGGACGATCGTGCGCGCCGCGCCGTCGAGCACGATCGCGCCGTCCATCTTGGCCAGCTCGCGGAGCCGGGTAGCGGAGAACTCGACGTTGAGCTCGAATCCGCCCGAGCAGATGTCCGCGACGGCCTGGTCAAATCCGAGCACGATCAGCGCGCCGGTGCTGCCGCGCAGGATCCGTTCCAGGCCGTCTCGCAGCGCAGTGCCGGGCGCCAGCGCCGCGAGGGCGGCCCGGCGACGCTCGTCTCGGCCTTGGCTCACTTCAGGCAGCCGCTCCCCGGGGGACGGTCGGTCATCGCCGTCAGTGTATCGGCGCGGTCGGTCAGCCGCCCCGCGGTCAGCCAGGGGTCAGCCACCCCGTGGTTAGCCGCCCAGCGCCGCGGCGATGGCCTGCGTGATGTCCGTGACCTCGGTGACGGCCATCGCGGTGCTCTCGCCGGGCGGCAGGCGCTGCGAGCCAGGCGGGACGATCGCGCGGCGGAATCCCATCCGCTCGGCCTCCGCGAGCCGGCGCGCCGCGCCGGTGACCCGGCGTATCTCGCCCGCCAGCCCGACCTCGCCGATGGCGACGAGCCCGGCGGGCAGGTTCAGGTCGCTGATCGCGCTGGCCAGGGAGAGCGCGATGGCCAGGTCGACCGACGGCTCGGTCAGCCGGACCCCGCCGACGGTCGCCGCGTAGACGTCCCGCTTGCCGATGCTCACCTTGGCCCGGCTCTGCAAGACCGCGAGCACCATGCCGACCCGGGATGAGTCCAGGCCCGACGTCAGCCGGCGGCTGGCTTCGCCGCGGCCTCGCAGACCAGGGTCTGCACCTCGGCCAGGAGCGGCCGCCGTCCCTCCAGCGTGACGGTCACGCAGGTCCCCGGCACCGGGTCGCGCAGCCGGGACAGGAACAGCCCGCTCGGATCGGGCAGCTCGGCCAGGCCGTACTCGCCCAGCTCGAAGCAGCCGATCTCGTCGGTGGGCCCGAACCGGTTCTTCAGCGCGCGGACCATGCGCAGCTGGGCGTGCCGGTCGCCGTCAAAATGCAGGACCACGTCCACCAGGTGCTCCAGCGACCGCGGGCCCGCGATCGACCCGTCCTTGGTGACGTGCCCGACGAGCACGGTGGTCAGCGTCCGCTGCTTGGCGAGCGCCGTCAGCGCGCAGGTGACCTCGCGCACCTGCGTGACCCCGCCGGGCGCGCCGTCTACGCCCTCGGCCGAGATGGTCTGCACCGAGTCGACGATGAGCAGGGCCGGTTTCACCGCGTCCACGTGCTCCAGCAGCGCGCCGAAGTCGGTCTCCGCGGCGAGGAAGAGGTTCTGGCTGACCGCCCCGATCCGGTCCGCGCGCAGCCGGACCTGCGCCGCGGACTCCTCTCCCGTCACGTACAGCACCAGCCCGGTCGTGGCGGCCAGCGCGCCCGCCTCGAGCAGCAGCGTGGACTTGCCGACACCCGGCTCGCCCGCGAGCAGGACCACCGCGCCGGGGACCAGCCCGCCGCCGAGCACCCGGTCGAGCTCGCCCAGCCCGGTCGGCCGGGCGCGCGCCACCGTGGCGTCTACCTCCGAGATCGGCATCGCGGCCGCAGGCGGGCGGGCCAGCCCGGCGGCCCGGCCGGCCGGGCCGGCCCGCTCCTAGCCGGTCCGAGCAGGCGGTCCCGGGCCGGAACCCTGGCCTCGACGACCGTGCCCCACTGCTGGCACTCGCCGCAACGGCCCGCCCACCGCATGCTCTGCCAGCCGCACTCCGAGCACTGATACAGCGCCGCCGCAGCAGACTTTCCCATGCCTGGCACGGTAGCGGCCGGTACCGACAGCCGGTTCCTTGCGGCTATCCGGGAGCGTGAGCGGGCATAAGCTGGCAGCGCAGGATGCCACGTGTACGACGCCCGGCCGGCTGCTGAGGAGGTCCCTTGGGTCACGTCGCCCCGGCCGTGGGTGTACAGGTGGCGCTGTCCACGGCCTCGGTCTACCCCGAGCGGACGCCGGATGCCTTCGAGGCCGCGGCGCGTCTCGGCTACGACGGCGTCGAGGTCATGGTGACCATGGACCCGGTCAGCCAGGACCTGGATGTCTTGCGGCGGCTGTCCGATTATCACGGCGTCCCGGTCCTCGCCGTGCACGCTCCGTGCCTGATGGTCACCCAGTGGGTCTGGGGGCGTGACCCCTGGGGCAAGCTGCACCGGGCCAGGGAAGTGGCGGAGAAGCTCGGCGCGAAGGTCGTGGTGGTCCACCCGCCGTTCCGCTGGCAGCGCGAGTACGCCAGGGACTTCGAGGCGGGCCTGACCCAGCTGGCCGAGGAGACCGAGGTCAAGTTCGCGGTGGAGAACCTCTACCCGCTGCGCGCGACCCAGTTGCGTACCCGCGCCGCCGAGGTGACCGCGTACGCGCCGCACTGGAACCCGGTCGAGATCGACTCCCCGCACGCCACGCTCGACCTCTCGCACACCGCGGTGTCCGGGTCGGACGCGATGCTCATGGCCGACGAGCTCGGCAGCAGGCTGGCTCACGTGCACATGGCCGACGGCACCGCCCCGGGCCTGCCCGACGAGCACCTGATCCCCGGGCGCGGTACCCAGCCGTGCGCAGAGCTGCTGGCCAGCCTCGGCCCCCGCGGGTACGCCGGGATGGTCGTGCTCGAGGTGAACACCCGCCGCGCGGAGACGAGCGAGGAGCGCCGAGCCGACCTGGCCGAGGCGCTCGAATTCACCCGCGAGCACCTCGCCGGGGCTAGGCGTCGAGGATCAGCGTGACCGGTCCGTCATTGACCAGCATCACCTGCATGTCCGCGCCGAACACGCCGGTCTGCACGCTGGCCCCCAGCTCGCGCAGCGCGTCGGCGAACGCGGTGACCAGCGGCTCGGCGACCGGGCCGGGCGCGGCGGCCTGCCAGGTGGGCCGGCGTCCCTTCCTGGTGTCCGCGTACAGGGTGAACTGGCTGATCACCAGCAGCGGCGCGCCGATGTCCGCGGCCGACTTCTCGTCCCGGAGAATCCGCAGGTGGTAAACCTTCCTGGCCAGGGCGGCCGCCGTGACCGCCCCGTCCGAATGGGTCACGCCCACCAGTACCACCAGGCCAGGGCCGGGCAGGCGGCCGACCGTTGTTCCGTTCACCTCGACGCTGGCCTGACTCGCCCGCTGGACCACAGCTCGCACGAGAAGGAATTCTGCCTGCCATGACACAACACGTTGCGCTGGGGCCCGAGATCGGGGCGGACAACCCGGAACTGGCCGAGGTCGTGCGGTCCGGGTTCAAGGAGTCCTGGCACCGCGGCGCGATCGCCGCGGTGGGCCCGGACGGGAGCGTGCTGAGGCGCCCCGGCACGGGCGCCCCGATGCGCGCCGGCGCGGCGGACGTGCCCATGTTCCCCCGGTCCTCGAACAAGCCCATGCAGGCCGCCGCGATGCTCCGGTGCGGCCTCGCGCTGAAGCCGAACCTGCTGGCGCTGGCCGCCGCCAGCCATTCCGGGGAGGACTTCCACGTGGCCGGGGTGCGGGAGATCCTGGCCGGGGCCGGGCTGACCGAGGATGCCCTGCAGTGCCCGCCCGACCTGCCGCTCGACGAGGAGGCCCTGCGCGGGCTGCTGCGGGCCGGCGGCGGGAGGGACCGGGTGCACATGAACTGCTCGGGCAAGCACGCGGCCATGCTCGCCACCTGCGTGGCGGCGGGCTGGCCCACCGCCAGCTACACCGATCCCAGCCACCCGCTACAGGCTGAGATCAGCCAGACGATCGAGCGGCTGACCGGGGAGCCGGTAGCGGCGGTCGGCGTGGACGGCTGCGGGGCGCCGCTGTTCGCGATCTCACTCACCGGGCTCGCGCGGGCCTTCAGCGCCTTGGTCCGCGCCGACCCGGGTTCCCCCGAGCGCCGCGTCGCCGACGCCATGCGCGCGCATCCCGCCTGGACCTCGGGTACCTCCCGTCCGGACCGCCGGCTGGTGGAGGCCGTCCCCGGCCTGCTGCTGAAATCGGGCGCCGAGGGCGTCGAGGCGTTCGCACTCGCGGACGGCCGGGCCGTCGCGTTCAAGATCGACGATGGTGACGGCGCCCGGCGGGCCCGGACGGCGGTGACCGTGGCGCTGCTCCACGCGCTTGGCGCCGATGATGTTCCCGGCGCCGACCGGGCCACCCTGCACGCGCTGGCCCGCCCGGCTGTGCGCGGCGGCGGGCAGGACGTCGGCGAGGTCCGGGCCACGCTGCCATTCTGAGGGATAAATGCTCATAATCCCTAACGAACGTCAGCCGCCCGGCTAGTTTGCAATTGCAAGCACTGGGAGCGAGACTGGAACCATGAGTCCGGTAAACGTTCCAGCGATTGGGTCCTACATCCGCGAACAGCGGGAGCAGGCGAAGATCTCGCTCCGCCAGCTGGCCCAGGCCGCGGGGGTCTCCAACCCGTACCTGAGCCAGATCGAGCGGGGGTTGCGCCGGCCGAGCGCCGACATCCTGCAGCAGATCGCGAGGGGGCTGCGGATCTCGGCTGAGGCGCTGTACGTGCAGGCCGGCTTCCTGGAGGACCGGCCGCCCGGGCCCGCCGTCCGCGACGCGGTGCTCGCCGATCCGGAGCTCACTGAGCGGCAGAAGCAGATGCTGCTCGAGGTCTACGACTCGTTCCGTAAGGAGGCTGCTGCCCGGAACCAGACGGTGCTGGTGGGCGAGGCGGTGCCGCCGGATGAGCCGGATGAGGCGGTGCCGGAGGATGAGGCCGCGTTCGCGGACGGCACCTGGCCGGCGGACGGCATGTGGCCGGCGGATGAGACATGGCCGGCGGACGACAACCAGGATCCGCAGGACGCCGGCCAGGCCCCGGCGGGGCAGGACGGCTCGTCCGCACCCGAGCACCACCAACACCGGGTAGCGTGACATTCGTGATTTACCAGCATCCAGGTTCGGTATCACTACTCGGCTGGTTCTTCGAGGCGCTCGCCCTAGCCGCGTTCGTCTTCGAGGCGTATGCGTTTATCGACGCGATCCGTCGCCCGGCCCAGGCGTTCGTGGCGGCCGGCAAGCAAACCAAGCCGTTGTGGCTGGTCATCACCGGCGTCGCCGTGGTGATCGGTCTCGGCACCGCCGCCGCCGGCAGTTACCCGATCGGCATCCTGGCCGTGGCCGCCTTCGTGGCCGCGGCCATCTACGTCACCGACGTCAAGCCCAAGGTCAAGGACTTCCGCAGCGGCGGGACGACCGGGACGCACATGGGCCCTTACGGTCCATGGTGACGGCCTGGCGTACGCACCGGCTCGAGCTTGACGACCAGACCCTGCGTGAGTGGGACGCCGTGGTGCTCGACGCGGGGCCGGACGGGATCGTGCTCGACCGCTCGGCGTTCTACCCGGGCGGCGGTGGCCAGCCACCCGACCATGGCGTGCTGCTCTGGGGCGGGGTGCAGACCGGCATCGAAGGGGCCAGGAAGGGCGATGACCTCTACCTGATCCCCGCCGAAGACGACCCGCTTCCGCCACCCGGAACCACGGTCAGGGGCGCGGTGGAGGACGCGCGGCGCACCGCCCTCATGCGCACTCACTCTGGGCTGCACGTGCTCTGCGGGGTGGTATTCCGCGACTACGGCTCCCCGGTCACCGGCGGCAACATGGAGCCGTTCTCCGCCAGGATGGACTTTGACCTGCCAGAGGTCCCGGCCGGGTTCAAGGACGCGGTAGAGGCGGCCTGTAACGCCGAGATCGCCGCCGGGCGGCGGATCGACGTACGGGTGCTTCCCCGCGCGGACGCGTTCGCCATCCCCGACATCATCCGCACCGCCACCAACCTGGTACCGCAGGACGTGCCCGACGTCCGCATCGTGGACATCGTGGGCCTGGACCAGCAGGCGGACGGGGGCACGCACGTCGCCTCGACCAGCCAGATCGGCCGGATCGAGGTCGCCAAGATCGAGAACAAGGGTAAGGGGTTCCGCCGGCTGCGGATCAGGGTCACCGACTGACCGGCCCGGACGGCCGTTCAGAACGGCAGGGTCAGGAACGCCGCGGGGATGGCCACGGTCGCGACCGCGACCACGGCCACCAGGACCAGGGCCGGGCGCGGTAGCCGCGGGGGCCGCCGCAGCAGCCGGGACACGCGGGCGGCCACCTGCCCGTCGGCGCCGCCGTCGGTGGCCGCGAGCGCCCCGGCCGGCGCCCGCACCCCGCCCGCCGCTCCCACCCTGAGCAGGGCGGTGGCGAGCTCCCGGGCCGGGCGGTGCCGCAGCGCCCGGTCGTCGGCCAGCATCTCCACCAGCAGCGCGACCGCCGCGTGCGCCTCGCAGGCCACCCCGGACCAGCGGAACGCCCGCAGCAGCGCGGTAAACGGCAGCAGCACCAGGTCGTGCCGTTCCCGCAGGTGGGCCCGCTCGTGGGCCAGGACGGCCGCCAGCTCGGCCTGGTCCAGCAGGTCCAGGGCGCCCGCGCTGATCACTATGCGAGAGCGAAGCCCGGGCACGCAGTAGGCGGTGGCCGCCGGGTGATCGACGACCAGCGCCCCGGGAACCTTGGGATCACCGTGTGCGAGCAGGCTGAGCAGCATGCGCTGGCGCCGGCGCGCGCGCAGCACGGCCGCGAACGCCGCCACCGTGACCCAGCAGAGCAGCAGTAGCAGCACCAGGCCGGCGCTCAGGGCCAGCAACCGCAGGCCGAGGGTTCCGGCCAGCAAGCGCCGGGTTCCCGCCGTGGCCTGGCCGCCGCTCAGCACCCGGGAGGCCAGCGCGAACGCGCCTCCCGCCACGCCGGAGCGCGCGTCAGCCGCCCCCAGCCCGGCCAGCGCCCCGATCGCGGCCAGGCCCCAGCCCAGCCCGAGCGCCTGCCAGAGCACGATCGCCGCCGCCGGGGACCTGCGGGGCCAGCGCGCGGACGCCAGTGCCGAGCCGGCCGGGAGGCACGCCGCCGCGAAGGCGGCGAGGACCAAGGCCGCGGCCGGCACCGGTAGTCACTCCCCGACGCCGCGGACTGTGCCCTCGCTGCCGCGGGCGGTGTCCTGGCTGCCGCGGGCGGTGTCCTGGCGGCCGTTGCGGGCCGGGCCATGGCTGAGCGCGTCCAGGGCACGGCGCAGCGCCGTCGCTTCGGTCTCGGACACGCTGCGGGCGAACCGGGCCAGCGCCGCGTGCCGGTCGCCGGTCTGCTCCAGCGCGCTCAGCATGAGTTCGGTCACGTACGCTTCCCGTGTCTCCGCCGCGCGGTAACGCCAGGCGCGGCCGTCTCGTTCCCGCCGCGCGAAACCCTTCTTGGCGAGGCGGTCCAGAACTGTCATTACCGTGGTGTGGGCCAGATCACGCTCGGTGAGGTTACCACTGACCTGCCGGACGGTGAGCGGGTCCGGGCTCTCCCAGAGGATGTCCATGATCGCGCGTTCAAGCTCGCCGAGACGGTTCACGATCTTTACTGTACCCGGCAGATGCCGGACAACTCAGGCCGAGCGGGCCGCCGTCACGAGACCCCGCAAACCGGCTCAATCGGGCATGCTGTCAGCGTGGTCGCCGACCACGGGCGCCGCCCGCCACGCCGTCCGGGCGTCCGGTCGCAGCCACGGTCGGCCACCCCCGGTCCTGGGAAACTCGTGCGCGGCGTATTTACGCCGCCGGCAGGCGAATGGCCGCTGGTCATAACACGGTCAGGCGGTATGCGGGGCCGGCCCCTGCAGCGCGAAGTTAAATTGAGTTGTACTATCGAGCCGTCGAGGACGGGCGCCTCCTCTCTTACCCACACCACGGAACCCCCCCTCCGGGTCGTGGGGTAACAGGAGATACCCGCCCTCGGCTCGTTGTTAGAGCGCTAAGCGTGCGCCGGCCGGTCGTGGCAGGTCATGGCCTGTCTCGGGTCGCATGGGAACGGCTTTCCGCCCCTGAATGCCGGCCTCCCTGACCGGTTATACCGTGAATTAGCAAGTGCATATGCAATTGCTAATGCTCGAGCCAAGCCGGTCCCGGGCGGGCTGGTTCCCAGTGGGCCGGTCCGGGGGTGACGGGCGGCGGGCGGTCGGCACTGGAGACCGCGCCCGAGCAGGACCGTTGGCACCGGTACCGCGCCCGACGGCCCGTTAGCTTGACTGCTTCTCACGTGGCATGCTGGCAGCACGCGATCGCGGCGTTCCTAGCCGGGAGGACAATGGTGTCCGCGCAGTATCCGCGCTTTCGGCCGATCCTTGACCAGTTCGCCCCCTACCAACCGGGCAAGACCCCTTCGGGACCGGGCGGCCGGACGTACAAGCTGTCATCGAACGAGTCGCCGTTCGGCCCGCTGCCCTCGGTCCTGAAGGTCATCGCCGAGGCGGCCGGCCGCGTCAACAGATACCCCGACAACGGGGCGGTGGAGCTGATCGAGGCCATCGCGGCGCGCTTCGGGGTCCCGGCGTCGCACGTGGCGGTGGGGTGCGGGTCGGTGGGCGTGACCCAGCAACTGCTCGAGGCCGTCGGCGAGCCGGGCGCCGAGGTCCTGTACGCCTGGCGCTCGTTCGAGGCGTATCCGTATCTGTCGGACCTGGCCGGCGTGACCTCGGTCCGGGTGCCGTTGCGCGACGAGACGCATGACCTGACCGCCATGGCGGACGCGATCACCGACCGGACGCGGCTGATCTTCGTGTGTAACCCGAACAACCCGACCGGCACCGCCGTGCACCGCGCCGACCTTGAGGAATTCCTCGGCCGGGTTCCCGAGGACTGCCTGATCGTCCTGGATGAGGCCTACGCCGAGTACGTCAGGGACGCTGACGTGCCGGACGGGATGAGCCTGTACCGCGATCGGCCCAACGTGGCCGTGCTGCGCACCTTCTCCAAGGCGTACGGCCTGGCGGGCCTGCGGGTCGGCTTCATGGTCGCGCACGAGCCCGTGGCGGCGGCGGTCCGCAAGACCATGCTGACCTTTGGCGTGAACGCGCTGGCCCAGGCCGCCGCGATCGCCTCGCTCGAGGCCGAGCCCGAGTTGCTGGAGCGGGTCGAGGCCGTGGTCAGCGAGCGGGGCCGGGTCCGTGGCGAACTGCTCGACCAGGGCTGGTCCGTGCCGCCGACCGAGGCGAACTTCGTCTGGCTGCGCCTCGGCGCCGACACCGGGGACTTCGCCGACGTCTGCGATCGCGCGGGGGTCAGCGTGCGTCCGTTCCGCGCCGAGGGTGCGCGGGTGTCGATCGGCGATCGCGAGGCCAACGACGCGTTCCTCGCGGTGGCGAGGGCGTACCCGCGCCGCCACTGATCAGCGCTTCTCCAGCCACGCAGACCGCCGCTGGTCCATGGTCTGGCGGCGGGAGCCAGCTTCTGGCTAACCTCGTGGTCGTGCGCGCCGAGACGTCACTGCGCGCACCGTAGGAGGCACGGTCATGAGCGAGATTACCCAGGAGGAAGCGCTGCGCCTGGCCGATGCGCTGGGGGGACAAGCGCTCAAAGAGACCGAAGCTCGCTGCTCGGTGCTGGCGCAGTTCATCGCCGACTGCGATCGTGCGGGATCAAGAACCTCAGCCTGGAGCGAGGCACTCCGTGAGCTTCATGCACTCCACGGCTACCGCAGCGGGCTCATCCGCAGGCGCAGCCTCATTCAGCAGGCACTCCAATGCCCCGTGGGCGAGAGCCCAGCGAAGATGCCGCTATCACCGCCGCCGAACCGGGCCGTATCTCGGGTTCAGCAACAGGTTCAGGTCCGAGCGCGACGGCCGCGATCATGAGCCAGCTCTTCGTCGAGCATAGCTTGGCTAACTATAGCTAATATTTCGAGCACTAGTTCGTCTCAGGGTGGCACGAGGTCGTGGGTGAGGGCCAGCGTAGGCATCGCTCAACGGGCCATGCGTTTTCCTGGCTCTTCGCGTTTGCGTAGATCGAGTTGTTCCACGACCAGACGGTAGAACTGGCGGGGTCGGCCGGGCTGCGGCGTGCGGTTCGGCGGCAGCGGCCAGGCCAGGCCTTCCTCAACGAGAATGTGTAGCAACCGCCGGGCCGTGCGCGGAGTGACGGAGAGCAACTGCCCGGCGGTTTCCGCGTCCACGACGAGGTTGGCGTCCGTCTCGGCCAGCTTCTCGGCGAGCCGGGTCAGGGTCTCCAGGCTGCGGGAGCGCCGAGCGCCGGCCTCGGGCAGGCGGGGAGCGGGAACCGGCGGCTGGCCCTCCCGGCCCGGCGCGAACCCGCGTACGCCGCCCGGGACCTGGACGCGGCCGAGGGAGGCGCGGGCATGCGCCTCGGCCTCTACGGCCGTCCGGCCCAGGCCGATGCCTACCTCGATGGTGATGCCCAGGTCGCTGCGGGCCCGGTCGGCGAACGGCGGAACCCGGAATCCATCGGTCGCCCGGGCCAGGGAGCCCCGGGTCGCGACGATCAAGAACCCGTGGTCGCTGGTCGGGCTGACGGCCGCGTGTATTCGCTGCGCCTCCTGGACCAGGAACCTGTGCACGGTGAGGCGCAGTTCCTCGCGCGACTGCCGCGGCGCCGCGCGCCGCCCGCCGTCCCGCAAGGCCGGCACCTCCACGATGGCCAGGGCCAGCTGCGCGTCCTCCAGCCTGCGGTATCCGCCGAGCAGGGCGGCTGTGCGCAGGGCCATGCGGATGTCATTGCCCGTCGGCCGGAGCGTGAACACCGGAACACCGGCGGCGGTCAACCGGGCCGCCACGGACTGCAGGCAGGTGAACGCGACGGATGTCTGCTTGCGGCGCCACAGTCGCTCGTGGAACGAGGCGACCACCGCCGGGCTGCCGGAATCCTCCCGGATGTGCACGTCCGACGTGGGCAGGCCCAGCTCGGCGAAGGCCTCCTCAACATCGCTGCGGGCCAGCACGTCGACGCTGGACCGGGCGGGATCATGCCCGGTGTCGCGGCCGGCCCTCAGCAGCGCGGCGTAGAGTGCGCTGCCACCAAGCGGAACGAAGGTGGCCGGGCAGCTGAGCACCCCGGCCGCGCGCGCGTACTCGTACGGCACCCGGCTGGCGAACAGGCAGACGTCGATCGCCGTGCCCAGCCTGACGACCTGATCGGCAGCCTCCTGCTCATCCCGGTAGGCGGCCGCGACCAGCCGCCGGGCGGGCCCGGCCTCCACGGCGGGCGGGCTCGACGCACCGGATCTCCCGCTGGCTGACGCACCGGAAAGCATGATCCGTTCCACCAGGTCGTGCGGCCCGACGATGCCGATCGTGAGCTCGCCCTGAGCCCGGCTTGGAGCTTTCACGACATGCCGTATCTGATCGTGGCCAGTGCGGTGGCGGTGCCCGGCCAGATGCCCCCGTTTCGCCTCATAACCAGGGCCACGTCACGTCCCATCTCCGGTTGGCTCCCGCGATGTAAGAATTCCTCTCCTACATGTCGTAACTCACGGAGAGGACTACTGGAAGAGCCAATTATCCGTGCCGCCACGGCCATAGCGCAGAATCCCTGCCGAAACACCCGGAAATGCGGCACATGGCCCGACCGTGACCTGGGCTTTAGGCATTAACGCGATCGGTGACCGGCTCGGCCGCGATATCCGCGCCCAGCGTGGTCAGCCGGGCCGCCACCGAGGCGTGGCCGCGGTCGATCGGGTAGCCCGGGGCGACGACGGTCTCGCCGTCGGCGGCCAGACCGGCCAGGATGAGCGCGATTCCCGAGCGCAGGTCGTGCGCGGTAACCTCCGTGCCCTTCAACACGTTGGGCCCGTGTACCAGGGCCGCGTTCCCGGCGACCTCGACCTTCGCGCCCAGCTTGTTGAGCTCGCTGACCAGTGTGTAGCGACCGTCGAAGATGGTTTCCCTTATGTAACTGGTGCCGTCGGCCAGCGTGCTAAGCGCCATTATCGGCGACTGCAGGTCGGTCGCGAACCCGGGGAACGGGCTGGTGATCACGTTAATCGGCCGCAGCGCCCGCTCCCTGCGGACCTGCAGGATGGCGCCGTGGGTGGCGAACTCGACGCCCATCTGCTCCAGCTTCCAGCGCACCACGCCGAAATGATCGAGGGAGGCGCCGACCAGGCTCAGTTCCCCGCCGGTGATGGCGGCCGCGATGGCGAAGACCGCAGCGTCGATGCGGTCGGACATCACGGTGTACTCGACGGCCTTTAGCTCCTTGACCCCGTTGACCGTCACGAAGCCGGTGCCGCCACCGCTGATGTCGGCACCCATCTTGGCCAGGAACGCGATGACGTCGAGCACCTCGGGTTCCATGGCCGTGTTGTCGATCACGGTGGTGCCCGGCGCCAGCGCCGCGGCCATGATCAGGTTCTCGGTACCGGTGTGCGACGGCGTGTCCAGGTAGAGATGCGCCCCCCGGAGGCCGCGGTCGGCCTTGATGCGGATCGTGGCGTTGCCCTCGTCCACCTGCGCGCCCAGCCGGGCGAACCCCCGGTAGTGGAAGTCAAGGTCGCGGGTGCCGAGGTTGCACCCGCCGATGCCCTCGATGGTCGCTTCGCCGAGCCGGTGCAGCAGCGCGGGCACGAACACCACGGAGGCCCGGAAATGGCGGGCGATCTCGGCCGGCAGCACCGAGCTGGTCAGCCGGGACGCGTCGACCACCAGGGTCCGCTCCCCCTCATGGAACTTGACCACCGCGCCCACGGCCTGGGCCAGCTCGACCGCCCTGCGCACGTCCTCGATCACCGGCACATTCCTGAGCACCGTCCGGCCCTTGTCGACCAGCAGCGAGGCCGCGATCATCTTCAGGGCTGCGTTCTTGGCACCCTGTACGAAGACTGTGCCCTGCAGCGGATGGCCGCCGCGCACGCGATAGCGGGTCTGAGGGCCGTTAGTCATACTGCCGGTGCTCCTGTCCGTCGATTGAGCGGCGTCACTGTCCTGGCCTGCCGGCGGCAACGGTCGCGCCTGTGGCCAACCAGACGGCAGGCCGCCCGATAGCAGGGGCAGCCTGATGCATGTGCGGTCCAGTATTCCACCGGTCTGCGGGCCCCCTGACCATGACGGTGATGTTGCGTAACGTGCCTCCTCGGATACCCACAGGTACCGAATGGAGGGTTCTGGCGGGATGAAGATACTGGCCGGAGCGGGTTCCGGCCGGGTTGAGGCACTGGCCGGAGCGGGTTCTGGCGGGAGTTCGGCAGGCCCGGGCCGGGCCTGCCGTGCCTAGCGCCAGCGCCGCCCCGTGATGCTCTCGTACGCGCGCACGTACCTATCACGGGTGCGCTCCACCACCGGTTCGGGCAGCGGCGGTGGCGGCTCCGGGCCGTAGCGGTCCCAGCCCGCCTGTGGTGAGGTGAGCCAGTCCCGCACGTACTGCTTGTCGAGCGAGGGCGGGGTCCGCCCGGGAGCCCACTGGTCCGCGGGCCAGAACCGGGACGAGTCCGGGGTCAGCACCTCGTCGGCCAGCAGCAGGCGGCCGCCGGGGCCGAAGCCGAGCTCGATCTTGGTGTCGGCCACGATGATGCCGCGGCGGGCGGCGAGTTCCGCCCCCCGACGGTAGACCTCCAGGGTGATGCGCTCAAGTTCCGCGGCCACCTCGGCGCCCACCAGCCCGGCCACGGCGGCCGCGGGGATGTTCTCGTCGTGCTGGCCGCGGGGCGCCTTGGTGGCCGGGGTGAACACCGGCCGGGGCAGCCGCGAACCCTCGCTCAGCCCGGCCGGGAGCGTCAGCCCGCAGACCACGCCGGTGCGCCGGTAGTCGGCGAGGCCCGAGCCGGCCAGGTACCCACGCGCCACGCACTCCACCGGGACCATGTCCAGGCGCTGGCAGGCCATCGCGCGGCCGGCGAACTCGGCCGGGATGGCGGCGTCCACCAGATGGTTCGGCACCACGTCGGCGAGCCGCTCGAACCACCACAGCGAGAGCTGGGTAAGGATCTTTCCCTTGTCCGGGATCTCGGTCGCGAGCACGTGATCGAAGGCGGAGATGCGGTCGGTGGCCACGAGCAGCAGGACGCCGTCGTCGGTCTCGTAGAGTTCGCGCACCTTGCCCGAGTAGATGTGCCTCATGCGTCAGGCCAGCCGCTCCAGCCGCTCGAAGACGCCCCCGAGCCGCTCGACGTACCGTTGCGGGCGGCAGGCCTCGTCGAGCCTGGCCTCGTCCAGCGGCTGGCCGCGCTCGGCGGCGTGCTTCCTGAGCGTCTCCCGGAACGGGGCTCCCGTCGCCGCGGTATCCATCGCCGCGGCCTGCACCAGCGCGTAGGCGTCCTCGCGGGACATCCCGGCCGCGACCAGCTCCAGCAGGACCGCGGAGCTGTAGATCAGGCCGTGCGTGGCATCCAGGTTGGCGCGCATCCGCGCCGTGTCGACGTCGAGCCCGGTAATCAGGGCGGTGGTCTCGGCGAGCAGGAAATCGGTGACGGCGGCGGCGCCGGGCAGCGCGACCCGCTCGGTGGACGAATGCGAGATGTCCCGCTCGTGCCACAGCGCCAGGCCCTCCATCACCGGGACCACCTGCGCGCGGACCACCCGCGCCAGCCCGCAGATCCGCTCGGCCCGGATCGGGTTGCGCTTGTGCGGCATCGCCGACGAGCCCTTCTGGCCCCGGCCGAACGGCTCGGCCAGCTCGGCGATCTCCGTCTGCTGCCCGAGCCGTATCTCCAGCGCGACCGCCTCGCACACCGACGCGATAAGCGCCGTAACGGTCAGCCACTCGGCGATCCCGTCCCGGAACACGACCTGCGTGGCCACGTCGGGAGGCCGGAGGCCCAGCGCGGCCATGACCTGGGACTCGATGGCCGGATCGATGTTGGAGTAGGTCCCGACCGGGCCGGACAGCTTGCCGACGGCGATCGCGGCGCGGGCGCGCTGCAGCCGGTCCCGGCACCGGGCCATCGCGAACGCGAAGTCGGCCACCCGGTGCCCCCACACGTCGGGCTCGGCGTGGATGCCGTGGGTCCGGCCGACCCGGAGCGTGCCGCGGTGCAACAGCGCGTGGCTCCGCAGCGCCGCGGTCAGCGCGGTGCACCCGGCCAGCAGCAGGTCGGTGGCCTCGGTGAGCTGCAGCGCCAGCGCGGTGTCCAGCAGGTCGGATGAGGTCATCCCGAAGTGGACGTACGCCGCGGCCTCGCGCGGGACCGTGTTGTCGGCCCACGCGGACAGGAACGCGATCACGTCGTGCCCGGTGACGGCCTCGAGCGCGGCCACCGCCTCGGGGGTCGGCGGCGGGGCCGCGCGCACCGGCGGGACGCTGTCGGCGGGCACGGTGCCCGCCCGCGCGTGCGCCTCGAGCACCAGGACCTCGACCTGGCACCAGAGCTCGTACTTGTGCGCCTCGCTCCAGACCCCGCCCATCTCGGGGCGGGTGTACCGCTCGATCACGCCTCTATCCTGCCGCAGGCGGCCGCCTGCTCCGGCGTCGGCAACGTCGTGCCGCCCGCAGCGCGGATAAATGCCCCAAAGGGCCGGTTATAGGCGGCCTGATGGTACATTTACCGGCGCTCCCGTTCGGGGCTGGCCGGACTTTGGCGTTGCTCCAGCATCAGCATTCCCGCCAGCAACACGGTGATCACGACCAGCTGGACTTCGAGGGCAACGGAGGCGCCGATCGCCGCCGTCGCCAGGACCGGCACCGCCGTAGCGGCGCGCAGCCGCCACGGGCCGGTCCCGAGGATCCGCCGGATGACCGCCTCGCCCGCCAGGAACAGCGCGGCGCCCACGGCGAGCGCGACCGCCGCGTCGGCCGGGCCTGCTGCGAGCCGGTGCGAGCGCTCGATCGCCTCGCCGACGCCGGCGGCCATGGCGACCAGCCCGAGCAGCAGCGGGATGTTCCCGTAGAAGAGCGCGGACAGCGCGAGCGCGGTGCGCCGCTCGCTGGTCGCGGCGGTGAGGACCCGCTCGGCCGCCTCCTCGTCGCCCGCGCCGAACACGACCCACCACAGCGCGGCGGCCAGCGCCAGGCCGAGCACCGCCGCGACCACCAGCCTCGCGTTCTCCGCCCCGGAGTGCCCGGCCAGCCGCCCCGCGCCGACGCCGATCGCGGCCACCGACTCGCCCAGCGCCACCAGCAGCAGCGCGCCGTGCCGCTCCGCCAGGTGCGCGGGCCGCAGCTCGAACAGGCCTCCCGGGTGCACGATCAGCGGCGAGCCGAGCTGCACGGCCAGCGCCACGACCCACAGCGCGTAGCCCGCGGGCGGCACGGCCCCGCCGGTCGCGGGCAGCAGCGCGGCGACGATCACCAGCAGGGCCGAGGCGACGTTGAACGGCGCCACCCGGACGATGTTCCTGTTGACCCGGTAGTACAGCGACCCGTGCACGATCACCACGACCAGGTAGCCGAGACCGAGCGCCAGGCTGGTGCCGGCGAACCCGCCCGGGATGGCCAGCCCGATGGTCAGGAAGCCCGCCATCGCCACCAGCAGCAGCAGCCGCTCGGCGGTGTGCACCGGAGGCCGGGCGTTGGTCAGCCAGGCGTACCCCTCGTACATCCACCACAGCAGCCCGAAGATCAGCAGCACGCGCCCCGCGTCCGCGGCGGTGAACCCGCTGGCCAGCAGCGTGGCCAGCTGGGTCAGGGTGAACGCGAAGACCAGGTCGAAGAACAGCTCGAGCGTGGTCACCCGCAGCGGCGGCTCGTCGGCGCCCGGGGCGGCTCCCTCGCCCGCCCGGCCCGCGGGCCGGGCGGGCTCCTCCTCCGCGCGATCGGCAGGCTGACCGGGATCGGCGGCCCCGGTGCTGTCTGGGCCGGTGCTGGCGGGGCCGGTGCTGTCTGGGCCGGTGCTGGCGGGGCCGGGGCTGGTCGGGCCGGTGCTGGCGGGCCCGGTGCTGGCTGGCTCAGTGTCCGGCGGGCTCATGGCCCGGCTGACGCCGCCGCCGCGGCCCGCTCGGCGATGTCCCGGCGGTACCAGCCGCCGCGCATCCTGATCTTCTCGACGGCCCGGTACGCCACGGCCCGGGCCTGGCCCAGGTCCGCACCGGTCCCCACGACGTTGAGGACCCGGCCGCCGCTGGAGACGAGGTCTCCGGCCCCGGACACGGCCGTGCCTGCGTGCAACACGTAGGCCCCGGCGGTCCGTTGTGCATCCTCTACGCCTTCGATGTGATCGCCGGTGGCCGGCGCGCCGGGATAGCCCTCGGCCGCCAGCACGACGGTCACCGCGGCGCCGGGCGACCAGCGCAGCGGGCCCGCGCCCGCCAGCCCGCCGGCGGCCGCCGCGTGCAGCAGCCCGCTCAGCGGCGTGGCCAGCCGGTCCAGCACCACCTGCGTCTCCGGGTCGCCGAAGCGCGCGTTGAACTCCACCACCCGGATCCCGGCGGCGGTCAGGCTCAGGCCCGCGTACAGCAGCCCGGCGTACGGGGTGCCGCGGCGGCGCAACTCGGCCACGGCGGGCCGGATGACCGTGTCCAGCACCTCCTCGGCCAGGCCGGGGGACGCCCAGGGCAGCGGGGCGTAGGCACCCATGCCCCCGGTGTTCGGCCCGGCGTCACCGTCGTAGGCGCGCTTGAAATCCTGAGCCGGCAGCAGCGGCACCGCCGCCTCGCCGTCGGCCAGCGCGAACACCGACACCTCGGGCCCGTCCAGGAACTCCTCGATCAGGACCGTGCCAGAAGCGGGGGGTTCCGGGCCATCGGGGTCTGGGCCATGGGGGTCCGGGGGTATCCCCCGGGAAGACACAGTCCCAGGGAGCACAGTGTCCCCCTGGGCTAGCTCAGCCTGAGCGTGCGCTTCGGCCTCGCGCCGGTCACCGGTCACGACCACGCCCTTGCCCCCCGCGAGGCCGTCCGCCTTCACCACATACGGCGGGCCGAACTCGTCCAGGGCCCGGCTGACCTCGGCGGCGGTGGCGCAGGTCCGGGCGGCAGCGGTGGGGATGCTGGCCGCGGACATGACCTGCTTGGCGAAGGACTTCGAACCCTCGATCATGGCCGCCGCCCGGGACGGCCCGAAGCAGCTGACCCCGGCGGCCCGCACGGCGTCGGCCACCCCGGCCACCAGGGGGGCCTCCGGGCCGATCACCACGAGGTCGGCCCCGGTCCTGGCGGCCAGCGCGGTCACGCTGGCCGGGTCGGCCGGGGTGACCGGGTGGATCTCGGCGATCTTGGCGATCCCGGGGTTGCCCGGCGCCACGTGCAGGGCGGTGACGTCGCCGTCGCGGGCCAGGGCGCGAGCCAGGGCGTGCTCGCGGCCGCCGGACCCGATGACCAGGACGCGCATCAGACCAGGGGCCGCAGCTGGAGCGTCTGGTCCCGCCGCGGGCCCACGCCGATGCCGCACAACGGGGCGCCGATCATGTCCTCGAGCGCCTTGACGTAGGCCTGGGCGTTGCGGGGGAGCTCGCCGAACTCCCGGGCCGAGGAGATGTCCTCCCACCAGCCGTCCAGGTACTCATAGACCGGCACCGCATGGTGGAACTCGGTCTGCGTCATGGGGACCTCGTCGTGCCTGGTCCCGTTGACCTCGTAGGCCACGCAGACCGGCACCCGCTCCAGGCCGGACAGCACGTCGAGCTTGGTGATGAAGTAGTCGGTGATCCCGTTGACCCGGGTGGCGTACCGGGCGATGACCGCGTCGAACCAGCCGGTGCGGCGCGGGCGGCCGGTGGTGACGCCGTACTCCATCCCGGTCTTGCGCAGCCACTCGCCCTTCTCGTCGGTGAGCTCGGTGGGGAACGGGCCCGCGCCGACCCGGGTCGTGTAGGCCTTGACGATCCCGATCACCTTGCTGATCCTGGCCGGGCCGATGCCCGAGCCGACGCAGGCCCCGCCCGCCGTGGGCGAGGACGAGGTCACGAACGGGTACGTGCCGTGATCCACGTCGAGCTGGGTGGCCTGGGCGCCCTCGAGCAGGACCACCTGGCCTTCGTCCAGCGCCCGGTTGAGGACCAGGCCGGTGTCGGCCACGTACCGCTGCAGCCGCTGGAAGTGGACCAGATACTCGTCGGCCGCGGCCTTGGCGTCAATTCCACGCCGGTTGTAGACCTTGGTCAGCACCTGGTTCTTCTCCCGCAACGCCAGCTCGAGCTTCTGGCACAAGATCCCCGGGTCCATCAGGTCCTGCACCCGGATCCCGGTCCGCGCCACCTTGTCGCTGTAGGTCGGGCCGATGCCGCGGCCGGTGGTGCCGATGCGGGCGCTGCCCAGGTAACGCTCGGTCACCTTGTCCAGCGCGATGTGGTGCGGCATGATCAGGTGCGCGTTGGCCGAGATCAGCAGCCGGTCGCAGGACACGCCGCGGGCCTGCAGCCCGTCGATCTCGTCGATCAGCACGGCCGGGTCGATCACGACCCCGTTGCCGATCACCGGCGTGGCCTTCCTCGACAGCACGCCGGCCGGCAGCAGGTGCAGGGCATAGCTCTCCTCGCCGATGACCACGGTGTGCCCGGCGTTGTTACCGCCCTGGTACCGGACCACGTAGTCGACGTCGTCGCCGATGAGATCGGTGGCCTTGCCCTTGCCCTCGTCACCCCACTGCGCGCCCACGATCACCACGGCGGCCATCAGGTGACTCCCAGGGCGGCTGCGGCCGCGGGGCTGGCCTCGCGCAGGAACTCGGCGCAGCGGCGGGCCTCGTCGTCTTCCCCGATGGCCGCGGCGGCGGCGGAGAGCATGTACAGCGAGCGCAGGAACCCGCGGTTGGGCTCGTGCTCCCACGGGATCGGCCCGTAGCCCTTCCAGCCCGACCGGCGCAGCTGGTCCAGGCCGCGGTGATAGCCGGTCCGGGCGTACGCGTACGCGGCGACCGGGTCGCCGTCGGCCATCGCGCGCTCGGCCAGCGCGGCCCAGGCGGCGCAGTAGGCGGGGTGGGCGGCGGCCACCTTGGCCGGGTCGGTTCCGGCCCGCAGCGCCTCGTCGGCCCGGGCGTCGCCGGGCAGGTAGGTGGGCGGCGGCCCGCCGAGGAGGTTGTCGTGCGTCATGCCTGCCATCTTGCCGGATAGGTTGACTGCATGGTGGATGGCGAGGTCGCAGCGGCGGCCAGCGGCGTGTTCTCGATTGGCGGCACCGTGGCGGTCACCCGCCTCGGTTACGGGGCAATGCGGATCACCGGCCGGGGCATCTGGGGAGAGCCCGCGGACCGGGACACCGCGATCCGGGTGCTGCGCCGCGCGGTCGAGCTCGGCGTCGACTTCATCGACACGGCCGACTCCTACGGGCCGCACGTGAGCGAGGAGCTGATCCGCGAGGCGCTGCATCCCTATGACGACGTGACCATCGCGACCAAGGGCGGGCTTACCCGTTCCGGCCCTGACCAGTGGGGCACGGTCGGCCGGCCGGAATACCTGCGGCAGTGCGTGGAGATGAGCCTGCGCCGCCTCGGCGTGGACACGATCGACCTGTACCAGCTGCACCGGATCGATCCGCAGATCCCGGCCGCGGACCAGGTAGGCGAGCTCGGGACCATGCGGAAGGAGGGCAAGATCCGGCACATCGGGCTGTCCGAGGTGACCGTGCCGGAGGTCGGGGAGGCCCGCCTGACCGCGCCGATCGCGTCGGTGCAGAACCTCTACAACGTGCTCGACCGCCGGTCCGAGGACGTGCTGGACTACTGCGAGCGGGAGGGGCTGGGCTTCATACCGTACTGCCCGATCGCGTCGGGCCAGTTCGGCGGGCCGGGCCCCCTGGCGCAGCTGGGCCGGCAGGCCGGCGCGACCGGTGTCCAGGTCGCGCTGGCCTGGATGCTGCGCCGGTCCCCGGTCATGCTGCCGATCCCGGGCACCGGCTCGGTGGCGCACCTGGAAGAGAACGTCGGCGCCGCCCAGGTCGAGCTGACCGACGACCAGTTCGCCACGCTGTCGGCGCTCGCCGACCCGGACTTATCCGCGGACGGCCCGGCCCCACCCGTTCCGGCCGGACCGTCAGCCCATCTGCTTGCCCGCTGACATGAGGTCCTCGCAGGCCTCGACGACACGCGCGGTCATCGACTCCTCGGCCGCCTTGCCCCAGGACCGAGGGTCGTAGTCCTTCTTGTTGCCGACGTCGCCGTCCACCTTGAGCACGCCGTCGTAGTTGGTGAACATGTGCCCGGCCACCGGCCGGGTGAAGGCGTACTGGGTGTCGGTGTCCACGTTCATCTTGACCACGCCGTACGAGATCGCCTCCCGGATGTCCTCGAGCGCGGATCCCGATCCGCCGTGGAACACCAGGTCGAACGGCTTGTCCTGGCCGTACTTGGCCCCGACCGCGTCCTGGATGTCCTTCAGCACCGAGGGCCGCAGCTTGACGTGGCCGGGCTTGTAGACGCCGTGTACGTTGCCGAACGTGGCGGCCAGGATGTACCGGCCGTTCTCGCCGAGCCCCAGCGTCTCGGCGACGGCCAGCGCGTCCTGCGGGGTGCTGTACAGCTTCTCGTTGATCTCGCCGACGACCCCGTCCTCCTCGCCGCCGACGACGCCGATCTCCATTTCCATGATCACGTGCGCCTTGACGCACTGCGCGAGCAACTCCTTGGCGATCTCCAGGTTCTCGGCCAGGGGCACGGCCGAGCCGTCCCACATGTGGGACTGGAACAGCGGCTCCTCGCCGCGCGCCACGCGCTCGATGGAAATCTGGAGCAGCGGGCGCATGTAGCTATCCAGCTTGTCCTTGGGGCAGTGGTCGGTGTGCAGCGCAACCTGAACCGGGTACCGCGCGGCCACCACCCGGGCGAAGTGAGCCAGCGCCACCGCCCCGGTGACCATGTCCTTGACCCCCTGGCCGGACAGGTAGTCGGCCCCGCCGGTGGAAACCTGGACGATCCCGTCGCTGCCGGCCTCGGCGAACCCGCGCAGGGCCGCGTTCAGCGTCTGGCTGGATGTCACGTTGATCGAGGGATAGGCGAAACCGTGCTCCTTGGCGCGGTCGAACATCTGGGCGTATATCTCTGGCGTGGCGATGGGCATGACAGCCGGCTCCTTGTCAGGCGATATCGCCTCCAGTATCCCGCCCGCGGCGCTCACCCCAGGCCGAGGTCCGCCAGTTCGTACGCCGCGCGGTACGGCAGGCCGCGCTCGGCGACCCGCGGCCTCGCCCCGCGCTCCACGACGACCGCGACGCCCGCCACGTCGGCGCCCGCCTCGGTCAGCGCGTCCACGGCGGTCAGCACGGAATTCCCGGTGGTCGAGGTGTCCTCAACGGCCAGCACGCGGCGCCCGGCGACGTCGGGTCCCTCGATCCGGCGCTGCAGGCCGTGCGCCTTCCCGGCCTTGCGTACCACGAAGGCGTCCAGGTGCCTGCCCTGCGCGCTGGCGGCGTGCATCATGGCGGTCGCGACCGGATCGGCGCCGAGGGTCAGTCCGCCGACGGCGTCGTAGTCCAGGTCCGCGGTCAGCTCGAGCATCACCCGCCCGGCCAGCAGCGCGGCGCGGCCGTCCAGGAGCACCCGGCGCAGGTCGATATACCATTTCGCCCGCTGTCCCGACGACAGAATTACGTCGCCGTGAATCACCGCATTCGCCTTGATGAAGTCCAGCAACTCGGCGCGGTCGGTCACGGCAGCCAAGCCTATCCGGCCCCGTGGATCCCTGACCGGAGCGCTCGGTCGTGATCTGTGCGTTACGCGTCACTCCGGTGGCCGGGCGCTGGTAACGTCTCGCGTCGGAGGGAAGGACGGGATCGCGTGGATCGTTGCGCCGTGTTCGTTGATGCGGGCTATGTGCTCGCTGATGGAGCCATGGCCGTCCACGGAACCCGGCACCGGGACTCTGTTTCCTGGGATTACGCGGGCCTGGTCAAGCTGCTCACCGGACTGTCCCGGGACCGCACCGGCCTGCCGGTGCTGCGTTGCTACTGGTACGAGGCGACGGTCGAGGGCCGCCGCAGTTCCGAGCACAACGCGCTCGCTGACCTGCCCGGGGTCAAGCTGCGGCTGGGCCGGGTGCGGCCGGGCCGGCGCGAGGGCGTGGAAGCCGAGATGCACCGGGACCTGGCCACGCTGGCCAGGAATCGCGCGGTCAGCGACGCGGTCATCGTGAGCGCGGAGGAGGACCTCGCCGAGGTCGTCGCCGAGGTGCAGGATTTCGGGCTGCGGGTCCTCGTCATGCACATCACGGCGGACGGGAACTGGACGGTCTCCCGGCCGCTGCGCCAGGAGTGCGACGACATCGTGGAGATCTCCGGCGCGCACCTGCGGCCCTTTGTGGATCTCATCCCGGGAGCCGAGTCGCCCGGCCGCGATGACCAGTACCGGAACGGCAGCTACCCGGCCCAGGGTCACGAGCGGCGGGGCATGGCCAACGGGCACGGAGCGGGCCTGGGCGCGGTGACCCATCAGGGCCTGCCGGCGGCCGCGCTCCCCGCGCCGCCCGCGATCTACACCGCCCCCGTGGTCGAGGAGTACCAGCGCACGGCGCGGCCGCCCGCTCAGGACCAGGGGCCGCTGGCGTCACCCGGGCTGCCGGCCGCCGTGTCCGGGCCGCCCTCATCCGGCTCCCACGCCGCTCGCCGTGACCCGGCCGCTGGTTCCCCGCCTGCTCCGGATCAGGGCGCCCTCCCGAACCGCGCCGCCCGGCGGGATGCCTCGCGGGATGCGGCCGGTGCGCAGGATCCCGCCGGTGCGCAGACCGCCCCGCAGGCCCCGCTGGCCACCTCGCCTCAGGGAGCCCACCAGGCTCCGCCTCAGGCGGCCCGCCAGGCTCCGGCCGCGCATCAGGGTCCCGGGACGCATCAAGCCCAGGATCTGGCCCAGTTCCCGGAGGCGGCGCCAGGCCCGGCCCGCTCCCAGGGTCCCGTGCTTTCCCAGGGCCCGCCGTCCCAGCCTGCGGCCGGTCCCGGTCTCTCGGGCGGCTATGGCACGCAGCCCGGTGACCACGCTGGTGCCCACGTACCGGCGCACGGTAACCCCGGCCGCCGGGGCGTGCCCGGGCCGCAGGTACCCGCGCCCGAAGCGGTAGCGCAGGCACCGGTGCCGCCACGGTGCCGCCAGCGCCCAGTCGGCGCCGGTGCCGCAGACCCCGGTGTCACTAGCCTCCGGGCTGCAAGCACCCGTACCGCCAGCGCCGGTACAGCCAAATCCGGCCCAGCAAAGCCCTGTGGCCCAGACCCCGGTGCCGCCAGCGCCGATTCCGCCGGCCGCCGTACCGCGGAATGCGGTGCCGCAGAATGCGGTGCCGCAAAACCCGGTGCCGCAAAACCCGGTGCCGCAGGCGGGCATGCCGCAGTCGGCCGCGCCCGGGCCGGGGGAGACACGGTTCGGAGCCGGCCCGGGAGACTACCGCGCGTCCGCGGCGCCCGGGCAAGGTGCCGTCCCGGCCAGGGAAGCGATGCCCGCGCGGGACCGGGAGACCACGCGGTCAGCCGGGCCCGCGGCCCAGTTTCCCGAGAACGCGCCGCCGGGCCGGTTCGCCGGGGATCCGCCGCCAGGCCGGTTCGCGGACGGCGCCCCGCCCGGCCGGTTCGCCGAGGACCAGGCCCCGGGCCGGTTCGCCGAGAGTCCTGGGCCGGCTCCGTATCCGCCCGCCCCGCCGGGCGCTTACGGTGGGGGCGGCGCGGCGCAGGGACCTTACCCGCAGTTCCCCGGTCCTGCGCCGGGGCAGCACGCGGCGCCCGGTCCGGAGTCCGGTTACCTCGGTCCCCAGCACGAGCAGGGACCCTACACCGGGCCGCAGCCGGCCGCCCACGCGAACCTTCCCCAGCCCGTGTCCTCGCCCACGACGATCTCGCTGACCGACGCCGTCCAGGCGGCGCACGCCGAGGGCTTCGGTTTCGGCGACGCGGTGGCTCGGGATGCCCCGGCGCTGTGGCTGGAGGCGGTCCTGGCCCGCAAGCCGCGGATGCCGTCAGATCTTGAGGCCAGGCTGCTGCAGGGCTCGGCCCTGCCGATCGACTCGTTGCTGCACGACGAGGTCAGGCAGTCGCTGCGGCGCGGCTTCTGGGACGCGCTGGAACGCTCCCGCCGGTAGCCGCGGATAACCGCAGTTCATTACCACAATGCCGCGTTGTAGATCGGCCTGCGCCGGGTACCTTACGTAACGTGCCTGTTCTGAGCCGTGAGGAATTCGACGCGATCGAGTTCGACGCCGCCGCCAGCGGCGACCATGAATCCGCGGCGAGGCGGATGAACAGGCTCGCCTGGGCCGGGACCGAGACCGAGACGATGCCTCGCTCCGAGGCCTTCCTGCGTGCGGGCGAGCAGTGGCTGCTGGCCGACGACCCGGCCGCCGCCGCGACCGGGTTCCGTCTCGCGCTGGCCGATGGCGGCCCGGTCTTCGTGGACCCGCGTGTGCCGCTGGCCCGGGCGCTCTTCCTGCTCGACCAGCCGGCCGAGGCGCAGGCGCTGCTCGACCGGCTGAAGGCCGAGGGGCGGGGCGACCCGCGGGCGTGCGACCTCGTCGCCGAGCTGCTCGTCGAGCGCTCCGACCTGACCGGGGCGCTGGACTGGGCGACCGCCGGCGTTGAGCTGTGCCTGCAGCGCCGGTCCAGCCGGTCCAACGGCGCGCCCGGCCCGGCTGGCCCTGACTCCTCCGGCGACGAAGGCGATGCCGAGGCCGAGCTGCGGCTGCTGCTCAGCCTGCGGTACCGGATCCGCAACGACCTCGGGCTTCCCGAGGACAGCTACGACGAGCTGCTCGACGAGGCGTGATCCTCCCCGCCGGAGGCGGGCGCGGCGGCAGCCAGCGCCCGCTCGGGGCGGACCGTCAGGGCATCGGCCGTCTGATCGCGGTCGACGACCACGGTGTCACCGTCGATGACCTCCCCGGACAGCAGCTCCCGGGCCAGCTGGTCGCCGATCGCCGACTGGATCAGCCTGCGCAGCGGCCTCGCGCCGAACACCGGGTCGAAGCCGGTGACCGCCAGCCATTCCTGCGCGGCAGGCGTGACGTTGAGCGTCAGCCGCCGGTCCGATAGCCGCTTGGCCAGCCGGGCCACCTGAATCTTGACGATCTCGGTGAGCTCATCCGTGGTCAGGGCGTCAAAGATGATCACGTCGTCGAGCCGGTTCAGGAACTCCGGCTTGAACGTCGACCGCACCACGGACATGACCGCTTCCCGCTTGGCCGCCTCGTCCAGCGCGGGGTCGGCGATGAACTGCGAGCCCAGGTTGGAGGTCAGGATCAGGATCGTGTTGCGGAAGTCCACCGTGCGGCCCTGCCCGTCGGTCAGCCGCCCGTCGTCGAGCACCTGGAGCAGGATGTCGAAGACTTCCTGGTGGGCCTTTTCCACCTCGTCCAGCAGTACGACGCAGTAGGGCCGGCGCCGTACCGCCTCGGTGAGCTGGCCGCCCTCCTCGTATCCGACGTAACCGGGCGGCGCGCCGACCAGCCGGGCGACCGTGTGCCGCTCGGAGTACTCGCTCATATCGATGCGGACCGTCGCCCGCTCGTCGTCGAACAGGAACTCCGCCAGCGCCTTGGCCAGCTCGGTCTTGCCCACGCCGGTCGGGCCGAGGAACAGGAACGAGCCGGACGGGCGGTCCGGGTCGGAGATGCCCGCCCGGGACCGGCGGACCGCATCCGACACCGCCTGAACGGCCCTGGCCTGGCCGACCAGCCGCTGGCCGAGCTCGGATTCCATCCGGAGCAGCTTGCCGGTCTCTCCCTCGAGGAGACGCCCGGCGGGTATGCCGGTCCAGGAGGAGACGACATCCGCCACGTCGTCCGGGCCGACCTCTTCCTTGACCATCGGCCTGGCGTCGGGCAGGCCCGTGTCCTGGCCGGAGCCGTCGGCGGCGTTGTCGCTCGCGACCGCCTCCGCGATCTCCTGCTCCAGCGCCGGGATCTCCCCGTACCTCAGGCGCGAGGCGGTGGCGAAGTCAGCATCCCGCTCGGCGCGCTCGGCCTGGCCGTTGAGGTCGTCCAGGCGCTTCTTCAGCTCGCCGACCCGGTTCAGGCCCGCCTTCTCCTGCTCCCAGCGGGCGACGAGCGCCGTCAGCTGCTCCTGCCGGTCGGCCAGGTCCGCGCGGAGCCGCTCCAGCCGCTCCTTGCTCGCCGGGTCGGCCTCCTTCTCCAGCGCCATCTCCTCCATCAGCATCCGGTCCACCGACCGCCGCAGCTCGTCGATCTCGACCGGCTGCGAGTCGATCTCCATGCGCAGCCGTGACGCCGCCTCATCGACCAGGTCGATCGCCTTGTCCGGGAGGAACCTGGCCGTGATGTAGCGGTCCGACAGCGCCGCCGCGGCGACCAGCGCCGCATCGGAGATCATCACCTGATGGTGCGCCTCGTAGCGGCCCTTGAGCCCGCGCAGGATCGCGATCGTGTCCTCCACCGAGGGCTCGTTGACGAAAACCTGCTGGAACCGGCGCTCCAGGGCGGGATCCTTCTCGATCCGCTCGCGGTACTCGTCGAGCGTGGTGGCGCCGACCATGCGCAGCTCGCCGCGGGCCAGCATGGGCTTGAGCATGTTGCCCGCGTCCATGGCGCCCTCGGCCGCGCCGGCGCCGACGACCGTGTGCAGCTCGTCGATGAAGGTGATGATCTGGCCTTCGCTCCCCTTGATCTCGGCCAGGACCGCCTTCAGCCGCTCCTCGAACTCGCCGCGGTACTTGGCCCCGGCCACCATCGCCCCCAGGTCGAGCGCGACCACGCGCTTGCCCTTGAGCGACTCGGGCACGTCACCGGCCACGATCCGCTGAGCGAGGCCCTCGACCACGGCGGTCTTGCCCACTCCCGGCTCCCCGATCAGCACCGGGTTGTTCTTGGTGCGGCGGGAGAGCACCTGGATCACCCGGCGGATCTCCGCGTCGCGGCCGATCACCGGGTCGAGCTTGCCCTCACGGGCGCTGCGGGTCAGGTCGATCCCGTACTTCTCCAGGGCCTGATAGGTGCCTTCCGGATCCTCGCTGGTCACCCGGGCGTGCCCGCGGACCTGCTCGAAGGCGGCCAGCAGCTCGTCAGGCCCCGCGCCGGCCTCCCGCAGCACCGTGGCGGCCTGGCCGCCGTCGGCGGCCAGGCCGACGAGGAGATGCTCGGTCGAGACGTACTCGTCGTTCATCTCCTTGGCCCGCTTCGCCGCCGTGGCCAGCGCCGCGAGCAGCGGCCGCGAGGTCTCCGGGGCGCTCAGCGTGGCGCCGGCCGCCCGGGGCAGCCTGCCCAGGAGCTCGTTCGTGGTCTTCAGCACGGCCCCCGGGTCGGCGCCCACCGCCTGCAGCAGCGGGACGGCCGTTCCCCCGTCCTGCCCGATCAGCGCGGCCAGCAGGTGCAGGCCGTCCACGTTCGGGTTCCCCGCCGCGGCGGCCTGCCGGACGGCATCGGACACGGCCTCCTGGCTCTTGCGTGTCAGCTTGTCATCAGCCATTGTTCGTTATCTTGTTCGCTATCTTTCAGGGTCTTGCGGCTCAGAATTTTGCGGCCCGGCTGGAGTCTGCGGCTCCCGGCCCGGTGCCGCCGGGGCGCGCCTGGTCCGCCGGCTGGGCGGACAGGGGCGCATCCGAGCGGCGCACCGGAACCAGCGTGGCGTTCTCGTTCCGGCCTCGCACCAGCCCGGCCAGCCTGGCGGCCACCGCGCGGGTGGACTCAAGCTCCGTCCGGAGCTGCGTGATCTCGGCGTGCAGCTCGGCGAGCAGCACGCGGTGGCGCTCCTGCTCGTCCTCGAGTTCCAGGATCCGCTTGATCCCGCGGGGGCTGACGCCCTCCTTGGACAGGCGCTGCACCTCGCGCAGGGCCAGGATGTCGCGCAGCGAGTAACGGCGCCCACCTCCGGCGGCCCGGCCGGGTGACACCAGGCCGAGCCGGTCGTAGGTGCGCAGGGTCTGAGCGTGCAGGCCCGACATCTGGGCCGCCACGGAGATGACGTACACCGGCGAGTCATCCGCCAGCTCGAACTGGATCATGTCATCTCCCCTCATTTGCTCGTCCTTCCGTTAGTGCTGCGCCGGTGATCTGCTGATCACCCGGCTACTCTCAGCCGGCCTTGGCCTGGCGTAGCAGGTCAGCCCGGGGATCCTCGCCGCCGGTGAGCTTGCGGAACGCCTCGAGCGACTCGCGTGCCTCGCCCTCGACGGTCTTGGGCACCTGCACGTTGACGGTCACCAGGAGATCGCCCATCGTGGCGTCCTGGCGCCTGACTCCCTTGCCGCGGACCCGGAACGTACGCCCGTTCGGCGTGCCGGCCGGGATGCGCAGGTTCACCGGCATGCCGTTGAGCGACGGCACCTTGATCTCCGCGCCCAGGGCAGCCTCGGGGAACGTGACCGGCACGGTCACGGTCAGGTTGTGCCCGGACCGGCCGAACACCGAGTGCGGGTCGACGTGCACGCGCACGTACAGGTCCCCCGCGGGACCGCCGCGCTCGCCCGGCGCGCCCTTGCCCTTGAGCTTGATCCGCTGGCCGTCGCCGACCCCGGCGGGGATCCGCGCCTGGATCGTCCGCGTGCTCATGGCCCGCCCGCTGCCCGAGCACGCCGGGCACGGGTCGTCGACCACCAGCCCGCGGCCGCGGCACGTCTTGCAGGGCTCGGAGAAGGCGAAGTTGCCCAGGTTCCGGCTGGCCTGGCCGGTGCCCTCACAGGTGGGGCACACCCTCGGGACCGTGCCGGCCTTGGCTCCGGTGCCCTTGCAGACCTGGCACGGCCCCTCGCCGGCCAGGTGCAGCGACACCGTGGCGCCGTCGATCGCGTCTCTGAAGCTCAGCGACGCCTCGGTCTCGACGTCCGCGCCGCGCCGTGGCCTCGGCTGGCTGGACCGCCGGCCGAACACGCCGCCGAGCAGGTCGCCGAGCCCTCCGCCGGCGCCGCCACCCTCGCCCGCCGAGCCGCCGAACAGGTCGCCGAGGTCGAAGTTGTAACCGCCGCCCTGTCCCGGCATCCGGACTCCGCTGCCGAACAGCGAGCGCGCGTCGTCGTACTCCTTGCGCCGCTTGTCGTCGGACAGCACGTTGTAAGCCTCGGAGATCTCCTTGAACTTCTCCTCGGCCGTGGAGTCGCCCTTGTTGGCGTCCGGGTGATACTTACGGGCCAGCTTGCGGTATGACTTCTTGATCTCGTCGGCGCTCGCGCCCTTGCTGACACCCAGAACCTTGTAGTAGTCCTTCTCGAGGAAGTCCTTGGTACTCAACTGGCCCCTCCTCGTCTGGTCTAGTCGTTGTTAGCTGGGTGCTGGAAGCCGCTGGCGTCGTCTCCGCCGCCTTCGTCGCTTCGGTGGGTGGTGGACGGGTCATCGCCGGGCTCGTCTGGCTCGCCTGGCTCGGTGACCGCGACCCGCGCCGGGCGCACAATCCGGTCGCCGACCTTGTAGCCGGGCTGCAGGATGTGAACGCAGGTCGGTTCCGCCACGTCCGGCGAGTAGGAGTGCATCAGCGCCTCGTGCAGCTTCGGGTCGAACGGGTCGCCGTCCTCTCCGTAACTGGTCAGGCCGAGCTTGACGGCCGCCGCCTCCAGTGACTCGGCGACCGACTTGAACCCGCCGGCCAGCTCCCCGTGCTCCCGGGCCCGGCCGATGTCGTCCAGGATCGGCAGCAGCTCGGTGAGCACGTTGGCCAGTGCCTGCTCCCTGACCGCCAGCCGGTCACGCTCGACCCGCTTGCGGTAGTTCGCGTATTCCGCCTGCAGCCGCTGCAGGTCCGCGGTGCGCTCCGCGAGCGCGGCCGTCATCTTCTCCACCTCGGTGTTCTGGTCAGTGTCCGGAGCAGGGGCGCCGCCCGGGCCGCCCGGAGTCTCCTGGCGGCCAGGAGCCGACGGCCCGGCTCCGGGGATTCCCCCGGAGCCGCCGCCGGGCTTGGACACCGCGTGGCGGCCCGGCCTGGGCTGGGCCGGCCCGCGCTGGGGCGGGCCAGCCTGGCCCTGGCCACCCTGCCGGGCGGCGTCCCGTACCTGGCCGGTGGCCGGGTCGATGCGCCGCCGGTCACGGATGACCGGGCCCTGGCTGCCCTCTTCATCGGACCTCATCAGGCGGCGCCACCTTCGGCACCCTTGTCGTCATCGACGATTTCCGCGTCGACGACGTCATCGTCGGTCCCCTCGGTCGGGGCTCCGGCCTCGTCGGCCTGGCCGCCCGCCGCGCTCGCGGCCTGCGACTGGGCGTAGATGGCCGTGCCCATCTTCTGGCTGACCTGCGCTGCGTGCTCGGTGGCCGTCCGGATCGCGTCGGTGTCCGTGCCCTCCAGGGTCTTCTTCAGGTCGGCGATCGCGGACTCGACCTCGGACTTGATGTCGTCCGGGACCTTGTCGGCGTTCTCGGCCAGGAACTTCTCGGTGGTGTAGGCGAGGGTCTCCGCGCGGTTGCGGACCTCGGCCTCCTCGCGGCGCTGGCGGTCCTCCTCGGCGTACTTCTCCGCGTCCGCCATCATCTTCTCGATCTCGTCCTTGCCCAGCGCCGAGCCGCCCGAGATCGTCACGGACTGCTGCTTGCCGGTGCCGAGGTCCTTGGCGGAGACGTTCACGATGCCGTTCGCGTCGATGTCGAAGGTGACCTCGATCTGCGGGATGCCGCGCGGTGCCGGAGCCAGCCCGGCCAGCTCGAACATGCCGAGCTTCTTGTTGTACGCGGCGATCTCGCGCTCGCCCTGGAACACCTGGATCTGCACGGACGGCTGGTTGTCGTCAGCCGTGGTGAAGATCTCCGAGCGCTTGGTCGGGATCGTAGTGTTGCGCTCGATCAGCTTGGTGAAGATGCCGCCCTTGGTCTCGATGCCCAGCGACAGCGGGGTCACATCCAGCAGCAGGACGTCCTTGACCTCACCCCTGAGCACGCCGGCCTGCAGCGCCGCGCCGACCGCGACGACCTCGTCCGGGTTCACGCCCTTGTTCGGCTCCTTGCCGCCGGTCAGGTCCTTGACCAGGTCAACCACGGCGGGCATCCGGGTGGAACCGCCGACCAGCACCACGTGCTGGATGGCGTCCAGCTTGATCCCGGCGTCCTTGATCACCTGCTGGAACGGCCCCTTGCACCGGTCGAGCAGGTCGGAGGTCATCTTCTGGAACTCGGCCCGGGTGAGCTTGGTGTCCAGGTGCAGCGGGCCCTGCTCGGAGTGGGTGATGTAGGGCAGGTTGATCTGGGACTCGGTCGAGCTGGACAGCTCGATCTTGGCCTTCTCCGCGGTCTCGCGCAGCCGCTGCAGCGCCATCTTGTCCTTGGACAGGTCGGTGCCGTAGCTGTTCTTGAAGTCCTTGACCAGCCAGTCCACGATCCGCTGGTCCCAGTCGTCGCCGCCCAGGTGGTTGTCACCGCTGGTGGCCTTGACCTCAACCACGCCCTCGCCGACCTCGAGCAGCGAGACGTCGAACGTGCCGCCGCCCAGGTCGAAGACCAGGATCGTGGCCTCGTTGTCCTTGTCCAGGTGGTAAGCCAGGGCCGCGGACGTGGGCTCGTTGATGATGCGCAGGACGTTGAGCCCCGCGATCTGGCCGGCCTCCTTGGTGGCCTGCCGCTGCGCGTCGCTGAAGTACGCGGGAACGGTGATCACCGCGTCGGTGATCGTCTCGCCCAGGTACGCCTCGGCGTCCCTCTTCAGCTTCTGCAGGATGAAGGCGCTAATCTGCTGCGCCGTGAACTTCTTGCCGTCGATGGAGACATTCCAGTCGGTGCCCATCTGGCGCTTGACCGAGCGGATCGTACGGTCCACGTTGGTCACGGCCTGCCGCTTGGCGACCTCGCCGACGAGCACTTCCCCGTTCTTCGCGAAGGCGACGACGGACGGCGTCGTCCGCGAGCCTTCCGCGTTGGCGATGACCGTGGGCTCCCCGCCCTCGAGAACCGCGACGACGGAGTTGGTTGTCCCCAGGTCGATGCCTACCGCTCGTGCCATGAGTTCTGTCCTTGTGTGATCGTGTGCCTAAGTTGAGTTTTGCCGACGCAAGCTTGCCACGCTGCAGTCTTGCTTGGCAAATGACTTGAGTCTACTCGGCTCAACTTTGCGGAGTCCCCGAACATTCCCGGAGCCGGGAACGAGTTCGGCCTGCCCTCAACCCGCCGCGGGCCGGGCCCAGGCGGCCTGGCCGCCGACAGCACCGCGGCTCTCGGACGGGTAAGCAGGAGACCCTCGCGGATCATTCCCGCCACCTCCTGAGCGTGCGGCCTCCAGCCGGTCTATGTCCGAAACCGGAGACCAGTTCACGCCCGCGGGCAGTGGGTACGCGGCCAATCTTGCCTACGATGTAGACGGCCCTGCGGCCGTGAGAGCGGGCGCTGGCCCATCTGGGTACGGTCGCACTACACGAGAAGCCGGCACGGGATGGCAGCGTACGCCGCCGTGGCGTCCGGGCAGGCGAAGGGACTGGCAGGGACCTGTGGGCATGCGCCGCAACGGGAAGCCACCGGGCGCCGGGGCCGCCGCGGCCCGGTCCGGGCGGGCCGGGCGCCTGTCGCAGCAGGCGGTTGAGGAACCGCAGCCGGTCGCTGGCGACCTGCCGGCCCCCGCCGGGCCGCCTCCGCCGGAGGAACCGCAGGACGGTAAGGCCCAGCCGGGCGACGGGATCGCGCGGGAGGCCAAGAGCGGTCCGGCCCGGTCTGGGCGGCCGGAAGGCGCCGGGCCGAATGACCGGGTGCCGTGGCTGATCGCGCTGGCGGTCTTCGCGACCTACCTCCCGATCTCGGTGTTCCGCTACCTGCGCCTCGACCCGACCTCGTGGGACCTGGGCATCTTCACCGAGTACGTCAAGCAGTACGCCCACCTGCACGCGCCGATCGTGGACATCAGGGGCGCCGGCTACAACCTGCTCGGGGATCATTTCCACCCGATCGTCGCGCTGATCGCCCCGTTCTTCCGGGTCTTCCCCACCCCGGTCACGCTGCTCGTGGCGCAGGCCCTGCTGGCCGCGGTGTCCGTCATCCCGGTCAGCCGCGCCGCCGCGGACCTGCTCGGAACCGGCGCGGGCCGTGCGATAGGCGCCGCGTACGGGTTCTCCTGGGGCCTGCAGCAGATGGTCAACTACGACTTCCACGAGATCGCCTTCGCGGTGCCGCTGCTGGCGTGCTCGTTGTCCGCGCTGATCCGGGGGCGGACCCGGGCCGCGGTGTGGTGGGCGCTGCCGCTGGTCTTCGTCAAGGAGGACCAGGGGTTCACGGTCGCGGCGATCGGGCTCATCATCGCGCTGGCCTACAAGCGGCCGCGGGCCGGGCTGCTGCTCACCGTCTGGGGCCTGGCCTGGTCGCTCCTGGCCATCCTCGTGATCATCCCGCACTTCAGCCCGACCCACGACTACATGTACTGGAGCAACGGCGGCGGGGTCAGCCCGGTCGGCGGACACCCGTCGGTCACCGGGCTGATCCGGCAGCTGGCCACCGGGTGGCCGACGAAGCTGCCCACCCTGGTCCTGATCCTGCTGCCCACCGCGTTCCTCTCGCTGTGGTCGCCGCTGGTGCTCGCCGCCGTGCCCAGCCTGCTGCTGCGGTTCGTCGGGACCAACCCCTACTACTGGGGCACGGACTGGCACTACAACGCGACCGTGATGCCGATCGTGTTCATCGCCGCGATCGACGGGATGGCCCGGATCCGCGCCTCGCGGTCGGCCGGCGAGCCGGGTCGGCTGTCCAGCCTCCTGGAACGCAACGGGGCGCCGCTGATGCTGGGCGTCGCCGCGGCCCTGGCCTTCCAGTTCCCGCTGAGCCAGCTGTGGTCGCCGCAGACCTACAGCCTCGGCCCGCACGTGGCCGCCGCCCGGGCGGCGATGGCCCAGGTGCCGGACGGGGCCACGGTCGCGACCGACCTCGACCTGCTGGCGCCGCTCGCGGCCCGGACCGACACGTTCTGGCTCGGCAATGAAGACAAGAACCCCGCCACCAAGTACGTCGTGTTCGACACGGCCAGCACCGACTGGCCGGCCACCAACTGGTCGCCGACTCAGGTCCGGACCTTCGTGGACGGCCTGTGGCACAACCGCGTGCCCTACCGTCAGATCTACGTCAACGATGGCGTCTACGTCTTCATCAGGTCCGGGCCGGGCGGGTAAGGGCGGCCCGGGCCGGGCCAGCGCGGGCTGGGCGAAGGCAGCCTGGGCGGGTAGAAGAAGGTACGGGCGGGCGAGAAAGGAGTCCCGTTGGCGCGAGTCTTGCCGACGACCGCGTCGCCGCCGGAACCGGCGGCGCGCGGGCGCTGGCACGGGCGCGGCAACGGCTGGGCCTACGCCCTGGTCCTGGCCTGCTACCTGCTGGCCGCGGTGGCCGTGACGTGGCGGCTGTGGGCCGACCCGGCCTCACACACGGTCGCGGGCAACCCCAACGACGCCGACCTGTTCGCCTGGTTCCTGCGCTACGACGCCACCGCGGTGGCGCACGGCAGGCTGCCCGCGCTGGTCACCGCGGCCATGAACGCGCCGCAGGGCATCAACGTGATGTGGAACACCTCCCTGCTGCTGCCGGGTGTCCTGCTCACGCCGGTGACGCTGCTGCTCGGCCCGCAGACCGCGCTGACCGTGCTGATGACCGCCGGCTTCGCGGGCTCGGCGGCGAGCCTGTTCTGGGTGCTGCGGCGCTGGGAGGTCAGCATCGGCGCCGCGGCCCTGGCCGGGGCCGTCTACGGTTTCTCTCCCGCCCTGCTGCAGGCCTCCATCGGGCACTACAACCTCCAGTTCGCCGTGCTCCCGCCGCTGATCGTCGACGCGGGCCTGCGCCTGTGCCTGCGTTCGCAGGCCCCGGTGCGCGACGGCATCCGCCTCGGCCTGCTGGCCACGGCGCAGCTGTTCTCCGGGGAGGAACTGCTGCTGCTCAGCGGGATCGCCGGGCTGCTGATGCTGGCGGTGCTCGCGGCCGGGCAGCCGCGGGCCGTGCCCGCCCGGCTCCGCCCGGCCGCGGCCGGCCTCGGGGTCGCGGCGGGGCTCACGCTGCTGCTGGCCGGCTACGCGCTATGGGTGCAGTTCTTCGGCCCGCTGACCCAGCGGGGCAGTTCGTTCACCCCGGACTTCTTCAAGAACGACCTGGCCTCCTTCGTGACCCCGTCCGGGTACCTGCTGTTCCACACGGCCGCCAGCGCCGCGGCCGCCGCCCGGTACCAGGGCGGGCCGCCGGAGTACCTCGGCTACCTGGGCTGGCCGCTGCTGGCGGTCCTGGCCGCGGGCCTGCTGGCGTTCTGGCGGCAGCCGGCCGTCCGCGCCACCGGCGTGGCCCTGGCCGTGCTGGGACTGCTGTCCCTCGGTGCCCATCCCCTGATCAACGGGACCGTGCACCCGGGCGTCACCCTGCCCTGGCGCTGGCTGGAGTCCATCCCCGTGCTCGGCTCGGCGCTGCCGGACCGGATGTCGATCATCGCGGACGGGCTGGCCGCCGCCCTGCTGGCGTTCTGCATCGACCTGGTACGGGTGCGGTCGGCCTCGGTCCGCTGGCTGGCAGCGGGGGCCACGGCGGTGGCGGTCCTCGCCTGCCTGCCGCTCGTCCCGCGGCCGCTCCCGGCGGCGTCCGCGGCGCGGCTCCCGGCGGGCTGGTCCGCGGCCTTCGCCGCGCTGCGCCTGCCGGCGCAGGCGCGCGTCCTGGTCGTCCCGGTCCCGACCGCGACCCAGACCGACGTGCTGCGCTGGCAGGCCGACACCGGTGATCCGGCCCAGCTGGTCGGCGGCTACTTCGTCGGGCCCGCGTGGAACGGGCTGGCCTACATCGAGGGCAACGGCGTGGCCGTCACCGCCCAGTACCTCGACGAGCTCTGGTCGGGCGGCCGGGTCCCGCAGGCTCCGCCGCGGGCACAGGTAGAGGCTGACCTGCGCACCTGGCAGCCGGCCGCCGTCGTGGCCGTGACCAGCCCCGGCTCCCCGCTGGCGCGGTATCTGGAAGGATGGTTCGGACGGCCGGCCATAAGTTCCGGTGACGTCCTGGCCTGGCGCAGGTAACCGCTAAGTTACCCAACGGTAGGATTGCGGCCTTAATCGTCGCCGGCGTCGGCGTACACTGGCCAACCTGCACCGGGAGGTCACCTTGGCCCTGCGCATCATCGTCGGACTCGTCCTGACCGCGGCCGCGGCCGTGCTGGCCGGCCGCAGGCTGTGGTGGCTCTACCGGATCAGCCAGTCCGGCCAGCCCGCGCCGGAGCGGATCCAGGCGGTCAGGGAGCACCCCGGCCGGGACGCCGAGACGCAGGCCACCGAGGTGTTCGGGCAGCGCAAGCTGCTCCAGTGGTCGGTTCCCGGCATCGCCCACTTCCTGACGTTCTGGGGCTTCATCATCCTGCTGCTGACGATCATCGAGGCCTACGGCGACCTGTTCAGCAAGACCTTCGCGATCCCCGGGATCGGGCACTGGGCGGCGATCGGCTTCCTGGAGGACCTGTTCGCCGTGGGGGTGCTCGTCGGCCTGGCGATCTTCACGGTCATCAGGCTGAGGAACAACCCGAAGGAGGAAGGCCGGAAGTCGCGGTTCTACGGGTCGCATACCGGCGCGGCATGGCTCGTCCTGTTCCTGATCTTCCTGGTGATAGCGACGCTGCTGATCTACCGCGGTGCGCAGATCAACACCGGGGACTTCCCGTACGCCCACGGCGCCTTCGCCTCGCAGATCGTGGGGCACTGGCTGGCCCCGCTCGGCCTGAGCGCGAACCAGGCGATCGAGACCACCTTCATCCTGCTGCAGCTGGCGGTGATCCTCGGCTTCGGGGTGTTCGTCACCTACTCCAAGCACCTGCACATCGCCATAGCCCCGCTGAACGTGCTGTTCTCCCGCCGCCCCAACGGGCTGCGCGCGCTGCAGCCGATGCGCTCGAACGGCAAGGTGCTCGACTTCGAGGAGGCCGACCCGGACACCGACGTGTTCGGCCTCGGCAAGATCGAGGACTTCACCTGGAAGGGCATGCTGGACATGGCCACCTGCACCGAGTGCGGGCGCTGCCAGTCCCAGTGCCCGGCCTGGCTCACCGGCAAGCCGCTGTCGCCGAAACTGCTGATCCTGGACCTGCGCGACCACGCGTTCGCGAAGGCCCCGTACCTGCTGGCCGGGTCGGACGAGGCCCGGGAGAAGCTGCCGGATCCGGTGAAGGCCGAGGCGGAGCGCCCGCTGGTCGGCGACGAGGCCGCGCACGGCGTGATCGATCCCGACGTGATCTGGTCCTGCACCAACTGCGGCGCCTGCGTGGAGGAGTGCCCGGTCGACATCGAGCACATCGACCACATCACCGGCATGCGCCGGCATCAGGTGCTGATCGAGTCCGCGTTCCCCACCGAGGCGGCCTCGATGCTGAAGAACCTGGAGAACAAGGGTGACCCGTGGGGGATGGGTGAGTCCCGGCGGCTGGACTGGGCCGAGGGCCTGGACTTCGAGGTGCCGGTCGTAGACGGCCCGATCGGCGAGGACGTCGAGTACCTGTACTGGGTGGGCTGCGCCGGGTCGCTGGAGGACCGGGCCCGCAAGACCACCCGGGCGATCGCCGAGCTGCTGCACACGGCGGGGGTCTCGTTCGCGGTCCTCGGCCCGGCCGAGACGTGCACCGGCGACCCGGCGCGGCGGATGGGCAACGAGTTCGTGTACTCGATGCTGGCCCAGCAGAACATCGAGACGCTCCACGAGGCGGGAGCACGCAAGATCATCGCCAGCTGCCCGCACTGCTTCAACGCGCTCGCCAACGAGTACCCGCAGCTCGGCGGGAACTACGAGGTGGTCCACCACACCCAGCTGCTGGCCCGGCTGGTGGCCGAGGGCAGGCTCACCCCGGTCACCCCGGTCGAGGAGAAGATCACCTATCACGACCCCTGCTTCCTCGGCCGGCACAACCGGATCTTCACCGCCCCGCGGGAGATCATGGAGCAGGTCCCGGGGGTCCGGCCGCAGGAGATGCACCGCTGCAAGGAGCGCGGGTTCTGCTGCGGCGCCGGCGGGGCGCGGATGTGGATGGAGGAGCGGATCGGCAAGCGGATCAACACCGAGCGGATCGACGAGGCGCTGGGCACCGACCCGGACACGATCTCCACGGGATGCCCGTACTGCCTGGTCATGCTCGGCGACGCGATCAGCGCCAAGAAGAGCTCCGGCGAGGCCAAGGAGTCGCTCGAGGTGGTGGACGTGGCGCAGATCCTGGCCCGCTCCGTCCGCCCGCCGGTCCCGTCCGCGGTGGCCGGGGCAGCCGGGACGGGCGGGGCGGCCGGGGTCGATGGGGTCGGCGGGGCAGCCGGGGCGGGCGGGGAAACCGCGGCCGAGCCGGCCGGGCCCGACCCGGCCGGCGGCGAGCCCGGCTGACCTAGCGAAAACCTCGTGGACTCCCGGCGCGCCGAGTCCTTCAGCGACGGCGTGTTCGCCGTGGCCATCACGATACTGATCTTCAACCTGCTGCCGATCGGCCGCGAAGCCCTGGACTACCGGGTGCTGGCCAGCGCGTGGCCGCAGTACGCCGCCTACGTGGTCAGCTTCATGACCATCGGCATCATGTGGACGAACCACCACACCCTGTTCGGGCACATCCGGTTCATCGACCGGCCGCTGCTGGTGCTCAACCTGCTGCTGCTGATGGGCATCGTCGCGCTCCCGTTTCCCACGGCGCTGATCGCCGAGCACCTGACCGGCCCGAACCGGTCGGGCGGCCAGGCCGCGGCGGTGGTCTACGGCGCGGTCATGATCATGATCGCGTTCTTCTACAACGCGATCTGGTGGTACCTGAGGCTGCACGCCGGGGCACTGGGATCCCCGGCCAGCCAGCCGCTGCTGGGCGCGCGGGCCCCCGGGTTCGGCACCGGCCCGGTGCTGTCGAAGATCCCGCGGTGGGGCATCGGCGTGTTCGGCTACGCGGTCGGGACGGTGGTCGCCGGGTTCGTCTCCGCGGGCGCCGCGCTGGCCGTGTACGGGCTGCTCGCGATCTTCTACCTGTTCAACCACCTGCCCAACGCGCCCGGGGACGAGCCGGTGCCCGGCGGCTGAGCTCAGGGCGGCGCGCCGGCGGGCAGCCAGACGCGGACCCGGGTGCCGCGGCCGGCCCAGGATTCCAGCGTGGCCTGGCCGCCGTGCGCGTGAGCGATCGCCTGGACAATCGACAGGCCCAGGCCGCTCCCGCCGGCGCCGTGGCCGTTATGGCGATCGGGGCCGGCGCCGTCCGCGGCCGGCGGGTCGGCGCCGTCGTCCGGCTCCGCGGCACGGTGGAACCGGTCGAAGGCCCGGGCGGCGTCCTCGGCGGACATGCCCGGCCCGGCGTCGGCCACCTCGAGCCGGACCCAGGTGGTCCCGTCGGTGCTCCCGTGGCCGTCCGGGGCGGCGAGCCGCACCATCACCGGGGTGGTCACCGGCGTGTGCGCGCGGACGTTGCCGAGCAGGTTGGCCAGCACCTGGCGGATCCGCGCCTCGTCCACCACGGCGACCAGCCGGGGCGGCGCCTCGGCCCGCACCGGCCGCTCCGGCTCCACCGCGATCGCGTCGGCCACCGCGTCACGCACCAGGCCGGCCAGGTCGGTCTCGGTCAGGTCGAGCGAGGACGTGCGGTCCAGCCGGGCCAGCTCGAGCAGTTCGGCCACGAGCGTGCTCATCCGCTGCGCCTCCTGCTCGATCCGGCGCATCGCGTTGGGCAGCTGATCGGGGCCGAGCGCGCCCTGCCGGTACAGCTCGGCGTAGCCGCGGATGGTGGTCAGCGGGGTACGCAGCTCGTGCGAGGCGTCGGCGGCGAACTCGCGCACCTTCTGCTCCGAGCGCAGCCGCGCGCCGAACGCCTGCTGGATCCGGTCGAGCATGGTGTTGATGGCCGACCCCAGCCGGCCGACCTCGGTGCTGTCCTCCGCGTCCGCCACGCGGGCGGTGAGATCCCCCCGGGAGGTGATCTCGTTGGCCGTGCTGGCCATCTGGTCCAGCGGCTCCAGGCCGCGGCCGATCAGCCAGCCGCCGCAGACCGCGAGCAGCGCCAGCAATGCGCCGCCCGTGATCAGCTCGACGATGATGATCCCGCTCACCTGGCTGGTCACGGTGTCGGTGGAATGGGCCACGACCAGGACGTAGCTGCCCAAGGGCACCGTGAACCCCGCGTTGAGCAGCTGCGTGGCCCGGATCCCGCGCGCGACCGCGCGGACCTTCTTGCCGTCGGGCAGCGTCAGGGTGGTCGGCCCGCTGCGGACCCAGTCCAGGTATTCGGCCCGGGTCATCTGGCTCAGGACGTCGGAGAGCCCGTTCGCCTGGGGGCCCGGGGTGAGCACCACGATCTGCCCGGTGCGCGCGGAGACCGCTTCGGCCAGGTAGCCGCCGGTGTTGTCGGCCAGCGCCGTGGGGCCCCGCGCCGAGGCGGCGACCAGGTCGGTGTTGAACTGGCCGCTGAGCCGGCTGGTCAGCACGGCGGTGGTGACCAGGCCCATGATGAGCAGGAAGACCGCGGTCACGCCGATCAGCAGGATGAGCATGCGGGCGCGCAGTGACAGCCTGCGGGGGCTGGTCATCCGGGGCCGGCCTGCCCCGCTCCGGCAGCCGGAGGCTGTAGCCCACCCCGCGCTGGGTGTGGATCATCGGCGGGCCGAGCGGGTCCAGCTTGCGCCGCAGGTAGCTGACGTAGGTCTCCACGATCTGGGACTCGCCGGCGTAGTCCCAGCCCCAGACGTTCTCGAGCAGCTGGGCCCGGGTGAGCACCCGGCCCTGGTGCCGGAGCAGGTAGGCGAGCAGCCGGAACTCGGTGGGCGACAACTCCACGGGAACCCCCGCCCGGTGCACGGTCCAGCGTGCCTCGTCGAGCTCCAGGTCGCCGGCGCGCAGGATCCCCCCGTCGCCGTCCTCCTGATCGCCGTGGGCGCCGCGGGACGCGCGGCGCAGCACCGCGCGGACCCTGGCCACCAGGGCCTCGACGGAGAACGGCTTCGTCACGTAGTCATCGCCGCCGAGCGCTAGGCCGGTGACGGTATCCGAGGAGGTGTCCCTGGCGGTCAAGAAGATCACCGGGACGTCGTTGCCGGCCGCGCGCAGTCGGCGGCATACCTCGAAGCCGTCCAGGTCCGGCAGCATCACGTCGAGGACGATCAGGTCGGGCTGCCCGGCGTCTGCCTGCCGGAGCGCCTCCCTCCCGGTGGCCGCCGTGGTCACCGAGCAGCCGTGGAACTTCAGCGCGACCTGGACGAGCTCGCGGATATTCGGCTCGTCGTCCACGACGAGCACCTGGGGGATCTGGTCATTGTCTGTCATGGGGCACCGGGGTCATTCTCGCGCGCCTGCAGGCCGCCGTGGACACCAGCCGGGACCGTATCAGCTCCCGGCGCCGGTGGCTACGAGCCGGAGGCCGGGCTCGGGGCCGGGCTGGGCGAGCTGGGGGAGCTGGGGGAGCTGGGGGAGGAGTCCGGCTTGATCACGATCAGCCTGGCGTCGTAGTCGCCGCTGACCACGGGCCCGCCGGCGAACACCTGCTCGCCGACCGACAGCGCGCTCGCGGTGACCTTCTGGCCGCTGCGGCGGACCACGGTGTTGCTCTCCAGGACCCAGGTCCAGCTGGTGCCGTCCTTGGCCTGGACCACGACATCGCTGCCGGAGATCAACTGGATCACGCCGCGCTCGTAGGCGAGGGTTTGCGGCCCGCTGGCGGTCTCGAACGTGAACTGACCGTGGATCCCGCCCAGCACGCGGATCCGCCGCAGCCGATGGCCGCACCGCCGCAGGGCGGCCTGGGCCAGGCCGGGGAACCCGGCCGCCTTGAGCTTCGCCGCCCGGCTCGCGCAGAGCGCGGTCGGGTGGGCCGCGGTCCCCGTGTCCTGGGACGACGTCCCGAAGCTGGCCGCCTCGGCAGCCGAGGCGGGCGACGAGGCCGAGTTGAGCATGGTGTTCAGCGCGGCGGCCTGCCCCGTCGGGCCTGCCGCCCCCGGGGCTGCGCTGCCCGCGACGTGCGTGGCCAGGAGGACGCCCCCGGCCAGCACGGCGGCGAGCGCGAGCCCGGCCCCCCACCACGCGGCCCGGCCGCGGCGCCGCGGCGGGCGGGGCGGCTGGTAGCCGGGTCCCACGGGCGGCTGGTAGCCGGGTCCCACGGGCGGCTCGTAGCTAGGCGCCCCGGGCGGCTGGCTCCAGCCCGGCCCCTGTCCGGGCTGTCCGGTCACGGGCCCTAGCTCCTGGGTCGTCCAGAAGTCCTGCGGATCGCCGGCGGGCGGCTGACGCGTGGTGTCCATGACCTGAGACTGTCGCAGCGGGCTGGGACGGCAGCCAGCAGATCCTGTGAGCATCCTGTGAACGTCCCGAAAATATGCCCAAAGGGCGGCGGTTTACATCCGCTCGGGTACCGGGATGCCGAGCAGGGCCAGGCCGGCCAGCAGCACGCGCAGGGTCAGCGCGGACAGGGCGAGCCTGCTGCGGCGGACAGACTCCTCGCCCGCCTGCAGCACCGGGCAGTGCTCGTAGAACGTGGTGAACGCGCTGGCCGTCTCGAACAGGAACACCGCGAGCTTGTGCGGCTCGGCCGCCTCGGCCACCTGGTGGACCGCCGCGCCGAAGCCGAGCAGCCGCAGCGCGAGATCGCGCTCGGCGCCCTCGGTGAGCCGGATCGGGCTGGTCGCGCTCTCCGGCTGGATCCCGGCCCGGCGGAAGATCGAGCGGATCCGCGCGGTGGCGTACTGCAGGTACGGGCCGGTGTTACCGGTCAGCGCGAGCATCCGGTCGAAGTCGAGCACGTAGCCGGATTCGCGGTCCACGGACAGGTCCGCGTACTTCAGCGCGCCGATCCCGACGGCCTCGGCAATCTGGCGGCGGAGCTCGGGGTCGTCGTAGCGGTCCTTGATGACCTCCTCGGCCCGCTCGACGGCCTCGTCGATCAGGTCGATCAGCTTGACGGACCCGCCGGACCTGGTCCGGAACCGCTTGTGGTCGGCGCCGGTGACCAGGCCGATCGCGGCGTGCTCGGCGCGCACCGCGTCCGTCAGCCATCCGGCCTGGCGGGCGACGGCGAAGACCATCGCGAAGTGCTGGGCCTGCTCGGCCCCGACCACGTAGATGATGCGGTCCGCGTGCAGGTCACGGATCCGGTACCGGATGGCGGCCATGTCCGTGGTGGCGTACCCGTAGCCGCCGTCGCTCTTGCGCAGGATCAGCGGCAGCGGCTTGCCGTCCCGCCCGGTGAATCCGGGCGGGAACGCGCACAACGCGCCGTCGCTGATCACCGCGACGCCCTTGGCCTGCAGCTCGTCGCAGACGTCCGCGAGCATCGAGTTGTAGAAGCTCTCCGGGGCCAGGTCAGCATCCGTGAGGGTCACATCGAGCCGCGCGTAGATGTTGTTGTAGTACTGCTTGCTGTCGTTGACGAGATTGTTCCACAGCCGCAGGGTCTCGGGGTCTCCGGTCTGCAGCGCGACCACCCGGCGCCGCGACCGCTCGGCGAACGACGGGTCGGCGTCGAACTTCGCCTTGGCCGCCTGGTAGAAGGCGTTGATCTCGCCCGTGGCCAGCTGCGCGTTCGCGGCCTCCTCGCCCACGTCCAGAAGGTGCTCGAGCAGCATGCCGAACTGGGTACCCCAGTCACCGATGTGATTGGCCCGGATCACCGTGTCGCCGAGGTACTCAAGGACGTGAACCACCGCGTCGCCCACGACCGTCGTGCGCAAATGCCCGACGTGCATTTCCTTGGCCACGTTCGGCGCCGAGTAGTCGACGACGACGGTCTGCGGTGGATCCGTCGGGAGGACACCCAGCCGCGGGTCGTCGAGCTGGCCGTCCGCCTGGGCCGCGATCCAGTCCTCGCGCAGCGCGAGGTTGACGAAGCCCGGCCCGCTGACCTCGGCCGACGCGAGCACGTCGCTGCCGCCGAGGTGGCCGACCAGCTCGGCGGCGACGTCCCGCGGGGACCGGTGCAGCGGCTTGGCCAGCGAAAGCGCCACGTTCGACTGGTAGTCGGCGAACTGGGATGGCCGGATCAGCGGGTCGGCGTCCGCGTGCTCCGGGCCGAACGCCGCGGCCAGCGCGGCCTTCATCAGCCGCGCCAGAGCCTCCTGCGGATCGGTCATGCTTTCAGCCTATCGGCTCACGGTGCTAGGGGCCGGCGCAGGAAGTGGCCGCCGCGCGGCGATCCCAGCCGCTCGGTGATCTTCTCCGTGATCTGGCCGCGGGCCAGGTCCGCCGCCAGCACGCAAGCGGCCTCGGCGCCGCGGGCCGTGGCCGCTCCGTGCGCGATGACGACCGTGCCCTCCAGCCCGAGCAGCGCGGCCCCGCCGTAGGCCTCGGTGTCCATGAGCTGGCGGAGCTCGCGCAGCCCGCGCCGCTGCAGCAGCGTCCCGAGCCGCGCCGCGCGGGAGCCGGTGAGCGCCTCCCGCAGCTGCCGGGCGGCGAAGGCCGCGGTTCCCTCGAGGGTCTTCAGGGCCACGTTCCCCGTGAAACCGTCGGTCACGACCACGTCGACCTTGCCGGCCAGCAGGTCACCGCCTTCGACGTTGCCGACGAAGCTGATGGGCAGGCCGCCGTGCGGGGGGTCGGCGTCCAGCAGCTCATAGGCCCGCCGGGCCAGCTTGTTGCCCTTCCCCGGCTCGGTGCCGATCGTGAGCAGGCCGACCCGCGGCTCGGAGATGCCGTAGGCGGTCTGCGCGTAAGCCACCCCCAGCTGCGCGAACTGCACCAGCATCTCCGGCTTGGGGTCGGCGATCGCCCCCGCGTCCAGCAACAGCGTGGGCGCGGGCCGGGTGGGCAGCACGACCGCGAGGGCGGGGCGCAGCATCCCGGGCAGCGGCCGCAGCCGGAGCCTGGCCGTGGACACGATGGCGCCGGTTGAGCCGGCCGACACCACGGCGGCGGCCTGTCCCCGCCGGACGAGCTGGCAGGCCACCGCGATGCTCGACCGGGGGCGGCGCAGGCTGGCCAGCGCGCCCTCGTCCATCGCGATCGATTCCTCGGCGGGCACGACCGGGACGTCGGCCAGCGCGCCGTGGGCGGCGAGCAGCGGGCGCAACTGCCCCGGGCGCCCGGTCAGCAGCACCGGTATCCCATCCCGGGCGGCCGCGACCGCGCCCGCCACGATCTCGTCCGGGGCGTGATCACCGCCCATGGCGTCCACGGCGATCGCCCCCGGCCCCGGGCCTTCGCGCGGCACCCGTCCGTCCGGCGGCTCGCCGCCCGCGGTGCCGGCGCGCGGCGCGCGGCTCAGGGTGCCGCCGATCGCGCCGGCGCAGCCGCCCGTGCCCGCGTCACGCAGTCCCGCATGCGGTCAGCTTCTCACCGCTCTACGGGCCGTGTGTCGCCGGCACGGCCGGAACCGTCGGCGGCCCGGTGGCATGGGATACGCGCAGCGGGGAAGCAGACAGGGGGCGTAGCGGGAACCTTAGGAGGAGACAGAACGTATGCCAAGTAGGGGACCTTTCGGCCACCGCCAGCGGCCCGTCGCAGCAGCCGCCGGTCACATCGCAGCGACCGTGAGACGGCTTGGCCGCCGGGAACCCTGCAGAGATGCTGACTGTTTTGTAATTGTGACCTAGTTATGGGGCAATAGACCGGTCACATGCCCGCATGCTGCGTCTAAAGGGCAAGCCGGTTCCAGCGCGGTGATCCTGCCGCCAGATTGACCGGACTCGCGCGCTCGGGCAACCCGCGCCACGGGCGGCGATCTACCGAAGGGAGATGCGTGACTGCACTTCTTCCTCAGGCGCCCGGCCTCTCCTCGCCGGGCCGCCGGTTCCGCGCCTACACGGCCAAGCATCTGGACCAGCTGACGGCGCGGGCCGGGCTGGGCGCTGGTGAACGGCTCGCGGTCCGGGCCGTGGCCACTGTGCTGCCCTTTCGTACCAACGAATACGTCGTCGAGCGCCTCATCGACTGGGGCGCGGCTCCGGACGACCCGATCTACCGCCTCGTCTTCCCGCAGGCCGACATGCTCCCGGACGCGGACGTCCGGCAGATCAGCGACCTGCTCGCCCGCGACGCGCCCGAGCCCGAGGTGCGCGCGACCGCGCACGTCATACGGGCCCGGCTGAACCCGCATCCCGCGGGCCAGCTCGCCTTCAACATCCCCCACTTCGCCGACGAGCCGCTGCCCGGTGTCCAGCACAAGTACCCGGAGACCGTGCTGGTGTTCCCCAAGCAGGGCCAGACCTGCCACGCGTACTGCACCTACTGCTTCCGGTGGGCGCAGTTCGTGGGCGACCCTGATCTCAAGATGGCGACCGACGACATGACCAGGGTCACCGCGTACCTGCGGCAGCATCCGGAGGTGACGAGCGTCCTGATCACCGGCGGGGATCCGATGATCATGGGCGCGGACGTGCTGAGGCGCTACGTCGAGCCGCTGCTCGACCCGCGCCTCGCGCACATCGAGTCGATCCGGATCGGGACCAAGTCGCTGGGCTACTGGCCGCAGCGGTTCGTCAGCGACCCCGACGCCGACGACACGCTGCGGCTGTTCGAGGAGGTCGCCGCCGCGGGCAAGAGCCTGGCCATCATGGCGCACTTCTCCCACCCCCGGGAGCTCGAGCCTTCCCTGGTGGCCGAGGCGGTGCGCCGGATCAGGTCCGCGGGCGGGGTCATCCGGACCCAGGCGCCGCTCATCAGGTCGATCAACGACGATCCCATGACCTGGGCCGGGATGTGGCGCATCCAGATGCGGATGGGCATGGTGCCCTATTACATGTTCGTGGAGCGCGACACGGGACCGCAGGGATACTTCGCCGTGCCGCTGTTCCGCGGGTACGAGATATTCCGGGACGCCTACGCGAGCGTCTCGGGCCTGTGCCGGACCGTACGCGGCCCGTCCATGTCGGCGACCCCCGGCAAGGTGTGCGTCGACGGGGTCGTCGAGGTGGCGGGCGAGAAGGTATTCGCGCTGCACATGATCCAGGCTCGCAACCCGGATCTTGTCGGCAAGCCGTTCTTCGCGCAGTTCGACCCGGGCGCGATCTGGCTGTCTGACCTGAAGCCCGCGTTCGCGCCGCGGTTTCCGTTCGACCGCCTCCCGGACGAGCTTCCGGGGCTCTGGGCGCCGGAGGTGCTCGCGTCGGTGAGCTGACGTTCCCCGCTACGGGCACGGCCCGCTCGGTCTGACCGGGCGGGCCGTGCCCGTGCGACAGCGCGGTCCGCTGCGCTCAGCCCGCGGGGCGGGTGCTCGGCTCCGCGTCCGCCACGGCTGCGCCCGTCACCGCGAGGTCCGCCCCGGCTGCGTCCGCCACCGCCGGCGAACCCGCGGTCTGCGCTCCCGCGGTGGCCGGCGGCTTGCGCTCCCGTAGCGCCAGGCAGCTCAGCGCGCCGACGGCCAGCAGCACGACCGGCAGGATCATGGTCGTGCGCATGGCCTCCACGTAGCCGAAGGTGAACACGTCATGGCCGATCCTCGCGACCTCGTCGGCCAGGCTGGCCGGCAGCCCCGACTGCCTGGCTATCCCGCCGTTCTGGCCGGCCCCGACCTGGATGCCGTTGCTGGCCGAGTGCTGGATCTCGGTGACGAACCGGTTGCGCACCTGCGGCGGCAGCGCCGCCGAGCGGCTCGCCGCCTGGCTGGTCATGGTGGACACGAGCCTGTTCTGCAGCAGGGCGCCGACCGTGGCGGTGCCGATGACCAGGCCGACCTGCCGGACCGTGTTGAGCACGCCGGACGCGGCGCCGGCCATCTGCGGCTGGATGTTGCGCATGGCCACGGTGATCAGCGGCGCGAACACGCAGCCCATGCCGAACCCGGCCACGATCAGCGGAGCCAGGAAGCTCTGCCACGAGGAGTCGGGGCGCGCGATCAGGGCCAGCCAGCCCATCCCGGCGCCGAACAGGGTCAGCCCGGTCATCAGGATGTACTTGCCGCCGATCCGGTCGGTCAGCCGGCCCGCGAACGGAGCGACAAATATCGAGATCAGCGAGGCGGGCGCCATCGCGAGCCCGGCCTTCAGCGCCGAGAAGCCGAGGACCGACTGCAGGTAGATGGTGAACGGCAGGAAGATCCCCATCATCCCGATCGCGAGGACGCCGGACACCCAGTTCATCACCGAGAAGTTCCGGTCGCGGAACACCGCGAACGGGATCAGCGGCTCGCGGCTCTGGGTCAGCTTCTGGTACAGCAGGAACACCACGAGCAGGACCACGCCGGCCCCGAGGATGAGCGGGATGGTGATGAACGAGGTGACCGTCCCCCAGTCGTACTTCTGGCCCTCGACCAGGCCGTAGCAGATCGCCAGCAGCGCCGCGCTGGCCAGCAGCACGCCCGGGATGTCGATCCGATGCCTGCGGCCGAGCCGCAGGTCCGGGATGATGAAGAAGGTCAGCACGAGCACGGCCACGCCGATGGGGACGTTGACGAAGAAGATGTAACGCCAGTCGAACGCGGTCACCAGCAGGCCGCCCAGGGTGGGCCCGGCGATCGTGGCCACGCCGGCGACCGCGCCCCAGACGCCGAACGCGGCGCCGCGCCGCTCGGGCGGGAAAGTGTTCGTGATGATCGTCAGGGTCTGCGGCATGAGCATGGCCGCGCCCAGGCCCTGCACGGCCCGGAAGCCGATCAGCCAGCCGGGGCTGGGCGAGAACCCGCAGGCCGCCGAGGCCAGCGTGAACACCGCGACGCCGGCGACGAACAGCGTGCGCGGCCCGATCAGGTCACCGAGCCGGCCCGCGGTAATGACCAGGACGGCGAGCACCAGGGCATAGGCGTTGATCACCCACAGCACGTCGTCCAGGGAGGCGCCCAGCTTGGTGATCAAGTTGGGGATGGCGATGTTCACGATCGTCAGGTCCGTTAAGGTATCGTGTTGTCTAAATACCATGGTGACGATAAGACCCGGGAGCACGCAGGTGCACGCGGACGGTACTCCAGAGCGGTGGCTGGTCGCGGCCAGGCTCAGCCGGATGAGCAAGCGCGACCGGGAGCGCGGCGACGACCTGATCAACTCGATCCAGGGCCAGGACGTGAAAGCCGCCCGGTGGGCCGAGGATCACGGGCACGACATCGCGCACGTCACCCGCGACAAGAACGTGAGCGGGGCCATCGCCCCGGCCGAGCGCCCGGAACTGGGCCCGTGGCTGACCGACCCGGACAAGCTGATCCAGTACGACGGCATCGTGGCCGCCACCGTCGACCGGCTGTCCCGCGACTGGTTCGACGTGGCGTGGCTGCGCAAGTGGGCCGAGAACAACCGCAAGAAGCTCTACATCATCCGCGAGCGGCTGTCGTGGCCCGACGACCGGGACGGCAGGTACTGGGCCGATGCCGCCGAGCGCGCCGCCGAGGAGCGCAGGCTGATCATCGAGCGGACGACCGACGCCCTGCACCGGCTGGAGGACAACGGCAAGCTGCACGGCCGGCCCTCGTTCGGCTACGCAGTTGAGGGCGAGAAGTACGACCGCCGGCTGGTCCCCACCGCCGAGGGCCGGAAGTACGTCCCTGAGATCTTCGCCCGCGTCATCGCCGGCGACTCGCAGAAGGCCGTCGCGGAGTGGCTGGCCGCCGAGGGCGCGTCGCCGGCCAGCGGCAAGTGGTGGCCGCGGACCATCGGCATGATCATCCGTAACCCCACCTACAAGGGGCACCGCTGCGCCCGCGAGGTCATCCCGCCCGACGAGGCCGAGACCCGCAACGTCGGCGGCGAGATCAAGACGATCCGCTGGCGGTACGGGGACACCTGGACCGAGACGCCCCGGTGGCAGTTCGGCCGGGTGCTGCACGAGTGCGCCCCGCTGGTGGATGCCCGCACCTGGCGGCTGGCCAATGACGCGCTCGCGGGCCGGCCGAGGCGCGGCCCCCGGTCGGCCAGCCCGGCGATGCTGGCCGGCGTGCTCTGGTGCCAGCGCTGCGCGGATTCGCCCATGTACCGGGTATGGGCCGGGCGCACGGGCGGGAAGCGGTACACCTACTACCGCTGCACCGGCCGCGGGCACGACCGGCGCTCGTGCGGGCTCATGGTCCCGGCCCCCGCCGTCGAGGCCGCCGTTGACAAGGTGATGTCGGCAGCCGGCATCCCGGTCATGGTCAAGACGGTGATCCCGGGTAACGAGGCCGCCCTGGACGAGAGGCACGAGAAGGTGCTCTTCGCCATCGGGCAGCTCGGGCATCAGGGCCTGGCCGACAGCGACTACGATGCCCGGCTGACTGAACTGCGCGCCGAGCGCGACGCCCTGGCCGCCGCCGAGCGGGTTCCCGACCGCGCCGAGCTGGCCCCGGCGGGCTACACGTTCGCCGAGCAGTGGGCCGCTCACGCCAGCCCCGCCGAGCGCGCCGGGTGGCTGCAAGCGCAGGGATTCAGGCTCACCGCCAGCAAGCAGCGGCTGACCGTGGATCACCCGGCCTGGGCCGGGCACGGAGGCCCGGTGTCCGTGGCACTCTGAGCCTCGGCCGCCGCCAGCTTCGCGGCCAGCTCGGGCAGCGTGTGCCCGATCAGGACATGCAGGCTCGTCGGCGTCGGCCGCCGGACCGCCTCCCACACCGGCCCGGCGGCGCACCCGACTGTCCAGCCGGGGATGCTGCGCCCAGCCCGCAGCCGGGCCAGGATCATGGCCTCGGTCACGGCTGGCCCTTGGCGCAGTGCGCGGGCAGCGGCACGCGGCCCTGGCTGAGGCTGACCGGCCCCGGCACTGCGCTGACGCTCCCGCCGGTCGTCGCCACGAGATCCATCCGCCGCAGGTCAGCGCAGGTGATCAGGCCCGCCGGGTCCGCCGCCGCCAGCCGCGCGGACATCTGCGTCAGCTCGGCGCTCTCCGCGCCGGCCTCGGCAGCCAGCCGGGCGTTAGCCATGTTCAGGCCGCGGATCTGGGCGGCCTGCGAGGTGCTCACGCCCCGGTAGTGCAGCCAGCCGCCGAGCGCGGCCAGCGCAACGGCCAGGGCCAGGCCGACCGCGCCGATGATCAGCGCCATCTGCCCGGTGCTGGCCCCTGACGGGCGCGGCATCTCCGGTTCCGGGCGGATCTCGTACGTTGCCGGGATGTCGCCCATGTCACTGCCCTCCCTGCTCCAGCTCTGGCTGCCTGACGAGCGCGACCAGGCTGCGCACCTGCTGGCCGACCGTGTCGATGTGCTCAGCCAGGCTCAGGGCCTGCTGCGTGCTGGCCTGCGAGGCTTCGAGGTAGCGGGCCAGCTCCGCGCACTTCTCGTCTGCTCTCTGCACGGCGCTCTGCGCGCCGCTGAGCCGGACGAGGACGCGCGCCGTCTCGGTCCTCGCGGCCTGTCGCTCTGCCTTCACCCTGCTCAGCAGGAAGGCCAGGAACACGATCACCGCGGCGGCCACGGCGGCCCCGGCGGCCCCGGCGAGCACGGTCATGGTCATGACGTCGCCTCCCGCTCGCGGGCCTGCACCGGGACGACGCGCAGGCGCATCGAGATCGGCAGCGCGGGGTCCGCGCCCGCCAGCCATGCCTCGTAGATTTCGAGCACCCGGGCCGCCTGGCCGAGGGTGATCCTGGCCCCGCGCGTGCGGGCCTCCTGCTGGATCAGCAGCAGCCGCGCGGCGCGGCCTAGGGTGGCGAGATTGTCAGTGAAACCGGCGCTCATCTTGATCTTCTCCCTGCCGGGCCACGGGCGGGCTGGTAGTGCTTCCCCGCACAGCCAGCCCCGTCCGCAGCCGCTCAGATTCTGCGTGGTAGGGCGTGCGTGCCCCTGACGCCACGGGCTCTGAGCGTCCCCGCGGGGATAGCCAGAGTTGCCGGGATTTGGTCCGCGTGTTCTGGGTGCTTTGGGTCTGGGATGAATCGCCTGTCCCGCCAGTTGGGCGAGGGCATAACCCTCCTTCCGGCTCGCCTCGCCCCGGCCTGGCACATTCGGGGGCGTCTTGCTATCTAGATCGGATCAGCAATTGATCCATATGGAATGCTAAGTCTGTTCAGATAGGCCGGTCAACGCTCCCAGAGCAAACGGTCTAGATCGGCTACCATGCTGATCTATGCAGCCCGTTGACCCGTCCGACCCGCGCAAGCCGAACGTGCAAGCCGCCGCGAGCATCCGGGCGGCCATCCTGTCGGGGGATCTCGCGCCCGGCAGCCGCCTGCCATCGGTGCACGAGCTAGCTGCCACGTTCGAGGTCTCCGCTGGCACGATTCACACCGCGATCCGGACCCTGCGCGATGAGGGTTACGTGCGGCGGTAGCAGGGTCATGAAGAACGACCGAGGGAGACCACCAGCCGGTGCCCGCCGGGACCGAGCACCCGCTGTCCGGGGCGGCAGCCTTCCTGTTCGAGATGGGCAAGCTCAAGAACCTGCCGCGCTCAGGATGGATCCACCTGGGAATCACGCAGCCCGAGGACGTGGCCGCCCACTCGTTCAGGACCGCCATGGTGGGCATGATCCTGGCCGCGGAGGCCGGCGCGGACGCTGCCCGCACGGCTGCGCTGTGCCTCGTGCACGACACGCAGGAGACCCGGACCGGCGACATTGACGCCATCGGGCGCGGGTACGTGACCGTGCACGACGCGGAGGCGATCACCGCCCGCCAGGTCGCGGCCATGCCCGACGACGCGGCCAAGCTGATCGCCGGCCTGGTCGCGGAGTACGAGGCAAACGAGACCGCCGAGGCGCAGCTCGCGCACGACGCGGACAAGCTGGAGCTGATCCTCCAGGCTGACGAGTACGCCGACCAGGGCCATGACACCGGTCCCTGGCGCGAGGCGGCACTGCCCGCGCTGCACACCGACGCGGCGAAGCAGCTCGCGCAGGCGATCACGGCAACGCCGCCGGCTGCATGGTATCTCGGGCACCGGGCAGCGTACGAGCGGCGCTGGCTGCGGCGGCCGGGTAACGACGCCTACCTGAGCCCGTCCGACAGTACCTAGGCCCGAGGCCGCATGACTGAGCCCCCGGGGCAGCTCGACTGGACTGCTGGTTCGGGCAGCGAGCACGGCAGCCACGGGTTCCCTGCGTACTTCCGAGCACCTCGTCCTCCCCAGCTTCCTGCCGCGCCCCCCGGTTTCGTCGCGTTCAGGAAGGTAGTCAGTCGGCCTTCGGTTCACGGTCGGCGTCGTGATCCGCGCCGGGCTCTTTCACTAGGCCCCTTTAGCCGTGCACTTTCTCGGTAGCGCGTGCCCGGGCCCGGGCATTCCGCGATCGTGGCCCTTCTTTCACCGATGCTAGACCCCGGTACCGACATTCCGGCGGCAGTAGCCGGCCTGGGGGTGTGCGACACGAGCGTAGGGATCCGGGGAAGGGGCAGGTTGCGGCTCTAATCTGGAAGTGTTTAGACTTCCAGAATAGGAGGAGCCATGACCGAGCTGTCCGGAGCCGTGCTGGCCGAACTGGAGCAGCAGCGGGCGGAGCTGTATGCGCGGCTGGCCGCGACCGGGGACTTCCGGCCCGGCAGCGTCAACGCCACCTACCGCAGGTGCGGCAAGCCGAATTGCGCCTGCGCCCGGCCGGGCCATCCCGGCCACGGGCCGCGGTGGCTGTGGACGCGGTCGGCGGGCGGCCGGACCCGCACCAGGCAGCTCGTCGCCCGCCGAGGTGGACAAGGTCCGGGCCGAACTGGCGAACTACAAGGAGTTCGCCGCCCTGAGCGAGCAGATCGTCGAGGTCAACGAGGCGATCTGCGAGGGCAGGGCGCCTGCGCCGGCGGCGGGCGGCTCCCCGGCCAGGCAGGCCGGGAAAAAGGGGGCTCTGCGCGGCGCCTCCAGGCCGAGGTCGGCCGCCGAGATAGCGCGCCTGTCCGCCGTGGCGGCCCGCTCGCTGGCCGCGGGGACGGGCTGGAGGCTGTGGAGCTGGCGATCCGCACCGCGATGCTGAAGCTGGGCGGCGGCTGCTGGAGGGCCTGCTGGCCGCCGACGGCGGCCACCGCGGTCCCCGCGTCGGCTGCAGGGCCGGGCACCAGGCCGGGTTCGTGTCGTACCGGATCAAGACCGTCGACACGGTGGTCGGCCCGGTGAGCCGTGCGCCGGGCCTGGTATCACTGCGCCGCCTGCGGGCACGGCCTGGCGCCGCGCGATGCCGAGCTCGGCACCGAGCGGGCCTCGCTGTCGCCCGGCCTGCGCAAGATGACCGCCCGGGCGGCGGCAACGGTGCCGTTCGCCAGGGCTGCCGGCCTGCTCGCCGAGCTGGCCGGCATCGCGCCTGACGGTCAAGCGCACCGAGCGGTCCGCCGAAGCCGACGGCGCTGCCGCCGCCGCGGCGATCAGCGCCGAGGCAGACGCGATCGGTGCCCGCGGCTGTCCCGCTGCCGCCCGGGCCAGCTGCCCGGACATGCTCTACATCGCCGTCGACGGCACCGGCGTCCCGGTCGTGGCCAGGGAAGCCGAGGGCCGGCGCGGGAAAGCCGGCGACGGCAAGGCCCGCACCCGCGAGGTCAAGCTGGCGTGCCTGTTCACCCAGACCAGCCCCGATGACGACGGCCGCCCGGTCCGCGACCCGGCCTCCACCACCTACCTGGCCACCTTCGAGCACGCCGAGCGGTTCGGCGTCCTGCTGGACGCCGAGGCCCGCCGCCGCGGCAGCGAGCACATCCGCCAGCTCGTCGTCCTCGGCGACGGCGCGGCCTGGATCTGGAACCTGGCCGGCCAGCATCTTCCCCGCCGCCACCGAAATAGTTGACCTCTACCACGCCCGCGAACACCTGCACGACCTGGCCAACCTCGCCGCCCGGCTACTGGCCGGCCACCGCGACGACTGGCTCGCCGCCCGCCTGGAAGAACTCGACGCCGGCAACGTCGGCGCCATCCTGGCCGCCGGACGCGGCCTGCACTTCATCGGCTCACTGGCCGGCGAACGGGACAAGGCCCTGGCCTACTTCGAGCACAACGCCCACCGCATGCGCTACCAGCACTTCCGCGACCTGGGCATGTTCACCGGCTCCGGAGTCGCCGAGGCCGGGTGCAAATCGATCATCGGGCAGCGGCCCGAAACTATCGGGCATGCACTGGACCATCCCCGGCGCCACGGGCATCGCAACCCTGCGCTGCCAGGACGCCGGCGACCGCTGGGACGAGATCTGGCAGCGGCCACACAACCAGACAGCCCCCGCTGACCACATCAGACAGGCGAGCTGATCTTGCTACCTACAAAACTGGCGCGCACCCCCGGCCTGGGCGGCAAGGTTCCGAACCCTGTTCGGTCCGCGCGGGCGGCCGGCCAGTATGCTCCCGGCCATGGAACTGAACGGAACCGCGGCGATCGTGTCCGGCGGCGCGAGCGGGCTGGGCGAGGCCACCTCGCGCATGCTCGCCGCGGCTGGCAGCCGGGTATTCGTCGCGGACCTCAACGAGCAACGGGGCAAGGCGGTGGCCGACGAGATCGGCGGCCACTTCGTCAGGACCGACGTCGCCGATGAGTGGTCGGTGCATGCCGCGGTCGACGCCGCGGCCGCGGCCGGGCCGCCGCTGCGGGTCGCGGTGAGCTGCGCCGGCATCGGCTGGGCCGCGCGCACGGTGGACCGCGGTGGCGTCCCGCACGACCTGGCCGCGTACCGGAAGATCATCGACGTGAACCTGATCGGCACGTTCAACGTGATGCGGATCGCCGCCGCGGCGATCGCCACGACCGATCCCGCCGACGCCGACGGGCAGCGCGGCGTGATCATCAACACGGCCTCGATCGCGGGCATCGAGGGGCAGACCGGCCAGGTGGCCTACTCGGCGTCCAAGGGCGGGATCATCGGCATGACCCTTCCCGCGGCCCGCGACCTCGCCGCGATCGGGGTGCGGGTGAACACCATCGCCCCCGGCGTCATCGACACGCCGATCTACGGCGGCGGCCCGGGCACCGAGGACTTCAAGGCCAGGATGACCGCACCGGTCGTCTTCCCCAAGCGGATGGGCACTGCGGCCGAGTTCGCGCACCTGGTCCGGGCGCTGATCGAGAACGACTACCTGAACGCCGAGGTCATCCGCATCGACGGCGGCATCAGGTTCCAGCCCCGGTGACAGGAGATAGCGTCTGACCTGCGCTTATCCCTGATGAGCACCCGGCTGGGCTGTGGTCGGGCCGTCTGGCGCTGAGCCGGGGATGTGCTCGATCGTCATGCCGGGCGCGTTCGACCTGCCGCAGCGGGGCTTCCGAGAGGCAGAGGCGAACCTGCGGGCCCGGATGCCCGCTGGGTTCTCCTGGAACCCAGGTTGGCAGCATGTTTATCTGGCCACGGATCGATGATCAACGGCAACGCTCGTTGGCCACGGCTTAGCCCTCAGACCACGAACACTTTCGAGGCCGTCTGCGTGCTGACCGCCGTCAGCGTCTGGCCAGGGCAACCACTCGCCGCTTCCGGGTCCGGGCCGGCCTGGAACGGTAGCGCTGCCGAGGGCACGGTGGTTGCTGTGGAGGGCCGTGGTGGTCAGTCTGCGGCCTGGTCGAGGGCTTGGCGTACGGCCGCGGCGATCGATGCGCCCGCCGCGTGGAGGGGTCCGGGGTCGCGGAGGGCGCGGGCGAGTACGAAGGCTCCCTCGAGGGCGGCGATCATCGCGAGGGTGAGGCGGCGGGCGGTCGGCTCGCCGAGACCATGCCGTGCGAAGAGAATCGCTCCACGGGAGATCCAGTCGGTGAAGACGTCGGCGGTGGCCTGTCGCAGATGGTCATTGGTGCTGGCCACCTCCAGGGCGATGGTGGCGATTGGGCAGGCGTCGGCGTAGTCGCTGGCCGCCAGGTCCTGGGCGGCCAGCGCGAAGGCGTCCGGCCTCGACCGCGAATTTCACCTCGGCGTCGGCCATCTGCTGGTAGATGGCCTGGATGGCCTCCCGCCCGGTCAAGATCCGATCAGCCGGGTAGGCCAGGCTCCGCCAGCACAAACCCTGACGCTGCCGCCACCTGGCGCATAACACCGAAGCCAGCGGCATGGCGCTGCCTGCCCGGCCACCCACGCGCGGGGTGAACATCGCTCGGTTGCGCTGCTGTGCGGTATGCCAGGAGTATGAGGTATGCCGATGGCGGCGGGCTGGGCGCGGCTGAGTGGACTCGCCGGGAGCAGGTGCAGCTGGCAGCCGCGGCGTATCTGGGGCTTTCGTCGATGTCTCTCGCGCTCGCAACTCGCCGCACCGCTGGTCGTCCTGCCGCTTGACTACGCTGATCGCCGAGATCGGAGCGTGCGCGTGCAGGCGACGTCCCTGGGAAGGGTATGGGGCACCCCGATTGGTGCCGGCTTAGCCTGGATACCTGGGTAACGGGAATCGCCGATACCCCGTCAAGGAGATCCTCATGAAGCGCAAGCTAAACCTCGCTCTGTGGATCGTTGCCGGAATCCTGGCCGTTGTCTTCCTTGTCGCCAGCGGCACGAAGCTGTTCGTGCCCAAGGAGAAGCTGGCCGGTATGGGCGGCGCCGCCTCGAGATGGGTTGAAGACTTCAGCCCCGGTGCCCTCAAGGCCATCGGAGCCCTCGAGTTCCTGGCTGCGGTCGGCCTGATCGTGCCCGCCGTGCTCGGCATCGCGCCGGTTCTGGTGCCGCTGGCTGCTACCGGCGCGGTGTTGCTGTTTGCTGGCGCGGTGATCATGCGCCTCCGCCGTGGCGAAAGGGCAACGATCATCGCCGACCTGGTCTATCTCGCCATGGCCGCCTTCGTGGCGTGGGGCCGCTTTGGCCCAGGGTCCTTCACCCGGCTGACCCAGCGGGACGTCTTTAGCCGGGCTAGCCTACGTCGGATGGCACGAGGAGGCCCCCGGACCGCGATCGACTCGTTCCCTGACCGGGCTCCGAGGCGCTGATCGGGCGGTGCGCACGCCGAAGCCGCGAAGAAACCGGCAACTTCCCGGCACCACGGTCGCCCGACTCCCCGGTGCCGAACCGGCAACTTCGCAAGGCCTCAGACGACTCAACTGAATCCCTACGCTGCCCGGCCATCATCAGGGGCCCTCTTTGTCGCCAGGTCAAGTTTCTTCCGCCGCAGGCATTATCAGCTCGCCGGTGGCCGGGTCAAGAGACGCCTGGGAGGCGCCCGGCTTTACCCGGTCCTGGCCGCTGCCCCGGGCGCAGCCCATCGAAGGAGCGCCCGGATGGAATATGACTCGTGTAGGCAGGGGCGAGAGTCCGGGGACGGTGGTGTGGATGGGTGATGAGCCGGATGTCCGGGCCTGGGCCAATGCGGACCAGGCCGCGGGGGAGTTCCGGGTCAGGTACGCCGAACTGTTCGATGCCGAGGCGCGCCTGCATGAACAGCGGCTATATGCCGCCGCCAACGTCGGTGCCGCCGAGCATGTGCTCGACATAGGCTGCGGGACGGGCCGGTCCACCCGCGCTGTCGGCCGCGCCGCGGCCGCGGGAGCCGTCCTCGGCGTGGACATTTCCGCGCCCGTGCTTGAGCTGGCCCGGCGGCTGACGGACCGGGAAGGTCTGCGTAACGTTTCCTACCGGCTGGCCGATGCTCAGGTGGACGGCCTGGGGCCGGCTGATGACGTGTGTGTCAGCTGTTTCGGCGTGATGTTCTTCGCCGACCCGGTGGCGGCGTTCACCAACATCGGGCGCGCGCTGCGCCCCGGCGCGCGCATGGCGCTGCTGGCCTGGCAAGCCCCCGAGCGCAACGAGTGGTACAGCGAGATCGACCAGGCCATCGGCGGCGCTTCTGCCGGCGGCGCCCGGATGTTCTCACTCGCCGACCAGCGCACGACGGCCGGGATACTGGCTGCGGCCGGGTTCACCGACGTCGCCTTCACCGACGTGCGCGAGCCCGTCTATTACGGCGCGGACAGCGCGCAGGCCTACGATTTCGTCACCGGCCTGCAGGCCACCAAAGACATGCTGGCCAGCCTGGATCCGGCCGCCGCCGAGGACGCGCTGCGCGGGCTGCGCGTCACACTCGCGGAGCACACGACCCGCGACGGCGTGCTGTTCGGGGCGCGCACCTGGATCATCACCGCGCGAACACCGCGCCAGTAGCGCGGCCGCGCACCAGACATCGACCCGCTCAGTCGCGTGTTGACGCTACCGCAGGCAGCGGTGCCGCAGAACATCGATTCGCGCGCGCTGCGACGGCCAGCTAGACACGCCATCACCGGCTGACGGACCGGCCTGTGGTCCAGCAGCATCTAACCTGGCCAGACTCTGCGTGCCTGACCGGCTGGCTACGCATCCGAAGCATCCGCACGGCCCGATCCGGGCACAGTACTGTTCGCCAGGGAGTTCCATCGCGTTGAAGGCGACGGTGAGATCACCGACGAGGGGATGGCGGGGCCATGTTCATCTCGACGGCCGCCCCTGATGCCCCGGTGGGCAGGCAGCTGACCTGGTTCCTCCGCGCCGTGGCCGATATTCCCTGGTCCCAGCGGCTGATCAAGGCTCATTTCGACTCCGGCTTCCTGGCGGAGATCAACCCGGCCGAGATCAACTCGGTCCTGGCGCAGACCCCCGCACCGGGAGGAGCGTCCCTGATCGGGCTGCTGTGGCAGGACTCGGCCCGCGATCCGGTCTCGCTCCAGGCGGTGGCCTCCTTCGGCTCCGTCAAGCTGACGGTGAATATCGCGGTCGACGGCGCCGGGCTGATCAGCTATCTGCTGCTCACGTCGTATCAGCCCTCGCCGGCCACCTGGGCTCAGGCCGACCGGGATCTTGCCGGGCTGGCTCCCGACGCCAGCCTGCTGACCGCCCGGATCTCACCCGGCGGGGTCTGCACCCCGATCCACCAGGTGGCTGCCTCGGCCGCCCGGCCGCTGGCGTCGATGTTCAAGCTGTTCGTCCTGGGCGCGCTTGCGCAGCAGGTCGCCGCGGGCCGGGTCTCCTGGGACCAGGAGCTGACCGTCACCGACGCGGTGAAGAGCGCAGGCAACTCCGGGCCGGGATGCCTTCGGGACGTTCCGGCCGGAACCCGGGTGCCGGTGCAGCAGACGGCGGCCCAGATGATCTCGATGAGTGATAACACCGCGGCCGACATGCTGATCGACTTGACGGGCCGGTCCGCGGTGCAGGCCCAGGACCGGCAATGGTCGGACCATGCCGCGCTGAACGTGCCGTTCCTGACCACCCGGGAATTGTTTCTGCTGAAATACGCCGATCCAGCGCTGGCGGACCGGTACCTGCGCCTGGCCCCGGGTCAGCGTGCGGCGTTCCTGGCCTCCTCGGTGGACCCGCTGCCGCTCAGCCTCAGCCCGGCACAACTGCAAAGCCTGGACACGGCATCGCCCACTGACATCGGCACCCTCGAGTGGTTCGCCTCGCCCGATGACATCTGCCGCGCCTTCGCCGGACTGCAGCAGCTTGCAGCCCAGCCCGGGCTGGCGCCGCTCGGTCCGATCCTGTCGGCCAACAGCGGCGGCATCGGGCTTCACCCGGCGCAGTGGCCCACGGTCTGGTACAAGGGCGGCTCCGAGCCGGGCGTGCTGACCATGGGCTACCTGGCCACCAACAGCAACGGCCAGACCTTCGTGGTGGTCGCGATGCTCAGCGACCCGGCAACAGCACTGTCCCCGTCGGCCACGCTTGGGTTGCTGGCCATTGCCCGGGGCGCCTTCGAGCTGGTCCGGTAACCCCGTGCATCCGGCTCAGGCAAGCCCTCTAGGCCCAGCCCTACGAAGAACGCCGTCACGGCGTCGAGGTCCGCGACGGTGATGCCGACGTGATCGAAGCGTCGTACCTGGCCGGTCACCTCGAGCAGGCACGCCTGCAGCGCCGGATCCACCGCCAGGGGCGGCACCACGGCAGGGCCGGTCACCCAGCAAGCCGACGCGTTGCCGGCTACCACATCAGGCAGCCTGAACCGGGATGGCGGTAGTGGCCGCCGGCCGCCTCGATGCCGCCGTCCGGTCAGGCATGCAGGCCGGTGACTGTTTCCGCGGCGGCGGCGAAGGCGGGATCGCCGGTTGCCACGTGTCCGCGCCTGCAGGCCTCGACGAGCTTGACCTGGTGCGGGTCCAGGCTGCGCACAGCGGCCCCGGCGAGCGCACTGCCTGGCGGGCTGGCCGGGTGAGGCTGGGTGACCGGTTCCGTGGCCGCATACAATGCGGCGTGCTCGGCGTGCACCTGGGCCAGCGCGGCGGTGCCGTCGGTGGCCGGGATGTGGGCGGCGAGGATCTCGACGGCCATCGCGCCGGTGACGCCGTGCAGGTGGAGAATGTCGGGCCGGGCCAGGTAGCGGCGCGCGCCATCGGCCGCAGCCTGGACGACCGCCATCCGCAGGTCACCGGCGGGGGGCAGCGGGCTGGCCGGCTGCCCTTCGCGGTAGCGGGCGGCCCAGTAACCCAGCGCCCGGGCCAGCTCGCCGCGCCGCGGCGATGTGTCGAGCGCGTCTATGGCCCGCACGGCATGGGCGGTGCGGATGGCGCCGTGGAACAGCGCGGTGCGCAGCGCGGGCATCAGCCGCGGCACCCACGTCGCGACCACGGTCGGCCAGCCGTCGTCGTCGATGGCCTGCGTGAAGTAGCCGATCCACTCCGGCAGCCGGCGGTAGTCGCCGAGCGCTTGCCGCCACCCGAACCCGGCCGGCACCACCGGGTCGACCGATGCCCCGCCTGCCCGGGCGAACCGGCGCGCCCAGCTGCCGATGTCGCCGGCGCAGTCGAGCATGGCCAGCGCCTCGCAGGCCATGGCCCCGTGGTTGACAAAGCCGTTCGGCAGCTCGAAGCTGGCCGCCGCCATCCGCTCGAACGCCTCATCCAGGGCTGGCGTCGTGTCACTCATGCCGTCCTCCTGCTGCCGCCCATGGAACCCTGCGCAAAGGCTCCCGGGCCGATGTGCCGATAACTGCCGTGGTACTGCCAGCGGCCCATGCCCCAGGCTATGGGCCGTGTACTCAGCCGACGGTACGTGACCCGGACCGAATCGCATTCCTGGCCGGCGCCCACGGCCGCGCGGCGGCGCCGTGGGCCCTGAGCTGCCGGCCAACCGGCTGTTTCCCGCCCTTGCGCCTGAAAGACGTAGTCATGTGGCACGACCCCGCCGGGCGGCAGCCGCCGCCTGGCCTCAGCCACCGCCTCCATCACACGGCGCAGCTCGATCTCCTGGTCAACCAGCCGGTTCCGCGCGGCCCGGTACTCGGCCGACTCTCCGGGAAACGCGACGGCCATCGGCTCCTCCCGACAACTCGCATCCAGCCCCTACGCTAGGCCAGCCGTCATGCCGGGCGAAGGGCGCCGCGCGCTGCGGTCACGTATCACGTCCATTCGGCCCTACGAGCCGCCGACAGCGGCGCGGACGGCCGCCTTGTCGGCAAGGGCAAGCTCGGCGACCAGTAGTCGACGCCTTCCTGGCGCGTTACGCGGATCGCGCATGGTGGACCGCAGACGATCGCATTCACCGCCGTCCACGCCCGCACGCCTGGGCGCTGGCCCGAGCGTCAGGCCGGGATGGCGCCGAGTTGCTGCATCATGGCGACGCCGTCGAACTGGGTCCAGATGTCGGTCACGCGGCCGTCCTTGAGGCGGTAGAAGTTCATGCCCTCGACCCTGATCGTCTGGCCGGAGGCGGGGATCCCCATGAACTCCTGCTGCAGGGAACCGGTCACGACCCACCGGGTGGCGACGGTGTCGCTGCTGGCGATGATGTCCTGCAGGTCCTCCTCCAGGTCGGGGAAGATCGCCTTGAAGCCCGCGACCTTCTGCTTGAAGCCGGCCAGCGTCGGCTCATGGCCGGGCGCCGGATTGTGGTCGACCAAGCCCGGGTCGCTGAGCTCGTCGATCGTCGCCTGGTCGGCCGCGCGAAACGCGTGCTCGAAGCGCGTGATGATCTCGATGTTGCCGGACAAGGCCAGCCCCTCTCTTTCCGCTGGTGTTGGCCTGCTCGGTGGTCTCGTGACCCCGGTCAGAGCATCCGCCGGATCTGCAGTCTGCCGGCTGCGCTGGCCGCGATCCTGGCCGTGCGCAAGCCGCCGTCGGTTAGGTGAGCGCGCCCCGTTTGGCCGGCTGCCCGCGGCGGATGCGGGCCGGCGCGTGCCGGGCTGTGGTGGGCTCAGTCGGGCAGTGTGCGGGGGAGCCCGAACATTGGCAGCGCGCTGTTGCCGAGGAAGCCGGTCACGGCGCTGATCTGGCTTCCGGCGAGGGTGAGCACGAGCATCCCGATGGCGTGCGCGATCGGGGCCTGCGGGTCGCGGACGTAGAGGCCGAACGCGGGCTGGCCGTTGGCCCGGGTGGGCACCAGGCGGGCGGAGCGCCCGGGCCGGAACGCGGTCGCGGCCCAGAACCGGGCGGCCAGCTCGCGGCCCTGGTATCGCAGCGGGACGGGCGGCATGATCAGCCAGGCGTCCTCGGTGAGCAAGGCGACGAGCTCCTGCACGTCACGCGCTTCGTAGGCCTGGGTGAACCGTCGCACCAGCTCCCGTTCCTGGGCGGAACCCGGTTGAGGCGGTTTGAGCTCGGTGGCCTGTGTGCGCTGGTACTGCAGTGCGGCGCGGGCGCGCTTGAGGGCGCTGGTCACTGATTCCTCGGTGCAGTCCAGGATGCTCGCGGCCTCGCTCGCGCGGAATCCGAGGACGTCGCGCAAGATCAGCGCGGCGCGCTGCCGTGGCGGCAGCAGCTGCAGCGCGGTGATGAAGGCCACCGAGATCGCTTCGGTGGTCTCGTACCGGGCTTCGGGGCCGGGCGCGGCGTCGGCGAGTCCCTCGAGCAGGACGTCCGGGTAGGGCTCCAGCCACATCACCTCGCCGAGCCGGGTGGGCTCGGGCAGCTCCACCCCGGGTGGCGGCCAGTCCACCGGCGGTCGCCTGCTAGCCGTGCGCAGCGCGTTCAGGCAGCGCCGGGTGGCGATTTGGTACAGCCAGACACGTACCGAGGAGCGGCCCTCGAACCCGGGCAGGCCCTGCCAGGCCGCCAGCAAGGTCTCCTGCAGCGTGTCCTCCGCGTCCAGGGCCGAGCCGAGGATCCGGTAGCAGTGCACCTGCAGCTCGCGCCGGTAGGGAGCCACGAGGTCGCCGAACGCCTGCGCGTCGCCGGCCCGGGCCTGGCCTATCAGGTCCGTGCTCACCGAACCACCCTCCCATGACCTCGCCCTCTGCTTCTTGCACAGGCTCTTGCCAATACAGACACCGCCCACCGCAAGAACTGGGCGGCGCCAGCAGCCGCCAACTCTGCCTGCCCGCCGGTGTCTACATCACCAACGGCACAGACCGGCTGAGCCGGGCCGGCGCTGGTCGGGCTGCCTGCGACCGGGGCCGAGCACCGGCGACCCCGGCGGATGTCTGCCTGAACCCATTGAGGAGGGACGCGAATGGCTGTCAACAATCCGGAGACCACGCATGCCGCCAGGCCGCATCTTGGCTGGGTGCTCGGTCTGACCTCGACCGCCTTCTTCATGGTCGTTCTCGACTCGGTCGTCGTCATCACGGCGCTGCCCCGCATGCAGGACGACCTTCACGTCGGCCCCGCGTCGCTCCAGTGGACGCTGACCGCGTACAACATCGCTTTCGCCGCCGGCATCATCACCGCGGCCGCGGTCGGCGACCGCTTCGGCCGCCGCCCGATCTTCAGTATCGGCCTCGCCCTGTTCACCGTCGCCTCGGCGGCGTGCGCGCTCGCCCCGGACGCCCCCGAACTGATCGCCGCCCGCATCGTGCAGGGCCTGGGCGCCGCGATCGTCCTCCCGCTCAGCCTCACGATCCTGACGACGGCTTTCCCTGTGCAGCGACGAGGGATGATCGTCGGCATCTACGGCGGACTCGCCGGGCTGGCGGTCGCGCTGGGGCCGATCATCGGCGGCGCGGTCACCCAGGGAATCGACTGGCACTGGATCTTCTGGATCAACGTGCCGATCGGGGCTGCCGCCCTGCCACTGGCGATGCGGCTGCTACCCGACAGCTACGGCGCCCAGCAGCGGCTGGACCCGCTCGGCGTCACGCTCGTGACCGGCGGCATCGTTGCCATCGTCTGGGCCCTGGTCCGCGCGGACCAGGCCGGCTGGGCGAGCGCCGAGATCGTCAGCTGCCTGGCTGGCGGCGCTGTCCTGCTGCTCGCCTTCGCCGCCTGGGAACAGCGCGTCAGCGAACCGATGGTGCCCCTGCGCCTGTTCCGCAGCCGCGCGTTCGCGGCCGGCAACACCACGACCTTCCTCATGACGGGCGCGATCTTCGCCGCCGGCTTCCTGGTCACCCAGGAGTTCCAGCTCGCCCGCGGCTACTCACCAGTCTCGGCCGGCGTGCGCCTGCTCCCCTTCTTCGCCACGCCAATGCTCATCTCACCAATCGCCGGCGCCGTCTCCGACCGCATCGGCCGTCGGCCGGTCATGGCGACCGGGCTGTTCTTGCTGACCGCCGGGCTTGCCTGGGCCGCCATCCGAGGATCGCTGTCGACGAACTGGGCCGAGCTCGACATCGCCCTGCTGATCGCAGGCGTCGGCGTCTCCATGGCGCTGCCAACCGTGCCCACCGCCGTGCTGAACGCCGTCGCTCCGAGCGAGCTGGGCAAAGCATCAGGAATCAACTACATGATGCAGCGCCTCGGCCCCGCCGTCGCGATCGCCGTCGCCAGCGCCGTGTTCGCCGCCTACGGACACCTCGCCACCCCCGCAAGCATCACCAACGGCTTCAAGCCCGCGCTCGCCGTCTGCGCCGGCTTCGCACTACTGGCCGCGCTCAGCGCTCTCGCCATCACACCGCCCAAGACACACCACGCCCCCGCCCATGCCGAGGACGGGTCAACCGCCCGGCCCCAACCGGCCACCGCCGACACCGTGGACTAACCAAACCTGAGGACATTAGACGAGCTCGCCGACCCGCCTCACAGCCCGGTGGCGCAGATCAGCCTGATCGGTGTGCCTGAGCCAATGACCATCGAATCTGTCCCGGCCGCACCGAACGAAGCCTCTTTGCGCGCGAGGACCGCCGCATGCGTTCGCGCGCATGCCACGTTCCGCGCTGTAAGTCTGGGGACGTCACTGGGCCGTCTGTAGGCCGTCACAGGGCCGAATCTGGCCAATCGCGGTCAACGGCCGTACACGTCAATCATGCAGGTCAGATCAGGGTCCTGTAGTGCGCCGCAGGTCAGGCCAGGTGCCTCGCCAGAACCAGCCCAAGTAACCCGCGGGGCCGGGGGTGGTACGCGGTCCCTGGGCGCCGCGGTCAGCAGACCGAGCGGACAGCGTCGGCGAGCCGCGCCACCCCATGGTCGAGCTCGGCGTCGGTGATGGTCAGCGGCGGCATCAGCTTGACCGTCTCGCCGTCCGGGCCGGCGGTCTCCACGAGCAGGCCCCGCTCGAACGCGGCCAGGCTCACCTTGCCGGCCAGCTCACCGTGGGCGAACGCCAGGCCGTGCGCCAGGCCCCGGCCGCGCGGCGTGATCGGCGTGCCCGGGACGGCCTCGGCCAGGGCGGCCAGCGCCGCGGCGAGCCGCGGGCCCTTGGCCAGGGTGGCGCGCTGCAGCGCGTCGTCCCGCCAGTAGGTCCGCATTGCGGCGGTGCCGGTGACGAACGCGGGGTTGACGCCGCGGAAGGTGCCGTTATGCTCGCCTGGCTCCCAGATGTCGAGGTCCGGCCGGATCAGCGTGAGCGCGAGCGGCAGGCCGAAGCCGCCGATGGATTTGGACAGGCAGACCAGGTCCGGCGTGATGCCGGCGGTCTCGAAGCTGAAGAACGGGCCGGTCCGGCCGCAGCCCATCTGCACGTCATCGACGATGAGCAGGATGCCGTGCCGGCGGCACAGGTCGGCCAGGCCGCGCAGCCATTCCGGGCGGGCCACGTGGATGCCGCCCTCTCCCTGCACGGTCTCCACGATCACCGCGGCCGGCTGCTCCGGCCCGCGGCCGCGGCTGCGCAGCAGGTATTCGAGCCAGGTAAAGTCCGGCAGCCCGTCCAGGGCGCGGTCGAACGGCACCGGCGTGGCATGGGCCAGCGGCACGCCGGCGCCCCCGCGGTGGAATGAGTTCCCGGTGACCGACAGCGCGCCCAGCGTCATGCCGTGGAAGGCGTCGGTAAAGGCGATCACCTCGGTGCGGCCGGTGGCCTTGCGGGCGAGCTTCAGCGCCGCCTCCACGGCGTTGGCCCCGCCCGGCCCGGGAAACTGCACCCGGTAGTCCAGCTGCCGCGGCTGCAGGATCAGCTCCTCGAACGCGGCCAGGAACTCGCGCTTGGCCACCGTGTACATGTCCAGCGAGTGGATGACCCGGTCACCGGCCAGGTAGTCCAGCAGCGCCGCCTTGAGCGCCGGGTTGTTATGGCCGTAGTTGAGCGCGCCGGCCCCGGCAAAGAAGTCCAGGTAGGCACGGCCGCCGGTGTCGTAGAGCCAGCTTCCGGCCGCCCGGTCGAACACGGTCGGCCAGGACCGGCAGTAGCTGCGGACGGCGGACTCGCGCGCGGCGAAGATTCCCAATGCTGGTCACATCCTGTTCGCGGGGAGGACCGCGGGCTCCTGCCCGCGGGGCGGCGCTGGTGCGGGGGAAGGCAGCTGACGGGGCGGCGGTTCGGGCTGGGACCGGCCGCGCTGCGGCGGTGGTGGCGGCGGGGCCGGATCCTCGGCGAACACGGCGGCCCACAGCCGGTCGACGGGAACGCGAGCCTTGGCCTTCGCACCGGCCGGGGCGGGTGCCGGGGCCTTGGCGGCGGCCTTGGCGGCGGCCACGGCCGGTGCCGCAGCCTGAGCGGCGGGGGGACGGCTGGCGCTGGCCTCGGCCGGCCCGGCAGTCTCAGCGGCAGCGGGACGGTCGGCGGCGCCGGAGGGCGCTCTCGCGGCCCGCGCGTCGGCGGCCGGGTTGCCGCGCCACCGCGAGCCCGGCGGAACGTGCTCGCCCTTCATGAGGAAGGAGTCGGCGTCGAGCACGGCGTCGTCGTCCATGGTGACCCCGTAGTGGACGAACGCGCCGGTGCCGATCGTGCACCGGTCGCCGATCGCGATGTGATCGGACTTGAACGTGCCGTCCTCGAGGGAGTGGCTCTGCAGGATGCTCCCGGCGTTAAGCGTGCACTCGCGGCCGATCCGGACCAGCGTCCGCTCCACGATCGAGCAGCCGTCATCGAGAACCCGGCGCCCGACCCGTACCCCGAGCAGGCGCCAGACGACGCTCTTGAACGGCGTGCCGTTGAACATCTGGATGTAGGCGACGGACGGCACCTTCCAGAACCGCTCGTGCTCCCAGAACGCCGGCTGGTAGATGGAGCAGAACCGAGGCTGCAGGGCGCGGAACCCGGTGACGACGCGCTCGACCAGGATGAAATAGCCGACGGTGAAGGCGACGTCGAGCAGCGCCGCCGCGGCGGTGGCCAGCGTGTCGGACGCCAGGCCGCCGCCGGAGGGCACGGTCGCACCGCCGGAGGGCGCGGTGACGCCCCCGAACGGGAGCAGGGCGACGAGCACCAGCCCGGAGACGTAGAGCCACCGCGCCAGCAGGTGCTCGCCGATGGTGGCCGCGTTGTGCCGGTTCTTGGCCTTCAGGCGGTGCCGGCGCCGGCGCAGGGTGCCCAGATGGTCGAACTGGTGGTCGGAGCGGACCGTGCGGGGGATCTCGAAGCACGGCGAGCCGAGCAGGCCGACTCCCTCCCGGACCGGGCCGCCCACCGGGATCATGACCTTGGTAGCGAGCAGGCAGTTGTCGCCGGTCCGGCCGCCCGCGGGGTACGCGACTCCGTTGCCGACGAAGTTGCGGGGCCCGATGGTCACCGGGCAGACCCGGAACGAGCTGCTGGAGAACTCCGCGTTCATGATCGACAGGCCGTCGGAGACCATGGTGCCCGTGCCCACGGCGGCCAGGCCGGGCATCTCGTGCTTCACCTCCATGCCGAAGTTGGAGCCGGTCTGATCGACCGGCGCCAGCCGGTAGCCGAGCAGGCTCAGGTACCGCACGACGGCCGAGCTGTCACCGAACAGGGCGGTGAAGAACGGGACATTCGACAGCCGGGAGACGGCGCGCTGCAGCCCGTGGCGCAGCCCGTACAGGGGGTACACCCGACCCGGTTTCAGGGCCCGGCTCAGCAGCCGGGGAACGGTGCCGACCATGACCAGCCCGGCCGCCACGGCGCCGAAGAACGCGACCGCCGCGATGGCCACCGCCTCGCAGTACAGGGCCGTCCCCGATAGCGCCAGCGGCCCGAGCGGCCGGCCCAGCAGCGAGGGACGGGACACCAGCAGGCTGGCCGCGGCCGCCATGACCGGGCCGGCCACGGCCAGCGCGAGCAGCAGCCGGGTCGCGCTGTAGCCGGCCCGGCGGGCCGCGCCGCAACGGGCCGGCGGGACCGTCTGGTAGTCCCACCCGTCCTCGGCGGGCTGGGCCGGGGAGCCGTGCCAGCACGCGCCCGCCGGGACGGCCTGCCCGGCGAGCAGGCCGGAGGCGTGCCCGAGCTGCGCCCCGTCGCCGACGGCGGTGTCGATGTCGATGACCGTCCGCTCGCCGACGAAGGCGCCGCGGCCGACGGTGATCGCGCCGGTCTCGATGACGCCGGCCCGGGCGCGGTACCCGCTGAGGAACGTGTCCTTGCGGATCACGCTGCCCGCGCCGATCGTCAGCAGGTCGGTGCAGACCGGCACGTGCTGCGTGAAGATCGCCGCCCCGGGCCCGATCCTGGCCCCCAGGGCCCGCAGGTACTGGACGTACAGCGGGGTGCCGACGAACATCCGCGCCATCGGGTTGGCGACGACCATCGTCTTGACGATCCAGAAGCGGACGTAGGCCAGGCTCCAGGCCCGGATGCGGCGCGGTTTCCAGCGGCCGATGAGGATCCACTTGGCGGCCACCGGCAAGATCCCCAGGACCAGCAGCCCGCCCCCGCCGAAGACCACCAGGCGGAGGTAGATCCCGAGCGCCCCGCGGCCCGCCATCGTCCACGAGGATCCGGCGTCCACCGCCGCCGAAACGCCGCCGAGATAGACCAGGAAGGCCAGCAGCTGCAGCGCGCCGCACAGGAAATACCGCGGCCTGCCGGTGACCGGGGGCGCCGTGTGCGGCGGCGCCGTCAGCGCCAGCTCGGGGGCCGGGCCGGGCTGCGTGATGGCGGCGGCCAGGTCGCGCACCGTGGGGTGCAGGTAGATGTCCTTGAGAGAGACCGGCGGCAGGTTCGGCCGCTCGCGGATCGCGGCGCTGAACCGGGCCATGAGCAGGGAGCTGGCGCCCAGCTCGTCGAAGAAGTGCCCGTCGGCCGGGACGCGCTCGGCGCCCAGCACCCCGGCCAGGACCTCGGCCAGCTCCCGTTCCGTGCTGGTCGCCGGGGCCGCGCGGTCGCCCGCGGCGGCCAGGTGACGCCGGCCGCGGGGCGCGGGCAGGCTGGCCCGGTCGGCCTTGCCGCTGGGCAGCATCGGGATGACCGGGATCTGCTCCAGGTAGGCCGGGACCATGTAGCCGGGCAGCTGGCGGCGCAGCTCGGCGTAGACGCGGTCGGCGTCCACCGCGGGCGCGTCACGGCGCGGGCTGTAGTACGCGGCCAGCTCCACCACGTCCGGCTCGGGCCGGTAGGTGCTGACCACGGCCTGCGCGATGCCGGGCGCCCGCAGCAGGACCGACTCGACCTCGGTCAGCTCGATGCGGTAACCACGGATCTTGACCTGGGTGTCGATGCGGCCGTGATGCTCGATCTCGCCCTCGGCGTTCACCCGTCCCAGGTCCCCGGTCCGGTAGATCCGGCCCGGCGGGTTGTCCGGGATGCCGAGGGAGTCCGGCACGAACGCGCGCTCGGTCAGGTCCGGGCGACGCAGGTAGCCGTGCGCGAGCCCGATCCCCGCGATCCCGATTTCCCCCATCGCGCCCGGCGGCAGGGCCGTGCCGGAGTCCGGGTCGAGCACCACCACGGAATAGGTGGGCAGCGGCACGCCGATCGTGACCGGCCGGCTGGGGTGCACCACCGCCCAGGTCGCGGTCACGGTCGCCTCGGTCGGGCCGTAGACGTTGAGGAAACGCCGCCCGGGCCGGTGCCATCGGGTCACGAGGTCCTGCGGGCAGGACTCGCCGGATACCAGCAGGAAGCGCAGCCCGGGAAGGTCCTCGTCGAGCGTGGCCAGCAGCGTCGGCACGCAGCACAGCGCGGTGACCTGGCGGTCGGCCAGGAACGTGTGCAGCTCCCGGCCTAGTAACCGGTCCCCGTCCGGCTTGGGCACCAGCGTGGCCCCGACGATCCAGGGCACCCAGATCTCCTCGACCGAGAAGTCGAACGCGATCGTCATGCCCTGGTAGACGCGATCGTCGTGGGCCATCCCGTACACCTCGGCCGCCACCCGGACGAAGTTGCAGATGCTGGCGTGCCCGATCGCCACCCCCTTCGGGCGCCCGGTCGAGCCCGACGTGTAGATGACGTAGCACAGGTCGTCGACCGGATCCCCGGCCTCGGCCCGGCCGAGCCGGCCCGGGCTCTGCCCGGCGATCAGGTCCGCCGCCTCGTCCAGGTCCAGCCGCGCGGCGCCCCCGGCCCCGGCGACCCGCCCCGCCAGGTGCGCGCGGGTCAGCACGACGCGTACCCCCGCGTCGGCAACGATGTACGAGACCCGGTCCTGGGGGAACCCGGCATCGAGCGGCACGTACGCCGCGCGGGCCTTCAGCGCCGCCAGCATGCCGACGTAACCGTCCACCGCCCGGTCGGACAGCAGCCCGACCCGGTCACCCGGCCGCAGGCCCCGGCCGACCAGGAACCGCGCCAGCTGGTTCGCGCGCTCGTCCAGCTCGGGGTAGCTCAGCGACCCGTCCAGCGCATCCACCGCGAGATGCCGGCCCCAGCCGTGCTCGCGGAGCCGGTCGCAACGGCGCTCGAACAGCTGCTCCAGGCGCTCGCCCGGCCGCCACCGGATCGAGCCGTCGTACCCGGCACAGGTCAGCACGCGGCCATCCAGGCCGCCGCGCGATCTCGGACGATCATGGGTGCCAGCCACCTGCTGATCATCGGCCGGCTGGCTGACATCCCGCCGGACGCCCCCGGCAATCTAGCTGAAAGGCCGCCCCGCGCCGCGGCCGCGTTCAGGACACACTCAGCCGGGGCCCCTGCGCCGTCTGGGGCGATGCGAGAATGGCGGGATGGCGGAGGATGCGGTTCTCACCGAGGTCGACGGCGGGATCGCCGTCATCACCATCAACCGGCCGGAGGCGCGCAACGCGGTCAACGGCGACGTCGCCCGGGGCATCGCGACCGCCGTCGACGAGCTCGACGGCACCAGCGACGTGCGGGTACTGATCATCACCGGCGCCGGCGGCACGTTCAGCGCGGGCATGGACCTGAAGGGGTTCCTGGCCGGCGACTCTCCGGTGGTCCCCGGCCGCGGCTTCGGCGGCATCGCGGAACGCCCGCCGGCCAAGCCGTTGATCGCGGCGGTGGAAGGCTACGCGCTCGCCGGGGGCTTCGAGCTGGCCCTGAGCTGTGACCTGATCGTGGCGAGCGAGACCGCCAAGTTCGGGCTGCCCGAGGTCAGGCGCGGTCTGGTGGCCGGCGCGGGCGGGCTGCTCCGGCTGCCCCGCCGGGTGCCCTACCACCTGGCCATGGAGATCGCCCTGACCGGCGAGCACTTCACCGCCGCCCGGCTGCATGAGGCCGGCCTGGTCAACAGGCTGACCGGGGCCGGCCAGGCCGTGGCCGGCGCCCGGGAGCTCGCGGCCCAGGTCGTCCAGGGCGCCCCGCTCGCGATCGCCGCCACCAAGCGGGTCATCGTCGAGTCCGCGGACTGGGACAGCAGCCAGGCGTTCGCCCGGCAGGGCGAGGTGATCCGCCCGGTGTTCACCTCAGCGGACGCGATGGAGGGCGCGGCCGCCTTCGCGCAGAAGCGGGCGCCGGTGTGGCGCGGGGAATGAGCGGCCGGCGGCGGTGAGCGGTCGCGGCGGGTAAGCGGCCGGCGGCGGGTAAGCGGTCAGCCGTAGAGCGCGGGGAGCCCCTGCTTCGGGGCGTACTTGGCGAGCTTCTCGCGCAGCCTGCCCCGGCCCCGGTGCAGCCGCGACATCACCGTCCCGATCGGCGTGCCCATCATCTCGGCGATCTCCCGGTACGGGTAGCCCTCGATGTCGGCGAGGTAGATCGCCGTCCGGAAGTCCTCCGGCAGGTCGCGCAGCGCGCCCAGGATCTCGGAGTCGGGAAGCCGGTCCAGCGCCTCGGCCTCCGCCGACCGCGCGGGCCCGGCCAGCCGGTCGGCGCCATCCGGCCAGCCGTCGCTGAAATCGGCGCCGAGCGCCGCCGCCGGCTCACGGCGCCGCTTCCGGTAGGTGTTGATGAACGTGTTGGCCAGGATCCGGTGCAGCCAGGCCCGCAGGTTCGTGCCCGGCCGGAACTGGTGGAACCCGGCGTACGCCTTGGCGATGGTCTCCTGCACGAGGTCCTCGGCGTCGCTGGCGTTCTTGGTCATGCGCAGCGCCGCCGGGTAGAGCTGGCCCATGAAGGGCACCACGTCCTGCTCGAACTGCGCCTTACGGTCCGGCGTCAGGTCCGTCGGCCTCATCGTCGCTCAGCTCCTTGCTCCCCGCCCGGCCGCCCAGCCGGTCGTTCGCCCAGTCAGTCGCGTCCACCACCCCTATAGACGTAATTGGTTGCCGTAACGATGCTCGGTTCCCGCAATATTGTGATTACGCGCGGGGAACTCTCAGGTGGCGTTCAGGTTTCGGCCGGGTCAGATCCAGCCGTGGTACCACATCCGGGACAGCCAGGAGGTGTACGGGACGACCTGGGCGGCCAGCACCGGGTACATGTAGTAGAAGTCCGACAGGACCGCCAGCAGGTAGACGCCGGACAGCGCCGCACCCAGGCCGCGCCGCACCGGGGCCGCGCGGGCCGGGCCGATGATCAGCCCCAGGCACAGCGTGATGCCGATGACCAGGAACGGGTCGAAGGTCACGGCGTAGAAGTAGAACTCGGTCCGGTGATCGTGCAGGGCGAACCAGAACCAGGGCAGCCACCCGGCGGCGACGCCCATGAGCACCGCGCCCGCCCGCCAGTCCCGGCGCGCCAGCCACCAGATCAGCAGGGTCAGCAGCACCGGGATCGACGCGTACCAGATCAGCGGGGTGCCGATGGCCAGCACCTCCTGGGAGCAGTTCGGCACGCCGCAGGTCTTCGGCGTCGCGTAGTAGAACGAGACCGGCCTGGTGACCAGGAGCCAGGTCCACGGCTGCGACTTGTACGGATGGCCCGTGGTCAGGCCCAGGCCGAACTGCAGCATGTACCGGTTGTACTGATACAGCGAGTCCAGCGCCGACCAGACCGGCGTGTTGTTGCCGTGCAGCGCCGCCCAGTTCCGGTCGTAGCCGTACGGCGAGGCGAACCAGCCGCTCCACGACGCCAGGTAGGCGGCCAACGGCAGCACCGCGAACGTGACCGGCAGCCACTTCCCGTCCCGGACCAGCGCGCCCCGCCACGGGGCAACGTACCCGGCCACGCGACGCGCGCCTATGTCCCAGGCCACGGTGAGCAGCAAGAACGCGGGCAGGTACCAGATCCCGTTCCACTTCGACGCCACCGCGGCCCCCAGGCACAGCCCGGCCGCGGCGCGCCACCAGCGGATGCCGAGGGCCGGCCCGTCGTCGCCCCCGGTCCCGGCGTCGGCAGCCGCCGCGATCCTGGCCCGCGACCGGTCCCGGTCGACCACCAGGCAGCCGAACGCGGCCAGGACCCAGAACATCACGAAGATGTCCAGCAGCGCCGTGCGGCTCATCACCAGCTCGAGCCCGTCCAGGGCCAGCAGCAGCCCGGCGACGCAGCCGAGCAGCGTGGACCTGGTCATCCGGCGCGTGATCCGGGCCGTCATCAGGATGGCCAGCGAGCCGACCACGGCGACCGCGAACCGCCACCCGAACGGGGTCAGCCCGAACAGCCATTCCCCGCCGGCGATGAGGACCTTGCCGAGCGGCGGATGCACCACGAGCTCGCCGCCGGTGCCGAGGATGTTGGTCTTGCCCTGGACCAGCAGCGCGTCCGCGTTCTTGACGTGATTGATCTCCACGCCGTGCCGCAGGATCCCGTACGCGTCGCCGACGTAGTACGTCTCGTCGAACACGACGGCCTTGGGCGTGCCCAGCCGGTAGAAGCGCAGGAACGCGCCGAGCGCCGTGACCAGGAGCGGCCCGACCCAGCCCCACACCGGGCTGCCCGGGATCGGCGGAACCAGGCGGCCAGCGCCGCTCACCGCCCGGCTCTCCCGCTCGGCGGCCACTGGCTCGGTCTCGTATGCCGTCATCGCCTGCCATCGTAGGCGGGGCGGGGCACTAGCGTGGGGCCCGACATGGAACGTGCCCGGCAGCCCCGTGAGGCCGGCGCCGCGCGCGGCGGCGGCGGGACGCTCACGCTCGCGGCCGTGCCGATCGGCAGCCCGCAGGACGCCTCGCCGGCGCTGGCGGCCGCGCTCGGCGAGGCGCCGGTCGTGGCCGCGGAGGACACCAACAGGCTGCGCCGGCTGGCCTCCGCGCTCGGCGTGCAGGTGACCGGCAGGGTCGTCTCCTACTGGGACGAGGTGGAGGCGGAGCGAGTGCCCGGGCTGCTGGCCGAGCTGACCGCGGGGCGGGACGTCCTGCTGGTGACCGACGCGGGGATGCCCGGCATCAGCGATCCCGGCTACCGGCTGGTGGCCGCCGCCGCGCAGGCCGGGATCCGGGTCAGCGTGCTGCCCGGCCCCTCGGCGGTCACCGCGGCGCTCGCGGTCTCCGGGCTGCCCAGCGACCGGTTCTGCTTCGAGGGATTCCCGCCCCGCCGGCCCGGCGAGCGGGCGCGCCGGTTCGCCGAGCTGGCCGCCGAGCCGCGGACGCTGGTCTTCTTCGAGTCACGGCGCCGGCTGGCCACGACGCTGGCCGGGCTGGCCGAGGCGTTCGGCGCCGGGCGGCCCGCCGTGGTGTGCCGCGAGCTGACCAAGACGCACGAGGAGGTCCGGCGCGGCACGCTCGGCGAGCTGGCCGCGTGGGCGCAGACCGGCCCGCTGGGCGAGATCACCATCGTGGTGGCGGGGGCGCCGCCGCCACGCGCCGACCCGGCGCAGATCGGGCCGCGGGCCGCCGCGGAGGTGGCCGCGCGGCAGCACGCGGGCACCCCGCGCAAGGCCGCGATGGCCGAGGTGGCCAGGGAACTCGGCCTGCGCACCCGGGACGTGTACGACGCGGTGCGGCACTACGGCGCCGGCCCCCCGGAGGAATCGCAGCGCTAAGGCGGAGCGCGGCCCGGGCCTGGTGCCGGTGGCCCTAGGCTGAGGGAATGTCCGCAACGAGTCGTCACATACTGACCGCGCCGGCCTGGCCGTACGCCAACGGGCCCCGGCACATCGGGCACGTGTCCGGGTTCGGGCTGCCTGCCGACATGTTCGCCCGGTACCAGCGGATGGCCGGCCACCAGGTACTGATGGTCAGCGGCACCGACGAGCACGGCACGCCGATCCAGGTCCAGGCGGACGCCGCGGGCGTCACCGCCCGGGAGCTGGCCGACCGCTACAACCGGGTCATCGCGCAGGACCTGCTCGGCCTGGACATGTCCTACGACCTGTTCACCCGCACGACCACGCGCAATCACTACGCGATAACGCAGGAGATCTTCAAGGGGCTGTACGACAACGGCTACATCTTCCTGCGGACCACGATGGGAGCGATCTCGCCGTCGACCGGCCGGACGCTGCCGGACCGGTACATCGAGGGAACCTGCCCGATCTGCGGGTACCCGAGCGCGCGCGGCGACCAGTGCGACAACTGCGGCAACCAGCTCGACCCGGCCGACCTGATCAATCCCCGCTCGAAGATCAACGGGGAGACGCCGGCGTTCGTCGAGACCGAGCACTTCTTCCTCGACCTGCCCGCGTTCGCCGACGCGCTGGGGACCTGGCTGCAGAGCAAGAGCGGGCAGTGGCGCCCCAACGTGCTCAAGTTCTCGCTCAACCTGCTCGACGACCTGAAGCCGCGGGCGGTCACCCGCGACCTCGACTGGGGCGTCCCGGTCCCGCTGGACGGCTGGCGGGACCGCCCCGACAAGCGGATCTACGTCTGGTTCGACGCGGTGATCGGGTACCTGTCCGCATCCGTCGAGTGGGCCCGCCGGTCTGGCGACCCGGACGCCTGGCGCGCCTGGTGGCAGTCCCCGGACGCCGAGTCCTACTACTTCATGGGCAAGGACAACATCGTCTTCCACGCCGAGATCTGGCCCGCCATGCTGCTCGGCTACAGCGGCCGGGGCGACCGGGGCGGCACGCCGGGCTCGCTCGGCGTGCTCAACCTGCCCACCGAGGTGGTGGCCAGCGAGTACCTCACGATGGAGGGGCGCAAGTTCTCCTCGTCCCGGTCCGTGGTCATCTACGTGCGGGACGTCCTGGAGCGGTACGACGTCGACGCCCTGCGGTACTACCTCGCGGTGGCCGGGCCGGAGAGCCAGGACACCGACTTCACCTGGACCGAGTTCATCCGGCGCAACAACGACGAGCTGCTCGCCAACTGGGGGAACCTGGTGAACCGGTGCGTGTCGTTCGCGGCCCGCAACATCGGCTCGGTGCCCGAGGCCGGCCCGCTCACCGACGCGGACCGGCAGCTCGTCCAGAGTTCGCAGGACGCGTTCAAGAATGTCGGTGACGCGCTGTCCCGGTCCCGGTTCAAGGCCGCGGCCACCGAGGCGATGCGCACGATCGCCGAGGCCAACAAGTACTTCTCCGAGCAGGCGCCGTGGAAGCTGCGCGAGTCCGACCCCGAGCGGATGCGCACGGTGCTGCACGTGGCGCTGCAGCTCGTCGCCGACGGCAAGACGCTGCTGACGCCGTTCCTGCCGCGCTCATCGCAGAAGGTCTACGAGATGCTCGGCGGGTCCGGCGCCTGGTCGCCGATGCCGCGGATCGAGGAGGTCAGCGAGGACGGCGGCGCGCCGTACCCGGTGATCACCGGCGACTACCACGGCGCGGCCCGGTGGCAGTCCGATCCGATCCGGCCGGGCACGCCGCTGCAGGTTCCGGTGCCGCTGTTCGCCAAGCTCGACCCCGGCCTGGCCGACGAGGAACTGGCCCGCCTGGAGCAGGCATGACTGAGCCCGCTCACGGGAGGCGAGAGGAAATACTGCCGGCCGACGCGTTCGACAGCCACTGCCACCTGGACCTGATCGAGCGGCCGGTGCCCGAGGTGCTGGCGGACGCCCGCGCGGCCCGGATCACGCGCGTGGTGACGATCGGCGTCGACCTGCCCACCTCGCGCTGGGCGGCCGACTGCGCCGACGCCTACCCCGACGTGTACGCGGCGGTGGCGATCCACCCCAACGAGACCGCCCGGGCCGCCGCGTCCGCCGCGGCCCGGGACGCGGTGCTGGCCGAGATCGCCGCGCTGGCCCGGCGGCCGCGGGTGCGGGCCATCGGCGAGACCGGCCTGGACTACTACCGCGACTGGGCCCCGCCCGACGTGCAGCGGGAGTGGTTCCGCGCGCACATCGACATCGCCAAGCAGGCCGGCAAGGCGCTGGTGATCCACGACCGGGACGCGCACGAGGACGTGCTGCGGATCCTGGACGCCGACGGGCCGCCGGAACACGTGATCTTCCACTGCTTCTCCGGTGACGCCGCGATGGCCAAGCGGTGCGCCGAGGCCGGGTACGTGATGAGCTTCGCGGGCAACGTGACGTTCGCCAACGCCCAGCCGCTCCGCGACGCGGCCGCGGCCGCGCCCGCCGAGCTGATCCTGGCGGAGACCGACGCGCCGTTCCTCACCCCGGTGCCGCACCGGGGCAAGCCCAACGAGCCCGCGATGGTGGCGCACACGCTGCGCGCGCTCGCCGAGGTCAAGCAGGCCGACCTGGCCGGGCTGTGCGCGGCCGTCACCGCGACCGGCGAGCGCGTCTTCGGCCCCTTCACCCGCTGACGCTCTGCTGGTAAGCCTGTAGGGGCGGGCTACGAAAAGGGTTGAGGGAGAAGATGAGCAGCAAGCGGCGCCGACTCGACCCTGTGGGGCCGTTCGGCAATCCGGACGGGTCACGAGCCGACATCGAGGACGTGATCAGCGAGTTCGTCGACTTCGGCGGCGATCCGGCGTACGGCCACCTCGCGACCCGCGCCAACGACTCCAAGGTGCGGGTCATCGTGGGGAGGCTCGGCGCCGGCAAGACGGTCTACCTGCGGCGTCTTCAGGATTTCCAGGCCCATCAGGACTCCGTCTACGCCGACGTGCCGCAGCAGAGCCTGCCGAGGACCGAAGTCGTGGTGAAGGCGTGCCAGTGGTTCTCCGACCGTGTCCTGGTCGAGAAGTGGATGCAGATCTGGGAGCGCGCGATCATGCGGTCGCTGGCCTCCCACCTGCTGCGCCGTCCCGAGCTGCGCCAGCAGGTGCGCGATGAGCAGGCCGACGACCTCGAGCGGTCCTACGCGCGGCTGCTTGAGGACTTCCGCCGGCCCCGGTCGATCTACAGCCAGGTGCGCGACATCATCAACCAGCGGCAGACCGGTTACCAGCTGTCGACGTATCTCGACGACCCGCTCTGGGATGACCTTGAGGATCTGCTCGGTGAAATCATCGGCCAGTGCAAGCCGATCTATTTCTACCTGGACGCGGTGGACGAGGAGTTCAGCCACGCACCCATGTACTGGCTGAGGTGCCAGGAAGGGTTGTTCTACCAGGTCATGCGGCTGCTCCGGGACCACAGGCTGGGCGGCCGGCTGCATGTCGTCGTCTGCATCCGCGACATCGTCATGTCCTCGGTCTACCGGTCAGAACATGCGCCGCGGTACTACAACGAGCCGCACATACGCGTCCTGACCTGGGACCGGGGCTCGCTGCTCTACCTGCTTGAGCAGAAGCTGCGCCGGCTGCCGCCGTCCCTGCTGATGCGGCGCCCGGCCGATGGCGCCCCGGCGGTCCGCGACTGGCTCGGGGTCGACGGCCACTGGCCGGGACCTGACGGTGACGGAACCATCGAGGACTACCTGCTCAGCCACACCAGGCTGATCCCGCGCGACATCATCTCGCTCGGCAATGAGCTGAACGAAGAGGTCCTGCGGCAGAAGCAGGCTAGCCACGATGGCCTGCCGCCGGCGGCTCTGCGGGCGATGGTGCAACGCTGCGCCAAGCGGTTCGGCGACTCCCAGCTCGCGCAGTGCGCCAACCAGGTCTCGTCGGACCTGATGCCGAAGAACGCCGCCATGCACGACTACTCCGAGTTGTTCACCAGCACCCAGGCTTACATCAGGGGCGTGCAGGAGGACGTTCGCTCGTTCGTCCGGATGATCGGCGTCGACCGGTTCCCGCGAGCAGATCTCGTGGCCTTGCAGGAAATGGCGGATCTGCACTTCGAGCAGGCGACGGACCTCCCCTCCGTCCTGTGGCAGAACGGCCTGCTCGGGTATATCGACGAGAACGGGCAGCGCCGGTTCTACTCGATGGGCGACATCGAGGAGTTTCACTTCCCGCCCGAAGTAGGCACGTACGTGCTGCATCCGTGCCTGGTGCACGCCGTCGGGGGAATCCGGCGGGTACATGCGGGCCCGGCCGGACCCGGAGGTACCCGCCACCTCAGCCGGCCCACCTCTGGCCGCCGTGACGCGGTCCCCGCGGGCCGGGCGCTGATGAGCGGCGCGCCGTCGGGAACCGTGACGCTGTTGTTCACCGACGTGGAGGGCTCCACCCGGCTGTGGGACGCCGAGCGGGACGCGATGGCGGCGGCGCTGCGCCGCCACGACGAGATCCTGCGCGAGGCGATCGAGCAGGCCGGCGGCTATGTGTTCAAGACGGTCGGCGACGCGTTCTGCGCGGCGTTCTCGGCCGCCCGCGCGGGGCTGGACGCGGCGCTGGCCGCGCAGCGGAACCTGGCCGCGCAGTCGTGGCCGACCAGCCGGCCGATCGTGGTGCGGATGGGCCTGCACGCCGGGGTGTGCGAGGAGCGCGACGGGGACTACTTCGGCCCGGCGGTGAACCGGGTCGCGCGGCTGCTGGCAGTGGCCAGCGGCGGCCAGGTGCTGGTGTCCGGAGCCTCGGCGGAGCTGCTGTCCGATGAGCTGCCCGAGGGCGTGGGCCTGCGGGAGCTTGGGACGCAGCAGCTGAAGGACCTCAGCCGGCCGGAGCGGGTCTACCAGGTCGAGGCGGATTTCCTGGCCGCGCCCGCGCAGACCCGCGAGGGTGCGGCGCGGGCGTCGGCTAACGGGATCACGGAAGGTCGGCGAGGCGGTCCGTAAGCTCACCGGCCGCGGGCCGTCCCGCACGAGCCAGGTCGTGGCCCTGACCCGGGCCGGGCTGGCCCGGCCGCACACGCCCGGCGGCGATCCCGGCGCGCAGCGGCGGCTGTGCCGCGGGATGCGTCCCGCCGGGACCGGCTGGCTGCAGCCCAGCCTGGCCGCCCGGACCCGGTTCTTCGACGAGCAGGTGCTGGCCGCGATCTCCGCCGGGATCCGGCAGATCGTGATCGTCGGCGCCGGCTACGACGACCGGGCGCTGCGCTTCCGCTCCCCGGGCGTCCGCTTCTTCGAGCTCGACCACCCGGACACGCAGGCCGACAAGGCGCGCCGGCTCCGGGCGATGGGGGCGGTCCCCGGCGGGCCGGTCCTGGCGCCGGCCGACTTCCGCCACGACGACGTCGCGGCCGTCCTGCGGGCCTGCGGGCACGACGGCGGCCAGCCCTCGCTGTTCGCCTGCGAGGGCCTGCTGGTCTACCTGGACCAGCTCGCCTGCGTGCGCCTGCTGGCCGCGCTGCGGGCCCGGGCGGCGGCCGGGAGCGTGCTGGCCGCCAGCCTCAGCATCCACCGCGACGGCCAGGACTCCGCCCGGGTCACCGCGGTCGCGAACGCCCGCCGGCGGGCCGCCGCCGCCGAGCCGTGGCTGACGATCCTGCCGGCCGCGGCCCACCTGGAACTCGTCGGCCGGGCCGGCTGGCAGGCGGACGAGGCGGCCGATGCCGCGCAGTTCGGCGCCGGAGCCGAGCCCGGGCGGTCGCTGCTAGTGACCGCCCGGCCCGCGGCCAGCCGCTAGCGTGACCGTTATGGAGGAGGATCCCCGGCTGCTCGGGCCGACCGAGATCAGGCAGCTCGCGGGCCGCCTGGGCGTCAGGCCGGCCAAGCGGCTGGGCCAGAACTTCGTGACCGACGCCGGGACGGTCCGCCGGATCACCACGCTGGCCGGCCTGGGCCCGGACGATGTCGTGCTCGAGGTCGGCCCGGGCTTCGGCTCGCTCACGCTGCCGCTGCTGGCCGCGGCCGGCCGGGTGGTCGCCGTCGAGGTCGACCCGGCGCTCGCGGCCGAACTGCCGCGCACCGTGGCCGAGCGCGCTCCCGGCCTCTCCGGGCGCCTGCGGGTGGTGACCGCCGACGCGGCCCAGGTGCGGGACCTGCCCGGCGAGCCGCCTACCGTGCTCGTGGCCAACCTGCCCTACCACGCGGCGGTCCCGATCCTGCTGCACCTGCTGGCCACGGTGCCGTCCCTGGGCCGCGGCCTGGTCATGGTGCAGGCCGAGGTGGCCGACCGGATGAGCGCCCCGCCGGGCAGCCGGACCTACGGCGTGCCGTCGGTCAAGCTGGCCTGGTTCGCCGAGGTCCGCCGGGCCGGGCCGGTGTCGCGGAGCGTGTTCTGGCCGGTGCCGAGGGTCGACTCCGGCCTGGTGGCCTTCACCCGCCACGAGCCGCCGCCGGGCGCGGCCCGCAAGGAGGTCTTCGCGGTCGTGGACGCCGCGTTCGCGCAGCGCCGCAAGACGCTGCGCGCCGCGCTGGCACCCTGGGCGGGCTCGGCGAGCGCGGCCGAGCAGGTGCTCAGGAAGGCGGGGATCGACCCGGCGCGGCGCGGCGAGTCCCTGGACGTGGCCGAGTTCGCGCGGATCGCCGCGGCCTCTGGTTCTGGGGCGACACCGCGTACGATGGGCTGATCGTGACGCCTGTGACTGTCCGGGTTCCCGCGAAGGTGAATCTGCAGCTCTCCGTGGGGCCGCTGCGTGACGACGGCTATCACGACCTGGTGACCGTATTCCACGCCGTGTCGCTCTACGACGAGGTGACCGTGCGCCCGGCGGACCGGACCAGCGTGCGGGTGACCGGGCAGGACGCGGCCTCGGTCCCGGCCGGGCGGGCCAACCTCGCGGCGCGGGCGGCGCGCGCCCTGGCGGCCAGCCTGCGCCGGCGGGGCAGGTCCGCGGTGCAGATCGAGATCCGCAAGCGGATTCCGATGGCCGCGGGCCTGGCGGGCGGCAGCGCGGACGCCGCGGCCACCCTGGTGGCGTGCAACAACCTCTGGGGGGCGGGCCTGTCCCCGGCCGAGCTGCGCGACGTCGCGGCGGGCGTGGGCAGCGACGTCCCGTTCGCGCTGCTCGGCGGGACCGCCATCGGGCAGGGCCGCGGCGAGCGGCTCACCGCGGCGCTCGCGGCGGGGACCTACCACTGGGTGCTGGCCTTCGCGGCCGCCGGGCTGTCCACCCCTGAGGTGTACGCGGCGTGCGACCGGCTCCGGGCGGCAGCTCCCGGCACGGCCCACGACGCCGCCAACGGGGCCGGGCCGGCGCTGAGCACCGAGCTGATGTCCGCGCTGCGCTCGGGTGATCCCGCCGCGGTCGGCCCGCTGCTCAGCAACGACCTGCAGCCCGCGGCCGTCTCGCTGCGCCCGGACCTGCGCCGGGCGCTGGCCGCGGGCCGGGAGCTCGGGGCGCTCGGCGCGATCGTCTCCGGTTCCGGCCCCACCTGCGCCTTTCTCGCCGCGAGCGCCGGGCACGCCCGGGACCTCGCGGTCTCGCTGACCGGCGCCGGGGTGTGCCGGGGCGTCGTCCGGGTCAAGGGCCCGGCCGGCGGTGCCGCGGTCGTCGCGGCGGAGCCGGAGTGAGCGAGCCGGAGGGCGCCGCGTTGCCTGGACTGAGGAGCCGAAGCGAGGCACGAGCGCACGGCGACGAGGGAAGGGAACGCAGTGAAGCGGGAATGGGGAGGCGGGCGGGGCCCTGTAGGCGAGCGAGCCGGGAAGCAGAGTGAGCCCGGCCCGGCCGCTGGTCACCCTGGAGGCGGCCACGAAGGCCTACGGGCCGCGGGTGCTGCTGGGCGGGGTGTCGCTCGGGGTGGCGGCCGGGGACCGGATCGGCGTCGTCGGCCGCAACGGCGCGGGCAAGACCACGCTGCTCCAGGCGCTGGCCGGCCGGGCCGAGCTGGACTCCGGCCGCGCCACCCGGGCCCGGGACACCGACCTCGGCTACCTGCCGCAGGCCGAGGACCTGGCCGGCCCGGTGCGGGAGGTCGTGTTCGGCTCGCTCCCCGAGCACGAGTGGGCCGCGGATGCGCGCGGCCGCTCGGTCATCGCGGCGCTGTTGCCCGGGATAGACCTGCAGGCCCCCGTGCAGCGGCTGTCCGGCGGCGAGCGGCGCCGGGTCGCGCTGGCCGCGCTGCTGCGCCGGGCCCATGACCTGCTGCTGCTCGACGAGCCGACCAACCACCTCGACATCGACGGGATCGGGTGGCTGGCCGGTTACCTTCGCCAGTACGGCCGGGCGTTCGTGGTGGTGACCCACGATCGCTGGTTCCTGGATACCGTGACCGATCGGACCTGGGAGGTCGCCGACGGTCAGGTGCACGCCTACGAGGGCGGCTATTCGGCCTACGTGCTGGCCCGGGCCGAGCGGGCCCGGATCGCCGACGCCGCCGACCAGCGCCGCCGCAACCTGCTGCGCAAGGAGCTGGCCTGGCTGCGCCGCGGCCCGGCCGCCCGGACCAGCAAGCCGAAGTTCCGGATCGAGGCCGCCGCGGCGCTGATCGCCGGCGAGCCGCCGCCGCGCGACAGCGTGGAGCTGTCCCGGCTGGCCACCGCGCGGCTCGGCAAGACCGTGCTCGAGCTCGACGACGTGTCGGTGCGGGCCGGGCCGCGCCTGCTGCTGGACCACGTGACCTGGCAGCTCGGGCCGGGTGAGCGGGTCGGCGTGGTCGGGGTGAACGGCAGCGGCAAGACCACGCTGCTGCAGCTGCTGGCCGGCGTCCTGCCCGGCTCCCTGTCCGCCACCGGGCGGGTGGTGCGCGGCCAGACCGTCCGGATCGGTTACCTGACCCAGGAGCCGGCCGCGGTGGATCCCGGGCTGCGGGTTCTCGAGGCCGCCGAGCAGGTCCGCGGCTCGGTCCGGCTCGGCCGCCGCGAGATGTCCGCCAGCCAGCTGCTCGACCGGCTCGGCCTGCGCGGTGACCGGCAGTGGGTGCCGGTGGCCGAGCTGTCCGGCGGCGAGCGGCGGCGGCTGCAGCTGATGCTGGTGCTGCTGGACGAGCCGAACGTGCTGCTGCTCGACGAGCCCACCAACGAGCTGGACATCGACACGCTCACCGAGCTCGAGGACATGCTGGACGGCTGGCCCGGCTCGATGGTCGCGGTCAGCCACGACCGGTACTTCCTGGAGCGGGCGTGTGACCATGTGGTCGCGCTGATCGACGGCGCGCTGCCCTACCTGCCCGGCGGGGTCGCGGAGTACCTGGACCGCCGGGCCCAGCCGGTCCCGGTGACCGGACGAGCCGGAGCCGCTGCGTCGCGGCCCGCAGGCGGCGCGGGCTCGCCGGCGGCGCGGCAGCGAGCCGTGCAGAAGGAGCTCGGCCGGCTGGAACGCCAGCTCGACCGGGTGTCCGGCCAGGAGGCCGAGCTGACCGCGGCGCTGGCCGAGCACGCCAGCGACTACACCAAGCTGATCGAGCTCGGCGCGCAGCTGCGCGCGGTCCAGGACGAGAAGGCCGGCCTGGAGGAACGCTGGCTGGCCCTGGCCGAGGAACTGTGAGCAGGCGGGGGAGAATGCGGGCATGACAGATGACCGGGGCTCGACATGGTCGGTCGGGTCGCAGAACTCGATCCTGAGCATCGGCTCGAAGGGGTCGATCCTGTCGGTGGGCTCGGTCGGGTCGATCCTGTCCGTGGGGTCCGCGGGCTCGATCCTGTCGGTGGGCTCGGCGGGCTCAGCAGCCAGCGTGGCCTCGATCTTCTCGGCGGCCAGCGTGGGCTCGGTCCTGTCGGCGGCCAGCGTGGCCTCGGTCCTGTCGGCGCTCTCCTTCCGGTCCTTCCTGGCCTGGAAGTCCCGCCGCAGGCGGCCCGGCTAGGTTCAGCCGCGGTCGGCGGACAGGAAGGCGCGGGCGATGACCGCGTAGCCGGCCGGCCGGGCGTGCACGTTCGGTCCGCGCGGCGGCGGCGCGCATTCCCAGGTCCACTGGCAGATCGCGGCCACGTTGCGGGGAACCGTGCCGCCGGCCGGCAGCGTCACCCGGCCGGCGAAGTCCGCGCTGTGAAACGCGCCGAATACGTCGGCCACGCGGGCGCCGAACGCCTCGTAGACCGCGGCCAGCATCCGGTTGTAGCCGGCGACGACCTGCTCGGACGCGCGCGCGACCGCCTGGCCCAGCAGGCCGTCACGCCACTGCGCGAGCGCGGGCACGTAGTAGTTCATGCCGATGATGCGCACCCGCTCGCCGACGGTCGCGCGGAGCCGGTACATGATCTTCGTGAGGTTGGCGGCGGTCTCGGGGAAGCTCTGGGTGACGCACTCGGCCATCTCGAGGGCGGCCGGGCGGGTAATGCAGGAGTCGGGGTCGTTGGCGCCGATGTCCATGGTGATCAGCGAGATCTGGCCGCGGTGGGCGCGCACGAAGCTGACGGCCGCGGCGAGCTGCGAGCCACCCCGGTACCGGCAGAGCCCGCCGCCGCCGAGCATCATGCCGGTGGTCGCGCCGTTACAGCCGAACTTGACCAGCCGGAGGCCCGGATCGCCCCGGCGCAGCATGGCGTAGAGCTGGTCGGCGTACCCCTGACCGGTCGGCACGCTGACCCCGGCCCGGTCGGGCTGGATGCCCTGGGACAGCGAATCGCCGAGCGCGAGGTAGTAACTGGTCCTCGGACTGGGCTGGTGGGCCGACGGGCCTGAGGCCCCTGAGGACGTCAGCGCGGCCACCACCGTCATGACCAAGCCGATAAGGGTAGCTACGCCGCGCACCGGGCCTCCTGCCCCAAGGTCTGACCGCGTGATGAGTATACGAGGCCCGGCCCGTGCCGCTGTCCGGTGGTACGGGCCGGTCGGCCGAGGTTAGAGGGCGCCTTCCGGGGCCTGGTCGGCGTCGAACGGCGCGAGCAGAACCCGCAGCAGGGCCGCAAGCTCCCGCTGCTGGGCGCGGTCCAGCCCGGTCAGTAGCTCCCGCTCGCTGCGCAGCAGGTCGGCGAGGGCCGCGTCGACCGCGGCCCGCCCCCGGGCCGTCAAGGTCACCAGGACGCCGCGCCTGTCCAGCGGGTCGGGGCTCCGCCCGACGAGTCCCGCGTCGGCCAAGCGGTCGATCCGGTTCGTCATCGTGCCCGAGGTCACCAGGGTGGCGCGGAGCAGCGCGCCGGGACTGAGCTGGTAGGGCGGGCCCTGCCGGCGCAGGGCGGACAGCACGTCGAATTCCCAGGCCTGCAGGCCGTGCGAGGCGAACGCGGCCGTCCGGGCCCGGTCCAGGTGCCGGGCCAGCCGGGACACCCGGCTGAGCACCTGGAGCGGCTCGGTGTCCAGGTCCGGGCGCTCGGCCTGCCACTGCGCCACCAGATCGTCCACCTCGTCCCGCAGTGGCTGCCTCGCGCTGGCCCGCTCCATGGTCCGCCAGCTTATCTCTTGACATCAAGATTTTGCCAGCGCTACGGTGGTTACAACTTACCTTGATATCGAGATACCTTAACGACGCCAGGAGGGCACGGTGTGGGATCCGGAGCTGTACCAGCGCTTCGGCGACGAGCGGTCGCGCCCGTTCTTCGACCTGGTCGGGCGGGTCGCGGCGGAGGCTCCCAGGGTGGTCGTGGACCTCGGCTGCGGCCCGGGCACGCTGACCGCCACGCTGGCCCGCCGGTGGCCGGGCGCGCAGATCCACGGGATCGACAGCTCGGCCGAGATGATCGAGGCCGCGCGGGCGCTGCCGGCCGGCGGCCAGCGGCTCAGCTTCGCGCTCGGTGACGTCAGGGACTGGGAGCCGGACGGCCGGGTGGATGTGATCGTCTCCAACGCCGTGCTGCAGTGGATCCCCGACCACCTCGTCGTGCTGGCCCGGTGGGCGGGTTTCCTCCCGGCCGGCGGCTGGCTGGCGTTCCAGGTTCCCGGCAACTTCGACCAGCCGAGCCACCGGGCGCTGCGGGAGCTGGCCGGGTCCGGCCGCTGGCGCCCGCTGCTGGCCGGCGTCCAGTTCAACCGCCAGGCCGCGGACCCGGCGCAGTACGTGGACCTGCTGGCCCGGGCCGGCTTCGAGGTCGACGCGTGGGAGACGACCTACCTGCACGTGCTGCACGGCGACGACGCGGTGCTCGACTGGTACCGGGGCACGGGCCTGCGCCCGGTGATCGCGGCGCTGCCCCCGGGGCAGGCCGACGAGTTCCTGGCCGATTACCGGGCCCGGATGAACGAGGCCTACCCGGCGGCACCGTACGGCACGGTGTTCCCGTTCCGGCGGGTCTTCGTGGTGGCGGTCCGCCGGTAGCGCGGCCCGCCGGCGGGCTACCGCTCCTCGTCCAGCCGCTTCATGGCCTCGGGAGATATCTGCGGGCTCGGGTCCAGCTTGGACAGGCCGTTCCAGGCCAGGTTCACCAGGTGCGCGGCCACCTCTTCCAGCTTCGGCTTGCGGGCGTCCAGCCACCACTGGCCGGTGAACGCGACCATCCCGACGAGCATCTGGGCGTACATGGGGGCGAGCTTCGGGTCGTACCCCCGGTCGGCGAGCACGTCCCCGAGGATGTACTCGACCTGGCCGGCGATGTCGCTGATCAGGCTGGCGTAGGTGCCCGATCCGGACGAGGGGTTCGAGTCCCGCACCAGGATCCGGAACCCGTCGGAGTTGTCCTGGATGTACCTGAGCAACTCGACGGCGGCGACCTCGAACTTCTCCATCTTGTCTTCGCCTTCGAGCAGCCGGGTCGCCATGGCCAGGAAGCGCTCGACCTCGCGGTCCACCACGACCGCGTACAGCCCTTCCTTGCCGCCGAAGTGCTCGTAGACGACGGGCTTGGATACGTCGGCTCGGGCGGCGATCTCCTCGATCGACGTGCCTTCCAGGCCGCGCTCGGCGAACAGGCTGCGGCCCACGTCGAGCAGTTGCTCCCGGCGTTCCTTGCCGGTCATCCTCTTGCGGCCGGAGGGTTGGCTTGTCACTGGCTCATCATGTCACCGGCCGGCCGGTCAGCCGGGCGACTGCATCTCCCGCCTGGTCATGGAGCCGAGCTTCCTCGACCGTCCGGCCCGTTGCTTGCCGGTCAGCCGGGCCTCGTCCGGCCAGCGGACGTCGTAGACCCAGCCGAGCTTCTCGGCCATCCAGATGGATCGCGCGGCCACGTCGATCTGCCCCTTGAGCACGCCGTGCCGGGCGCAGGTCGGGTCGGCGTGATGCAGGTTGTGCCAGGACTCGCCGAACGACAGGATCGCCAGCCAGTTGACGTTGCGCGACTTGTCCCGCACGTCGAACTCTTCCTTACCGAACGTGTGGCAGATCGAGTTGATCGACCAGGTCACGTGGTGCAGGAACGCGACCCGCACCAGGCTGGCCCAGAAGAACGCGGTGACCGCGGCCGTCCAGGACCACGCCCAGAGCCCGCCGATGGCCGCGGGCGCCAGCAGCGACACGGCCACCAGCCCCGGGAACCACCGGGAGACCCGGCGGATGTCGGAGTCGGCGAGCCAGTCCGGGCAGAACCTCTCCTGGGAGGTGCGGTTGCTGTCGAACAGCCAGCCGATGTGGGCGTAACCCAGCCCCTTGGTCAGCGCCTTCCAGTCGTTGCCGAACCGCCACGGCGAGTGCGGGTCGCCCTCCCGGTCGCTGTACTTGTGGTGTCGGCGGTGGTCGGCGACCCAGGTGAGCACCGGCCCCTCGATGGCCAGCGAGCCGGCGATCCCGAGCGCGATCTTGAACGCGCGAACCGCCTTGAATGAGCCGTGCGTGAAGTAGCGGTGGAAGCCCATGCTGATCCCGAGCCCGGCGATCACGTAGAACGCCACGGCGATCACGATGTCATGCCAGCCCAGGCCCCATCCCCAGGCCAGCGGGATGGCGGCGAGCAGCGCGAGCATCGGCACGGCGACGAAGACGCCGACCAGGATGCGCTCGCCGGTGCCGCTCGGCTCGGGCTCGATCTCGGGCTTGGCCCGGCTCGGCGTGGGCGCGGGCGCGGGCGGCGCGAGCGCGGCGGCGCCCGGCATGCCGATGTCTGTGGAAGTGGCCATGGCTGTCCTCGCTTGGCGTCGGAGGTTGCGGCCAGATGGTGGGCGCTCCGCACGTACCGGGTCTGGGGCCAGTGCAGATACGCCTACGTAACCGTAGGCTACGCTACCGTAGGTTATGCAAGTACCTGGAAGAACTTTTTTCAAACATGTGGCGACCCCGGGCTGCCGGTGACCGCGGCAGCTTCGAGGAGTGACGCGCTGATAGCGGTTCAGGGGTGAAGCTCGTACCTGCGCCGCCTGCGCGACGACCGACCCCGATCTAAGCGGTCCCGGTATCGTTGGTGCGTTGATCCCGCGTCGTCTAATTGGCAAGACGGGGGCCTTTGGAGCCCTTAATCGAGGTTCAAATCCTCGCGCGGGAGCATATTACGGACTAAAAGGATGTAAAGGATAAGCGGGCATCGTTCGTCCGGCGGACATGGCGGCTGCGGCCCATCCCTCGATCTTCCGGTACAGGTCGGCGCTGCGCCGGGCCTTGGCCCGCTCCGCGTCCTTGGCGTTCGGGCGGACGTTCCATGGCTGGGGCGGCTCGCCCTTGAGCGCCTCATTCAGGATTTCGCCGCTGGTGATCCCGAGCAGTTCTTTGATCTCGCGGCGGGAGCGGCCGGCCCGGCGCAGGGCTACGGCCTGCTCGCGTAATTCAGGGAATGCTGCTTTCTTGATCATATTCGAACATTAGCGCGATACTCTGACAAAACGGGGTACGCAGATGGCGCCATGCTGGACCGGGCCGGTCTACCTGGCGGTATCCTGCCAGGGTCCGGAGCGTGAACTGCCCGGGGGGACATGCGCCGGGGCGCCCCCGCAAGCCCAGGTGCCTGCAGCGACACGAGGGAGCCGAGTGAGCCTGAGCGGACCAGCCGCCGTGATCATTCTCGCGGCGGGTGAGGGCACCCGAATGAAGAACCAGACGCCGAAGGTGCTGAACCAGGTATGCGGCCGGAGCATGCTCGGCCATGTCCTGGCCGCGGCCAGGGAACTGGAGCCGGACCGGCTCATCGTCGTGACGGGGCACGGGCGCGGCCAGGTCACCGCGCACCTCGCGGAGCACGCGGCCGACGCCGAGATCGTCGTCCAGGACCGGCGCGGCGGGACCGGGCACGCGGTGCGCACGGTGATCGAGGCGGTCGGGCTCATCCACGGCACGGTGGTCGTGACCTACGCCGACACCCCGCTGCTGCGCGGCCGGACGCTCGGTGACCTGGTCACCGTGCACCAGTCGCACGGCGCGGCGGTCGCCGTCCTCACCGCCCGGCTGGACGACCCGAAGGGTTACGGCCGGATCATCCGGGATGCCGGCGGCGCGTTCACCGGCATCGTCGAGGAGGCGGACGCCAGCCCGGAGCAGCGGGCCATCACCGAGATCAACTCGGGCATGTACGCGTTCGACGGCGATCTGCTCGCGGACACGGTCAAGCGGGTTCCGACCAACAACGCCAAGGGCGAGGAGTATCTCACCGACGTCGTGTCCATCCTGCGCGGCGACGGCTACCCCGTCGCCACGGTCGCGTGCGCTGATCCCCAGGAAGTCCTGGGCGTGAACGACCAGGCCCAGCTGGCCTGGGCCCGCCGGGTGCTGAACGAGCGGCTGCTCGGGGGCTGGATGAGCGCCGGGGTGACGATCGTGGACCCGGCGACCACCTGGATCGACGTCGGCGTGCAGCTGGAGCCGGGGGTGCACATCGGCCCGAGCACCCAGCTCGAGGGCAGTACCACGGTCAAGGCGGGGGCGCGGGTGGGGCCCGGCTGCCTGCTGCGGGACACGGCGGTGGCCGACGGCGCCACGGTGGTCAACTCAGTCTGCGAATCGGCGGTAGTCGGCACGGGAGTCACGGTGGGCCCGTTCGCCCACCTGAGCGGGGGACGGGACCAGTGAGACGGGGTCAGTGAAAGGTCGGGTCCAGTGACCGGAATAACCCTCGCCAACCAGAAGAAGCTCCTGCTGCTGTCCGGCCGATCCCACCCCGAGCTCACCGACGAGATAGCCGCCTGCCTGGGCGTCGAGCCCACCCCGACCACGCTCTATGACTTCGCCAACGGCGAGATCTTCGTGCGGTTCCTCGAGTCCGTCCGCGGTTGCGACGCGTTCGTGGTGCAGGCCCACACCGCGCCGATCAATCAGTGGATCATGGAACAGCTGATCATGGTGGATGCCCTCAAGCGGGCATCGGCCAAGCGGATCACGGTCGTGGCCCCGTTCTTCGGCTACGCGCGCCAGGACAAGAAGAGCCGCGGCCGGGAGCCGATCTCGGCCCGCCTCATGGCGGACCTGTTCCTCACCGCGGGCGCGGACCGGATCATGGCGGTCGACCTGCACACCGCGCAGATCCAGGGGTTCTTCGACGGACCGGTCGACCACCTGTTCGCGCTGCCGATCCTCGCCGACTACGTCGAGGGCAAGCTCGACCTGTCTCAGGTCACCGTGGTGGCGCCGGATGCGGGGCGGGTCCGGGTCTGCGAGCGGTGGACCGACCGGCTCGGCTGCCCGCTGGCCATCATCCACAAGCGCCGCGACCCCGACGTCGCCAACAAGGTGAGGATTCTCGAGGTGGTCGGCCAGGTGCGGGACCGGACCTGCATCATCGTGGATGACATGATCGACACCGGAGCCACGATCGTGAACGCGGCCGAGGCGCTGTTCGAGCAGGGTGCCGCCCAGGTGATCGTCACCGCGACCCACGGGGTGCTGTCCGGTCCCGCGGTGGACCTGCTCAAGAACTCCCGGATCAGCGAGGTGATCGTCAGCAACACGCTGCCGATCATGAACGAGAAGCGATTCGACAAGCTCACCGTGCTCTCGATCGCGCCGCTGATCGCGCGGGCGATCAGCGAGGTGTTCAGCGACGGATCGGTGACCAGCCTGTTCGACGGTCAGAGCTGAGCGCGTCCGCCGGGCGGGAACCGGGCAGCGGGCGGAGCGGCGAGCCGAGAAGGTGACCGCTGGCCCGCCCCCCAATCACCAAGGAGGGCCAGCGACCACCAGCTCTATGGCCCGCGGGCTGCGCCCCCGCATGGCCGCCCGCGGGCGTGAAACCGGTCCCGCGACCCGCCGACCCCAGGCGGAGGGAGGAGAAGGGCCTGCGGCCGGCGGGAGCAGGACGCGGAAGCGGTTTCAGCATGGCGGTCCGCGGTTGAGTTCCTATTGAGCATCGATGACGCGGCGGCCGCGCGCTGACACAGGCGTTACCGCGTGGCGAGGTTGGTTTACGTCATGGTTGAGTAAGGATTAAGACCTTCGGCGGCCCGGCATCGATCCGATCGAGGGGGGCACGGATGGGCCCGGCACGAACGGCGCGGATGGCGCGAATGACGGGCTTAGCACAAATCGCGCAGGTGACGCCGGTAGCGGACCCGGCACAAATCGCGCGGGCCGCGCGGGTGGCGAGCCCGGCACGGATCACTCGGATGGCGGGACCGGACGAGGCGGCGTGGTGCGGTTTCGGATACTAGGACCGCTCGAGGTCTGGAACGGCCAGGACTGGAGCGGCATCGGAGCGCCCAAATGGCGCGCGCTGCTGGCCGCGCTGCTGCTCAACCCGGGCCAGGCGGTCTCGACCGACCGGCTGGCCGCGGAGCTGTGGGGGGATGACCCGCCCGACCGCGCGACCAACCTGGTCAGCGTCTACGTGCTCCGGCTGCGCCGCGCGCTGGGCGACCCCGAGGGCCGCGTGCTGACCACCCGCGCCCCCGGATATCAGCTCCTGCTCGGCCCCGGGGACCTGGACGCGGAGTGCTTCGAGACGCTGGCCGGGCAGGGCCGGGAGGCCCTGGCCCACGGCGACCCCGGTCGCGCCGCGGAAAAGCTGGCCGAGGCGCTCGAGCTGTGGCGAGGCGGGGCGCTGGCCGATGTGCCGCCGTCCGCGCTGGTGACGGCCGAGGCCGACCGGCTGGAGGAGTCCCGGCTGAGCGCGCTGGAGTTGCGGATGGAGGCCGACCTCGGCTGCGGCCGGCCCGCCCAGCTGGTACCCGAGCTGCGCAGGCTGCTGTCCGATCATCCGCTCCGGGAGGGCCTGTGGGCCCTGCTCATCCGGGCGCTGGACGGCGCCGGGCGGCACGCGGAGGGGCTCGCGGCCTACGGGCAGGCCCGGGAGGTGATCGCCGATGAGCTCGGCGTCGACCCCGGGCCGGAACTGCAAGGTCTCTACCAGGCGATGCTCACCGCCGACGCGGGCCCGCCGGCCGCCGAGGCGGCCGCGGTGCCGTCTCCCGGGCCGTCCGCGGGATCGCCGGGCGACGCAGCTCACCGCCGGGGTCCGGGGTCGTCATCCCGGCGCGCCCCCGCCCAGCTGCCCGCCGACGTGGCCGACTTCACCGGCCGGGCCGCTCCCCTGGAGCGGTTGTACAGGCTGGTATCGGGGGCCCGGCAGCACGCCAACGGGGCGGTGACCGTCGCGGTGGTGGCGGGCACGCCGGGGCTGGGCAAGACCACGCTCGCCATCCACGCGGCGCACCGGCTGCGCCCGGATTTCCCGGACGGGCAGCTCTACGTCAGCCTGCGCGGCGGGAGCGAGCATCCCGTGCCGGCGGACGAGGTGCTGGCCAGGTTCCTCCGGGACCTCGGGGTGGACGGGGTCCGGGTGCCGGTCGACCCCGAAGAGCGCGCGGCCCTGTACCGCACCCGGCTGGCCGAGCGGCAGATGCTGATCGTGCTCGACGACGCCAGGGACGCCGCGCAGGTCCGGCCGCTGCTGCCCGGCAGCGGCTCGTGCGCCGTGATCGTCAGTTCCCGGCACCGGCTCTCCGACCTGGCCGGCAGCCGCCTGATCGACCTCGACGTCCTGGACGAGGGCGAGGCGGCCGAGTTGTTCACCCGGATCATCGGGACCGACCGCGCCGAGGCCGAGCCGGGCCCGGTACGCGACGTCCTGGGAGTCTGCGCGGGCCTGCCGCTGGCCATCAGGATCGCGGGCGCGCGGCTGGCCGCCCGCCGCGCCTGGACCGTCCGGACGCTGGCCGACCGCCTGGCCGACCAGCGCCGCCGGATGGACGAGCTCACCGCGGGCGACCTGGCCATGCGGGCCTGCTTCCAGGTCAGCTTCGACGCCCTGCCGCACCGCAACGGGACCAGCACCGACCCGGCCCGCGCGTTCCGGTTGCTCGGCGTCTGGCAGGGGCCGTCGATCGGGCTGCCCGCGGCCGCCGCGCTGATCGGCCAGCCGGAATGGCCGGTGGCCGACGCGCTGGAGGTGCTGGTCGACGCGCACCTGCTGGAATCCCCGGCTGCGGACCGGTACCGGCTGCACGACCTGCTGCGCGCGTACGCGGCCGACCGGGCCCGGGCCGACGAGCCGCCGCTGACGGTCGAGGACGCGGTCCGCCGGGTGCTCGACTGGTACCTGCGCACCGCGGACGCGGCCGCGGGCGTGGTCGCGCCGTACCGGGAGCGGGTGCCGCTCGACCCGGCCGAGCCGGGCAGCGTACCTCTCGCCTTCGCCACCCCCGAGCAGGCGCTGGCCTGGAGCGAGCAGGAGCGCACCAACCTGGTCGCCGCCACTCGCCAGGCCGCGTCCCAGGGCCTGCACGACATCGCCTGGAAGCTTCCCGTCGCCGCGAGCGTATGTTTCGACCGCCTCGGCTACCGCACGGAGTGGCTGACCACTCACCGCATTGCCCTGGATAGCGTCCGGGAACTAGGGGACCGGCGGGGCGAGGCCTGGGTGCTGAACAACATCGGCATGGTGCTCGGCCAGCAGCACGTCAACGAGGCCGTCGGTTACTTCGAGCAGGCCCTGGCCATTCTCCGCGAGACCGGTGACCGCGAAGACCAGGCGCGAGCCGCGAACAACCTCGCGTTCTGCTACGCCATCCTCGGGCGCTACGAGGAAGCGGTCCCAGCGCTGCTGGATGCCCTTGAATTGCAGCGCGAACTCGGCCGCCGGTACGGCGAGGCCGTCGCGCTGTGCAATCTCGGTGAGGCGTACGTGGAACTCGGGCGTCACGATGAGGCGATCACCCGCTCGCAGGAGGCGCTCGCCATAGTCCGCGAAGTCGGCTCGGTCCGGTACGAAGGCTACGCCCTGTACAACCTCGGCCGTGCGCGCCTGGCTCTCGGGCACCCGGCCGAGGCAGCCGAGCTGTTCGACCAGGCGCTGGCCATCCAACGCAGCGCGGGCGACCGCTACGGGGAGGCCCAAGTCCTGCAGCGCATCGGAAATGCCCACGCCCAGGCGGGTCGTCTCGCCGAGGCCCGCGACACATGGACCCGGGCCCGCAGCCTCTTCGAAGCCCTCGGAGAAGACGAGCGAGCGGCCGAGCTCGGTACCCGGCTGGCGGAACTGGAAACCGAGGGCTAATTGTGCAGGAGTTACGCAAGTGACTGAGTAGGGAAATTTGGGCACTTTCGAGAATATTTAGCCGGACGTCAGTAGGCTTTCGCCCGTAACCTGCTCATTCGTGCGGGGCCCAGGCTCATGCGAGCCAGGACACGAAGGGGATGAACATGACCGAGCCCACCAACCCACCAGCGAAGCCTCCCGCGGATCCGGCTCAGCCGACGCCCGATCCCTTTGAGGAAGGGCCCGCGGCTCCCGCTGCGCCTGCGCCTGACCCCTTTGAGGAAGGGCCCATGAAGCCGGCGGTGGTCACGAAGCCCGACCCCTTTGAGGAGTAGCCACGGCGGTGCGGAGCGGCGGCAACCGGCGGTTGCCGCCGCTTCTCTCTATGGGCCAGCGGCCACGTGGCATCGGGTTCCCTGTATGGGCCAGCGGCCACGTGGCATCGGGTTCCCTGTATGGGCCAGCGGCCACGTGGCATCGGGTTCCCTGTGTAGGCCAGCAGGCCACGTGGCGTCGCAGCCCGCAGCGGTCGGCTAGACTCTCCGGCGTTCAGCCTGTCGCTTGTTGAGGAGCACTGCCGTGCCCGAGGTACGCATCACAGCCGAGCCCCGCACCGAGTTCGGCAAGGGACCGGCCCGCAGGGAGCGGCGCGCCGGCCGGGTTCCCGCCGTCTTGTACGGGCACGGGACCGACCCGCGGCACGTCAGCCTGCCCGGTCACGACGTGCTGCTCGCGCTGCGCACGGCGAACGTGCTGATCCGGCTGGAGGGCCTGCCCGGCGGCAGCCAGCTTGCGCTGCCCAAGGCGGTGCAGCGGGACGCCATCAAGGGCTCCGTCGAGCACGTCGACCTGATCATGGTCAGGCGCGGCGAGAAGGTCACCGTCGAGATCCCGGTTACGGTGACCGGTGAGGTGGGCTCGGACGGCCTGCTGGACCAGCAGCTGATCCAGATCGCCGTGGAGGCCGAGGCGACGAACATCCCGCCCGGCATCGAGGTGGACATCGAGGGCATGGAGATCGGCACGGATGTCCGCGCCGGCGACCTCACGCTGCCCAGCGGCGTGACGCTCGCGGTCGACCCCGAGATCCTCGTCCTGCACGTGATCGCCGCGCCGACCGCGGAGCAGATCGAGGCCGAGCTCGGCGTGCCCGAGGCCGCCGAGGAGGCCGAGGGTGCCGAGGCCGTCCCGGCTCCCGCGCCTGCGGCCGCCGCGTCCGAGGATGGCGCTGCGTCCGAGGCCGGGTCCGAGCAGTCGTCCTGATCTGGCCGTAGATCCGGTCTAGCGCATGTCGGATGATCGCTGGCTGATCATCGGGCTCGGTAACCCGGGTGCCGAGTATGCCGGCAACCGGCATAACTGTGGCTTCATGGTGGCCGATGTGCTGGCCGCGCGGATCGGGGCGGGCTTCAAGCGCGACCGGTCCCGCGCGGTCGTGGCCACCGGGCGGCTGGCCGGGCATCCGGTCACGCTCGCGAAGCCGCAGACGTTCATGAACCTGTCCGGCGGCCCCGTGGCGGCGCTGCGCTCTTTCTATAAGATCTCGCCCGACCAGATCGTCGTCATCCATGACGACCTGGACCTCCCGTTCGAGACCATCCGGCTGAAGCTGGGCGGCGGAGACGGCGGCCACAACGGCCTGCGGTCGGTGACCGCCGCCCTGGGCACCCGTGACTACCTGCGGACGCGGGTCGGAATCGGCCGTCCGCCGGGCCGGATGGACCCCGCGGACTTCGTGCTGCGCGACTTTTCCGCCGCCGAGCGCAAGCTGTTGCCGCTGGTGCTCGAACGGGCCGCTGATGCCGTCGAAACCCTGCTGCGGCAGGGCCTGCCCGCCGCGCAGAACGAGTTCCATACCGCGCCAGAGCCGGCGCCGTAGTGAACCTTTTTCATCCTCCCCGGCTGCTGCCTACGTACTCTGGGCGAGACCTACGGATGAAAAAAGTTCAACGTTAGGGAAACTATTGATGATCTCCGATGACGACCGCCTCGCCGCCGACCTGGCCGTCCAGGCCGGGCGCCGGCTGCTCGCGCTGCGGGCCTTCGGCGGTGACCCGGATGAGCTGCGCCAGGCCGGCGACCGGAGTTCGCACGAGTTCCTCGCCGCCGAGCTGGCCCGGCGCCGGCCCGGCGACGCGGTGCTGTCCGAGGAGGGCGCCGACGACCCCGCGCGCCTGGGCGCCCGCCGGGTGTGGATCGTCGACCCGCTGGACGGGACCAGGGAGTTCGGCGAGCCGGGTCGCACCGACTGGGCCGTGCACGTGGCGCTGTGGGAGCACGGCGAGCTGACCGCCGGCGCGGTGGCGCTGCCCGCGCAGGGCCAGGTCCTGAGCACGGCCGATCCGGTCGCGCCCCCGGCCGCCGCGCCGTCCGGGATGCTCAGGCTCGTGGTGAGCCGCAGCAGGCCGGCCGCCTTCATCCCGCGGCTGGCCGACAAGATCGGCGCCGAGGTGGTGCCGCTCGGCTCGGCGGGCGCCAAGGCCGCCGCGGTGATCCGCGGTGACGCCGAGGTTTACGTGCACGCCGGCGGGCAGTATGAGTGGGACTCGGCCGCGCCGGTCGCCGTGGCCCTGGCCGCGGGGCTGCACGCGTCCCGCATCGACGGGTCGAAGCTGGTTTATAACCAGGCCGTGCCCTCGGTGCCGGATATCCTGATCTGCCAGGCCGCGCTCGCGGACATGCTGCTCGGGGCGATCAGCTCCGTGCGCTAGTCCCGCCGCCCGCATCCCAACCACCCGGAGTCCCTGATGGCCATGCCGCGTTCCGACTACCAGCTCTCGCAGCTCGACGCGCTCGAAGCCGAGTCGATCCACGTGCTGCGCGAGGTCGCCGCCGAGTTCGAGCGGCCCGTGCTGCTGTTCTCCGGCGGCAAGGACTCGGTCGTGATGCTGGCCCTGGCCGAGCGCGCGTTCTGGCCCGCGCGCATGCCGTTCCCGGTCATGCACGTGGACACCGGCCACAACTTCGCCGAGGTCCTGACGTTCCGGGACCGGCGGGTCGCCGAGCTGGGCGTCCGGCTGATCGTCGCATCGGTACAGGAATCGATCGACTCGGGCCGGGTCGCCGAGGAGACCGGCCGCTGGGCCAGCCGCAACCGGCTGCAGACCACCACCTTGCTGGACGCGATCGAGGAGCATCAGTTCGACGCGGTATTCGGCGGCGCCCGCCGTGACGAGGAGAAGGCCCGGGCCAAGGAGCGGATGTTCTCGTTCCGGGACGAGTTCGGCCAGTGGGACCCGAAGAACCAGCGACCGGAGTTGTGGAACCTGTACAACACGCGGATCCGCAAGGGGGAGCACATCCGCGTGTTCCCGCTGTCGAACTGGACCGAGCTCGACGTGTGGCACTACATCGCGCGGGAACAGCTGGAGATCCCGTTCATCTACTTCGCGCACCAGCGCGAGGTCTTCGAGCGCGACGGAATCCTGCTGGCCGACAGCCCGTACGTGGTCCGGGCCGAGGACGAGCCGCTGCTGCAGGCCACGGTCCGCTACCGCACGGTGGGCGACATGTCGTGCACCGGGGCGGTCGAGTCGACCGCGGCCACGATCCCGGAGGTGATCACCGAGATCGCGGCGACCCGCATCACCGAGCGGGGGCAGACCCGCGCGGACGACCGGACCAGCGAGGCCGCGATGGAGGACCGCAAGCGAGAGGGGTACTTCTGATGACGGGCAGCCACATGGACATGCTGCGGCTGGCCACCGCGGGCTCGGTCGATGACGGCAAGAGCACCCTGATCGGGCGGCTGCTCTTCGACTCCAAGGCGATCTTCGAAGACCAGCTGGCCGCGGTGGAGCGCACCAGCAAAGAACGCGGCGAGGACTACACGAACCTGGCCCTGCTGACCGACGGGCTGCGCGCCGAGCGGGAGCAGGGCATCACGATCGACGTGGCCTACCGCTACTTCGCGACGCCGCGGCGGAAGTTCATCATCGCCGACACCCCCGGGCACGTCCAGTACACCCGGAACATGGTCACCGGCGCCTCCACCGCCGACCTCGCGATCGTCCTGGTCGATGCGCGCAACGGGCTGACCGAGCAGAGCCGGCGGCACGCGTTCCTGGCCACGCTGCTGCGGGTGCCGCACCTGGTGCTCGCGGTGAACAAGATGGACCTCGTCGACTTCGACGCCGCGGTGTTCGAGCGGATCGCCGAGGAGTTCACCTCGTTCGCGGCCAAGCTGGAGATCGGCGACCTGACCTTCATCCCGATTTCCGCGCTGCACGGCGACAACGTCGTACAGCGCTCGGCCGCCATGCCGTGGTACGACGGCCCGTCGCTGCTGCACCACCTGGAGCACGTGCACATCGCCTCGGACCGGAACCTCATCGACGTCAGGTTCCCGGTCCAGTTCGTGATCCGGCCGCACCAGGCCACCGACCCCGAGCTGCACGATTACCGGGGCTACGCGGGCCAGGTGGCCGGCGGCGTGCTCAAGCCCGGCGACGAGGTCATGCACCTACCGTCCGGGCTGACCACCACCATCGAGCGCATCGACACCGCGCACGGCCCGGTGGCCGAGGCGTTCCCGCCGATGTCGGTGACCCTGCTGCTGGCCGGCGACCTAGACATCTCCCGGGGCGACATGCTCTGCCGGCCGCACAACTCGCCGCCGGCCGCGCAGGACGTCGAGGCGATGGTGTGCTGGATGAGCGACGCCCGGCCGCTGGCCCCGCGCCAGCGGCTGATCGTGAAGCACACGACGCGGACCGTGAAGGCCTTCGTCCGCGACCTGCACTACCGGCTCGACGTGAACACCCTGCACCGGGACGAGTCCGCGGGCGAGCTGCGGCTGAACGAGATCGGCCGGGTGACCCTCCGGCTGACCCAGCCGGTATTCGCCGACCCGTACACCCGCAACCGGATGACCGGCGGCCTGATCCTGATCGACGAGGCCACCAACGCCACCGTCGGCGCGGCCGTGATCACCGACGCCCGGTAGGGGCCTGGGCTCGCCGCGGACCAGCAATACCGCCCCCGAGCAGACGAGATCTTTATACGCTGAACCCTCGTATACCTGCTCGGAGGGGACAGCGGCTGGCGGTGGCGGCAAAAGGGGAAGAGGCCCGGTCCTCGCGCGGGCGCCACCGCTCCGGGGCCGGCGGGACGCCTGAGCCCGGCGCGGCCGCGGCTCCCCCAGCCGAGATCGCCCGGACCGGGTCCCTCCCCACCGGGTTCCCCGCGACACAGTCCCCGGCGACTGGATCCCCAGCGGCCGGATCCCCAGCGGCCGGATCCCCAGCGGCCGGGTCCTTCGCGGCCGGGGCCGCCAGGGCCGAGGCCCTTGCGGCCGAGGCCTTCGGGGCGCAGGCCCTGGCCGCGCAGGCTCGTGCGCCGGAGGCCTCTGCGGCTGAGGCCCCCGCGCCGGAGGTCTCTGCGGCTGAGGCCTCCGCGGCTGAGGACTCCGCGGGGCAACGCGCCAGCGAGCTCGTAGGGGTCAGCGGCGCCATCGCCCGGGCCGGGCCCGGCCAGGCCGAGGATCGGCCGGCGATGAACTTCCGGTCGGACACGCTGCCCGACTGGCGCCCTGAGCCGGGGAGCTTCGAACCCCCGGCGGCGAAGGGCGCGGGGCCCGCCCCAGCCGCCCGGGCCAGCCAGGGTACGGCGGGGCCGGAGGGGCTGCTGAGCGCCCGGGGCTGGCCGCTGGCCGTGGTCCTGGTCATCCAGGCCGCGCTGTCGCTGCGGCTGGTCTGGAGCGCGACGGCGTTCCTGGACGAGGGGGAGTACCTGACCGTCGGCCGCCTGGAGCTGGCCCATCTGCTCCACCACGCGCCCATGCCGGACGTCGCCAGCTACCTGTCCGGGTCACCGATCGTGTACCCGCCGCTGGCGGCCATCGCCGACAACATCGGCGGGCTGGCCGGGGCCCGGCTGCTGAGCCTGGTGTTCATGCTCGTCACCACCGCGGCGCTGTACGGGGTGACCTGGCGGCTGCTCTCCAGCCGGCTCGCGGCGTTCTTCGCGGCGGCCCTGTTCGGCTGGCTGGGCACCGCGCAGTTCCTGGGCGCGTTCGCGACCTACGACGCGATGGCGCTGATGCTGCTCGCCCTGGCCACCTGGCTCGGCCTGCGGGCCATCGAGGCCGACTCCGCGCTGCGGTACGTGCTGCTGTGCGCGGCCGGGCTCGGCCTGGCCGCGGCGGACGCCGCCAAGTACGCCTCGGCGCTGTTCAACCCGGTGGTGCTCACGGTCGTCACGCTGGCCGCCTGGCGGGCGGACGGGCGCAAGGCCGCCCTGGACTCGCTCGGCGCCATGGTGCTGGCCGCCGCCCTGCCGCTGACCGTCGGGTACGACCTGGGTGGGTCGTCGTACGGCCAGGGCATCACCTCGACCACGCTGACCCGCGCAGCCAGCAACGACTCGGTGCGGGCGATCCTCGACCTGTCGGCGCACGCCACCGGCATCATCGCCGTGCTCGGGGTGCTCGGCGCGCTCCTCATCACGGCCCGGCGACCCGGCTGGACCACCGTGACGCTGGCCTGGGCACTGGCCGCGGCCGAATTCCTGGCTCCCGCGGAGCAGGCCAGGATCCACACCCTGACCAGCCTGTTCAAGCACGTCGGCTACGGTGCGTGGTTCGCGTGCGTGATAGCCGGCTACCTGCTGGCCGAGCTGCCCGCGCTGCTGGCCCGGCTGAGCCGGTCCCGCCCGCCCGGGGCCGCGGCGGCGCGGCCGCGCTGGGCGCTGCTGGCCGGCATCGCCGCGGGCACCGCGGCCGTGCTCGCGGCCGGGGCCTTCGGCGTGACCGTGGCCAACGGGCAGTACGGCAACTGGGCGGACTCCCGCGCGATGATCGCCGAGCTCAGCCGGCTGGCGCAGCCGAACGGCTACTACCTGGTCGAGGACCCGAGCGTGGTCACCTACTACCTAGGCTCGAAGATCCCGTTCAGTCACGTCGACAGCACCTACACCAGCTTCAACTACACCGATCCGCAGACCCACAAGATGCTGTTCAGCATCCCGGCCTTCGCGGACTCGATCAGGCGCGGCTACTTCAGCTACATCGTGCTGGCCTTCGGCGACACGTACGGGCAGGACCTGGCCATCGCCCAGGACATCGGCCGGGACCATGACTACCGGCCGATCGACACCATCTATTACCGGACTTCATACGGATTCAGCAAATACAAGATCTGGCAGCGCATCCCGCCCTCGCGGCACGCGGTGCGCGCCAAGCGCCGGCACCGCAGGCGCTGAGCTAGGTCCGGACCCAGACGTAGCAGGTGGCGCGGAAGTCACGCGCGTTCTCCGGCACCGCGCCGGCCAGCCGGTAGCGGGGGCTGGCTTCCAGTGCGGCCGCGAGCGTCTTGTCCAGGGCCGGGGTGACCGTGCCGTCGTAGATGATCACCCGGAAATATCCATAACGGACCGCGGCCAGGAAACCCTGGGTCCCGGTGAGCACCTGGCCGCGGGGGGTCCGGTAGGAGATGAAGTAGGTGGACGTGAACTGGTCGGGCTGCGCGTCCGGGTGCCCCCTCAGGTAGTAGATCGCCACGTTGTCGTTCTCGACGAGATAACGCTCGCCCGGCCCGAGGTAGCGGGTGAGCTCCCCCACGAGCGAAGACGGATCCGGCCAGCTGCCGAAGAGCTGGGCGGCCTGGCTGAGCCCGACGATGAGCGCCGCCGCCCAGACCACGATGCCGATCTGCGCGCGCCGGAAGTGGTCTCCCACCAGCCGGGCCAGCCCGACGCCGGCCATGGGCGCGGCGAAGAACAGCCCGAAGCCGATGTGCGTGTCCAGCGACACGTCGGTGTTCTGGTACGCCTGGACCGCGAGCGCCAGCAGGGCCGTCCCGGCCAGCACGACGCCGAGCGCGGTCCGGCAGCGGCGGCTTCCTGGCAGCGCGATGTGCTCGTGCGGCTCGGTCCTGGCCTCGAGGGCATAGCCCACGGCGCCGAGCGCCGCCAGTGCGATGACGAACCCGCCCCACTTCCCGCCCTCGGTGAGGATGGCCAGCGCCTGGCCGGGGCCGGGGGTGCGCCCGACCGTGGCGCTGACGGCGGCCGTCACGTACGGCCGGCCCGCGACGATGACCGCGGCGGCGATCAGTTCCACCGTGACCGCCCACAGCACCAGTGCGCGGGTCAGGGCCTGACGGCCCAGGTACGGGTAGGCCGCCAGGCCGGCCAGGAGCGCGATCGTGGGCAGGTAGAGCAGCGCCCAGTAGTCGGTCGCGACCGCGAGGCCGGCGACGGGCGCGGCCAGCAGGTAGGCGCGCCAGCGCCAGGACGCGGTCCGGACCACGACCCAGGACGCCAGCGCGAGCAGGCAGAGCGACGGGGCATCGTTGGTGGCCAGCCGCCCGGCGAAGATCGCTCCCTCGGTCACCCCGAACAGGCCGGCCGCGCACAACGCGACCCGCTCGTTGAACAGCCGGCGGGTCATCGCGTACAGCAGCGCGGTGGTGGCCAGCATCGCCACGAGGCTGACCGCCCGTGCGGCCGCGAGCCCGCCGAGGCTGTCGGCGGCGGCGGCGAGCACCGGGTAGAGCACCGGGGCGCCGGGAAAGTAGGAGGCGTAGGTGCCCTGCAGCGGCGCGCCGTGCAGCAGGTGCGCTATCTCCAGGTGACCGGCGTACAGGTACAGCGCCTCGGTGCCGAAGGCCGTGTTCCGCAGCCGCAGCGACAGGACCGCCTGCACGCCGAGGATCAGCGCCAGCACCGCGCGGCTGACCCAGGTCCGGCGGGCGCTGGCCGCACTCCACTGGGCCGGCCCCGAGCGCTTCCCGCGCGGCAGCGTGAGCACCCGGGTGCTCACGCCCGGTTCGTCGTCCTCGGCCGGGTCGGCCGCGGCGGCCGGGGCGGCCGGGGCGCCGGGCGCGGCCGGGAGCTCTGGGCCGGAAGCCCCCGTGCCGGAAGCCCCCGTGCCGGAAGCCCCCGTGCCGGAAGCCCCCGCGCCGGAAGCCCCCGCGCCGGACGGCTCCCCGTCGGGCCGTTTCGCGTCGGGAGGCGGGGGGCCGGGCTCGGGCGTGACGTCGGGGTCGGGGGTGACGTCAGCCTCGGTCTTGACCGAGGCCAGCATGACGGTCTCGGCGTCCGGCGACTGAACCGGGCGCTTATACGTCTCCGGCAGGACGCCGCGTCGCGCCGCGCCCGACCGGCCCGGCCCGGCCGGCGGCGGCGAGGTCTGTGGCCGCTTGCTCAACGGCTCATTTCTTCGGGTCGATGAGCCGGAGCCCGGCGACGCCGGCGGTCACCGCTCCGCGCACGGCCGGCCGAGACTCGACCTGCCAGTCCACCCCGGCCTTGTTGAAGTCGAACCAGATGAAGCCCAGCACGCCGGGACGGCGCTTGACCCCGGCGACCAGGCTGCGGGCGGCCAGGATCTCGGACGGCCCGGTCTCGACGGAGGTCTCGGCGATGATGATCGGCTTGGTCGTGAACTGCTTGATCTCCGTCATGGTGGGCCCGTAGAGGCTGGCGAAGGTTTCCTCGCCCGAACTGGGGAAATACCCGGTGATCCCGACCCAGTCGACGTAGGAGTCACCTGGCCAGTAGGGCCTCAGCCTGACCTGCGGCACGCCGTTGATGACGTTGGGGTTCCACACCCAGATCACGTTGCTGGCGCCTGCCTGGATGAACAGGTTGTGGATGTGCCGCCAGGCGGCCACGAACTCGGCCGCGGTGGTCTGGCCGGTCCCCCAGGGATACCAGTTGCCGTTCATCTCATGCCCGAAGCTGATGGCGACCGGCAGGTTGAGCGCCCGCACCGCGCGGGCGAACCGCGAGATGTACGCGTCGCTCTGGCCGTCGGCGATGGCCTGGGCGGTGGTGCCGTACGGCTCCCACGCGAGGTAGTACAGGGCCCCGTACGACCAGGCCGCGCTGACCGCCTTCGCGTCGAACGAGCTGTTCCAGGCCAGGTACTGGCCGATCAGGTCCGGCCTCTTGCCCACGCTGGCGGCGAAGGACGCGACCGGGGCGAGCGAGGGCGCGCCCTGGGCCTCGACCCCGAAGAACTTCCCGCCGGTGGGGTCGAGCAGCCCGGACATGTTGTACGGCAGGCTGCTCGGCGACGGAGCCGGGGATCGGCTCGGCGAGCCGCCGGCGCCGCCGTTCTGGGCGGGCGGCGAGAGCGCCCCGCAGCCGGCCAGCACCGCGGTCAGCACGGCTCCCGCGAGAACCCGGACGCGGGTCCCCGCGGTCACGAGCCGGTCCCGGCTCGCGGCTGGATCAGGATGCGGCCGACCACCACGAGCTGGAAGGCGCCGAGCACGAAGAGCAGGAAGAAGTCGGACGGGGTCATGGTCAGCATGCGCCACAGGGCCAGCCCCGTCCACAGCACGGCCGAGCCGGCGCTCCAGCCGATCAGGCCGACCCAGAACCGCCTCCGGCCGTCCTGCTTGGTCTTGCTGCTGCCCGACGGCTGCCATCCGCGCAGCCTGCCGCGCATGATGTCGGTGATCGCGAAGATATGCGCCCAGGCCGAGATCTCCCGGACCGACCACGCCTCCAGGCGGTAGGGCACGCGGTGCCACATCGGGTAGATCACGCCCGAGTAGATCAGGATAGGGGCGAAGAAGATCAGGTTCTTCAGCTGGAGGATGCCGGGGGCGAAGGCGAGCAGGGCGATGGACAGCAGCGGGATGACGAAGGCGAACACCGCGGTGTTGATGTAGTACAGGAAGCCGGACAGGTAGCACAGCCGCGTGCGCAGCGGCAGCTTCGTCTGCCAGAACTTCTTGCGGAACAGCAGGCTCATCGTGCCGGAGCACCAGCGGTACTGCTGGTTGAGGAAGGCGAGGATGCTGTCCGGGCAGTTGCCCGTGGACAGCGTGATCGGCACATAGCGCAGCGCCCAGCCCAGCCGGCGCAGGTCGAACCCGGTGTGCAGGTCCTCGGAGTGCTCGGCGAGCGACATGCCCCGGTTCTCTTCCAGGGCCTTGCGGCGGTAGACCGCGCAGCTGCCCACGCAGATCGCGGCGTCCCGGTTCGCCCGTGCGGTCTGGACGGACCGGTAGAACAGTTCCTGGGCCGCCCCGGCTCCCCGCTCCACCCACGTCTGCTCGTCCAGGACGTGAAAGAACTGCGGCGTCTGCACGATGCCCACGTCGGGGAACAGGTCCAGGTACGGGAGCGTCTCGTCGAGCAGGTCGCCGCGGGGCGCGAAGTCGGCGTCCAGCAGCAGGATGTAGTCGCCGTGCGAGATGCCGAAGCCGTACAGCAGGTTGCCCGACTTCTTGAACCACCCCCGGTTCGGGCGGGTCGCGTAGGCAAAGCCGAACCGGCGGGCCATCGCCTTGATGTCCGGGCTGGCCGAGTCGTCGAGGACGTAGGGGATGACCGGGCCCCGGTAGCGGTCGCGCAGGCGGGCGACGTGGGTCCAGGCGTTGCGGAGCACCTCCATCGGCTCCCCGCACACGGGCAGGAACACGTCGACCGACGGGTACCACAGCGGCCGCCACCCGCGCACGATCCGCTGGTGCTCCTCGAGGTCGAAGCTACGGCCCATCCCGTCCGCGATGACGTACAGCAGGAAGCACGCCGCGCCGAACAGCGCGAACGGTATGTAGACGTAAAACCAGGGGGAGTTCAGGACCATCCGGACCTGGCCGTACACCAGCGGGGGGATGCTCAGCAGGGCGCAGACGGTGAGCACCCACGCGTGCCGCCGGACGTAGGTGTACTTCTCGGTGTCGGTCGGCGGGACCGGGAGCACGGGGTGCGGGTCGTCGCTGCGGGCGGTCCGCCTGCGCGCCGGTTCTTCCTGCGCGGCCCGGTTGGCCGGCGGTTCTTCCTGCGCGGTCCGGCTGGGCGGCGAGTCGTCCCGCGCGGCCCGGTTGGGCGGCGACTCCTCCTGCACGGCTCGCTTGGTCTGCGACTCGTCCTGCGCCGCCTGATTAGGCGGCGACTCGTCGTCCTGGACCGCCTGCTTGCGCGGCGGCCGGGGCCCGCCCGCGGCCTTGCGGTGCTTGGGCGCCGTTGCCGGGCGCGCCGAACGCGGCCCTTTGGCGGCAACAGCCATCCCCGCTCCTCTTCGCACTTCCGGAAGTCGGCAAGCCCGGGCCAGCGTTGCGGACGTCACATACCGGGTGAACCCTTTCGTCCCCCATGCTCTGAGCGGCGGATCGACGGACGAAGAGGCCCAGTAACTAGAGCAAGAGCGTAGTTAGATGTGAGCGGCCCCGACCGGGAAACGACCGGATTGCACCGGCCCGTGTTCCGATGACCGGTACCCCGGCCAGTCACCCGGAAGCCACGGGCGGTTAACAAAATCCCGTTACGCCTGCATGTCGGCGGAAGTCTCTGGGAAGCTTGCCAGTCGCAGGTCGGCTACCTCCCCGCGCGTCCGACTTGTCGCACGTCATCCGGATCATCAGCGAGGAGGGGCATCCAGCCAGCCGTGGCGACTGTTTCTGAGATCATCTCGGCCATGCGCGAGGCGGCGCCGCCCGGGCAGCGCGAGCTTGGTGACCGTGTGCTGGGTGAGCTGCGCAGCCTGACGCAGGCGCTCGTCGCGGCCCAGCCCGACGCGGGCGAGGAGTACGCCAGGTTCCTCGCGCTGAACCAGCGGGCCATCCCCGTCCCGGAGGCCGGCCTGGCCGCCTGGCTCGGCGGGGCGACGGTGCTGGTCACCGGCGGAACCGGGTGCGTCGGCTCGGCGCTGATGGCGCAGGCCGCCCGGTGGCGGCCGCGGCGCCTGGTCAGCGTGAGCCGCGGCCTGACCGGCGGGTGGCCGCGGCCGCCCGGGGCGGAATACGCGCGGGCCGACATCCGGGACCCGCGCGCCCTGGGCGCCGTCTTCGGCGAGGTCCGCCCGGACGTGGTGTTCCACCTGGCCGCGCAGCGGGACCCGGGGCTGGCCGAGGACGAGGTTCACCACACCGTGACCACCAACGTGCTCGGCACCCGCCAGGTGATCTGCTCGGCGGAGGAACACGGCGTCCGCGACGTGGTGTTCGCGTCGACCGGCAAGGCCCTGCGCCCGTACTCGCGGGAGGTGTACACGGCTTCCAAGCGGGCCGCCGAATGGCTCATCGCCGGCGCGGCCCTGCGCGGCCAGGCCAGGTACTCGGCCGCCCGGTTCACCCACGTGGTCGACAACTCGATCATCGGGCAGCGGCTGCTCCGCTGGAGCGACGGCGGGGTGATGCGGCTGCACGCGGCGGACATCATGTTCTACGCGCAGTCGGCGCTCGAGTCGGCGCAACTGCTGCTCTGCGCCGGGCTGGCCGCGCGCCGCGGCGGCCTGCGGACGCACGCCATCACCGACCTGGGCTGGCCGGTCAGCCTGCTCGACCTGGCGCTGGGGGTGCTGGCCCGCACCGGGTCCGACGCGCCGGTCTACTTCAGCGGCTACGACCCCGGCTACGAGAGCATGCCGTTCCCCGGCCTGTACGACCCGAAGACCGCCGGCGAGGTGAGCCCGCTGCTGAGCGCGTTCGAGGCCCCGGGGGCCGAGCGGCCGGCCGGCGCGGTGACCGACGCGTTCCCGGTGCGGTTCGAGTTCGGCCCGCAGCCCGACGCGCCGCTGCGGGCGCTGCAGGACGCGTGCGTCACCGGGGAGCCACCCGCGGTCCGCGCGGCGCTGGACGCGCTGTCGTGGTCGCTGCTCGACGCCATGCTGACAGCGGCGCCGCGTGAGACGCTGACTCGAGTGGCCGGGCTCACGGCGCCGTTCGAGAGCCAGCTGAGCCCTGCCTACCGGAGAATTCTCGCGGCCGTGCGGCGGCAGGCAGGAGCAAGCTGACCCTGTGATGAGCTTCCACGATCTCGCCGACTATGTGGCGATACCCCGGGTAACCGCGCTGCGGCTGTCGCCGGACGGGTCCTGGCTCGCGGCCGCGGTGCAGACGGTCGGCGGCGAGCCGCCGGCGTACGTCACCAGCATCTGGCGGATCCCGGTGCCCGGGGACGCGGCCCCGGGGCCGGGGGACGGCCTGCCCGCCCGACTGACCCGCAGCGCCGAGGGCGAGGGCAGCCCGGAGTTCCTGCCGGACGGCAGCGTGCTGTTCATCTCCAAGCGGCCTGACCCGGCCCGGGGGCGGGGGAAGGGCGCGGAGGCGGGCGGGCCGGACGCCGACCCCGGCCGGGACAAGCCCGCGCTGTGGCTGCTGCCGGCCGGCGGCGGCGAGGCCCGCAAGGTCGCCGCTCCGCCCGGCGGCGTCAGCGGCATCGCCACGGCGCGGGACAGCGGGACCGTCGTATTCGCCTCGCCTGCGCTGCCCGGCTCGGCCGGGCCCGACGATGACCGCAAGCGCCGGCAGGCCCGCAAGGACGCGGGCGTGACCGCGATCCTGCACGAGTCGGGCGCACTCCGGTACTGGGACCATGACCTCGGCCCGGACAGCCCGAGGCTGCAGCTCGCCGGGATCCCCGGGCCCGGGACGCGGGCCGCGGCCGGGCCGGGCGGCGCGGCCGCCCTGGCGCAGGACGAGGACCTGCTCCAGGCCCGGGACCTCACGCCGGACCCGGGCCGGGCCCTGGACGAGAACACGTTCGACATCGCCCCGGACGGCGCCCGCGTGGTCACCGGCTGGTCGGTATGGGACCAGGCCGGAAACAAGACCGACCAGGTCGAGGTCATCGACGCGGCGACCGGGGAGCGGCGGACCCTGCTGGCCGCGCCGGGCTGCGACTTCGCCGACCCGCGCGTCTCGCCGGACGGGCGCCTGGCCGCCTGCCTGCGGGCGACCCAGGACAGCTACGAGGCGCCCGGCGACGTCACCCTGGTGATCGCGGAACTGGACGACGGGGGATCAGGCGGCACGACGGATGAGATGCCGGATGCGAGGGCCGGCCAGCGGCCGGCCCGAGCAGACGGCGGGGGGGCTCCGGGGGGCGGCGCCCCCCGGTCTGGGGGTCCGGGGGTTATCCCCCGGGACAGCACCGGGGGTCCGGGGGTTATCCCCCGGGACAGCACCGGGGGTCCGGGGGTTATCCCCCGGGCTGGCACAGACCTGCTGGTCGGCCTGGACCGGCGACCGGCGGAGGCGGCCTGGGCGCCGGACTCGAGGTCGGTCTACTTCACCGCCGACGACCAGGGCAGGCGCCCGGTATTCCGCGCCGACCTGGCGACCGGGGAGGTCACCCGGCTGACCGCTGACGACGGCGCCTACAGCCACCTGTGCCCGGCGCCGGACGGCCGCTTCCTCTACGCGCTGCGCGCCGCGGTGAACGAGCCGCCGACCCCGGTGCGGCTGGACCTGCGCGACCCGGACCGCGAGCCGCTCCGGCTGGCCTGCCCGGGCTGGCCGCTCGAGCTACCGGGGCGGCTGGAGGAGATCGAGGCCACCGCCGACGACGGGGTCCGGATCCGGGCCTGGCTGGTGCTGCCCGACGGCGCGGCGCAGGCGTCGCCCGCGCCGCTGCTGCTATGGGTGCACGGCGGCCCGGTGATGAGCTGGAACTCCTGGTCCTGGCGGTGGAACCCGTGGCTGATGGCCGCCCGGGGCTACGCGGTGCTGCTGCCCGACCCCGCTCTGTCCACCGGTTACGGGCACGACTTCATCGCCCGCGGGCACGGACAGTGGGGCGGCCGGCCCTACACGGACCTGATGGCGATCACCGACGTGGCGGTGGCGCGGCCCGACATCGACCAGGCCCGGACCGCGATGATGGGCGGCTCCTACGGCGGCTACATGGCTAACTGGATCGCCGGGCACACCACCCGGTTCGCCGCGATCGTCAGCCACGCCGGGCTGTGGGACCTCGACCAGATGTTCGGCACCACCGACCTGCCGTCCTACTGGCGCCGGATCTTCGGGGACCCGGTCGCCCGGCCCGAGCGGTACCTGGCCAACTCGCCGCACCTGCACGCCGGGCAGGTCAGCACCCCGCTACTGGTGATCCACGGCGACAAGGACTACCGGGTCCCGGTGAGCGAGGCGCTGCGCCTCTGGTGGGACCTGCTGGGCCAGGCGCCGGACACCAGGTTCTTGTACTTCCCCGACGAGAACCACTGGATCCTCAAGCCCGGGGATGTCACCGTCTGGTACGAGACGGTCCTCGCCTTCCTGGCCCAGCATGTGCTGGGCCAGGAATGGCAGCGTCCCGGGCTGCTGTAAAGATGGGTCGATGACCCGCGCCCAGCTGGACAAAAGGCCAGGCGACGTCGCCGCGATGTTCGACAGCCTGGCCGGACGCTACGACCTGATGAACGACGTCCTGTCGGCGGGCCAGGACCGGTACTGGCGCCGGGTCGTGGCCCGGGCGGTCGGCGCGGCTCCCGGCGAGCGGGTGCTCGACCTCGCCGCCGGCACGGGCACCTCGTCCCGGGCCTTCGCCGCGGCCGGGGCGCGCTGCGTGGCGTGCGACTTCTCACTCGGCATGCTGCAGGCAGGCGCCCGCAAGCCGGCGGCCAGGGTCAGCTTCGTGGCCGGCGACGCGCTGGCCATCCCGTTCCGGGATCAGGCCTTCGACGCGGTGACGATCTCGTTCGGCCTGCGCAATGTCGTTGACCCGGACGCGGCGCTGGCCGAGATGCTGCGGGTGACCCGGCCCGGCGGCCGGCTGGTGATCTGCGAGTTCAGCCACCTGCCCCGGCGGAGCCTGGACGCGATCTACTCTCGTTACCTGGCCGCCGCGCTGCCGTTCGTCGCCCGACGCCTGTCCGGCCACGGCGAGGCCTATAGTTACCTGGCCGAGTCGATCGCCGACTGGCCCGCCCAGCGGGAACTGGCCCGGCGGATCGCGGCCGCCGGATGGCGGGCGGTGCGCTGGCAGAACCTGACCATGGGCGTGGTCGCCGTGCACGTGGCGCAGCGGCCCCGGGGCAGCGCCGGCTCCGGCCCGGTCTAGACTGCGAGAAAAGCACTTGTGAAGCCGTTCACAAGACACGTCAGGACAGGTCTCGTGACTCAGCCAGCTTCGCCCGGGTCCCCTCAGGACAACGCCGCGCAGACGGCGGACGTCATCGTGGTCGGCTCCGGCCCGGCCGGGTCGTCGGCCGCCTTCTACCTGGCCTCGGCGGGCCTGGACGTGCTGGTCCTGGAGAAGAGCCGCTTCCCGCGGGAGAAGGTCTGCGGCGACGGCCTGACCCCGCGCGCGGTCAAGGCGCTGACCGCGATGGGCGTGCCGCTGCCGGAGAGCGACGGCTGGCTGCGCAACCAGGGCCTGCGGATCATCGGCGGCGGGGGCCGGATCGAGCTGCCCTGGCCCGAGCTGTCCAGCTACCCGGGGTTCGGCCTGGTCCGCACCAGGCTCGACTTCGACGAGATCCTGGCCAGGCACGCGCAGAAGGCCGGGGCCCGGCTGCTGGAGGGGGTCAATGTCACCGGCCCGCTGCGCGACGACCGCACCGGCCGGGTGATCGGGGTCACCGCGCGCGAGACCGTCAACGGGGAAGCCGCACAGCACACCTTCCGCGGGCGGGTCGTGGTCGCGGCCGACGGCAACTCATCGCGGCTCTCGGTGGCCATGGGCCTGCGCAAGCGGGACGACCGGCCGCTCGGCGTGGCGGTGCGCAGCTACTACACCACCCCCCGGCACGACGACGACTACCTGGAGGCGTGGCTCGACCTCTGGGACGGCGACAGCCTGCTGCCCGGCTACGGCTGGATCTTCGGCATGGGCGACGGGACCAGCAACGTCGGGCTCGGGCTGCTGAACACCTCCGAGGCGTTCGGCCACATCGACTACCGGGTGCTGCTGCGCAAGTGGCTGGCCGGGATGCCGCCCGAGTGGGGCCTGACCGAGGAGAACCGGACCCAGCCGGTGCGCGGCTCCGCGCTGCCGATGGGCTTCAACCGCACCCCGCACTACACCAGGGGCCTGCTGCTGGCCGGGGACTCCGGCGGCATGGTCAACCCGTTCAACGGCGAGGGCATCGCCTACGCGATGGAGGCCGGCGCGATCGCGGCCAGGACGATCGTCCAGGCGCTGGCCCGGCCGACGGCCGCGGGCACCGAGACCGTGCTGCACGCCTATCCCCGCGAGCTGAAGGACGCCTACGGCGGGTACTACGCGCTGGGCAACTCGTTCGTGCAGATGATCGGCCATCCCGCGTTCATGAGGTTCGCGACCAGGCACGGCGTCAAGCGGCCCTACATCATGCGCATCACGCTGAAGCTGCTCGGTAACCTGACCGAACCCAGGGGCGGCGACGCGACCGACCGCCTCCTCAACGCGCTGTCTAAGATGACCCCGGCGGCCTAACGATGACGGCTTTGGCAAGGGGGTGACGCGGGGATGGACCTGACCCTGTACGTCCCGATCCTGCTACTCGCAGGGCTGGCCGCGGTGTTCGCCGTCTTCTCGCTGGTGGCGGGGGCGGTGGCGGGCCCCAAGCGGTGGAACCGGGCCAAGCTGGAGGCCTACGAGTGCGGCATCGAGCCCACGCTGCCCAGCCGCCAGGCCAAGTTCCCGGTGAAGTACTACATCACGGCGATGCTGTTCATCGTGTTCGATATCGAGATCATCTTCTTGTACCCGTGGGCGGTCGCGTTCGACAAGCTCGGGCTGTTCGGGCTGGTGGAGATGGTCACGTTCATCGTCACGGTTCTGGTCGCGTACGCCTACGTGTGGCGGCGCGGCGGTCTGGAGTGGGACTAGTGGGACTGGAAGAGGCGCTGCCGAGCGGCATCCTGCTGACCACGGTGGAAAACGTGATCGGTTACGCGCGCAAGAGCTCGGTGTGGCCGGCCACGTTCGGCCTGGCCTGCTGCGCGATCGAGTTGTTTTCGACCGGCGGGGCGCGGCATGACCTGGCGCGGTTCGGGATGGAGCGGGCGTCGAACACGCCGCGGCAGGCCGACCTGATGATCGTGGCCGGGCGGGTCAGCCAGAAGATGGCGCCGGTGCTGCGGCAGATCTATGACCAGATGTCGGAGCCCAAGTGGGTGATCTCGATGGGCGTGTGCGCGTCCAGCGGGGGGATGTTCAACAATTACTCGATCGTGCAGGGTGTTGATCACATCGTGCCGGTGGATATCTACCTGCCGGGCTGCCCGCCGCGGCCGGAGATGCTGCTGGACTCGATCGTCAAGCTGCATGACAAGATCCAGAACATGAAGCTCGGGGCGGACCGGGACAAGCAGATCACCGAGCTGGAGCAGGCCCGGCTGCGGCGGTTGCCGCTGGTGCCCAGCCTGCAGGGCCCAGTGCCGGGAACGACGGGGCCGGGAACCACAGGGCCGGATCAGTGAGCGAGCCAAAGGGGCGCGGCGTCGCCTGGACTGAGGAGCGAGGGAGCTTGCGACTGAGCGACGAGGGAAGGGGACGCCTCAAGGCGCCCCGGAGGCGAGCGAGCTGGGCAAGACAGTGACCGAGACGAATCAGCCCAAGCAGCCGGCCCAGGACAGCCAGCCCAGCCAGGTCAGCCGGGCCGACGACCCCGCGGCCCCCGATACGGCGGAGCTCGCGGGCCGGGAGCGGCTGTCGGAGCAGGTCGTGCGGACCGGCATGTTCGGCGTGCAGGGCACCCAGGACACGTCCGGCTACGGCGGGCTCAAGGTGCGGCAGCAGCCGCCGGTGTTCAGCTCCCGGCCCTACGGCTCGTATTTCGATGACATCGCCGACGCGCTCGGCAGCTCGCTCGAGCAGTCGGGGTCGAGCTTCGGCGACGCGGTGGAGCGGGTGGTCGTCGACCGTGGCGAGCTGACGTTCCATATCCGCCGCGATCACCTCGTCGCGGTGGCGCGGCGGCTGCGCGACGATCCGGCGCTGGCCTTCGAGCTGTGCACGGGCGTCTCCGGCGTGAACTACCCGCTCGACCGGGACCGCGAGCTGCATGCCGTCTACCACCTGGTTTCCATTACCCACAACCGGCGGCTGCGGCTCGAGGTGTCGGTGCCCGACAGCGACCCGCACGTCCCCTCGCTGGTCGACGTCTACCCGGCCGATGACTGGCATGAGCGGGAGACGTGGGATTTCTTCGGGATCGTCTTCGACGGGCACCCGGGGCTGACCAGGATCGAGATGCCGGACGACTGGAAGGGCCACCCGCAGCGGAAGGATTACCCGCTGGGCGGCATCCCGGTCGAGTACCGGGGCGCCACCGTGCCGCCGCCGGACGAGAGAAGAGGTTACGAATGACCGACTCTCACCGGGACGGCGCCGAGGCCGAGGGCCGCGTCTACAACGTCGGCGGGGCGGACTGGGACGAGATCGTCGCGGCCGTCGGCGAGCCGAGCGACGACCGGCACGGCGAGGAGCGCATCGTCGTCAACATGGGCCCCCAGCACCCGTCCACGCACGGGGTGCTGCGGCTGGTCCTCACTCTGGACGGCGAGACCGTGACCGAGCTGCGGCCGGTCGTCGGCTACCTGCACACCGGCATCGAGAAGAACATGGAGTTCCGCACCTGGACCCAGGGCGTGACGTTCATCACCCGGGCCGACTACCTGGCGCCGATCTTCAACGAGATGGCGTACTGCCTCGCGGTGGAGCGGCTGCTCGGCATCGAGGACCGGATCCCGGACCGGGCCGACGTGATCCGGGTGCTGATGATGGAGCTGAACCGGATCTCCTCGCACCTGACCGGGGTCGGGCCGCTCGGCCTCGAAGTCGGCGCCAGCACCGTGTTCATCTACGCGATCCGGGAGCGGGAGCGGACCCTCGACCTGTTCGAGCTGATCACGGGCCTGCGGATGAATCACGCCTACATCCGGCCCGGGGGGGTGTCGCAGGACCTGCCGCCCGGCGCGATCGAGAAGATCCGGGAATTCGTGGCCATGATGCCCAAGCAGTTCGGCGAGATCCGCGCGCTCTTCGACGCCAGCCCGGTCTTCCTGGCCCGGACCAAGGATGTCGCGTACCTGGACCTGGAGGGCTGCATGGCGCTCGGCGTCACCGGCCCGATGCTCCGCACCGCGGGCCTGCCCTGGGACCTGCGCAAGAGCCAGCCCTACTGCGGCTACGAGACCTACGAGTTCGACGTGCCGGTGCGGGACACCTGTGACGCGTACGGCCGGTACCGGATCCGGATGGACGAGATGGACCAGTCGCTGCGGATCATCGAGCAGTGCCTGGACCGGCTCTCGGGTCCCCGGCCCGGGAACGACCCGGTGATGATCGAGGACGCCAAGATCGGCTGGCCGGCCCGGCTCGCCCTCGGCCCGGACGGCCTCGGCCCGGCCCCCGACCACATCGCCCACATCATGGGCCAGTCCATGGAGGCGCTCATCCACCACTTCAAGCTGGTCACCGAGGGCTTCCGGGTGCCGGCCGGCCAGGTGTACGCGGCGGTCGAGTCGCCCCGCGGCGAACTCGGCTGCCATGTGGTCAGCGACGGCGGGACGCGGCCGTTCCGGGTGCACGTGCGCGATCCGTCGTTCAACAACCTGCAGTCGCTGCCCGCGATGGCCGAGGGCGGGCTGGTGGCCGACGTCATCCCGGCCGTGGCCAGCGTGGATCCGGTGATGGGAGGGGTGGACAGGTAAATGGCGCCGCTTGACGAGCTGCGATCCAGGCTGAGCGCGGATGCGGCCGAGATCATCGGCCGTTACCCGAAGTCGCGCTCGGCCCTGCTGCCGCTGCTGCACCTGGTGCAGGCCGAGCAGGGATACGTCTCCGCGGACGGCATCACGTTCTGCGCCGAGCAGCTCGGGCTGGCCGAGGCCGAGGTCACCGCGGTGGTCTCCTTCTACACCATGTACAAGCGCGAGCCGGTCGGCGAGTACCACGTCGGCGTGTGCACCAACTCCCTGTGCGCGGTGATGGGCGGCGACGTGATCTTCGCCGACCTGAAGGAGCACCTCGGCATCGGGAACGACGAGACCACCACCGACGGGAAGGTCAGCCTGGAGCACCTGGAATGCAACGCGGGCTGCGACTACGCCCCGGTGGTGGTGGTGAACTGGGAGTTCTTCGACAACATGACCCCGCGGTCGGCCCGGGACCTGGTCGACGGGCTGCGCAGCGGCGCCGACGTCGCGCCCACCCGCGGCGCGCCCCGGCTGTGCACCTGGAAGCAGGCCGCGCGGATCCTGGCCGGCTTCCCCGACGGCCAGGCGGCCGGCGGTCACACCGCGGGCGATCCCACCCTGGCCGGCCTGCGCATCGCCAAGGAGCAGCAGGGCTGGCGGCCGGAATACGGCGATCAGGACGACGCGGGAAGCGAGGTGCAGCGGTGACTGCCGATATGCCGGCCGCGACGGCCGGCGTGCGGCTCACGCCCGCGCTCAGCGCGTACTGGGATGAGCCGGACTCGTTCACGCTGGAGGCCTACCGGCGCGACGGCGGCTACCGGGCGCTGCCCAAGGCGCTGGCCATGCCGCCGGACCAGGTCATCCAGACCCTCAAGGACTCGGTGCTGCGCGGCCGCGGCGGAGCCGGCTTCCCCACGGGGGTGAAGTGGGGCTTCATCCCGCAGGGCGACGGTAAGCCGCACTACCTGGTGGTGAACGCCGACGAGTCCGAGCCGGGCGCCTGCAAGGACGTGCCGACGCTGCTGGCCAACCCCCAGGCGCTGATCGAGGGCATCGTGATCGCCGCGTACGCGATCCGGGCCCACCTGGCCTTCGTCTACATCCGCGGCGAGGTCCTGCACGTGATCCGCCGGCTGCACCACGCCGTGGCGCAGGCCCGCGAGGCCGGCTACCTCGGCCGCGACATCCTGGGCTCGGGCTTCGACCTGGAGGTCGTGGTGCACGCCGGCGCCGGCGCGTACATCTGCGGCGAGGAGACAGCGCTGCTGGACTCGCTGGAGGGATACCGGGGCCAGCCCCGGCTGAAGCCGCCGTTCCCCGCGACCTCGGGCCTGTACGCCTGCCCCACGGTGGTCAACAACGTCGAGTCGATCGCCTCGGTGCCCTGGATCCTGCTGCACGGCGCCGAGGACTTCGCGTCGCTCGGGACGCAGAAGTCCACCGGGTTCGGCCTCTTCCAGCTCTCGGGTCACGTCACGACGCCCGGCCAGTACGAGGCACCGCTCGGCACCACCCTGCGCCAGCTTCTCGACCTGGCCGGCGGCATCCGCGGCGGGCACCGGCTGAAGTTCTGGACGCCGGGCGGTTCCTCCACGCCGCTGTTCACCGAGGAGCACCTGGATGTGCGGCTGGACTACGAGGATGTGGCCGCCGCCGGGTCGCTGCTCGGCACCCGGTCCATCCAGCTGTTCGACGAGACCACCTGCGTGGTCCGGGTCGTGCTGCGGTGGGCCGAGTTCTACGAGCACGAGTCCTGCGGCAAGTGCACCCCGTGCCGGGAGGGCAGCTACTGGGTCGTCCAGCTGCTCGAGCAGCTGGAGCAGGGCGGGGGCACCGAGGCCGACCTGGACAAGCTGCTGGACATCTGCACGAACATCACCGGCCGGGCGTTCTGCGCCCTGGGTGACTCGATCGAGCCCTCGGTGAAGTCGTCGATCGCGTTCTTCCGTAACGAGTACCTCCAGCACCAGCGGGGCGGCGGCTGCCCGTTCGACCCGGCGGCTTCCACCCTGTTCACCTTGGAGTCGGCCCGATGACCGTACAAGCGAGCCAGGGCGCGGGCGGCGAGGTCGCCCGGCCGGCCGACGGCGTTGCCGTCACGATCGACGGATTCGAGATCACCGTGCCCAAGGGCACGCTGGTGATCCGCGCCGCCGAACAGCTCGGCATCGAGATACCCCGGTTCTGCGACCATCCGCTGCTGGACCCGGTCGGCGCCTGCCGGCAGTGCCTGGTGCAGATCGAGGGCCAGCCGAAGCCCCCGGCGTCGTGCACCACGGTCTGCACCGACGGCATGGTCGTGCGCACCCAGCTGACCTCCCCGGTCGCCGAGAAGGCGCAGCGCGGCATGATGGAGCTGCTGCTGGTCAACCACCCGCTCGACTGCCCCATGTGCGACAAGGGCGGGGAATGCCCGCTGCAGAACCAGGCCATGACCGCCGGCCAGGGCGAGACCAGGTTCCACGGCCCCAAGCGCACCTTCCCCAAGCCGATCGCGCTGTCCGCCCAGGTGCTGCTGGACCGGGAGCGCTGCATCCAGTGCGCGCGCTGCACCCGGTTCGCCGACCAGATCGCCGGCGACCCGCTGATCGACCTGTTCGAGCGCGGTCCGCAGGAGCAGGTCGGAGCGGCCGACGGCGCCCCGTTCGACTCCTACTTCTCCGGCAACACGGTGCAGATCTGCCCGGTCGGGGCGCTCACCGGCGCCTCGTACCGGTTCCGGGCCCGCCCGTTCGACCTGGTCTCCACGCCGAGCGTGTGCGAGCACTGCGCCTCGGGCTGCCGGCAGCGCACCGACCACCGCCGGGGCGTGGTGAGCCGGCGGCTGGCGGGCAACGACCCGCAGGTCAACGAGGAATGGAACTGCGACAAGGGCCGGTGGGCGTTCACCTACGCCACGCAGCCCGACCGCCTGATCAGCCCGCTGGTCCGCGACGCGGGCGGAGTGCTCCAGCCCGCCTCGTGGCCGGAGGCGATAGCCGCCGCGGCGGCGGGCCTGCTGGCCGAGCGCGGGCAGGCCGGCGTGCTGACCGGAGGCCGGCTGACCCTGGAGGACTCCTACGCCTACGCGAAGTTCGCCCGGCTCGCGCTGGCCAGCAACGACATCGACATGCGCGCCCGCCCGCACTCGGCCGAGGAGACGGAGTTCCTGGCCAGCCGGGTGGCGGGCCGTTCGTCCGGCGTTACCTACCAGGCCCTGGAGCAGGCCCCCGCCGTGCTGCTAGCCGGGTTCGAGCCCCAGGACGAGTCGCCGATCGTGTTCCTGCGGCTGCGCAAGGCGGCCCGGGCCGGGCGCCTGGCCGTGTACTCGCTCGCCGCGCTGGCCGGCTCCGGGCTGAGCCGGATGTCCGGCACGCTGCTGCCCACCCGGCCCGGCGAGGAGGCGGCGATGCTGAATGCGCTCGCCGACGAGGCAGGCAATGGCGGCGGGGGAAGCACGGATATGCCAACCGCGACGGCCAGCTCGCCGGCCCGAGCGGGTGGCAGGGGGGCTCCGGGGGGCGAAGCTCCCCGGTCTGGGGGTCCGGGGGTTACCCCCCGGGATAACACTGTTATCCCCCGGGTCAGCACCGCGCTGCGGGAGCCCGGCGCGGTCATCCTGGCCGGCGAGCGGCTGGCCGAGGTGCCCGGCGCGCTGACCGCGGCGTCCCGGCTGGCCCAGGCGACCGGCGCGCGGCTGGCCTGGATCCCGCGCCGCGCGGGCGAGCGCGGCTCGATCGAGGCCGGGGCGCTGCCCGTCATCCTGCCCGGCGGCCGGGCGGTCACCGACCAGGCCGCGCGCGCCGAGGTCGCGCGGGCCTGGGGCGTGGCGGCACTGCCGCGTGACCCCGGCCGGGACACGGCGCAGATCCTGGCCGCCGCGGCGGCGGGGGACATCGGCGCGCTGGTCGTCGCGGGCGTGGACCCGGGCGACCTGGCCGACCCGGCGGCCGCGCTGGAGGCGCTCGAGGCCACGCGGTTCGTGGTCAGCCTCGAGCTGCGGGTCAGCGCCGTGACCGACCGCGCGGACGTGGTGCTGCCGGTCGCCGCCGCGGCCGAGAAGGCCGGGACGTTCGTGAACTGGGAGGGCCGGCCGGGCTCGTTCGGCGCCGCGCTCGCCGTCCCCGAGGCCCGGACCGACCTGCAGGTGCTCGGCGCGCTGGCGGACGAGATGGACGTGCACCTCGGCCTGCCCGACGACGCCGCGGCCCGCCGCGAGCTCAACGCCCTGGTCCCCGACGTCACGTCGTCCTTCCCCCACGTCCCGTCCGCCATCCCGTGGGGCAGCGGCGCGACCGCGGAAGGTGCGGAAATGCCGACCGCGACGGCCGGCGAGCCGGCCCGAGCGGGCGGCAGCGCAGGGGGGTCCGGGGGGGCTCCCCCCGGGTCGGCACAGTAACTCTCTCTACCTGGCATAATCTCCTGGACGCAGGCCGGATGCAGGACGGCGAGCCGAACCTGGCGGGCACCGCGCGCGCCGCCGTCGCGAAGATGTCCGCCGCGACCGCCGCCGAGGCCGGCGTCGGCGACGGCGGTAAGGTCACAGTGGCCACCGAGCGCGGGGCGATCACCGTGCCCGTTGAGGTAGCGGACATGCCGGACCGGGTGGTCTGGCTGCCCACGAACTCGGCGGGCTGCGCGGTCCGCGCCGGGCTCGGCGCGGGCCACGGAAGCCTGGTCACGTTGAGGAGCGCGCAATGACAGCCCTGGGCGCCGCCGCGCCGTCGGGAACCACCGCGGCGTATCCCACGCTGGCCGACTTCGGGCACGACCCCTGGTGGCTGGTCATCATCAAGGTGCTGGCGATCTTCGTGTTCCTGCTGCTCGGCACGATCATCGCGATCTGGGCCGAGCGCCGGATCCTCGGGCGGATGCAGCAGCGCCTCGGGCCGAACCGGGCCGGGCCGTTCGGCCTGCTGCAGACCCTGATGGACGGGATCAAGCTGGCGCTCAAGGAGGACATCGTCCCCCGCGGCGTGGACAAGGTCCTGTTCTGGGGGGCGCCCGCGATCTCGGTGATCTGCGCGTTCACCGCCTTCTCGGTCATCCCGCTGGGGCCGATGGTCTCGATCGCCGGGGTGCAGACCCCGCTGCAGCTCGCCGACCTGCCGGTGGCCGTGCTGCTCATACTGGCCATGAGTTCCCTGGGCGTGTACGGGATCGTGCTGGCCGGCTGGTCCGCGTCCTCGCCGTACTCTCTGCTGGGCGGCCTGCGGTCCTCGGCCCAGGTGATCAGCTACGAGATCGCGATGGGACTGGCCTTCGTCCCGGTGTTCCTCTACTCCGGGTCGCTGTCCACCACCGCGATCGTGGCCGCGCAGGCGCACGGTAACGAGTTCCACTGGTTCGGGGCCGGGCTGCACTACCCGTCCTGGTTCGCCGTGCTGCTGCTGCCGTCATTCGTGATCTACCTGATCACGATGGTCGGCGAGACCAACCGGCTGCCGTTTGACCTGCCGGAGGGCGAGGGCGAGCTGGTGGGCGGCTACCACACCGAGTACTCCTCGCTGAAGTTCGCGCTGCTCCAGCTGGCCGAGTACGTCAGCGTGATCACGGTCTCCGCCCTGGCCGCCACGCTGTTCCTGGGCGGCTGGCAGGCACCGTGGCCGATCTCGGTATGGTCGGGCGCCAACACGGGCTGGTGGCCGCTGCTGTGGTTCCTGGCCAAGGTGATCATGTTCGTGTTCGTGTTCTTCTGGCTCCGCGGCTCGCTGCCCCGGGTCCGTTACGACCAGCTGATGCGGCTGGGCTGGAAGGTGCTCATCCCGGGCGCGCTGGTCTGGATCCTGCTGATCGCGACCATCCGGGTCTGGCGCCGCCAGGGCGGCAGCCCCGGCGTCTACATCGTGGCCGGCCTCATCATCGCGGGGCTGCTCGCGGCGGCGTGGGCCTGGGACGTCGCGGAGGCCCGCCGCGCCCGGCAGGCCGAAGAGATCGAGGCGGCTGAGGCCGAGGCCGAGGCCGCGGCCGGGGCGTTCCCCGTCCCGGCCCTGGACCTGCCGCACTATCACGGGATCGGCGTCTTCGCGGGAGACATTCCGGCCGCTTCCGCCGGGACGGCCGGCAGCGCAGGGAACGAGGTCACCGGTGCTTAAGTCGATCAAGGGGTTCGGCGTCACGTTCCGGACGATGTTTCACAAGGTCGACACCGTCCAGTACCCGGAGGAGAGAAGGCCGACCGCCCCCCGGTTCCACGGCCGGCACCAGCTGAACCTCTGGCCGGACGGCCTGGAGAAATGCATCGGCTGCGAGCTGTGCGCCTGGGCCTGCCCGGCCGATGCCATCTACGTGGAGGGCGCCGACAACACCGAGGAGGAGCGGTACTCCCCCGGGGAGCGGTACGGGCGCGTCTACCAGATCAACTACCTGCGCTGCATCCTGTGCGGGCTGTGCATCGAGGCGTGCCCCACCCGCGCGCTGACCATGACCAACGAGTACGAGATCGCCGACGACAACCGGGAAAGCCTGATCTGGACCAAGGAGCAGCTGGTCGCGCCGCTGCAGCCGGGCATGGAGGCGCCGCCGCACCCGATGCGGCTCGGCGAGACCGAGCGGGACTACTACCTGCTCGGCGCCTCCGGGGAGGTGGGCAACCCCCGGGTAGCCGAAGAGGGCGACCTCGGAACGGACGACCAATGAGCCACATGGTCCTCGCCTCCGGCATGGCGGCCGAGACCCAGAGCCTCACGTTCTGGATCCTCGCCGTGGTCTCGGTGGCCGCCGCCCTGGCCATGGTGCTGGCCCCGCGGGCGGTGCACTGCGCGGTTCTGCTCGCGATCGTGATGCTGAGCCTGGCGGTGCTGTACGCGCTGCTGGGCGCGCCGTTCCTGGCCTTCGTCCAGGTGATCGTCTACACCGGCGCGGTCCTCATGCTGTTCCTGTTCGTGCTCATGATCGTCGGCGTGAGCTCCCGGGACTCGCTCGTGGAGACGATCAGGGGACAGCGGCTCGCCGCCGGCCTGGTCGGGATCGGGCTGCTGGTCCTGCTCTCCCTGACCATCGGGCACGCGGCGATCGGCCCGGCGTCGCCGGCCGGGGCGAACTACTCCTCCGCGAACGTGGACGGCCTCGCCAGGCTCATCTTCACCACGTACGTGTACCCCTTCGAGGTCACCAGCGCCCTGCTGATCACCGCGGCGCTCGGCGCCATGGTGCTCGCGCACCTGGAGCGCACGGGCCCCAAGCCCACCCAGCGGACGCTGTCGCGGCTCCGGATCGCCAGCGGGCGGTCGGCCCCGCTGCCCGGCCCGGGCACCTACGCGCGGCACAACGCCGTCGACATGCCCGCGCTGCTGCCCGACGGCTCGCAATCCGAGCTGTCGGTCAGCCCGGTGATCGCCGGCCGGCAGGACCCCAGGCTCAGCGAGCTCGGCGCCCCCCCGCCGGCGGATCCGCAGGCCCCCGGCGGTACGCTGCCGCCGGACAGCGACCGCGGCGAGCTCCCCAGCGGCGACGGCGAGCACGAGGGGGCCCGATGGTAAGCCCGGCGCATTTCATCGCGCTTTCGGTGATCCTGTTCGTCATCGGCGGCGTGGGCGTGCTGGTCCGCAGGAACGCGATCGTCATCTTCATGTGCGTGGAGCTGATGCTGAACGCGGTCAACCTGGCCTTCGTCGCCTTCTCGCGGATGCACGGCAACCTGGACGGTCAGGTGATCGCGTTCTTCGTTATGGTGGTCGCCGCCGCGGAGGTCGTGGTCGGCCTGGCCATCCTGACCGCGATCTTCCGGGCCCGCCGGTCCGCCTCGGTGGACGACGCGAATTTGCTGAAGTATTGACCCTCCCCGGGGGAGGCTGCTTCCCCGGGGGCCAACACAGCAGAAGGGTTAGATAGCCAGTGACGGGCTCTGTCGCGGGCGCGCCGTCGGCGGCGGTCATGACCACCGTGGCCGCGGTCGGCGTCCAGCGCGCCGCATGGCTGCTGCTGGTGCTCCCGCTGGCCGGAGCGGTGATCCTGCTGCTCGGCGGGAAACGCACCAACGCCTGGGGGCACGTGGTCGGCGTGGCCCTGCCGGTCGCGACCTTCGTGTACGCGGTGATCGCGTTCTTCGCGATGCTCAGCTACCCGGCCAGCCAGCGCAGCCGGGACCTGCACCTGTACTCGTGGATCCCGGTCGGCCGCTTCCAGGTCAGCATCGGCCTGCTGCTCGACCCGCTGTCGATCTGCTTCGTGCTGCTGATCACCGGCGTCGGGTCGCTGATCCTGATCTTCGCGGTCGGCTACATGGCGAACGACCCGGACCGGCGGCGGTTCTTCGCGTACATGAACCTGTTCATGGCGGCGATGCTGCTGCTCGTGCTGGGCGACAACTACCTCGTGCTGTACGCGGGGTGGGAGGGCGTCGGCCTGGCCTCGTACCTGCTGATCGGGTTCTGGTACTACAAGCCGGCCGCCGCGACCGCGGCCAAGAAGGCCTTCATCGCCAACCGCGTCGGCGACGCCGGGCTGTCCCTGGCGGTCATGCTGATGTTCGCGCAATTCGGAACGGTCACGTTCAATGGCGTGTTCCACGCGGTGGGCGGGGCGAGCAGCGGGGTGACGACGGCCCTCGGGCTGCTGCTGCTGCTCGGCGCGTGCGGCAAGTCGGCGCAGCTGCCGTTGCAGTCCTGGCTGCTGGACGCGATGGAGGGCCCGACCCCGGTCTCGGCGCTGATCCACGCGGCGACCATGGTGACCGCGGGGGTGTACCTGATCGTCCGGTCCAACCCGATCTTCAACCTGACCGCGGACGGCCGGCTGGCCGTCACCGTGGTCGGCGCGGCCACGCTGCTGTGGGGCGCGATCATCGGGTGCGCCAAGGACGACATCAAGAAGGCGCTGGCCGGGTCCACGATGAGCCAGATCGGCTACATGATGCTCGCGGCCGGGCTCGGGCCGGCCGGGTACGCGTTCGCGATCGCGCACCTGCTGGCGCACGGGTTCTTCAAGGCCGGGCTGTTCCTCGGCGCGGGCTCGGTGAAGCACGAGATGGACGACGAGGTGGACATGCGCCGGTTCGGCGGGCTGGCCCGGGTCATGCCGATCACCTTCGTCACGTTCGGGTTCGGCTATCTCGCGATCATCGGCATCCCGCCGTGGTCCGGTTTCTTCACCAAGGACCCGATCATCGAGGCGGCGTTCGACAAGGGCGGCACGTCCGGGGCCATCCTCGGCACCGCGGCGCTGATCGGCGCCGGCATCACCGCGTTCTACATGACCCGGGTCATGTTCATGACCTTCGCCGGGGAGCGCCGCTGGGACGCGAAGGTGCACCCGCACGAGGCGCCGCCGGTGATGACCTCGCCGATGGTGGTGCTGGCGCTCGGCTCGCTCGGCGCGGGCGGGTTCCTGATCATCAACAACCGGCTGGTGGACTTCCTGGCCCCGGTGGTCGGCGTGCCGCCGACCTCGCACGGGATCTTCACCCCGGTCAGCGGGGCCGCGCTCGCGCTGGCCCTGATCGGGGCGGCGATCGCCTGGGCCATGTACGGGCGCCGGGAGGTCCCGGTCACCGCGCCGGCCGGAAGCCCGCTGACCGTGGCGGCGCGCAAGGACCTCTACGGCGACGCCATCAACGAGTCGCTGCTGATGCGGCCGGGCCAGTGGCTGACCCGGCTCTCGGTGTACTTCGACAACCGCGGCCTCGACGGCCTGGTGAATACCCTGGCCGCCGCCATGGGCGGCACGTCCGGGCGGGTCCGCCGGGTCGAGAACGGGTTCGTCCGTTCCTATGCGCTGCTGATGTTCTTCGGCGCGCTGCTGCTGGTGGGCGCGCTGCTCCTGGTGAGGGTGTGATGAGCACATTTCCCTGGCTGACCGTGGCGGGCGCGATCCCGCTGGTCGGGGCGGTCGCGGTCGCTCTGACCCCGGGCCTGTCCGCGCCGGGCGCGGACGCGGACCGGCGCGCCCGCGCCAAGCTGGTGAAGCAAATCACGCTGGGCTTCACGCTCGTCACGCTCGCGGTGACGATCGTGATGGCGACGCAGTTCAAGACCGGCGCGGGCGCACCCGACTTCCAGTTCACGCAGGTCGACCAGTGGATCCCGCAGTTCGGGGTGCACTACGCGGTCGGCGTGGACGGGATAGCGCTGGTCCTGCTGCTGATGACCACGGTCTTGATGCCGGTGGTCGTGCTGGCCTCGTGGAACGACGTCGAGGGCGAGTCGAGCCCGGCGGGCGAGCCTGCCCCGCGGCGCAGCGTGAAGACCTACTTCGCGCTGATGCTGGTGCTCGAGACCATGATGATCGGCGTCTTCGCCGCCACCGACGTGTTCCTGTTCTACGTGTTCTTCGAGGCCATGCTGATCCCGATGTATTTCATGATCGGCAGCTACGGCGTCGGGCAGCGCCAGTACGCGGCGGTCAAGTTCCTGCTGTACAGCCTGCTCGGCGGGCTGCTCATGCTGGTCGCCGTGATCGCGCTCTACGTGTACTCGGCCGGTCCCGGGCACCCGGGCACGTTCCTGTTCAGCCAGCTGGTGCACGTCTCGCTGAGCCCGACCGTGCAGAAGTGGCTGTTCCTCGGCTTCTTCGTGGCGTTCGCGATCAAGGCGCCGCTGTTTCCGTTCCACACCTGGCTTCCCGACGCGGCCGCCTCCGCGCAGCCCGGGGCCGCGGTCCTGCTGGTCGGCGTGCTCGACAAGGTCGGCACGTTCGGCATGATCCGTTACTGCCTGGAGCTGTTCCCCTCCGCCGCGCACTACTTCACCCCGCTGGTCATCGTGCTCTCGGTGATCGGGATCCTGTACGCCGCCCTCGTGGCCATCGGCCAGCGGGACCTGAAGCGGCTGATCGCCTACACCTCGGTGTCCCACATGGGCCTGATCACGCTGGGCATCTTCGCGATGACCAGCGAGGGCCAGGCGGGCGGCGTGCTGTACATGGTGAACCACGGGTTCTCCACCGGCGCGCTGTTCCTGATCGCCGGATTCATGATCGCGCGCCGGCGCTCGCAGCTGATCGCCGACTACGGCGGGGTGCAGAAGGTCGCCCCGGTGCTGGCCGGGCTGTTCCTGGTCGCGGGCCTGGCGGGCCTGGCCATGCCCGGCCTGAACACGTTCGTCAGCGAGTTCCTGGTCCTGGTCGGCACGTTCACCCGGTATGAGGTCGCCGCGATCCTCGCCACCTCCAGCATCATCCTGGCCGCGATCTACATCCTGTGGATGTACCAGCGCACGATGACCGGGCCGGTGCGCGAGGAGGTCTCGGGCATGCCCGACCTGCGGGCCCGCGAGTTGTGGGCGGTCGGCCCGCTGATCGCGCTGATCGTGGTGCTCGGCGTGTATCCCAAGCCGGTGCTCGACATCATCAATCCCGCGGTCCACCAGACCCTGGTGCAGGTGCATTCCACCGACCCGGTGCCGCCGCACCCCGGTACCGAGGCGTCGGTAGCGCGGTCGTCCGATTTCCAGGGCCATGGCGGCTTCTTTGCCGCATCCAAGCAGAGGAGTGCCCCGTGACCGGGATCCTGGCCGCGGCCGGCCCGACGATCCCCGCACCGAGCATCGAGTGGAGCCAGCTCTCGCCGATGCTGGTGGTGTTCGGCGCGGCCATAGCCGGGGTCCTGGTCGAGGCCTTCGCACCGCGGGAAGCGCGCCGCCCGATCCAAATCGTGCTTGCCCTGGCCAGCCTGGCGGCCGGCTTCGTGCTAACGATCCTGGTGGCCACCTCGTCGTCCATCTTCGCCCACGGCAGCCCGGGCCACGTCGCCGCGGAAGGCGCGGTCGCGGTGGACCGGCCCACCCTGTTCATCCAGGGCACGATCCTCGTGCTGGCGTTCGTCAGCGTGCTGCTGATCGCCGAGTCCTCGCACGAGGTCAGCCCGTTCGCGGCGCAGGCGGCGGCGGTGCCCGGCAGCGCCGAAGAGCGCGAGGGCCTGGAGGCGGGCATCGCGCACACCGAGGTGTACCCGCTGACCCTGTTCGCGATCGGCGGCATGCTGCTGTTCCCGGCCGCGAACGACCTGCTCACCATGTTCGTGGCGCTCGAGGTGCTCTCGCTGCCGCTGTACCTGCTCTGCGGCCTGGCCCGGCGGCGCCGGCTGCTGTCGCAGGAGGCGGCGGTCAAGTACTTCCTGCTCGGCGCCTTCTCGTCGGCGTTCTTCCTGTTCGGCATCGCGATGCTGTACGGCTTCGCGGGCTCGGTGCGGCTGTCGGCCATCGCAACGGCCGCGTCCTCCAACACCAGCAGCTTCACGCTGCTGTACGCCGGGATCGCGCTGCTCGCCCTCGGCCTGTTCTTCAAGATCGGCGCGGTGCCGTTCCAGAGCTGGAAGCCGGACGTGTACCAGGGCTCGCCGACGCCGGTGACCGCGCTGATGGCCTCGTGCACCCTGGTGTCGGCGTTCGGCGCGGTGCTGCGGATCTTCTACGTGGCGTTCGGGCAGCTGACCTGGAGCTGGCGGCCGGTGATGATCGGCATCGCCATCCTCACCATGCTGGTCGGCTCGATCGTCGCGATCACCCAGACCGACGTGAAGCGGCTGATCGCCTACTCCTCGATCGCCCAGGCCGGCTACGTGCTGGCCGGCGTGGCCGCGGCGAGCGTGGCCGGGCTGTCCAGCAGCATGTTCTACCTGGCCGCGTACGGAATCACGGTGATCGGCGCGTTCGCCGTGGTGACCCTGGTGCGCGACCAGGCCGGGGAGGCGGCGCACCTGTCCCGCTGGGCCGGGCTCGGCCGGCGTTCGCCGCTGGTCGCCGGGATCTTCGCATTTTTCCTCATCGCGTTCGCGGGCATCCCGCTGACCAGCGGCTTCACCGGAAAGTTCGCGGTCTTCTCGGCAGCGGTCAGCGGCGGGGTACTGTCCGTCGTGATCGTGGGCGTGCTCAGCAGCGCGATCCTGGCGTTCCCCTACGTCCGGGTGATCGTGCTCATGTTCTTCAGTGACCCGGCCCCGGACGGCCCGGCGGTAGTCAGGCCCAGCATGTTCACCGCCGCCGCCGTGGGCATCGGGGTGATCGTAACGCTGTGGCTCGGCATCGCGCCGGAGCCGCTCCTGTCCCTGGCCAACCACGCGGCGACGCAACTGTTCGTCCGCTGAGCGCTCCGGGCCGACTCAGGTGTTCGCCCATGGCGCTGCGGGCATACCTCGGATTACGCTGCCTTGCACATATCGTGAGGGTGGCCTGGCCCGCGCCTCGCTGACGGCTGGTGCACGGGCCGTGCCGGAGCCACCTTCGAGGGAGCCCGATTGAGCACCGTAGTAACCATGGAGTTGCCGGACGCCGCGCTGGCCGCCGACGTCATCGACGGCCTCGCGCAGGTCGAGGACGGCCTGCGCGAGGCCGCGCAGGCCCACCACGAGCTGCTGGCCGAGGCCTCCCGTCACCTGATCAGCGCGGGCGGCAAGAGGTTCCGTGCCACGCTGGTACTGCTGGCGGCCCAGTTCGGCCAGCCTAAAGACGAGCGGATCGTGCCCTCCGCGGTCGCGATCGAGCTCACTCACCTGGCCACCCTCTACCACGACGACGTGATGGACGAGGCGGCGGTCCGCCGCGGCCTGCCGAGCGCCAACTCCCGCTGGGACAACACCGTCGCGATCCTCACCGGCGACTTTCTCTTCGCGCGCGCGTCGCAGATCCTCGCCGACCTGGGACCGGAAGCGATCAGGATCCAGGCCGAGACGTTCACCCGGCTGGTCAGCGGCCAGATCGCGGAGACCGTCGGGCCGCGCCCGGGAGAGGACCCGCTGGGCCACTACCTGAGCGTGGTCACCGCGAAGACCGCGTCCCTGATCGCGACCTCGGGCCGGTTCGGGGCGATGTTCTCCGGCGCGCCGGACGCGGTGGTCGACCGGATCACCCCGGCCTGCGAGGCGCTCGGCATCGCCTACCAGCTCTGCGACGACATCCTGGACGTGGCGAGCGAGTCCGCGCAATCGGGCAAGACCCCCGGTACCGACCTGCGGGAGGGCGTGCTGACGCTGCCGATGCTGCACGCGCTGCGCTCGGCGGGCCCCGGCGACGCGCGGCTGGTTGAGCTGCTGAGCCGCGGCGAGCTGACCGAGCCTGAGCTGCACGCGGAGGCGCTCGCGCTGCTCCGGGCGCATCCGGCCATGGAGATGGCCCGCGCGGACACCCGGGGGTGGGCGGCGACGGCCCGGACCGAGATCCTCGCCCTGCCCGACGTGCCCGCCCGGGCCGCGTTCGAGGCGCTCTGCGAGTTCGTGGCGGAGCGCACCGGCTGACCGGTCACAGGCCCCGTCCCGGGGCGGCGCGGCGGGTTCGCCGGGGCGCCTCGTGCGCGCCGGGTGCCATACCGGATCGAAACGGAACGCCCGGGCGCGCTAACATGCAGGTCAATGAGAACCTCTGAGAGCACACCCGGGCGCACAGCGAACGATTCGGCGGCGCCTTCGCTCCCGGAGCTGGCCGGCCTGCCGGCCGCGCGCGGCCGCCACGAAAACCCTCCCACCTCGGACGCTGACCCCGGCCCCGCCGCGCGCAGCAGCGACTTCGTGCAGTCGCTGGACCGGGGACTGGCCGTGATCCGGGCGTTCGGCCCGGACCGCGAGCGGCTGAGCCTGAGCGAGGTGGCCCGGGCCACCGGGCTCACCCGGGCCGCCGCCCGGCGGTTCCTGCTGACCCTGGTCAAGCTGGGATACGTTCGCAACGACGGCCGGGAGTTCTCGCTCCGGCCGCGGGTGCTCGAGCTCGGCTATGCCTACCTGTCCGGGCTGGCCCTGCCCGAGGTGGCGGCGCCGCACATGGAGGAGCTCGTGGCCAGGCTGCACGAGTCCTCGTCGATCTCGGTCCTGGACGGTCACCAGATCGTCTACGTGGTCCGGGTGCCCACCAAGCGCATCATGACGGTGGCGATCTCGGTCGGGACCCGGTTCCCCGCCTACGCCACGTCGATGGGCCGGGTGCTGCTCGCCCAGCTGTCCGACGACGAGCTCGAGCGGTATCTCGCCGAGGTCACGTTCGAACGGCTCACCTCCCGCACCGTCACCAACCCGGCCCGGCTGCGGACGATCGTGCGCGAGGCGGCGCGCCAGGGATACGCGATCGTCGACCAGGAACTCGAAGAGGGCCTGCGGGCGGTCGCCGCGCCGATCCGCGGCGCCGACGTGGGGAGCGCGGCCATCAACGTGTCCGCCCACGCCAGCCGGGTCAGCATGGGCGCGATGCGGGGCCAGATACTGCCGGCGCTGCTGGAGACGGCCCGCCAGATCGAGGCGGACGTGCAGGCCCAGGGACCGCCGTAACATTAGGCTCTGTCTACTTGGGCCTCCGGGGCGCTTTTAGGCGCCGCCTTCCCTCGTCGCTCGGTCGCTCGCTCCCTCGCTCCTCAGTCCAGGCCGCACCGCGCCCCTCTGGCCTGTGCGCAGCCAGTACCCGACGGGGAACAGCCGGACGTTCAGGTGCTCGTCCACCAGCCCCCACAGCCCGCGGCGGGCGAACAGCGCCACGAAGATCGCGACCAGCCCCAGGATGATCAGGTACCACGCGTTGTACGAGGCCAGGGTCTGCTGCAGCACGATGTACACCGCGGTGCCGATAATCGGCCCCTCGATCGTGCCCAGCCCGCCGATGATGGTCGCGAACGCCATCTCCGCGGTCCACTGCACGCTGAACACCGCGCTCGGCTGCACCTGGAGCTGGCTGATCGCCAGCACCGCGCCCGCGGCGCCGCAGCCCGCGCCCGCCACCACGAACACCAGCATCCGGGCCAGGCCGACGCGCGCCCCGGAGCTGCGCGCGGCCACCTCGTCGTCGCGGACGGCGGTGAGCACCAGGCCCAGCCGCCCGCGTAGCAGCAGGTAGATGACGGCCAGCGCCACCACCGCGACGGCCAGCCCGGCCCAGTAGGTATACGCGGTCAGCAGCGCCGGGCTCAGGCCCGACAGGCCGGGCAGCGGCATGCCGGTCCCGCCGCCGATCGAGGAGAACTTCTCGATGATGAGCATGACGGTCGCGGCGAGCACCCAGGTGGCGATCGCGAAGTACCCGGTGCGCAGCCGGGACACCAGCCACCACAGCGGCAGCGCGGCGACGCCGCAGCCGATCGCGGCGAACGGCAGCGCGGCGAACGGCGACGTGCCGTGGAGGGCGAGGATCAGCACGAAGTACGCGCCGAGCCCCACGAACGCCTGCTGCCCGACCGACACCAGGCCCGCGTACCCCGCCAGCAGGTTCCACATGCTCGCCAGCGTGAGCACGATGAACGCCTGCACCAGGATGGCGGTGGTGCCCGAGTACACGATGTAGGGGAACATCGCGAGCACCACGACCACGACCAGCGCGCCCACCCCGGTCCAGGCGACGTTCCGGCGCGACCGGGTGACCCGGAAGCTCTCGGCCGGGCGCGCGGTGGCTTCGGTGGCCAGGCTCATGATTGTGCTCCCCGGGAGATCAGGCCCTGCGGGCGCACCGCGAGCACGACGAGGAACACGATGAACCCGGCGAGAACCTCATCGGAGATGTTGATCTGGGCGCCGATCTGCTGGGCCACGCCGAGTATCACGCCGCCGAGCAGGGTGCCCCACAGGGAGCCGAGCCCGCCGATCACCACGGCCGCGAACGCGAACAGCAGGATCGTGTCGGTGCCCGCGGTCGGGTCGAGCTGGGAGGTCATGCCGTAGGCGATGCCGGCCAGCGCCACGGTGCCGAACGCGATCGCCGCCGCGATGCCGAACACGTGCCGGTAGTCCGCCCCGGCCAGCTGCGCGGCCTCCTTGTCGTCGGCCACGGCCCGGATCAGCCGGCCGTACTTGGACCGGGAGAGGAAGTACTGCAGCCCGAGCAGGACCACCACGGCGACGACGAAGATGAGCACGGGCAGGTAGCCGATCTGGATCTGCGAGCCGAGGCTGAAGGAGTCGCTCTCCAGGGCCAGCCCGGCGCCGATCCCCCGGCTGTTGGCGGTGAAGAACTGAAGCAGGCCGTTCTCGATCACCACCGACAGGCCGAAGGTAACCAGCAGGGTGGTGAGGATGCTGCGGTCGAGCGCGCCCTGCAGGAGCGTGCGCTGCAGCACGTAGCCGAGCACCGCCATCAGCGGGACCACGATGAGGAGGGACCAGAGCACGGGGATATGGGTGACGGCGATGACGCCGATCGCGACGTAGCCCGCGACGACCGCGAGGTCGCCGTGCGCGAGGTTCACGACCTTCATCACCCCGAACATCAGCGACAGCCCGCAGGCGAACAGCGCGTACAGCCCGCCGACCAGCACCCCCTGGATGATGGCGTTTACCCAGGCCATTACGGGTCACTCCCCTCACCGGGCGGCCCGGTCGGCGCGGCGCCCGCCAGCCCGAAGTAGGCGGCCTCGACCTGGTCCGCGGTGACGTCGGCGGGCCTGCCTTCCAGGGTGGTCCGGCCCTCCAGCAGGCAGTGTATGTGCGACGCCACCCGCAGGGCCTGGCTCACGTCCTGCTCGACGAGCAGCACGGTGACGCCGGTCGCCAGGATCTGCGGCAGCATGCCGTAGATGCGCTGGACGATCACGGGCGCCAGGCCGAGCGACAGCTCGTCCAGCAGCAGCACGCGGGGGTTGGCGACGAGGGCCCGGCCGATGGCGACCGTCTGCTGCTCCCCGCCGGAAAGCTGGGCGGTGAGCTGCTTGCGGCGCTCTCGCATCCAGCCGAACACCTCGTACACCTGCTCGATCGTCCACGGGCCCGGCCGCGCGTACGTGGCGCCGACCTGCAGGTTCTCCTCGACGGACAGCGACCCGAACAGCCGCCTGCCCTCCGGCACCATGACGATCCCCTGCGCGGCCCGGCGCTCGGGCCGCAGCCCGGTCACGTCCGTGCCGTCGAACCGCACCGAGCCCGCCGTCGGGTGGTGCAGGCCGGCGATCGTGCGCAGCAGCGTCGACTTGCCCGCGCCGTTCGCGCCGATGATCGCGTAGACCTCGCCGGGGAGCACCCGGAGCGAGATCCCGTCCAGGGCCCGGAGCTGCCCGTGGTGCACGACCAGGTCGCGGACCTCCAGCAGTGCTTCCCCGCTCGCCTCCAGGGCCCCACCCACCTCCCCGTCCCCCTCCACACGCCGCCTTCCCTCGTCGCTCCTTCGCTCGTTCCTCGCTCCTCGCTCCTCGCTCCAGGCGACGTCGCGCCCCTTTGGCTCGCTCATCATTCGCCTTGCTCCCCGTCGGGCGCAGGGGCCTCCAGCGAGCCCCCGGCCAGCGCGGCGGTGACGTCGGTGCCGAGGAAGACCTCGCGGACCGCGGGCTCGGCCAGCACCGCGGCGGGGTCGCCGTCGCCGACGAACTTGCCGCCGGCCAGGCAGGTCAGCCGGCTCACCACGGGGGTGAGCGCGCGCACCACGTGCTCGATCCAGATCACCGCGATGCCCTCGGCGTTGACGCCGCGGACGATCTCCACCAGCTGGGCGACCTCGGGGTCGGTCAGGCCGCCCGCCACCTCGTCGAGCAGCAGCAGCGAGGGCTGCGTGGCCAGGGCACGGGCCAGTTCCAGCCGCTTGCGCTGCAGCAGGCCGAGCCGCTCGGCGGGCACGTTGGCCTGGCCGGACATGTCGCAGCGGTCCAGCGCCGCGACCGCCGCCGCATAGCTGGCGCGCCGGCGCAGCCCGCCGCCCTGCTGCGCGGCGACGAGCAGGTTCTCGAACACGGTCATGTCCCCGAACGGCCGCGGCACCTGGTAGGTACGGCCGATGCCCAGCCTGCACCGCGCCGCCGCGTCCAGTTTGGTGACCGTGCGCCCGGCGAAGCGGACGTCGCCGGCCCCGGGGGCGAGGTCGCCGGAGATGAGGCCGAACAGGCTGGTCTTGCCGGCGCCGTTCGGCCCCACGATCCCGACTACCTCCCCGGGGTCGACGGCGAACGACAGGTCCTCGGCGATGACGACCCGGCCGAACCGTTTCGTCACGTTGTCGAGCTCGAGCAGCGGGTCGGTCATCCGGTCAGGTGTTGGTCGGCAAGAGATCGGCCGTGATCTTCGCCTCGGGCAGCAGCGTGTTGTCGACGATCTGCATCTCGAGCGGGTACTTGGTGCCCTTCTGCCACTGCACGCCGGCCGGCGGGGTGATCGCCACGCCCGGCGCGGGGCCGCCGGAGGCGAAGTCCAGCGGGCCGGCCAGCGAATGGATGTTCACGTTGTGGATGGCGTTGGCCACCTCAGCCTTGTCGTGCGGGTCGCTCACCGACGTGAAAGCTGCGTGGGCGGCTTCGAAGAGACCGTAGTTGCTGATGTTCGCGTTCCACTGCCCGCCGGTGGTCGTCTCGAAGTCGTTGGCCATCTGCTGGCAGGTCTCGCCGGTGAACGAGGAGGTCCACGGCAGGGTCGGCACCCACCAGGTGTCGGTGGCCACGTTGTACACCGAAGAGCCCAGCGCGTAAGCGTCGGGCGGGAACAGCAGCACCTTGGCCACGGTCGCCAGCTTAGGCTTGAAGCCCTGCTGGATCGACTGCTTCCACATGGTGGCGAAGTCCGGCGGCAGCGGCACGTTCGTGAAGAAGTCGGCGCCGGCCGCCTTGAACTGGGAGATCATCGAGGAGTAGTTCGTGGTCCCGTCGGGGTAGGGCGAGGACATGACGAACTTGTAACCCCGGCCGCGGTCACGATCGGCGGGAACACCGCGCGGAACGCGTTGCCGTCCGAGTCGTTGGGGAACGCGGCGGCGACCACCTTGTTGGTGTGCAGCTGGGCGTGGATCCGGTTCCACATCGGGATGAAGCACTTGGCCAGGTGCTCGGCGCCGAGGAAGTACATCACCACGTACTTGGCCTTCTCCGTCGCGTGGGCCGGGTTGCCCTTCGGGAACAGGTTCAGGTACCAGGCCTCCCACGGAATGTTCGCGCAGATCAGCGGCGTGCCGAGCGATTCGGCCTGGCTGGCCACCGCGTTGACGGTCTCCGGCGTGGACGACGCGAACAGCATGTCCACGTTGTCGCTCAGGATGGCCGTCCGGGCCAGGTCCCCGGCCCGGGTGGGGCTGGACTGGCTGTCGTAGGACTTGATGGTGACCGAGTAGGTCTTGCCGCCGATCTTGAACCCGTTCTTGTACGGGCCGGTCTGCTTGATCTTGGAGATCACCCAGTTGTCCGGCGCGCCGAACCCGGCCAGGGAGCCGGTCAGCGGGTGGATCCAGCCGATCGTGATGGCCTTGGTGCTGGACGACCCCGAGCTGGCGCCCTTGATGCCGGAGCTGCACGCCTGGAGCAGGCCGCCGGCCCCCACGACGGCTGCGCCAGCGCCGGCCGCGCGCAGCAGGCCCCGTCGGCTGAGGCTGCTGCCGGCCGGGCTAGTGCTGTCAGATTGCGCAGTCTGGTCACTCATCCGTAATCGATCTCCTTATGAGGTCGCGCCGTCAGGCGCGGGACCGCCTATGAGGGGACACCGGTGGTCTTTCTTGCCGGGCATGCTGCCCGGCGTCGTGAGGCTAACATCACCTGAATTCCGGCGCGGCAGACTTGTTGCATCATATGAGGATCACGTCGATTTATGAGGTCTGGCCGGCAAGCGCAGGAGCGTGCAGCCTTGTGGCGGCGCGGGACGTCGTACGGAACGCCTTGTGTGCGGGCTCTCATCGCCTTTTTGCTTTGTGTGCTGCTGCTTACCTGGTAAAGCATGCTGTGCGGAGCGCCGCCGTGCGGTGACCGTCCGGCCGCGGCACCGACGGACGGGGGCTCGTTCGCTTTGCGAACGGACGTACATAGCCTGAACAGAATGGCACCATGACTGTCCGCGCTAGTCAACGGCCGTTACGTAACCGTTGTGACCCGCCCGGGGCATGAGGCCAGGCTGAGCGGGGTGGCCGGGGCCCGGCCGGAGCGGAGAACCTCGCGCTGCCGGGCGGGGCGCCGGGCCGCCCGGGCGGCCGCGGCGGGGTCCCGGGTGATCCGAGCCCGGGGCCATGCGCGGACCGGGGCAGCACTGCTATCACGGTTGCCTATGGGACCCATACGGGTCAGGCCGGGAATTCCGGTGCTCCGTCGTCTGTTCGCTTCCGCGGACAAATCAGCTTGACTGGAACCTGGGGCCGCGGCGCCGTGACCGCGCTGGCGCCCGGGAGGTTTTGCGATAGGAGGCACCCGTGAGCGTATTCGGTTTCCGCAAGAGCCGGATGGTCAGCGCGGAGGAGGCACTGCCCGGCCGGTCCGAGCCGATGCCGGTGCCCGAGCGCCACGAGGTCCTCGGCACGCCGCTGCGGCCGCCGTACCCGGAGGGCACCAGCGTGGCGGAGTTCGCGCTCGGCTGCTTCTGGGGCGCGGAGAAGCTGTTCTGGAAGATACCCGGCGTGTACACCACCGCGGCGGGCTATGAGGGCGGCCACACGCCGAACCCAACGTACAAGGAAGTCTGCAGCGGCCGGACCGGGCACGCCGAGACGGTCCGGGTGGTCTTCGACCCGGCCAAGGTCTCGTACGCAGACCTGCTCAAGGCGTTCTGGGAGAACCACAACCCGACCCAGGGGATGCGGCAGGGCAATGACCGCGGCACCCAGTACCGCTCGGTCATCTTCTACCACTCGCCGGAGCAGCGGGCCCAGGCGGAGGAGTCGCGCGACGCGTACGCCAAGAGGCTGGCCGAGGCCGGGTACCGGGAGATCACCACGGAAATAGTTCCCGCGTCGGAGTTTTACTTCGCTGAGGAGTACCACCAGCAGTACCTTTCCGACACCAAGAATCCGTACGGATACTGCCCCGACCACGGCACAGGCGTGTCCTGCCCGGTAGGCATAGCCCGGGCCGACGGCTGAGGTATCCCAGACCACGGCCAGGGCCGCTCGCCGGCCGATGAGATCCGGGCACCCGTAACGTCATCACTGCGGACCGTGGGACAAAGCCCGGCGACAGAACAGGAGACGCGGCTGTGGCAATCAAGTTCGACGGCTATATGAACGTGCTGTTCGTCAGCGACCTTGGCCGGGCACGTGACTTCTACCGGGACGTCATGGGCCTGGAGTACGTGCACGGGGAGGACGGGGTTGACGCCTACTTCAAGATCGGCTCCGACGGGCTGATGCTGATCAGCCAGGACATCGCCGATGGCCTGCTCAGCCAGGCGGACGTGGACCACGAGCCGGCGCGCGGCGCGCGGCTGGTGATGGCCACCGATGTCGGGGACGTCGACGCGGCCTACGAGGAGCTGAAGGGCGAGGGCGTGGAGTTCATCCGCGCGCCGGAAGACCGCCCCTGGGGCCTGCGCTGCGCGCACCTCAAGGACCCGGACGGCAACGTCTGGGAGATCCACGCGCCTGTCGCCGGGGAGTCATGATCCCATGGCCGCGAAGCGCTGGCCGCGGTGGCGGTGGTGAGATGAGCGGCAAGGTCGTCGTGAACAGGTCGATGTCCCTCGACGGCTTCATTGCCGGGCCGGGCCTCGATCACGTCACCAGACGAGCGGGACGAGGCGCTTGTGCCGCGCGGCGTACGCGCGGTACCTGCCGTCCAGCGTGGCCAGCAGCGCCCTCTCCTCGGTGCGGATGCGCCAGATGATGAACCCCAGCAGGAGCACGGTGAGGGTGGCCAGGCTGACCCAGTTCCCCCACATCACGCCGATCCCGATCGTGGCCAGCAGGCCTCCGGCGTAGCCGGGATGGCGCAGCAGGCGGTAGGGCCCGGTGGTGATGACCGGCTGGTCAGGGCTGACCTTGACGGTGAAGGTGAAGTACTCGCCCAGCGCCTGGAACGACCAGATGCGCACGGCCACCCCGGTCACCAGCATCACCATGCCGATGGCGAAGCCGGCGGCGGGATGGGCGATCGCCGCGGCCGGCGCGATGTGCGGCGCCAGGAACAGCGTGGCGGTCGCGACGGCCATGCACGGCCAGAAGGCGGGCCAGTAGCTGCGCGGGCCGGTCCTGGTCGCCGCCGCCCGCCATTGCCGTTGCAGGGTGAACTGGATGATCTCCATGGCGTACCAGCCCAGCACGACGAGTAGGTACAGCACTCCGATGGGGTGAGTCTGGTAGTAGGCGTTCATGTCTCCTCCGTTGCGGTGCTGAGGCGGGGCCTGACCGCCGCGGCGTGGACCTGATGCTGAGCGCTAGCCGTGTCCGTTCCGCGTTGACTTTGTACTGCAAAGCTAGTCTACTTTGCAGTACAAAGTCAAGGGGCGGCGGCGGTCACGGAACCTGCGCCGCCGGGAGAAGAGCGCCGGTCGGCAGCAGCGGCGGCCCGGCGAACTGCCAGTCGAAGCCCAGGGGCCTACGAGGCCTGGCTGACGGACGCGGTCGAGGCCTGCCGGGCGGGTAAGAGGAGACCGCGGCCGCGAGCCGGCACCGGCGCCGCCCAGAGCCATGACAAGCTTCCCGGGTGACCATGCGGGAAGGCTGGGAGGCTGAGGCGCAGAACTGGGCGAGACTGGCCCGCACGCCACGCCTTGACCACTCCCACGAGGACATCAACCTGCCGCCGTTCCTGGACCTGCTGCCCGGGCCAGGCCCCGCCCGGCCACGTCATGGCCCGCGATCCGGCCGCCGGGCGCTGGCGGCGCATCCCCCTGTTCCTACAGCTGCGGGCGGTCAAGCCGGGGTGAGCGCCAGCAGGCAGGGCGCGCCGGCCAGCAGCAGCATCACGCCCGTCAGCGCCAGGCCGTAGCGGGCATGGCGGGCCCGCACGGGAGCTTCCGCGAGCCGCTGCAGGCGGGCCGTGACCGCGCAGGCCATGACGCCCAGGGCCGAAGCCGGCACCGCCGCGCCGGTCGCCATCACCAGCAGCGCCGCCATCAATATGCGCCGGCCGCTGTGCCGGGTCGCCGCGTCGTCGGCGCACATCTCCGCCAGCCGGGTCACGTTCTGCGGCCCCTGGGTGAACAGCGGCACCTCCGGGAACACGGCGGCCAGGCCCCGGGTGAGCGCGATCAGCAGGTGATGGCGGCCCGCCAGGTGGGCCCGCTCGTGGGCGAGCACCGCGGCGAGCTGCGCCGGATCGAGCAGGGCCAGGGCCCCGCTGGTGAGCACGATCGTGCCCGGCCGGCCCGGAACGCAGTATGCGGCGGGCCGCGGGGCGTCGAGCACCACGGCCGCGGTGACGCCCGGCAGCGTGCGGCCGGCGATGCGCGCGACTTCGGCGTGCGCGCGGGTCTGCCGCCGGGCCTGCTGCACGCGGCGCCCGCAGCGCCAGGCCAGCCACGCGGTGGCCAGCGCCGCGATGACCGCTATCACCGCCAGGACGAGCTCGAAGGCCGCGCTGGAGTACACGGTCTGGGCGCAGGCGTGCCCGGCGACCGAGCGGCAGACGACCTCGGCCAGGCGGTTCCAGCCGTCCACCGCGGCCCGGACCAGGAAAACCAGGGCCGCCGCCGCCGACACCAGCGCACTGGCCATCGCGGTCAGCCACGCGGCCAGCCCCAGCCGGGGACTGACGCCGCGTGCGGTCAGCCGCGACAGCAGCGCGGGCGCCCACCACGCCGCGGCGAGCGCGTAGCCGAACAGCAGCAGGGCCGGCCTCACCGGGGCTCCCCGCCGGCCAGCCGGCGCACCACCGCGCGCAGCACCTCGGACTCCTCGCCGTCCATCTGGGCCACGAAGTGGCTCAGCACCGCCTGGGTGTCCCCGCCGTCGTCCAGGGCCTCCCGCATCAGCCGCGCGCTGTACTCCTCCCGGCTGGCGGTCGCCGAGTAGCGGTACGCCTTCCCCTCCTTGACCCGGGCCAGCCATCCCTTGCGGTGCAGGTTGTCCATGGTGGTCATCACCGTCGTGTAGGCGATGACCCGCTCCCGCTGCAGCTCGTCGAACAGCTCCCGCACGGTCACCGGGCCGTCGTGATCCCACACCCGGTGCATGATCACCGCTTCCAGGTCACCGAACCCGTACACGCCGCCTCCGCATCCTCGCCGCCAGCATAGGGCGCGGCTGCCTTTCCCGGCCCGAGCCATTCTACTATCTACGCACGTAGATAGTAGAGACTGGAGATCATTACACAACGGGCCGCAGCCCGGCCAGCCGCGATCCGCCGCCGGGCCCTGGTCATGGGGAGTCGGCGTACCCCTCGGCCTAGCGGTCGTCCCGCGGCCGGTGCGAGTTGGCCCGGCCGGGCGGCGGGCCCGGCGGCTTCCCGCTGACCATGAGCAGCTCGAGCCGGGTCAGCCGGTCGTCCAGGTCCTCGGTCGTCACCACGTCGGCGAGCGTGAGGCGCACGGCCGCGAGCTCCCGGGCCAGGAACTCGGTGTCAGCCTGGGTCCGGGCCGCCACCTCTCTATCACGCTCGATGCTGGCCCGGTCCCGGTCATCCTGCCGGTTCTGGGCCAGCAGGATCAGCGGCGCCGCGTAGGCCGCCTGGGTCGAGAACGCCAGGTTGAGCAGGATGAACGGATAGGGATCCCAGTGCCCGATGATCCCGATCGTGTTGAGGATGAGCCAGAGGACGACGAACACGCTCTGGCCCACCAGGTAACGGCCGGTGCCGAGAAACCGGGCGGCCTTCTCCGACACCGCCCCGAAGGCGTCCGCGTCGTACCGGGAGCCCATGAGCGGCCCGGTACCCCGGGGAGCGGTCAGGTCTGAGCGGTTGCCGAAGAAGCGGCGGGCCGGAAGCATCTGCGTACTCATGTGGTCTCACTCTTTCGCCAGCCGGAGGGCAGGATACGGTCCAGGACGTCATCGACGGTGATCGCGCCGAGCAGGCGGCCGTCCTCGTCGCAGACGGCCACGCCAATCAGGTTGTACGCGGCCATGCGCCGGGCCACCTCCTTCTCGGACAGCTCCGGGCGGACGAAGCCGCTCTCCTCGATGCACTCGCCGACGGTAGCGGACGGGGCCTGGCGCAGCAGCTCCTGAAAGCCCATGGTGCCGAGGAAGCGGCCGGTCGGGGTGATCGTGGGAGGCTCGCACACGTAGACCTGCGCGGCGCCGGTGGCCGCTATCTCGGGCTGCCGGATCTGGGCCAGCACCTCCGCGACCGGCGCGTCGGGCGCCACGATCAGCGGCTGCGAGGTCATCAGCCCGCCGGCCGTGGTCGCGTCGTAACGCAGGAGCCGGCGCAGGTCGTCGGCCTGGACCGTCTCCATCGCGGCCAGAAGCCGTTCCCGCTGTTCGGAGGGCATCTCGGCGAGCAGGTCGGCGGCGTCGTCGGGTTCCATCTCCTCGACGACATCGGCGCTGCGCTCCAGGCCCAGCCCGGCCAGGAGCCGGACCTGGTCCTGCTCGGGCATCTCCTGGAGCACGTCGGCCAGCTGCTCGTCCTGCAGCACCTCGACCAGCTGCCGCCGCCTGACGTCCGGCAGCTCCTCCACCGCGTTGGCGAGATCGGTCGGGCTCATCTCCCGCAACTGGACCAGCTGCTCGGCGAGATCGCCCGCCTTGAACAGCTCGGGGTACTTGTCCCACGGCTCGATGGCCGTGGAGTGGTGCCGCACGCCCAGGCCCAGGATCCGCCCCTGGCCGACGGCCAGGACCGAGACCTCCCAGCCCGCGCGCCGGTGCTCGGAGGGCACGATGCCGACGTCCAGCACGGTCCCGGTGCCCGCGGGCTGGCCGTACAGTCCGGAGGCCAGGATCTCCCCGGTGCGCTGGCTGAACCGCCTCAGGTCGACCGTGCCGCCGCGCAGGTGCAGGCCGTCGATGGAGATCTCCGCGACCCGCCCCAGGTTGACGAAGATCTGGCGCCGCTGCCACGTCACCACGAGCCCGGTGACCCAGGGCGGCTCGCCGCCGGCGGTCGGCAGGATCACGGTGTCCCGGACCCGGCCGATGGCCAAGCCGTCGCTGTCCAGCAGCGGCAGGCCGGACAGGCGCGAGGTGAACACAGGCCCGTCGGTCATGATTCCAAGTAAACGGCAGCGGCAGGCTCGCTGCCACCTGCGGCGCGGCCGTGGTGGTGCTGGCTTCCCCGGCTTTGTGGTACCGCCCGGCCCGCGCGAACCGCGCCGCCAGAAGAGAATGAGCCTCATGACCGGACCCGCCGCAACGCCAGTGGCGCGGGCGTGAACGCGGCCCTGTACTACTGGCGGGCCGGCTGCCCCGCCCGGACGCCACCGACGAGATCGGGCTGACGCCGGGGCTGGCCCGGCTGTTCGGCGTCGGCGTGGGCGGCCGGGTGACCTATCAGTTCACCCGGATGAACCTGCGGACGGGCACCGAGGTACCCGCCGGTTATTCGACGTTCGTGGTCACCGGGATCGCGGATCCCCCCTCGTCCTCGTGGACCAGTTCGACGACGTGAACTCCGCCCTGCTGCCGCCCGCGGCCCGCCGCGCTGCTGCGGGCCGAGTAGTGTCCCCGGCTAACGTTACGATGTGGGGGCGATGAGCACTGCACAAGCGTCGACGAGCGCAGCCGCGGCTGGACGGCCGGGCGGACGGGGTCATCCACACCGAGGACCTGACCAAGGTCTACCCGGGGACGGACTTCGCTGCGGTGGACCGGCTCAACCTGGACGTCTGGGCGGGGGAGATCTTCGGCCTGCTGGGGCCGAACGGCGCGGGCAAGACCACGACCGCGGGCATGCTGACCACGCGGGTGGTGCCGACCTCCGGGCGCGCGCTGCTGGCCGGGGTGGACGTTGCGGCGCACCCGGCCCTGGCCAAGCAGCTGAGCGGGATCGTCTCGCAGCAGAACACGCTCGACCGCCAGCTCACCGTCTGGGAGAACCTCTACTTCCACGGCCGGCTGTTCGGCATGGGGGCGAAGGCGTCCCGGCGCATCGCCGACGAGCTGCTCGAGCAGTTCCAGCTGTCCCGATGGGCCAAGGCGTCGGTATACGCGCTGTCCGGCGGGATGGCGCAGCGGCTCATGGTGGCGCGGGCCATCTTCCACCGCCCGTCGGTCCTGTTCCTGGACGAGCCGACGGCCGGGCTCGATCCGCAGAGTCGGCTCGCGCTGTGGGACCTGCTCGGGGAACTGCACCGCGCAGGCCAGACCATCCTGCTCACCACCCACTACATGGAGGAGGCCGACCGGCTCTGCGATCGGGTCGCCATCATGGATCACGGCAAGATCCTGGCGCTGGACACCCCGGCCGCGCTCAAGCAGAGCATCGACGCGGACACGGTGGTCACGGTAAAGGCCACCGGCGACATCGGCCGTCTGGCCGAGACGCTGGCCGCCGACGTGGACGGGGTCACCCGCACCCGCATCGTGGACGGCGGCGTGCAACTGCACGTCCAGGGCAGCGACCGGCTGATCCCGCGCGTCGTCACGGCCGCGGAACGCGGCGGGTTCGACCTGGCCGACCTTTCGGTCGCCGAGCCCAGCCTCGAGACGGTGTTCATCAACCTCACCGGCAAGGAGTTGCGGGACTGATGGCGGCGACACCGACGACCACCCAGGCGCCCGCCGGCGGAGAGCAGCGGATCGGCGGCGGTCCCACCCGCTCCGTGGCCGCGGCCAGCTGGACCGCGCTCGGCGCGCTGATGCTGCGGGACGTCGTGGTCCTGCGCAAGCATCTCTGGGAGTTCGTGCTGCGCACGATCATCCAGCCATTCCTGCTCTGCTTCGTGTTCCTGTACGTGTTCCCGAAGATCGGGCAGGGCATCGGCGGGCGCAGCCCCGCGGAGCAGTCCGCCTTCGCCACGATCCTGGTGCCCGGCGTGGTGGGGATCTCGGTCATGTTCCAGGGCGTACAGTCGATCGCCCTGGCCATGGCGCAGGAGTTCGGCTTCACCCGGGAGATCGAGGACCGGGTCCAGGCGCCGTGCCCGATCTGGCTGGTGGCCATGGCCAAGGTGCTCTCCGGCGCGGCCCAGGGCCTGCTGTCGGCGATCATCGTGCTGCCGATGGCCTCAGTCGTGCACGCGCCCGGGGTGCACGCGCACCTGTCGCTGCACTGGTGGATCATCGTGACGTTCGTGCCGCTCGCCTGCGTGACCATGGCCGGCCTCGGCCTGCTCCTC